>NZ_CP121667.1:0-1247500 GCF_029714545.1 Bradyrhizobium pachyrhizi | reverse complement strand
CCAATGGAGCTCAACAATCCTGAAACTGTTGGCCCCTGAATGTTTCTAAAACGATCCGATAGTGAGCGTGAGCTCGCTGAAGGATCATCCTTAGAAAGGAGGTGATCCAGCCGCAGGTTCCCCTACGGCTACCTTGTTACGACTTCACCCCAGTCGCTGACCCTACCGTGGCCGGCTGCCCCCTTTCGGTTAGCGCACCGTCTTCAGGTAAAACCAACTCCCATGGTGTGACGGGCGGTGTGTACAAGGCCCGGGAACGTATTCACCGTGGCGTGCTGATCCACGATTACTAGCGATTCCAACTTCATGGGCTCGAGTTGCAGAGCCCAATCCGAACTGAGACGGCTTTTTGAGATTTGCGAAGGGTCGCCCCTTAGCATCCCATTGTCACCGCCATTGTAGCACGTGTGTAGCCCAGCCCGTAAGGGCCATGAGGACTTGACGTCATCCCCACCTTCCTCGCGGCTTATCACCGGCAGTCTCCTTAGAGTGCTCAACTAAATGGTAGCAACTAAGGACGGGGGTTGCGCTCGTTGCGGGACTTAACCCAACATCTCACGACACGAGCTGACGACAGCCATGCAGCACCTGTCTCCGGTCCAGCCGAACTGAAGAACTCCGTCTCTGGAGTCCGCGACCGGGATGTCAAGGGCTGGTAAGGTTCTGCGCGTTGCGTCGAATTAAACCACATGCTCCACCGCTTGTGCGGGCCCCCGTCAATTCCTTTGAGTTTTAATCTTGCGACCGTACTCCCCAGGCGGAATGCTTAAAGCGTTAGCTGCGCCACTAGTGAGTAAACCCACTAACGGCTGGCATTCATCGTTTACGGCGTGGACTACCAGGGTATCTAATCCTGTTTGCTCCCCACGCTTTCGTGCCTCAGCGTCAGTATCGGGCCAGTGAGCCGCCTTCGCCACTGGTGTTCTTGCGAATATCTACGAATTTCACCTCTACACTCGCAGTTCCACTCACCTCTCCCGAACTCAAGATCTTCAGTATCAAAGGCAGTTCTGGAGTTGAGCTCCAGGATTTCACCCCTGACTTAAAGACCCGCCTACGCACCCTTTACGCCCAGTGATTCCGAGCAACGCTAGCCCCCTTCGTATTACCGCGGCTGCTGGCACGAAGTTAGCCGGGGCTTATTCTTGCGGTACCGTCATTATCTTCCCGCACAAAAGAGCTTTACAACCCTAGGGCCTTCATCACTCACGCGGCATGGCTGGATCAGGCTTGCGCCCATTGTCCAATATTCCCCACTGCTGCCTCCCGTAGGAGTTTGGGCCGTGTCTCAGTCCCAATGTGGCTGATCATCCTCTCAGACCAGCTACTGATCGTCGCCTTGGTGAGCCATTACCTCACCAACTAGCTAATCAGACGCGGGCCGATCTTTCGGCGATAAATCTTTCCCCGTAAGGGCTTATCCGGTATTAGCTGAAGTTTCCCTCAGTTGTTCCGAACCAAAAGGTACGTTCCCACGCGTTACTCACCCGTCTGCCGCTGACATATTGCTATGCCCGCTCGACTTGCATGTGTTAAGCCTGCCGCCAGCGTTCGCTCTGAGCCAGGATCAAACTCTCAAGTTGGACTTGAAACCTTGAACCGGCTGATCACAACGTTTGACGAGGTCCCACCATTCTTCATCGACCGAAGTCAACGAGCCGCCCGCGATTCACATCGTTGGCAGCGATGGTGTAACCTTTAAAACGTGTACCGCCGAAGTCTTTCGTCCACTCTCAGAAGTCAAAAGCCGAAGCTTTCAAGTATCCCGAGAGACGCAAGGACTCCGCCGTCCACGTTTCTCTTTCTTCATCTTCACTTGTCAAACAGCCCGGGATCCGATGACCCCACACCCTTAGAGGGTGGTTCTACCCTTCACCGACCGACAGTGAACCTCAACCGATTTATGTCGGCTGTTGTGTCACTCATCTAAGTGAGGAGCATCAGAGGCGCGTTCGCTCGCCTTGGTCAGTGACCCGGCGGCGCCGCGCTCAGTGGTTGGTTTATAGTCCCCACCCCTCGGGATTGTCAACGCCCATTGTCAACAAATCGTCGCACGCCCAAATCGCTTGTGCAGTGCGAAGAAATTGTCGTGCTTTCCGTGACTTAGGTCGGAGGTAAAAATTCGCCACCCAGCCCTCGCGGCAAAAAACTTTAAAAAAAGTTTGTCGCCGGGGAGCCCGTGAGGCCCTCCAAAACGGGTTCCAGCCGCCGCGGGGCCGGGCGGCGGGTATCGACCTGCTTTCAGGGAAGCTTTTCCACCTCAAATGCCGCACTTGAGCCACAATCCTGCGACGTTCTGGCTATAACGAATGCATTGAACCGCTCGTAACCTGTGGGGGCTGGGGCGGTTTTTCTGGGGGACCAGGCGATTTTCTCCAAGAATACGTCGCCTCTTCCCTTCGCGCGGCCGAGCAACATCGAGAGATCTGCACACCATTGACGTTCGAGATCGCGGCTAGCTAATGGCCATCGGCTTCTCGAATTCGATGCGTGTGGCTCGCCACACTGCCGAGATTCCTCTTCCGGGGATCAAGGTGGGGACGAGGATGAGCTGAGGACGATCGCAGTTGCCGGAATTTGGGGGGATATCGGGTTGAGCCAACGGGCGTCACGCGGAAGCGGCATTGGGCGCGAGACCGGGATGATCGATCTCGGTCACGAACCGCCGCTTTCAGTCGACGGCACCGAGGCCGCGGTGATCGACCGCCGCCGCGTCTCCGTTCAATGGTTTAGCGGCACCATTCTGACTGGACTATGTGGCGCGGCCCTGATCGGCGGCGCCGTTTTTGCGTCGCTCGATGGCGAGATGACCTTCGCCAAGGTGCCGGAGCGCGTCGAAGGCGCGCTGCGCGGCGCGTTCACCGGCAACGATCGCGTCGTCAGCCTGCACAAGGGCGACCGCCTGCCGCCGCCCAGCGAATCCTCCGCCTCCCGCAGCCTGGTGCGCGTGTCGACCGTGACCCGCGTCGGCAATCGCGACGTGATGCGGGTGCGGCCCTTCATCCGAATTTCCGGCAATCTCTCGATGACCACGAGCGATCTGTCGGCAAAAATCCCCGCGTTCAACGCGCAGCGTCTCTTGACCGATGTCGGCTCCGACACGCCGGCGGCGGCCGAGGATCCGAATGCCGCGGCCGAGCCCGACGCCGAGGTCTCCTTCGTCACCAAGGATCTCGGCTCCGTGCTTCCGAAGGCCAAACTCGCCGCCGTCGTCGCGCTCGACGACGTGCTGATGCGGGTCCGCGACGCCGCCAACTGGCGCGGCTCCGGCAATTCAGTGCGCTACGCTTCACTCGCCAATGCCACGGCTGACGCAAGCGGCGCCGGCCCCGACATGAGGATGGCCTACGCCGCCGAGGGCAACACCTCCGATCCCTATGCCGGCTTCGAGACCCGCGTGGTGCCGGAAAACGTCACCCTGCTGCCGAAGACCAAGGAGCAGGTCACCGGCGGCAATCCGGTCGGCGAACGGGTTCACGTCGTCAGGAAGGGCGACAGCATCACCTCGATCCTGCGCGATCAGGGCGCAACGCCCGACGAGGCGAAGGCGATCGCCGCAACGCTCGGTCCGCGCGGCCGCGAGGGCGGCCTGAAGGAAGGCCAGAAGGTACGAATCCTGATGGCGCCGGCCGCTCCCGGACCGAATGTCAGGCTGCAGCCCTATCGCGTGATCGTCGCCAACGAATCGGTCATCGAGGCCGTCGCTGCGCTGTCCGATCTCGGAAAATACGTTGCCGTCGACGTGCAGAGCATGAACACGGTCACCGAGACCGCCGACAATTCCAGCGACGATGACGAGGATGATGGCAGCGGCGTGCGGCTCTATCAGAGCATTTACGAGACCGCGCTGCGCAACAAGGTGCCGCCGACCGTCATCGAAGACATGGTCAAGATCTACTCCTACGACGTCGATTTCCAGCGCAAGGTCCAGCCCGGCGACTCGTTCGACGTGTTCTTTGCCGGCGAGGACGAGGGCGTCACCAGCACCGAAAAGACCGAAGTGCTCTACGCCGCGCTGACCGTGGGCGGCGAAACCAAGAAATACTACCGATTCCAGAGTTCGGACGACGGCCTCGTCGACTACTATGACGAGACCGGCAAGAGCGCGAAGAAGTTCCTGGTGCGCAAGCCGGTCAACAACGCGATCATGCGTTCGGGCTTCGGTGGCCGCCGCCACCCGATCCTCGGCTATGTGAAGATGCACACCGGCGTCGACTGGGCCACCGCTTACGGCACGCCGATCTTCGCTTCCGGCAACGGCGTGCTCGAGAAGGTCGGATACGAGGGCGGTTACGGCAAATATATCCGCATGAAGCATGCCAATGGCTATGAGACGGCCTACGGCCACATGTCGGCCTTCGCCAAGGGCATGGAGATCGGCAAGAAGGTGCGGCAGGGCCAGGTAATCGGCTTCGTCGGCTCGACCGGCCAGTCGACCGGCCCGCACGTCCACTACGAGATCCTGGTCAACGGCCGATTCGTCGACCCGATGCGCGTGAAGCTGCCGCGCGGCCGTTCGCTCGAAGGCCCCATGCTGGCGAACTTCGAGAAGGAGCGCGACCGGATCGAGGCCCAGATGTCCAGCCGCGGCAGCTCGCGAATCGTCTCGGACGCCACGAGCTCGACCTCGCAGACGCGCTCCATCACCAATCGCTGATTATTCTCCAGGCCACACGGGCCGTCTGACGACGCCGCTGCGCTCCCTTCGGAAGCTGATTGCGGCGTCCAAACAGGCGCCGCCGCACATCGGCGGCGGCGGCGATTTCCGCCAAAATCCCCCGGAATCCACCAATTTCGCGGAACAAGACGGGAACTCGAATGGCGGTCATCCAGTTGATTCGAAGGTAAAACCTCCAATGGAGGGAGTCATGGAGAACTGGACAAACGCAAAACTGTGTGACGTCGCAAACCTGATCCTCGGCGCGATTCTTTTCCTGTCGCCGTGGCTGTTCACGTTCGACGGCGGAACGGTTTCCGCCAACGCCCACATCGTTGGCATTGCGATGGCGGTCCTTGCGATCGCCGCGCTCGCAGCCTTCGCGGTCTGGGAGGAGTGGCTGAACCTCATCGTCGGACTTTGGGCGCTGGTCTCGCCGTGGGTCCTTGGTTTCCAGGGAGTCACCACCGCGATGACCGTGCACGTGGTCATCGGCATCGCAGTCGCGGTCCTTGCGGCGATCGAGCTCTGGATCATGTCCCAGCATCCGCCCCGGCTCACCACTCACAGCTGACGCTTCGAGCTCATCGATTCCTTACCCGCTGGCCGGTCCTTACCCGCTGGCCGGGATGGCCGGCGGGTAAGGGCATTTGCCCAATGAGGATATGCAACCATGACCCAACTCACCCGCGACGACGTGCTGAAAGCCGTCAGCCACGCCGACGACGTCACGATTGCGCGAATCATCGCATCCGGGGCAACGATCGCCGAGCTTGCCGAAGCGCAGGCGTGGCTCGCCAATGACGAGCCGCTGATGAATGACGGCAGGCCGCTGGCCACGGGCCGTGCCCGCGAGCTGGTCGACATCCTCACAGAGCTCGAATCTGCCGAGGACGACGAACCCTCGCCGCCCATCGCCCCGCCGGAATGAAAGCTTACGGCGCGAGGCTCGCGCAGATCAGGAAAACGATCCCGATTGCGGTCAACCCGAACGCGACGGCCGCGAGCGGCAGCAGCATGTCGATCGTCGCATGGGAGCTGTTGATCGTGCTGCCCCAGACCGCGAATTCGCCCCTCCGCCATTCGCCAAACGGAATCGGCCGCGCATGCGGATCGTGCCGATGGTCGTATCTCCGCCAGATCTGCGACAGCAGCCACGGCAGGAGCACCGCGACAAACAGCAACACCGTCACGAACATCAGCGACAGTTCCACCTCGCTCTGGCGGTCGAACAGAATCCAGGCCGACAGCACGAACCATCCGACCAGGCCTGCGGCTGTGCCGTAAACGCGCGGATGAAGATCGTCATAAACGGGCCGGTTATGGGCAATGAGGTGTCTGCTCATGCAATTCGCCTTCTGCTGAGGGCGACCGGCGGTGTGGCTTTGCAGGATGATGCAACGTGGCGCGCGAATCAGCCATGCGATTCGGGCCGAATACTTCCCTTTGGAGCTGCGCGGGATGTTGCCACGCCAGCCGATCATTCAGGATGAAAACGAACGCTGTCCGCAGGCGGTTTCATTAAATCGGGCCAACAAAACGGGCCGCCAGACAGGAACTCCGTCGCGGGCGGCCCGTCGATTGTCGCGGATGCGGCCTGTCGCCAGGCCGCATCCAGTTTCGCTATCGAAACGCTCAGTTCAGCTTGCGCTTCGAGACCGGGGCCTCGAACTGCACGATCTCGGCGGTTTTGGGCACCTGACCGTTGAAGGTCAGCACATTGCCCTTCTCCGAGATCACGACATGATCGCCGTCCTTGACCTCGCCGGCGAGGATCATCTCGGCCAGCGGATCCTGCACGCTGCGCTGGATCACCCGCTTCAGCGGGCGGGCGCCGTAAGCCGGATCCCAGCCCTTCTCGGCGAGCCAGTCCCGCGCCTTGGCGTCCAGCGTGAGCTCGATCTTGCGATCCTCGAGCAGCTTGGTCAGCCGCGCGAACTGGATCTCGACGATACGGCCCATCTCGCTCTTCTGCAGGCGGTGGAACAGGATGATCTCGTCGATGCGGTTCAGGAATTCCGGCCTGAAATGCGCCCGCACGACGCCCATCACCTGATCGCGGACCGCCGCGGTGTCCTCGCCCTCCGGCTGATTCACCAGGAACTCCGAACCGAGATTCGAGGTCATGATGATCAGCGTGTTGCGGAAGTCGACAGTGCGGCCCTGACCATCGGTCAGGCGGCCGTCGTCGAGCACCTGCAAGAGCACGTTGAAGACGTCGGGATGCGCCTTCTCGATCTCGTCGAACAGCACGACCTGGTAGGGCCGGCGCCGCACGGCTTCGGTCAGTGCCCCGCCCTCGTCGTAGCCGACATAGCCGGGAGGCGCGCCGATCAGCCGCGAGACCGAGTGCTTCTCCATGAATTCGGACATGTCGAGGCGGACCATCGCGGTCTCGTCGTTGAACAGGTCAGCGGCGAGCGCCTTGGTCAGCTCGGTCTTGCCGACGCCGGTGGGGCCTAAGAACATGAACGAGCCCGTCGGCCGGTTCGGATCCTGCAGGCCCGCGCGGGCACGGCGCACGGCGGTTGCCACCGCACGCACGGCTTCGGCCTGGCCGACGACGCGCTTGGCGAGGCTGTCCTCCATTTTCAGGAGCTTGTCCTTTTCGCCCTCCAGCATCTTGTCGACCGGCACGCCGGTCCAGCGCGAGACGACCTGCGCGATGTGGTTGGCGGTGACCGCCTCCTCCATCATCTCGCCGCCGTTCGGCTTGCTATTTTCTTGCGCCTCGATATCGGCGAGCTTCTTTTCCAGCTCGGGAATCCGGCCATAGGCCAGTTCGCCGGCCTTCTGGAATTCGCCGCGACGCTGTGCATTGGCAAGCTCGACGCGGAGCGCATCGAGTTCGCTCTTCAGCTTCTGGGCATTGGAGAGCTTGTTCTTCTCCGCGCTCCAGCGCGCCGTCAGCGCCGTCGATCGCTCCTCCAACCCGGCGAGCTCCTTCTCCAGGGTCTGCAAGCGGCTCTTGGAGCCGGCATCGTTCTCCTTCTTCAGCGCCTCCTGCTCGATCTTCAGCCGAATGATGTCGCGATCGAGCGAATCGAGCTCTTCCGGCTTCGAATCAACCTGCATCTTCAGCCGCGCCGCCGCCTCGTCCATCAGGTCGATGGCCTTGTCCGGCAGGAAGCGGTCGGTGATGTAGCGGTTCGACAGCGTGGTCGCGGCCACCAACGCGGAGTCGGTGATGCGCACGCCGTGATGCTGCTCGTACTTGTCCTTGAGGCCGCGCAGGATCGAGATGGTGTCCTCGACCGTCGGTTCGCTGACATAGATCGGCTGGAACCGGCGGGCCAGCGCCGCATCCTTCTCGACATGCTTGCGGTACTCGTCGAGCGTGGTCGCACCGATACAGTGCAGCTCGCCGCGCGCGAGCGCAGGCTTCAACAGGTTGGACGCGTCCATCGCGCCGTCGGTCTTGCCGGCGCCGATGAGCGTGTGCATCTCGTCGATGAACAGGATGATGCCGCCCTCGGCGGTCGAGACCTCCTGCAGGACCGACTTCAGCCGCTCCTCGAACTCGCCGCGATATTTCGCGCCGGCGATCAGGGCGCCCATGTCGAGCGACAGCAGCTTCTTGTCCTTCAGGCTCTCCGGCACGTCGCCGTTGAGGATGCGCAGCGCCAGGCCCTCGACGATCGCGGTCTTGCCGACGCCGGGCTCACCGATCAGGACGGGATTGTTCTTGGTCCGCCGCGACAGCACCTGGATGGTACGACGGATCTCCTCGTCGCGGCCGATCACCGGGTCGAGCTTGCCGTCGCGCGCCGCCTGGGTCAGGTCGCGGGCATATTTCTTCAGCGCGTCGTAAGCGTTCTCGGCGGTCGCGCTATCAGCGGTGCGGCCCTTGCGCAGCGCTTCGATCGCCGCGTTCAGGTTCTGCGCCGTGACGCCGCCCTTGCTCAGGATGGAGGCCGCCTCGCTGCCCTTCTCGAGCGTGAGCCCGAGCAGCAGCCGCTCGACGGTGACAAAACTGTCGCCGGCCTTGTCGGCGGCCTTTTCCGCCGCATCGAAGGCACGCGCCAGCTCCGGCGACAGGTAGACCTGCCCGGCGCCATTGCCCGAGACCTTCGGCAACTTGTTCAGCGCCTCTTCGGTCGCTTTCAGGATTGCTCTGGAATTGCCGCCCGCACGGTCGATCAGACCGCCGGCGAGTCCCTCATTGTCGTCCAGCAGCACCTTCAACAGATGCAACGGTGAGAACTGCTGGTGACCGTCGCGCGTTGCGAGCGACTGGGCAGACTGGATGAATCCGCGCGCGCGCTCGGTGTACTTCTCGATGTTCATTCGTTTTCCCTCGGCCTGCCACCGTCACCCATTCAGGCATGACAACGGCATCTTCATTGGGTTTCCGCGGGCCGCGTTGACGTTCCTCAACCAGCCTCTGGTCGTCGCCATCATTGTTCAGGCTTGCCGCAGATGTGGGCACTTGGTTCCAAAACGGAAGAGCCACAGTCTGCGATTTCACCCGATGAAGCTCAGCGCCGCACGATGGCGACAAGGTAGCGGCAGGGCTGAGCCGTTTCGTTACGGAAGACGATGTCCGATGGCGGACCAAGCTCGACGCGGTCACCCGCAGCGAGCTCATGGCGCTCCGCCCCTTCCATCAAGGTGAGGCGGCCACTGATCATCCAGACAACCTGGCGGACCAGGTGATAGGCGCTGGCGGGGAAGCCGGCTTCCTGCCCCGCAGGCAGTTCGATCTCCACCAGCTCCAGCGGATTGGCCGGATGCAGGAACACCTGCCGCCGCAGATAGGCCGCCTTCGGATCGCGCCAGACCGGCTGATCCTTGGCCCGCTGCAGGCGGGAATTGTGTGAGGCAACCTCGAACAGCGCGGCCATGGTCAGGCCATAGGCCGTGGCGATCCGCGACAGCGTCGCCGCCGTCGGGCTTGCCTCCGCCCGCTCGATCTTGCTCAGCATGGCCTTGGACACGCCGGCCCGCCCGGCGAGTTCCGCCAGCGACCAGCCGCGGCCCTCCCGTTCGGCGCGAACCCGCCGTCCGAGAGCCTCATCGGCCTTGTCCTCTATAATTGACATGTCGTCTTATATAGTAGACGATGGCGGTCCGTTCAAGAGGCCCGTCAAGGAACCAGTGATGATAATCCGCCCCGCCACCGAGCAGGACATCCCGGCCATTACCGCGATCTTCAACGAGGCGGTCGCCAACTCGAATGCGATCTGGACGGAGAAGCAGGATTCCGACGCCGAGCGGCTGGCTTGGATGACGGCGCGGCAGGCTCTGGGCTATCCCGTGCTGGTGGCCGTCGAGGGGGCGACGGTGCTCGGCTACGGCACATTCGGCGACTTCCGGGCCTTCCCGGGCTACCGCTACAGCGTCGAGCACAGCGTCTATGTCCATGCCGATCATCGCGGCCGCGGCCTCGGCCGGATCATCGTCGACGAACTGATCGCCGTGGCCACCGCGCTCGGCAAGCACGTCATGATCGCCGGTATCGACGGCGGCAATCCCGCCTCGCTGCGGCTGCACGCGCAGGCCGGCTTTGTCGAGGTCGCCCGGATGCCGGAGGTCGGACGCAAGTTCGGCCGCTGGCTCGATCTCGTGTTCATGCAGCGCCTGCTGGACGCTCCTGGAGCGGCGCGCGCCGACTAGTACCTTCCCGCGGGCGGCAGTTCTCCTCGCCCACCAAACAGGCTAGAGCGGGCGAATGGACAACACGCACGCTTCCTCCGCCCGGATCACCGGCATCTACCGCTACCCGGTCAAGGGTCTCACGCCCGAGCCGCTGCCGCACGCAGAGCTCAAGATCGGCGAGACGATTCGCTCCGATCGCCGCTATGCGATCGAGAACGGCCCGAGCGGCTTCGATCCCTCGGTGCCGAAATGGCTGCCGAAGCCGCATTTCCTGATGCTGCAGCGGGACGAGTGGCTGGCGCCGCTGCGCGCCCATTTCGACGATGACAGCCACGTGCTGACGCTGCGCCGGGATGGTGCGATGGTGGCCCAGGGCGACCTTGAGACCGCGGAAGGCCGCGCGGCGATCGAGCGCTATTTCGCCGATCGTCATACCGGCCAGATCAAGGGCCCGCCCAAGGTGCTGGTCAGCCCCGGGCATAGTTTCTCCGACGTGCCGCGCAAGGTGGTCTCGATCATCAATCTGGCCAGCCTGCGGGCGATCGAGGAGATGGTGCAGGCGCCGGTGCATCCGCTGCGCTTCCGCGCCAACCTCTATGTCGAGGGCTGGCCGGCCTGGCATGAAGCCAGCCTGCTCGACCAGACCATTGCGATCGGCAGCGCCCGGGCCAGGGTGGTGAAGCGCATCACCCGCTGCGCCGCTGTCAATGTCGATCCCGATACCGGCGCGCGCGACCTCTCGGTGCCGAACACGCTGATGCAGCGCTTCGGCAATAATGAATGCGGTATCTACGCCGAGATCATCAGCGATGGCGGTGCCGCCATCGGCGACACGATTGCCGCTCAGGGACCTGTAGCGTCGTAGGCCGGGGCGAGGCGCGTGCGCGCCCTGCCCCGCTTTCGAGCGATCAGTTGGTCGGCATCACATAGGCGTAGATGCGGCCGCGCGAGACCCGCGTCTCGCGGACACGGTGGCCGCTGTTGCCCGAGATCATGATCGGATTGCCCTTGGCATCGACGCCGGTGATGATGCCGACATGGCCGCCGCCGCGGCGGCTCATCACGGCTATGGCGCCGACCTGCGGTCCGGAAACGCGCGTGCCGTATTTGGCGAACGAACTCGCCATGTCGGAGCCGGTGCCGCGATGGCCGGTGTGCTGCAGCACCATGTTCATGAAGCGGGCGCACCACAGGCTGGAGCGGCCGGTCGGATTGCCGCCGAGATAGCGGCGCGCCTCGGCGACGATGCCGGACGAGCCGAAGCCGCTTGCCGCAATCACGCCGCCGGTGTTGGGCACGACGTCAGCGCTGCCGGGCAACGGCGCCGCGTTGGTTTCGACGATCCCGCCCGGCTGCGCGAGTGCGCGGCGCTCGGCGCGCGACAGCCGCGCTGCGTGCCGATAGTGATGACGGGCATAGTGACGCGCGTGATGGCCGGGATGGGCCGAATGCGCGTGACGTGGATGATGTGGACGGGCGGATGCCGGAGCGGCGGAGATCACGGCGAGAGTGAGCGAACACAGAGCCAGCGCCAAAACACGAAGCGACCGGCGACACGCAAGCAACTGAACCATACTTCACTAGATCCTCTGTAACGCCCCCCAACTCCCCGTCGCGTTCCCGGGGGAACACGGCGGTGGTTTTGAAAATCGGGATGGCGCGAGGAAGATTTCATGCGGCACTGCGGGAATAATTTCTGGGTCATTCCGCGATGATTCGATGACGAGAAAAGAACCGGAACTGCCGCATTGCGGCCTTGAAAATTAACTGCAAATCTGGAGGCGGCCAACGAGAGGAGAATTTCAATGCCCTACGCCACGACGAAAGATCATGTCCGCCTTCATTTCGAAGAGGCCGGCAGCGGAACCCCGATCATCTTTCTGCACGAGTTCGCCGCGGATCACACCAATTGGGAGCCGCAGATGCGCTATTTCGCGCGCGGCCACCGCTGCATCGCCTATTCGGCGCGCGGTTATACGCCGTCGGACGTGCCACCGAGCTCCGACGTCTACACCTACCAGCACTTCTATACCGACGCGCTCGCCGTGCTCGACCATCTCGGCATCGCCAAGGCGCATTTCGTCGGGCTCTCGATGGGCTCCTATTCGTCGCTGCAGGTCGCGCTCAACGCGCCGGAGCGCGCGCTGTCGATGACGCTGGCCGCGGTCGGCTCCGGCTCCAGCCTCGAGCATCTCGATGCCTTCCGCGCGCAGTGCCGCGCCAATGCCGAGCAATACGAGAGCATCGGCTCCGTCGAGGTCGCCAAGGTGACGCGCGAGGCGCCGAGCCGGATCCCGTTTCTGGTCAAGGACCCGCGCGGCCACGCCGACTTCTACGCCGCGCTCGCCCGCCACGACGCCAGAGGCTCCGCCAACACGATGCGCAGCTTCCAGGGCGGCAGGCCCTCGATCTACACCATGACCGACGCCATCAGGCGCGCCGCGACGCCGGCGCTGATCCTGTGCGGCGACGAGGACGACAATTGCATCGCGCCCAGCATGTTCCTGAAACAGCATCTGCCGGCCGCCGGGCTTTCCTTCTTCCCGAAGTCGGGTCACGTGCTCAACCTCGAGGAGCCGGCGCTGTTCAACGAGATGGTCGAGCGCTTCATCGCGCTGGTCGAGGCCGGCCGCTGGCCGGTGCGCGATCCGAGGTCGCTGGTGGCGGCGCCGGTTTGACGCGCCACCCACCGATTACTTGCCCCCACCCCGGCTGAGCAGGAACACGCCCTGCTCGCCGAACATGTTCCACACCCACCACGGCAGGTTGAGCGGCACCGGACGGCCGTAGAGATCGAGCGCCACCGCGCGCTCCATCTTGACGTTGATCTCCTCGCACAGCTGCACGAAATCCTTGATGGTGCAGAAGTGGATGTTCGAGGTGTCGTACCAGCTCGCCGGCAAATTCTCGGTGCGCGGCATGTGGCCCCCGATCAGGAGCTGCAGCCGCATCCTCCAGAACCCGAAATTCGGGAACGAGACGATGGCGCGCTGGCCGATGCGCAGCAGATTTTCCAGCACTACCTTGGGCTGCCGCGTCGCCTGCAAGGTCTGCGACAGGATCACGTAGTCGAACGCATCATCCGGATAATTGACGAGATCGGTGTCGGCATCGCCCTGCACCACGGCGAGCCCCTTGGCGACGCAGCCATTGACGCCCTCGCGCGACAGCTCGATGCCGCGGCCGTCGATGCCGCGGCTCTCCAGGAGCTGCAGCAATTCGCCATCGCCGCAGCCGACATCGAGCACGCGCGAGCCCGGCCGCACCATGTCGGCGACCAGCAGATGATCGGTGCGATAGCCGCCGGTCCGCTCCGGCGCGATGCCCGGCAAGGGCAATGTCTGCTGCATGCTCACGACTGGCCGCCGTCCTTCAGTCCGCGCGCCTTGCCTGCGGCCAGCAGGAATGCACGGGAGATCTCGAGGAATTCGGGCACGTCGAGCAGGAAGGCGTCGTGCCCCTTGTCGGTCTCGATCTCGGCGAACGACACCCGCGCGCTCGACGCGTTCAGCGCATGCACCAGCGCGCGCGATTCCGAGGTCGGAAACAGCCAGTCGCTGGTGAACGACACCACGCAGAACCGCGTCTGGATGCCGGTGAACGCCTTCGCCAGCACGCCGTTGTGGTCGGCGGCGATGTCGAAATAGTCCATCGCGCGGGTCAGATAGAGATAGGAGTTGGCATCGAACCGCTCGACAAAGGATGAACCCTGGTAGCGCAGATAGCTCTCGACCTGGAAGTCCGCATCGAACGAGAAGGTCGGCAGCTCGCGATCCTGCATGCGGCGCCCGAACTTGCGATGCAGCGCGGCGTCCGAGAGATAGGTGATGTGCGCGGCCATCCGCGCCACCGCCAATCCGCGATGCGGATGGGTGTCCTCGTCGACATAGCGGCCGCCGCGCCAGTCCGGATCGGCCATCACGGCCTGGCGGCCGAGCTCGTGGAACGCGATGTTCTGCGCCGAGTGGCGCGTCGAGCAGGCGATCGCGAGCGTCGAGAACACGCGCTCCGGATAGGCCGCGGTCCATTGCAGCACCTGCATGCCGCCCATCGAACCGCCGACCACGCAGAACAGCGTATTGATGCCGAGGCGATCGATCAGCATCGCCTGCGCGCGCACCATGTCGGGGATGGTGATGATCGGGAAATCGAGTCCCCACACCTTGCCGGTCGCGGGGTTCGACGACGCAGGGCCGGTCGAGCCCATGCAGCCGCCGATCACATTGGAGCAGATGATGAAGTATTTGTCGGGATCGATCGGCCGGCCGACGCCGACCATGGTCTCCCACCAGCCGGGTTTGCCGGTGACGGGATGGATGTTGTTGACATGCTGATCGCCGGTCAGCGCGTGGCAAACCAGGATCGCGTTGGAGCGGTCGGCATTGAGCTCGCCATAGGTCTGGTAGGCGATCTGGAACGGTGCGAGATCGACGCCGCAATCGAGCTTGAGCGGCTGGTCCATCCCGAACTTCGCCACCAGTGACGACGGATGGTCGGCCTCATGGGCGCGATCATCGCTCGGGGTTTGTGGGCTCGGTATCGGACGCACGTTGCTCATCTAGGCGACCCTACCTCCGCGCGGGAGGGCTCGACGGACCTCAGGCCAATAAAAAACCCGGCCTGAACAAAGGTTCGGCCGGGAGCTGATAAGGTCCCCGGCCTGTTTAGCGAGTTGTTTAACGTGGCTGCAAGCCGGCCGGCTCAAATGACCACGGGACGCAGGGAACGTAGTCCCCACGCCCCCCGCCGTCAAGACAGCCCTGTCCACGGCCGATTGGTTAACCGAATGCGCAAGGCACGCCTGCGACGTTTCTCTTTGCTTTCGCTGCCCGTCTTTCCTAATCAGGGACCCTGTCCGACGCGGCAACGGGCCGCCCCGACGACAAGGTTTGAGAGCATGTCCAACCCACCCCCGTCGCCGCCCTCGCTGCAGGATCTGCGCAAGGAGATCGATGCGATCGACGAGCAGGTTCACCGCCTGTTGATGGCGCGCGGCGACATCATCGACCGCCTGATCCAGGTCAAGAAGACCCAGGAAGTCGGCTCGGCATTCCGCCCGGCGCGCGAGGCCAGCATGATGCGCGAGCTGGTGCGGCGTCATCGCGGCATCCTGCCGCTCGACACCATCGAGAGCATCTGGCGCGTCATTATCTCGACCTTCACTTACGTGCAGGCACCGTTCGCCGTGCATGCCGATGTTTCCGTCGGCGAGTCGGCCATGCGCGACTCCGCGCGGTTTCACTTCGGCTTCGTGGTGCCCTACGTGTCGCATTTCAGCGCGCAGGCCGCGGTCGAGGCGGTGGCGAAGTCGAAGGGCGACCTCGCGCTGGTCTCCGCGATCGCGAGCCGCACGCCGTGGTGGAATGCGCTCGAGGCCGATGGCGCGCCCAAGATCATCGCACGGCTGCCGTTCCTCGAGCGCGCCGACCATCCCGCCGCGCTGCCGGTGTTCGTGATCTCGCGGGTCGCCGACGACGCAATGGTCACCGAAGTGCAGACCTGGAGCGTGCGCGTCTCCGGCTGGAACGCCGATGTCGCCCGGGCGCTGGCGCCGCTCGCCGAGATCGTCGCGGTCCCCGACACCGCCTTCGACGGCGCGGCGCTCCTGGTCTCGGTCACCGGACACGATTTCGAGGCCATCAAGCTCGCCCTGATCAAGGCCGGTGCCTCGGTCCGCTCGTCGGCCCTCGTCGGCAGCCACGCAACGCGCTATACGGTGCCCCCTAACGGATCGGCCAGGACCTGAGGTAAGAGCCAGCCGTCTGTCCAGGCTTTTGTTTTGACGCGTTTTCTTCACGCGAACCGGTATCCACTTCGCTCGAAAACGCTCTGTTCGGAGTTGATGATGTCCCGCCCCGTGCCGAACCCCGGCATCCTCGATATTGCGCCCTACACGCCCGGCAAGAGCCCGGTGCCGGAACCGGGCCGCAAGGTGTTCAAGCTGTCTGCCAACGAGACGCCGTTCGGTCCGTCTCCGAAGGCGATCGCGGCCTACAAGGCGGCGGCTGACCATCTCGAGGACTATCCGGAGGGGACCTCGCGCGTGCTGCGCGAGGCGATCGGCCGCGCCTACGGCCTCGATCCCGACCGCATCATCTGCGGCGCCGGCTCCGACGAGATCCTCAATCTCTTGGCGCACACCTATCTCGCGCCCGGTGACGAGGCGATCTCCACCACCCACGGATTCCTGGTCTACCCGATCGCCACCATGGCGAACGGCGCCAAGAATGTGATCGCGGCCGAGACCAACTTCACCGCCGATGTCGACGCCATCCTCAAGGTGGTGACGCCGAAGACCAAGCTGGTGTGGCTCGCCAACCCGAACAATCCGACCGGCACCTATATCCCGTTCGACGAGGTCAAGCGGCTGCGCGCCGCGCTGCCCTCGCATGTGCTGCTGGTGCTCGATGCCGCCTATGCCGACTATGTCTCGCGCAACGACTACGAGCTCGGCATCGAGCTGGTCGCGACCACCGACAACACGGTGGTGACGCACACCTTCTCGAAGATCCACGGCCTTGCCGCGCTGCGGATCGGCTGGATGTTCGGCCCGGCGCATATCGTCGATGCCTGCAACCGCATCCGCGGTCCGTTCAACGTCACGACGCCGGCGATGCTGGCGGCGGTGGCGGCGATCGAGGACTCCGCGCATGTGCAGATGTCGCGGACCCACACCGAACAATGGCGCAACTGGCTGACCGAGGAGATCGGCAAGCTCGGGCTGAAGGTGACGCCGAGCGTCGCCAATTTCGTGCTCATTCACTTCCCGACCGACAAGGGCAACACCGCGGCGGAAGCCGACACCTATCTCACGCGGCGCGGCCTCGTGCTGCGCGCACTCAACAATTACAAGCTGCCGCATGCGCTGCGCATGACCATTGGCACCGAGGAGGCCAACCGCCTCGTGGTCGAGGGGCTGCGCGACTTCCTGGCCGGAAAGTGACATCGTGACCACGGCTCCGCTCTTCAAACACATCGCGCTGATCGGCTTCGGTCTGATCGGCGGCTCGATCGCGCGCGGCGCGCGCGCGCAGGGGCTGGTCGGCGAGATCGTGACCACCGCGCGCTCGGAGAAGACGCGTGCGCGCGTCGCCGAGCTCGGAATCGTCGATCGCGTCGTCGAGACCAACATCGAGGCGGTGAAGGATGCCGACCTCGTCATCCTCTGCATCCCGGTCGGCGCCTGCGGCCCGGTCGCCGCCGAGATCGCGCCGCATCTGAAGCCCGGCGCCATCATCTCCGACGTCGGCTCGGTGAAGGGCGCCGTCGTCAAGGACATGGCGCCGCATCTGCCTGACGGCGTCCACTTCGTCCCCGCGCATCCGGTGGCCGGGACCGAGCATTCGGGGCCGGATTCCGGCTTCGCCGAACTGTTTATCAACCGCTGGTGCATCCTCACCCCGCCCGAAGGCACCGATCCCGCGGCGACCGACCGATTGCGCACGTTCTGGGCCGCGCTCGGCGCCAAGGTCGAGATCATGACGCCCGATCATCATGACCTCGTGCTCGCGATCACCAGCCATCTGCCGCATCTGATCGCCTACACCATCGTCGGCACCGCCGACGAACTGGCGCAGGTGACGGAATCCGAGGTCATCAAATTCTCCGCCGGCGGCTTCCGCGACTTCACCCGCATCGCGGCCTCGGACCCGACGATGTGGCGCGACGTATTCCTCGCCAACAAGGACGCCGTGCTCGAGATGCTCGGCACCTTCAACGAGGATCTGTCGAAGCTGACCCGCGCGATCCGGCGCGGCGACGGCGAAGCGCTGTTCGACCACTTCACCCGCACCCGCGCCATCCGCCGCGGCATCGTCGAGACCGGCCAGGACTCCGCCGCACCCGACTTCGGCCGGCCACATGCGAATTTGGAGAAGTAGCGATCAAGCACGCGGCATTCTCCACTTCGTCGTCCTGGCGAAAGCCAGGACCCATAACCACCGCAATTGATTGGGAACGGGATCATGGCCTCAGCGTCGCGCAACAATTGAGATTCGGGGTAATGGGTCCTGGCTTTCGCCAGGACGACGATGAGGATGGGTCTCGATTCAAGATGACAAACATCACCCGCGAAAGCGAAAGCGGGTGATCCAGTAGAGTAGCCCGGGGTCCTGTCCATTCGTCGTCCCGGCGCAGGCCGGGACGACGCAGAGTGTGTTGCGCTGCTTGTGGCCATAATTTCGCGTTCTCGCGACGTGATTTGTCCGAGCTTTGCATCTCGTTTCGCCTCTCTTGATCAGAGGGCGCAGAGCGCAGCGAAACCCATCATCGGCGTCCGCGGGTGTAATCGATGGGGTTTCGCTTCGCTCTACCCATCCTACAATCTGTACTCATGCTACAATTGGAGTTGCCCGTCCGGTTGCTTTGCCGCAGGGCCGACCCGCCTACCGGCAGATCGAACGAGCTGGTAGCCTCGCAGGAGGCAAGCCGGCGCGGCGCCGATGACAGGGAGCGATCAGATGATACTCAGTCCGGATCATGTGACTATCGCAGTGGCAGATGCTGGCCCAGCGATCGCCTTCTTCGCACTGCTCGGCTTCAGGAAGACTCACGTCGCGACCATCGACGGCGGCATTCCCGCCCGGTACATGGGCATGCCGGCCATGAGAGCGCAGCACATCACCCTCGCACTCGAGGGAGCGGATTTCGAAATCCAGCTGCTTCAGTTCGACCCGCCCCCGGGGACCGATCCGGGGGTACACCCGACCAATCTGCGAAAGCTGGGCTTCAATCACCTCGCCTTCCGCGTCGACGACATCGAGGCGGCCACCGCGCACCTGGTGGCCAATGGTGTGACCATGCTGAGCGAGGAGATGGACTACATCAGCCGGAAGCTCCGGCTGTTCGAGGGCCCGGAGGGCATCACCTTCGAGTTGGTGGAGCGGGACGCCTGAGACTACGCTGGCCAGGGCCGTTTGCATGGCCCCAAGCGGCGCGGAAGATGTCGGCTTTTGACCCGAGCGGACCTGACCTCCGGCTAGCCCGGGGCCGGTATCCCGCCCATTACCAGGAGACCTCGGGCGCGCTATCATCCGGCCATTCTTTGGACAAGACTGAAGGGAGTGCTGGAGGCTGGTCGCCCCTGACGGATAGCCGAGTCGGTACTCTTGGGTGACATTGGACGGAAAGGGAAACGTCAATGAACTCCACACCCACTCCGAATCCAGTTGGATCGAGCGATAGCCTGAGCGCGCGCGCCGACGAAAGACTCGCGGAAGCCCAAAAGCAGATCGCACGCGCCGATGAAGAACTCACGCGCTTGAGTGAACAGCTCGCAAGAATGGAGCGCGATGCCGCGTCCCCCCCTTCGGCGCAGCCAAACCCGCCCTCGGTCGGACCCAACCCAGCTTCTTCCGGGCCGAGTCCTGCTTCTTCCGTACCTGGCTCGCAATCGCCGCCGGGAAGACCGATATTCCGAGCCCTCACCGGCTTGTCGGTGGCAGCATGTATCGTTGTCGCTGCCCTGGCTTTGCAATCGTCATATGGCGGGGAAGCCAAGCTGCTTGTCGCCCGTTGGGCGCCGCAGCTCGTTTCAACTCCAGCATTGCCGCCGGATGATCCGCAGCCTCCGGCGCAGCCGGCTCCACCTGCCGTTCAGGTCGCCGCGGCAGACGCCGCTCCGCCCCAAGCGACGCCGTTGCCTCAGACCGCACCACCGCAGGACGCCGCGCCGACAGCCAACACAGCCCTTCCCGATCAGACGCAGCTGCTGCAAACGATCGCACGCGACCTCGCGAATGTTGAGCGAAACATCGAGCAACTAAAGGCGAACCAGCAACAGATGGCCCGCGAGAGCTCCAAAGCCATTGAGGAACTCAAGGCGAGCCAGGAAGAAATGAAACGGGCGCTCGCGAAGGCTTCCGAGCAGAAGGCGTCACCGCCTCCGGCGCAGCCGGCTCCGGCCGCGCGCAAGCCCGAGCGGACGTCTATCCCGCCATACGCAAGAGCGCGGCCTCGTATCCCGAGGGAGTGGTTCTACGACGAATGGTGACCGTCGATCCAGCCATCCTTCCGTTCCGGATCGCTTCAAGCCGGCGGCAGGCCGAGTGACTGCGCGGCCTCCATCCAGACCGGCAATTCGCGCTGATACAGCGCATTGCTGTCCTTGAAGCCGATCGCGGACTCCAGCACGAAGGTCGCGAGCACCTCCTTGACCTTCGGATCGCTATTGGCGGCGACGCAAATCTCCGACAGCCGATCGACGATCGGCTGCGGCGTCGCCTTCGGCAGCGCCCAGCCCGAGAAGCCGCTCACGGTGAAGAACTTCGACGTCGCGCTCTGCTCGGGCAGCGTCCTGATCTCGGGGATAGCGTCGACCTTCTTCGAATGCACCCCGAAGACGACGCCGCGACCGCTTTGCAGGACGGTTTGTGCAGCCGTGTAGCTGCCCATCGCGACATCGAGCGTGCCTTCCGCGAGCCCGGTCCACATCGGTGCCTCGCCGCGATAATGGATCGGCTCGATGGTGAGGCCATACTGCTTGTTGAGCTCGTTGATCGTCATGTGCGGCGCGGAGCCCGCGCTGTAGGTGCCGAAATTCACCTTGCCGCTGCTGCGCGCATAGGCGACGAATTCCGCCAGTGTCTTGACGCCCAATTTCGGGCTCGCAACCAGCAGCAGCCCGGCGCCCGGGATCACGCTGACCAGCGTCAGATCCTTGTCCATGTCGTAGCCGGGGTTCTTCATCATCGCGCGGTTCATCACGTAGGTGGTCGAGATCGAGCACAGGATGGTGTGACCGTCAGGCGCGGCGCGCGCCACCTCGGCGGCGCCGATCGAGCCCGAGGCGCCCGCCTTGTTCTCGATGACGACGGTTTGCCCGACTTGCCTTGCGATGAATTCGCCGAAGGCCCGCGCCAAAAGATCGGTCTGCCCGCCGGCGGGGTAGGTGCAGATCATGCGGATTTGCCGCGAGGGCCACGCAGCTTGCGCCGAGGCTCCGCGTGACAGGAAGGGCATCGCGGCGGCCGCGGCTCCGGCAGCGATGACGTGACGGCGGCTGAATTTCGCTGGCATGAGGTCCCTCCCCGATTTTTTGGTGAGGGTATCGCATCGGCCAGTCGCAGCTACGGGACAGATTGGCGCAGCGGGGCCGCAGGTCTACGACCGTGCTCACCGTCGCAGCCGCTGATCCCGGATCGGCCCCGCCGAGATCGCCGCGGTCTTCTGCGCCGGCCGCTGACGGCCGACGAGACCAGCGGTTGCCAGCATGATGCCGCCGCCGAACCACCAGGTGCCGATCACGAATTCCCAGGCGCGCGGCGGAATCTCGTCGAACACGATGCCATAGACCGACACCAGCGCAGCCAGCGCGGCGAGGAAGATGCCGCCTGCGCTCGTCAGCTCGGCGGCATCGATGCGCCCCGTGCCGCGCATCACCGGCTTGGGAACATCGATGCCGAGATAGAAGCCGACTGCCCCGATCACGATCGTCGTCGCGACGAAGAACAGCGTGCCGAAGACAGCGACATGGCCCTTGGCGAGCTGGGCGGCGACGAAGGTGCCGGCCATGGCACCGGCCATCGCGAGGCCAGTTCGCTGCAGCACATGCGCGGCGCGGCTGACCATCATCAATTCGCGCGCGATCACGGCCCTCCGCTTCGGTCTGGTCACGATCCTCATCTGACCTCTCCCTCCTCGCTGGTGATGAATCTAGACTGAGACGGCACCGCGAACTCGATTCACCTCTCCCGTGGGAGAGGTCGATTTGCGCAGCAAATCGGGTGAGAGGGTGCAGCCCCAACGAGAGAGAGTAACCCCTCACCCGGCGCTACGCGCCGACCTCTCCCACGGGAGAGGTGAGCTGCCGTTGCCGCTCCAGCTCAACCTGATCTCCTCACGCCCTAGAACGGGTAGTAGCGGATCTGGGTCATGACGATGTGGTCGTCGGTCTTCGGCGCGCCGCCGACACCCTGGAAGGCGAAGCGCTGGGTGTAGGAATATTGCGCGCCGGCCTTGATGGTGCCGTAGGAGCCCTTGAAGATCGTGTCGTAGAAGCCCGCGGTGTACTGCCTCACCTCCGAAGTGTTGCCGTTACAGGTCGCGGCCGGCGAGTTCTCGATGTTGCAGCCGAGATTGTTGTAGAGCGGATTGCCGTAGCCGAACGGCACCGTGCCGACATCGGAGAAGGTCGCCTTGGTCTTTTCGAGCCCGGCATAGGCGTAGAGATCGAGCGACGGCGTCGTGTGCCAGACCGAGCCGACCAGGAAGGCCGTGATCGGCAGCGGCTGGATCGAGCCGTCCTGGCGCACGGTCGCATCCGGGAATGGCGTTGCGGTGAAGCGGCCCAGCGCACCGTAAGAGGCGGAAGCCTGCACCTCGAGCAGCTTCGGCACGATCTCGGCCGAGAGGTGGCCGCCGAAGCTCACCGTGTTGACGTCGTGATTGGCGAAGTTGAAGCGATCATAGAAGTCGCGGTAGAGCGCCCACGCCTCGACGTGCAGCTTGTAGGGCCCGAGCCGCGGATCCCACGCGCCCTTCACGGTGAAATCCGGAACGTGGTTGAGGCTGACATTGTTCAGGCTGTTGAAGAAGCTGCCGCCCGGACCGGTGAGATTGACCAGCAGGTTCGGGTTGAGCACGCCCTGCGGGCCAACCGCCGGCGTGCCGACCAGCGGATTGTTGCCGCCGAAAAAGGATGTCTGCGGGTTCTCCGCCGAGACCGCGAGCTTGAACTCCGGCCCGATATCCTGCCAGACCCGGACGCCTGGTTGACGCGCGCCGAGAAAGCCCGGCACCAGTTCGAAATCGATCACGCCCGGCGTATCGGCGCCTCGCGGATCGATGCCCGCCTTGCTTGGCGTGTTCAGCGACCATGATTGGCCGGCCAGGACATGCAAGCCGAGATCGCTGCGGTCGATCTCGATGCTGGCCTGCCGCAGCCGCGGATTGAACGAATTGGTCGCGACCGAATTGGCGGTCTGCGCCGCGCCCTCGAAGTCGAGCTCGCCATAGCCGGCGACGTGGATGTTCTCCGTGGCATTGGCTTCGGCGAGCACCGAGAAGCGGGTCTGGCGCGCGGTGAAGCGCGACTCGCCGGTGTTGTAGTTTTTGCTCTGCGGGAACGGGATGAAGTTGTAGACTGACCCCGAATCGGAGGCGAGGTTGCGGCTGCGATAGATGCCGGTGAGATCGACCCAGCCGCCGAAGGTGAAGGTGACGCCCTTGTAGCAGAGCTTGCCCGATGCACAGGGATCGAACGGCACCGGCGCCTTCGCCGTCATCTGCGCGTTCTGAATTGCGTTCTGTCTTGCGGCCAGCGCCTCCTCCTTGCGCGCCTGCGTCTCCATTTTCTGCTCGAGCTGCTTGAGCCGTGCCTTCAGCGCACGCAGCTCGGACGCATCGTCCTCCGCCAACGCCGGACCTGCCGACAGCAGCATGCTGCCGAGCAGAATTCCCCCGAGAATTCGCATCGCTTCTCCTCCACACGAGGTTGCTTCCTCAGGCGAGAGAGAGCGGTACTCGGGGAGTGATATTCGCGCCGGGGCGCATTATTCCGGTCACGTTTTTCTCATCGCGGCGGCGGGAATAGATTGCCGCGACGGACGATATCGCGCGAGGAACGCCCTGGGTGGTGGAGGCGTAACAACACCGGCCGCGATTTCGAATTGTGTTCGGGCGATGGTTTTCAACCTGCCACGGACATTGGATCGACGGAGGACTGCAACATGATCGGTGAAGTCATTGTCGTTGGTGACTTGAAGTTACGGGAGACCGCTCCGCTCGACGAATACAACCGGCTGGGCGAACGCATGTACGACATTGTCAGCCGCCTTCCGGGATTCCTTTCGGTCAAATCGTTCAAGGCGGCGGATGGCGAGGAGCTCACGCTGTTTCGCTTTGCTTCGGAGGAGGCGCTCGAAGCCTGGCGCAATCATCCCGATCATGTCGAAACCATGAGGCGAGGACATGCCGAGTTCTACGCCAGCGGCTTCCTGCAGATCTGCAAGGTGATCCGCGAGGTCGGCCCGTTTGAGCACGCCTGACAGTGCGTGGGCGAGCTCGCGTCAGCGCAATCCGCCGCGGCTCAGAACAGCGGCGGGATCTGCGCGACTTTCAGCGGGCCCAAGAACACCGCGCCGTCGGCGAAGCGCAGCGGGAAGCTGCGCGCCTTCTTGCCTTCGAGCGTGGCCTCCGTGCCGAGCGAATTGATGCCGGCGGAAATGCCGGCATTGGCGTTCTGCTTGATCACCTTGCCGAGGCCGGGAATGGCGCGATCCAGCGCGCCGAACAGATTGCTGAGGTCCTGGCTCTTCACGCCGGGCGCGACGCGATCAAGCGTTGACTGCGGCACGCCCTCCTCCAGCATCTTGTCGATGCCGAGCGCGGGGATGACGCGCTCGAGGCCGGCGACCGTCATCTGCAGTTCGCCCTCGATGCGACCCTGCGCGTTGAGGCGGAGCGTGCCGGCCGCGACCGACAGCACATCGCCCTGCTCGATCCGCGACTGCTGGATCTCGACGCTGCCGCCGGCGGCCTGGATCTCGCGGAAGCGATCCGGCCAGGGTTTCGGCGAGAAATCCTTCAGGCCGTTGAGACGCGCATGGATGTCGGCGTTGAACGGCTGGGCGAGCAGCGGATGCACCTCCTGCAAGGTGCCGCCGGCAATCTGCAGCACGGTCTCGATCGCCGGACTGTCCGGCGCCGGGCCGTCGACCTGCCTGCCGTGCAGCTCGATGTGATTGACCCGCGCCAGCGGCGCCGGCGCGGCACCGCCGGTGCGGTCGATGGCGAGATCGTCGAACACCAGCGAGGCGCGCTGCGGCACCGCCGGCAGCCCAACGACGCTGCTCCGTGCCTTGCTCCAGCTCACCGACAGCGTCGGCTGCGCGCCGCGTTCGGCGATCGTGGCCGGGCCCTTGAATTCGGCGATCACGAGCTTGGGATCGTAGACCTGCGCCACGACCAGTATCTCGGCGAGCCGCGCCACGAACGCCATCTGCGGCGAGGCGGTCTGCGAGACCAGCATCACGCTCGGATCGGTGCAGCGGACCTCGAATCGGAACGGGTAGCCCGCCACCGAACGGTCGCCGCAATCATAGACCCGGCCGGCCTTCGCCTCCTGCGCGCGCCAGGCATCGGCCTGCACGCCGACCTGCGAGGCGGCGAAGAACCAGAAGGCACTCCACAGCACCGCGGCGATCAGGACCGCGACTGGGACGGCATAAAGGCCGAAGCGCGAGCGGCGGCGGGGGGCGGAGGTCTGATCCGACATGCAGGTCCTTTGGCGGGCGAATTTGTCAAAATCTAAGCGGCCGCGAGCCTTGAACAAGCCCCGAGCAACCCTTGAGCGAGCCTTCAGCAAGCCTTGGAAACATCACGGAATCCGCTTCGCTTCGACGGCCCGTTCTGCTAGCCCATCAGCGCGATGTCAGCAAATCCTCCCCATTCCGAAACCGACGGCGACCTCTGGGTGTTCGGCTATGGCTCACTGATGTGGAAGCCGGGCTTCGAGTTCCTGGAACAGGTGCCGGCGCGGCTGATCGGCGAGCATCGCGCGCTCTGCGTCTATTCGTTCGACCACCGCGGCACGCCGGAGAAGCCGGGCCTGGTGCTCGGGCTCGACCGCGGCGGCGCCTGCCGCGGCATCGCGTTCCGCGTCGCCGCCCGCCTGCGCCACGACACCATCGCCTATTTGCGCGGACGCGAGCAGACCACCAATGTCTATCGCGAGGTGATGCGCTCGGTGTGGCTGGAGAATGCGGCGCGCGAGCGCGTCAGCGCGCTGGCCTATGTAGTCGATCGCGGCCATGTGCAATATGCCGGGCGGCTGTCGCTCGCCGAGCAGCAGCGCCTGGTGCTGCAGGGCCATGGCCGCTCCGGCAACAACCGCGACTATGTGCTCTCGACCGTGGCCTCGATCGAGAAGCAGGGCTTTCGCGACACGCAGCTGCACCAGCTCGCGGCAATGCTGCACGATGCGGGCACGCTGCATCGCGATGCGCGCGCGGCTGACAGGCTGGACCCGGGCTGAGGCGCGGAACCTCGTTCGCGCATTTTTCGCCACGGCGCGAACAACATTGTGGTCTCAATTTCCGGTCGTTGGAATGGAATGACTGGAATGCGCCTCTCATTGCCCAAGCTCGCCGCAATCGGCCTGCTGTTGCTGCTGAATTCCCCATCTTATGCAGGTCTGAGAGAGGATGGCGCGGCGTGCGACGCCAGGGATCCGCACCCGGAGCTCGCAATCCCTGCCTGCACCCGCCTGATCGCGGCCAATCCCAGGGGACGCGACCTTTCGATCACCTATTACAACCGGGCGCTCGCTTGGCATAGCAAGGGCGATCTGGAGAAAGCCAAGGCGGACTACGATCAGTCGATCGCGATCAATCCGTCGTTTGCGCCCTCCTATGGCCAGCGGGCCAAGGTCTTCCTGCAGAACCAGGACTATGACCGCGCGCTGAGCGACTTCGATCAGGCGATCCGGCTGAAGCCAGCCGGCCCGTTCAGCGCCGGCTGGCTCAACAATCGCGCCGAGCTGTTCGTCGCCACCGGAGACTACGATCGCGCGCTGGCCGATTACGGCAGGTCCATCGAGCTCGATCCCAATTCCTGGTACGCCTATGTCAATCGCGCATTGGTCTACGATTTCCGCGGCAAGGACCGGCTCGCGGCGCTGCATTGCCAGGATGCGATCAAGGTCGCGCCGCGCGCAGGCGGCCCGTATTATTGCCGGGCGGTGGTCGAGATCAGCGCCGGCGACATCGACAATGCGTCGCGGGATATCGAACGCGCGATCGCACTCCAGGACGGGCAATCCGAGTTCTACTCGCTGCGCGGCCTGACGCTGGCCGGCAAAGGCAAGCTCGAGCAGGCCGTGCGCGACTACGACCACGCGACGCAACTCAATGCGCAGGGCGCGCTGAATTACGCACGCCGAGGCCTCGCCGCCGAGAAGAAGGGCGATGTCGAGGGCGCACGCGCCGACTTCCGCCACGCGCTCGAGGTCATCGGGCTCGATCAGCTCGACCGGACGCAGGGGCCAGCGCGTCGCCAAAGAAGGCCTGCAACGGCTGGACAAGGTCGCCACCACGGACAAGAGCGTCATCGCGGATCAAGGCGCGGCCAAGCCCGCGCCCGCGGTCGCCGCGGCTGTGCCGATCGCGCCGATCGGCGCGGGCCCAAAGGCGGCGACCGTCGAACGGCGCGTCGCCCTGGTCGTGGGCAATTCCGGATATCGCTCCGTGCCGGTGCTGCCGAACCCCGGCCAGGACGCGGCGGCGATTGCCGATACGCTGCGCGCCATCGGCTTTCAGGATGTCCGCCTCGTCAACGATGCCACGCGGGACAGCCTGGTCGAGGCGCTGAAGTCATTCGCCGACGTGGCCGATGGCGCGGACTGGGCGGTGATCTACTATGCCGGGCACGGCATGGAGATGGCCGGCGAGAACTATCTGGTGCCGGTCGATGCGAAACTCGCCACCGACCGCGATGTGCCGTTTGAGGCGGTTGCCCTGACCCAGGTGCTGGGCGCGACCGAAGGTGCACGCAAGCTGCATCTCGTCATTCTCGATGCCTGCCGCGACAATCCCTTCGCCAACCAGATCAAGCGCACCGTCGCGTCGCGCTCGATCGGCAGGGGACTGGCTCAGGTCGAACCCGACAGCGGCACGCTGGTTGTCTACGCCGCCAAGCACGGCCAGGTCGCGCTCGACAGCGACGGTGGTCACAGCCCGTTCGTAACGGCCCTGATCAAGCGCATGCAGACGCCGCGGATCGAGATCCGCAAGCTGTTCGATCTCGTGCGCGACGACGTCATGGCGGCGACGGATCGTCGGCAACAGCCCTTCAGCTATGGTTCGGTGCCGGGAAGCGAGGATTTCTACTTCGTCGGCGCGAGCCAGAATGCGGCGAAGTAGCCCGCATCCGCGTCGTTGCAAACCACACGATCGGGAATGCGGCCGTCGTCGGGCGTTTGTTGCGGCCAGAGAAATCTCGGCGGACATATGGCACCGCCCTGTGACATTTAGGCTTTTGCATTGCGGCGCGGACGGATAGAAGCTGATCCGCAAACAGCGCTCGCAAATTCGATGAACCTCTCCGCCCCTTTTGTCCGACGGCCGGTCGGCACCACGCTGCTGTCGCTTGGCCTCGTGGTGGCAGGCATCATTGCGTTCTTCAAGCTGCCGGTGTCGCCGCTGCCCGACGTCGACATCCCGACCATCATGGTGCAGGCGACCCTGCCCGGCGCGAGCCCTGCCGACGTCGCCTCCACGGTGGCAAGCCCGCTCGAGCGTCACCTCGGCCAGATCGCCAGCGTCACCGAAATGACATCGGTGTCCTCGCTCGGCTCCGCCCGCATCACGCTGCAGTTCGATATCGACCGCGACATCAACGGCGCCGCGCGCGACGTGCAGGCGGCGATCAACGCGGCGCGCGCCGACCTGCCGACCAACCTGCGCGCCAATCCGACCTACCGCAAGTTCAACCCGGCCTCGGCGCCGATTCTGATCTACACCTTGACCTCGGACACGCTGACGCCCGCCGAGCTCTATGACGCCGCCTCGACCGTGCTGGCGCAGAAGCTGTCGCAGGTCGAGGGCGTCGGCGAAGTCTCGGTCGGCGGCGGCTCGCTGCCGGCGGTGCGCGTCGAGCTGATCCCGCCGGCGCTGTACAAATACGGCATCGGGCTCGAGGACGTCCGCGCCGCGCTCAGTAGTGCCAATGCGCACAGCCCGAAGGGCGGCATCGACGTCGGCAACCAGCGCTACCAGATCTACGCCAACGACCAGGCCCGCAAGGCAGCCGACTACAGGCCGCTGGTCGTCGCCTACCGCAACGGCGCGGCCGTGCGCCTGACCGATGTCGGCGACGTGATCGATTCCGTGGAGAATGTGCGCACGCTCGGCGTTTCCAACGGCAAGCCGGCCGTCGTGATGATCGTGTACCGGCAGCCAGGCGCCAACATCATCAAGATGGTCGACACCGTGAAAGGGCTGATGCCGCAGCTGAAGGCCTCGGTCTCGCCCGCGGTCGACATCACCCTCGCGATGGACCGCTCGAAGACGATCCGGGCCTCGCTGCACGACGTCGAGATCACGCTGTTGATCGCGGTGGCCCTGGTGATCCTGGTGGTGTTCGCCTTCCTGCGCAATGCGCGGGCGACGCTGGTCCCGGTGGTGGCGGTCGGCGTGTCGCTGATCGCGACCTTCGCCGTGATGTATTTGCTCGGCTATACGCTTGATATCTTCTCGCTGATGGCACTGACGGTGGCGACCGGCTTCGTGGTCGACGACGCCATCGTGGTGCTGGAGAACATCACCCGCCACATAGACGCCGGGCTGTCGCGGCTCGAGGCGACGCTGGTCGGCACCCGCGAGGTCGGCTTCACGGTGCTGTCGATGAGCGTGTCGTTGATCGCAGTGTTCGTGCCGATCCTGCTGATGGGCGGCCTGGTCGGCCGCCTGTTCCGCGAATTCGCCATGACCATCACGATCGCGATCGTGATCTCGCTGGTGGTCTCGCTGACCACGACGCCGATGATGTGCGCGGTGCTGCTGCGCAAGGAGGAGGGCCGGCCGCACGGCCGGATCTACCGGATCAGCGAACGCATCTTCGAGCTGATGCTGAACGGCTATCGCGCGACGCTCGGCCTCGCGCTGCGCCATCCGCTCCTGGTGATGCTGATCCTCGGCTCGACGCTCTATCTGAACTTCCATCTCTACAAGGTGGTGCCCAAGGGCTTCGTGCCGCAGCAGGACACCGGATTGCTGGTCGGCTCGATCCAGGCCGACCAGAGCACCTCATTCCAGCTGATGCAGCAGAAGCTGACCCGGTTCATCGACATCGTGAAGTCGGATCCGGCGGTCGACACCGCGGTCGGCTTCACGGGCGGCGGCGGCGTGGGTCCCGGCGGCACCAACACCGGCACCGTGTTCGCCTCGCTGAAGCCGATGGACGAGCGCCGGCTGCGCGCCGACAAAGTGATCGAGCGGCTGCGCGAGCCGTTGGCAAGCGTCGCGGGCGCCACCCTGTTCCTGCAATCGATCGGCGACCTCGGCGCCGGCGGGCGCTCGGGCAACGCGGCGTATCAGTACACGCTGAAGGGCTCGACCTTCGAGGAGCTGAACGAGTGGACGCCGAAGCTCGTCGCGGCATTGCAGAAGGAGCCGACGCTCGCCGACGTCAACAGCGACCAGCAGAACAAGGCGCTGCAGGCCAATCTGATCATCGATCGCGACGCCGCCTCGCGGCTCGGGATCACGGTGAGCCAGCTCGACAACACGCTCTATGACGCGTTCGGGCAGCGCCAGGTCTCGACCATCTTCGTCGCGCGCAACCAGTATCACGTGATCATGGAGGTCGCGCCGCGCTTCTCGCAGGACCCGCAAACCCTGAAGGAGGTCTATATCTCGACCTCGGGCGGCTCGGCGAGCGGCACGCAGAGCACCAATGCGGTGGCCGGCACGGTGGCCTCGTCCTCGCAAAAAAGCTCGGTCAGCGCGGTCGCCGCCAATGTGGTGCGCAACCAGGCCACCAATTCGATCGGCGCCACCGGCAAGGGCGTCGCCTCGACCGGGACCGCGGTCTCCACTAGCGCGGAGACCATGATCCCGCTGTCGAGCGTTGCGCGCTTCGAGCACGGCGAGACGCCGCTTTCCGTCAACCACCAGGATCTCCTGGTCTCCAGCACCATCTCGTTCAACCTGCCGCCGGGCGTCTCGCTGAGCACGGCGACCACCACGATCGAGAACGCGATGCACGCGCTCGGCATGCCCGCGGGCATTTCCGGTGGGTTTGCGGGCTCCGCGAAAATCTTCCAGCAGGCGCTGGCCAACGAGCTATTCCTGATCCTCGCCGCGCTGGCGACGATCTACATCTCCCTCGGCATGCTCTACGAGAGCTACATCCACCCGCTGACCATCCTCTCCACTTTGCCCTCGGCCGGCGTCGGCGCGGTGGCGGCCTTGATGCTGTCGCACACCGATTTCGACATCATCGGCATGATCGGGGTGATCCTCTTGGTCGGCATCGTGAAGAAGAACGCGATCATGATGATCGACTTCGCGCTCGATGCCGAGCGCCAGCGCGGGCTGTCGTCGCGCGATGCGATCTACGAGGCCTGCCTGATGCGCTTCCGGCCGATCATGATGACGACGCTGGCCGCCCTGTTCGGCGCGGTGCCGCTGATGATCGGCCTCGGCGAAGGCAGCGAGCTGCGCCAGCCGCTCGGCATCGCGATCTTCGGCGGACTGATCCTGAGCCAGATCCTGACGCTCTACACGACGCCGGTGGTCTATCTCTATCTCGACCGCGCCAGGCTCTGGACCCAGCGCCGCCGCGCCGCGCGCCGCGCACGCCGGGCAGCAGCATCAAGCGCCGCCGGTCGTTGACAGACCCGCACCGATCTTGCCACCCTGCCGCGAGGTGACAGGCGCAAGGAACCAAGCCGTGACTCCAGCACCCGAAATCGCGGCGTCGTGCTGGTTCAACACCAGCGAGCCGCTGACCCTGGCCGCGCTGCGCGGCCGGCCGGTCCTGCTGCACGCGTTCCAGATGCTGTGCCCCGGCTGCGTCGCGCACGGCACGCCGCAGACCCAGCGCGCGTTCGAGCTGTTCAGGCATTCGGACCTGCAGGTGATCGGGCTGCACACCGTATTCGAGCACCACGCGGCGATGACGGAGGTGTCGCTGGAAGCCTTCATCCACGAGTACCGGCTGACCTTCCCGATCGGCGTCGACGAGGCCGGCGAAGGCACGCCGATCCCGGTCACCATGCAGCGCTACGGCATGCAGGGAACGCCGACCAGCATCCTGATCGGCCGCGACGGCAACATCGTGCACCATGGCTTCGGACAGCAGAGCGACATGGCGCTCGGCGCGATCATCGCGGCCGAGCTTGCCGCGCCGCATGACCGATAGCGGCCCGCCCCGGCTGCAACCCGGCTCACGTGACTGCGTTATGACGGCGTCGCGCAATGCGTGATAGCGTTCCGCCAACCAGAACCATCGCCTTGCGGGAGGATGTCATGAAAACCTATCAGCTCTACATCAACGGCCAGTATGTCGACCCCGCCAATGGCGAATGGTTCGACAGCATCGATCCCTATCGCGGCGAGGCCTGGGCGAAGATTCCGCGCGGCACGGCCGCCGACGCCGACAAGGCGGTGAAATCAGCCAATGAGGCGATGTGGCGCGGCCCCTGGGCGAAGATGACGGCCTCCGCACGCGGCAAGGTGATGCGCAAGCTCGGCGACCTCGTCGCGGCCAATGCCGAGCGCCTCGCCGAAATCGAGGTGCGCGACAACGGCAAGCTGATGGCCGAGATGCTCGGCCAGCTGCGCTACCATCCGGAGTGGTGGTGGTATTTCGGCGGGCTCGTCGACAAGCTCGAGGGCGGCCTGGTGCCGATCGACAAGGCAGAGACCTTTGCCTACACGACCCATGAGCCGGTCGGGGTGGTCGCGGCGCTGACCGCATGGAATTCGCCGCTGCTGTTCGTCGCCTGGAAATGCGCCGCCGCGCTCGCCGCCGGTTGCGCCGTGGTCGTCAAGCCGTCGGAATTCACCTCGGCCAGCACGCTGGAATTCGCCGCGCTGACCAGGGAGGCCGGAATTCCCGACGGCATCTTCAACGTGGTGACCGGCTTCGGTCCCGAGGCGGGCTCCGCGCTGATCGCCCATCCCGGCGTCGCCAAGATCACCTTCACCGGATCGGACACGACCGGCGCAAAGGTCTACGAGACCGCGGCCAAAAGCCTGAAGCGCGTCTCGCTCGAGCTCGGCGGCAAGTCGCCCAATATCGTGTTCGAGGACGCCGACCTCACCGCCGCCGCGGCCGGCGCGATCTCCGGCATTTTCGCCGCCACGGGGCAGACCTGCATCGCGGGATCCCGCCTCCTGGTGCAGAGCTCGATCAAGGAGAAATTCGTCGCGCGGGTGCTGGAGCTGGCGAAGTCCGCCAAGATCGGCGATCCCATGCAGTCCGACACCAATGTCGGCCCGATCACGACGCCGGCGCAGTACAAGAAGGTGCTCGACTATATCGACATCGCGAAAGCCGAGGGCGCGCGCTGCCTGCTCGGCGGCAAGCCGGCCTCCGGCGACGGCATCAAGGGCGGCCAGTTCGTCGAACCGACCATCTTCACCGACGTCGACAACACCATGCGGATCGCGCGCGAGGAGGTGTTCGGGCCGGTGCTGTCGATCGTCTCCTTCGACACCGAGGAGGACGCCATCCGGATCGCCAACGACACGATCTACGGCCTCGCCGCCGGCATCTGGACCAAGGATCTCGCGCGCGCCATCCGGGTGCCGAAGCAACTGCGCGCCGGCACCGTGTGGGTGAACACCTACCGGGCCATCAGCTACATGATGCCGTTCGGCGGCATGAAGCACTCCGGCGTCGGCCGCGAAAGCGGCATCGACGCGGTCCGCGAATATCAGGAGACCAAGAGCGTCTGGATCTCGACCGCGACGGACGTGCCGGCGAACCCGTTCGTGATGCGGTGACGGGGGCTCAGCACCTCTCCCGGGCGGGGAGAGGTGCACCAAGCCTGCGCAGTCATCGAATTCGCCATAGCTGCCGTCACACGGTCAGCAGCGTCTTGATCGCGCGGCGCTCGTCCATGGCACGATAACCCTGCGCCACCTGCTCGATCGGCGGCGTTAGATCAAAGACCTTGCCGGGCTGAATGCGGTCTTTGAGCACCCGGTCCATCAGGTCAGGCAGGGAACGGCCGACGTGGGCAGGACCGCAGAGCATGCGCCGTTGCCCGAAGAACAGGGCCTGCCTCTCGAACGACCTCGCTACCGACCTCGATGACAACGCCGCAATATTCATCTATTCGGCCGCAGTGCCAGCGCCATATTGTTCGTCGGTTACCCTCTCCATCCACTCGACCGGACTGCCATTGAGCGTTTCCTGAATGGCGATGTGGGACATCGCCGTCGTCGGCGACGCACCGTGCCAGTGTTTCTCGCCGGGTTCGAACGACACCGCGTCGCCTGGACGGATTTCCTGGATCGGGCCGCCCCAGCGCTGTACGCACCCGCGGCCGAACGTCACGATGAGCGTTTGACCAAAGGGATGCGTATGCCATGCGGTCCGCGCGCCGGGCTCAAAGGTGACGTGGGCGCCGGAGGCGCGCCCAGGGTCTGCGGCCTGGAACAAGAGATCAACACGGACGGTGCCGGTGAAATACTCGGCGGGGCCGCGGGCTGAAGGTTGTGAACCTGCTGGTCTGATTTGCATCGAATACCTCCTTGATGCTGTCGTTCCGACTGATGCCAATGACTTTGGGCCTGCATTCGTTTCCGATGACGTGGGGAAATCCCGCGAGGACGCTGCGTCACACAGCCCGACTTGCCGACGCACAAGAAGCGCATTGCGCGTCGGCCTTGCGACGGCGTGCTCCGACCAAAATCACCAACGACGACAGCGCGAGGATGACGGCGCTGAACAGAAAAGTGGCCTGATAGCCGCTGCTGTCGAAAAGCACGCCGCCACCCGCAGCACCTGCCGTAATCGCCAGTTGGACCACCGCGACCATCAGCCCGCCGCCTGCTTCCGCGTCGTCGGGCAAGGCCTTGCTCAGCCAGGTCCACCAGCCAACGGGTGCAGCCGTGCCGATGAAGCCCCACAGGAACATCAGCGCCGCCGTGGCGCCCAGTGACGAACCCGTCGCGATCAGGGCAACGGCAATTACGGCCATTGCGAACGGCATCAATACGAGGAACGTATAGAGGCGATCGCGGATGACTACACCGATCAGTGCAGTGCCGATCAGACCCGCAACGCCCATCACAAGCAACAGTGCCGAGATCGTCGTGACATCGACGCGCGTTACCGTTTCGAAGAATGGCCGTAAATACGTGAAAAGTGCGAATTGCCCGAGGAAAAACAGCGCCGCTGCGAGCATGCCGTAGGGAACTCCAGGCCGGCGCAGCACCTTGAATGCCGCTGCCGCACTCGCCCGCTCACGGCTCGGCATCCTGGGAAGCGTGACGAATTGCCAAAACAAGGTCAGCGCCGCGATCGGCACCACGCAAAAGAACGCGCCGCGCCAGCCGATATACTGACCGAGAAAGCTGCCGAGCGGCGCGGCAATCGTCGTCGCGAGGGCATTGCCGCCATTGAGAACCGCCAGCGCGCGCGGCACGTCCTTGCCCGGCACGATGCGGATCATCGTTGCGGCGGACATCGACCAGAATCCGCCAACGACCATCCCGACAAGCGCGCGCCCTGCCATGAAGACCGTATAATTGGGCGCGAACGCGACAACGACGCCGGAGATCAGCATGACACTAGTCAGCCACAACAAGACGGTGCGCCGGTCGACGCCACGCGTTGCGGCCGAGATGAAAAGACTGGTCAGGATTGCGAAGAAGCCGGACACGGAAATGGCTTGCCCGGCCTGTCCTTCGGTCAACTCAAGACCTGTTGCGATCGGCGTGAGCAGGCTCACCGGCATCCACTCGGACGCGATGAGGGTCGAGGCGCACAGCGTCATCGCGAAGACGGCGCTCCATGCGGCCATTGGCTGCGTTGTCTTTTGATTGATCGTGGCGTCCATCGGGCATCCATGTTCAGAGAAGCGCCCAGTTGGCGCTGTTCACAGCAACACATAGAGCCCGCCACGGTGTTCGATTAGCTGCCATAATTCGCTTGCATTAATCGACCTAGGCCATGAATATTGACGGGCCATGGCAAGCCGGGATTTCAATGACTTACTGGCCTTCGTGGCCGTCGCCCGCGAACGCAGCTTCACCAGGGCCGCGGCGAAACTGGGCATCGTGCAATCGACACTCAGCCATACGATCAAGCGCCTTGAATCCCAGATGGGCCTGCGGCTGCTCACGCGCACGACGCGCAGCGTCGGTCTGACCGAAGCGGGCGAGCGTCTTCAGCAGTCACTGGCGCCGCGCATCGAGGAAATCGAGCGTGACATCGCGGCGCTGATGTCGCTGCGCGACACGCCATCCGGCACCATCCGGATCACGCTCTCGGACCATGCGCTGGAAAAGGCCGTCTGGCCGAGGCTGTCGTCGGTCCTGAAAAAATATCCTGACATCAAGGTCGAGTTCAGTCTCGACACCGGGTTCCGCAACATCGTCAAGGACGGCTTCGATGCTGGAATCCGTCTCGGTGAGAGCGTGGAGAAAGACATGATCGCGGTGCGGATCGGCCCGGACTGGCGGCTGGTCGCGGTCGCCTCTCCCACCTATTTGAAAGAGCACCCCAAACCAAGGCATCCGAAAGATCTCATCAAGCACATCTGCATCAAGCGACGTCAGGCAGCGGGTGGTCACTACGTGTGGGAGTTCGCCAAGAACGGCGCCGAACTCCGGGCGCGCGTCGAGGGGCAAGTGACCTTCAATGACTCTCGCGCCATGATCGATGCCGCCCTGAAGGGTTTCGGCATCGCCTACGTTCCCGAGGACATGGCGGCGCAACACGTTCAGTCGGGCGAACTCGTCGTGGTGCTCGACGACTGGTCGCCGAAGTTCGAGGGCTACTTTATCTACTACCCGACATCCCGGCAGAACTCGGCCGCATTCAAGGTGGTCGTCGACGCGCTACGCCATCCTGAAGCAGGGCAAAGAAAGCGCGGCTAGATCAGTGCGACCAGTTCCATGATGCCGTTCGGCGGCATGAAGCCCGGCGTCGGCCGCGAAAGCGGCATCGACGCGGTCCGCGAATATCAGGAGACCAAGAGCGTCTGGATCTCGACCGCGACGGACGTGCCGGCGAACCCGTTCGTGGTGAGTTTTTCGGCACTGACATCGCTTGCTTCACCGCTCCCGGACGGACAGAGGTACGACGGCACCCGCGCGCCGAGCTGTCGCACTTGACGTGCAGGGTGGAGCAGCGATCATGAGCGTCTACGGCACACGCCGAAGAGCGTGGCCGATACTTGGGGAGATTCGCCATGACGTTTCGTTACTCGCGCGCAGTGTTCTGCGCGCTCATGCTCGCCGCCGCCCAACCTGCCCTCGCCGACAAGAAATACGACCCCGGCGTCACCGATACCGAGGTGAAGATCGGCCAGACCATGCCCTATAGCGGCCCGGCGTCCGCCTACGGCACCCAGGGGCGTCTCGAAGAAGCCTACTACGCGATGATCAACGCGAAGGGCGGCGTGAACGGCCGAAAGATCAAGCTGATTTCACTCGACGATGCCTATTCACCGCCCAAGACCGTGGAGCAGACGCGACGCCTCGTCGAACAGGACGAGGTGCTGGCAATCATCGGCACCATCGGCACACCGACCAATTCAGCGATCCAGAAGTATCTGAACCAGAAGAAGGTCCCGCAGATCTTCATTTCGACGGGCGCGGCAAAATGGGACGACCCGAAGAACTTCCCGTGGACTACCCAGCTTTATCCGCCCTACCAGATGGAGGGCATGATCTTCGCCAAATATCTGTTGAAGAACAAGCCCGACGCGAAGCTCGGCGTTTTCTCCCAGAACGATGATGCCGGAAAGGATTACGTCAAGGGGCTGAAGGATGGCCTCGGCGACAAGGCGAAGACGATGATCGTCAAGGAAGTGACCTACGAGGTCTCCGATCCCACGGTCGATTCGCAAATCGTCTCCCTGAAAGCCTCCGGCGCCGACACGCTGTTCACGATGGCGACGCCCAAGTTCGGCGCGCAGGCGATCCGCAAGGTCTACGAGCTCGGATGGAAACCGCTGAATTACGTGGTCAGCGTCTCCTCATCGATCAAGGGCGTCATGGAGCCGGCCGGCATCGAAGCCTCGAAGGGATTGTTGACCGCGCTCGCATTCAAGACGCCGACCGATCCCACCTGGGAGAACGCCGCCGACGTGAAGGAGTTCAAGGAGTTCCTGGCGAAGTGGTATCCGCAAGGCGACATCGCCGACGGCAGCAATGTCACCGGCTACATCTCGGCCTATATGACGGTGAAGGTCATCGAGATGTGCGGCGATGATCTGACGCGCGAGAATTTGCTGAAGCAGGCAACCAACCTCAACAAGGTGGTCGCGCCGCTGCTGCTGCCCGGCATCGCCATCTCGACGCGGCCGGACCGCTATGCGCCGTTCACGCAGATGCAGATAGCGACATTCGACGGCAAGAGTTGGGTGCCGCAAGGCGAGACCTTCAACACCGACGCGGCGGCCGGTCAGTAGTGGCGACCCCATTCGCGATTCGGTAACTCTCCGCATCGTCATGGGCCGGGCACAGCCGTCCGAAGGACGGCGTCGCTTCGGCTTGCCTGTGCCCGGCCATCCACGTCTTGCTTCGGGCCGAACCAAAGACGTGGATGCCCGGGACAAGCCCGGGCATGACGATTTCTGAAGGGACCGGCGAAACCGCGGGCACGAAATTCGCGGCAGCAACCGCACCAAGGCTTGTGCTGCGCCCTACCCTTTCGCCGCGTTCGGCACAACGCCGAACAATTTCGCCTGCTCGGCGCGGCCGGCCTCGACGATGCGGGTGGTGGCGGTTTCGATCTGGTCGCGCAAGCGGGTCATGAACTCATCGCGCGGCAATCCCGGCGGCAGCGGGTCGAGGAATTCGACCACCAGCGTGCCGGGATAACGCATGAAGGTGCGGCGTGGCCAGAACAGCCCGGAATTGAGCGCGATCGGCAGGCACGGCACGCCGCTCTCGGCATAGATCTGCGCGACGCCGGCCTTGTAGTTCGGTGGCGCCCCCGGTGCGGTACGGGTGCCTTCCGGAAAGATCACGAGCTGCCGGCCGAGCTTCACCTCGGCCGCGGCGCGCTTCAGCGTCTTGATCAGCGAGCGCGGGCCGCCGCCGCGCTCGACCGAGATCATGCCGACCTTCTTGAGGTACCAGCCGAACACCGGGATCATCATCAGCTCGCGCTTCAGGATGAACAGCGGATGCTCGAAGAAGCGCACCAGCGCGAACGTCTCCCAGAACGACTGGTGCTTGGAGGCGACGATCAGCGGCCCGCTCGGAATCTTCTCGATCCCGCGAAACTCGATCCTGATGTTGCAGATCACGCGCATCAGGAACAGGCTGATGTTGGCCCACGCGGCTTCGAGCGCCATCAACGCCCCCCGCGGCAACAGCAGCGCCGGCAGCGCGATGATGCAGAGCGCCACCAGCACGAGATAGAACAGCACGTTGAAGATCAGCGAGCGCAGGAAGATCGAAGTCATTCTCTCAACACTATCCTTTACACCGTCATTCCGGGATGGTGCGTCAGCACCAGACCCGGAATCTCGAGATTCCGGGTTCGATGCTGCGCATCGCCCCGGAATGACGGTGCCTGATACATCAATTCGCCTGCGCCGTCGCCGGGCGGCGTGGCGCGGCAGCCGGCTCGGCGAGCTCGGAGGTCAGGTCGAGGCCGAGATCGGCCAGCCGCACCCGCATCTCCGCGGCGACATATTTGGCGTATTCCGATAGCAAGAGACGGAACGTCGCGCCACTCGTCCACCACGGCTCGTCGCGCCATTTGTCGCCGACCACGGCGAACGGGATCAGCGTCACGTCGGGCATCGCATGTGACAGTTCCACGATCGCCCGCGGCATGTGGTAGTTCGAGGTCACCACGATCAGCGACTTGAAGCCGCGCTCGCGCGCCCAGCGCCGCGTCTCCGCCGCGTTGCTGCGGGTGTTCAGCGCCGAGCGGTCGAGATCGACGCAGCAGCTCATCAGCCCCTTGCTGTCCGGCACAGAGCGGGAAATGTCGCTGGCGTCGTTGGTCGGATGTACGCCCGAGATCAGCAAACGCTTGCCGTAGCCGGCAGCCAACAGTTCCATGGCGTCGGACACCCGCGACGAGCCGCCGGTCAGCACCACGATGCCGTCGGCATTTTGCGGCGGGTCGGTCTCGACGCCGCGCAATTGCGAGAGGAAGCCGACAAAGCCGACCGCCGCGGCGACGAAGGCAACCGCCAGCGGCGCGACGATGACGGCGCGCAGCCAGCCGCGCGGGCGCGCGGCAAAGCCATTCGGCGACGTATCGTCGGACTGCAAACTCATGTGATGCGGTTATCCTTCCCCCCGGGGATTTTAAAGCATGATCCGGAAAAGTGGAAACCGGTTTTCCGCGGGACCAGTGCCGCGTGCACGCGCGCGAAATCACACTTGGGCGACGAAATGCGATCACGAGGCAGCGCCATGATTTCGAGTTTCGCGGCGCCGTCAGTCGATGTCGTCGAGCGTGGCAAACAGGGTGCGCCGCGATGCCCACGCGGTGATCGCCGCGATCAGCACCGCCTGCATCGCCAGCACCAGATAGCCCGACGGACGCAGCGAGAACGTGCCGAGCAGGGCCGCGAACTGGTCGCCCACCGGCGTGCCGGAGAACCAGTTGGCGATCGACTCGGAGAAGCCGAACGCCAGCATCGCCGCACCGCCACCGATCAGCCCGCCTTGGAGGCCGAGCCGAAGGAAATGCCGCAGGAAGCGGTTGGCGATGAAGCTGTCGCCGGCGCCGACGAAATGCAGCACCTCGACGATCGGGCGGTTGGCGGCCATCGCGCCGCGGGTCGCAAACGACACCGAGATGATGGTTGCGATGATCACGAGGATGAGGATGCCGACGCCGGCGAACATCGTGGCGCCGGTCATCGAGCGCATGCGCTCGATCCAGGCGCGGTGATCGTCGACGCTTGCGGTCGGCGCCGCCTGCGTCACCCGCGCGCGCAAGCCGGCGAGATCGAGCGTGGTGCCGGGCTGCACCCGCGCCACGATGACGCGCGGCACCGGCAGTTCGTCGATCGAGAGCCCGCTGCCGAGCCACGGCTCCAGCAGCTTGGCGGATTCCTCCTTGCTGAACGGACGGACCTCGAGAATGCCGGGCTGCGCCCGCATCGCCTCCACCGCGGCCTGCGCGTCGCGATCGAGATCGCGGCCCGGCGAGGGGCGCACCTGGATGGTGATCTCGCTCGACACTTCCGACTGCCATTCGGCGGCCGACGCGCTGACGAGCAGCACGGTGCCTGTCGTCAGCGAGGCGAGGAAGGTCATGATCGCGACGACCGCGACCAGTGCACGGCCCGAGATCGAGGCGCGCGGCACGATCGGCGACATGTTGCGCGCGGTGGCCGGGACCTGCGGGCGCTCGCGCCCGAGATCGACCAACGACACTTTCTCGTCGCCGCTCCTATTCATAGATGTGCAGCCGTCCCTGATGCAGCACCAGCCGCCTCGCCTCGTATTGATCCATCAGCGTGATGTCGTGGGTCGCGATGATGACCGCGGTGCCGGATTTGTTGAGCTCGATGAACAGCCGCAGCAGGCGGCGCCCGAGTGTCGGATCGACGCTGCCGGTCGGCTCGTCCGCCAACAGCAGTTGCGGCCGCGAGATCACCGCGCGCGCGATCGCGGCGCGCTGCTTCTCGCCGCCCGACAGGATCGGCGGCAGCGCATCCATGCGCTCGCCGAGGCCGACCCATTTCAAGAGATCGATCACCTCGCGGCGATAGCTCGATTCCTCGCGGCCCATCACGCGGAACGGCAGCGCGACGTTCTCATAGGTGGTCATGTGATCGAGCAGGCGAAAATCCTGCAGCACGATGCCGATCCGCTTGCGCAGGTCCGCGACCTGATCCTTGCTCAGCAGCGAGACGTCCTTGCCGAACAGATTGACCAGCCCGCGGGTCGGCCGCAACGACAGGAACAACAGCCGCAGCAGCGAGGTCTTGCCCGCGCCCGACGGCCCGGTGAGGAACTGGAACGAGTGCGCCGGGATCATGAACGAGAGGTCGCGCAAAATCTCCGGGCCGAGCCCGTAGCGCAGACCGACATTTTCGAACCGAACCAATGCGCTAGCTCCGTTCGAGAGGGCCGATGGCCCAATACCCCACACCGACGGCGAAGACGGCCCGAACCCCGGCCGAGCGCCCGCGAACCGCACAGAAAGCTTGTGCTTCGGTTATGGTTTCCGATTCGTTAACGGTCGCTAAGTAGCATCCGGGCTTCCACACGGTGGAGATTCGGCCTCCATGCATATTGTTTGCCCGCATTGTACAACATCCTACGCCATCAATCCGGCCACCCTTGGCGAGGCCGGACGTACCGTCCGTTGTTCCCGCTGCCGGGAGGTCTGGCTGGCCCGACCGGAGGACGCCATCGGGGCGACCGCGCCCACTCTGGCCTATCAGTCCGCCGGATCCGACCTCGCCGCCGAATGGGAGGCCATGGGCCGGGAGGAGGCTGACGCGACCCCGATGGTCGAGAGCCCCCCGATTTCGGCCGATTTGCCCGCCGAGGGCAGCGACGCCGCCACGGAATGGCCGGCGCTGGCCGAGGCGGATGCAGCGGCCCATGCCGACGCCGGGGACGCGGGAACCAGGAGTCGGTTCCGCCTGCCCCGGCTTCGCCGCCTGTTCCGGCTGCCCGCCCTGCCCCGAATTCCGTTCATGCCCGTGATCGGCGCCCTGCCGACCACCTGCGGCGCCATGGCCGCGCTGGTCATCGCGCTGTTCGTCTGGCGCAACGACGTTGTGCGGCTGCTGCCGCAGACCGCGCTGTTCTACAAGATGGCCGGACTCGATGTGAATTTGCGCGGGCTCGCCTTCAAGGATCTCAAGATCACCAACGAGACCGTGGACGGCAAGCCGGTGCTGGTGATCGAGGGCATGATCGTCGGCCAGACCAGGAAGCCGGTCGAATTGCCTCGGCTGCGCTTCTCGGTCCGCGACGCCCAGGGCGCCGAAATCTATGCCTGGAACGCCGTGCTGGAGCAGCCGGTGCTCAATCCCGGCGAGCGGGCCTTCTTCAAGTCGCGCCTCGCCTCGCCGCCGCCCGAAGGCCGCAATATCGACGTACGCTTCTTCAACAAGCGTGATCTCACCGGCGGCCGCGCGTGAGCCGCCGGCCAACTCTATCGGGAACCGACCAATCACCATGACGCGTGTTCTGATCGCCGACGACGAAGACTCAATGCGCTCGCTGGTGGCGCGCGCCATCGCCATGGACGGCCACGAAACCGTGACCGCGCAGGACGGCGCCGAGGCGCTGGAGGTGCTGACGCGCGACGAAGGCGCGTTCGACCTTCTGCTCACCGACATCCAGATGCCCGTGATGGACGGCATCGCGCTGGCGCTGACCGCGGCGCGCGACTTCCCTGCGCTGAAGATCCTGCTGATGACCGGCTTCGCCCATCAGCGCGAACGCGCCTCCGGCCTCGAAGCGATCGTGCATGACGTGGTGACGAAACCGTTCTCGGTGGCCGATATCCGCACCGCAGTCGCGGACGCGCTGGCGGCGCGGAAGGCCGGCTAGGGTTACGAGTTCAACTCGGAAAGCATGCCCGGGCGGTCAGCGTCACCGGGGACAGATTGAGAAATTGCGCAAATTGAAATGCATAACTCGCGCTGACCACGTTGCCGCAGGCTGACGTGGAATAGCTGAATGTCTGCGCCGGGAGCGTGAGGCCGTATGCCTGCTGCGCGGCGTAATTCGTGATGGCGCTGCCGCTTGGACAGAGCGTGCTGTTGACGGTCGCGCAACGCGCCGCCATTTCCGTGCCGTGCTGAAGCCCGAGTTGTGTCCAGAACAGCAGTCCGAATTCGATGATGCCGAATATGAACAGGAAGAACACGGGAGCGGTCAGGGCGAATTCCAGCGCGGAGGCGCCTCGATTGTCCCGCCACAGCGGTGTGAGTTTCACTGCAGCCTCGCTGTGGACTGGGCGCTATAGGTGTATGTGGCTGCCACAATCTGATAATTGATCAGCGTGTAGTACGTCCCTTGCGCCGAAACCATCGCATATGTTCCGGCCTGCGCGCCGCCGGGGCAGACCGCACCGCAACTGACGGTGCTGACCCCCGAACTGGTCGGGCACCCGCAAAACTGGTACGGCTTGGGCGAAGCATTGATGGCTGTGGAATTCGTGGCGGCTGTTACGGCGCTGGTGACGCCAGTCTCGTCAAAGCCGCGCACGATGGCGTATTGCGCTCCCGCCTGCGCGGCATTCTCGACCTGCATCTTGCGATAGAGCGCGAGTCCGATGTCGGTTACCGAGACGACCATCAGGGACAGCAACGGGATCATGATGCCGAATTCGATGGCCGCGACGCCGCCCCTGTCGTGAACGGCGGTGCGCACAAGCCGCGTCAGGGAGAAAACCAATCGACCACGGCTGTTGGATGAGGATCTCTGGATTTGCATCGGAGCCAACCTCACTCGATGAGTTGCGCGGTTTGCGTGCCTATCGTCGCGGTGCCGAGCGCCGAACAATTGACCTGAAGGTTCGACGTGCCGGAGAGCGTCAAGGTATCCACAATGATCTTGGTGCATGATGTGCTCGTACCGTTGCCACCGCTGAAGCTGAGGTTGGCCCTAGGTAGGTAGATGGCACCGCCGAAGTTCTGGGTGGCGCCACCCGTAAGATTAAAGGCGGTGCCGACCGGCATGTTGCGATCGCCATACATGACGATACCCTTCGTTGCGCCGGAGGTCGGCGCCGTCAGATCGATAATCGCGTTGCTGCCGATTGAAGCGGTGCCCCAGTTGCTGCCCGAGCCCGTAAACACCAGGGTCACGCCGCTGCCCGTGATCGTTGCGTTTCCCGCGACGCTCAAATTGGCGCCGTCCAGATAATAGATACCTGGATCAAGGCTCAGGGTGGCACCTGCATTGACCGTTATGTTGCCCTTATAGCAGCCGGGACTGAGCGAGTTTGTCTTTCCGTTGGAATTGACCGTGATCTTGGCGTTCGTGCAGCTCGGCTCCGATGGGGGTGAGACGTTGGCATACGGATCGGCGATCGGCCGGATGTGCGTCTTGATGCCGTTGGTGGCCGTGATGTTGCTCGCGCCGGAGACCTCGCCGACAACCCCGACCAGATTCGCGGAGACCGCCGCACTGCCGGCCACGTTGAGCGATGGGCTTGCGCTCGAGTTGCTATAGAGATTGCACTTGATCAAGTTGAGCTGGTTGCTGCCGCTCACATTGACGGCGGGGCTGGCGCTGGCGTTGAGCGCAAGCACGCAGCCCGTCCCGGAATTCGGCAGCGCGACCGCGCGCGCGGTGACCGGCACCGGGGCCGAGCCGAACAGGGCCGACAGCAACCGCTGTTGCGGTTGGCTCACGATGACTTCGATCGCCTGCAGATTCGACGTCTGACTGCCGGTTTTCGGCGGTTGATTCACCGTGACGGTGACGTTGTTCGCCCCGTTCGCGTAACCGTAGTTTGCCGTAACCGCATTGGCTTCGGACAAAAGGTCGGCGCCTGCACTTGCCGCCGTTGCGGCGCTTACCGCGCCAGAGTCGGCGGCACTCTGCATGTTCTTATGTTTGTAGTACCACCACCCCACTTCGGTACCGAGCCCTGCCGTGCCGACCAGGACCGGCATGAGCAGCGCTGAAATGATCACATAGCTGCCCGACTGGTTCCGAACGAATTGTCGAACCAAGCGGGTCTGATGTTGGTGCCGGCGAGTAATACCCAACGGCCGGTATGACGAAGCAATGAATAAACGGCTGTGCCTCATGTGCTCTCCTGAGACGCTTGCCAATTTTCAGAAGTAAGGTGACGCAAGCGACTTAAATGCGCACCAACGGGAACTCGACAATTTTAAAGAAATTGTGCGAAACCGGCGGCTCCCGCGGACCCGACCACACCGATCGGAACGCGAGGCGCGTTGCCCGCAGAAGCTGACATCTGCCGGCTTACGACCGTCGTGCGGATTCCGCGTCATGCCCGCGAAAGCGCGGCATCCAGGTTGCCACGGCCGTTCGATTAAGGCGCTGATGTCTCTTGAACGCTGTCACCAGCTTTCGCGGCTGACGACAGACAGTCGAGGACGAGGTGCAGACCTCAATAATCCTTTAGCAGCCGCTCGATGTAGTCGAGCTCGATCTGCGGCCGCGACGGATCGGCGAGGCGGCGGCGCAGCTCTTCGAGGATGCGGCGGACGCGCTGCACGTCGATCTCGCCGGGGATCTTCACCGTATAGTCGTCGCCGAATTCGCGGCCATGCAACGGGCGGCCGAGCGGATCGGTCTGGTTGCCGCCGCTCTGCTGGCGGCCGGCGCGGTTGCCGGGGCTGTCGCCCGGCTGGTCGCCGTCGCCCTGCTGCATCGCGTCGGCGAGGCTCTGGGCGCCCTTGCGCAGCGCGTCCAGCGCACGGCCCTGCGAATCCACCGCGCCGTCGGCATTGCCCTCGCCGAGCCGCCCGGAGGCATCGCCCATCGCGGAATCGGCCTGGTCGAGCCCGTCGCCGTCATCGCCCTGGTCGCCGCCTTGATCGCCCTGCTGCGCCTGATCGCCCTTCTGACCCTGGCCTTTCTGGCCGCGCTGGTCCGGTCCCATGCCGCGCTTGGCGAGCTCTTCCTGCAGCTTCTTCAAGCGGTCGCGCAGCGCCTGCTGGTCCTGCTGCAGGTCGCCCATCGACTGCTCGCCCTGCTTGCCGCGCATGCGGTCGCGGCGGGAATCCTGGCCCTGCTTGAAGGTCTTGTCGCGCAATTGCTGCTGCTTGCGGATCATGTCGCCGAGCTCGTTGAGCGACTGCTGCATGTCGTCGTCGCCCTGATTGGGCTGCGCCATCTGCAGGTTTTCCAGCATCTGCTGCATCTGCTCGAGCAGCTGCCGCGCCGCATCCTTGTCGCCGGAGCGTGACAGCCGCTCCATGCGATCGAGCATGTTCTTGAGATCCTGCTGGCTCAGCACCTTGGCATTGGGATCGAGCGGCCGCGCGAGCTGCTGCGGGTTGTTGCGGAACTGCTCGACCATCTGGCGCAGGAAATTGTCCAGCGCCGCGCGCAGATTGTCGGTGAGCTTCTTGATCTCCTCGTCGGTCGCGCCGCGCTCCAGCGCCTGCTTGAGCGCGTCCTGCGCCGCGCGCAGCGCCTTGTCGACGTCCGAGATATTGCCGTCCTCGATGGTGACTGCGAGTGACCACAGGCTGGCGACCACCTCGCGCAATTGGTCGTCGGTGCGCGCCGCCTCGAGCTGGCGGCTCACGGTGTGCAGGCCAAGGTAATAGCCGGTCTCCGGCATGAACATTTCGGGCGCGATCATCAGCGCCTCGAGCGCGGCGAATACCTGGCCGTTCTGGTTGGCGTCGAGCGCCAGGATACGGCGCTGTTCGATCAGCGCGCGCGCCAGCGGCTTGGTGAACAGGCGCTCCGGCAGCCGCATGTTGAACGGCTCGCTCTTGCCTTCATTGCCGGCCTCGTCCTTGGCCGTTAGCGTCAGGGTCACGTCGGCGCCGGCATAGGGGTCTTCGCTGAGGTCCTTCACGGTCTGGCCGACGCCGTTGCGGGTGCGCGCATTCGGCAGCACCAGCGCGAATTGCGGCGGCTCGAACAGCGGCCGCGGCTGCGCCGCCTTGCCGTCGGCATCCTTCTTGCCGTCAGCCTCCTTCGGCGCATCGGTCGGCCGCACCGCGAATTGCGCGCGCGCTTCGCTGACGCCGTAGTCGTCCTCGAGCCGGTAGGACATCTGCAGCGCGCCGCGCGCCTGCCGCTCCGGATCCTTGGCGAGCGCAATCGACGGCGGGCGGTCCGGCGTCGCGGTGAACTTCCACTGCGGCTGGCCGGCCGGCGCACGGACATGCGCGGTGCCGTCGCCGGTGATCTTGAAATGCCGCTCGTTGGTGCCCTTCGGCGCCTGCCCGTCCGGCGCGACCTCGGCAACACCGCCGCCGACGACGACGTCGATGCTGCCGCCGCTGGAGCGCACCAGCAGCGTGCTGCCGGCCGGAACCGCGAGCGGGGTGGTGTCCGCCGCGTTGGCGTCCTTGTTGGCGTTGGACAGAATGATCGGCGGCTTGCCGGTGTAGTTGGGCGGCGTCACCCAGGCATCGACCCGGACATTGGCCGGCGCCATGATGCCGTTCCAGTCGAATGCGGAGGCGACCCGCAAGCCGCGCTCGTCGCCGGCGGCGACATAGCTCGCGACCAGCATCACGATGACCAGCGCGCGCAGCGCCCAGGGGTCGTGCAGCGAGACGCGCGGCCGCGGCAGCCCGGCACGGATGCGCTTGATCGAGGCCAGCGTGCGCTCGCGCTGCGCCTGCCACAGCGCCAGAGCGAACGGGTCCTTGTTGGTGAGCGTGTCGGAGAGCGTGGTCGCCGGGCGATGGCGAATGCCGGCGCCGCGGTCGAGCCGGCTCAGGCCCTCCTCGCGGCTCGGCCAGCGGAAGCGCACCAGCGGCGACAGCGCCACGAGCGCGGCAATCGCGAACAGGCCGGCGCCGGCCACGCGTGCGACAAACGGCAGCACCAGCCACAGCCCGGCCCAGGACGCGACCAGGAACAATCCTGCGACCGTCAGGAACCGCGCCAGATGCGGCCAGGCTCGTTCCCAGCCAATCGCGAACCTTGCCCGCTGCAGAGCCTCTGTCAGTTTCAGCCGCGCGACCGCATCGCTGTCGTGGACGGCGCGTGACGGGTCAGAGGGATCGATGTTGGCTCCGCTCAATAAAATCTCCGGGGTAGCCGGCAAGTCAGCCTAGCACGGCGGCGGCTTTGAGGCACCCGTTCCAGGGCGTAACCCACACCGGGAAATACGCATAACACGAAGGCGTGACTGCGGCGGTTCGACCCCGTAACGTCGCGGCCGAACCATCGCATTAACGCATGAGGAACGCGATATGGACCAAAAAACGCACGACAAGGGGCTCGAAATCCGCAAGGCGGTGCTGGGCGAAGCCTATGTCAACAATGCGCTGAAGAATTCGGACAGCTTCAACAAGCCATTCCAGGAACTCGTCACCGAATATTGTTGGGGCGCGGTCTGGGGCCGCGAGGAACTGCCGCGCAAGACCCGCAGCATGCTCAACCTCGCCATGATCTCGATCCTGAACCGGCCGCACGAATTGAAGGCCCACATCAAGGGCGCGCTGACCAACGGCGTGTCCCGCGACGAAATCCGCGAGATCTTCATGCAGGTCTCGATCTATGCCGGCATCCCGGCCGGCGTCGACAGCTTCCGCATCGCGCGCGAGGTGTTCGCCGAACTCGACAACAAGGCGTGAGACGCTGCTGCCGCACACCCAATGTCGTCCTGGCGAAAGCCAGGACCCATAACCACCGGCCTTCGTGGTGGGAACACGCTGGGGCCCCAGCGGAGCACAGCAATCAACCGCGGTGGTAATGGGTCCCGGCCTTCGCCGGGACGACAGCGAATGTGGGGTGCGCGGCTCCGCACATAACGACATAGAGGAAACGACTCATGGAAATCGGATTCATCGGCCTCGGGAAGATGGGCTTCCCGATGGCGCGCCGGCTGATCGAGGCCGGCCACAAGCTCACCGTGTTCGACACCAGCAAGGACGCGCTCGACAGGCTGGTTGCGCTCGGCGCGGTGGCCGCAACCTCGCCCAGGGACATCGCCGACCGCGTCGAGACCGTGATGGCGAGCCTGCCTTCGCTGCAGGCCTCGCTCGAGGTGGCGACCGGCGCGGGCGGCGTGATCGAGGGCACGCGCGTCAAACGCTTCATCGACCTCTCCACCGTCGGCTCGCGGATGGCGGTGAAGATCCACGAGCTGTTGGCCAAGAAGAACATCGTGCAGATCGACAGCCCGGTCTCCGGCGGCGTCGCCGGCGCCGAGAAGGGCACGCTCGCGGTGATGGTATCTGGCCCCCGCGCCGATTTCGAACTGGTGAAGGGCGCGCTCGACGTCATCGGCAAGGTGTTCTTCATCGGCACCAAGCCGGGCTCCGGCCAGACCATGAAGCTCGCCAACAACTTCCTGTCGGCGACCGCAATGGTGGCGACCTCGGAGGCTGTTGTGATGGGCGTCAAGTCCGGGCTCGATCCGGCCGTGATGATCGACGTCATCAATGCCGGCTCCGGGCTGAACACCGCGAGCCGCGACAAGTTTCCGCGCTCGGTGTTGCCGCGCAGCTTCGACTTCGGCTTCGCCACCGGCTTGATGGTGAAGGACGTGCGGCTCGCCGTCGAGGAAATGCGCGCGCTCGGGCTGTCGATGGAAGTCGCCGAAGCGGTCGGCCGGCTCTGGGAAGTCGTCATCCGCGACGAGGGACCGGAGTCGGACTTCACCGCGGCGATCAAGCCGATCGAGAAGGCCGCGGGCGTGATCGTCGGCGGCGGTAAGGGCGGCAGTCACGCCGCAAAGTAAAGGCCGTCGTCAAATGAGCACTGTCGTCCCGGGCAAGCGAAGCGCGACCCATAACCACAGGCGTTCGTGGTTAGCTGAGCCGGGGCCCCAGCTCACTGCAACGATCAAGAGCGGTGGTTATGGGCGCTGGCCTTCGCCAGGACGACACCATTGATGCGGCACGCCAGTGCCTCACAGCCACGGCGCCGGCTTGTCCATCGCGATCAGGGCGTCGACGTCGATGCGCGGGCGGACCACGGCGTACTGGTCGTCCTTGACCAGCACTTCCGGCACCAGAGGCCGCGTGTTGTAGGTGCCGGATTGCACCGCGCCGTAGGCGCCGGCGGTCATGATCGCCAGGAGATCGCCGGCCTTCGGCTGCGGCAGCGAGCGGTCGAGCGCGAGGTAATCGCCGGTCTCGCAGACCGGGCCGACTACATCCGCGACCATGGTCGGGGTGCCGGCCGCGGGCTGACGCACCGGCAGAATGTCGTGATGCGCTTCATACAGGGTCGGCCGGATCAGGTCGTTCATCGCGGCGTCGATGATGACGAAATTCTTGGCATCGCCCGGCTTCACATGGATCACGCGGGTGACGAGGATGCCGGCATTTCCGACGATCATGCGGCCCGGCTCGAACATCAGCGTGCAGCCGAGATTGTGCGTGACGCGCTTGACCATCGCCGCATAGGCGTCCGGCGCCGGCGGCGCGGCGCGATCCATGTAATAGGGAATGCCGAGGCCACCGCCGAAATCAATATGCGAGATGTCGTGGCCGTCGGCGCGCAGCGTCTGCACGAATTCCGCGAGCAGCCGGAAAGCAACCTCCAGCGGCCCGAGATCGGTGATCTGGCTGCCGATATGCACATCGGTGCCGGTGACTTTGATGCCCGGCAGCTTTGCCGCGCGGGCATAGACCTCGCGGGCGCGGGCGATCGGAATGCCGAACTTGTTCTCCGACTTGCCGGTCGAGATCTTGGCATGGGTGCCGGCATCGACATCGGGATTGACCCGCACCGAGATGCGGGCCGTCTTCTTCATCTCGACCGCGAGACGCGACAGCATCTCGAGTTCCGGCTCGGACTCGATATTGATGCAGAGGATGTCGGTGGCAAGCGCGGCCCGCAGCTCGCCCTCGGCCTTGCCTACCCCGGAGAACACGATCTTCGAGGGCGGAATCCCGGCCGCCAGCGCCCGCTTCAACTCGCCGCCGGACACCACGTCCGCGCCGGCGCCGAGCTTGGCCAGCGTGCGCAGCACCGACTGGTTGGAGTTCGCCTTCATGGCATAGCAGACCAGCGCCTTCTCGCCGGCGAAGGCTTCGGTGAAGACGCGGTAGTGGCGCTCCAGCGTCGCGGTCGAATAGCAATAGAACGGCGTGCCGACGGCCTCTGCCAGCTCAATGAGATTGACCGCCTCGGCATGCAGCACGCCGTTGCGATAGTCGAAATGGTTCATGACACGCTAGATTGTTTGAACATGATTCTTTTCGGAAAACCGCTTCGCACTTTTCCGGATCATGCTCGAGATATTAATTGCCGAGCAGCGGATCGAGGATGAAGGGCCGTTTATTGCCTCGCGGCGCGGCCGGCGCGGCCTCCGAGCCATAGGTCGGATTGAACACGCTGGGCTGCGCCGCCCGCTCGGTCTCGGTGTCGCTCGGTGCCGCGCCCGGCGCGACGTTCGCGGTCGGCGGCAGGTCGAGCGGTCCCTTGCGGCCGCAGCCGCCGAGCGCCAGCGCTGATACGCCCAGCACAATGATGGCCCATCCCGAGGGGGTCAGGCGGTTCTTGCTAATCACGACGAATTCCCCAATTCGGGCGGCACCATACAAACATTGCCGTGCTCTGGCGAGAGGCGGAGCGCCATGAAATCACGGCCAAATTTTCCGGTTCAGCCCAATTTTCGCTCTTTTTCCAGCCGCTTGGCCCAGGCCTTGGCCTGCGCCATCACATTCTTCGGCGCCGTGCCGCCGAACGAGGTCCGGCTCCGCACCGAGGATTCGACGCTCAGCACCTTCAGCGCGTCGGCCGTGATATCAGGCTCGACCTCCTGCATGGCCTTGAGCGGCAACTCGTGCAGCGCCACACCCTGCTTCGAGGCCAGGCCGACGATGCGCCCGGTAACGTGGTGGGCGTCACGGAACGGCATTTTCAGGGTGCGTACCAGCCAGTCGGCAAGATCGGTCGCGGTGGCGTAGCCCTCGCCGGCGGCGGCCTTCATCCTGGCCTCGTCCGGCACCAAGTCCTCGACCATGCCAGTCATGGCGCGGATTGCCAGCGACAGTGCCTCGAAAGCCTCCATCGCGCCTTGCTTGTCCTCCTGCATGTCCTTTTGATAGGCGAGCGGCAGGCCCTTCATCACGATCAGCAGCGCCGTGAGCGCGCCGATCACGCGGCCGGTCTTGGCGCGGACCAACTCGGCCGCGTCCGGATTGCGCTTCTGCGGCATGATCGACGAGCCGGTGGTGAACTTGTCGCTGAGCTTGACGAGGCCGACCAAGGGCGAGGTCCAGATCACGATCTCCTCAGCGAAGCGCGACATATGCACCGCGCAGATCGCCGCCGCCGACAGCGTCTCCAGCACGAAATCGCGGTCGGACACCGCGTCGAGCGAATTGGCCATCGGACGCTCGAAGCCGAGCGCCTCGGCGGTAGCAGTGCGGTCGATCGGAAACGAGGTGCCGGCGAGCGCGGCCGCTCCGAGCGGCGATTCGTTCAGCCGCTTGCGCGCGTCCGCGAAGCGGCCGCGGTCACGGCCGGCCATCTCGACATAGGCCAGGAGGTGATGACCGAAGGTCACGGGCTGCGCGGTCTGCAGATGGGTGAAGCCCGGCATCACCGTGCCGGCATGCTCCAGCGCGCGGGCGACCAGCGCCTGCTGGAACGCGGCCAGCGCCGCATTGGTCTCATCGATGGTGTCGCGGACATAGAGGCGGAAATCGGTCGCGACCTGGTCGTTGCGCGAGCGTGCGGTGTGCAGCCGGCCCGCCGCGGGCCCGATCAATTCGGACAGCCGCGACTCGACATTCATATGAATGTCCTCGAGCGCGCGCTTGAAATCGAAATCGCCCTTGCCGATTTCTGACAAAATCGTGTCTAGACCTTTGCCGATATTTTTCGCATCAGCTGCGGTGATGATGCCTTGCGCGGCGAGCATCGTGGCGTGGGCCTTGGACGCGGCAATGTCCTGGGCATAAAGGTGACGGTCGACGTCGATGGAGACGTTGATTTCCTCCATGATCGCGTCGGGACGCTCCGAGAACCGGCCGCCCCACATCTTGTTGCTCATGACATCTCGCTCACGAATTTGTATTTCAGGCCGAGCTGTTGCATTCGCCGGAGCGGCGAAACAGCGTGGCGGTTCCGATCGTATTCCCGGCACTGCTTAGCCACATCGACCCAGGAAGACAACGATATGCCCGAGACGACCCCACCCAACCCGACCGCCAGGCCGACCGCCAAGTGGCGCATCCCGCTGGTGATCGGCGCCGTGCTGGCCGGGGCCGTGATCGGCTATGTCGGGGTCTCCAGCCTCAAGCATCCCGCGGGCGATATCGCCTGCAACAGCGCGGTGGCTCTGGCGAAGAAGATCGCCCCGCTCGCCCATGGCGAGGTCGCGGCGCTGACCATGGCGACCACCCCCCTGAGGCTGCCCGACCTGGCCTTCGAGGACGCCAACGGCCAGCCAAAGAAGCTCTCGGACTGGCGCGGCAAGACCGTGCTGGTCAATTTGTGGGCCACCTGGTGCGTGCCCTGCCGCAAGGAAATGCCGGCGCTCGACAGCCTGCAGACCAAGCTCGGCGGCAAGGATTTCGAGGTGGTCGCAATCAACATCGATACCCGCGACCCGGACAAGCCGAAAAACTTCCTGAAAGAGGCCAATCTGACCAATCTCGGCTATTTCAGCGACCAAAAAGCCAAGGTCTTTCAGGATCTTAAGAACATAGGCAAGGCGCTGGGCATGCCGACCTCGGTGCTGGTCGACGGCCAGGGCTGCGAGATCGCCAATATCGCCGGTCCCGCCGAATGGGCGAGCGACGACGCGATCAAGCTGGTGAAGGCCGCGCTGCAGCCGGCCGCAGCCGGGTTCTGATCAGGCGACGGTGTTGAGGTTGTCGCCGATGCCGGGCGACAAATTCGCAGTGGAAGGCGTGCCGAGCAGGGTCTGAACCGCGAACTTCTCGGCGTCGAGGTTCTGCTTGGTCACGCGGGTCGCGATCTCACCCTGCAGATTGCCCTGCTGCATCGACAGGATGCTGGTGACCATGCTCATCATGTCCATACGCGGCACTCCCAAAACTGGGATTTGAGGTATCGCGCGAAAGTTAATGGTTGGGTAATCGATGGCCGCGTCAGGCTGACGCATCGGCCTCGAAGCTCCCGGCAGCGCGATGATCCGCGTCTCAGGCCGCGTTCGCCGCGAAGGCTGCGCCGAGGGTACGCAGCGCCTGCCGTGTCCGCGCATCTGACAGCTTCGAGTGCAGGATGACGTCACGGGACGGCAGCGGCGGCAAGCCAAGCCGTGGCCCGAGGTCGACGGTATCCGCGGGCGCGACCCGGCGCGCCAGCGCTGCGACCGCAAGGCCCGCGGAGATCGCAGCTCCGATCGTCGACAGCCCGCCGCCGACGAATGCCTCGGTCCAGGCGATACCGGCGGCGTCGAGCGCTTCAACCGCCATGGCACGCACGCTGCACGGCTCGGCTTGCGTGGCGAGGCGCAACGGCTCGCCCGGCCGATGGTGAAAATCAGGCGCGGCCATCCAGCCGAACGCTTCCTCGAACAGCACGTCGCCATCGCGGCGCTTGGCGTCGTGACGAAGCACGATCGCAGCATCAAGCTTCCCGTCGTCGAATGCGCTGAGCACCGAACGCGACGTATCGACGTGCAGCTGAATCACCAGCCCGGGATCGGTGCTGCTCATCCGCTTCAGCAGCGAGGCGAGCTCCGATCCGACGATGTGGTGGCTGATGCCGACGACCAATCGCCGATGCTCGACGGCAAACGAGCTGATCGCCGATTGATGCGCAGCCACCAGATTGCGCGCGGCGCCGAGGAAAGCGGCACCTTCGGCTGACAGCCGAACCTGCCGCGGCGTTCGCTCCAGCAACCGTCGGCCGAGGCCGTCCTCCAGCCGCCTGATCTTCAAGCTGACCGCGGACTGCGTGGTCTCCATCGCCTGCGCCGCGCGCGTGAAGCTGCTGAGATCCGCCACCAGGACGAAGGCCTGGACTGCCTCGAGGTCGAGCGCCTTCATGGTCATTCATTTAAATATGAAATCATTGAAACAATTTACCATACCGTTTTTCAATGAACAAGGAGCCCCTAGGATCGGCAGCACGTGACGCCACCAGGAGAGCCACCATCATGCCGCTGACCCGCGTTTCATTGCGACGGGGCAAACCCGTCGCCTACCGCAAGGCCGTTCTCGAAAGCCTTTATCGCGCCATGCGCGAGACCTTCGACGTGCCCGAAGGCGATCGCTTCATGACGATCTCCGAGCACGATGACGACGATTTCGTCTATGGCGCCGACTATCTCGGCATCAGGCGCAGCGATGATCTGATCATCATCCAGATCACTGTCAGCAATACGCGCCCGGTGGCGCAGAAGCAGAAGCTCTATCGACGGATCGCCGAACGGCTGACCGAAAGCCCCGGCCTGCGCGCCGAGGACATCTTCATCAACCTGGTCGAGGTGCTCCCCGAGAACTGGTCGTTCGGCAACGGTGAGGCGCAGTACGTCCGATGACCGCCGCACCGACCCTCTCGCCGCGCATGAGCGGCATCACAGCATCGCCCGCATCGGTGCTGCGCCGCCGCGCCCGCGAACTGCGCGCGGCCGGGCGCGACATCATCGAGCTGTCGTCGGGTAATCTGGACTTCCCGACACCTGACCATGTGATCGCGGCGGCGCATGCAGCGGCATTGCGCGGCGAAACCCGTTACACCGATGTCGACGGCACGCCGGAGCTGAAGCGGGCGGTGCAGGCCGCGCTGCTGCGCGACCATCATCTCGACTATGGTCTGGACGAGATCGTCATCACCAACGGCTCGACGCAGGCGCTGTTCAACGCGCTGCTGGCGACGCTGGCGCCCGGCGACGAGGTGATCATCTCCGCGCCCTATTGGGCGCCCTATCTCGATCAGGTGCGGCTCGCCGGCGCGGAGCCGGTGGTGGTGCCGTGCGCGCAGAACAACGGCTTCAAGCTGCGCGCGGAGGATCTGCGGGCGGCGATCTCGGCGCGAACCCGCTGGATCATCGTCAATAATCCGGTCAACCCATCCGGCGCGCTGTATTCGCGTGAGTATCTGTCCGAGATCGCCGCGGTCCTGCTGCGGCATCCGGACATCTGGGTGCTGGCCGACGGGCTCTACGAGCACATCGTGTTCAATGGCGCGCCCGCGCCGACGCTTGCGGAAATCGAGCCGCGCCTGAAGCCGCGGACGCTGACCGTCAGTGGCCTCGCCAAGAGCTACGCGATGATGGGATGGCGCATCGGCTATGCCGCCGGACCCGCGGCGCTGGTCCGCGCGATGGTCACGATCCAGTCGCAGACCACGTCCGGCGCGTCGTCGATCAGCCAGGCCGCGGCGGTTGCCGCGCTCGACGGCGCGCAGGATGTGCTGCTCGAGCGCGCCGCCATCCTTCGCGCCAAGCGTGACCGCTTTGCTGACCTGCTGAACGAATGCGCCGGGCTGTCCTGCACGCCGCCGGAAGGCACGTTCTATCTGCTGGTCGGCTGCGCCGGCGTGATCGGCAAGCGAACGCCCGACGGCAGAGTGATCCGGACCGACCGCGATTTCTCGGCCCATCTGCTCGAGGCGGCCGATGTGGTGGTGTTTCCCGGCGAGGATCTCGGGCTGTCGCCCTATATCCGCCTCAGCTTCGCCAACCCGTCATCGACCATCGAGGAGGCCGCAAGGCGGCTGAAGTGCGCCTGCGCGGCGCTGCAATGACGCCTCACGCACAAAGCCAGCGCCTCGCACTGGCGGCGCATCTGCTCGGACTTGGAACGGGTGCGACGATGATTATCGGTCTGGTGCCCGCGGCGCTTGCGCTGCTGCGGGCACTGACCTGAAGGCGCGACGATTACCGCGTCGGGATCGGCTTGTCGCCGCGATAGTCGTAGAAGCCACGCTGGCTCTTGCGTCCGAGCCAACCGGCCTCGACATACTTCACCAGCAGCGGGCACGGCCGGTACTTGGAGTCGGCCAGCCCCTCGTGCAGCACCTGCATGATCGACAGGCAGGTGTCGAGGCCGATGAAATCGGCGAGCTCGAGCGGGCCCATCGGATGGTGCGCGCCGAGCTTCATCGCGGCATCGATCGCCTCGACGTTACCGACGCCTTCATACAGCGTGTAGATCGCCTCGTTGATCATCGGCAACAGGATGCGGTTGACGATGAAGGCGGGGAAATCTTCCGACACCGCGACCTGTTTGCCGAGCTTGGCGACGAACGCCTTGGCGGTGTCGAAGGTCATGTCGTCGGTGGCGATGCCGCGGATCAACTCGACCAGCTCCATCGCCGGCACCGGATTCATGAAATGAATGCCGATGAATTTCTCCGGGCGGTCGGTCGAAGCGGCGAGCCTTGTGATCGAGATCGACGACGAGTTGGTCGCGACGATCGCCTCCGGCTTCAGCACCGCGCAGACCTCGTGGAAGATCTTGCGCTTGGTCTCTTCCTTCTCGATCGCGGTCTCAATCACGAGATCGCAATCGGCGAGCGCGTCGAGCGACTCGGCGGAGGCGATGCGGTCGAGCGCCTGCTTGCGGTCGCTCTCGCTGATCGCCTTCTTGGCGACCTGCCGGGTCAGATTGCCGTTGATGGTCGCCAGCGCGGACTTCAGCCGGTCGCCGGACACGTCGTTGAGCACCACGTCGAAGCCGGCCAGCGCCGCCACGTGGGCAATGCCATTGCCCATCTGGCCCGAACCGATCACGCCGACCTTTTTGATTGCCACCGTCATCTTGTCATCCACCGGAACGGCGCGCACATCGCGCCTGCCCAATTCCAACGATACCCGAAGTAAAGCCTTCCGGGTTGCCCAATCCGCCGGAAAACGTTTCCCGGGACCATGATGTGATGACAGATCATCACACCCGGGTCCCATTTTCCCCTGTCGAGCATGATCCTTTCGGAAAAACGTTTCCGGATCATTGCCTCGAAAATAATAACACCGGCCGGAGCTTACCCATCCGGCCGGTGTCTTGTCGCTTACTTTCCGAGCTTGCCGAGCGCTTCGGTGAGCTCCGGAACCGCCTGGTAGAGGTCGGCGACCAGGCCGTAATCGGCGACCTGGAAGATCGGCGCGTCCTCATCCTTGTTGATGGCGACGATCACCTTGGAGTCCTTCATGCCGGCCAGATGCTGGATCGCGCCGGAGATGCCGACCGCGACATAAAGTTCCGGGGCCACCACCTTGCCGGTCTGGCCGACCTGCCAGTCGTTCGGCGCATAGCCGGCATCGACCGCGGCGCGCGAGGCGCCGACGCCGGCGCCGAGCTTGTCGGCGAGCGGCTCGATGTACTTGGCGAAATTCTCGCGGCTCTGCATGGCACGGCCGCCCGAGACGATGATCTTGGCCGAGGTCAGCTCGGGACGGTCGCTCTTGGCGACTTCCTCGCCGACAAACGTCGACAGGCCGGGATCGGCGGCCGCAGCGGCGTTCTCGATCGCAGCGCTGCCGCCCTCGCCGGCAGCCGCGAAGGTCGAGGTGCGCACAGTGATCACCTTCTTGGCGTCCTTCGACTTCACGGTCTGGATCGCGTTGCCGGCATAGATCGGCCGCTCGAAGGTGTCGGGGGCGACGACCTTGATGATCTCGGAGACCTGCATGACGTCGAGCAAGGCCGCGACGCGCGGCATCACGTTCTTGAAACGCGAGGTCGCGGGCGCGACGAACGCGTCATAGCCAGGAGCCAGCGCGACGATCAGCGCTGCCAGCGGCTCGGCAAGGTCGTGCTCATAGGCGGGGCCTTCGGCAACCAGCACCTTGGTGACGCCGGCAAGCTTGGCGGCCGCGTCCGCCGCCGCCTTGGTGCCCTGGCCGCCACCGGCAACCAGCACATGGACATCGCCGCCGAGCTGGCTCGCCGCGGTCAGCGCCTTGTTGGTCGCGTCCTTCAGCGTCTCGTGGTCGTGTTCAGCAATCAACAGCGTCGTCATCAGAGAACCCCGGCTTCGGTCTTGAGCTTGTTCACGAGTTCGGCGACGTCCTTGACCTTGACGCCCGCCTTGCGGCCTGCCGGTTCCGCGGTCTTCAGCACTTCCAGACGCGGCGTCACATCGACGCCGTAGTCAGTGACGCTCTTGTCGTCGATCGGCTTCTTCTTCGCCTTCATGATGTTGGGCAGCGACGCATAGCGCGGCTCGTTGAGGCGCAGGTCAGTGGTGACGATCGCCGGGCCCTTGAGCTTGATGGTCTGCAGGCCGCCGTCGACTTCGCGGGTGACCTTGAAGTCGGATCCTTCGACCTCGAGCTTGGAGGCGAAGGTCGCCTGCGACCAGCCGAGCAGCGCCGCCAGCATCTGGCCGGTCTGGTTCGAGTCGTCGTCGATCGCCTGCTTGCCGAGAATGACGAGGCCGGGCTGCTCCGCCTCGACCACCGCCTTCAGGATCTTGGCAACCGCGAGCGGTTCGACATTGCCTTCGGCCTTGACCAGGATGCCGCGGTCGGCGCCCATCGCAAGTCCGGTGCGAATGGTCTCGGAGGCCTGTGCCGGTCCGATCGACACCACCACCACTTCGGTCGCCTTGCCGGCTTCCTTCAGCCGCAGCGCTTCCTCGACGGCGATTTCGTCGAACGGGTTCATCGACATCTTGACGTTGGCGAGCTCCACGCCCGTCCCGTCACTCTTGACGCGGACCTTGACGTTGTAGTCGACGACCCGCTTTACCGGCACAAGAACCTTCATCGATCCTCTTTCGCTTTGATTTTATGGGTTTCGGTTGGCTGGCGCGGAACCTAAAGGTCCCGTTTCTCCCGGTCAACGCGCCAAAGCCAAAAAACCGTCCCCCGGTTTTGAACCAGTTTAGCGGTTCTGGCCCGGCACCCACAACACGTCTCCCGCTCCCTTATTGTTCTGGAAGCGGCTGGCAACGAACAGGAAATCCGACAGGCGGTTCATATACTGGATGCCAGCCTGATTGACCGGCTCATCGGGTTGGGCGGCGAGTTCCACCATCATCCGTTCCGCGCGGCGACATATCGTCCGGGCGAGATGCAGATAGGCAGAGGCAGGCGTGCCGCCGGGCAGCACGAACGAGGTCAGCGGCGCGAGTTGGTCGTTCAGGCTGTCGATATCGCGCTCAAGCCGCTCGACCTGGCTTGCCAGCATCCGCAGACGTTCGGCCTTGCCCTCTCGCTCGGGCACCGCGAGGTCGGCGCCGAGATCGAACAGATCGTTCTGGATCCGGCCGAGCATCGCATCGACCTCGGGGCTGCCGGCAAGATGCAGCCGCACCACGCCGATCGCGGCATTGGTCTCGTCGATCGTGCCATAGGCGGCAATGCGCAGATCGTATTTCGGCCGCCGCTCGCCGGAGCCGAGCGCGGTGGTGCCGTCATCGCCGGTGCGCGTGTAGATCCGATTGAGAACGACCATGGCAGGCTCCGGTGTTCGATGTTCGAGTCCACCACTCCGATCGGGAGAGGTGGAGAATAGCCCGACAAATCTAGCTCACCTAGCGCCCCATCGCCCAGACCGCGAGCATCGCGATGACGATGGCGACGAACTGCAGCAGCACGCGCAGCCGCATCAGCTTCTGCGACGTGTCCGGCGAGCCGCCCTTCATCATGTTGATGAGGCCGAGCAGGAGCACCAGCGCGACGGCGCCGACGGCGATGGGAAGAATGATCGTGCTGAGGAGAGATGTCATTTGCGGTACATAACACCGCAGGACGCGGACTTCCACACAGCCCGGCCATGCAACCAACTGGCTTTTCAGCGCGTAATATCAGATGCTGGGTCCGTTCTCGGGCCGAGCGGTTTTCGACAATGCCGGGTGGAATGTGAAGCAGCTTCGTTACGTCACCCACGTCGTGATGGATGCCTTTTACACGTTCCTCGCCGACGATGGCTGGGCGATCGCGAGCCACATCGCGCTGTCGACGCTGATGGCGCTGTTTCCGTTCCTGATCGTGCTGACCTCGGTGGCCGGCTTCTTCGGCTCCAAGCAGCTCGCCGACCAGGCGGTCGGGCTGATGCTGCAGGTCTGGCCGCAGCAGGTCGCCGAGGCGCTGTCCGGCCAGATCCACGACGTGCTGACCAACACCCGCGGCGACATCCTGACCATCGGCGCGGTGCTCGCGGTCTACTTCGCCTCCAACGGCGTCGAGGCGCTGCGGGTGGCGCTGAACCGCGCCTACGCCGTGATCGAGCCGCGGCGCTGGTACTGGCTGCGGCTGGAGTCGATCGGCTACACGCTGGTCGCGGCGTTCACCTCGCTCGCGATGGCTTTCCTGATCGTGCTCGGACCGCTGATCATCGAGGCGGCGCGGCGCTATATCCCGTTCTTCGTCGAATCGAACGAGAGCCTGCTCAACACCGCCCGTTACGGCGTCACGATCCTGGCGCTGGTCGTCGCGCTTTTCATCCTGCACGCCTGGCTGCCGGCGGGCCGTCGCAGCTTCACGCAAATCCTGCCCGGCATCATCTTCACCATGGTGGCCTCGCTGCTCTCGGGCATCGGCTTCGGCATGTACCTGGCACGCTTCGCCAACAACTACGTCACGATGTATGCGGGGCTGGCCTCGGTGGTGATCGCACTGGTGTTCCTGTATTTCATCGCCGCGATCTTCGTGTTCGGCGGCGAGCTGAACGCGGCGATCATCAAGTCGCGGCTGCCGCACGGCGTGTCGCTTCATGCAGCGCAGTCGCGAGCGCCCGCGGGGACACAGGCTTGACCAGGAAGCCGTCTGCGCCGGCAGCGCGCGCCGCGGCTTCGTCCTCGGCCCGGCCGGAAATCCCGACAATCATGATGCGGCCGTGCGGCGGCGGCAGCGCTCGGATGCGCTTGATCGCCTCGATGCCGCCGATGCCGGGCAGCACCATGTCCATCAGCACGGCATCAAAGGCGCCCTGCACGAGCCGGTCGGGCGCGGCCTCGCCCTGACCGACGAATTCGGCGTGGTGACCGAGTTCGGTCAGGATCGTGTTGAGCACGACGCGGCCGAACGGATTGTCCTCGACACTGAGCAGCCGCAGCCCTTGCGACAGCAGCGCGGCCGCACTCTCGCCGGAGGCGGAGCCCGCCGGCCCCTCGGCGGGCGCCAGTTCCACCTTGAGCGTGAAGGTGGTGCCCCCGCCGGCGCGCCGGTCGGCGACGATGTCGCCGCCCATGGCGCGCGCGAGCTGCCTGACGGACGACAGGCCGAGCCCGGCGCCGCCGAACCGCGCGGCGATCGAGACGTTGGCCTGCGAGAACGGCCGGAACAGGCGCTTGACCTCCGATAGCGTCAGGCCGATGCCGCTGTCGGAGATCGCGAACGCGACGCCGATCTTGTCGCCCGCCCTTGCCTTGACCGTGCCCACCGGCGCGATACGCAGCTCGATGCTGCCCTGCTCGGTGAACTTCACCGCGTTGTCGATCAGGTTTTCCAGCGCCGCGCGCAGGCGGACGGGATCGCCGACCGCAAAGGCAGGCAGCTGGTCGGAAACCTCGACGGAAGCCTGCAGCCCCTTGGCCGCCGCGCGGCCGGCCAGCGAATCCGCGGCGTGGCGCGCCAGCGTGCGCAGGTCGAAGAAATCCTGCCGGATCTCGAGCCCCGGCCCCTCGCTCCGGGCGGCATCGACGAACAGGGTCGCAAGGCTCGCCAGATGCTCGGCGCCGGCCTTGATGGTATCGACCCAGCGCCGCTCGCGCTCGCCGAGATCGGATGTCGCGAGCAGATTGCTGATCGCGAGGATTCCGGTGAGCGGCGTCCGCACCTCATGGGCAAAGGCGGCAAGTGCGGTATCGACCATGCCGGGACCGGCCTTCGGGGCCGGCTTTGGCACGGCCCGCTTGCGGCGCGGCCTGGCCGCCACCTTGGCGGCGCGGGCCTTGGCCGTTCGTGTCTTGGCAGTCCGTGTCTTGGCAGTCCGTGTCTTGGCAGCACGCGTTTTGGCGGCGCGTGTCTTCGGCGGCGTCCCTTTGGATGGCCGCTTGCTGCGCCGTGCGCGCGATTTTGACGCCATGGTCTCCGTGATCCCCGCCCCGGTCAACAACATGGCATGCCAGGCGGGCCGGAGTCACGGCGACGTTTACTGCGCGCCCGCGCAAAACGCCATGATGCGATCAAATGGCCAAAATCTACTGCAAACCCACCAGGCGGCGAATATCGGCCGGGCTCGCCCCAGCCGCCCGCAATTCGCGCAGTCCGGTCGCCTGGGTCGATTTCGACAGCTTTTGGCCGGTCACGTCTCGGATCAGCCGGTGGTGCCGATAGTTTGGCACGGGCAGACCAAGCAGTTCCTGCAACAGCCGATGCACGCTGGTCGAGCAGAACAGGTCAAGGCCCCTGACGACATCGGTAACGCCCTGCAGCGCGTCATCGATCACGACCGAGAGATGGTAGCTGGTTGGGGTCTCCTTGCGCGCCAAGATCACGTCGCCCCAGGCCTCAGGCCGGGCCACGACGTCTCCGCTCTCGCCAGCCGGCCCCTCGCCCGCTTCCTGCCAGCGCAGCTCGCCGGCATGCGCGCGGGCTGACGCCATGTCGAGCCGCAACGCGAACGGCACGCCCTGCCCGATCAGCGGGTCGCGCGCCGCGGCCGACAGCGATTTGGCCAGCCCCGGATAAAGCGGCGCGCCGTCCGGATCGCGCGGCCACGCCCCGCCGGCCTCGCGCTCCGCGACCAGGCGCGCGATCTCGGCCCGGCTTTCGAAGCTCGGGTAGACCAGCCGCTGGGCCGAAAGGCGGTCGATCGCCGCGCCATAGGCGGCAAAATGCTCGGACTGCCGCCGCACCGGGGTCTCCCAGGCGACGCCGAGCCAAGCCAGATCCTCGTAAATCGCCTGCTCGAATTCCGGCCGGCAGCGCGTCGCGTCGATGTCCTCGATCCGCAGCAGCAAGCGTCCACCCGACTGCCGCGCGAGGTCGTGGTTGAGCAGCGCCGAATAGGCGTGGCCGAGATGCAGGTAGCCGTTCGGACTCGGCGCGAAGCGGAAAACGGGTGGCATGGTGATCGGTCACGCGTCATTGCCGGGCTTGCCCCGGCGACTCTGGTTCATGCGCCCGGACAAGACTCTGTTACGATAGGAGATTGATGCGCGGGTCAAGCCCGCGCCTGACAAGCCGATGCAGACCCCGCAAATGCTGATTCATCTCGAAACCCAGGCCGACCTCGACGACGCGATCCACAAGCTGGTCGACCAGGACCGCCGCCTGCGCCCGATCCTGGAGCTGACCGGCATGCCGGCGATCCGGCAGCGCGAGCCCGGATTTGCCGGGCTTGCCGCGATCATCTGCGGCCAGCAGCTCTCGACCGCGAGTGCGGCGGCGATCTGGGGGCGCGTCAGCACGGCGTTCGACCCATTCCACCATGACGCGATCCGCAAGGCCCGGGCCGACCGGCTCGGCCGGCTCGGGCTGTCGGCGGCCAAGATCAAGACGCTGAAGCACATCGCGCGCGAGCTCGCCGAGGAGCGGCTGAACCTCGACGTCCTTGCCAACGAGGAGGCCGATGCGGCGCACAATACGCTGACCGCGCTGCCCGGGATCGGCCCGTGGACCGCCGATGTCTATCTGCTGTTCTGCCTCGGCCATGGCGATGCCTGGCCCGCGGGCGACCTCGCCGTGCAGGAAGCGGTCAAGGTCGGGCTCGGCTTGAAGGAGCGGCCGACGCCGAAGCAGATGGCGCCGCTTGCGGAGCCGTGGCGTCCGCTGCGCGGCGCCGCGGCGCATCTGTGGTGGGCGTATTATCGCGTGCTCAGAAATCGCGAGGGCGTGATCGCCGGTGCAAAGTAGTCGTCGAGAAAAACACGCCAACTGCGTGATCGCGTGATATAGAATCAGCAGACTTATAGTTTTTCAATTTGCCGGCCTCGCCCATTTTGCACGCGCAGCACGTCCTTATTGCAAGGAGACGGACCTGATTTCTCTCCGTATCCCGCTGACGCTTCTCTCGTTATCCCTGGGCGCGATCGCCGCGGTGTGGTGGTGGCTCGGCATCCCGGTCAGCCTGCCGCGCGCACCGATCGATCCGAACGACAAGGTGCAGTGCATCTCGTACGCGCCGTTCCGCAACAATCAGACATCGCTGTCGCCGGCGACGCAGGTTTCGCCGGAACAGATCGCGGAAGATCTCGCGCAACTCGCCAAGATATCCCACTGCATCCGCACCTATGCGACCGATCTTGGTCTCGATCAGATTCCGGCACTCGCGGCCAAGGCGGGGCTGAAGGTCATTCAGGGGATTTTCCTCGACAGGGACCGAAAGAAGAATGCAACGCAGGTGGAAACCGCGATCCGCCTCGCCAAAGACTATCCGGACACGATCATTGCGCTCGTGGTCGGCAACGAGGTTCTGCTGCGCAAGGAGATGGCGGCTTCCGACCTTGCCGCCACCATCCGCTCGATCAAGGCGCAGGTCTCCGTACCCGTCACCTATGCCGACGTCTGGGAATTCTGGCTGAGCAATCGCGAGCTTTCCGACGCGGTCGACTTCGTCACGGTTCACATCCTGCCCTATTGGGAAAATGTTCCGATCCGGGCGGAAGATGCCGCCGCTCATGCCGACGAGATGCGCCGGCAGATCGCCGCGGCTTTTCCGGGCAAGGAAATCTTTATCGGAGAAATCGGTTGGCCCAGCGAGGGGCGCATGCGCGAGTCCGCGCTGCCGTCCCGCATCAATCAGGCGCGAGTGGTTTCGGAGGTCCTCGATCTTGCCCGGCGCGAGCATTTCCGCGTCAACCTGTTCGAGGCCTATGATGAAGGATGGAAGCGGGAGATCGAGGGCACGGTCGGCGGCTCCTGGGGCCTGTTCGATTCCGAGCAGCGCATGCCGAAATATCCGCCGGGCCAGCCGGTCAGCAATTTTCCGCTCTGGAAGCTGCAAATGTGCAGCGGAATGGCGCTGGCGATTCTGGTATTCGGCGCGGCATGGCTGACCTTGCGCCGCAAGCCGAGAAAGCCCGCATTCGCTCCATGGCTTGCGGTCGCGCTATCGGCGACCACGGCGGGAATCCTGTTTGGCGTCGCCGAGCAAAGATTGGTCTATGAAAGCTACGGAACGGGAGGCTGGCTTGTCTGGGGCTCGCTTCTGGTGGCGGCCACGGCTTCGCCGGTGTTGGGCGCCAACGCCCTGATGTCGGGCCGCGCACCGCCCAGCTTTTTCGAAGTGTTGGGTCCGAAGGGCCACCACACTGAATCGGTGCTGGTGACCCTGCACGGACTGGCCTTGATGATCACCGTCGTGATCGGCACGGCGACCGCAATCGGTCTCGTGTTCGACCCGCGCTTCATTGACTTCCCCTTTGCGCCTCTCACCATGGCGGCGGTGCCCTTTGCGGCCGTGACGCTGCTCAATCCTCCCACGAAGGGAATCCGCCCACTGGCGGAGTCGATCTTTTCCGGCATTTTCGTTGCAACGGCGATCTACACAGGATTCAACGAAGGGGCGGAGAACTGGCAGTCGCTGTGGACCTGCGCGGCCTTCCTTCTACTCGCGGTGACGCTGTTGCGGGCGCGCGCCTGACGACGCGCTCTAGCCGCGCAGCCTGACGCGGTCCTGGCGCGCGCAGTCGGTGACGAAGCCGATGACGGCGCGCACTGCGGGAAGCTCGACCAGATCGGGATGGGCGAGCAGCCAGAGATCGGAAAGGCTCGAGAGCTTTTGCGGCGCGACCCGCACCAGATCGGGGTAGTCGGCCCCGACCAGGCAGGACAGCGCGCAAATCCCGAGCCCGGCCCGCGCCGCCGCGAGCATGTCGCCCTGCGATGAACAGCGCATCACCAGCGTGCCCTGCCGGGTGATGACATCGCTCCAGCGCGCCAGATGCGCGTTGGAGGCCTGGTCGGCAAAGCCGATCACATGGTGGCCCCGCCACTCGTCCCGCCGCTCCGGCAGCTTGCGGCCGGCCGCATAGTCGCGGGAAGCGTAGAAGCCGGTGCCGAGCCGCCCGATCTTGCGCCCGATCAGGTTCTCCTCGCCCGGATCGACCGGCCGTAGCACCACGTCGGCCTCGCGGCGGCGCACGCTGGCCGGGAACGGATGGGTGATGATCTCGAGCTGGATGTTGGCGTGATCACGCAGGAACGGGCCAAGGCGCGGCATCAGCCAATGCGCGGCGAGCGTCGCGCCGATCGACAGCTTCACGACGCCGCGCGCCTGCCCGCCGGTGGCGGACGCGGCCGCCTCCGCGCGGAGGGCCGCCGCGGCCATCGCTTCGGCGTGCTCGCGGAATTTGCGGCCATGCGACGTCAGCGACAGGCCGTCATTGGAACGCGCGAACAGGCGGGTCCCGAGTTGCTGCTCGAGCGCCGCGACGTTGCGACCGACAGTGGGGTGACTGATGCGCAGCCGCCGCGCCGCCCCGGCAAGGCTGCGTGTCTCGGCCACCGCGACGAATGTCTTGCAAAGCTCCCAGTCCACGCCGCTCCCCTTGCTGCGACACTGTTCATTTCTGGTTGATCCGGTGTTCAATATTGAACGTCATGACCGAGCCGTCCAGCCTTATATTGCCGCGCCAAGAGCGCCACCGCTCCAGCCATCACAATAAATCGCGATCCGCCCCGGCTGCCGGCCGGGCGACGCGCATGGAGGATCCGAAAATGTCGCTGCCCGCTTCGCTCGCCAACAAGCTTGAACTGCCGGTCGTCGGCTCCCCGCTGTTCATCGTCTCGGGGCCGGAGCTCGTGATCGCACAGTGCAAGGCCGGCATCGTCGGCTCGTTCCCGGCGCTGAACGCCCGCCCGGTCGAGAAGCTCGACGAATGGCTGACCCAGATCGAGAACGAGCTCGGCGAGTACCAGGCGCTGCATCCGGAGAAGAAGGTCGCGCCCTACGCCGTCAACCAGATCTGCCACGCGTCCAACGACCGGCTGATGCGCGACATGGAAACTTGCGTGAAGCACAAGGTGCCCGTGATCATCACCTCGCTGCGCCCGCCGTCCGAGATCGTCGAGGCCGCGCACTCCTATGGCGGTGTGGTGTTCCACGACGTCATCAACGTGAAGCACGCGCGCAAGGCCGCCGAGCAGGGCGTCGACGGCCTGATCCTGGTCTGCGCCGGCGCCGGCGGTCATGCCGGCACGCTGTCGCCCTTCGCGCTGGTGCGCGAGGTCAAGCAATGGTTCAAGGGCACGATCCTGCTGTCGGGCGCAATCTCCGACGGCTGGAGCATCGCATCCGCGCTCGCGCTCGGCGCCGACCTCGCCTATATCGGCACCCGCTTCATCGCGACCGAGGAAGCCAACGCCAATGTCAGGTACAAGCAGGCGCTGACCGAATACGCCGCGCACGACATCGTCTATTCGAACCTGTTCACCGGCGTGCACGGCAACTATCTCGGACCGTCGATCGCGGCGGCAGGCCTCGATCCGGGCGATCTGCCGGTCGCTGACAAGACCAAGATGAATTTTGGTTCCGGCGGCAACATGAAGGCCAAGGCCTGGCGCGACATCTGGGGTTCGGGCCAGGGCATCGGCCAGATCTCCGATGCCCCGCCGGTCGCCGAACTGGTGGCGCGGCTCAAGTCCGAGTTCGCCGCGGCGCGCAGCGACTTCCTGCGCGCCAGCGCTTGACACTGTTTCACAAAGTCCGGGAGTGAACCATGAAACGAGCGCAACACGCGCTGGCAGCCGTGCTTACGGTCTGCGCGATCGCCAGCACAGCCGCCGCCGACAACGGCAACGTCAACGAAGCGATCCGGATCGGCCAGACGCTGCCCTATAGCGGACCGGTCTCCGGCTTCGGCACCATCGGCCGCGCCCAGGAAGCGTTTTTCGCGAAGGTCAACGCGGAGGGCGGCATCAACGGTCGGCAGGTGAAATTCATCACGCTGGACGACGCCTATTCGCCGCCGAAGACCGTCGAGCAGACCCGCAAGCTGGTCGAGCAGGAGGATGTGCTGATGATGTTCGGCTCGCTCGGCACCGCCACCAACAACGCCGTGCATCGCTATCTCAACAGCAAGAAGATCCCGCAATTGTTCGTGTTGAGCGGCGCGACCAAATGGGCCGACCCGAAGACCTATCCGTGGACCATGCCAGGCATGGCATCCTACGAATCCGAGGGCGTGGTCTATGCCAAATATGTGCTGCAGGCCAAGCCTGACGCGAAGATCGCGATCCTTGCGCAGAACGACGATTTCGGCCGCGATTATGTCGCCGGCTTCAAGCGCGCGCTCGGCAGCAGGGCCGCGAGCATGATCGTCGCGGAAGCGAGCTACGAGACCTCGGCGCCCACCATCAGCTCGCAGCTTGCGACACTGAAGGCGTCCGGTGCCGATGTGCTATTCGGTGTCGTGCTCGGCAAGTTCACGCCGCAGATGATCAAGGGCGTCGCCGAGATCGGCTGGAAGCCGGATCTGTTCTTCGTACCGACCTCCGCGTCGTCGATCTCGTTCCTGGAGCCCGCCGGGCTCGAGAACGCGGTCGGCCTGATCTCGTCCAGCAACCAGAAGGACACGATGGACGCGCAATGGGCCGACGATCCCGCTGTGAAGGACTATCTTGCCTTCATGAAGCAGTACCTGCCCAATGCGGATCTGAGCAACTCGAACTACTCGGCGGGCTATCATTATGCGACGCTGCTGATGGCCGTGCTGAACGCGTGCAAGAGCGATTTCAGCCGCGAGAACATCATGCGCCAGGCGGCGTCATTGCGCGACGTTCCGCTGCCGCTATTGTTGCCAGGCATGACGGTATCGACCGGGCCGGACGACTATCTGCCGTTCCAGCAGTTGCGGCTGCGCCGGTTCAACGGCAAGAGCTGGATCAGCTTCGGCGAGATCCTGGACGATCGCTAGCAGACGAGGCGCGACATGATCATCAGCGGCGACAGACAGATCAGCTACGGGGACATTCACGCCCGCATCGCGCGGGCGGCCAGCGGCTTCCGGGCGCTTGGCGTGCAGGGCGGCAAGCCGGTCGGCATGATGCTGCGCAACGATTTCGCGCTGTTCGAGGTGGTCGCGGCCTCGGCCGCGCTCGGCAGCCCGGTCGTGCCGATCAACTGGCACCTGAAGGCCGACGAGGTCGCCTACATCCTGTCCGACAGCGGCGCCGACACGCTGGTCTGCCACGCCGATCTGCTGCCGCAGATCCGCGACGGGCTACCGCCGGCAATCAAGCTGCTGGTGGTGACGACGCCGCCGGAAATCGCCGCGGCCTATGGCGTGGCGCCGGCGCTCACCCGTGTGCCCGACGGCATGACCGACTGGGACGTCTGGCGGGAGACGCACCAACCGCTGACCGACGCGCCGATCGGCGCGGCGCCGATGTTCTACACCTCGGGCACAACAGGACTGCCGAAGGGCGTCAAGCGCAAGCCGATGCGGCCCGAGCAGCAGGCGGCGGCCGCGCGCGTCGGCGCCATCACCTATGGCGTCAAGCCGAACGAGGATCATGTGATCCTGATGAACGGCCCGATGTATCATTCGGCGCCGCACTCCTATGGAATGCTCGCGTTCCGCAACGGCTGCGTGATCGTGCTCGAGCCGCGCTTCGATCCGGAGGATCTGCTGCAACTGATCGAGCGCCACCATGTCACCCACATGCATATGGTGCCGACCATGTTCGTGCGGCTGCTGCGCCTGCCCGAGGAGACGCGGCGCCGCTACGACCTGTCGTCGCTGCGCTTCATCGTGCACGGCGCGGCGCCCTGCCCTGTCGACGTCAAGCGCGCGATGATCGAGTGGTGGGGACCGGTCATCAACGAATATCTCGGCTCGACCGAGACCGGCATCCCGGTTTGGCATTCGTCAGCTGAAGCGCTGGCCAAGCCCGGCACCGTCGGCCGCGCGATCGAGGGCGGCATCGTCAGGATCTTCCGCCCCGACGGAACGCAATGCGACGTCGGCGAACCCGGCGAGATCTTCATGCGCCAGACGGCGATCTCGGATTTCGATTACCACGGCAACGCCAAGGCGCGCGCCGAGGCTGACCGCGACGACCTGATCAGCGTCGGCGATGTCGGCTATCTCGACGCGGACGGCTATCTGTTCCTGTGCGACCGAAAGCGCGACATGGTGATCTCGGGCGGCGTCAACATCTACCCCGCCGAGATCGAGAATGCCCTGATCGGCATGGCAGGCGTCCGCGACTGCGCGGTGTTCGGCGTTCCCGATGACGAGTATGGCGAGCGGTTGTTCGCCTGCGTCGAGCCGGAAGCAGGCAGCACGCTGTCGATCAGCGCGATCCAGGATTTTCTCCGCGGCAAGCTGGCCAATTTCAAGGTGCCGAAGGATATCCGTTTCATGGACGCACTGCCGCGGGAAGCCACCGGCAAGATCTTCAAGCGCAAGCTGCGCGACCTCTACCGCGAAGGACAGCTCGGCTGAGCGATGTGACGGCGAAGCAAACGGCGTTTGAAACTTAGTTGCTGTTGCAAAAGGCCGGCGATCGACGCAACGATGCGCCTGCGTCCTGAGCCCGGATCACCGCCATGAACTCGACCGACTTCATCGTCATCCGCAACGATCTGCAGCAGTGCAAGGTGATCGAGACGCAATTGCCCGATGCCGCGGCGCTGCCGGCCGATGCGCTGCTGGTGAAGGTGACCCGCTTCGCCTTCACCGCCAACAACATCACCTACGCCGTGATCGGCGAGCAGCTGAAATACTGGCATCTGTTCCCGGCGCCCGAAGGCTACGGCATCATCCCGGTGTGGGGCTTCGGCGAGGTGCTGGTATCGAAACATCCCATGATCGCAGTCGGCGAAACGCTGTTCGGCTATTTCCCGATGGCGACCCATCTCGTGATCGAAGCGACCGACGTCAGCAAGCGCGGCCTGCGCGACCGCGCCGCGCACCGGCAGGAGGTCTCGCCGGTCTACAACGCCTATACCCGGGTTTCCGGCGATCCGACCTATGCCGGCCAGCAGGGCGATTTCCGCGCGCTGCTGCTGCCGCTGTTCATGCTGTCGTTCCTGGTCGACGACTTCCTGGCCGAAAACGAGTTCTACGGCGCACGCCGCGTCATCCTGTCGTCGGCCTCGAGCAAGACCGCGTTCGGGCTCGCTCATCTCGTGCACAAGCGGGGTATCCCGGTGATTGGGCTGACCTCCAGAGGCAATGTCGATTTCGTCAGCTCGCTCGGCTGCTACGACGAGGTCGTCACCTATGACCAGGTCACCGCGATGCCGTCGGCCGAGCCTGTCGCCTATGTCGACATGGCCGGCAACAGCGCGCTGCGCGAAAGCCTGCACCGGCACTTCGGGGCGCAGATGGTCTATTCCGGCCGGGTTGGGCTGACGCACCGTGCGAGCGAGCCGGAGGAGCCGACGCTGCCCGGCGCCAAGCCGGTCTGGTTCTTCGCCCCGGACCAGATCCGCAAGCGCGCCAAGGAATGGGGACCGGGCGGCATCGACCAGCGTTTTGGCGCCGCCTGGGCCGAGCTCGTGCCGCATCTGCCGAATTGGCTTGACGTGGTCGAGCGGCGCGGCCCGGCCGCGGTGCGCGAGGCCTATCTCGATACCCTGCAAGGCCGCGTTCCGCCGGATCAAGGCCTGATCCTGTCGCTGGCCGAATAGGCGATATCCCGTCGCGCCCTTTCTGCATGCCTTCGAATGGGTATAGGCTTTGCGGAAAGGGAACGCCGCCAAGAAATTTCAGCAAGGCGGCCGATGGCGAGAAACGCTCGATGCTCGACAAGACGGACGATATTTCGGTCGCCGCCGACAATTGGCTTGTACAGTTCGAGGATGCGCTGGCCAGCCCGGACGATGTGCTGCTGAAGCCGCTGTTCCATCCCGACAGCTACTGGCGCGACGTGCTGGCGTTGAGCTGGAACATCCAGACCGTCAATCGGGCCTTCGCGATCATCGAGGAGCTGCCGGCGCATGCGCGTCACAGCGCGCCGCATGACTTCCGCATCGATGCCGAGCGCGCGGCGCCGCGCCGGGTGACGCGCGCCGGCACCCATGCGATCGAGGCGATTTTCAAATTCGAGACGGCGGTCGGCCGCGGCCACGGCATCGTGCGGCTGATCCCCGATGCCGCCGACGACGATCGCCTGAAGGCTTGGACCTTGCTGACGGCGCTCGAGGAGCTAAAGGGTTTTGAGGAGCAGCAGGGCCACACCAGGCCGCGCGGACAGGCCTATTCGCGCGACTTCCGCGGCCCCAACTGGCTCGACCTGCGCAAGGCATCCGCTGAATATGCCGACCGCGACCCTGATGTGCTGGTGGTCGGCGGCGGACAGGCGGGACTTGCGATCGCCGCGCGGCTGCAACAGCTCAAGATCGACGCCCTGATCGTCGATCGCGAAGCACGCGTCGGCGACAATTGGCGCAAGCGCTATCACGCGCTGACCCTGCACAACCAGGTGCAGGTCAATCATTTGCCCTACATGCCGTTCCCGCCGAACTGGCCGACCTACATCCCGAAGGACAAGCTCGCCAACTGGTTCGAAGCCTATGTCGACGCCATGGAGCTGAACTTCTGGACCGGCACGGAATTTGTCGGCGGCAGTTATGACGATGCGAGCCGACGCTGGAGCGTCGAGTTGCGCCGCGCCGACGGCACGACACGCAAGATGAAGCCGCGCCATGTGGTGATGGCGACCGGCGTCAGCGGCATTCCCAATCTGCCCGACATCCCTGGTTTGGAGAATTTTTCCGGCACAGTGATGCATTCCAACCGCTACGAGGACGGCGAGAACTGGACCGGCAAGCGCGCGCTGGTGATCGGCACCGGCAACAGCGGCCACGACATCGCGCAGGACCTGCATTCCTCGGGCGCCGAGGTCACACTGGTACAGCGCTCCTCGACGTTGATCACCAATATCGAGCCGTCCGCGCAGCTGGCCTATGCCGCCTACAATGAAGGTACGCTCGAGGATAACGATCTGATCGCGACCTCGATGCCGCTCGCGCTCGCCAAACGCAGCCATGTGCTGATGACCGAGCAGTCGAAGCAACTCGACAAGCCGCTGCTCGACGGCCTTGCGCGCAAGGGCTTCAAGCTCGATTTCGGCGATGGCGGCACCGGCTGGCAGTTCAAATACCTGACCCGCGGCGGCGGCTATTACTTCAACGTCGGTTGCTCCGATCTCGTCGCGAGCGGCGCGGTCGCCCTGCAGCAATTCGCCGACATCGACACCTTCATGGGCGAGGGTGCGCGGCTGAAGAACGGCGAGACGGTTGAGGCCGACCTGATCGTGCTCGCGACCGGCTACCGGCCGCAGGAAGAGCTGGTGAAGAAACTGTTCGGCGAGGCGGTGGCCGCGCGCGTCGGCCCGATCTGGGGCTTTGGCGACGGCCAGGAACTGCGCAACATGTACACCCGCACGCCGCAGCCCGGCCTCTGGTTCATCGCCGGCAGCCTCGCGCAATGCCGCATCAACTCGCGCTATCTCGCATTGCAGATCAAGGCGATCGAGGAAGGCCTGTTGCCGCGCGACGTCGGGCCACGGGCGGATCTTTCATAACCTCCCACCACCGCCATTCCGGGGCGATGCGCAGCATCGAACCCGGAATCTCGAGGTTCCGCGCCCCGGAACGACACCCGAGAGGAGACATCTTATGCCAACCACCCTCGGCACCGGCGAACACCGCTATCGCGTGGTGGAGAACTTCGCAAAACTCCCCGACGGCTGGAGCCTGACCGATGTCGCCTCCGTCGCGGTCGACAGCAAGGACCGCGTGTACGTTTTCAACCGCGGCGACCATCCGATGGTGGTGCTCGACCGCGAGGGGAATTTCATCAAGAGCTGGGGCGAAGGCGTGTTCTCGCGCGCCCACGGCCTGCATATCGACGCCGACGACAATCTCTATTGCACCGATGACGGCGACCACACCGTGCGCAAATGCTCGACCGACGGCAAGGTGCTGCTGACGATCGGCATCCCGGACAAGCCGGCCCCGTTCATGAGCGGCCAGCCGTTCCATCGCTGCACCCATACCGCGCTGTCGCCGAAGGGCGAGATCTATGTCTCCGATGGCTACGGCAATTCCTGCGTCCACAAATACACGCCGGATGGCAAGCTGATCAAAACCTGGGGCGAGCCCGGCACCGATCCCGGCCAGTTCAACATCGTGCACAACATCGCGACCGACGCCGATGGCTGGGTCTATGTCGCCGACCGCGAGAACCACCGCGTCCAGGTGTTCGACGGCAACGGCAAATTCGAGACGCAGTGGAACAACCTGCACCGGCCCTGCGCGCTGTGCTGCTGCGGCGGCGGCAAGCAGCCGAACTTCGTGATCGGCGAGCTCGGCCCCGGCATGGCGGTGAATCGCAAGGTGCCCAATCTCGGCCCGCGGCTGTCGATCGTGGATCACACCGGAAAGCGCATCGCGCGCCTCGGCGGCGAGCAAGGCCCCGGCGTCGAGACCGGAAAATTCCTGGCGCCGCACGGCATCGCGCTGGATTCCCGCGGCGACATCTATGTCGGCGAAGTCGGCGTCACCGACTGGAAGACCAGCTTTCCGGACACCGAGATGCCGGCCGCGGTGCGCGTGACACGCTGCCTGCAGAAGCTGGAAAAGATTCCGACCTGAGCTCCGCCGCATCACCGTCCCCCTGAGGAGCGCGCTCTTGCGCGCGTCTCGAAGGGTCGAGGGCCCGGCTAGTGGCCGTTCAACCTTCGAGGCTCGCAAGCGCTCGCAACTCTAGCGGCAAAGGCGAAGCCTTTGCGCGGGGATGACGGGTTGGGCAGATCATATCGACCTGTACCTGCCACACGGCCCTCAAATCTCGCCGATCACCTCGCGGCGGCGCTGCTCGGATTCTTCCGCGTAGCGCCGCATCGCGTGCGCTTCGGTGAGCAGGCCGATCGGCCGCCGATCGCCGTCGCCTTCGACCACGGCGAGCGATTCCGCTTCGGCCGCGTCGAACACCGCGATCGCCTCCTGCACGTTCATGCTGGGATGCAGCACCACGTCGGCGTAGCGCAGAATGGCGGCAAGTCCCTTGTCGGCCTCGAGATCGGGCGCATGCGCTTCGGCGACCAGCGCAAGCCCCGCGTAATGCCCCTCGCCGTCGACCGCGACGACCTGGGTCTTCGAGCCCGGCGGGAATTCCTCGCGGAACGCCTCGATCGGCATCGCGGCGTTCACCGTCGTCATGTCCTGCCGCATCATCTTGCCGACCGTGAGATCGCGGATCCAGCCGATATCGGCGGCGCTGCGGATGGTCTCGCCGCGCAGATGCAATCGCCAGGTCGCGAACGAATAGCCGAACAGCTCGCGCGTGATCGTGGTCGAGATAATGACCGCGACCAGCACCGCCGTCGTGAGCCAGAGGTTGCCGGTGGATTCCAGCGCGATGAACGACATCGTGAGCGGGCCGCCGATCACCGAGGCCGACAACGCACTCATGCCGATCACCGCATAGGCGTTGGGGTCGAGGTTCAGCCCCGGCCACACGATGTCGACACCGGCGGCGAACAGCCGGCCGCCGAGCGCGCCCATGAACAGCGTGGCGAAGAACAATCCACCGCGGAAGCCGGAGCCGAGCGAAACGATTGAGGCAACCGCCTTCAGCGCGAACACTCCGGCGATGAAGGCAAGCGGCATCGCCACGATGCCCGCGAAGCGCAGCGCGCCATGGCCCGACGACATCACCTGCGGCGTCAGCAGCGCCATCGCGCCAACCGCAAGCCCGCCGAGCGCCGGCCGCAACGGCGGCCAGAGCCGGCTCTTGGTCAGCAGCGCCTCGCACAGTGTCACCCCGCGCATGATCGCAATGCCGGTCAGGGCCGCGACCATGCCGAGCAGCGCGGCAATCGCAAGATCCCGCCCGAGCACATCGCCGACGGTTCCGACGCCGACGCCGAGCGGCAGTGGCTCGAAGGCATGGGCGACGAAGTAGCCGGTCACCGCCGCCACGCCGACCGGGGTCAGGCTGGCCGGCGTATAGCCGCCGATCACAAGTTCAAAAGCGTAGAACGCGCCCGCAAGCGGCGCGCTGAAGGCACCGGCGATCGCCGCCGCCGCGCCGCAGCCGACCATGATTCGCTGGTCGTTGCGGCGGAGGTGAAAGCCGCGTCCGAGCGAGGCGGCGAGGCCGCTGGAGAGCTGGGTATAGCCGGCCTCGAGCCCGACCGAGCCGCCGACGCCGCTCGACCAGATCGTCTGCAGCGCCACGATCACGCTGCCGCGGAACGACATCCGCCCGCCATAAAGCGCATTGGCCTCGATCGGGTCGATTTCGCGGGCCGGCCGGACCCGGAGCAACAGAAGGAACGCAAATCCAAGCAGCAGGCCGCCGATCGTGGGAACCACGAGCGCGCGCACGGGATCGATGCCGGGCTGGCTCGACAAGCGGTCGCCGAGCGGCAGATTGAACAGCACCGAATGCAGCACCGTGACGAGGCCGCTCATGACCGCCACCACGAGGCCGCCAATGGCGCCGATCAGCACCGCCAGCACCACAAGGCTCGTCTCGTGCGCGCGCACGAACGCGCGCAACCGGCGCGGCGCCTCGAGATAGCTTGAGGTCGTGGTCATCGGCAGGGTCCGTCACTGGCCGACAGGGCCTTGCGGCTCCCTTTACGGGCCTCGCGGGCGGGAGGCAATCGGGGCAGGAACATGGCAGGGCGCGGCGGATAAGCCGCTCATTGCTCTTCACAATCCCGTCACGCTGCCTGTAGTATGTGAGTGCATGCTGCTTCGCAGCTAATGGGAGTCAGGAGCGTTATTTGAACGCACATGTCTCGCAAGGCGGTTGGCCGGTGCTGGTCTTGAATGCGGACTTCCGGCCGCTGAGTTATTACCCGCTGTCGCTCTGGTCCTGGCAGGACGCGATCAAGGCGGTGTTCCTCGATCGTGTCAACATCGTCGAATATTACGACCGGGCGGTACGAAGTCCTTCCTTCGAAATCCAGCTGCCGAGCGTCGTATCCCTCAAGTCCTTTGTCAAGCCGACCACCCACCCCGCCTTCACCCGGTTCAACGTTTTCCTGCGCGACCGATTCAGCTGTCAGTATTGCCTGTCGGGCGACGATCTCACCTTCGATCACATCATTCCGCGCAGCAAGGGTGGCCAGACCACCTGGGAGAACGTCGTCGCCGCCTGCTCGCCCTGCAATTTGCGCAAAGGCAATCTGACGCCGCAGCAGGCCAAGATGTTTCCGAAGCAGACGCCCTACGCCCCGACCGTGCATCAGCTGCATCGCAACGGCCGGCTGTTTCCGCCGAACTATCTGCACGAGAGCTGGCTAGATTATCTCTACTGGGATACTGAGCTCGATCCGTAGAGCGCGCTGGCGCGCGCCATCTTCCACCGAATGCAAGCCGTACTGCTGTGATTTGGATCAGGCGGGTCGCTTGGTGAGGGCCGCTTCCCCCTCCTCGCGTCCGGGAACGCTGACGTGGACCTCGTGCCCCATCCTGATCGCCAGTGCCGCGGCGGCCGCCGCCGATTCGAATGCAGCTTCCTTGGTGGCGTATCCGCCGTTGAGGTTGCCGTCGTGCAGGACGCCCCATTCCTCGCCGGCCGCAATCACCGCATATTGAGCCAATCCCATCGTCTCCTCCTTGCGCCAGCGGCGCTGCGTCAGGTCTCATTCCGCTTGTATCGCTTGCGGACAACCTCCTCGCCGACCTGCACCGCGCGCCTGCTGCGAAAATGGTGTTGAAGCACGCCGAAGATCAAAGCGGTCAGCAGCACGAGCGCTCCGATGCCGTAGATGATCTCAAGGCCCATATCCATTCGGTCTCTCCAAGCCTTGTTCTCGAAGCCTTGTTCTCGAAGCCTTGCTCTCTTGCCGCCCGCCGGGGCGGCATCGTTCATCCGCTCTTCGCGGCGCTATCGATGCTTTCGCGGTAAATTTCGCGGGCGTCGCCACCGATCACCGAGATGTAGTAGCCGCGTCCCAGATACTCCTGTCGGGTCTCGGCAAGGTCGATGGCGAGCCGCTTGGCGACGGCGATGGCTTCATCGCGGTCGGCAACCGGTTGACCGGTTGCATCGATCACACGCTCATCATTCACGATCGCAAAGTGAAAGGCGGACATTCGCTCGCTCCGCGCATCAATGCGTGTTCGATTCATGCCACTTTTCCAGGTCCGGCTCCTCGTCTCCGGAGCGCTTCGCATCCCCAGAGCGCTGCTCCTTCTCCGGGTTTCCCTTCCACGGCTTGTCGGTTTGCACGTGGGAACCCCAGTCGCTCGAGCGTCCAGAATCCTGCGTTACAGGCTTTCTGCTCATGACAATCTCCTCAAGAACAGAAGCATCTGTATCCCGATGTGTTCCTAACCGGCCGCGCTCAAGGTCCGCCCGCAACCGAGCCTGCGATCACCATGACCAGTGCATCGAGGTCGATCGTGCCGCTGACCGACAGTTCCCCGGCATCCAGCACGCGGAGCAGATCCGGCCGATTGGCGGCCTGGCGCTTCAATTCGCCGATGATCGCATCCCTGAGCTTTTCTTCGAGCATGTTCGACACCGTGCGCCTCTATGACTTGGACTCGTCGCGACCGTGCACTTGCGCCGGTGGCGCGGTGGCTTCGACGGCCGTGAACGGCTCGAGAATGCGATAACGGTGCTCGGACCCGGCGGGCACGAGCCAGGAATCGCCCGGCTGCAGGCGGATGGTCTGCCCCTCCAGGGTCAATTCGGCGCGACCGCTGATGACATACCCAACCGTCTCGTAGTCGCGCCGATCGGAAGCGCCCGGTTGCGGCTGTTCGTTGTCCCAAAGCCGCATGGCAACGCGCCTGCCCGACACCAGATAGGTCTGGCCCATCGTGCCCTTCGGGGACGTGCTGACCGATACTTTCTTGATCGTGCTGTCGCTCATGGTGTTCTCCAATCGCTTGCGTGTGCGGGTGAGACAGCGGGAGCGCCGTCAGAGCCGCCCCGAGGCGGTCACGCGCCACACCGTGTTGCCGACGTCGTCCGCGATCAGCAGCGCGCCGGATTTGTCGATCGCCAATCCCACCGGCCGGCCGCGGGACTTTTCGTCCTCGCCGAGGAATCCGGTGACGACGTCCTGCGCCGGCCCGTTCGGATGGCCGTCGGCGAACGGCACGTAGACGACCTTGTAGCCGTTGAGCTGTGGCCGATTCCAGCTGCCGTGCTCGCCGATGAAGGCGCCGCCCCGGTAGGACGACGGCAGGCTGTCGCCGGTGTAGAAGGCAAGCCCGAGCGGCGCGACGTGCGAGCTCAACGCATAGTCCGGAACGGTTGCCTTCGCGACCAGATCCGGCCGCGGCGGCTGCACCCGGGGATCGACGTTCTGGCCGAAATAGCTGTACGGCCAGCCGTAGAAGCCGCCGTCCTTCACCGACGTCAGATAGTCGGGCACGAGGTTCGGGCCGATCTCGTCGCGCTCGTTGACCACGGTCCACAGCGCGTGGCTATGCGGCTCGAAAGTCAGGCCGTTGGGGTTACGCAGCCCGCTGGCGAAAATCCGCCAACGGCCGGTGGCGCGCTCGACCTCGAGGATCGCCGCCCGGTTCTTCTCGGCCTCGATTCCATTTTCGGTGATGTTGCTGTTGGAGCCGACGCCGACATAGAGCAGAGCGCCGTCTGGGCTTGCCGTCAGGCTCTTGGTCCAGTGATGGTCGATCGGCCCGCCCGGAAGCTCCGTCAGGGTCTGCCCCGGCTCGGTGATCTTGGTATCGCCCTCATGATACGGATACCGGACGATCGCATCGGTGTTCGCGACGTAGAGATCGTTGCCGACCAGCGCCACCCCGAACGGCGAATGAAGATGGTCGAGGAACACACTCTGTATCTCCGGCTTGCCGTCGCCATTCGAGTCGCGCAGCAGCGTGATGCGGTTGCTTGCGCCGGTGTCGCCGCCGGAGGTTGCCCACGACTCCACCCATTTCATGATGAAGTCCTTTGGCCGCTTGATCGGCTCGGTCCCCGGCGCCTTGGACTCGACCACCAGGATGTCGCCATTGGGGAGCGCATAGAGCGACCGCGGATGCTGCAGGCCGGTGGCGAGCGCATTGATCTGCAAGCTGTCCGGCACCTTGGGCTTCTCGCCCTGCTTCCATCCGACCACGGAGGCGACGTGCATCGGCGGCATCAGATACTGCTTGAGCGCCGGCAGGTCCGGACGCCCACCGACCTGTGTTTTCGGGTCAGGCGCCGTCTCCTTGCTGCAGCCCGCGAGGCATAGGCCGGCGAGCAGCGTCATTCCGAGTTTGAGGTGCGTGGCATTGGTCAGGTCGATCGACATCAGCCTGCCACTCCGACCCGGTAGCGATAGACCATGGCCCAGCCGAGCCAGCCCGTGCACAGCATCACGAGCACGGTCAGCACCGACAGCACCAGTCCGGTCGGCACCACGGAGGTCCAGGCATCGCGGCTGTGGATGAAGGCGTTGAACAGCGCGAGCAGCATCACGATCACATTGCCGATCATGTGCAGCCAGGCATAGCCCAGCCGGCGGATCAGGCGATTGCTCAGGAAGTCGATCAGGCCGGCGATCGCGGCGAGACCACCCATGATCAACCCCGCGAACAACAGCCAGGCCGAGAAGTTGGCCCACTGCATCTCGGCGGTCTGCCAGTATGCGATATCGGTCACCAGCGTCCCGACGAAGCACGCGATCGGAAACGGCACCAGCATGGGATGGATCGGATGCAAACCGACCCGCGCCGTCGAGGCCGGGTTGGCCGAATGCGTGGCGACTGTCGCGACCTGGTGCATCTTTCGTGCCTCCGAAAGAAGCCTCAACAGCGCGTTCGGAGCGAGGTTCCTAAGCGCGCACCCGGCCCGGACACCATTTAGGAACGAAGCTGCGTCAGCCGCGTCGGAATAGAGGTGTGACAAGCAGGACGCCAACCATGGTCCGAGAAGGGCCCGCTGAACCAGCTCCGGCAAGCACGGCAGAGACGACCCAAGGCAGACAGGTACGTCCCTACGGCATGATGATCACGTCTGCGATCATCGCGCTCGCCGTCATCGTCATCGTCTACGTGCTGATGCGATAAAAAGACTGACTTGGGCGATATGGTCCGGCACACGCTTGCGCCGTGACGTTACCCGGCCGCCTTGCGCAGAACGCTCCCGGAGAATCGTACCGCCGGCCGCCATGCACATTGCGGCGTGAGCGGTTGCGCAGAAATATCTGTCCATCGTCGCTTCCTTCCGCGGTCCTGCGCGTTCGTGGATCATGCCCCACCGCAAAGCGAGAACGTCTCCTGCACGCCTGTGGCCGCTGCTGGCCGTGAACTTCTTCATGGCAGACATGCAGTCCGGGATCGGACCGTTCGTTGGGGTCTTCCTTCAGTTGCATGGCTGGGCCAGCGGCCTGATCGGGACCGCCCTGACGCTCGGCAACGTCGCGGGCATGCTGATCACGACGCCGATCGGCGGCTGCATCGATACCACGAACCACAAGCGGGCATGGGTGATCGTTCCGGGCATCGCGGTCGTGGTGGCATCGGCCGTCATCCTGATGTCGCAAAGCTTCTGGGCTGTCGCGCTGTCCCAGGTTGCGACCTCGATCGCGGGTGCCGCAATCGTTCCGGCGGTCACCGGCATCACGCTCGGCATCGTCAAGCAGCGTGGGTTCAACCGGCAGAACGGCCGCAACCAGGCGTTCAACCATGCCGGCAACATGGTCGGTGCCGCGGCATCGGGCTATCTCGGCTGGCAGTATGGTTATGTGGCGGTCTTCGTGCTCGCCGCCCTGTTCGGCGCGATCACGATCGCCTGCGTGCTCTTGGTCCCGCCCGGCAGCATCGATCACGGTGCCGCGCGCGGCAAGGAAGAAGATCCGGACAGCCAGCCCAGCGGCCTCTCCGTGCTGGTCAAGCACAAGCCGTTACTGGTGCTTGCCGTCGCACTGGCCGCGTTCCACCTCGGTAACGCGGCGATCGTGCCGCTCTACGGCCTTGCTGCAGTTGCCGGTGGTCACGCCGACGGCCCGAGCTTCGTCGCGACCACGATCGTGGTGGCTCAGGCGGTGATGATTGTTGCCTCGATCGCCGGCATGCACGCCGCCGAGCGCCGAAACTACTGGTCTGTCCTGCTGCTGTCGTTCCTGGCCTTGCCGGTGCGCGGCGTGCTCGCTTGGTTCCTCTCGGGCTGGTGGGGCGTGCTGCCCGTGCAGATCCTCGACGGCATCGGCGCAGGCCTGCAAAGCGTCGCCGTGCCCGGGATGGTGGCGCGATCGTTGAACGGAACCGGCCGCGTCAATCTCGGACAAGGTGCCGTCATCACGGTTCAGGGAGTCGGCGCCTCGCTCAGCCCCGCGCTCGGCGGCTGGATTGCGCAATGGGTCGGCTATGGCCCAGCCTTCCTGGCGCTCGGCGGACTGGGGCTTCTGTCGGTCGCATTCTGGATCGCCTTCCGATCGACCGTGCAGAAATACTGACGCTTCCTCACGCAGGATCGCATTCGCGTGATCGTCCGCGATGCTCGCAGCATATTATTGCATCCTAATAGTTCGTATCCTATCTAATTTGCATGCCGCCTGCGCCGTCCCATATCCACGCCGAGATCGGCCGCCTGGTGACCAGGCTCGCCCGGATCTGGCGTCGCGAGTCGGATCAGGCCTTGTCCGACCACGGCCTGTCCTACGCGACGGCGATTCCGCTGCTGGTGTTGTCACGCCAGGGGGAAAACGTCCGGCAGGGCGTGCTGGCCGATGAACTGGGAATCGAGGGGCCTTCACTGGTGCGGCTGATCGATCTGCTGCAGTCCGAGCGCCTCGTCGAGCGTCGCGAGGACCCGACCGACCGGCGTGCCAAAACGCTGCATCTCACCGCTACCGGCGAAGCCAAGGTCGAGGAGATCAACCGGGTGCTGCGCCGGGTGCGGGCCAGCCTGCTGAAGGATATCGGCAGCGAGGAACTTGCGGTAACCTTCGAGACGCTCCAGCGCATCGAGCAACGGGCGACCGCTGCAGAGGCGAAATAGTCATGCGCGCGGAAGAGCCGTTCCTGGTCCGCCACGCGGATCTCATTTTCGCGTTGAAGACGTTCGCGGCGTCGATGCTGGCGCTCGTAATCGCCTTGGCGATCGGTCTGCCGCGTCCCTATTGGGCGATGGCGACGGTCTACATCACCTCCCAGCCGCTGGCCGGCGCGACCAGCTCGAAGGCGTTCTTCCGCGTGATCGGCACGCTGGTCGGCGCGAGCGTCACGGTTGCTCTCGTGCCGAACCTGGTCAATGCGCCGGAGCTACTGTGCCTTGCGATCGCGCTCTGGGTCGGGCTCTGCCTTTATCTGTCGCTGCTCGACGGCACGCCACGCAGCTATGTCTTCATGCTGGGCGGATATACCGTCGCACTGATCGGATTTCCGTCGGTGGCCGACCCGGGCAGCATCTTCGACGTCGCGCTGGCGCGGGTCGAGGAGATCTCGCTCGGCATCGTCTGTGCGAGCCTGGTGTCGACGGTGGTGTTTCCCCGCAGCGTCGCGCCGGCGGTCGGCGGCCGCATCAGGAACTGGTTGTCAGATGCGCGCCGTCTGTCACGCGACGCGCTGCTTGACAGCGGGACCAGCGAGACGCGCCGGGCCCAACGCCTTCGTCTTGCAACCGACATCGTCGAGATCGATACGCTGGCGACCCACGTCGCCTATGACCGGCTGGCCGACGCCGGCACCGTGCGTGGCCTCGGCGAGGTCCGGCTGCGCATGCTGATGCTGTTGCCGATCATCACGTCGATCGAAGACCGGCTTGCCGCACTCGGTGAGACGGCGCTGCGACGGCAACCGGAGCTGCAGCGCCTGATCGGCGATCTCGCCGCATGGATCGTGGACGAGGACCGCCAGCGGCAATCCGGCGAGCAGATCCGCGCTGCAATCGCCGAGCGGCAATCTGCGCTCGACGGCATCGCGCCGCGGGAGCGCATCATCACGATCAGCCTGCTGCTCCGGCTGCGCGAGCTTGTCGACATCTCGGCCGACTGCCGCGCGCTGGGCGATGCAATTGCTGCGGGCCGGGATATCTCCACCGTCGCGCTGGCGTTCCACCCGGAGTCGGGGGCCGCACCGGTCCGTCATCGCGACCACGGCATGGCGCTGTGGTCGGCCGCGGGCGCAGCGGTCGCCATCCTGATCTGCTGCGGCCTGTGGATTGCGACCGGCTGGGCCGATGGCGCCTCGGCGCCGATGATGGCGGCGGTCGCCTGCTCCTTCTTCGCCGCGCAGGACGAGCCTGCGCGCAGCATCCGGGCCTTCGGCCTGTTTTCACTGGTCGCGATCGTCATCGTCGCGATCTATCAGTTCGCGCTGGTGCCGGGCATCTCCCATGTCGAGGTCCTGATCGCGGCGCTGGCGCCGACCTTCCTCCTGTACGGCTATTTGATCGCGCGGCCCAAAACTGCGCCGATCGGCATGGCGCTCGCCGCCAACACCGCGACGCTGCTCGCGCTGCAATCGACCTACAGCGCGGATTTCGCCAGTTTCGCCAACACGTCGGTCGCCTTCTTCCTCGGTGTTGTCATTGCGGAGATCGTGACGCGGATCGCGCGCGGCGTCGGCGCCGAATGGATCGCCAAGCGGTTGATGACGTCGAGCTGGCAGACGCTCGCGATCGCGGCCGAGCGGCGCGGCCACGGCGATCGCGCGCAGTTTGCCGGCCTGATGCTGCATCGGCTCGGCCTGTTGGTCCAGCGGATCGCCTTCATCTCCGAGAGCGACCGGCGCGATGCCGACAGCCTGGTCCAGCTACGCATCGGGCTCAACATCATCGACCTGAGGAGGGCGCGTTACGGCCTCGCCGCATTCACCGTGCGAGCCATCGACGACATGCTGGACGACCTCGGGGCAGCGTTTCGTGCCCGTGCGGACCACGCAATGCCGGCCGAACTGTTGTCATGCATCGATGCGGCGCTGACCGCGGTCGTCAAGGACCCCAATGAGCGCGCGCGGGACGATGCATTGCTCGGCCTCGTCGGCATCCGCCGCGGCCTGTTTCCGGATGCACCCGCGTATCGATCGCAGCCCGAGGAGAGTTTCGCCGCATGAGATATGAGCTCGACATTTACGGCGTGCTCGTTCCGGCGCTGCTGCTGTGGCTCATCGTTGCCTATGCGCTGAGCGCAGTGGTGAGCCGGATCATGCAGCGCTTCGGATTCTATCGGCTGGTCTGGCATCGCGCGCTGTTCAATTTCGCATTGTACGTATGCCTGCTCGGCGTCGTGGTTTATCTTTCGGAGTTTCTGCCATGAAAGCGAATTTCGCCTGGCTCGGTCGGGTTGCGCTGACCGCGGTCGCCGTCGTCGCCGCGCTCGCTGTCGCTCGCGCGCTCTGGGTCTACTATATGGAATCGCCATGGACCCGCGACGGCAGGGTCCGCGCCGACGTGATCCAGGTGGCCCCCGACGTCTCCGGCTTCGTCACCGACGTGTTGGTCAAGGACAATCAACCGGTGCGTCGCGGCGACATCCTGTTCCGGATCGATCGCGCACGCTTTGCCCTGGCGCTGAAGCAGGCGGATGCATCGGTCGCCGGCCATCGCGCGACGCTGGATCAGGCCGACGCCGACCTCAAACGCTACAGCTCGCTGACCACCGATGCGGTGTCGCAGCAGAAGCAGGAGCAGGTTCTGGCGACCCAGCTGCAGGCCAAGGCGGCCTATGACCAGGCGGTCGCCGACCGCGCCGTCGCGCAGCTCAATCTGGATCGCAGCGAGGTGCACGCTTCGGTGAACGGCACCATCACCAATATGGACCTGCGGCCGGGCGCCTACGTCACCGCTGGCAAGGGCGTGATGGCGCTGGTCGACACCGACACGCTGCATGTGGAAGGCTATTTCGAGGAGACCAAGCTCGCGCGCATCCGCGTCGGCGACAAGGCGCAGATCCGGCTGATGGGCGAGCCGGTGCGGCTCACCGGACATGTCGAGAGCATTGCAGCCGGCATCGAGGATCGCGACCGCGCGGCAGGCGCGAGCCTGCTCGCAAACGTCAATCCGACATTCAGCTGGGTTCGGCTCGCACAGCGCATCCCCGTGCGCATCGCGCTGGACCACCTGCCGGATCGCATCGCGCTCGTCGCCGGCCGTTCGGCGACGGTCGAGATCATGGACTAAAGCGCGATGAGATTAGGTTGAATCGTCATCGCGCCTTAGCTCTTTGTTTGAGCATGATCTTTTCGGAAAACCGCTTCGCACTTTTCCGGATCATGCTTTAGCCGGCTGGCCGCACCCGCAGCGACTGCATCGGGCCGGCCCGCTTGCTGCGGCTCCGTCGGCCGCGCTCGCCTATCGCACGCCATAGCGTGTGAAATCGTCGCCGATGCTGCCCTGGATCGCCTTGGCCGCCGCCATGTCGATATTGCCGCCGGCCTTGTCACCCTGCTTCAACTTCGCCAGGCCGCGTCCATAAAGTGCGCTTGCGAGCTTGGGATCGATGCGAAGTGCGGAGCTGTAGTCGGCGATCGCCGCGCCAAGCTCGCCGGTCTTCAGATAGATCAGGCCACGCGAGTCATACGTCGCGGCGTTGGCTGACGCCGATTGAAGGGCCTTGTTGCAATCTTCCAGCGCCGCCTGCAATTCGCCGAGGATGGCCCGACTCCAGCAGCGTCCGTTCCACACCCCGTCCAGCTTCGGTTCGAGGCGAATGGCCTCATCGTAGTCCTGCGCCGCGCGGGCATAATCGTTCTTCTTCAAATAGGCGCCGGCGCGGTTGGCGAAGGCCTCACCGTAGTTCGGGTTGAGCCTGATCGCCTGATCGAAGGCGTCGGTCGCGCGATCATATTCGCGCTTCCTGAGATAGGCCACGCCGCGGTTGTTGAGCGGCTTGGTGTAGGTCGGATTGAGCTCGATCGATCGATCGAAATCCCGGATGGCTCCGTCGTAGTCTCCCTTGGCGGCGTAGGCATTGCCACGGTTGTTATAGGCGATCGCGAGGCCGGCCGCCGTCATGTCCTGCCCCGCATCGATCAGCGCCGTGCAGGCAGCAATGCGCGCGTCGGCCGGTGTGCGATCGAGGCCGCTGCACGATCCGATAGTGCGGAGATAGCTGTCCTTCTTCGGGTTCTGCGCGACCGCAGGCAACACAGGGAGCATCGCAACGAGAAGCGATATCAGGCTGACAATTGCGCCGGCGCTTGCACGAAGTTTCATATCGGGCCTTGCTTGCACGAAACGGGCTGCGCCTGGCCTAGCACCCTCGACAGATGTTGGGATTGAACTTGTGGAGGGTGTTTTGCTCAGGTTGCTGCGGCGTTCGTGTCCCGACCTTCCTGACCTTGCTCTTGCCCTCTTCAACGAGCGTGGCGAACCTCACCGTTCCATCGTCCGATATCTCGATGCGTGGCGTGGTGCCTCGAATGCCCATCGTTGCCACAGGAGTGTCGATCTTCATGTCACCGGTCTTCGCAATGTTGCCGGCAACGAAGGTGAAGGTGCCGTTGGTCAGTTTGAGCAAGGTCGAGTTTGACTTGCCGTTCGGATCGTACACGAACTCGGTCATCGCCATCTTGGCGTTGCTCGACAGATTGAACGAAGTGCCGTCGGTGAAATTGATCCCGACGCGTCCGTCCGCTCCAGTCTGCACCACGTCGCCCAGATAAACGGGATCGCCAACCTGCGCCTGAGGCAATTTGCCGGGCAGCCCTGCCTGAACGACCACTGCACTCGGATGCTCGATCGTGACCGAACCAGTGGCGGCCACGACCCTTCCGATGAATTTCAGTTGAATATTCTCAACCGCGGGCTGGGCCGGTTCGGTTTGCGCCTGCACCTGGCCGGGCGTGAGCGTTGCGAGCGCCAGGACGAAGCTTGCAAGCAATTGAACAATCAAATGGATGCGCACGATCCCCTCCACGAGAAGATCTTGTCGTGTCGTGGCTCGGTGGTGATCGGGACCGCCGGGCCGAGACCGCAGGACCTTAAGTGCCAAACGAGTTGTCGCAGACAGGCCTAAATGCCTGACGCAGTTCGACTAAAAATTAATAAGTGGACAATTTGCATGGTAATCATACTATTAATTTTGCGGGGCTGCACGCGCGATAAAGGACAGCTATTCTGTCCTTTTTGTAAGGCTCCCCCGCAGTATTGGAATTCCATTTTTACTGCCGAATTTGGTTTCAATCAGGACGTTTCAGCGGACAAGCCTATGGCTGACGGCGCGGGGTTTTTCGCCGCGTGGCCGAACCAAGCCAAAATAAAAAGACTGCGGCGCCACTTTCCGCTCGAACTGCCCAACAGGCAAAAAGCCAATGTCAGTTGCGTCCGGCGTAGAGTTCGGGGACGCGTGCATGGCCGTTTTGGGCCAGCCGCCCCGCGTAGTTGGCACTGTTCGGACGGCGATCGGCTGCGGCACGATCGCGCGTGCCCGCGGCATACCGATTCAAATCGTAACTGGCGATCCCGTTCGCCAGGGTGACGTCATCGAGGTCGGAGCCGGCGGGCGGATCGAAATCCGCCTGGTCGATGGCAGGTTGCTCAAGTTGCCGGCCGGCACCGTGCTGGAGTTGGGCGACATCGCGCAGGACCCCGGCGAGGGCTTGCGGCCGGGCCTGTTCGCGAAAACCAGAAGCCTCTTCCGTCTCATCGGCAGCCGGCTGGCAGGGTCTGGCGTCCTGACGGCGGACACACCGGTTGGCACCATCCGCGCCAGCGGCCTCGGCATGCTGTCGTTAGCCGCCCTCACCTTCTCGCTGCTGGAGGACGCCCGGGCCGCGGAGCCGAACGTCACGTTGCTGGACGACGACAACATCAAATACAAGGACCTCCACCACGGCGTGTTCGAACTCGTCACCAAGGAGGCGATCCCCCGTCACATCATCGTCGAGGATCCCGAAGAGACGATCATCCTGAGCAGAAGAGGCTCCTCTGTCGGCGTGAACCATGCCACGAATTCCCCTGCGCACATGGAGGAATTGCGGGAGGCCCAACAGGAGACCCTTGCCTATTTCGAGAAAGGACCGGCATCGAAAGGGTCCGGCATGCCTGCTCTCGAAGGCGGCCAACTGCTGCTGCCGATCAATTTTATTCAGCAGTCCCCGCTGTCGCCGGTGCAAGATACGCTCGGGCCGCTACCGGTGGCGACCTTCGCGAAAAATGATCTCTTCAAGCTGCCGCCGGTTCCGCCGAAGCTGAACCTCGGAGCGGGGCCGACTGAAATCGATACGGTGATATTTGACGACTTCAATGCGGCGAGCGGGATCTTTTCCGCGAGCAGCATCAAGGGCGGCGCACTGAAATTCGGCATCAGCGGAGGCGCCACAGGCGATACGGTGCTGGGACAGGCGACATACGACGTGTCGAGCGTCGGTACATTTGGCACGCTCTATCTCAACAGCGCGACCGGAAACTACACCTTCGTTCCGAACAATACCGCAATCAACGCGCTGAAGGCCAACACGACCCAGAGCTTCGTGATCACGGTCTCGGACGGCTCGCTTTCGGCCAGCGAGAGCTTCGACATCAGCATCCTGGGCGCCGATGACGCCTCCATCATTTCCGGCACCAAGGCCGGCGCGGTGGTGGGTGCGGTCGGCGTCAGTCATGCCTCGCCCGGCCTGCTCATCGCAAAGGGCACGCTCACCGATACCGATGTCGACGATCCCGCCAATACCTTCACCGCCGTGAACGCGCCGACGACAAGCGTTGGCGGCTACGGCTCATTCACGCTCACAACGGCCGGCGTGTGGACCTATACGCTCGACAACGCCAACAGCTCCGTGCAAGCCCTCCATGTCGGCGACACGCTGACCGACAGCTTCTCGGTGACCACGATAGGCGGCACCCCGCAGACGGTGACACTCACCATCCACGGCCCCTTGATCGAGATCGGAACCGCGCCATCGCTGACGTTGAGCGAGACCCATCTGACAGCGACGACGCTGGACGACAACATCGCCGGCTCGGCACCGGACGCTGCGCTGACGACGACATCAGGCGAGTTCTCGGCGGCATTCGTCACCGAACCGGGTCTGACGGTCAGCTACGCACTGACGATCACCGGCGGCAACGGTTCGGCGTCAGGGCTGATCGATTCGCATACCGGCCTCGCTGACCTGCTGGTTCTGAACGGCAACACCATCGAAGGCCATGTCGGTGCAGCAAGCGGGGCGCTCGCGTTCACCATCACGGTTGACCCGGCCACGGGCCGCGTGACCTTCGTCGAGCACCGCGCGGTCGAACAATCGTCGGGCACCAGCCCTGACAGCGGCGAAGGGATCGCGCTGGGGACCGGCCTCGTCAACCTGATCGCGACGGTCACGGAGAGCGACGGCCAGTACCAGGATCTAAGCATTGATCTCGGCAAGCAGCTGACAATCACGGACGATGGCCCGCGCATCGAGGCGGCGGGCACAGCCCCATCGCTGACGCTGAGTGAGACGCATCTGACGGCAACGGCGCTGGACGACCACATCGCCGGCTCGGCGCCGGACGCGGCGCTGACGACGACTTCCGCCGATTTCTCGACGGCGTTCACTTCGGTGCAAGGCGCCGATGGCGCGACCATCCGCTACGCGCTGACCATCACCGGCGGCAACGGCACGGCGTCGGGGCTGATCGACTCGCATACCGGCCTCGCTGACCTGCTGGTTCTGAACGGCAACACGATCGAAGGCCGCGTCGGCGCGACCAGCGGCACACTGGCGTTCACCATTACGCTCGATCCGGCCACTGGACGCGTGACCTTCACCGACTACCGGCCGGTGGAGCAGCCGCTCGGCACCAGCCCGGACAGCGGCGAAGCCGTATCGCTGGCCGCGGGCATCGTGGGCCTGACTGCCACGATCACGGACAAGGACGGCGACTTCCAGAGCGCCGGCCTGGACCTCGGCAGCAGACTGGCCATCAGCGACGATGGCCCCTGCATCCAGGCCAATTGCACCGCTCCGTCGCTGACGCTGAGCGAGACGCACCTGACGGCAACGGCGCTGGATGACCATGTCGCGGGCTCGGCACCGGACGCCGCGCTGACGAAAATTTCCGCCGATTTCTCGACGGCGTTCACCTCGCTCCAGGGCGCCGACGGCGCGACGACTCACTATGCACTGACGATCAACGGAGGTGACTGCACCCCATCCGGTCTGATCGATTCGCATACCGGCTGCTCCGACGTGCTGGTTCTGAACGGCAACACGATCGAAGGCCATGTCGGCACAGCAAGTGGCGCGCTGGCATTCACCATCGCGGTTGATCCGGCCACGGGATGCGTCACCTTCACTGAATATCGCGCGGTGACGCATCCGGCCTGCGCCGGCCCTGACAGCGGCGAAGCCGTGTCGCTGACCGCCGGCGTCGTAAGCCTGGTTGCCACCATCACGGACAAGGACGGCGACTTCCAGAGCGCGTGCATCGACCTCGGCAAGGAACTGACGATCACGGACGATCACCCGACCATTTGCAGCTTCCCGGAGACCTTCATCGCCGCTCAGGATCATCAGACTGCGACAGGTACCTACGATGTCAATTTCGGCGCGGATGGCGATGCCGCGATGTTCGTTGCCGTCCACAACGGTCCAGTCGGCTGCACGGGATATGATCTGGCCACATCATGCCTGGGCAACGGCATCACCGCGGTGCACGTCACCGGACATGGCGATGATTACAACTTCTACTATACGACCCATGAGGTGGGCGGCGGCGTCGAACTCGACGCGTATCTTACCGATTGCGGCGGCAGGCTGGACGATCCTTATTTCAAGTTGCTGATCGATCCGGATGGAACATTCTGCTTTGATCTCGAGCAAGCCGGGCCGTCGAAGGACGTCACCGTCCATGGCTCCGATTTTGATGCCCCGATCTGCGGCACGCCGTCATTGACGGCTCCGGACGGACAACTGGTTATTACCGGATCGGACTGCGCCGGCCATCCGCTCGATGTCAAGGCATCGGACTGCGGTATTGCGGTCGGCGACAGTGGACTGCAGATGGACCCGGCCGAGCAGTTGAATCTCGCGTTCACCGAGAAGCAGTCGCAGGTCGGCTTCAATCTCACGGAATGGCAGGGCTACGGCACCGCCGGCGTGATCCTCAAGGTTCTTGATGGCAGCGCCGACGTTCACGACTTCTGCATCGATGTTCCCAGGCCGCTCTGCGGCAGCGCCGGCTTCGTGGTCCAGGAGACATCGGATGCTTCGCTGATCGACACCTACACCTTTGATGCCACGACGACGACGTACACGCTTTACGTTGACAGATCGTTCAATCAAGTCCAGGTCGACTACGATCGGGTGGAAGCCGGGTGTCCCACCTTCGCGATCAACAACATCAGCTATACCGAAAAGACGAGCATCAATGCGGATCTGCTGTTCGATGTGACGGCGGTCGATGCGGACGGCGATTCGGCCACAAGCAACCTTCAGGTCGATATTCAATGCCACACGGCGGGGATGGACGCCTTCATATTCGCCGCCAGCCCGGACAGCCCCGCGCCGCCGGTCGGCGCCAGCGCTCCAGCGCCCGATGTTAGTCCGATGTCAACGAGTAGCCACGAGGACGCGGCGTTGTCTCAGGCAATCTTGCCCTTTGTAGACGGCGGAACGTCCGGAACGACCGAGCAGTCCTTTCATTTCGCGGAGCCTTCGAGCCTTGAACAGCAGGGAGCTTCGTCCCCTCTACAATTTGATCAAAGCCTCGCGTGGTTCGGCCGCCAGGACGATTCCGCTGGATTTCAGCTGGCACAAGCAGTTGCAGCTGGTGGAACGCCGGCAGTTGGACCGGTCCCGGAGCACCAAACAGATTTCTTCCCGGACCATACGCCGGACGCCGTCGTGATCCATCCGCTACACGATCTGATCGTGTAGCGATCACTTCCTGTAGCGATCACTTGGGCGCGTGGCCGGCATTCCGGCCCGCGTCGGACGTTGACGCGGGCCAGAACCATTTCTTCGCGTCAGTGCCAGCCCTCGCCGGCCTTCAGCGCCGCCGAGAGGCTACGCACCGGGCGCGTCACCAGCGGATCGAGATCGAAGCGCTTTTCGAGCATCTTGAGGATCGACGTCGTGTCGAAGTCCTCATGGGCAACACCCGACTTGTTGAAGCGCTTGGCGATCAAGAGCGTCGGAATGCGAGTGCCCGGGCCCCACTGGTCCGCGGCCTTGGCTTCGGCACCATGACGGTTGAACGGCGGCGGGGGAACGTGATCCCACTGCCCGCCGAACTCGTCATAGGTGATGACGATCAACGTGTCCTTGCCATCCGGCCCTTCGACGATCGCCTTGACGAGATCGACGAGATGCTGGCTGCCTTCGGATTCGCTGGTGTAGCCCGGATGCTCGTTTTCCTCGCCGATCGGCTTGATGAAGCTGACCTGCTTCAGCCGGCCGGTCTTGGCCGCCTGGATGAACTCCGCTTCGTCCTTCAGGTGATCCTTGCGGGCCTGCGTTCCGGGAGCGTAGTTGGCGAAGTAGTTGAACGCCTGATGGTGGTACTGGAAATCCACGTCCGGGCAGTTCGGGAACACCGCCGTGGAGACATGATTCGGGTCGTTACAGGTCGTGCCGTTGCCGTTGGTCCAGCCCGAAGCGCCGACGTCGCCGTTGGCGTTCGACCAGCCGCCCGAATACCAGGCCCAATCGACGCGCTTTGCCGACAGCCGATCGCCGACGTTCGGCGTGTGCAGCGGCGGCAGGCGCTTGATGTCGGCGGTGCCGGGCGAATAGGGCTGATAGAACGGCTGGGTGGTGTTGACCGCGTAGTCGCCGCAGGCGAGGCCCGCCGGCAGTCCGGCCTGATTGCACTTCGCCGTCAGCTGTGCATCCTTCACGGTCGAGAGCGGCGTGTAGAGCGGCGTGCTGGTCGGCATGCCGTTGGCATCGACGATCGAGTGGAAGTCGTTGGCGCTGCCGTCATTCAGGGCACCGACGAACTGGGGCGCCGCCGCGGCGACCAGGAACTGGTGGTTGAGGAACGAACCGCCGAAGGCGCCCTGGAAGAAGCTGTCCGCGATGATGTAGTTCGGCGCGCCGTGGCCGTGGAGATAGCTGTAGATCGGCAGCTTCTTGGTGTCGTAATAGCCCATCACCAGACCCGCCGCATCACTGCCGGTCATGTAGCGATTCTGCCGGCCGCCGTTGAGCTGATACTGCTCGCTGTAGAAGCGGTGCACGATGTCCGCGGTGCAGCCGCCGGGCGCGCCGGTGCCGTTGAGGAAACCGTGAGCCGCGAAAGCGCCGAGCGGCTTCGGGCAGGTGGTGGCCGAGGTCGGAATGAACTCGTTGATCTCGAACGGCTTGTTCTTGAAGGCGCTCAGGATCGCGACCGTGCCCGTATTGTCGGTGCAGCTCGTCGGTTGCGGCGACGGAGAGGTCAGGTTGACGTCGTTCTGCAGCAGACAGGCATAGACGGTCTGGTTGTCCTGCCGAACCTGCAGGGTGTGCGCCTGATCGGCATAGGATGTGCCGTTGATCCGGTCGCGGCCGACGTCACCCCAGTGACCGTAGAGGTTATCGAAGCTGTGGTTCTCCTGATAGATGACGACGATGTGCTTGTACTGGTGCACGCCTTCATGGCCGCGATCCCGCAGATCGCGCAGCTCTTCCCTGATCTCGTGCTTGAACTCATCAACGATCTTTTCGACCAAATTCTCTGCGTTTGCTACCGGCGAGATGGCAACGGCGCCAGCAACAACCGCGAGCGCCGGAATGGCTCCCCAAAGCCGCATAGTGCTCTCCTGATTTAGAAAGAAATAGAAATGGAGCTACACGCTATGCAAAACACATTTCGCGGGGATGACTGTTTTTCGACGCGCGCACAAACGTGCGGAAAGATGCTCGCTCACCAACAGAATTTCATCCTGTCAAACGCAGACCGCGTTGCGGTGCGCCGATCGAGCGTCATCAAACCGCAATCAAAATTCGTCTATCCAGTCAGATGGTCATTGATCCTGCCGACAGGAAACTGTCACCTCCGTGACATCTTCCGACGCACGGCAGCGCATATGCATTTGTGACAGGGGCGTTTTCGCGCGATGGCTTGGGATATTCTGGCGTCCGGCTCCGGAAAACATCGTGCGACAGCTGCCGATCGCGGCGTCAGACCGGCACGGGTCGCGTGGCTGGCGCTCGTCGTTGCCCTGCTCCCGTTGCGCGCGTCGGCGTTCCCGCTCGGCGGCGACCAGACTGTGCTGCCGGCCGGCACCGAATTTTCCGAGGAGGCGCTGGCGCGGCCGCGCGAACTCTTTCATTCCGAAGCCGTCGGCGGACGAAAGTCCTATTTGGTCAATCTCGGCGATCTTGCGTTCAACTCGCCTTCCATCCTGGGCGGCAAGGCGCGTCAGGCCGAGATGAGCTGCGGCACCTGCCACGTCAACGGCGCATCGAACCCGAAACTGTTCGTTCCGGGCGCATCGTCCCGCCCCGGCACCTTCGATACGACCAGCCTTGTCTTCAACGCGAAAACGTTCAACAGCATCCTCGATCCGGTCAGGATTCCGAGCCTGCGCGGCGCCCGCTTCCTCGCCCCCTACGGACATGACGGGCGCATCACCTCGCTGCGCGACTTCGTCTATAATGTCATCGTCAATGAATTTTCCGGTCCGAGGCCGCGCGACGAGGTTCTCGACGGCCTTGTCGCCTATATCAACGATATCGATTTCCTGCCCAATCCGAAGCTTGCACCCGGCGGCAGGCTTGCCGCGCAAGCGAGCTTGGCGGAGCGCCGCGGCGAGGCGCTGTTCTTCAAGCCGTTCCCGAAGCAGGCCGAGCTGAGCTGCGCCGGTTGTCATGTTCCGGGCGGTACCTTCAACGACCAGATGCGCCACGACGTCGGATCCGGTGGACTGGTGAAGACCCCGACTTTGTTGAACGCCAACTTCAACGCCCCGTATTTCCACGATGGCCGCTACGACAGCTATGAACAGGTGGTCGATCATTTCGATCGTGTGTTCGACCTCGAACTGTCGACCCAGGACGCCCAGGACCTCGTGGCGTATCTGAATGCGGTCGGCGACGGCGAACGCCCGTTCGACAAGGACGGCGTCATGCTCCGGATGAAAGAGGTGCTCGAGCTCTCGAGCGTCCTCGAGGTCGCGATCCGGGCTGCCGACACCGCGGTGGTGTCACTGGCCGTGACCGGGGTCGGGGCCGAACTGCGCGAACTGACCGAGCGCATCCCGGACATCAGGAACACCGCGATCGGCGGCAAGGAGGAGCGGCTGGGGGCGCGCGCGATCCTGAAGGACCTCGTTCTCACCCTCCGCCGCATCGATCTCGACGTTGCCGCCGGCCGGATCGACGATGCGATGGCCGAATATCGCAATTTCGCGCAGCTGGTGCACTTCGACGTACCCGTCGCCCTGAAAAAGGCCGAGCCCTGGTCGCTGTTCAACAGCAACGTGCATCAGTCGCACTACACTGCGCTCGGCCGGATCTTGCCGGTAACAAGCCAGCAGTCGCAGTAGCGGACGGCGTGCTCACTCCGAAGCCGGCGGCTCAACCCATACGTCGCTCTGCTGGATCCGACGGATCAGCGCTTGCGGGTCGAACTTGCGCAAGCCTGCGGGAATTTCAAACGTTTGCGCCGCCTGTGGCTCGTCGCGGATGTGATCGGCAGCGATCACCGTCCCATCCGCGGTCCTGATCCGTACCGGAAATCTGCGCGCGCGGTCGATCCACCCGACAAAGCTCAAACCGGACGGCGCGGCGATTCGAAAGACGTCGGTATCGTGCCCCGCGATCCTTTCCTCTCCATCGCGCTGGCAGTGCCACGTTGCGAGGTCGATCGGCGCGGACAGCTGCGCCATCGCCAGCCATTGCCGGCAGGGATCATCCGGATCGACCGGAATGAACATCCGGGTGAGCGGGCTCGATTGCCGCGCGTCCATGTAAACCCGTGCGGCCGGACGGACGAAATAGGCCGCGGGCTTGCCCGTATCGATCAGGAAGAAGCCGTCGGGTAGCGCGCTTGTCTCGATCCGTGCTTTTCCGCCGGAGACCCGCAAGGCTCCCATGGCGGTTGCCGTGTCGTCCTTGTTCGCGACGAGGTCGGCGGAAAACTGCTGTGCCATGGCCGGGATCGCCGCGCCGGCCAGGATGGCAACGGCAAGCAGGCCGGCCGCGACGCTCCTGCTGATCGGGCACGTCTTCTCGTTGCGTTTCATCGCATGTCTCCGGTCGATCAGGTGGTGGGCGGGTAGAACAAGACAGCGCCGACCGAACCATTGGTTCGATCGGCGCCGGCCTTGGATGGAGTCAGGACCTCGCTGCGGGCGAGAGCTTGATCACTCGGTGTAGGACAACGTGACCGGCTTGCTGAAGTCGAACGCGTCGAACATGTCAGACAATGCCGGGCTGTTGGTCGGAATGTACTCGTTGTTCTTCGAGTAGGTCGGGTTCGGCAGGTTGTCGCGGCTGCGGTTCGTGAGCGGCTGGAGAGCCCAGTTGCGCTCGATGAACTTCAGCAGCGAAACGTGGTCGGCGTAGTTGTGGTTGACCTTGCCGCCCGTCGAATAGGGCGAAAGGATCAGGGTCGGAATGCGCGGTCCGTCGCCGAAGAAGTCGATGGACTGCTGGTAGCCGGAGTCCCAATAGCCGCCGGCCTCGTCCCAGGTGATGAAGACAGCGGTTTCAGCCTTCAGCTCCGGATTGTTGTCCAGCGAGTTGAGCACGTTCAGGACATAGGCCTCGAACAGGTCAACCTTCGAGCTCTGCGGATGACCGTCGAGCAGGCCGTCCGGCTTGCCGAACGACACCGCGGGCAGCGTGTTGTTCTGGATCGCCGTGATCAGATCGGCAGTGTCCTTCATGTGAGCCTGACGCACGGCCGGGTTGGCCATGATCGAGGTCGCATACTGGAACGGATTGCAGATCTGGCAGTAGGCAACACCGAGCGCGTGCGCCGGATCGGCGACCGCGGCGGCGCTAAGGTTGGGGTTCGACGGATTGGCGGCAACCGCGGCGTTCGAAAGCGCCACGGCGTCGTTGAACGCGCCACCATAGAACGCCCAGGAGATGTTCTTCTCCATGAGCGCATCGCCGATCGTGCGAACCGACGACGGCGGCACGTTGTTGCCACCCGACAGCGCGCCGTTCGGCAGATAGCCCGGGTTGACGTTGTTGAGCATGTAGTAGTGGTTGGGCTTGCAGTTCGGCTCCGCCGCGTACGGCAGATTGTTGAGGTAGGTGACGATCGGCTTGACGCCGGGCTGGAACACGTCAGAGCAATTGCTCCAATTGCCGTCGACGGTGTAGCGGTTGACCGAGCCCGCGACCGGATTCGGATTGGCGATCAGGTTGGCCGGCGGCGTCACCGGATTGCCCTTGCCGTCACTCCAGAAGGCCGCATCGCCGGTACCGAGCATGAAGTGATTCGCGCCGGTGCCGCCGTGGAACGACTGGTGGAAGTTGTCGCTCAAGGTGAAGCGGTCGGCGAGCATCTTCAGGACCGGAGCCTGACCCTGCTGGGCGTTGTAGAAGCCCATCGAGTTGGCCATGCTCTTGTTGGACGCCGAATAGGTCGCCATCACGAACGGGAACAGGTCGTTCAGGCAGCCCGAATTGTTCTTCTTGGTGGCATTGGCGGCGCTGCAGTCTTCCTGCTGCCAATCCTGATAGAAGCGATGCGTCGAGTCGCCGGTGTAGTCGTCGTCGCTGATCTGCTCGCCCTGCAGCTGGAACGGTCCGTTCAGACCGCCGGCGCCGGGAATGCGGGTATCCAGCACGCCGGTCGGCAGGCCGCTGAAGCCGGTGGTGAGGATGTCGAGATCGGCCGGATCCATGTCCTTCTCGACGCTGGCTTCGGCGATCGTCTTGAACGGAGCGCCGGTGTCGCTCTGCGCGGTCGGCGTACCGGCCGTGTTCGGCTGCGGCATCGGGTTTGTCGCGTTGTAGGGCGACTTCGCGATGGTCGGTGCGCCGATATAGTACAAGGGCTGGCCCGCGACCGAGGACTGCTGCACCTGCGCAAAGTTCGGTCCCGGCGTGCCATCTTCGTTGACGATGCCCTTCGACAACAGGTTGGAGATGGTCTGCCCCTTGCCCTTCGGCTTGTAGATACCGAAGGTGTGATCGAGGCCGCGGTTCTCACCGATCAGGATGATGACGTGCTTGATCGGCGACGCGGTCTTCACGCCGTGATCGCCGTCACCATGATGGCCATGGTTCTCATGCTTCGCACGATCGCCCTCTTCGTGCGCCTGGTGATTGTGATGCGGACGCTTGTCCCAATCACTGCGGCCGCCAGGATAGTGAGCGGCATATGCGGCTGTTGCGACGAGCACCGTTGACGCGATGCAGAGCGCGGTGCTGGTTCGCCAGTGCTTTTTGTAATTCAAACTCATTGTCGACCTCAGGGTGTTTGCGGTTAGCAACACACACTGCTTAGTGCGACAATATGACGCATGGTTTTCGCTTACATGAAAGCGCGCAAGAAATTTCGAAACGTTCAAATATTTTCTGAGGAGACATCTGCCGCGCGCCGCATCTCCACGATTCAACGATGCAACTATTGATCGAAAATTGATCGAGCATCCGCGCCGCGGCACGGATCGCAAAATCACTGCAAAACAAAGCAATCAATGCGAAAGGTGCTTGGAGCGCATCACCTGGCGAAGCGCAGCATAATGCTGGTCATGCACGTCTTGATTGAAGAGCGACCATGGCTCGGCGCTGGCCAACAGCGCGGGCACTGCGGCAACCATCAGATTGCGATAATTCCTGAACTCGGTCGCGGCATCCGCGTTGCGCCCTGCTGCAACCGCCATCTCGATTCGCCGCAGCGTGAGAACGAGCTCCTTGAGGCCGCTGCGCGCTAGCACGCGCTGCTGCTCGCCGCCCGAGACGCTGGTGTTCTTGCGATCGGGATATTGCTCGGTCAACTCGCGCAGCTCGCGGCCGATCGTGTCGACCGCCAGCGCGACGATGTCGTTGTCGCCGGCCGGAATCGCGGTCGCGAGCACCGTCGAGAAATCGTTGATCTCCTTCAACGTTGCACCGGCGCCGTCGCGTTCATAGGGCTGCACGCCGTCGCCGACCGCCGTGAGATAGGCGACGAGGTCGTCCTTGTCCTGCGCCGAGAGGTCGAGCTGAAAGGTCCGGTCGAAATAGTCGACAACCTGGTTGTAATTGTCGAAGCGGCCGTCGTGAAAGTACGGCGCGTTGAAGTCGGCATTGCGCAGCGTCGGCGTCTTGAACAGGCCGCCGGAACCTACGTCGTGCTGCTGGTGATCGACAAAGCCGGACGACGGAACGTGGCATCCCGCGCAGCTCAATGATGGATCGTGCGGGAACGGCTTTGCGAACAGCGCTTCGCCGCGGCGCTCCGCGTCGCTGATTTTGCCGGCCAGCCGTCCGGCAGGACCAAGGCTCGGATTGGGCAGGAAGTCGATGTCGTGAATATACGCCACGATCGCATCGAGCGTTGCCGGCGACGGCTCGGGACCTGCGAACTCGTTGGTGATGACGTTGTGGACGAAGTCGCGCAGCGAGGCGAACCGGCCGTCTGCGCCGTAGGGCGCAAGATAACGGGCGCCGCGCAGGCTCGGGATCCGTACGGGATCGAACGCCAGATTGTTGGCCTTCGGATTGAACAGCGGACCGGTGGTGTCGAACGTGCCGGGCCGGCTCGACATCTTCGGCATGAAGAATTTGGCGTTGTTCGCGCCATTGACGTGGCAGGTGCCGCAGCTCACGCCGGCCTGCCGTGCCACGTCACCGAGCAGCCCCGGCGAATTGAACGCGAGATCGCCGAGATTCACCAGATACGACTTGGCTCCGGTCCGCTCGGACTGGAACACCTCGCGCGGCTTGTCGAGCGCATCCTCGTTCAGCTCGGTCGCGACAGGCAGCACGGTCTTGTCACCGTCGACCGGAAACGCCACCGCACGCCCGAACAGTGCCAGGGCGATGACACCGGAGAGCAGCGCGGCCAGACGCAGGTGAAGCGATGTCATCGCGCCTGAGCCTCCAGGGTCGGCCGCTGCAGCCCGAGCTTTGCCGAGGCGCTCTGCAGCGCAACCACCAGTTCCTCGCTGGTCTGGCGCAGTTCGGCAATGTTGACATGCGGGAGGTCGGGCGTGGCGACGATCGCTTCGAGCTGTTCGATCCGGTTGGTCACCATCTCGTCGAGCTTGCCGTCGACCGTGTTGAGCGCGGCCGAGAAAATCGTGTGGTAGGCGAAGTCGATGCCGGCGATGTTGTTGCGCATGTCGTCCAGCGAGGTGCCGCTGATGCGCGACTCGCCGCCATCGGCCTTGCTCTCTCCGACTTCGTAGGCGAGCCGCACCGTGCCATCCAGAAGGCCCTGCGGCGTCAGCTTGATATCCTTGAGCTTGCCGTGGAGATCGTTCAGATGCTCGACAAGGCCGGTCGCATCGGTGGCAACGTCGGTGCTGGCAGCTCGGAACAGTTTCGCCTCGATGGCGTGGAACCCGCTGTCCGCGTTGGGCCAGGCGTCGATCTGCGCATCGAGCTCAGGCACGAAGCCTGCGGTGAACACCTCCGAGCGCTCCCAGCCGGCGCGCGCCGACAGCCAGGCCTTCTTCGCTCCGGGCAAATCCGCCGCCGCGGCGCGCTCGCGAAGCGCACGCGCGCCTGTCAGCGCACTGGCGACGCCCTCGATCAAATATGGCCGGTAGCGCTCGGCGCCCTCCTCGAGAGCACCGGCATTCGCGCCGCGCACGCCTGCGAACGCCGCCAGCAAAGCAAGGCACGCCGCCACTTGCATCTTGTGCATAGTCAACCCACTCGTCTGCCACGAAGGGCTCGCGGCATATAGCGGGGCGAACTATTGTCGGTATCCTATGCGGATTTGTGACAGCGCGGACTTTTTGTCGCATCTTTTCTGCTCCGCGATCGTCGATGACGATCACAATTTTGCAAACTCGTTCGCGCTGCTGCAGACGGATTGAAATTGGACTGTTCAACGCGCGTGAGTTGTTGCAACACAACGTCCGCATCTGTCACACTTGTCCGTCGCCATGCAGATTGATCGCGAAGCCCTCTATCTTATCGGATCTTACGGCGCGCTTTGCATGTTTTGCTGCGCCGTCGCGCTGATCGATCTTCGCCACGGCATCATCCCCAATTGGCTGAACCTTGCGATCGCGGCGCTCGGTCTCGCAAACGTCGTCGTCGCCGAAGGCACGATGGCCGCCGTCACCGCCATGGGAATCGCGGTGCTGGTCGGCATCGTGTTCCTGCTATTGCAGCGTCTTTACTTCGCCTTGCGGCAAGTCGACGGATTGGGACTTGGCGACGTCAAGTTTCTCGCCGCCGCGGCGATCTGGGTCGGCGCGACAGGGATTCCGACCTTGCTGCTGATCGCGGCACTCGCGGCGCTCGGTGTTGCCGGCGGCCTGCAACTCGCCGGCCACGAGATGAAGCGCCAGACCTCGATCCCGTTCGGCCCGTTTCTGGCGCTCGGGCTTCTCGTGACGCCGGCCCTTCAGAGCTGGCTCGCGTTGAACTAGTCTAGCATCTCGGTCCGACGCGCGGTCACATCTGGCGCCGCGCGGCCAAGGGCTTCCTCTCCGTGCTGACCGGAACCAGGCGGACATCGCCGCTCTCGTCGCCGCCGGGCTGGGGCAATGTGAGCACGGCGCCCTGATCGTCCTTCTGCATCGTGACTTCGCGGCCGTTGATGGACCGCAGCTTCCATCCCTGGAAGTCATCGCCGATCTTCAGCCGCAGCGCCGTCTTGGTCGACTGATCGAGAAAGATCCCGAAGCTTTCGTCATCTCCCGCGATGGTGCCGACCAGCGACAGCGGCGGTGGCTCGATCGCGACCTTGCGCGGCGGCGGCGCTGGTTTGCTGACCTCCGGTTCCGCAACGACGGCAGGCGGCGGCCGCCGCGACGGCGAGAACACCGGCCGGTCGCGCGTGTTGGACAGCGTCTTGAGCGGGATGCCCCACAGCGGATTGGCGCTGATCGGCCGGGGCGTCGGTGCCGGCGACGGAGCCACCCGGACCGACGTCGCCGGTTCGGACGGTGGCGATGAACTCAGCACCGGTCCGCCGAGACGGGTATCGTCGAGCATCCCGGCGTCCAATGCATCGCCGGACGGGGCAGGCACCGCAGCCGGCGCCGAATAGGCCGACACCGCCAACAGCACGATGATCGCTGCGAAGCGTCGCATCATTTGGCTCCTCGCCATTGTCCGGAGACGCCGAGCAGCACGCGCAGCTTGCCGGGATCGGCGCCCTTGGCGGCCTCGTCGGCGACCGGTTGCACGATCAGCTGGTCGATGAACAGGAACGGCATGCCGGCTTCCAGATCGTAGAGCACCTGCTGCAATTGCGCCTGCTCGATCTCGCTGCTCGCGACCATGCTGATGAAGCCGGCCTTGGCCGGCGCGTTGGGAACATCGAGCTGCGTCGACAGCACATTGCCACCGGCCTTGATGACCGCGCCCGACACGCGTTGCAGCAAGGTGGCGCCGGCCACCGTGACGGTCGCGCCCTCGAGATAGGCCGAGCCGGTCGGCATCGCCGGCTGACCGGGCGCGGCGTTCGCCCTAGATCGTCCTTCCAGTTGCTCCAGCATTCCGGCCGCTGCCGCAACATCGCTGCGCAGGCTGATGATGTCCGAGAGCGACGAGATGACGACAAAGAGCAGCAGCACGAACAGGCCGAGATAGCTCGCGGTCGCGACCATTGGCGAGGTGCTGACAGCCGTCAGCGATCGGGATGCTGCGCTCATGAGCCGGACCCAAAATAAGCAGTGATGTTGGCCTCGACGTGGAACCGCTCGGCCGATTCATTCGCCGCGCGCGTCGTCGGCGCGAAAAACGTCGCGCGGGTGAATTGCGGCGACTGCTCCAGCAACCGGATCAGGGATGGCGCATCCTGCGTCAGTCCCACCACCTGCACCTTGTTGCCCTCGATGCGAAGCTCCGTCACATAGGTCGTGTCGGGCAGCACGCGCGAGACCGCTTCCAGAACCATGACGCTCGACGGCGTCGTCTGCTTGCGCTTGGCCAGCAGGCCGAGCCCGGACGAGTCGACATTGGCATCAAGACGCAGCGCGGCGCGGCGCTGCGCGATCCGGTGTTGCAGGTCGTCCTGCTCGGATTGGAGCCACCCGCCGAGATAGATGTTCAGCAGCAGCGAGACTGAGGCCGCGGCCGCCGTCGAGACCAGGCCGACGCGCAACAGGCGCGGAACCGAGGGCCCGGCAAGGCCGCGCAGCGACCTGTCGAGCAGCGTCACCCGCTGCGCGGCGCCGTCGCCGCCAACCGCCGGCGCGAAGACCGCGACGGAGGCGGCGCCGAGCATCCTCGCCATCCGGATCAACGGATCGACCTTCGTCGCCGCGGTCGCGCCGAACGCGACTTCAATGCGGTCATTGGCGATCAGCTGCGGCGAACTCCAGCCAAAGACGGCATCGGCGGCGCTCCATGGTGTCAGCCGGTCGACCTGCGCGCGGATCATGCCGTCGAGGAAGTCGCTTGCCTGGCTCGGGAAATCGAGCACGCGGCTGACGATCTGATCCGATCGCAAACGCACCTCGACGCGGCTGCCGTCGAACGCGCTCTTCCAGTCGGCCGGCAGCGGAGGCTGCGGCGCATCGTGATCGAGCCGGAACGAAACCGGCATCGAAGGCGAGCCGTCCTTCGAGACCGCGAGGCGGGCGGTGAACGTGCCGTCGCCATTCTCGTCGAGCTCGATGCTGCGCCGGCGCATGAACCTGCCCGCGACGCCGTCGACGGCCGTCGCGACCGCGCCGATCCATTGCTCGAACCATTGCCGTGCCTCGGCAAGCATTGCCATCATCCTCTCTTGCGCAGCAGAACTGGGTTTCGCGGCTCGACGTCGTTTTGCCAGGACAACACCCGATAGGGCTCGACCTTGTCACCGAGTGCGATCACCGCCTCGGATGTGGTCCGGTGACCGTTGCGGAAGCGGATCGAGATTGCGATCCGGTAGCACGGGCTCTGCGCCGTCGATGCCGCACTTTGCTGGTTTGGGGCCTGCGTTGCGGCAGCGATGCCGTTCGGCGAAACCGGGCGCGCCCCGAAGCCGTCCTGATCCTTCCCCGATGCCTTATCGACGGCGAGAGCGACTTCCGGTGCGGCGATGGTCGGATCAACATCCGGACCGCCGTTGAACACCGTCACGAACGGCAACACGCGGTCGACAAACGCTTCGGGGATGCCGGCGACCAGCGCCAGCTCGTTGACATGGGTAAACAGCCCCTGCCGCGGCGAATAGCCAAGCGCGTTGTAACGTGCCGCCTCCACATTCTCGCTGCCCGGCGCGGGCCGGGTTCGCCAGCCGACGATCCGGTCGGCATATTCGGCGGCGGCGTCCTTGCGGGCGCCGAGCACGACGAACAGGCCGATCAGCATCTCCTTGGACGCGTAGTTCAGATCAAGGCGGCCGGCCTCCGACGTGAAGGTGACACCGACGCTGGCATCGTCGAGACCGAAATGAAACGTCCCTTGCTGCGGCCTCGTCTTGTCGTCCGTCAGCGTCAGCTGATAGGCGGTGAGCTCGAGCCCGGCCGACACCAGCGCCTCGGTCTGCAACGACAGGTCGCTGGCCGCCAGCGCGCGCGCCGACGCGGCCAGATAGGCCGAGAAGATGATCGCCAGCGACGACAGCGCCAGCAGGATCCAGAGCACCGCAACGATGACGAAACCGCGATTGGCCGGCGATCGGCCGATGTTGCCGGACGCGCGCATCACGTCTTCCCCTGATCAGTGGCACTGCCGGAACTCTGCTTGTCGCCGCAATTGCCGTCCGGCTTGGTGCAGTCGCTCGGAATCTGGACATGGACCGGCGCGATGGTCGAAACCGACAAGACGCGCTGGCTCGCCACATCGCGCACGGTCAGCCGGATCATCGCCGGCAGTCTGTCGGCGTCCTTCCAGGCGCTCTTCCAGGCTCGGTCAGCGCCGGCATAGGCGAACGACAGCCGATAGGGCGCGCGCAGCAGCACCACCGGACTGCCGAGATGGACCTGCTCCGACAGCGACACCCCGTCGGCAAGCGGCGTGAAGCGCGTGTGCGTGCGAACCGTGACGAACTCGCCGCGATCGCTGACCTCGCCAAGGCGCACCACATCGAGCCCCGGCCCGGCATTCGGCCCCACCGACGTGCGCACGAACATCACGGACAATTCAGATCCGTCGAACAGCGGCTTGTGGCTGTCGCGGTTGGCGGCAACGAACTCCGCGGCCGCAAGATCGGCGCCGATCCGCTCCAGCGCGATCCCGATCAATTCGCTGCGCTGGATCCGGTCGAGGCCCTTGTTCCAGCTCGGCAGCCACTGCGCCGTGATGCTGGCGAGCGCCGACAGCAACAGCCCCATCAGCGCCAGCGCGACGATGGTCTCGATCAGCGTGAAGCCGCGCTCGCCCGTTCGCTGGTCTGCCCATGCCCGGGTCATTCCGACGACCTCGGCATCAGGCGCACGGTGCGAATGTCGGACAGCGCACCGCCCGGGGATTTGACGCGAATGCGCACCAGCTCCGGGGCCCATGGCACATTGCCCTCGGGCACCTTCCAGTCGCCGCCGAGCGGAGCGACGTCGATGGTCCAGCGGTAGCCCTCCACCTGCCCCGTCGAGGTGCCCGACTGCAATTCCGCGCGGGGCGGGATGCCGACCGTCATCAAGGTGCGCACCGCCTGCATCAGCGCCACGTGCTGCTCCAGCGCCCGCACGCCGCGCGTCTTGACGCCCATGACGGCGCCGATCGCAACGATCGAGACAGCCACCAGCGCCAGCGCCACCAGCACCTCGATGATGGTAAACCCCGCATCAGCGCGGTTAGTTGGCGGCGACGTCGCGAGCAACGATTTCAACCCTTCCGGTAAGCCAGTTGACGCGGACCTCATATCCCGCATCGAGCCGCGTCAGCGCGATGGAGCCCCCACAGGAACCGCCATTGGCGAAGAAGCGGATGGTTGACAGTGCGGCGCGGCGCTGACAGCTCTGCGGCAGCACGGCATCGAACCGCACGTCTTCGGGGATCCGCACCGTCATGTGCGACGCGCCGGAGTGGATCACCCGGCTCGGCGCATCAACCAGCGTCGCAACGCTGGTGCTGCGCTCGATGGCGGCATTCCGGTCGGCCTTCAGCAGCGTCGCGGTTTGCAATGCATAGGCCTGCAGGCGCGATCGCGAGGTCTGGTGCGGAATGAACGGAAGCAGCACGGCCGCCAGCAGCGCGATGATGGCGAGCACGCACACCATCTCGAGCAGGGTGAAACCGCGCTGCGTCGCGTCACTCATGCTTGCCATGCATCCTTACTGGTCGTTGTTCGCGGCGGTGGTCTTCTCGAGCGAGATATCGGCCGAGGTGCCGCTGCCGCCCTCCTGACCATCGGAGCCGTAGGAGACGATGTCATACGGTCCATGTTCGCCCGGCGAGCGATAGAGATAGGGGTGGTTCCAGGGATCGTTCGGGACGTTGCCGCCCTTCAGATACGGGCCATTCCAGGCCGCGACCCCCGGCGTGCGCCGGACCAGCGCGGCAAGCCCCTCAGCCGTGGACGGGAAGCGCCCGGCGTCGAGATAGAACAGGTCGAGCGCGCTGGAGAAGCTCTGCAGCTGAATGCGCGCGGTCTTGACCTTGGATTCGCTGAGATAGTTGAGCACGCGCGGCCCGATCAGCCCCATGATCAGGCCGATGATCGCGATCACGACCAGCATCTCGACCAGCGTGAAGCCTTCCTGCCCTGAACGCCTTGGCCGTTGCGACGGCGTGCGAGCGCGTTCCGCTCGCGTGGCGAATGCCTTTATGATGGTGCTGCGCGATATCATGGCCGATGACCCCTGCTCTAACCGACTAGCTGCGTAACCGAGAGCAGCGCCGTCATGACCGACACGATCAGTCCGCCGACCACGGTGCTGATCGTGATGATCGCCAGCGGACCGACGATGCCGACGACCCGGTCCAGGCTGCGCTGCAATTTTGCTTCGTAGAATTCCGCGACCCGCCCGGCCAGCACCGGCAGCTGCCCGGTCTCTTCACCGAGCCGCAGCATGCGGACCGCCATCGGCGGCAGGCTGTCCGCCACGGCGAGTGCTTCCGACAATTTGCCGCCATGGCGGACGCGGTCGGCGGCGGCGGTCCAGTTCGCCTCGCTTCCGGTCACTGACATGATGTCGACCAGGATGCGCAGCGCGGCGGTGAGGTTGACACCGCTGCCGAGCAGGACGCCGAGATTGCGGCAGAACAGGCTGGCCCGATAGAACTGGAAGGCGCTGCTGATGCCCGGCACACGCGAGATGGCGTTGACCAGCGCGGCGCGCACGCGCGCCTGCCGTAGCAGCCACCATGCGAGCGCAATCGTCGCCGCGCTGATCAGGCTTGCCACGGTGGCATTGGCGCGCAGGAAATCCGATACCGCAATGAAGCTGGCGAGCGCGGTGTCCGACTTGCCGCCGAAATCGCCGAGCACGGTCGAGAATTGCGGCAGCACGAACAGCAGGAAGAACAGCATCACACCGGACGCCGCGACCAGCACGAAGGCCGGATATTGCATGGCGTCGGTCAGCTTGCGCCGCATCTGCTCGGAACGCGCGCGCTCGGTCCCCAGCATCTCCAGCACGGAATCGAGCGTGCCGGAGATTTCTCCCACCCGGACCAGGGCGATGTACATCGGCTGGAACAGGGTTGGATGATCGGCAACCGCATCGGCAAAGCTCTCGCCGGTGAGCAGGGCAGCGCGAATCTTCGCCACCACTGGACGCATCCGGCCGACATCGGCGTCGCCGGACAGCAGCTCCAAGGCATCGTCGAGCCGCGCACCGGCCTTGAGCAGCAGTGCGAGATCACGCGTGAACGTGGTGACCTCGGCCGCGCTCGGCCCGCCGAACAGGCTGCGGCCACCGGTGGCTGCGCGCTTGTCCTCGGTGGTTTCGATCGGCAGCAGCTTGAGATATTCGATCCGCCGCGCCACCTCGGCCGCCGTCGGGGCGGAGATCGTGCCGTTCACGATCTCGCCGGCCTGGGTCAGAGCGCGATAGCGATAATTCGGCACGGCGTCACCGCACCGTTGCGACGCGGAGGATCTCGGCAGGCGAGGTCAATCCGGCGCGGCATTTGGCGACCCCATCGTCGAGCATCGTGGTCATGCCCGAGCGGATCGCCAACGTATCGATCTTCAGCCCGTCGGTTCGCTCCCCGATCAGTTCGCGCAGTTCATTGGACAGTTCGAGCAACTCGAACACGCCGAGGCGGCCGCGATAGCCGGTCCCGCCACAGCGCTCGCAGCCGCATGGCTCCTGAATGATCTCGTCGGCCTTGAAGCCGAGCGCGGCGAACCGGGGGTCCTCGGCGAAATCGGCTGTTGCCAGCGGCCGCGCCGTCTTGCAGCGCTCGCAGAGTTGCCGGACCAGACGCTGCGCGATCACACCGCGCAGCACCGAACGCAACAGATAGCCTTCGACCCCGAGGTCGAGCAGACGCGGCACCGCGGCAGCCGCGGTCTCGGTGTGCAGTGTCGTTAGCACCAGATGCCCGGTCAGCGCCGCATGAACCGCGACATGCGCGGTCTCCGAATCGCGGATTTCGCCGACCATGATCACATCCGGGTCCTGGCGAACGAAGGACCGCAGCGCGGTGGCGAAGGTCAGGCCGATCGCGGGCTTGATCTGGGACTGGTTGACGCCGGGAAGCTCGTATTCGACCGGATCCTCGATGGTCAGGATCTTGCGGCTCGGCTCATTGAGGATCGACAGGATCGTGGCCAGCGTCGTGGTCTTGCCGCTGCCGGTCGGTCCGGTGATCACGACCATGCCGTGCGGCAGCTTCAAGAGCCGCCGCAGCTTGGCTTCGTCAGGCTCGGAGAATCCGAGCTTTTCGACCACCAGCAGGCCGCGATCCTTGGGCAGGATACGGATGACACAGGATTCGCCGTGCTGCGTCGGCATGATCGCGACGCGGATATCGATGTCGGTGCGACCGGCCCGCAGCCGCGCCGCGCCGTCCTGCGGCAGGCGGCGCTCGGCGATATTGAGGTTGGCGATGATCTTGATGCGGGAGACCACCGCCTGTGGCAGCACGCCCGACAGCGCGGCGACCGGCCGGAGCAGGCCATCGATCCGCAAGCGCACCATCAGCCCGCCGGAAAACGGCTCGACATGGATGTCGCTGGCACGAAGCTCGACCGCCTTCTCGATGAGATCGTTGACGGCGCGCACCACCGGCGCGCCGCTGGCGAGATCGCGCAAGCTCTCGATGTCGTCTTCGCGGGGCAGCGCCGCCGCGCTATCGGCGGCCTCGGCCTCCTCGGCGCTGGAAGAGTTGTTCAGCGCGATGGCGACGTCTTCCGACGAAGCCACCTTCACATGGATGCCGGCGCCAAGCACGATCTGTGCCGCCCGCAGCGTTGCCTGATCGGTCGGGTCGACGACGGCGAGCACCGTGGTCCCGTCGACCGCGCGGCACGGATAGACCATGGTCTCGCGCAGGAAGCGCGGCGAGAACGATCCGACCAGCGGCTCGGCCGAGGTCATCTCCTGGAGCGTCAGCCGTCCAAGCGAGAAAAAGCGCGCGGCTTCGTCGGCGAAGTCGGTCGGGGAGAGGCTGGTGACCTCCCACAGTTTCAACTGCCTGACGTCGGCGCCCTGCCCGGTCCGCTCAGCCGGTCCATCGCTCGGCGCCAGGTGATTGTTCTGACGCAGATAATCCACGAACCGAACGGACAGGTCGTTGGCCATTCTCGATATCCCGCCACACTATCCCGGATCAGTTCGTGCCAAGTGCCGCTGCGTGCCGTCGCGTTCGGCTCCCGGCAATTGTGCGGTTATCGATCCGAAGTGTGACAGCTGTGCGAAGTCACATCATTCGTCCCGCTCAAGAAACTTTGAGGGTGGCATCGCGGACACAAGCAGCGCATCGGCTGCACAGTTTAGGTGCGACGCGATGGGCCGGTCGCGAACGACAATCATGTAACCAATTTATTTCTGTCATGTTCGATCGCTAAGAGTCCCTCCGGGGTAGGACCGATCGTCGCAAGCAATCGAAATTTCAGTTAGTCAAAGCGAAGGGCCTTCATGCAACGCGTAGGCACAGTGGGCCGCTGCCCGACGATCCGTGGCGGCCTCGCAGCCATTTTTGCCTTGACGTCATTGGGGTTGTTGGCGTCCTGCAATTCCGCGACGGTCGGCGAGAGCGTGGACGCATCCCAACTCGACGTCACCGACAAGGTGCGCTCGCTGGATCTGGCGCAGCGCCAGCCGCAACCGGTGAACGCACTGGCGGCGACGGGCGGCAGCCAGAGCGGCAGCGTCCGCGCGGCGATGTATGACGGAAGCGAAGTGACGGCGGTTGCCGATGCACGGCCGCAACCGGCATCGAACGGCAACGGCTTCGACCTGAATTTCGAGAGCACGCCGGTCGCGACCGTCGCCAAGGTGGTGCTCGGCGACATTCTGCATGTCGGCTACACCATCGACCCGCGGGTGCAGGGCACGGTCAGCCTGGTCTCGGTCCGCCCGGTGCCGAAGTCCGACATGGTGTTCGTGCTCGAAAACGCACTCCGCCTGAGCGGCGTCGTGCTGCTGAAGGATACGGCAGGCTATCGCCTGACCCCGCTCGGCGACGCCGTCGGCGGCGGCCGCGTCGATGCCGCAGCGGCCAATCCCGAACCCGGATTCGGCATCTCGGTGGTGCCCCTGCAATATGTGTCGGCGCAGACCCTCATGAAGCTGACCGACAGTTTCGCCACCAGGGCCGGCGCGATCCGCGCCGACACGACGCGCAATCTGCTGCTGATCCAGGGCACCGGCGCCGAGCGCCGCACCGCGGTCGATACCGTGCTCAGTTTCGACGTAGACTGGATGCGCGGCCAATCCGTCGGCATCTTCCCGATCTCGAGCGGCTCGCCCGCGCCTGTCATTGCCGAGCTGGAGAAAATCGTCGATTCCGGCGAGAACGGCCTCAGCCAGAACGTCATCAAGTTCATGCCGATCGCGCGCCTGAACGCGATCCTGGTCGTGACCAAGAAGCCCGACATGCTGCACACGGCCGCTACCTGGATCAAGCGCCTCGACCGCAACGACACGGCGCGCACCTCGGTCCATGTCTATCGCGTCAAATACGGCGATGCGCGCCAGATCGCGCGGGTCCTGACCGACATGTTCCTTGGCGGATCGTCCGGCAACCTGCTCGACAGTGCCGACAGCCAGCTCGCGCCCGGCTCCGGCACCTCGTCGACCTCGAGCGTCGCCGACCGTCTGTCGCTCAACAACAACAACGGCGCGAATTCAGGCATGAGCGGCTTTGCATCCCGCGGCACGTCGGGGACAGGCGCAACAGGCCAGGGCCTTGGCCAGGGATTCGGCGTCGGCGGGCAAGCGAACAATCCCAACAATCCGGGCCAGGGCAACAATGCCGCGCTGGATGCCGGACGCGGTGCCGGCGGCGGCAACGGGCAACCCGTCATGCAGGACGTCCGGATCACGCCCGATGTCGTCAACAACAATCTCCTGATCTATGCCGACCAGGCCAACTACCGCATCATCGAGTCGACCCTGCTGCAGATCGACGAGCCGCAACTCCAGGTCGCGATCGACGCGACGATCGCCGAGGTCACGCTCAACAACACCTTGTCCTATGGCGTGCAGACCTATCTCACCAGCCAGAACCTCGGCCTGAAGCCGAACACCGGCTCGATCCTCGGCACCCAGGCGACTTCCGCGCCCGCGACCACCACAGACGCGACCACCGGCGCGGTCTCGGTCGCGGGATCGCTTACCAATGCCTTCATCAACCAGAGCTTCCCGGGCTTCAACTTTCTGATCGGAAATGCAACGCAGCCGAGCCTGATCCTGGATGCGCTGCACGCCGTCACCAGCGTCAAGGTGCTCTCCAATCCCTCGCTGGTCGTGATCAACAACCAGGTCGCGACCCTACAGGTCGGCGACGTCGTCCCGGTCTCGACCGGCAGCGCGACGGTGCTGACCACGAGCAACACGGTGGTCAACACCATCGACTATCGCAACACCGGCATCATCCTGAAGGTCTCGCCACGCGTCAGCGTGAACGGCACCGTGCGGCTCGACGTCGAACAGGAGATCAGCAATGTTCCCCAAAAGCAACGGCAGCACGGTCAACCTGACGCCGACCGTTTCGGAACGACGGGTCAAGAGCCAGATCTCGGTGGCCAACGGTCAGACCGTGCTGCTGGCGGGCCTGATCAGCGAGCAGCAGAGCGGCGCCCGCAATGCGCTTCCGGTGCTCGATCAGATTCCGGGCCTCGGTGACGCCTTCGGACATCAGAGCAACGGCACCCAGCGTACCGAGCTGATCATCTTCATCCGCCCGCAGATCATCCGCAACGGTTCCGACGCCCAGACCGTGGCCGAGGAGCTTCGATCGAAATTGCGCGGCAGCATCGCCACGACGTCGACCAATGCGCCGATCACCACCAGCTATCACTGAGCCGGGCAGCAGGATGCGCCGCGTTCTCGCACAACGGACGGGCCTCTCGGTTTCGCTTGCGATCGTGGTTTGGGCGATGACCGCCTCTGTCGCGAGCGCTGACAGCGTGGCGCGCGGATCGGCCGCCTTCCATCGCGGCGACTATGTCCGGGCGGCTCGAGAGCTCGCGCCGGCCGCCGAGCGTGGCAACGCGCGCGCCCTCGGCATGCTCGGCTTCTTGTATGAGCACGGCTTCGGCGTGCCGCAGGCCTATGCAGCCGCCGCCGACTGCTACTATCGCGGCGCCGTGCAGGGCGACCCGTTCGCGCAGGCCCAGCTCGGCCTGATGTACGACAAGGGTCACGGCGTTCCGACGGATTTCGTGCTAGCCTACAAATGGCTCAATCTGGCCGCGGCCCGCTCGAACGGGCGGCAGCGCGATGCCTATCTCCGGTTCCGCGATGCGGTCGCATCCAAGCTTTCGACCTATGAGATCATTGCCGGACAGCGGTTCGCACTGGAATGGGCGCCCGATCGGCCGGCGCCGGACGTGCACCTGACCGTCAAGTAATCGCGGCTTACGAGGGCGTGCGTATGAGGCTCGCGGACATGCGCCTGCCTCGTATCTTGCGCCGCCACAACCGGCGCCAGCCGATCACGATCCCGCTGATCGAGATAAGCGTGCCAGCCGCCGACAGCAGCCACACCACGACGTGGCGCGCCGGCGAGATGCGCAGCAGCAGCGGGACGTCGAGGCTGTGCAGCGCGTTGAACAGCCAGCGGTAGGACCGACGGCTATCGTCGCTGCGGTCGAGGATCTCGCCGGTGACGGGCGAAATGTGCAGCCAGGTGTGAGCAGGATCGTCGAAGCCGATCCGCAATACGGGAAGCTCGCGCGCCTGGTGCAGCGTGTACCAATAGGCATCAGGTTGATCCAGCTGTCGCGCCGATATCATCGTTGCTCCCGGCATGGCGCGCCGGGCCGCCGCGATGATCTCGTCACGCGAGATCGCTACTGGCGCGCCGGTCGCGGGATCGGCGAGGTTGCGCCCGCCACTACCATCGTCGAGCAACATCAACCGGTGTCCGCCGATCCAGACGAAGCGCGCCTCCACCGCGGGCATCGAGGGCGGCGACTGGAAGCCGGCGAGGATGTCGGGCGTGTCATGGCCGCTGTAGCCGATCGTAATCTCACGGGTGATGCTGCGAGCGGAGAACGCGCCGCCGGGATTGAGCGAGAGCCAGCCGCTGAACATCCAGGTGAGAACGAAGATGCCGCCGATCAGGCCGGCAATGTGATGCCAGGCCATCCAGCCGCGATAGGGCGAGACGGCGCCGCTCGCGTAGCGGCGCGTCAGCCGCATGCGCAAAATGCCGATCCAGAAGCCGGTAACCGCGACGACAAGACAGACACCCGAGATCCACAGCACCACATCCCGCCACAGCGGGCCGTCCTTGCGCAACACGGTCGGATAGATCCAGTGCGGGATCGCGCCGAGCCAATTCCAGATGCGCTCGCGCCGCGTGGTGTCGAGCGCGATCTCGCCGGTGCGCGAGGAAACGTAGAGTTCGGTGCCATCGGCGTCACCGAGGCGGATCAGATAGAGCGGCCGCAACGAATCGAAGCGCGCCGTGACCGACCATTGGTCGCGCGTGATCGTTTCGATCAAGCGCGGCTGCACAGCATGCGGATGATGAGCGGTAATGGCCAGCGCCTGGTCCGGCATGATCCGGTCGATCGCGCTGCCGTCGATCGCCGAAATGGTGATCATCCCTCCCTCCCAGCCGGCCACCCGATAGACGGGCGTGTCGTCCATCATCGAAAGTCGCAGATCACGCGGATAACGCTCGACACCCGCGATCGCCATCGCGCGATCGGGCGTGACCCGCACCTTGTTCCAGGGAATGACAGGAAGCGCGGCGAGGCGCTCGCTGTCGGTAAGGCGCGGAAAGGCCACGTACATCATGACGATGCCGGAGATGAACCACATCGCGAACAGGAGACACGTCGCAATGCCGATCCAGCGATGGACGATATAGAGCCACCGCCGCCCGCGCCGGATCAGAGCGTTGCGCATGGTCAGAACTTCACGTTGACGGACAATTCGGCGGTACGCGGCATGCCCAGCAGCCACTGCCCGGTGCCGTTCGAAGTCACCGCGTAAGCCTTGTCGAACAAATTGTAGAGGCGGAACGCGACCGTGGTGCGGTCATCCGGCTTCCACCTGACGCCGCCATTGACCACATTGTAGCCCGGCCGCAGCTGGGTGTTGGCGAGATCGGAGTACATCGCACCGACGATCTGCACGCCGCCATAGGCCGACCAGTTGGGCGCGAAGTCCCAGGTCAGCCAGACGTTCGAGACCTGCTGCGGCACGTTGACCGGGACATTGCCGTTGAAGCTGACGATCTTGCCGCCGACCACCTGGCTGTTGTTGTCGTATCTGGCGCGCAACAGCGCAACATTGGCATCGACGCGCCAGCCGTCGTTCAGCGCGAGCCCGATCGATCCTTCGACCCCGCGGGATGATTGCTGGCCGATCTGCAATGCCAGGCCGCCGGTGGGGTTGCCGGGATCGGGAATCGTGAGCCCGGTCTTGACGATCTCGTAGGCAGCCAGCGTCCACTCGCCGCGACCGCCCCAGAACGACTGCTTGACCCCGATCTCGGTCTGCTTGCCGGTCGCAAGCTGGAACGTTTTCTGCGTGGTCGACAGTGAGATCAAATTGCTGACCGGATCGACGCCGACCGCGTACTGGCCATAGAATGCGAGGTTCTTGATCGGCTCGTAGACGAGGCCAGCGCGCCAGCTCGTGCCTGATAGCGTCGTCTCGAAACTGTTTGCCGGCGCCTTGTAGTCGGTGCGGTCCACCTCGGGGCGATCATACCTGACCCCGGTGACGAGCGACAATTGATCGGTCAGCGAGAGACGATCCTCGGCGAACAGCGCGTATTGATTGACGATCGCATTGAAGCCCGGCGTGGTCGCCGGCGTCGTCGCGAAGAACGACCCGGGATCGAACACATAAGGATTGACCGACGACGCGCCGCCATAGGGCGAGTTATTGGTGTGGGTGAAGTCGATCCGGTTGACGTCGAAGCCGGCGACAAACTGGTTCGCAAGTCCAAACACGTGACCGCTGAAGGTCGCATCCATCCGATTGCCGAGCTGCTTCTGGTCGTGGAGGATTTCGATATAGCTCGTCCGATCGATCAGCTGGGTCTTCGGATTCCAGGTGTAGTTCTCGATGTCGCGCCAGTGCCGCTCGCTGGTCAGGTAATACAGCGTGTTGTTGACCTTGACGCCGTCGGCGACGTCCCACTCGGTCTTGAACCGGGTCCAGCTGTCCTGATAGCGGATCGCGCTGTCCAATGCATTGTAGTTCTTGAAGCGCAGCGCGTCCTGGATCGAGCCGTTGATCAGCGGCGTGCCGAAATAGCGCGACGGACTGCGGTCGCCGTAGTCCTCCGACAGCGTGAAGGCGAGATTGTCCGACGCCTGCACCCGCACGGCAGCGGAGACTACCGCGTTCGAGGTCTTGTCGCGATCGACCCAGCCGTCCGACATGTTGCCGGTAGCGTTGATGCGGTACGACACATTGGGATCGATCGGACCGGTGCTGTCCACGGACAGCCGCCGCGTCATGTTGCTGTCGAGCGAGACCTCGGCCTCATTATAGGGCGTATTGAGCGGTTTCTTCGGGATCACGTTGATGACGCCACCGATGGCGCCTTCGCCGTACAGCACCGAGGCGGGGCCGCGCAGCACTTCGATGCGTTGCGTCGACCAGGTGTCATAGGGGAATGTCAGGGTGCCGGAGCCGATATAGAAGCGCGTGCCGTCATACAACGTCATCACCGAGTTGCTGCCGGCAAAGCCGCGGGTGCTGAACGACAGGCCGCCATTGCCAGGCGCCGGCGTCGCGACGAACCCGGCCGCGTCCTGGGTGACGGCATCGAGCACATTGTGCTGGCCGCGTTCGGCGATGGTCTGCGCCGTGATGATCTCGACGCTGGCCGGCGTCTGCAGCGGCGTCAGATTGAGACGACTGCCGGTGCCGCCCTGCGTGGTGGCATTGAGCGTCGGCGATGCCGATCCCGATGCGCCCGACGCTGCGACGCGCGGCGCGTTGCCGGCTGTTGCGATCGTCGCGGGCCTCGGCCGTGGCCGCGCCGCAGCGGCCATGTCACGGCTGCGCGCCGCAGGCTTCGGCTTGGCGGTCACCGAGGGCGCGACCTCGATCGGATCGAGCCTGGTTGGTGGCGGCGTTTGTGCCGAGCCTTCGGCCGGCAACAACAGCGATGACAGGGAGCAGACGAGACCGAGGCGCCATTTGCGCGCAACGGGAAAGGACGGAGACATGAAACGACTCGCGGTAACGTGGCACGTCACCGCGAACGCGGACTGGCGCATTGCCCAAAAGGCAGTGCTCCGATCCCACCAGGACGCCCCCGCCCGATGTGCTCGCGTGTGACCACGACTGACGGCAGGTCTCCTGGCTCACGGGTCATCGCCTGTCGACGCCTTCCCGGGCCGATGGCCCAGTGGCAAATTGACGAAAGGCTCGCCGTTTACAGTTGCGGGGACAGCTGCGGCATTGGGGTTACCCTCGCACCGCATTCCCTTTTGATCCCCGAAGGGAACCGTCGGCAAAAACGATAGGTGGTGCCGGCAAGGCTGTCAATTCGATGCGATTGTCGCACACATGCTTTGCGGGATGGAGCTGCGGCGATGACACAGCGGCATCCGCGGATGACGCGGAGATGTAATCCCGTCATCGTGAGGAGCCGCGAAGCGGCGTCTCGAAGGATGCATGGCCACAGCTGGGCCGTCCATCCTTCGAGGCTCGCTCTGCTCGTGCCTCAGGATGACGGAAACATAAGCTCACATCACTCGATGTCGACACATCCCTGCATGATCACATCGATCTCGGTGCGCGACAGAGCACCCATCTCGGCGATAAACACGATGCGCGTGCGCGGCACGCCGGGCGACGGCACGCCGCCCGCACCCAAGGTCGCGCGGCCGCCGGCGAGTTGAAACACCGTCAGCCGCCCGGGCTGTTCCACCGTCTCGAACAATCCCTTCGCCCGCGCCAGCTTCGGCGCCAGTCTGCCGATCGCCTGCTGCAAGCGCGGCAGCACGACGGGCCGCTCCGAGGTCCAGCTCAGCGTCTCGAAGCGATCCGACGACGGCCGTCGCGGCGCGGTCTCGCGCGGCGCCGACACATGATCGAGGTCCGCCGGGAACAGTAGCGCGGCCGGCACCTCGCCATGCAAGGCATCAACCACCACGGCCGCCGGACGCACCGCGCGCACGGCGTCGCGGATCGCGGCGCACGCGGCGGCGTCGGCCAGATCGACCTTGCTCAGCGCCACCACATCCGCCGCCCGGAGCTGCGAGCGCAGCAGAGCATCGTTCAGCACCGCCGCAGGCTGCGCCGCGTCGACCACGCACAGCACCGTCTCCAGCGGCGCCTCCTTCCAGATCACGGGATCCATCAGGTTGCGCACGATGTCGGCGGGATCGGCGATCCCGCTGGTCTCGATCACGATGAATTCGGGACGCGGATCACGCCGCAACAGCGTGGCGAGCGTGCGCAGCAGGTCGCCCTCCAGCGTGCAGCAGATGCAGCCATTGCTCAGGCTGACCACGCCGTCGCTAGCGCCCGCGATCAGCTCGGCGTCAATATTGATCGCACCGAAATCGTTGACCACGGCGGCGATGCGCCGCCCTTGCGCATGCGCCAGCAGATGGTTGACGATCGTGGTCTTGCCCGCCCCGAGGAAGCCCGCGACCAGCAGGATCGGGACCGGCACCTCAGCCCCCCGTGACGGGGCGGCGCACCGGCCGGCCGGGACGCGCCGCGACATCGAGCACACCATCGCTGATCAGCGGCTGGCCGCTGACCACGAGATGCCGCACGCCCTCCGCCGGACGATTCATCGCGGAAAAGGTCGCGCGATCGCTCAGCGTCTCGTAGTCGAACACCACGACATCTGCGTCGGCGCCGACCTGCAGCCGGCCCTTGGCCCGCATCGCGGGCGTGCTCGCCGACAGGATCTCGGCCGGGATCAGCGCGCATTTGCGGATGCCTTCGAGCAGCGACACTTTCTTGCGTTCGCGCACCCATTCGCGGATGAAGCGGGTGAAGCAGCCGGCCGAGCGCGGATGCGAGGTAGCATCGTCGGGCAGCGGCCAGGCGTCGCCGCTGTAGGGACGGCCGTCCGACAGCGTCCACGGCATCGCGTCGGAGGCGATCGCGCCGCCCGGATACAGCACCGCCATGTCGAGCAGATCGCGATGATGCGCGTTGTTCTCGATGTCGAGCACGTGCCACAGCACCAAGGTCGAGGGCTCTTCGGCCTGTGCCGCCAGCAGCTCCTCGCGGCTGCCGAAACGGTGACCGTCGGTCACGCGCTGTACCGAATCGTAACCGAGGCCGTTACGCTCTTCGAATTTCGGATCGCTGAAGAAGGTCGCCGCCAGCACGGTCGAGCCGGTGCCGTAGGGATAGGCCTCCACCGTGATCGGCAGGCCTTGCGCCTGCGCTTTCGCGATCAGCGCAACACAGCGTTCGATATCCGTCTTGCTCGATGAGTTGAAGTGGCAGATGTGCATATGCGCGCCGGTGGCGCCGGCATAGCCGATCAGGCGGATATAGGCCTCAGCCGCGCTCTCGGGATCGATCCGTGACATGTACGCGACGTGGGTGAAGGTCGGCACCGCATGATCCGCCGCGAGCTGGCACACCGCGGTCAATTCCTGCACGCCGGCACCCGGCGCATAGGCGTTGAGAATGCCGATCCCGATACCGCCCTCGTTCAGGCCGATCGCGAGGCGGTCGAGGATGCCGCCGACCTCGCCTTCGGTCGCGACGTTTTCGATCCAGCGGCGATCGCGCATCGCGGCACCAAACGATTCCAGCGAGCTTTCTGAATTCGAACCGGTCATCGCACCGATGCGCGCGAAGGCCCAGTTGGCGGCGGCGCCGTAGTTCAGCACTCTGCCCTTCTCGGCCTGGCGCTTGTACCAGGACGCAACTTGCAGCACGCCGGCCTCGAGGTCGAGCGACGTCGTCACCCCGTCGAACGCCTGCATGCGGTCGGCCGGAATGGTCTGGCCATGCGCGTGCAGGTCGATGAAGCCCGGCGCCACCACGAGCCCGGTCGCGTCGATCTGCCGTTCGGAACCGCCGAGGCCGGTGCCGACCGCGGCGATCTTGCCGTCGACGACGGCGACATCGCCGATCGCGTCCATCCCGCTGGCCGGATCCACCACCCGGCCACCGCTGATCACCAAGCCACCCATCTCGCCACTCCCCGCATTCCGAAACCGACCGGTCCCTTGTCGAGCACAGAGAAGCGCATCGCACTGATCGCAGCAAGCCGGCCAGGGTTGTGGCGACATGCTGTGACGGAATATCCGCCGCGCGGTGATGGCGATTGCAGAGCGAGGCCTTTCCTACGCTCCGGTTGCACGCCGCGACGGCAGCCCGCGCCAGAGATCGGGGCCGGGCTTCACGCGGCTCGCCACGAGCTTCGGCGGCGTGCGGTCCTTGGTGTGGTCCTTGGCGATCGCCGCTTCGACCGCCCGCTTGAGCCTGGCATTGTCGATCTGCGCCAGGAATCGCCGGACGACGGCCTCCTGATCCGCGGTCTGACCAGCGATCGCCGCGCACAGTTCCGCGGTCGTCCTGCGGAAGAAGTGGAAGGCGTCATCGGCCGCGCCACCCAGCCGGTCAACCTCGCCGGCCACGCCGAGCGCGTGCATCCGATCGTCGTCGTCGAGCGTCACTGCGAAGCGCAGCACGGCAAGCTGCCAGGCACGGAGCAGCTTGCTCTCCGGTTCGGTCGCATTCTCGCGCATTAGTCGAACACCCCGCGCGCCTGACTTCCTTCGGCTGTCGAGGGAGGTCGGGCGTGGCGCGACTATCCTTGTGCGGGAATAGGTTTTCGAGGGGAGCGCGCGCCCGATCGCATAGGAATCGCATTGGCAGAGCGCGCCGAGCCCCAATTCGCTCAGATCCCCTCGAACTGCAGCCGGGCCAGCCGGGCGTAGAGGCCGCCAGCGGCGACCAGTTCGGCGTGGGTGCCCTGCTCGACGATCCTGCCCTGGTCCATCACCAGGATGCGGTCGCAGGACAAGACGGTCGCCAGCCGATGCGCGATCACCAGCGTGGTGCGGTGGCGCATCAGTTCCTCCAGCGCGGTCTGCACCAGTGTCTCGCTTTCGGCGTCGAGCGCCGAGGTCGCCTCGTCGAGCAGCAGCAGCGGCGCATCGCGCAGGATCGCGCGCGCGATCGCGATGCGCTGGCGCTGGCCGCCGGACAGCGTCACGCCACGCTCGCCAAGCTGGGCGTCGAAGCCTTCGGGCAGGCGGCGCAGGAATTCGCTGGCATGGGCGAGATCGGCGGCACGCTCGACCTCGGCGTCGGTCGCATCGGGCCGGCCGAACCGGATGTTCTCGCGGGCGCTGGCGGCGAACACCACGGAATCCTGCGGCACCAGCGCGATGCGCGTGCGCACCTCGGCCGGATCGGCCTGCCGGATCGGCACGCCGTCGAGCGAGATGGTGCCCGATTTCGGATCGTAGAAGCGCAGCAGCAGATGGAACAGCGTGCTCTTGCCGGCGCCGGACGGGCCGACGATCGCGACCTTCTCACCTGACCGGACCGAGAGCGACACTTCATCAACCGCAAGCGCGTCGGGCCGGCTCGGATAGGCGAAGCTGACATCGTCGAAACCGACATCGCCGCGCGCCGGCTGCGGCAGCGCGCGCGGCGAAGCGGGCGCCGCGATCTGCGGCCTGACGCGCAAGATCTCGAACAGCCGCTCGGCGGCGCCCGATGCGGCCGAGACCTCGCCCCAGACCTCGCTGAGCTGGCCGAGGCCGCTCGCCGCGAACGCCGTGTAGAGAATGAACTGGCCGAGCCGGCCCGGACTGATGGTTCCGACCAGCACGTCGTGCGAGCCGACCCAGAGGATCACGACGACGCTGGCGAACACGATGAAGATGACGATCAGCGTCAGCACCGCGCGCGCTTTGGTCGAGCTGCGCGCGGCTTGATAGGCCTGCTCGACCTCGCCGGCAAAGCGCGTCCTGGCGAGCCGTTCGCCGGTATAGGCCTGCACGGTGCGGATCGCGTTGACCAGCTCCGAGGCATAAGCGCTGGCATCGGCCAGCGTGTCCTGGGCGGTGCGCGACAGCCGCCGCACCCAGCGGCCGAACGCCACCAGCGGAATCACGATGATCGGAATCGCGAGCAGCACGAAGCCGGACAGCCGCGGGCTGGTGATCACCATCATCGCGGCGGCGCCGAAGAACAGCATCAGATTGCGCAGCGCGATCGACACCGACGCGCCGACCGCGGACTTGATCTGCGTGGTATCGGCGGTGAGCCGCGACACCAATTCGCCTGACCGCGCGGAATCGAAGAACGAGGGCGACAGCGAAATCAGATGCGCAAACACGTCGCGCCGGAGATCGGCGACGATACGTTCGCCGATCGTCATCACGAGGTAATAGCGCGAGGCGCTGGCGCATGCGAGCACCGCGACGACCGCGATCATCACGCTGAAATAGCTGTTGATCATCGCGATGCCTTCGGGCGTGAAGCCCATGTCGATCATCCGCCGCACCGCGACCGGCACGATCAGCGTGGTGATCGCGGCGATCGTCAGCGAGATCAGCGCGAGGATCGCCCGGCCCTTGTAGCGCGCCACATAGGGCGCGAGCGCAAGCAACGGCCGCAACCGGGCACGGCTCTTCGCCGGCTCCGTGATCTGGCTCTCGATGAAGGCTTCCTCATCGAGCAACGCGTCGCGCGGGGGCTGCGGGGCGCCACGCGGGGTCTCAAGCTGTTCGGCTACGCTCATCAATCTAGACCGGTTCTATCGCCCCCCACATAGGCCCGCCGACCCCCGGCTGGCAAATCCGGTAAAGTCCCAATCCGGTGATGGGCTTAGGCCCTTTCTTGGCTTGTTTTGGCCGGCTCCATAGGTTATAGACCCGCGCAAATCCCGTATTCCAGACATCTTGAGACGGGCGCCGGCGCGCCGAAGGAACTGTCATGAAAGCCGATATTCATCCGAATTATCATACGATTAAGGTCGTCATGACCGACGGCACCGAGTACCTGACCCGCTCGACCTGGGGCAAGGAAGGCGACACGCTGAACCTCGACATCGACCCCAAGTCGCACCCGGCCTGGACCGGCGGCACCCAGCAGCTGATGGATCGCGGCGGCCGCGTCTCGCGCTTCCAGAAGAAGTTTTCGGGCTTCCTCAAGAAGGACTAAAGTCCGCTTCGGGATCGCCCCGACACCACACGCAAAACGCCCCCGACTCGGGGGCGTTTTTGTTTTTGGGGGCCGCTCCGGATTGGCGGGCTGAACGGGCCCGCGATTCTCCTGCTGTGTCGTCCTGGCGAAAGCCAGGACGACACCAAATGTGTTGCACCGGCTGCGAGTCACACATCCGCGCTCTCGCGACATGATCTGTCCGAGCTTTGCTTTTGTTTCGCCGCTCTGGAAACAGAGGGCGCAGGGAAAGCCGGGTGCCGATCGCACCCATGGGCCCCGAGCAATGGGTAGAAAGCTCGGGGGTAGGACCACAGGTGTAACCGGAAACAACCCGGCTTTCCCTGCGCGATGGGTTACGGCTTATATGTGTTCACCCCGGTGAGACTGGGCTTTGTTGTCACCGCTCTCGCGAAGATGCTTCGCATCTCGCGGGAGACACCTGCCGCTAGGGCGTCAGGCCTGCACGATTTCACCGTGCGCCGCATGCGCTCTCGTCAGTACCACGCTCGGCGTCCACCGCATCTCACCGCAACACCCGTGACGATGCGCAGCGCCCTTCGATCGGGTGAGGCGGGTGCTTCTATACACTGAGTTGCGATTCGGATGACGCGAAATATTTTCACTGCTGAATTGCCCGTCAGGTTGCGCGACAATCCGAAGTTCAATCCCGACGGCTCGCTGACCCTCTACTTCCAGAACGAGTCGCCGGGTGCTGACAAGGAGTCGAACTGGCTGCCGGCGCCCAAGGGCGATTTTGTCCTGATGCTGCGAATGTACTGGCCCAAGGACACTGCCCCTTCGATCATCGACGGAGCTGGAAAGTGACGCAGGTCATCGAGGTTGGCTCATAGCCACGAATAGGCGATTGCCTTTGACGAAATGACTCCGGTCAGCGGGAAGCCGCGTGCGTCAGCTCCTGGCCCATCGCGATATTGCTGAGGTCGCGCAGCAGCTGAAGCAAATTCATCCAACATCGGCGCGGATGAGAGCCGATTGATTCAGATCAACGACATCCGATTTGGGTCAAAGGGCGAATATCGGCAAGAGCCGTTCGAGCAGCTTTGGACCGTGATCGGACATTGATTGGCCTTCCGCGTTCTCCGGAAAACGGAGTAGGCTGCGCCTGATGCCGTCCGTGTCCAATTGTCGTGGAGGGACTGGCCATGAAACTTCGCCGCCGAAATTTTCTGCATCGCGCCGCGGGGGCCGGCCAGATTGTGCTCCGCCGCCACAGAAGCAGGCTCTCATTTCCGCGCGCAAAATTTCGCGTCGACGGACCGAACGACAGGAGAACCAGACATGGCCGCCTTTCAAGAGGTTTTCCGCCGCTCCGGCATCGATGAGCGCCGCAACCTGCCGGGCAGCCCGCCGGGCATGGTGGTGCCGTTCGGGGGCTCCAACATCGTGGCGCTGATCGACCCCGGAAGAAAGCTCAAAGTCGATCCTCACCCCCATGCCCTCGGGATCAAGGAGATCGATGGCGCCGATACCCTTAGACGCGTCATGCAAGCCAGAGACACCTTCTCCAAACCCGACATCGATCCGCAGCTCAGGGCGGCGTCACTTCCCGCCACCTTCAATGGCGATGCACGGTTCTTCGAAATCAATGGCCGGATCAAGCCGATCCCCTTTCCCGGCCTGGAGGTGGTGGCCCGGTCGGCGCGCGGGACGATCGAAGCCAAGCTCCGTGTCGCCGTGCTACGAGAAATCAAGATCAAGGTGGCGTTCCGCAATGTCATGGTGCCGGGGAGCGGCGGCGCTCCGGCGTTTCACGCCAAGAAGCCCTGCAACGAGCAGGATGAATTGCTGACGATGAACGATATATGGAGGCCGCAGGCCAACATCCGTTTCGAGCGGGTGCCAAGCGACTGGCTGGTCATCGACGACTCGCAGGCTGCCGTCAAACAGGAGCTCGCCAATGCCACCGGCATGAAGGATGCGAGCCTCGCAACCCTTCCCGATCTGATCGACGTCGAAAAGCTGAAGGGCTTCTTCGTCAAACACAAAGTTCAGGGTGCCCATCTAACCATTTTCTGCGTCGACAAGCTGTTGTCCAATGGCGGCTTCCCCAATGGCGCGTTTGCTCGAGGGCTGGACCTTGCCTTCATCTGCTCGCAACGCGGGCCTAACACGTCTGCCCATGAAGCCGGGCATTTTCTCGGCTACTACTCGAAGAGCGCGAGCAAACCTTGGGACAGCCGAGGCCACACGCAGGAGAAGGATCCGAAAACCGGCAAAGAAAACAGGGCGGAAGACATCAAGATGCTGATGCGCGATGGAGGCGCCGGGTGGAAAATTCCGTTTAATCTCGTCAACTATTTCCGCGACTTCCCCGGCTAGCGTCCGAAGATCAGACAGAAGCTGGAAATCACTCCGAGCGTTGAATGTCGCCATGACTGAGTTTTGCATTCAAATTCATCCTCGTCGAGGTCCTCAGTTGGACTTGGCCAAAGTCCTTTCGCAGTTTGAGCATCTGTCCACTGACGCGAGCTGGATACGCCGCCGCTCGACAGAGCGCGGCCGTGACGGGCATGCCTACGTGAATTTGACGTTTGAAACCGATTACCCAAAGCTGTTTTGGCAGCTTCTGTACGAGCAATTCTATCAGACGACCGCTTTGGGACAGTTCATGCGGGCTGCGTCAATCGTTACCTGTGAAGGTCGGCGCGGTTGGGATGATTATCTGTTACTCGATCACTTCGATGCTGGCGTGACCTGCGACCACTTTCCCGAATGAACATCCGCTTCGGGTCAAACGGAGACATCATGCCGCGCCGTGATGTCTGCTTTGGGCCAGGTGACGTCCGCTTAATGTCTTTTGCCGGCCAACGCGATGAGGAATGCCTTTGATGGGAGGCACTCCGGCAGTGGGGTGAAGACGTAACTCGCATCGAACCGCTCACTGGCGGAGTCGCGAACGACGTGTGGAGCGTGCGCGTCCAGGGGCACCGCGCCGTCGGTCGTCTCGGTACGAGGAGCGACGCTGATCCCGCTTGGGAGACCGCGCTCCTCCAATACCTCGATCGTGAAGGTCTGACCGTGCTGGTGCCGATCCCGACGATCGACGGCCGTTTGTTCGCGGACGGTCTGGTGGTGATGACGTATGTGGAGGGCGAACCGCCCGAGACTGAGGCCGATTGGCGTCGCGCAGCCGACACGCTCCGCCGGCTGCATCGGTTGACGGCGGGCTGGCCGCAGCGCCCGGGTTGGCGATCGTCGACCGATCTCCTGCACGCCGAAACCGGGACGAAGATCGACCTCGCCGCGATGCCGCCTGAGGGCGTTGCCCGGTGCCGAGCCGCGTGGGCGCGGCTCGTCGGACGTCAGACCTGCGTCGTCCACGGCGACCCCAACCCGCGCAACATCCGCGTGACCCCAGATCGGGTCGCGCTGATCGACTGGGACGAGTCGCATGTCGACGTCCCCGATCTTGACTTGGTGCTGCCCCACAACGCCGCCGGTCTCGACGGCGGCGCGCACGACATCGCCGCGCAAGCGTCGGCCGCGTGGGAGGCCGCCGTCTGCTGGGACGACGCGTACGCAATCAAGCGGCTTGCCGACGTTCGAGCGGTCTAGTGTGGACGCTTCGGTCGCTTGAGTTCGGCGACCTTAAACTTCCCCGCGGCCTGCAGGCTGCTGCAAAGCCACCAGGCCCTGTTTCGGTACTCGCCCAGGAACCATTTGGTCTCGACGCAATCGACGTAGGACTTGTAGGTGAGGTTGTCTCGGCACGTCGACGAGAACGGTCCGTATGTTTGTCCGCCCGCCGACTCGCTGCACCCGACCCAAGGGTCCTTGCCATGCGGGAGGCTCGATTCGCAGCCACCGTTGCAATTGCTGGCGACTTTCTCCAGCGCGGCAATCCTGCCCAGCACTGAATCCGGCGCCGGCGACGGCGCTCGAGCGGTTGACGACGACGTCTGGGTAGTTCTCGATCTCCGGTGAGATGCCCCCGTGGTCACCACCTGTGTCGCACGATTTGGCCTTGCCGCCGGCTTCGGCGCCTCGACCGTGATGGAGGGAAGCGGCTTGGCTGGGTCTGTTTGCGACGCTGCCGGGCCGCACAGCCAGACAGTTGACAACACGGCGACGGCTGAAGGCGCGACAAGGCTCGACGGCAATCTCATGACATAGCCCTCCCAAATCCGGGACGGAAATGCCGTCCCGACGAGGGCACGGTACCATATAGCCCGAGTTTTGCTACCTAGGGTTGACGATAAATCTCCCAGTGTCTCACGATCGACATCGACATGGCGGCGAGAGAACGCCGACCGCTCGCACCTTTCCGGCGTCTGCTCCCGGCCCAAAGCCGAGCTCGAACGGCTCTTGCCGATATTCGCCTTTTGACCCGAAGCGGTTACTTGAACGACACCGACACGCGGTGGGATCGGATTGCAGGCCCACGCCGTTAGGTCAGCGGTTCTGCCCCATGGTCTCTTGTTCAGAAGTTGCCGGCGCCCCCTACTCTCGATCCAGCGGCCATGCTTTGGTCAAAACTGCGTTGAGTGTTTGGCAGGGTCATCGACTTGGAAAAAATACGATCGCCCTCCTTCGGGTGACATGGAACCGGGTGCCAGGTCGTTCCCTACCGCATTCTTGAGGTGCCCACCGCAAAGGCTTGTGATGGAACGGGCAAGGTTCGATAAGGCCGGGATTTTCGCTTTTGGCGATGCTCGGAGCGCTGTGACCTACTCGGTCGAAGTTTTTATCGTCACCGCGATCTACGGGAGCCTTGCGGCCTCCACACATTTCCTTCCCGCTATCAATCCAGCCGCGACACCGCTGTGGCCGCCAACCGGGCTTGCGCTCGCGCTCATGCTGCTGCGTGGCTACCGGATCTGGCCCGCGATCCTGCTGGGCGCTGTCGCGCCTTACCTGATGACTGACCGATCGCTCCTGGAGTTTGTCGCCGCCGGGATCGGCAGCCTCCTTGCTGCATTGGCCGGAACATGGCTGATCGGACGCTGGTCGAACGGACGCCAGACGTTTGCCACGCCATCCGGTGTCGCAAAGTTTGCAGGCATTTCCTTTGCGCCGACCGCGATGATCGGTTCATTCACCGCTTTGGCCGGATTCATCTTCGTCAACGAACCGAGCTTTCCCGATTCCATCGCCGCCGGGCTGACCTGGTGGCTTGCCGACGCAGCCGCGACCCTGCTGATTGCTCCGGTCATCGTGCTCTGGGCGATGATGTCCTTACGGATTTCCTCCAGGTGGGATCTGTTGGAATCGATCGCAGTTATCGCTCTCGCTGGTCTCATTGGGATCGTGGCCTACAGCCCGCTCATCGGCAGTGACCTCGTCAGCGACGATCTCAACGTGCCGTTGCCGCATCGCGGCCTGCTGGGCTTTCTGGCTTTGCTCCCGTTGATCTGGACCGGTCTGCGCGGCAATCGATGCACCGCGGCTACGGCTGCGCTCATTTTCACCGGAATGGCAGTCTGGGGGTTCGCGTTCGGTCATGATCCATTTCCGAAAACGGATCCGAACGGAGCGTTGTTGTCGCTGCTCGTGCTTTCGATCAGCGTATCGGCGCCCCCTCTTGCCCTGGCTGCGGCAATTGCCACGCGTCAGACCACGGAAGCCCATCTGCTTTCTGTGCAGGACCAACTGAACGGTCAACTTGAACGGAACGCCTTGGCGCTCGACAGCATCAGGCGGCACTTCCAAACCCTTATCGAAGGCGTCGTCGACTATGCGATTTTTGCGCTTGATAGAGAAGGACACGTTACGAGTTGGAATAGCACCGCTCAAAAAATCATCGGCTACACCTCGGAAGAAATCATCGGCAAGCATTTTGGAATATTTTATCGGCCGGATGAACGCCGCGCGGGTTCGCCAACACACGCGCTGGAGACGGCAATCGAAAGAGGCAAGTACGACGTCGAGGGTTGGCGCATCAGAAAGAATGGTACGCCGTTCTTCATCACGGGCTCGGTCTCGTCGAGCCATGATGACTCAGGAAATCTGATCGGCTTCATCAGCATTCTGCGGGACGCAACCGAGCGACGCGACGCAGAGGAGAAGCTGGTTCAGGCGCGCGAACAGCTCGCGATGTCGCAGAAGATGGAGGCAATCGGCAAGCTGACCGGCGGAATTGCACACGACTTCAACAATCTATTGATGATCATCGGAGGCAGTGCCCAGATTTTCACTCGCCTGCTTGATCCAAAACTGCCCAAGGCAATTGAAGCCATACAGACCGCGGCCAAACGAGGCGAAAGCCTCACACGCCAATTGTTGACATTCTCTCGCCATCAGCATCTCAGCCCGACGGTCGTCGATCTGAATGCGTCCATCAAGAACATGCGGACCATGATCGAGAGCTCGCTGCGCGGGAACATCGTGTACAATGAGAACGTCGGCGAGGGTGTCGCGTCGGTGAAGGTGGACCTCGCCGAGCTGGAACTTGCGATCGTCAACATCGCCGTTAATGCCCGCGATGCAATGCCAAGCGGCGGCACGTTCACCTTATCCGTCCATGCGGTGACCGCGAACCAGGAAACCGGCGGCGATCGCCGCGCAAAGGCTTTCTTTGCGATAGCGCTTGGCGATACCGGCACCGGCATTCCGCCAAACCTGCTGTCCAAGATGTTCGATCCGTTTTTCACGACCAAAGAGGTCGGCAAGGGTACCGGGCTCGGCTTGTCCCAAGTCTATGGTTTCGCGCACCAGGCCGGCGGCACGGTGACGGCGGACAGCAAGGTTGGACAGGGAACAACGATTACAATCTACTTGCCGTCCTGCGCAGACGAGCAAATCACCAGCAAAGAGCTGGCCGCCGCCAGAACAAGAGCAAGGCAGCCGCAGCGGCAGACGGTTCTCGTTGTCGACGACAGCCCCGAGGTGGCGGATGTGACATCTTCGCTGTTCGAGCATCTGGGCTATGACACGATCTATCGAGATTCGGCCGAAGCGGCGCTGAAATTGCTCGAAGCCGGTACAAAGATCGATCTCGTCTTCAGCGATATCGTCATGCCCGGGACCATCGATGGCGTCGGGCTCGCGAGAGAAGTCAGGTCGCGATACCCCGGTTTGCCCATCGCCCTTACAACCGGTTACAGCGATGCCGCAAAAGCGGCTCCGCCAAGTCTAAGGATCCTCCGCAAGCCATTCGACACCGACGCACTGAGAGATTTTATCCACGATCTTGCGCCGCCGCGACCACCGCGATCATCCGGCACGTCCATGACGTCAGACACGACTGAAGCCTCGCGCAGAAATTGACCGGTCGCACCATTGCAGAAGCAGCTCGTCGCGCAGCTTGACGAAGCGTTGATCCGCACCATCACTGCTGGTGGACATGACTGCTTCTAGCGATCCTGGAAGGCCAGCCGCGCACCGAGCGCGACCAGGATGCTGCCGCCGATCCGCTGCATGATGCGCTGCGACGTCTTCGAGCGCTGCAGCCTCGACATCACGGCGCTGGCGAGGAACACGCAGACGATGTCGACCGCCGAGAAGGTAAGGTTGACTGTTGTGCCGAGCAGAAACAGCTGGGCCCAGACCGGCAGGCTGGCCGACGCATCGACGAATTGCGGCAGGAACGCGAGGAAGAAGATCGCCGTCTTCGGATTGAGCACCTCGACGACGATGCTTTGCGCGAAGGCGCGCTCCGCCGAGAGCGGGGCAAGTGTGGGGCGCTTTGCAGTGTCGCGGTCGCGGAACAGCGACAGCCCGAGCCAGACCAGGTAGGCCGCACCGGCAAGCTTCATCGCCATGAACAGCGGCGGCACCGCATGAAACAGCAGAGCGAGGCCGGCCGCCGCGCCGACGACATGGACATAGCCGCCGAGATGCAGCCCGAGCGAGGCCATCAGCCCCGCGCGCCGGCCGCCCGCCAGCGTGCGCGCCGCGGCGTACAGCATGGCGGGACCCGGGATCAGCGCGAATATCGCGGTCGTGATCGCGAAGGCGAGGTACAATTCCATCGGGCGCTTTCGTCTCAACTCGCCGGGATCATCGCGGCGACCTCGCGGTCATGGGGATTGTCGCTTGCCTCAAGCCCTGCGATGACGCCGGCGCGATCCTCGAGCTTGCGGTTCTGGCTCATCTTCTTCTTGGCGTCGATCCGCGTGATCGGCATCCGGAAGCCGACGATCCCGCGCAGCTGCGCCTTGATGAAATCATCAGGCGCGTCGCTGACCTGCCAGACTTCCGGACGCGCATTCTCGTGCAGCTCGGTCAACCGGGTCACGACGTCGAGCAGACGGTCGGCATCCTCGAAGAACTCGGCCGCGCCATAGGCGTGGACAGCGACGTAATTCCAGGTCGGCACCACCTTGCCGTGCTCGGCCTTGGTCGCGTACCAGGACGGCGTCACATAGGCGTCGGGCCCCATGAAGATCGCCATCGCCTCACCGACTGCGGGCAGCTTCCACTGCGGATTGGGCCGCGCGACGTGACCGTACAGCGTGCCGTAGTCGCCCTCGTTCTCATTGAGGATCAGCGGCAGCGGCGTGCCGATCAGGCCGTCGGCGGTTGCGGTGACCAGCGTCGCGAGCCGCGACGCCCGCATCGCGGCGTGGACCGGACCGAGCTCATCCATCCTGAAATGCGGCGGCAGGTACATGGTAGACCTCTGGTGGACCCCATCAATTGCTGCTCGCACCATAGCGCTGAAGTGGCCTATGATAAGAGCCACTTTCGATCATCTTGATTGGTCCACTATGCCCCGCCTGCGCACCACGATCAGCATCCCTTCGCTCCGGGCCGTCGACCGCGCCGCCGGACAGGTCGGGCGCCAGATCGCGCAGGCCCTGCGCGCCGCGATTGCGAGCGGCGAACTGAAGGCCGGGGAATTGCTGCCGTCGACCCGCGCGCTGTCGGCCTCGCTCGGCGTTGCGCGCGGCACGGTCACGGAAGCCTTCGAGCAGTTGCTGGCCGAGGGCTATCTGGAATCGCAGGTCGGTGCCGGCACCCGCGTCGCGCCGACGCTTGCCGAGCAGGCTCGGCCCGTCGTGGTCCATCGCAAGCCGAACAAATCAGCGCCGATCCGGTTGCCGCCGCGCGCGGCGCGGCTTGGCAAAGTGGCGGCGGCCTTCACGCCGATGCCGGAAGTCCCGTTTGCGATCGCGGTCCCCGGCAGCGCGGTCGCGCCCGACGACCATTGGCGCCGCCTCGGCAACCGCGTGCGCGCATCGCGCGCCGCGGCGCCTTCGAGCTATGGCGATCCGCGCGGCCTGATCGAGCTGCGGCAGGCGATCGCCGACTATGTGCGCAAATCCCGCGCGGTGCATTGCGAGCCCGAGCAGGTCGTGATCACGGCCGGCACCCAGCAAGGCCTCTATCTCGCCGGCCGTGTGCTGCTGTCGTCAGGCGATCGCGTCTGGGCCGAGGATCCCGCCTATCCCGGCATGACCGCCGTGCTCGACGAGCTCGATCTCGTCACCACGCGCGTATTGGTCGATGCGCAGGGCATCGACGTCGATGCCGCGATCGCCGCGTGCCCGCACGCACGCGCAGCTTTCGTGACGCCGTCGCATCAATATCCGCTGGGCATGCCGATGAGCATGGCCCGCCGCAATGCGCTGGTGGCGTGGGCGCAACGAAGCAATGCCTGGATCGTCGAGGACGATTACGACAGCGAGCTGCGCTATGCCGGGCATCCCTTCCCGTCGATGCAAGGCCTCGCCCCATCGCGGGTGATTTATCTCGGCACGCTGAGCAAGGTGCTGTTCCCCTCGCTGCGGCTCGGCTACGTCGTGGCGCCCGCGCCGCTGATCGACGCCTTCGCCGGCGCGCGCGGGCTGCTCGACCGGCATTCGCCGACCGCCGATCAGCACGTGCTGGCGGCCTATATGCGCGAGGGGCTGTTCGAGGCGCATATCAGGCGCATTCGCGGCGTCTATGCCGCACGGCGTGCGACGCTGATCGCGGCGCTGACGCGTCACATGCCCGACGACGTCACGCTGCAGCCGAGCGACCAGGGCATGCATCTGTTGTTGTGGCTACCCCACGGCCTCGACGATGTGCAACTGGCAAAATCAGCGCTTGCCGCCGGCATCGTCGTGCGGCCGATTTCGCCGATGTACAAGGTAGCGGCGCAGCCCGGCCTGATGCTCGGCTTCGGCGGCTTCGAACCGGAGGAGCTGGAGGCGGCGGCGATCAGGCTGCGGCGCGTGATGGATCAGCACACGCCGCCACGGCGGACCAAGCCACGCCGCGCGGACGCGTCACACTGATTTGCTGTCCGGATTACTGCTCGAACGCCGCCTTGAGGCGGTTGAGCTGCGGCACCAGCGGGTTGCCGATGGTCGAGCGATCCGGCGCCGGCGCGTGGATCGTGGTGTCGAGGCGGCGGACGCGCGCCTGCAGATCCATCGAACGGGCGATCAGCTGCTGCAATTGCTCGGGCAGCTTGGTCACCATGTCGGCTGGGCCGGGATCGGCGGCCGACAGCTTCACCTTGGTCTTTTCGCGATTGGCCTGGGTCAGCGTCATCTCGCCTTCCTTGACCGCGCGATGCAGCAGCAGCCAGGAGGCGAGCTGCATCAGCCGCGTGGTCAGGCGCATGCTTTCGGTGGCATAGGTCAGGCTCACGGACCGTTCGAGCGCCTTGGCCTCGGCACGTCCGTCACCGTCGAGATAGGCGGCGGTCTGCTCGACCAGATCCATGCCTTCCCGGAACAGCACGCCGAATGCCGCAGAATTGGTCAGCCGTTCACTGAACAGTACAAGCCCGGCTTCGCTCTGGGAACGATCGGCCATGGTTAACGCCCTCACACCACCGTAACGCCCGCTGGCATCTGACGCGCCAGCTTATGATGAACAAATCATTGCGCGGGCGCGCCGAAGAGTCCAGCCGCAACCGGATTTATGGTTTCCAGCCGATAGGACGCACAAAAAAGAGCCGCCGTTTCCGGCGGCTTTTGAAGTTGATAACAGGGAGGCGTCAAACAGAGTGGACAGGAGCCACTCGGTGTCCAAACGAGGACAATGCAGTCATAATCGAGAAAGCTTAACCGATCGTAAATGAACGGATTTCTTGACGCTTTGTTTGCCATGTCGGCCATTGACCTAGTTTGGGACAGGTCTCTTCTTCCCCCTGAAAGGGGGAAGGTCGGATGGGGGTCAACCGCAGGCGACGGCGTATTTGGAGAGAGCTGATCCCCACCCGCTTTGCTCTGGTGAGCAAAGCGACCTCCCCTTTTCAAGGGGAGGTAGAGCAGCGTAGCCCGGATGGAGCGCAGCGAAATCCGGGAACGGTCCATCCGCGGATAGCGCGGCCCCGGATTGCGCTTCGCTCCATCCGGGCTACGAGGACCGAGTGATGTGGCGACCTACGACTTGAAGAACGCGTTGGCGGCGTCCTTCGACGCGCGCTTCTTCGTCATCGCTTCTTTCAGGCGATCGACTTCGGCGTTGAGCAGCGCGATGCGCTCGGTCAATTCCTCGACCGACAGCAGCGAGAGATCCTGTCCGATCTCGTGGCTGATTTTCTTCCGCGGCCGGTCCTCATCCTCAATCGGCATGTGTCTTCCCCGCGATGCTGATCTGGCGCCCTGCGCCCAGCGATGATAGATATCCGTCCAGAGGAGAATTTTGCAGTGACTTTCGTGTGCGCGCAACATCTGACGCGAATGCCCCGGCCCGACCGCAAGGAGTCTGACCGGACGGGATAGTTGCGCGCCTGCGCGCGAGGCATGAGCCGACCCCAAGCCCTTCCGATCATGCGGGAGGGCTTTTTGATTTTTGATTGTCCGGGATCGGCATCACCGAACGTGAAAGACTGCACCCATGACCAGGATTCTCATCACCAGCGCGCTGCCCTACGTCAACGGCGTCAAGCATCTCGGCAACCTCGTCGGCTCGCTGCTGCCCGCCGACGTCCACGCCCGCTTCCGCCGCCAGACCGGCTGCGATGTGCTCTTCATCTGCGCGACCGACGAGCACGGCACGCCGGCCGAGCTCGGCGCCATCGAGGCCGGACAGGAGGTCCGGGCGTTCTGCGCCGCGCAGCACGCCGTCCAGGCCGACATCTACCGGCGTTTCGGCCTGTCCTTCGATCATTTCGGCCGCACCAGCTCGTCGCACAACCATGTGCTGACGCAGCACTTCTATCGCCGGCTCGATGACGCCGGGCTGATCGAAGCACGCACTTCGCGACAGGTGTTCTCGCCGGCCGACCGGCGCTTCCTGCCCGACCGCTACGTGCTCGGCACCTGTCCGCATTGCGGCGACGCCGGTGCGCGCGGCGATCAATGCGACCATTGCGGCACGCTGCTCGACCCGCCGGACCTCATCGATCCCCGCTCGGCGCTATCAGGCGACCGCGCGCTCGAGATCCGCGACAGCCGTCATCTTTATCTGCGCCAGTCGCAGCTGGTCGACAGCATCGGCGCATGGATCGACAGCCGCACCGGGTGGCCGCCCTTCGTGGTGTCGACCGCGAAGGGCTGGCTCAATGCGGAGCTGCGCGACCGCTGCATCACCCGCGATCTCGCCTGGGGCATCGCGGTGCCGCGCGACGGCTTCGACGGCAAGGTGTTCTATGTCTGGTTCGACGCGCCGATCGGCTACATCGCGGCGACACAGGAATGGGCCGACGCCGCGCCTGGCCGCGACTGGCGGCAATGGTGGTGGCAGGCCGATGACGTCAGCTACATCCAGTTTCTCGGCAAGGACAACATCCCGTTCCACACCGTGAGCTTTCCGGCGACGCTGATCGGCTCCGGCGAACCGTGGAAGACCGCCGATGTGATCAAGGGATTCCATTGGCTGAATTACGAGGGCGGCAAGTTCTCGACCAGCAGGAAGCGCGGCATCTTCACCGATGCGGCGCTGGAGGAATTGCCGGCCGATCTCTGGCGCTGGTGGCTGATCGCCAACGCGCCGGAGAGCGCCGACACAGATTTCAGCGTCACCCGGTTCGTTGCCGATGTGAACAAGGATCTCGCCGACATCTTCGGCAATCTCGCCAACCGCATCATCAGCTTCGCGCATCGCGCCTTCGACGGTCACATCCCGGATGGTGGCGCTCCCGGCGATGCCGAGCGCCAACTCGCGCTTGAACTGGAGCAGCGCATCGCAGCGCTGCACCGCCATCACACGGCGCTGGAGTTTCGCGCCGCTGCGGCCGCGACCCGCACGATCTGGGACACCGCGAATGCTTACCTGCAGCACGCAGCGCCATGGACGGCGATCAAGTCCGATCCGGTCCGCGCGGCGGTCATCACCCGCGTCGGGCTCAATCTCGTCGCGCTCAGCGCCACGCTGGCGTGGAGCATCGTGCCTCACCTCGCGGCGCACGTGCTCGGCGCGCTCGGTCGCAATGATGCCGTGCCGTGCTGGCCCACTGGCCCACTCGTTCCGCTGCTGGATCGTGGCGCGGGCACGCCCGTCTCAAGGCTCGGCCCGCTGGTCGAGAAAATCACGCCTGAGCGAGCCGGCCAGCTCACGGCGCGGTTCGGGGCTTAATGGCGTTTCGCTTCGGTGGAAAAGGCGGTATGCCATCCGCCAATCCTCTCCATTGACCAGGGACCAGCCATGCCAAATCTGCCCGCGCAAATGACCGTCGTTGCCATCAGCAAGCCGGGTGGCCCTGAGGTGCTGGTGCCGGAGACCCGCGCGGTGCCGGTGCCGAAGGCCGGCGAGATTTTGGTCAAGGTCGCGGCCGCCGGCGTCAATCGTCCCGACGTCGCGCAGCGCTCCGGCTCCTATCCGCCGCCGCCCGGCGCCAGCGACCTGCCCGGCCTCGAAATCGCGGGCGAAGTGGTCGCGCTCGGCGAAGGCGCAAAGCACAAAATCGGCGACAAGGTGATGTCGCTGGTCGCCGGCGGCGGCTACGCGCAATATTGCATCGCGCAGGACGCGCAGGCGATGACCGTGCCGCCCTCGCTGTCGATGCAGGAAGCCGGCGCGATTCCGGAAACGCTGATGACCGTCTGGCACAATGTGTTCGAGCGCGGCGCGCTCCAGGCCGGGGAGACGCTGCTGATCCACGGCGGCTCGTCGGGCATCGGCACGATGGCGATCCAGCTTGCCAAGGCGTTCGGCGCCAAGGTGATCGTCACCGTCGGCTCGCAGGACAAGGCCGATGCCTGCCTCAAGCTCGGCGCCGATCACGCGGTCAACTACAAGACCGAGGATTTCGTCGAGGCGGTGAAGAAGGCCACCGGCGGCAACGGCGCCAATGTCATCCTCGACATGGTGGGCGGCGACTATATCGACCGGAACTACGACGCCGCCGCGGTCGAGGGCCGCATCGTCCAGATCGCGTTCCTGTCGGGAACACCGAAGGCCTCAGCCAATTTCGCCAAGCTGATGGTCAAGCGGCTGCACCACACCGGCTCGACGCTGCGCCCCCGTAGTAATGCGGACAAGGCGGCGATGGTCGCGGCGATCGAGGCAAAGGTGCTGCCCTTGCTGCGCGAAGGCCGCGTCAAACCGCTGATGGACAGCACATTCCCGCTGGAAAAGGCCGCCGACGCGCACCGGCGCATGGAGACCAGCGAACATATTGGCAAAATTGTGTTGGCGGTTTAACCCTCGCGACGGAAGCAGGGGCGGAAACCCTTTGATTCCCTTCGCTTTCGTGTCATTTATCGCGCCACCGCCGGGCCGGTTGCCGGGCCCGGTCAGTTTGTCGATCGCGGAGTACTGACATTGCGTCTGATCAGGTGCCTTGCGCTGCTCGCGCTGGGCCTCATGATGTTTGCCGCCGCGCCTGCCGCGTATGCGATCGACGCGGTCAGCGTGCGCAGCGATGCGCCGGCGATCGATTTGACGGCGGTTCTCGACCATCAGCGCAGTGAAACCGACCGCATCCAGGTCTCCACCGCGCCCGGAACCGACGGCATCGTGCGCCGCATCGAGGTTCGCGCCCGCGAAGGCGGCCAGAACTGGGTGGTGTTCGCGCTTGCCAACAACACCGACGACCAGCTCGACCGCCTGATCGTCGCGCCGCACTACCGCATCGTGTCGTCCGGCCTGCTGTGGCCCGACCTCGGCCTGTCGCGCATCGCCACCATCACGCCGTCGGTCGGCGATCGTCCGGAGCGGCAGGAGAGCCCGACCGCCGACGTGTTCCGCATCACGCTCGATCCCGGCGCCGTCGTCACCTATGTCGCAGAACTGCGCACCGACAAGCTGCCGCAGCTCTATCTGTGGGAACCTGACGCCTACAAGGACAAGGTCAATTCGTTCACGCTGTACCAGGGCATCGTGATCGGCATCTCGGGCCTGCTCGCGCTCGTGCTCACGATCTTGTTTGTGGTCAAGGGCAGCATCATGTTCCCGGCCGCCGCGGCGCTGGCCTGGGCGGTGCTGGTCTATATCGGCGTCGACTTCGGCTTCTGGGGCAAAGTGCTCGACATGTCGAACAACGCCGAGCGCGTCTGGCGCGCGGCGGGCGAGGCGATCCTCGCCGCGACACTGCTGGTGTTCCTGTTCGCCTATCTGAATTTGAGTCGCTGGCACGTCCGCTACTCGCACATCACGATCGGCTGGCTGGTCTTCCTCGGCTCGCTGGTCGCGCTGGCGCTGTTCGATCCCGCGGTCGCCTCCGGCATCGCGCGCATGTCGCTGGTCATGATCGCCTTCGCCGGCTTCGCGCTGATCGTCTATCTCTCGACCCACGGCTTCGACCGCGCGGTGCTGTTGATCCCGACCTGGTTCCTGCTGGTGGTCTGGGTGGTCGCGGCCGGCATGACGGTCGCAGGCTCCGTCACCAACGACATCGTCGGCCCCGCACTGCTCGGCGGCCTGGTGCTGATCGTGATGCTGATCGGATTCACGGTGATGCAGCACGCCTTCGCCGGCGGCGGCGCCACCACCGGCGTCGTCTCCGATGTCGAGCGCCGGGCGCTGGCGCTGACCGGCTCCGGCGACCTGATCTGGGATTGGGACGTGTCAGCCGACAAGGTGTTCACCAGCCCCGAGACCGAGGCCCTGCTCGGCCTCAAGCGCGGCACGCTGGAAGGCCCGGCGGCGAAGTGGCTCGAGGTGCTGCACCCGCTCGACCAGGACCGCTTCCGCGCCGCGCTCGACAGCGTGCTCGACCAGCGCCGCGGCCGCCTGGTGCAGGATTTCCGGCTGCGCACGCCGGACGGTCACTTCATGTGGTTCGCGCTCAAGGCGCGGCCGGTGGTCGGCTCCGACGGCGAGGTCTCGCGCGTGGTCGGCACCCTGACCGACGTCACCGAGTTCAAGAACTCCGAAGAGCGGATGCTTCATGACTCCGTCCATGACAACCTGACCGGCCTTCCGAACCGCCGGCTGTTCATGGACCGCCTCGGCGCGGTGGCGAATCTCGCCAAGACCATGCCGAACCTGCGGCCGACCCTGATGGTGATCGACCTCGACCGCTTCAAGCAGGTCAACGATTCCGTCGGGATTGCGGTCGGCGATTCCATTTTGCTGACGCTGGCGCGACGGCTGACCCGCATCCTCAAGCCGCAGGACACGCTGGCGCGCATGGCCGGCGACCAGTTCGGCCTGATCCTGCTGTCGGAGCAGGACCCGGCACGGATCACCAATTTCGCCGAGACCATCCGCAAGACCATCCGCGCCCCGATCGCGTTCAACGACCGCGAGATCTTCTTGACCGCCTCGATAGGGCTTGCGCTGTCCGACCCGGCGGCGCCGCTGACCGACGAGATCATCAAGGACGCCGAGCTTGCGATGTATCATTCCAAGCGGATCGGCGGCGACCGCATCGACGTCTACAAGCCGGCGATGCGGGCGCGCAAGACCGACCGCCTGACGCTGGAGAGCGACCTGCGCCGCGCCATCGAGCGGCAGGAGATCACGATCCTGTACCAGCCGATCGTGCGGCTGGAGGATCGCGCGATCGCCGGCTTCGAGGCGCTGGCGCGCTGGGATCATCCCAAGCTCGGCCGGATGTCACCGTCGGAATTCATCAACGTCGCCGAGGAGACCGGCCTGATCGTCGATCTCGGCATGTTCGTGATGGACCAGACCGCGCGCCAGCTCGCGGTGTGGCAGCGCGCGATGCGCGCCCGCGAGCCGATCTTCGCATCGGTCAACGTGTCGTCGCGGCAGCTGCTGCGCCACGATCTGATCCACGATATCCGCACCGTGCTGTCGCGCTCCTCGGTGGCGCGCGGCACGCTGAAGCTGGAGCTGACGGAATCGCTGGTCATGGAGAACCCGGAGCACGCCGCCCAGATGCTGGCGCGGATCCGCGAGCTTGGCACCGGGCTGTCGCTCGACGATTTCGGCACCGGCCACTCCTCACTGTCCTATCTGCAGCGCTTCCCGTTCGACACCATCAAGATCGACCAATCCTTCGTCCGCACCACCAGCCGCGGCACCCGCCCGGTGATCCTGAAATCGATCATCGCGCTGGCGCACGATCTCGGCATGGAGGTGGTCGCGGAAGGCGCCGAGACGGATTCGGATGCCGTCGAGCTCTACCAGCTCGGCTGCGAATACGCCCAGGGCTTTGCCTTCGGCGAGCCGATGGACGCGGATGCGGCGACCCGGCTCCTCACCGAGGAACGGCTGGAAGCCGCGAGCTAGCTCTTGTCGTCCCGGCCTTGAGCCGGGACCCATTCGCCGAGGCCCATCCATGACGCGCTGGGGCCAGTTGCCTTCGTAACGACAACGCCCTGTGGTTATGGGTCCCGGCGTTCGCCGGGACGACGGTTGGGCATTCGCTTGAACTTGACGCTCTTGCCGTCGGCCTGGCGGGTGGCGATGTAGCCGGCCTCGAGGCAGGCCTCGCGCTGCGGCATCTTCTCCTGCGGGCTGCGCAACGTCTCCCACCACGAGGCCCGGTGCGCGGCGCGCGGCAGTGCCGCATCGATGATCGCCTCGATCTCCTCGAAGGTCAGCACGAATTCAGGCAGATGCTGCTTCTTCAGATAATCCCGCAATGCGTCGTAGTCGTTCACAACGTCCTCGATGACAAAAGTCCGGCAACCACCCGTTAACCCATTCGGCGGCCGCTGTCGCCATTTAAGGCGACAACAAGATTTCCCGTTGCATGACGGCGCATTGGAGCGGGACATGTCATTTCGACGGGGAAACGACGCAAGGCGGCGCTGGCGGCTATCGGCAAAGCTGCTGATCGCGGCGTCGGTTGCGACCGTTCTCGGCTTTTCCGCGGTCTGCGCCGGCGTGATGTTCGACATGCGCCGCGGCGAGGAGCAACTGGCCCGCCGCACCCTGGAGAATCTGGCGTCGGGCATCGAGGCCGATATCAGCCGCAACATCGAGCTCTACGACCTGTCGCTGCGCGCGGTCGCCAGCAATCTCGAGATGCCGGAGATCCGCAATATCAGCAAGGAACTGCGCCAGCTGATCCTGTTCGATCACGCCGCGACCGCAAAACATTTCGGTGCGATCCAGGTGTTCGACACCAAGGGCAATTTGACCATCGACGCGGCGAGCCTCGATCCGCGGCCGGAGAACCGCAGCGACGAGGAGTATTTCACGGTCCAGCGCGACAATCCCGATGCCGGCCTTTACATCAGCCGGCCGATGCTGCATCGCGGCGCCTACGCCATCGTGCTGAGCCGGCGCATCGTCGACGACGAGGGCCGCTTCCTCGGCGTCGTGGTCGGCTCGATCCGCTTCAGCTATTTCCACGATCTGTTCGGGCGGCTGAACCTCATGCCGGGCGACACCATCACCGTGCTGCGCAACGACCGCACCATCATCATGCGGACGCCGTTCGATCTCGATGTGATCGGCAAGAACCTCGCGGAGCAGCTGGACTGGAAGGCCGAGAACCTGAAGGCGGGCCGCGCCTTCTCAGGCAAGGGCCCGGTCGACGACATACCGCGGCTCTATGTCAGGCGCAGCAGCTCCGGGCCGCTTTACGTGGTGGTCGGCAAGCCGCTCGAAGCCGTTTTCAACCTCTGGCGCACCGAGGCCATTCGCATCGGCGCGATCATGGCGTTTCTGATCCTGTTCGTGCTCAGCGCAACGCTGGTGCTCGCCCGCGAGATCGTCCGCCGCGCCGACGCCGAGGACAAGCTCGAGGAGATGGCGACCACCGACGCCCTCACCGGCCTGAAGAACCGGCGCAAGTTCGACGGCGAGATCGAGCGCGAATGGCGCCGTGCCGGCCGCTACGGCCAGCCGGTCGCGCTCTTGATGATCGATGCCGATCATTTCAAGGCCTACAACGACACCTATGGGCATCAAGCCGGCGACCAGGTGCTGGTCGGGATCGCGATCTGCATTTCGGATGCGGTGCGCCGCGCCGGCGATTGCCCGGCGCGCTTCGGCGGCGAGGAATTCGCCGTGCTGCTGCCCAACATGACCGCGCTCGAGGCCTTCAACCTGGCCGAGACCATCCGCCACAAGGTCCAGCAATGGTGCGCGGGCGAACTGATCACGACAGTCAGCATCGGCGTCGCCAGCATGCGGCCGACCGCGGGCCAGCAATGGTCCGATCTGATCGAGGCCGCCGACAAGGCGCTCTACGCCGCCAAGGCCAACGGCCGCAACCAGTCGGTGCTCGCAACCGTGCCGAAGATCGCGCTGGTGGCGTGAGGGGCCAAGCGGCTGCAAAATGCCGGGCTTCACGCGCATTAGAGTTGAACGCGGAGCTCTCTCCACATCGTCGTCCCTGCGAAAGCAGGGACCCATAATCACAGGGCTTCGTTGTCGAAACGAGCTGTGGCTCCAGCGTTACGCAGCAGCAAGCATCGGTGGTTATGGGTCCCGGGTCGCGCTGCGCTTGCCCGGGACGACACTGAGTTTGTTGCAGCGTCGAGACTGATACACACGCACGCCGCCTCAGCCCCGCCGCTTCTTCTTTGGCTTCTTGCCGAACTTCGGCTTCGCCGACACGTCCGGCCACTGCGTGTGTCCGGCGTGGCTGGACTTGCCCGGATGCTTCTTTTTCTTTCCGAACCGCGGCTCGTCGCCGGATTTCGGCCTGAAGCCTTTTCCGTCCCGATCGGATCGGAACGAGTCCCTGGATTCCTTTTTTGAAGCGTGTTCCTGACGCGAACCGCTCGCGCCTTCGCTCGAAAATGCTCTGGCGTCGCGGTCCGGCGTGCCGCGCCGCTTTCCTGCACCCTCGGCGCGCGGCGCGCTGTATCCGACGTCGTCATCGTCGCGCCAGGGCTTGCGCGCCGGCTTCTCGCGCACCTCTCCCTGCGGCGCGCCCGCCAGCGGCTCGATGCGGATGCTGTCTTCCTTGTCCGGACGCTTGATCTTGACCGCGAAGGAATCCGCGACCCGCGCGGCGATCTCGAACTCGGTGGTCGTATCCATGATCTTGATCGCGCCGATGTCGCGCTTGTCGATGCCGCCACGGCGGCAAATCATCGGCAGCAGCCAGCGGGCTTCGGCATTTTTCCGGCGTCCGATCGCGGCGCGGAACCAGACGGTCGCCTCCTCCATGCCATGACGCGCGGATGACTTGCCGGTCCTCGATCGCGGCCCGGCGGCACGATCATCGCGGCGCGAGGCGCGCTCACCGCGGCGATCGTCGCGGTCCCGACCGCGGCCCTCGCCGGGATCGAGAATGTCTTCGGGCGCAGGCAGCCGCGCGCGGTAGAGCCGGGCGAGCGCTGCGGCAATCGCCTCGGGCGCGCGTTCGGCGAGCAAAGCCTGCGCCAGCGCCAGATCGTCTGATGTCGCCTCTTCGGAGAACACTGCATCCTGCAGCAGGCGATCATGGTCGAGCTTGCGGATCTCCTCCGCCTGCGGCGCGGAGCCCCAGACCACATCGATGCCGGCGAGATCGAGCAGCAATTCGGCGCGCCGCCGCCGTGCCGGGGGCACCAGCAGGATGCTGACGCCCTTGCGGCCGGCGCGGCCGGTGCGGCCCGAGCGATGCTGCATGACCTCCGGGTCTTTCGGCAGATCCGCGTGAATGACGAGATCGAGGCTCGGCAGGTCGATGCCGCGCGCCGCGACGTCTGTCGCGACGCAAACCCGCGACCGTCCGTCGCGCAACGCCTGCAGCGCCTGGGTCCGCTCGTTCTGGGTCATTTCGCCCGACAGCGCGGCGACGGAGAACCCGCGCTCGAGCAGCGCCGCCTGCAAATGCCGGACGGCCTCACGGGTGTTGCAAAACACCAGCGCGCTCGGCGCCTCATGGAAACGCAGCACGTTGACGACGGCGTGCTCGACATCGTCGGCGGCTACCCGGATGGCGCGATACTCGATATCGGCATGGCCGCCTTCGTCACCCGCGACCTCGATCCGGAACGCCTGCTCCTGATACTGCTTGGCAAGCGCGACGATGCCGCGCGGAAACGTCGCCGAGAACAGCAAGGTGCGGCGGGTGTCCGGCGTGGTCTCGAGGATGAATTCCATATCCTCGCGGAAACCGAGATTGAGCATTTCATCGGCCTCGTCGAGCACGACGACCTTGAGTTCCGAAATGTCGAGACGGCCGCGCCGCAAATGGTCGCACAACCGGCCGGGCGTCCCGACCACGATGTGGGCGCCCTCGGCAAGCTCGCGCTGCTCGCGGCGCGGATCCATGCCGCCGACGCAGGAGACGACGCGGCCGTCGGCGTGTTCATAAAGCCAAGCAAGCTCGCGCTGGACCTGCAAGGCGAGCTCGCGGGTCGGCGCGACGATCAGAGCCAGCGGGGCGGCGGCCGGCTCGAACCGCTCGGCGCCGTCGAGCAGGTCCTTTGCCATCGCCAGGCCGTAGGCAACGGTCTTGCCCGAGCCGGTCTGGGCCGAAACCAGGAGGTCACGGTCGACGGCGTCGGCCGCGAGCACGGCGAGCTGCACAGGGGTCGGTTGATCGTAGTTGCGCTCAGCCAAGGCGCGGGCGAGCGGCGAACTTGTGGTCGGAAAGGGCACGAGATGGGAAACCTTGACTGGTCCGGGCGCAGAACGTCGAGCGGGACGACCTGGAGCTGCGTACCCGGCAAGCGGCACAGCCGCATGACGATTTGGGGTGCTTTACGCCAAGCAGCGCCAAATCGCCATGCCCCATCGCAGAAAAGCTGGTGCGCGGATCAGGCGGGCTGCCCGATCGGGCCGTAGGGCCGGTCAGTGCGATGGCGGGTGACGGCTTCGCCTGATCCGCAAGGCCGTCCGATCGCCGAGAGCCGCCGCTACTTGCCGCCTTGGCGCATCTGAGAGGTCAAGAGGAACGAGAACGGGACAAGCACCGTCGCGGGACTCCCCGGACGCGGCATCACTTCGCCTTGAGTGCCTTCTCGTGGCTCTCGAGCGCCGCTGTCATCAGCTTCGGCAATTGCGCGGCATAAACCTCGATGAAGGTGGCATCGCCGCAGGCCTCCGGATCGCGCGCGGCCTGCTCGGCGATGCGCGCAGCCCTGGCCTCGCATTTCGCGAACATGTGCCAGAACCAGTCCGCGTTCTTGCCGAGTGCCGGCTTGTTCTTCTTGATGACGGCGGCACCGACCGCGCTCATCGCGCTGACGATGCCGGCGCCCAGCGTGCTGATGGCGCGCGCGTTGAGGATGTCCTCGCGCCCTTGCGCGGTGGCGTTGGTCGCGGTCGCTCGTCCCTTGGCCCGCATGCTGTGCGCTCCTTCGATCCCTGCGGCGGATGCAGCATCGGCCGCGGAAGTTGAGGAAAGCTCAAGGGGCATGGTTGAAAACCGCTATGGATTTCATTCCGGTTTTATGCGCTTCCGAGCGATCGGACCTGGAGGGGCGTTTTGCCTCTCCTCCGCACGGGAATCCGTCAGGTGCCGTTACCCTTTGGCGCCGTAGCGGCGGATCAGCTGATCGGCGACATCGTCGAGATCATTGCCGACGACCTGCGGCTGCGGGCCGACGCCGAGGACATCGTTGCCGGGACGCTTGATCAGCGCGGCCTCCCAGCCGGCCGCGACCGCGCCCAGCGTGTCCCAGGTGTGGCAGGCGATCAGGCAGAACTCCGAGGGCTTTGCCCCGAGCTCCTTCTCGACATAGCCATAGGCCTGGCGTGACGGCTTGTGGTGCTTGACGCCGTCGGCGGAGAAGCGCCGCTCGAACAGATCGACGATGCCGCCATGGGTCAGCTGCCGGGTCTGTACTTCGAGCAGATTGTCGGTCAGCGTGAACAGACGGAAACCCGCCGCGCGCAGCTTGCGCAGCGCGCCGGGCACTTCGCCGTGCGGCGGCAAGGTGGAGAATTTCTCGGTCAGCTCCTGCTTGTCGGCATCGTCGATCCTGATGCCGCGGGTGTCGGCCAGCATCTTCATGACCGCGGCGCCGATATCGGTGAACGGCACGTAGCACCCCGCGACGGTAAGCGAGGCCGAGTACATGATGAAGTTGGCGAACCACAGCCGCATCGCGCTCTTGTCGTTGAAGATGCGCGCGAACACCGGCTCCATGGTCTCGAGGTCGAGCAGGATTTCGTTGACGTCAAACACGATCAGGGGAAGTGCCGCCATTTTGTTGGCCTCCGTTGGTTGGTCTTTTTGCTGGTCTCAGCCCCTTTCCTTCATCCGGCTGCGGTGCGCGGCCTGCTTGGCGCGGTTGCCGCAGATCGCCATGCTGCACCATCGGCGCGCACGCGCCCGCGTGTGGTCGGCGAACATCAGCGTGCAGGCCGGGCCCTCGCACGCCTTGATGTCGGAAAAGCTTTCCTCGCAGACGACCCTGGCCATCGTTTCCCCGATCGGCAGCAGCAATGTTTCGGCCGAGCGCCAGCGCCGCGTCCGCTCCAGCGCGAAACCGTCATGGCCGTCATCGCCGTCCCTGTGGCGATGCGCCACGATCTTGCTGAACGCCTGATCGCTTTCCAGCAGCCGGTTCAGCGGCTCGAGCTCCTTGAGCGCGCGAGGCGCCAGCGGCCGGCCCATATGCTTGCGCACGAAGCCGCGGAACCATTCGCGCAGATCGCGGGCCTGACCGGCGACATCGTCGAGCTCGCCAGGCGTCGCGTGCGCCTTGATCTCGTCGAGCACATCGGGCGGCACCAGCTGCGCCTGCGCGAGCCAGCGCAACAGGCCGTCGCCGTCGCCGATCCAGTCGACCGGCGTATCGACCGGGGTCGCGATCGAATTGATGAAATCGAGGCCCAGGCTGTCTGCGATGAACATCGCGGGCGGATGGGATTGCACGGTGACGCCCTCCTGGCGGCTTCCTCAGTCGCGCCAGTAGTAACCTGATAAAATCCATTTGACAAGTTACGCACATTGGATCACAAGCGTAGTAACCTATCCAACTGCATTTTAGCGGTTACAGCCGGAATCGGCCTGAAACGAGGGAGCGGATAATGTCGAACAAGGATGTCAGGGTGGTGCTTGCGCATGGCGCGTGGGCCGATGGCTCGAGCTGGGCGCGGGTGATCACGGCGCTCGATGCAGAGGGCATCATGGCGGTGGCGGCGCCGCTGCCCCTCACCTCGCTCGCCGACGACGTCGCGGCGCTGAACAGCACCCTGGACCGCGTCGCGGGCCCGGTGGTGCTGGTTGGTCATGCCTATGCCGGCGCCGTGATTGCCGAGACCCGCTCGCCGCGCGTCAAGGCGCTGGTCTATGTCGCGGCGCTGGCGCCGGATGAAGGCGAGACGGTCGCCGACGTATTCTACCGTCGGCCGCCGCATCCGTTCGCGCCGAAGCTCGCGCCCGACGCCAATGGCCTGATCTGGCTGCCGGAGTCCGCTTTCGCAGCGGCGTTCGCGCAAGGCGCGCGGTCCGAGGACCTCGCGGTGCTCGCCGCGGTGCAGCGGCCGATCTCGCCGGCCTGCATCACCGTGCCGGTCGGTCGCCCGCTGTGGAAGGACGTCCCGAGCTGGTTTCTGGTCGCCGAGGACGACCGGATGATCGCACCCGAGACTCAGCGCGGCATGGCGGCGCGGATGCAGGCGACCGTGCGTTCACATCCCGTCGATCACGCCCCCATCGTCACCGCGCCGAAGCTCGTCACCGACATCATCCGGGAAGCGGTCGAGAACGTTACAGAGCACTGACCTCTTCCCACGATTTCGGACAGGAGAGCTGCCATGCAGGAGAAACGTCTCTCGGCCGACCGGCTCGGCGCGTTTTCCGATGCGGTGATCGCCGTCATCATTACGGTGATGGTGCTGGAGCTGAAGCCGCCGGAGGGCTCGCGATTCGCCGACCTGTTGCCGCTGTGGCCGACCGCAATCAGCTACGCCGCAAGCTATCTGTTCATCGCGGTGATCTGGGTCAATCATCACCATCTGCTGCATCTGGTGCGGCAGCCGACGCCGCGGCTGATCTGGCTGAACTTCGTGCATCTGTTCGCGGTCTCGCTGCTGCCGTTTGCCACCGCGTGGGTCGCGCGATCGCACATGGCCGCCGCGCCGGTAGTGGTCTATGCGGTGATCTTCCTCTTGATCGACCTCGCCTACCTCGCCTTCGAGCGGGCCGTGCTGGCGCAGGCGGACCAGAGCCTGATCTCCGAGCGTGTGCGGACATGGACGCAGCGCCGCACCTTGCTCGCCGTGCTGGTGTTCGCGGCCGGCGCCGCCATCGCCCCGTTCATGCCGCTGCTGGGCTTTGCCACCGTGTGCTGCGCCCTGCTGCTCTATCTGCGTCCCGAAGCGATCAGCGGGCTCGCGAAGCAAATCAGATCCTAAGTCTCAGTACTCACCAACGCACGACCACAAGGAGTGACAGATGTCTCAGGTCAAATACCGCACCGCCGATGTCGACGGCTTTAACATCTTCTATCGCGAAGCCGGTTCGCCCGGCGCGCCAAAGCTGCTGCTGCTGCACGGCTTCCCGAGCGCCGGCCACATGTTCCGCGATCTGATCCCGCAGCTCGCGGACAAATTCCACATCGTGGCGCCGGATTTGCCCGGCTTCGGCCAGTCGGACATGCCGCCGCGCGACAAGTTCAACTACACCTTCGACAGCATCGCCGGCGTCATCGATCGCTTTACCGAGGTGATCGGCTTCGATCGCTTCGCGGTCTATGTGTTCGATTATGGCGCGCCGACCGGCTTCCGCCTGGCGGTCAAGCATCCGGCGCGGATCACGGCGATCATCTCGCAAAACGGCAACGCCTATGAGGAAGGTCTCAGCGACGGCTGGACCCCGATCAAGGCCTATTGGAAGGACCCCTCGCCGGCGAACCGCGACGCGCTGCGCGCCTTCCTGACGCCGGACACCACGCGCTGGCAGTACACCCACGGCACATCGGATCCGGCGGCGGTGTCGCCGGACGGCCAGAACCTCGACAACTACTACATGGCGCGGCCCGGCGCGCACGACGTGCAGCTCGATCTGTTCGGCGACTACAAGAGCAACGTCGCGCTCTACCCGGCCTTCCAGACTTACTTCCGTACCCACCAGCCGCCGTTCCTCGCGGTGTGGGGCAAGAACGACCCGTTCTTCCTGCCGCCGGGCGCCGAGGCGTTCAAGCGCGACAATCCAAAAGCCGTCGTCAAATTCCTCGACACCGGCCACTTCGCGCTGGAGACGCATGCCGCCGAGATCGCGCAAGCCATTCGCGAGTTCCTGAGCCGCTGACTCGAGTGCGCCGATCCATCGGGGAATGCACATGACCACATCCGTCGCCATCGTGACCGGCGCCAGCTCCGGCATCGGACACGCCACCGCGCTGCGGCTCGCGCGGGATTTTTCCGCCATCGTCCTCGTCGCGCGCAGCGGCGAGAGGCTGCGCGAGGCAGCTCAGGAGATCGAAAGTCGCGGCAGCACTCCGTTGGTGCTCGAGCTCGATCTTGCCGCGCCTGATGCCGCTGACGAAATCGTCAAGGCCACGCTGGATCGCTTCGGCCGCATCGACACGCTGGTCAATGTCGCCGGCGCAGTGGCGGGGCTCGATTTGTTCGAGCTGACCGATGCGCAATGGGACGCCGGCCTCGCGCTCAAGTTTCACGGCGCCAGGCGGCTGACGATCCGCGCCTGGAACGCGCTGAAAGCGTCGCGAGGCGCCGTCATCTTCACGTCAGGCAATGCCGCCATGCTGCCCCGCACCGGCGCCGCCGCAGTAGGCACGATCAACGCTGCGATCGAGGCACTTGCAAAAGCCTTCGCCGAACGCGGCATCGACGACGGCGTGCAGGTGAACTGCGTGTCGCCGGGCGCCGTGATGACCGGACGCCGCCTTGCGATGCTGGAGAAGGCCGCGGCGGCCAGGCAGGTCGATATCGACACCGCCAAGGCCGGCTTCCTCAGGCAGGCCGGCATCAGGCGGTTCGGCGCGCCGGAGGAGATCGCCGACCTCGTCGCCTATGCCGTGTCGCCGCCGGCGCGCTGGATGACCGGCGCCGTGCTGCGCATGGATGGCGGCGAGTTCAGGACGGTGTGAGGTCGCCCGAGCTGGTGTCGATGCGCGCCGTCATCACTTCGCCCCCTGCGCGGGTACATACTTACGGTAAGTCGAGGCTAACGGTTAGCTCCAAATGAAACGGCGCTGCTCCGATCGAAGCCGCGCCGTTCAAGTCGTCTTGCCGCAAGTGCAGGCGCTTAAGCGCCCGTCACGCGCCAGATCACGTTGCCGACGTCGTCGGCCACCAGCAGCGAGCCGTCGGGGCCGAGCGCGACGCCGACCGGGCGGCCGTACGACACCTTCTCGTCGGGCGCGAGGAAGCCGGAGAGGATGTCGCGCGGCGGCCCTGCGGGACGGCCGTCCGCGAACGGCACGAACACCACCTTGTAGCCTGACAGCGTCGAGCGATTCCACGAGCCGTGCTGGCCGATCACCATGCCGTCGGGGAATCCCGGCAGCGTGCCCTGCGGCATCCAGCACAGGCCGAGCGAGGCGGTGTGGCCGCCGAGCGCGTAGTCCGGCTGGATCGCCTTGGCGACCATCGCCGGATCCTGCGGCACGCGGTCGTCGACCGTCTTGCCCCAGTAGCAATAGGGCCAGCCGTAGAAGCCGCCGTCGCGTACCGACGTCAGATAGTCCGGCGGCGTCTCGTCGCCGAGGCCGTCGCGTTCGTTGACGACGGTCCACAACACATTGGTGGTCGGCTCCCACGCGATGCCCACCGGATTGCGCAGGCCGCCGGCGAAGATGCGGCTGGTGCCACCTGCGAGATCGAGCTCGTAGATCGCGGCGCGGCCTTCCTCGACCTTCATGCCGTTCTCGGCGATGTTGCTGAGCGAGCCGACACCGGCATAAAGCTTCTTGCCGTCGGCGCTCGGCAGCAGGCTGCGCGTCCAGTGCCCGTCGGGCCTGAAGCTGACGAGCTTGCGTCCCGGCGCGGTGATGCGATCGGCGCCCGCGGTGTAGGGAAACGCCACCACGCCGTCGGTGTTGCCGACATAGAAGGTGTCGCCGACCAGCGCCATGCCGAACGGCTGGCTCAACCCCTCCATGAAGGCGCCGCGACTTTCGGCGACGCCGTCGCCATCGCGGTCGCGCAGCAGCGTGATGCGATTGGCGCTGACGCCGAGCGCCGCGGCGCGCCGCATCGTCGCCTGCATCGCGTAGTGGAAGACGCTGCGCGGCTTTCCTGCGATCTGCGTCGCCTCCGCGATCAGCACGTCGCCGTTGGGCAGCACGTTGATCCAGCGCGGATGATCGAGCCCGGCCGCAAAGGCGTTGACCTTGAGCCCGGGCGCGGCGACCGGCTTCTGGTCCCTGTCCCAGCCCCGCGCCGTTGGCATCTTGAGCGTCGGGATCGCGCCCTGCGGTTTGGCCTGCGGGATTTCTGGCGCGCTACCCCAGGCCGGCGCGGGCTGCGCGCCCTGCATCCGCCGCCACGCCAAGGCGCCGGCCCCGATCGCCGCGACGACGCGGGCAAAAACTCCAGACGTGCTCATGAACTTCCCCTGTATTTGCGCCGTGTTAGCGCGCCTTGCCGGCCGGCCGCGCCCCCTGCAGCATTCGCATAATGCCGGCCCTGATGACAGTAGTTATACGATCTTCGCAGCCGCGCACGAATCGGGGAGACTGGCCGCACGCTCCCTTGTCAGGGCGCTTTCCTCCCTGAGACCTTGCCCGCCGTAGTGGCGGGCTTCCTTTTCCGAACCGCCCCGGGTTTTCGAGGCGCCGCTCGCGCATGCGCCGTTATAGCCATATAAGCATAACGGGCCGGCGACGGATGCATCCTGCCGGGCGGAGCCCGGCAGTGCCCTCCCGGAACACAAGCCCCTTCACAAGAACCTGATCCCACGCTCGCGCAGATTTGCCTTTGCGAGATGCATGGCAGATCAGGAACGCCGCTCCATGGCGGTCGTTGGTCGGGACACCAGCAAGGAGAGTGTGAATGCAACGAAAGACCAAGATATTGTCCCTCGCCGCGGCGTCCCTGATCGCAACAACGGCAGGCGCGTTCGCACAAGGCTATTATCCTTACGGGAACCCTGGACCGAGATACTATGGCGGCCCCCGCTATCAGGCCGTGCAGCCTGATGTGATGTACTCTCCGGCGGAGCCGGGCTGGTACGGTTCATTCAACGGCACCAACCACCCGACGCCGAGCTCGACTCAGGGCGACGTGGGTCCTGAAGGGAACAACAATGGTACGCTGACCGGTGTCTACAGGCGCTGGTAGGCGCGCGAATTTAGGGCCCGTCGCTCGCTTGGGCGACGGGCCTTTTTGCTGTTCCACGTTCCACGTATGTAAACGTGGGAACGTGAGGATTGACGTTGCTGCCGAGGCGTTACTTCACCATCGCGCCGTAGACGATGTCCTGCACATTCTCGCGATAATATTTGCGCAGCTCGCCCGGCGCCGCGGTTCCCACAACGACGACAAGGCGCTCCTTCGGATCGCAGAAGAATTGCGTGCCGTACGCGCCGTTCCAGGTGAACTCGCCGGGATTGCCCGGCACCGACGCCAGCCCCTCGCCGGTTCGCACTGCGACCGACAGCCCGAAGCCGAAGCCGCCGCGATGCGGTTCGACCGCCGCGACGTTGTTCTTGATCTCTGGCCCGAGATGGTTCGACGTCATGTGATGCACCGTCTTGGGGCTGAGGATGCGCTTGCCGTCGAGTTCGCCGCCATTGAGCAGCATCTGCCCGAAGCGCAGATAGTCGCCGACGGTCGCGAACGAGCAGGCGCCGCCGCAATCGAACCTGGTCGGCGTATCGAGCAGCTTGATGGCTTGCGGCTTGCCGGTGAGCGGATCGTTGGGGAACGGGCGCGCCAGCCGCGCGCGCTGCGCATCGGCCGGGTGGAACGTCGCATCCTTCATGCCGAGCGGCTTCCAGACATTGGCCGCGAGATAATCGCCAAGCCGCTGGCCGGAGACCTTCTCGACCACGGCGCCGAGCACGTCGATCGAGAAGCCATATTCGAACTCGGTGCCGGGCTGGTGCACCAGAGGCAGCTGGGTGATGCGATCGATGAAGGCCGCCGTGTCGCCCTCGACCGCCGGCGCCGTGCCGTCGGGATAGAGCCGCGCCAGCGCGCTCGAACTGTCGGGCCGGCCGCCATACATCAGGCCGGAGGTGTGGCGATAGAGATCGTGGATGAAGATCGGCTGCGCCTGCGGCTCCATCTTCAGCGAGCCGTCCGCTTGCTGCACGCCGACCTTCATGTCGGCGAACGCCGGATAGAACTCGGCGACCTTGGCCTGCAGCGGCAGCTTGCCCTGCTCCATCAGCGTCAGGCCTGCAACCGCCGCCATCGGCTTGGTCATCGACGCCAGCGCGAACACCGCATCGATCGGCATCGGCGTGCCCTTCACCGGATCGAGCTGGCCATATGCCTTGTAATGCACGAGCTTGCCGTCGCGCGCGATCGCCACCACGGCGCCGGGCACGCGCTTGGCCGCGATCTCGCGCGCGAAGAAGTCATCGAGCCGCGCCAGCCCCCGCTCCGAGAAACCGACCTGGTGCGCCGACGTTTCCGGAAGCGGCGCGGCGTGGGCGATGCTGAAAGCAAGGCTAGTGGCAGCGGCAGCCGCGGCAATAACGGTTTTTCTCATTGTTTCCTCACCGGGGACCGCGAGCGATTTGTTATGGCGTTGGTTGCCCGCAGCTCGCAGGATTAGATCACGCCGGCAAGGGCGACAAGACTTCGCGGCGCGCGGCCGCGTCACGCAGGTGCATGCCTTGCCGGGCGAAGAATGGTTCGACCACGTGCTCGAACGTCTTCAGCGCCGCGCCGATCGCCTGGTGCATGTCGAGATATTTGTAGGAGCCGAGCCGGCCGCCGAAAATGACGTTCGGATGCGACGCCGTCATGGCGTGATAGGACGCGAGTATCGCGCGGTCGGCGGCGGTGTTGATCGGATAATACGGCTCGTCGCTCCGGCTCGCGAAACGGGAATATTCGCGGTAGATCGTCGTCCGGCCTTGCGCATGCGCGCGCTCCGGATGCAGATGCCTGAACTCGTGGACGCGGGTGAACGGCACCTCGGCGTCGGCATAGTTGATGACCGCGGCGCCCTGGTAGTCGGCGACGTCGTGCACCTCGCGCGCGAAGTCGACGGTACGCCAGCCGAGATGGCCGCAGGCATAGCCGAAGAAGCGGTCGATCGGACCGGTATAGACCACCAGCTGCCGCGGATTGATGCGGTCGGCGACGTCGAAATAGTCGACACCGAGGTGGACCGCGATCCTGGGATGATCGAGCATCCGGCGGAAGATCGCGGTGTAGCCGTCGAGCGGCATGCCCTCATAGCGATCGGCGAAGTAGCGATCGTCGAAGGTGAAGCGGACCGGCAGGCGGCCGATGATGTCGGCCGAAAGCTCACGCGGATCGGTCTGCCACTGCTTCTGCGTATAGCCGCGGATCAAGAGATCGTAGAGCGTGCGACCGACCGAGGCAATTGCCTTGTCCTCGAGATTGCCGATCCCTGCGGCGCCGTGCGCGGCCGCCTCCGCCGCGATCACGGCGCGGGCCTCGTCCGGCGACACGACGCGCCCGAACGCAGCGCACACGGTCGCAAGGTTGATCGGCATCGAATAGACGCGGCCGTTCGCCACCGTGAAGACGCGATGGCGGTAGCCGGTGAACTCGGTGAAGCGGTGCAGATAGCGCCAGACGGTCTCGGAATTGGTATGGAAGATATGCGTGCCGTAGCGATGCACCTCGACGCCGCTGTCGGGATCGAGCTCCGAATAGGCGTTGCCGCCGATATGCGGACGGCGGTCGAGCACGCAGACGGAGCGGCCGAGCCTGCTCGCCACCTGCTCGGCGATCACAGCGCCGAAGAAGCCGGCCCCCACCACGACGACGTCGAAGCCATCAAGCTGCATGCGCTCTCGCCCCTCATGTCGGATCGCGACGGCGCCCGACGCAGCTTCAACGTGACGACACGGCCGTTTCCGGCGAAATAAATCCGCCCGTCAGGATTATTCCGAGCCCGGAACGGCCGGCTCGACCGTTCAACTGACAGCATGCAAAGGCGACGGAAATGCCCGCGCGAGCAGCCACACCATCAAGCGCGGAGGTCCCATGTCCGTGATCTGCGTCCTGTATTCCAGCAACACCACCTATGACTCGCTGCGCGGCATCCTGGCGATGGCGGCGGCGGAGCTCGACCGGCTCGGGCACGAGGTCAAGATGCTCGATCTGCTGGCGCCGGATTTCTCGGCCCGGCTCAACGCCCTGCTGCCGCGGCGCGCCGAGACCATGGCGCTCGGCTTCTCCGGCATCGGACTCGATATCCACACCAAGGACGGCAGATTGTTCTGGGACGTCGCCCAGATTCCCGTCTTCACCTGGTTCTGCGATCACCCCTGCTATTTCGCCAGGCGTCACGGGCTCGAGAGCCGCTACACCGCGCATGGTTACGTGTTTCCGGACCATGCCGCATTCAACCGCGATCATCTGGGAGCCAACGGCGCCGTGTTCGCGACCCATATGGGTATCCCCAATCCTGGCTTCTTCGGCGACCTGCCGCCGGAGAAGCGCAACGGCCGGCTGGTCTTCGCCAAGTCCGGCTGGAATCCGCTGGCGCTCGAGCGCGGCTGGCGCAAGACGATGCCGCCAAAACTGTTCGCGCTGCTGTTCGATGCGATCGCCGAGGCGCGCGGCAAGACCTGCGGCGCGTTTCCGAAGATCATCGTCGACGTCGCCGAGCAGCATCTGGTCTATCTGAAGCCCGGCGGCGACCTGTTCAACGTAATCCTGACCCGGCTCGACAACTACACGAGGGGCATGCGCACCCGCGAGGTGGGCGCGGTGCTCGCCGACTATCCGGTCGACTTCGTCGGCGGCGGCTGGAGCGATCTCGACGTCAGCGGGCGTCCAGCCCGCGTGCTGGGCGCGATGACCTTCGATGCGATGCGCGAAGGCCTCGGCAGCTACCTTGCCGCGGTCTCGCTCAATCCCAATATCGACTTGTCGGTGCATGACCGGGTGTTCTTCGCGCTCGGCGCCGGCACCGTGCCGGTGTTCGACGCCAACCGCTTCTCGGCCGCGGAGATGCCGCATCTCGCCCGCTTCAGCTTCGGCCAAGACACGACCAGCATCGCCTCCGCCGTCGAGGCCGTGCTGGCCGATCCGTCAGCGGCGCAGGCGGCGGCCGCGACCACCTTGCGCGAGCTTTATCCGCGCTTCTCGATGCAGCGGTCGGTGCAGGACATCCACGAGATCACGATGTCGATCGCGGGCGCCGCCGGCGCCAGTTTGTTGCCGGCCGAGCCGGTGCCGGCCGGCGTCTGGACGCCGAAGCAGGCGGCCTGATCGCGCAGCCATTTTCATGGCCGCGTCGCGCCGGCTGCGGTACTCTGCGCCCGTCACCTCCGATCGGGGCCAGCATGAACCGCCGCGCGTTTGTCTCGGGACTGGCCGTTGCCGCGACGCTGGCGGGCTTCGCCGCGCCGGCTGCGGCCGACGGCAAGCGGGTGGCGCTGGTGATCGGCAACGGCGCCTACAAAAGCGTGCCGGCGCTGTCCAATCCGCCGAATGATGCCGGCGATATCGCCGCCGCGCTGCAGCGTCTCGGCTTCGCGGTGACGCTGATCACCAATGCAGGCTTCGACGAGATGCGGCGCGGGCTGATCGCATTCGGGCGCAATGCCGCCGGCGCCGACATGGCGGCGGTGTACTTCGCCGGCCACGGCATGGAGATCAACGGCGACAACTGGCTGATCCCGGTTGATGCCGAGCTGAAGCGCGATACTGACGCCGCCAATGAAGCGATCAGCCTGCAAAGCGTGATGCTGCAGGTCTCGAACACCGGAAGTCTCGGCCTCGTCATCCTCGATGCCTGCAACAATCCGTTCGCGGCGAAGATGAGCCGCTCGCTCGCCACCCGCGCCACTGCCGGCAGCGGGCTCGGCCGCATCGAGCCGGTCGGCAATGTGCTGGTCGCCTATGCCGCGCGCGACGGCACCACCGCGCTCGACGGCGACGGCCGCAACAGCCCGTTCGCCGCGGCGCTGCTCCGCAGTATCGAGACAACGGGCGCGGCTCCTACGAGGTCCGCGACACCATTGCGGTGATCACCGGCAAGCTCGGCACCGGCTATTGGAAGCGGAATGGGGAGTGATTGGGCGCGGCGCGACGGTGCAGCCGGAAGCGTCGCCCTCTCATAAGTCCAGTTCACCCGTCGCCGGATAGACCACCGTGCCGTCGCCCTGGACGACGGCGCCTTCGGTGAGGCGGGCAGGCTCGAGGCGGCCCTCCCCCATGATGTGGAGGACGGTCTCGCCTGACGCGATGAGATAGTCTGCCACGATGCGGCGGTGGCAGCGCCACCACACGGCTTCCGAGCACATCATCGCACAGCGTTGCCGGTGCCCTTCCTCGCGCAGATGCTGGAGCGCCGCGTGAAACTGCGGCGACAACGCATAGTCGGCGTAGTTGTGAAAACTCTCGTTGCTCCAGAACCCGTTGATGGACGGCGGCACAGTTCGCGCCTTGCCGCGGAGCCCGCCGAGATCGGCCAGATGCTCATACGAAATGCCCGCGGCCTGAAGCGGCTTGGGCAGCGTATCCTTGTTGAACTGCGGATTGGTGCGCGACCGCGGTACCGTTCGGATGTCAACGATACGCTCGATATTGGCCGCGCCGAGGAGCGCGATGAAATCCTCGAGGCTGCGGGTGGAATGACCGATCGTGAAGAACGGAAGTGCCACGTCTTTGCTAGGCATGATGCAGCGCGCTGCCCTTGTGGGCCGCGACGTGATCGGTCTTGTCGCTCTTGATCTCGTATTGCGGATCGGCCTCCGAGGCGCGGTGGGTGTGCCCCTTGTAGTCGAAATCGCTGGTGTGGACCGCGATGATGGTGCCGGAGACGCGGCCGGCCTCGGAATTCCAGCTGACGTGATCGCCGACCTTGAATTTCCCGGCCATGTTCGAAGCCTCCTTCAGGCGCGGAATTGCTCGTACGAAGCGCCACCGCACGTGAGCAAGTTATATGGCTCAACGCACAAGCGGAACGGAAGATTCGGTCAGATTTCCTCGTCACATTGACCGATCCGGTCCGAGATCAACGACATTCGCCGACCATCGGTCGAGCGAGCTGCGTTGGTGTGGCATCCTTGCCTGACGCTTTTCACGGTGCGAGTATCTTGCGTGGATCCGCGCAATCAAGTTGCCGCCCTGCTCGGATATTCTCCTTGAAGGGCCGCCGCGGAGCCAATGCCGACATTGGTCACGATTGCCCTCGCTTGCAACATCGACATGCTAAGAGGGTGAATGCGATCGACGGGGCAGTACCTGACATTGCCGACGAGCGGCGTGGGCGCCTGCGGGACGAAGACAACCGCCCAATCGTTTCCGAGTGTCTCGAGGAGATACCCGAGTTGCCAGCCGCCGTCGACGTTCACCAGCACTGGCTTGAACTCGTCGCTGGCGCTTTCAGCCTGAGCAAGGCCTTGAGCCATGCTCTTAACCATCTGGTACTGCGGAAGACCGCCAAGAAACGATTTTTCGACCCATGCGCTAATCCGAGAACCAGCTTTGGTTCGCGCGACGATGCCGGCGAGGAACGATACCAGGATCAGCAAGACCACGGCCACGACTGTAACAATTCCAATGCCTGCAACTTTTCCGATCTGATCGAAATGAAGAGCGTGAGAGACCGGAAGGGCGGCCTTTACTGCCACACGCATCGCGTGGCCAAGAATCGCCAGCACAAGAGCGACGGGCAGGAGAAACAGTGCGCCTCCAATCAACGTCGTTTTCAAGAACTCTTTCATTGCCATGGCCCATCCATTTGCAGACACCAATTGAACCAGGCCTTTCGCCAACCACGACCGCAACCTCAGAATCTCGGCCGCTGCCCCTTGATCACGTGAACGGGCAATGCGGCGAGACACCCTCGTCTCGTCGCACCGGTTGCCTCCGGGAGCTGCTGATCATTTCTCGTTCTTGAAGAGAACGTCGATGGCTTGGATCACCTTGAGCTCCGGGTGGGCCTTGCAATACACGATGACTTCGTGCTCGCCAGATTTGGTTCGCGTAATATGGGCAAAATGCTTCTTCGCGAGGCCGTTGTACCAGCCACTGTACCAAACTGCGAGAAAGTCGGCGTCCTCCTGATAAGTGTTGGCGAGTTGCGCGCAGGTCAAAGCCTGAACATCAATGAACCCTTTCGAATCCATGTAGGTCGAGAGCGGGACCTGGGCATGAACAGAAGCAATCGAGATGACGAGTGCGCCGAGACCAAGCCCAATCCGGCTCGCGATGGATTTGCATTTCATGATCTAGTCTCCTCTTGATTTTGGTTCGCCACCCAAGCCGGCGAACACCTAGAACACGCCTCGCCGCGCTAAGGCGCGGCGCAATAGTCCCAGTATCCCTGGCTCATCCCGGAATCGGACCAGAACCAGCACATGTTTGTCGCCGGCGGCGCGGGTGCCACACCGACTGTCGTCGCCGCGATGACGGTGCCAAGCGCAATTCCGCCGACGATCGTCCCGTAATACGGGCACGGAGCCCATCCGCGAACGGGGCGCGCCACGACGGTCGTACGCCTGTTGATATTGACGTTGACGTCCTTGCGCACATTGACATTGCTGCGCTTCACATTGGCCGCCCGGTGGTTGACGCTGGTGTTGCGTTTCACATTGCCTGCGCTGCGCGGCTTGGCATTCGGATGCGGGCGAGCGCCGCCCGCATGGGCACCGCCCCCGCGATGGACAGACGAGAAGTCGGTCGGCATTGCTGCTTCGTTCCGTGCCATGGCTGTTCCCGAAAGCGAACAGCAGAGAAACGGAATGGCCAAGCACAATCCTGCAAGAGATGTCTTCACCGCACCGGACTTGTTCGTCTCCATGTCTTCGACCCCCGTGGTTGAACCGCAATACCGATCATTTCTGTGATGGGTCGGCCGTTGCGCTCGCCGGAGTGGGCGAACGAAGCGACTCGTAGGAGATGTAGTACTTGTAGATTTTACCAACGTATTGGACCGTCTCCCGCCCGACGATAGCGGCCGCACCGTTCTCGACGTTGCCGAACCAGACGGTCGGATCCAGGCCGTGCTTGCTCGCGTAATCGCGGAAGCGCTTGAGATTTCCCGGACCTGCATTGTACGCAGCCAAGGCCATGAAGACACGCTCGCGCGGATCGATGACCGAAGCGTCGACATACGTGTCCGCCAGGTAACGTAGATACTTGGAGCCCGCGTGGATGTTGGTGTCGGCGCTGGCCGTGACGCCGGCGATCTCGATCGGCTTCTCTTTTGCCGTGCTGGGCTTGATCTGCATGATGCCGGTGGCGCCGGACGCATTGTGGCAGGCCTGGTCGAGCTCTGACTCCTGATAGCCCTGTGCAGCGAGCAGCACGGGGTCGATAGAGTATTGCACCCCGTACTTTTCGAAAGATCCGCGCAGCGCCTTGAACTTCTCCGCCTCGGTATGCGCGAGGGCGTTCTTCAACGGCTTCGCCATCTTGAAATAGCGCGCGCGCAGGTCGTTGCCGAATTCGGTTCCGATTTTGTGAGTATTGACGAATTCAGCGAGCTCCCTCCTAAGCGCCGGACTGTCCTTCCGGATCGCCCATGCGATGTCGCCGCCTTCGTTGAACGAGATATCGTCGCGTACCGTCAGCCCCTTCACGAGGCCTGCCCACGCCCGCGCCTTGAAGCGGTCGATGACGGCCCAGGGTAACAGGCCGGTGCTCACCATCTCCAACAAGTCCTCGTCCTCGAGGTTCTTGTCGGCGGGCTGGACGATGATGGGCTCCAGCCCCCTGGCTTTCCGATCTGCATTGATCGCGAGCAAATGCTCGAAGTAGCTGCTCGACTCCCTGACGTGGATCGTCTTTCCACCGAGGTCGTTCAGCGAACTGACGCTCGGGGCCGCAGATCCCGTCACGAGCACCTCGCGAACACCGGATGCCCAGGGATCTGCGAAGTCGACCAGCTTGCTTCGTTCCGGCGTGACGGTAAGCAGACCGGCGGCGATGTCGCCTTTACCGGCTGTCAGATCGCTCAGCAGCCTGTCTCGCGGCGTCGGGACGAAGCCGACATAAATCCTTTCTTTCTTCTTCCCGTATCGCTTGTTCAACCAGCTTTCGAACTCCGCGCCCAGTTCTGCCTCGAAGCCGAGCGTCTCCCCCTTGTCGATGAAGAATGATGTCCTGTCCGTCGGCAAAAGGATACGCACCATCTTGCGCTTCAGCATGCCGTCGAAGTCGCCCTGCCAGACCTTTAGCGCAGGAAGTGCGAGCACCCTGGGATCCGCGACCGCGGGACCGTTTGCGGCACCGACCGTCACGATGACAGAGAGGGATACCGCAAGGCGGCGAGTAAATCGATGTATCAAGTAAGATTTCATTTGATCCAAGCCACCATCGCAAAGTGTGATTTGAAGCCTGAAGTACTACGTCGTGATCCGGCGGTGCCGGCCGGCAGAAACCAAGAATTTCCTTTCTATCGTCCTTCGCGCGGCCTGGTGTGGCCGAGCGCGGTCTGTGATGATCACGCCACTCAGCGCCGGCGGCCACCTCCGTGGAAGCCGCCTCCGCGGAAGCCCCCGCCAGCACGCATGCCGCCGCCACCGCCGCGATGGAAACCACCGACGCCGGCCCGCATGCCGCCACCGCGGATCGCGGCCGGCCGGCCGCCACCGGCGCGTCCGCCGGCGCGCGTGTGCGTGACGCTTCTGTGCGAGATCGCAGCGCGATTGCCCGCGCGCGTATGGGCGCGGGTGACGTTCCGGCTGCTGGCCCTGCGGGATACGCTTGCACCGCGATTGCCGGCGCGTTGCGAGACCGCGGTCTTGGCCCGGCCGGCACCCGCATTCGAGACCCTGCCGCCGGGAGCACCGGTGCGATTGCGCAGCGCCTCGCGCGCGGCGGGGGTATTGCCGCTGCCGAACCGCCTCGCCACGCCGGCATCGCGATAGGCGACACCGCCGCGATGCGCCGGATTGTGGGCCCAATTGGTGTTTCTGATGTTGGTGCGGTTGAACTGGTTATAGCGGTTGACGTTGACATAGACGCTGCGGCCCCACCAGTTGCAGCCGCCCCAGATCGCAGCGCCGACGGCCACGCTGGCGGTGAAGCCGATCACGCCCGCGGCGACATAGCCCGGCGGAGACCAATAGAACGGCTGGTAGTCGGGATAATCCCAGGCCCCGTAGACGACACCGGGATCGTAGACCGGGACGTAATACTGGTCGGGATCGACCGGCTCGATCGAGATCGCCTGCTGCATGCCGGAGGGCGCGGTCACGCCGGCGGGAGGCGCGCTCTTCGTCACCTTCTGCTGCGGCGTCGACTTGAGATTGCCCGCGGCCTCGGCGCGCTGGCGCAGGGTCTGCACGGCGCTCATCACGTCCTGCTCCTGCGCGAGGAAGGCGTCGCCAAGCTGCTGGGTCCAGTCGAGCTTGTCGTTCATCATCTGGAGGACTTGCGGCACCGCCGCGAGGGCCTTGACGCTCGGATCCCACGACTGCTTCTGCATGGCGTCTTCGAGCGCCTTGCCGGTGACGGTCTTGTTGTCTTGCGACCAGCGCGCCGCCTCGACGACTTCCAACGGATAGGTCGACGCCATCAGGATCTGCGACAGCAGCGCGTCCGGATAAAGCGCGATCGGCGCGACCAGTTGCTCGATCTGTCCCTCCGGAAGCTTGCTGGCTGGCAGGGCCGGTGCCGGCGCGGCGGCCTGGTCCTGTGCCGGCTTCTGGTCCGCGGGTGCCTGCGCGTATGCCGGGCCCCCGAGCATCAGGCCAACCGCCAGCGCTGCGCTCGCGAAGGTAAGCCGACGCGTTCCCGGAAGAAGTCTTGTCATGATGCCTCCTCGTTCTTCGTCTCGCTTGCATCACCGGCGGCGCTGGCGTGCTCCGCGGCGCCGGGCGTCAGCGATGCCTACGCAGTCATCCGGCCCCTACGCAAAACGGAACATGCGTTTCCAGTCGTCTTTCATGCTGACCACGATCCAGCCGTTGGAGTTCGCTGCATCGAGCGCCTTGTCGAGTTTACCGAACGAGGACTTCCGATCGTATGCATACTCTCGTTCGGCGTCAGTGTGATGCACGATCAGGCCAAAACGTTTCCCCGATGATTGCGTCGCCCATTGCAGCATCTGGAAGTCGCCGTCTGAATTGCCGAAAGCCGCGATCGGCCGGCGGCCGATATGCGAGTTGATGCCGACCGGCTTGCCGGGTCCGTCGTCGACGAGATCGATCGCAGGCAGGCGGATCAGTGACGGCTTCCCCTTGTCGATCTCGAACTTGGTCTTGATGCTCGATCCCACGACCTGCTCGGGCGGAATGCCATAGACCCGCTCGCTCCATGGTCGCATGAACTCAATGCCGCCGCCCGAGACGATGAAGGTCTTGAAGCCATTGGCCCGCAGATAGGCGAGCAGTTCCAGCATCGGCTGGTAGACGAGGTCCGTATATGGCCGATTGAATTTCGGGTGACGCGCGCTCGCGATCCAATCGCTGGCGATTTTTTCGAACTCTGCCGTGGTCATGCCGGCATGCGTCGCCATGATCAGTTCGACCAGGCCTTTCTCGCCAGCCTTGGCGAGGGAAGCGAGATCGTTGTCGAGCACGGCCTGGAAGGGCTGCTTGCGTCTCCATTCCGGGTGCTTGCCGGACAACGCTTTCACCCGATCCAATGCAAATGCGAGCTGGACATACATCGGCTGCTCGCACCAGAGCGTGCCGTCATTGTCGAATGTCGCGATGCGCTCCGGCACCGGCACGAAATCCGGTGTTCCCTCCCGCGTCACCGCGGCGACGAAGTCAAGGATCGACTTCTTCGACCGGCCCTCATTCCAGGACGGCAGGGGATCTTCCTGCGCAAGCGCATGATCGCCCGAGGCCGCTGTCGCAGCCGATATCAGAAGACCTGCAAGGACCGAACGACGACCGACCGGATTCCCCGTCATGAGTCCCCCTTTCCTGTTCTCACATAAAGCAAGTCAGAACGGCCCCGCGTTCCGGGGCCGCTCTGTGCGCGTGCTCTAGTTGCCTGTGGGCAAGCCGATCTGGAAGCCGTCCTTGGCGAGTTGATCCCTGAAGAACGCGAAGCGCTCATACTGCTGAATGGTGATCGGTCCCGCGTAGGTCTCGCTCTGAATCTTCCGTGGGGGATACTTCACATAGGTCTGCATCAGATCCTTGATCGCCGCATTGATGGTGACCAGAGACCACGTGTGCTCCGTGTAGTTGTTCATGAAGATGTCGTAGCGCTCTTGGGGGTCCTGCCAGAGATCGAAGACCTGCGGAACGGTCGCCACGTAGGACTCCGGTCCCTTCCAGCCGAGGTTGCTGTCGACCGCCAGACCGCCTGTCTTTGCGCCGTTGTCGCCCCGCAGATTGAACACCGCCTTGTAGTTGCCGACACGGGCTGCGCCAGGCGAGAGCTCGGATTCCGTGAAATAGAACCAGTTCTTGCGCTCGGACTTGCCGGTTCCGAACAGGATCGGCGACATGTCCATGCTGTCGAAGATAATAGGCTTACCCTCGCGATCGTTCTCCGGCAGCTTCACGCCGGCAAGCTTCGCGAACGTCGCCATGTAGTCGAGGCCGCCGACGATGTCTGAATTCTTCGAGCCGGCCTTGATGCCCGGACCCCATGCGATCGACGGGACGCGGTTGCCGCCCTCGCGAACCGTGCCCTTGGTGCCGCGGAACGGAGTGTAGCCGGCATCCGGATAGACGTCTTGCCAGGCGCCGTTGTCCGTGGTCCAGAACACATAGGTGTTCTTGTCGAGGCCGAGGGACCGCACCTTGTCCATGATACGGCCGATACGCGTGTCGTTCTCGACCACGGAGTCGGCGTACTTGCTCTTGGACATCGACTTGCCCTGGAATTCGGGCGCCGGCATGTTGGGCTGGTGCACCTTCATGAAGTTGATGCTCATGAAGAACGGGCCCGATGACTTGTTGCGGTCCAGATACTCAAGCGAGGCCTTCTCGACGTAGTCGTCGAAGAAGGGAATGCCGACGACGCCCTTGTCCGGCGTGTTGACGTACTGGCCGTTGATCTTGAAATCTTCCTTCGCCGGCTGCCCGGCATTTCCGGAAAGTGCGCCTTTGGTGACCTTCTCGAACATCGCCCTCAGTTCGGGGTCCATGTCGGGAAACCAGGTCGGATCGGCGTAGGTGTAGGCATTGAGATGATAAAGGCCGGCATACTTCATCTCGTCGTAGCCTTGCGCGCTCGGCAATGCATAGTCGGCCTCGCCGAGGTGCCATTTGCCCGTGAAGAACGTTTTGTAACCGCCGGTCTTCAAAACAGAAGCAAGCGTCCATTCCGCCGCCGGCATGCCGCCGCCCTGGCCCTGGAACGCGACCGTCGTCATGCCGCTGCGATTTGGAATCCGGCCGGTTTGCACCGCGGCACGTCCAGGCGTGCAGCTCGGCTGCGCGTAGAAGGACATGAATTGCATTCCTTCATTCGCGAGACGATCGATGCTCGGGGTGGGCATGCCGCGATTTTCGCCGCCGCCGTAGGGCCCGGAATCGCCGTAGCCAAAATCATCCGACAGGATCAGGATGATGTTCGGCTTTGCTCCGCCGGCGGAGCTCGAGGGTTGCGTGGTCCCTTGCGCCTGGGCTGTCTGGATGGGTGCCATCGCCGAGAAGGCGGCGATGGTGGCGAGCGAACTCGAGGCCGCGAGCAGGTTGCGGCGGCTGAAGGTCTCTGTCGTTGTCTTCTCAGTCATCACTTTCTCCCTGAACGTGTGATGCAGCGAAATCCGAGATGGCTGGTCGACGTGTCGATCGGCTCGGCATGGCGCGCCGCCGGTCGATAGCGCCGGCAATAGTTCGGCGCGCAGAGGTGCGAACCGCCTTTGATCACCTTGCGTGGTATCCTGCTGAGCGGCAGCGACGGATCGTGGCTGTCATGCTCGGAGCCGCCTCGCGGATTCTGGGGAATGCAGCAGGCCTTCTTTGCATCGGCGCGGTGTTTCGGAGCCCACCAGTCGCTGGTCCACTCCCAGACGTTGCCGATCATGTCGAACACGCCATAGCCGTTCGGCGAATAGGTCATCGCGGGCGAAGTGCGCGCATGGCCGTCCTCGCACCGGTTCTCGAACGGAAAGTGACCTTGCCAAGTATTGGCTTGATGCACGCCGCCCGGCACGAATTCATCGCCCCAGGCATATTCAGCACCATCGAGGCCGCCGCGCGCAGCAAACTCCCACTCTGCTTCCGTCGGCAGATCCTTGCCGGCCCATCGCGCATAGGCGAGTGCGTCAGCATGGGTGACATGCACCACGGGATGGTCGTCCAGCGACTTGATGTTGCTTTTCGGACCATAGGGATGGCGCCAGTTCGCACCTTTGAGCAGCCTCCACCATTGGCTGTAGTCGCGCAGATCGACCGGGTAATCCGGCGGCGTGAAGACCAGCGAGCCGGCGAAGATCAGATGCGGCAGCGCGTCAGGATAGTTCGCTGGATCCGGAGCCACCTCGGCGAAGGTGACATGGCCCGTGGCACGCACGAACTGCTTGAATTGCCGGTTCGTCACCGGCGTGCGGTCCATCCAGAACCCGTCGACGCTCACCATGTGGGACGGCGCTTCTTCCGGATAATGCCGATCCGATCCCATGCGAAACGCGCCGCCGGGAATGAAGACGCTGTCCGACGCGCCGGTTTCGTCCACGTTCGCGACCGGTCTCTCGGCAATATTCAAGAAGGTTGCCTCCAGTTACTCGTTGCGGCCGATTGCGTGCTTGGTCGGTTCGGCGGCCTCGCTGCGCAGGTCCTGTGTCTGACCGATCGCAGCACGCAGCATGCCCGCGGCAAGCACGCCTGATATCGAAAGGTTGACGAAAATCGCGTTGTCCACTCAGTGCTCCAGTTCACGCACTGCTCCAGTTATGCGAACGCCCCCTCGATCACGGCCGGTTCAGATGAACCAGGGCCTCGGCTTCCAGTTCGGCAACCAGCCGTTCGTAATCCGCGGCTTTCCGACTTCCTTCGCGGTCTCCTTGCTCTGCCGCTTGTTGCCAACGACGAAGCGCTTTCACAGCTTCGTCATAATCTGCGCAAATCGCTCTAAACTGCGCGTCGCGATTGAAGCAGCGCCGAATGTCAAGTTCGCGCAGCGGAAAGCGGGTCACAATCGCGCGGAACTCCTCCATGACGAACTCGCTTGTGGCCAATGCGACCTTTGCTGCTGGTTCATCGGGGCTTCAAGGTACGAACATGTTCGTACGCGGTGTGACGCGAGCGGTGCCGTCTCAGGCGCGATGGCTTCAAGGCTGATGCGACCAGCCGTCGCTGCGGTGGGGAACTCGTTGTTCTGATGATCGAAAGCTGTCGCATCGGCGCCGGCTGCTTGCGTCGCTTACGAGTTGCAACATGTACTGGGAAGGCCTACCGTCGACCGACGATTGGGGTTGCCGGTTGATGCCTGATGTACCCTTCGCTCACGATGCCGTCAGCGGCTCATCCGAGGTCCCGCGTCGTGATGATTCCGCGGTGCCGCCGGCGCATGTAGCGAAAGAGCTGGACCGCATCCTCTCGAGTCCGCATTTCCAGGCGAGCGAACGGCGGCAAGCTTTCCTTCGTTTCATTGTCGACGAGACGCTTGCAGGCCGCGCTGAAAGCCTGAAAGGCTACACAATTGCCTTGGCCGTGTTTCGGCGCGACCATTCCTTCGATCCCCAGGCTGACCCTGTCGTCCGTCTTGAAGCTCGACGATTGCGCCGCGACCTCGACAGCTACTACGTGGATTCGGGCCGGGATGATCCGGTACGCATCACAATTCCAAAAGGCTCCTATGTGCCCCATTTTGAGTGGCACAAAATGCATATCGCCGACGCTTCACGTCGCGAACATGCTCTCGACCTCCACGATCGTTCGACAACTGCTGCTGCTACACGTGCGAATTGGACGGCCAGGCCTGACATCAGGCGCCATGCGCCCATCGCTGCCGCGCTGGCAGCCGGCGTGGCGGCTTGGATATGGCTTGCAGCAAGACCACCTCCGTCCCCAATGACGCCACGCGAACCCGCGGTCCTCGTGATGCCATTCACGCCGCTAACTCCCGGGGAGGACACCCGGCTCTTCGCCATCGGCATGGGACAGGAACTGACCAGCAACCTGTTTCGATTCGGAGGATTCCGGCTCTACACGTCGCCCCCGAACGGGTCTTCCGCAAAAGGCGACGAAGCGTCCCAACCTGGTCGTCCTCTCGGTGCTTCCTACGTCGTCCGCGGAAGCGTTCAAACGAGCGCCGAAGAAGTGCAAGTCACAACGACTGTCTTCAACGCCGAGAACGACGAGATCGTATGGATGCGGACATATGCTCGACCGTTCGATCCTCAGTCGCTCATGAATGTCCAGCGCGAGCTCGCAAGCGAAATCGCAACGGTCGTCGGCCAATCCTACGGCGTGGTCAGAAACGACATTCGCGCGGACCCACCGAGGAATATGGAAAGCTATCTCTGCGTCCTGCGCGCTCAGGCCTACCGCAGCACTTTCCGGCGCGTCGACTTCGATCCAGCCATGCAGTGCCTTCAGCAAACCGTTCAGCGGGATCCGCAATACAGCGATGCATGGGCCATGCTTGGATGGCTGCATCTCGACGCCGGACGATTGGGCTATTCAAGCGACGGCAATCCGCAAACGGAGTATGGCAAGGCCCTTGAGGCCACGTCGCGCGCCATCGCCCTGCAGCCGAACAATCCCCTGGCGCTGAAGGCCCTGGCTTCGGCCTACCATTTCACGGGACGTTATGCCGATAGCGATCGCATCAGCCATCTGACGATCGATCTCAACCCCAACGATCCCGACATACTTGCCCAGTTCGGCTGGCGTCTTGCCATCCGCGGGAACTTCTCGGAAGGAGTTCCGATGCTCAAACGCGCGATCGAGCGCACGATGCATCCCCCGGGCTGGTATTTTCATTTTGTTGCAGTCGATCTTTATTTGAAGGGTGAATACAAGCAGATGCTCGATGTCGCCGAGACGGCATCGTTGCGCGATTCCGGATTCAGCCAACTATTGATTGCGATAGCGAATACAGAGTTGGGGCGCCGCGATGCAACGCAAACGGCCTTGAAAGGGATGTCGCGGTACAAAGCGCTGGCCGATGATCCGGCCGGCTTCTTGCGCCGCAATGGAGCGGCGGATCAGGTTGTCGACGCCCTCATGACCGGATTGCGCAAAGCCCAGGCTCTCGTCGCAAGCTGACCTTCCCTGCCGCTTCGGCGCCGCTCAGCCGGCATCTTCAGCTTTCGACGGTCATCCCGCCGTCGCCGCTCTTCACTGCGCATGGAATAGACCGCCCGAAGGCGGCCTTCCATGGGTTAGCGGAAACCAAAGCGATGCTTACGGGCGAATACCGTTCTTGCGCGCGCAATCCCGATAGGCGGAATAGCCCGCCGAGTTTCGGGCGCCAGTCGCCCCACTTGTCATGTTCGCGCCGGCGGCGGCGGCGGCTTCATTCGCCTGCCTGAAGCATTCAGCACGAATTGCATCGACATTCTTGCCACTATTCTTCGTAGCCGCATTTGCCGGAACCGCGACGAGCAAAATCAGCGTGCCAAGCACTCCTGTCTTCCACATGGTCGTCTCCTCCCTGTAGTGGACCAGCTGCCGTGCCGGCCTGCCAATCCCGCGGCGCCGGCACGTGAGCATCAGCATTGTTTCATGCAGGGAGGTCTTCAAGGTACGAACACGTTCGTACCTGCCTTGCGCAGCCGAGCTCCGGAGGATCGAGCTCAACAATTGCCGCGAACCGCGCTTGCCTCCGAAGCCGCGACGCGCTTTTTGAGCATGCAGTTTGTGCCAGCATGACACGCAGTTGAACCAACGGAACGAAGCTCGTTCAGCGGGATTGATCGCGACACCCTTACAAGGAGTCCGGATATGCGACCAACCAAGGCTTTGCTGGTTCTCAGCTTCATCGCATCTGCAGCAATGATACTCCCCTATGACGCACAAGCCCGGCGCGGAGGAGCCGGCGCTCGATCGGCGCACTTCCACGGCGGAGGAATGCGGCCTGGTTGGCATGGCGGCGGCACGCGATGGCATGCCGGTGGCTGGCACGGCGGCGGCGCGCGTTGGGCCGGCGGCCGCTATTACCGCGGTGGCGGTTACTATGGAGGCGGTTGGGGCGCCGGAGCTGCCGCAGCCGGCCTGGCGACTGGCGCCGCCATCGGCGCCGCCACGGCCTACAACTCCTGCTATCAGACGCGAAACGTGTGGAACGGCTACGCGTATGTTCAGCAAAGCGTGAGGGTCTGTTAGGCATCGCCTCGTCCGATGCCGGACTACTGCACTTCCACCGCGTTCGGGATCACGGAGCGTCCGGCCAATCTGGCCGGGTGTGCGCGAACTGCGGCAACGAAGCCTGTGGCCGCGTCGATCGGCAGGTGAGTTTGCGTCTGAAGTCCGCACGAGTGCGTTTCGCCGACCCCGTCTGTGCCGGCGTCACGCCCTCGCGCGCTACCAGTTCACGCGCAGTCCGGCTTTCCCGCTGTAGGAGAAGCCACCACCGTCGAACCGGCTCTGATAGGAAGCGTTGGCATAAAGCGACGTGGTCGACGTGACCTGTCCGCTGATGCCAGCATTGATCTCGCCCCACAGGCCGCCGAGGCTCGCCTGGAATGGAACGAAGCCGGTGTCCGACGAGAACAATGTTTTCGGATTGCCGAGGAATTCGTTCCACAAGCTCGGACGAATCCAGGCCGTGAGCGTGCGCGAACTGTCATCGACCGCCCATGTTCGGCCAAAGCGGGCACCGATCCGGGTCGCGAGCGAATCCACGTCCGCAAAGCGGATTTGCGCCGCGATGTCGCTGGCGTCGTTGATGTTGATGTTCTGATACACAAGTTGCGCCTGCGGCTCGATGAAGAAGCCGCCGGCGAACTTGAAGGGATATCCGCCCTCCACCGACGCAGCCCCACCCTGAGCGCCGGTCTTGAGCGCCGGAATGCCGCGATTTGCGCTGCTCGTGATGTCGTAGAACGTGCCTTGCAGAATCGAGTCGATGTACCAGCCGGTCGGCCCGAAATGCGTCCAGTAGCCACCGAGCGTGTATGCGGCGAAGGTGTTGTCACCCTGGCTGCCATCGAAATGGGTGACCCGCCCGCGCGCACCGCCGATCGCGAAATACGCCCCCGCCTGGTCGCGCGAACCATCGGGACTGTCGTGTCGATAGACATCCATGCCCGCCTGCAGCGCCAGGAAATCATAGCTGAAGTGCGGTCCGGCTTCGCCGCCCAACACGCCGAAGCTGTCGCCCTGGTGCACGCCGTTGACGCCAAGCACGCGACCCCATCCGACCCTGGCGTTCTCGGGATTGGCGCGGAAGCGTTCGTCCTCCTCCTCGCCCACACGTTCATGCAGCGTGTCGAGCAGGCTGCGTCCGTACAACAGCGTCATCGATGGAATTGCCGCGTAGACCGAAGTCTCCTCGCGGTAGTCGGGAATATCGCCGCCGCCACCGTCGGCTCCGCCTCCGCCTCCGCCGCCACCACCTCCTCCGCCTCCACCACCGCCGCCGCCTCCACCACCGCCGCCGCCACCGCCACCGCCGCCTCCTCCGCCTCCTCCGCACCTCGGCACGTTGGGAAGATTGGAGCAGTTAATAAGACCGCCACCGCCGCAGGCACGCAGATTGGGATGAGCGACACAGTCGATGGTGTTGCGCAAATACCAGGCTTGCGGGTTGCTGGCGTCGACGCTCGAACGGAACAGCGAATATTGGTAAGGGCCAGCCAAGACCGGGTGAGACAGGCTGAAGGCACCAGCCGTCGTCGTCGCGCCATTGATCGCATCGACCACGAGAATGCCATTGCCGGTGGTGAGCGCGCCGGCGCCCGTGGTGTTGCTGATCTTCAGGAACGTGTTGCCGCCTGCCGTGCCGCCATTGATGACGAGCCTGTCCGATGGCGAACCGTCCGTGCCGAGGTACGTATTCAGCCCAATAGTGCTGCTGTGGCCCACGTAGTTCACCGCGGTCAGCGTCTTGTAGCTCGACAGCAGCGTCGGATCGCCAACGGGCGGTGCGAACTGGATCTCGCTCAAGGTGTTGGTCAGATTCGTGACGTTCGAGTTGCCGGTCATCGTCCAGAACGAGCCGTTTCTGAGCGTGACGTCGGACCTGCTGCTGCCGTCGGTGAGCGCGGCTCCCTGCACCGTCGAGCCGTCCGAGAGCAGACTCAGCGTCGAGCCGCCGCTGACGTTCAGCCACTGGCCGTTGTTTGCGACCGCCTGCACGCCGCTCAAGGTCACGCTGCTTGTGCCGCCAGTCGCGGCGACCGACGCGCCGTTCGGACTGGTCAGGATCGATACGAAAGCGGTCGCAGTGCCGCCGCTGACAGCGAGGGCGTTTGAATTGGCGCCGTTCGCGGTCAGATCCGCGGTCGTATTCAGCGAACCGCCACCCGTCACGGATGCGGCAGGAGCGTTCGCGCCGGAGGTGATTACGGTGCCGCCAATCACGCTGATCGATGAATTTGTCCCAGTCGCCAGCAAACCGGCCGCCGACGCACCCGAGGTTTTGACCGTTGCGTTTTGGAGCGAGACGCTTCCGGCGTTGTCCGCCTGAACACCGACGGCATTGTCACCGCTGGTGTTGATCGTGTTTGCACCGCCGCTGATGGAACTGCCGACTCCGGTCGCCTGGAGCCCGATGGCGGAGCTGCCGCCGGTGCTGACACTGCTCGTATTCAGCACGATCGAGCCCGAAGACACGGCCTGAGTGCCCGCCCCGCCACTGCTGGTTGGAACGGACACGGCGACATTAGTCGCCGTAATCGTGCTGCCGCTGCCGCTCGCCTGGAGGCCGATCTCGCCGCCGCCGCTGCCTGTCGCGGAGACACTGCCGCCGCTCAATGTGATCGCGCCGCTGTCGAGTGCCTTGGCGCCGACGTCTCCGCCACCGCCGGCAACCGTGACCGCCGTGTCGGTTGCCTTGATCGTGCTTCCCGCCGATTGCGCCAGCAGGCCGGTCTCTCCGCCGCCATTGCCCTCGACAGTCACGGTATTCTGGAGAAGCGTGACCGCCCCGCCCGTGTCCGCCCGCGCGCCGACATCGTTCCCGCCGCCGCCGGGCATCGAAATGGTCGTGCCCGTCGATGTGATCTGGCTGCCGGCGCCGGTCGCCCACAGACCGGTATTGCCACCGCCACCCACTGCATAGGTGATTGAGCTGTTCAGCAGGTCGATCGCAGCGGCATTGGTCGCCTTCGCAGCGACGTTGTTGCCGGCACCATTGAGATTCGCGGTGAGACCTGTTGCGTTGATGAGGCTGCCTGTTCCATCGGCGCTCAGTGCGGTTCCTCCGCCGCCGAAAGCCGGGTTGATGGTCGAGCCCGACTGAAAGACGATGGTGCCGCCGCTTTGCGCCGACGCGGCGGTGCTCCAATTGCCGTTGATGCTGGATCCGTTGCTGAAGATGATGCTGCCAAACTGATCGGCCAATCCGCCGACGCTGCCGCCATTGACGGGATTGATGGTGACGTTGCCCGTGGTGATCTGGGTGGTGCCGTTGCTCGCGTGAACAGCGGGTGTTCCGGTAAGCGTCGTACCGGAAGCAATGGTGCAAGTTCCCATTGTGAGGGTCACGGTGGAATCGGGCGCCACCGTGCAGGACTGAGCCGAGGCCGTCTCAACCAGCGCGCCCGATGCGATCAAGGCAAGCGCGGCGAGCCGGAACTGGGTCCGACAGACCGCGACACATGGTCTCGGCTTATTCCTGAAGAACGGGACCAATGATTGCAGGGCGGCGCGCGTCGACGCCTGTTCCATGCGATTGCGCGCGCAAGATACAAGGAGAGTCGAGCCGGTAAAGCACTTCATTTGCGCCGCCTTCCAAACCTGTCGTTCTCAACAACGTCAAATTGAAAAGAACGAGTTGCTTGGTCGCGGTGCAAAAAGCAGGAGCGGCTACAATTCAAGATCGCAAATCATCATCCGACTATCAGGACGAAGATCAACTCGAATGTGGCGATCCGAAACGGGCGTTGCCGTTTGTTGGCAGTTGATGCTTTCGCATCACACAACTTATGCAGTTTGTGCCAAACATCGCGCGCAGGTCCGATGCAACTTGGCGCGGTCATCGTGCGGTTCCGCGATGATGCAACCTTTCATCAATTTGCATTCTCGCCTCTCTCTCGAGAGTCGCCTGACAAATGGAATTGCCGTTACGTCGTTTGGGGATTGATCGCGACATCCGCAGTCGACGCGACTCCCTGCCGCACCCATGCCGCCTCTGCTGAAGCCGGCATTCCAAATCGATCAGCAAGTCACGTCGATTTGATGCTGCGCACGAGATGCACAGGAACCACTGCCGGAGGTTGCATTTGGTTAGGTGCGAGAAAACGGGAACTTGCGGACCTGGCATTCGGTCACGCCAAGCTTCGCAAGGCTCGCAAGCAAACCAAACCCAGGGAGCAAGCCATGATGAGTCTAAGAGTTCTTGGCGCGGCTGTGATAGTGGCGTCGGCAGTTTCGAGCCCCGCATCGGCGCAAGCGGTCTTCTCCAATCCGGCCGCCTGTTCATCTCAATTCGCCAGCGCCAACTGCCTCAATAGAGGAGCCGGGAGCCCGTACGACAGCAGGAGGGGCTATTATCAGCGGCGAACCGCCTATCGCGAACCCGTGGGACCGGTGGGGGCCGCCGCCGGCGTGGCCGGCGCTGCAGTCGGAACAGCCGCGGCGATCGCGACCGCTCCCTTCGGCGGCTGGCGCAACTCCTACGCCGCGTACGGCACCTACGATCGGCCCGCCGCATATGGCGACTACTACGCCTGGAACGGCGACTGGAGTGCCTACGCCTCGCACAACGGCATCGTCTGCAGGCCCGGCACCTTCTTCAAAGGGTCCGACGGACTCCAGCACCCCTGCCAATAGAGCTCGTCCGCTCTCAGGCTAATCTACGCAGGCGGCCTGCAAGGGCCGCCTGCTCCAGTCCTGCCGGTCGCGTCGACAGCGCCTGCGCGGCTGAAGGATCGTGTGCGCGCGAACTGCCTAGTCTGATCGACGACAACATGTGGCGCAGGTTCGCGGCATCGTGAAATCCACAATCGCGGGAGTTATTGGCGGGGAGCTGGCTCCGCCGGGGGACATGCGCGGTTCGTTGGCGATGGGTCCGTTTATCCAGCAAAACAGGCGTCTGGCTACTGACGAGTGATGACCCGCACCCCAGTGGACGGGCCACCTACAGCAAAGTTCGACCCGTTATTCAGGCCGGCCGGCGGATTAACCCTCGCTCCACTGTGGTTGCTGTTGCCGGATGACCGGGTTGGTGCTCCCCGAAGCACGAGGTTGCCGGACGGGGATACTCTATAACCATAACTACTGCCCACACCTTGGGCGAAGGCATCGGTAGTTACCGCAAAAGCGCCCAGCATCAGCGCCGCACCTGCAACAGCAACGACTTTCGTAAACATCGTGGTCTGGTCCTCGTGCGGCGCGTCATCACCGCAGTCCGCGTCGTAGCGTCGCATCATTCCGAACATTCTTGCCAAACCCCTGCGCAAGATTTTGACTTGTTCCAATAAAAAAAGGGGCTGATCCGCAAGGGATCGCTATTCCAAGGGGAGGAGGCAGTCATGACCAAATCAAACAAGGGCAGCACTCCGAACCGCCGCGGCTTTCTCAAGGTCGCTGCTGCGGGGGCCGCCGCGACGGTAGCCGCGCCGAGCGTCGTCAGCGCCCAGGGGCCGATCAGCATGCGCTGGCAAAGCACCTGGCCGTCAAAGGACATTTTCCACGAATACGCCCTCGACTACGCCAAGAAGGTCAACGACATGACCGGCGGCGAGCTCAAGATCGAAGTGCTGCCGGCAGGCGCTGTCGTGCCCGCCTTCGGCCTGCTCGATGCCGTCTCCAAGGGCGTGCTCGACGGCGGCCACGGCGTGCTGGTCTATCACTACGGCAAGCAGACCGCGCTGGCGCTGTGGGGCTCGGGACCAGGCTTTGCGATGGACGCCAACATGCTGCTGGCCTGGCACCGCTATGGCGGCGGCAAGGAGTTGCTCGCAAAACTTTATGAATCGATCGGCGCCAATGTCGTCTCGTTCCCGTACGGTCCGATGCCGACCCAGCCGTTCGGCTGGTTCAAGAAGCCGATCACCAAGCCCGAGGATATCAAGGGTCTGAAATTCCGCACCGTCGGCATCTCGATCGATGTGTATTCGGGGATGGGCGCTGCTGTGAACGCGCTGCCCGGTGGCGAAATCGTAGCGGCCATGGACCGCGGCCTCCTGGACGCGGCGGAGTTCAACAATGCCACCTCCGACCGCGTACTCGGCTTCCCCGATGTCTCCAAGGTCTGCATGCTGCAGAGCTATCATCAGAACGCCGAGCAGTTCGAGATCACGTTCAACAAGGACAAGTACAACGCGCTGCCGGACAAGATGAAGGCGATCATCGCCAACGCGGTGGACGCAGCCTCGGCAGATATGTCCTGGAAGGCGATCGACCGCTATTCTAAGGACTATGTGGAGCTGCAGACCAAGGACAACGTCAAGTTCTACAAGACCCCCGATGCCATCCTGAAGCAGCAGCTCGAGATCTATGACGGCGTGGTGCAGAAGAAGGCGGCAGAGAACCCGCTGTTCAAGGAGATCGTGCAGTCGCAGATCGCGTTCGCCAAGCGTGCGACACAATGGGAGCAGGACACGGTGGTGAACCGCCGCATGGCCTACGACCACTATTTCGGGCCCAACGCCGCCGCCAAGAAACTCTGATGCCGAAATAAACCCGGCAAGGGCGCCGTCCGGACCACCCTCCGGACGGAGCCTTGTGCTATGTTGGGATCGTTTTTATGCCGAACCGTATCACATGAGCGTCCAGAGCTTACTGTACAAGATCGACGGCATCTCGACCTGGGTCGGCAAGGCGACCGCCTGGCTGATGATCGTCCTGATGAGCGTCGTCTGCATCGAAGTGTTCAAGCGCTACGCCGCGAACATGCCGACGGCATGGATCTTCGACGCCGAGAACATGCTGTACGGGTCTCTGTTCATGCTGTGCGGCGCCTATACGCTGGCGCAGAATGCCCATGTCCGCGGCGACTTCCTGTACTCCTCGATGCGGCCGCGCACGCAGGCCACGCTCGATCTCGTTCTCTACTTCGTGTTCTTCATTCCGGGCATCGCCGCGCTGATCTATGCAGGCTATTTCTACGCCGCGGATTCCTGGCACATCAACGAGCATTCCAACGTCACGGCGGACGGCCCGCCGGTCTACCACTTCAAGACCGTCATCCCGATCGCGGGCGCGCTGATCATGCTGCAGGGGATCGGCGAGATCATCCGCTGCATCGTGTGCCTGAAGACCGGCGAATGGCCGAGCCGGCTTGCCGACGTCGCCGAGACCGACGTCATCGGGGAGCAGCTCGCGCACTCTGAATTCGTGGACGAGGAATCGCGCAAGCTCGCCATCGAGGGCGCGGCGCGCATCGATGAAATGGCGCGGCAACGCGGCATGGGCGGGGACCTGAACACATGAGCGATCCCGCGCTCGGCCTGTTGATGCTGACGCTCATCGTCGTCGTCATCATGATGGGCTTTGCCACGGCGTTTACGCTGATGGGCCTTGGCATGTTCTTCGGCTTCATCGCCTTCTACGACCCGTCGCAGAACTGGACGCACAACAAGGTTTTCGAGCTGATGGTCCAGCGCACCTACGGCGCGATGACCAACGACGTGCTGATCTCCATCCCGTTGTTCGTGCTGATGGGCTATGTGATGGAGCGCGGCGCCCTCGTCGACAAGATGTTCTATTCGATCCAGCTCGCCTTCCGCCGCCTGCCCGCCTCGCTCGCGGTCGCGACCCTGATCGTGTGCACGTTCTGGGGCATCGCCTCCGGGCTCGTCGGCGCGGTGGTGGTGCTGATGGGCGTGATCGCCTTCAACCCGATGCTGCGCGCCGGTTATGACGTGAAGCTCGCCTCCGGCGTCATCACCGCGGGCGGCACGCTCGGCATCCTGATCCCGCCTTCGGTGATGATCATCGTCTATGCCGCGGTCGCCGGCCAGTCCGTGGTCAAGCTCTATGCGGCGGCGATGCTTCCCGGCTTCTTCCTGGCGTTCCTCTACCTTGTCTATGTCGTGGGCTGGGCGATGATCAACCCGAAGATCGCCCCGCCGCTGGCGGAGGAGCAGACCCGCGTCAACGTGCCCGAATGGATCAGGAATTTCGCGGCGCTGTATTCGCCGAACCTGTTCGTCGGCCTGTTCCAGGCGCTGCTCTCGCCCGCAAAGGCGAAGACGCTCCAGATCGACGGCAAGCCGATGGGCTATGGCGCGATCGTGCAGAACTTCCTCATTTCGCTGGTGCCGTTCCTGATGACCGCAGCCGCGCTCGGCACGGTCTGGTGGTACGTCGTGATCCACCAGCAGGCCGGCGCCGCGAGCGGAGCCGTCGAAGGCCTGCAGCAGCTCGGCAGCCCGGTCGAGCCGAAGGAGCTGTCGCCCGCTGAAAAGGGACCGGACACCCAGTTCTACGTCTGGTTCGCGATCTCAGTCGCCGTGCTGGCGGCGTGGACGGCGCGCTCTTACTTGCGCATGGACGGCGAACGCTTCGAAGTGTTGAAGCTCTTGACGTCGTCGGTGATGCCGCTCGGCATCCTCACCGTCGTGGTGCTGGGGGTGATCCTGTTCGGCATCACGACCGCGACCGAGTCCGCCGGCGTCGGCGCCGCCGGCGCCTTCATCCTCGCTTTCCACGCCCGCACGCTCGACTGGAAGCGCACCAAGGAAGCGGTGTTCCTGACCGCAAAGACGACCGCGATGGTCTGCTGGCTGTTCGTCGGCTCGGCGCTGTTCTCGGCGGTGTTCGCCATTCTCGGCGGTCAGGCGCTGCTGGAAAGCTGGGTGCTGTCGCTCAACATGACGCCCGTGCAGTTCATGATCTTGTCGCAGGCGATCATCTTCTTGCTGGGCTGGCCGCTCGAATGGACCGAGATCATCATCATCTTCGTGCCGATCTTCCTGCCGATGCTGAAGCACTTCAACATCGATCCGATCCTTTGGGGCACGCTGGTGTTCGTGAACTTGCAGGCCGCGTTCCTGTCGCCGCCGGTCGCGATGTCGGCGTTCTATCTCAAGGGCGTCGCCCCGAAGCACGTTACGCTGAACCAGATATTCGCCGGCATGATGCCCTACATGCTGATCGTGATCCTGTGCATGGTGATCATGTATCTCTGGCCCGGCATGACGCTGTGGCTGCCGAACTATTTGTACGCGAGTTGAGGCGCAGCGGGGAGCACCGGGCGCTGGTCAAACGGAAATGGTGCCCAGGGGCGGGATCGAACCACCGACACTGCGATTTTCAGTCTCGCTGCCTTCGTTGTCTCTCGTTGTCGTGACATCACTGCACTTGAAAGCGCTACGATTTTCTTCCAACTCGTTTGCTAGAGTTTTCATTCATTCGCATTCCCGGTTGCAACGGGGTTGCAAAATCGAGCCGTCGCAATGAGTACCACGTTGCCATTAATCAAGTTGCCGCCAGCATCCAAACGCGCTCCAGCTACACGTCTGAAGTTGACCGAGCAACGTATCGCTAACCTCGCAAAGCCGCCAGTCGGCGCGGCCTACATTTACGATACGGTCGCGCCCTCACTCGCTGTCCGGGTTGCGTCGACAGGCGGACGCTCGCTTGTAGTCGTCAAGAAAATCAACGGAAAAACTCAGCGGATTACGCTGGGTCGCTACCCCGGTCTTAGACTTGATGATGCTCGCCAGGCTGCGAGAACGATCGCCGGAGAAATCGCTAAAGGCGATGATCCGGTCGCCTTGCGGAAGGCCGCTCGCGCACGCAAGACTAGACTGGCCGATCTGTGGCCCTCTTATCTCTCTCATTTGAAACAACGCAATCGGACTTGGCGCCGAGACAAACAGCGCTGGGAGACCGAATTGAGCCAGGCTCTTGGCAAGAAGGCCCTGGCAGAGATTTCCCGTAGCGATTGCCAGGGGCTGATTGATCGGATTGGAGCCGACCGCCCGATTGCCGCCAATCGCGTTGCCGCATTTTTGTCGGCCCTTCTAACCTTTGCCGTTCGATCAGACCGGCTGGCCGTCAATCCGGCGAAGGGTTTGATCCGGTTCCAGGAAACGTCGCGGTCCCGTGTTCTGAAATCGGATGAACTCGAAAACCTTATGAAGGCGATCGAGGCGGAGCGAGAGCCCTGGGTCAGCGTCTTCCTGATGTTGATGTTCACCGGCGCCCGCCGCGGGAGTGTCGCCAGCATGCGCTGGGAGGATATCGATCTTGGCGCTGCCATCTGGACGATACCGGCAGAGGTCGCGAAGAACAAAACAGCTACCCCGATTCCGCTCACAGAACCGGCCGTCAAGCTGCTTCGGCAGCAGTTGGAGCGCTCGGCCGGCGAGCCATGGGTGTTCCCAAGCGCTATCGGGGCTGGCCATCTGGTGGGCCTGCCAAAGGCGTGGGCGCGAGTGCTGCGTCGGGCAAAAATAAAAAATCTTCGTATTCATGACATCCGCCGCTCGGTTGGCACCGCGATGGCCAGAACGGGTGCAAGCCCGCACCTGATTGCAACCGGACTCGGCCATCGAAGCATCGCCTCGGCAAAGGCCTATGTGCGTCTGGCAGGTGAAGACGCACGTCAAGCGCTGAGCGATGCAGTTGCTTCGCTCACCACAGCGAGCCCGCGAGAGGGTTGAATTGGAGCAACTGGCTCCAATGAGATCGCGGCGCGATCCATCGTTGTCCCAGCGCGAAACCTGGCTCAAGCTGCTTCTGGTCGGGTACGGAACGGAGCGGGACACTATCTCACGTTCGCCGGCACCGGTGGGGCACAGCAAAAACGACCCAGTGACCCGCTTCGACGCATGGCCTCAATGATATACGAAAGCGTAAGCTAGATGTTGCTCTAAGCATCATGGAGGTGATCCATGATGATAGACACGAACTCTTCCAATCCTCGTTCTAAGCGCGCAAACGCTGAAAACGAGCGGCCGAGGATGGCTCCGCGCTCGCTAGAGCAAATCTATAGCCTTCCCGCGAAGGCCCTGCTCACGCCGGCAGAGACAGCGCTCGTCACCCGCCTGACCGAGTCGGCCCTCTCGGTGAGACGCTCGAAAGGCCAATGGCCGCCGTTCGTGAAGTTCGGACGTCTGGTTCGATACGGCCTCGGCGACCTGTTAGCGCCTCCCGGCGACGGAGGCGAATGATGAACTTCGTTTATAACCTCCCAATTCGCGCCAGGAACAAGGATTGCTTGATCGCGATCCTGTCGGATGAAAAGACGGGTGTTACCGCCACGGTAAAAAGCCTCCCTCAGTTCGTCAGAGTAGGCGCTGTCCGTACTCGCCTCGCCCGAGACAGCAAGACTATTCACGACGTGGTGAACCGCATGGATGCTCATCTGGACGCCCGCCTCGCAGGCTTGCTGCAGAGGTAAGCCCGTGGCTGACGCTGAGATCATTCGCAAGTTCTTGAATTTGGTAATTGACTGGCCGGGGCCGCAAGGTCCTGGTTGGGCCAACTATCACACGTTCCTCGACAATAAAAACCCGAGCGACACCAGCAAGAAGAACAACCACGGTAGGCCGTGGTTCGTTGGCTGGGCCTACCGCGACCAAAATGAGTTCATCAAACGCGTGCTGTGGGCGGACTGGAAGAGCTTCCTCCACCATTCCTACGTCGGCATGGCCCAGCAAAGCACCTGCGGTGCAATCAAGGAAGTCGGCAAGCCGCCCCGCGCGGTACGAGATGCCGACAAGGCACTCACTCTCAAGTCGGTTTACATCGACGTCGACGTTAAACCGGACGACCCCAACCACTATCCCGACTTGGCGACCGCCTACGCGGCGCTGACTGCGTTCCGCCAGAAGGTGAACCTGCCGGAGCCGTCCGCCATTGTGGAAACCGGTGGCGGCTTTCACGCCCATTGGGCCTCAGACCGGGCGTTGACGGTTGCCGAGTGGCGGCCATATGCAGATGGTGTCAAGGCTGCCGCGCTCCGCGAAGGTTTTAAACTCGACCCTGCGGTCACTGCCGACCCTGCCCGCGTCCTTCGACTCCCCGAAACGCACAACTTCAAGTTTAACCCGCCGCACCTCGTGCAGGTGGTGCAGTGGGGACCGACTTATGATTTTGACGCGCGACTTGCTCACCTGAAGGCGTTGGCGCTCTCGGCACGTGATCCAAAGGCTCCCGTCTCAACCACCGCAATCGTCCCCGGCAACGAAAGCTCATTCGACGCGCCGGATGCGGCGTTTGCAATTCTAAACTCCGCAGATACGTCGCTGCAAGATGGCTGCATGCCAAGCGTGCTGCACCTCGTTGATCCTCGGCCGGTGTTCGCCGCGTCCGGATGCCCCTTTCTACGGGACGCGCTGGCCAACGGCGGTGCCAATCTGGACTACCCGCTATGGCACCTATCCGTAGCGTGTACTGCTTTCATGAAAAACGGCAATGCCTTCGCACACGAGATTTCTAAGGGGCATGCCGCCTACACCAAGGATGAAACGCAGGCACTCCACGAGCAGAAGACATCAGACCGAGCTACGCGAGGACTTGGTTACCCCAGCTGCCGCGCTATCTCAGCTGCTGGCTGCGAGCGCTGCAAGCCGTGCCCACACTTCGCGAAAGGTAAGTCACCACTGAATATCCGGCCCGAAGCCGCGGCGCCAAGCCCAGCGGGGACCGATCAAGCGAATTTAGATCGCCTCGTTTCGGCGGACGACCACATGGCTCGCGCTCGCATCTACCGCAGCATCAAGCGCCCGCACCTCTACCACTACCGCGACGATTACTACGATCATGAGGCTGGTCACTACACCATCATTGATGAGGCTACGATCCGGGCAGAACTTTATGGCTTCTTGGATACGTGCAGCAAAAAGGTCGTGCGTGCCAAGAAGGAAGAAGTAGTTCCGTTCGCACCGAACAAAGTTAGCGTCAGCGAAACTGGCGAAGCACTCAAAGCTCTCGGCCACGTGTTACCGACGGTTGAGCAGCCGCATTGGCTCGACGGTCGTGTCGGACATAATCCCGCGGACCTGATCTGTTTCCCGAATGGTATTCTAAATATCAACACGAACGAGTTCACGCCACCCGACCCCATGCTATTTACCCCGCACGGAGTCGGCTTTGACTACGACCCAGACGCTCCGACGCCAAAGGAGTGGCTCAACTTCTTAGATCAAATTTTCAACGGCGAAGTTGATCAAATCGGATCACTGCAGGAGGCCTTCGGCTATTGCCTGTCAGCTGACATGTCGCAGGAAAAGGTATTCATGCTGCTGGGTGACAAGCGTAGCGGCAAGGATACCACGCGCCACACCTTGCAATCCCTGCTCTCGCCGACTGTAATCTGCGGCCCCACTCTCGATAGTCTGGGCACCAACTTCGGCATGTCGCAGCTGATCGGCAGGCAGCTCGCTGTAGTCGGCGACATGCGGCTTGGTTCCAAGTGCGATAAAGACCTACTGGCGGAACACGTGCTGAAGCTCAGCGGCCGAGGTCTGTTCACGATTGATCGCAAGAACAAGAGCCACTGGACTGGGACTTTGCCCTGCAAGCTGTGGCTGATCAGCAACGAAATGCCAAAGCTGAAAGACGCGTCAGGTGCGCTCGCGAGCCGGATAATTACTTATCATACGCGCGCCTCATTCTACGGGCGTGAAGATCGACACCTGTTCGAGAACAAGATCAGACCGGAGCTTCCCGCGATCCTGCTCTGGTCACTCGCTGGTCTCCGGCGAATGCGACAGAGAGGGCCGATTGCGGAGCCCGCTTGTTCGGTTGAAACACGGGAGGAGTTGGCTCGCGAGGGCTCTCCCATCATGGCATTTGTGCAGGAGTGCCTAACACTGGATGCAACAGCTAAGGTGGAGAAGGATGTACTGTATTCGGCCTACGTTGCTTATGCCCGCGACAGCGGCCTGCAACCTACCTCAAAAAGTTGGTTCTTCCGCGACCTCGCGACTGCCACCGCGAACAAAGTCAAAGCGGTGCGAGTGCAAACGGCTGGCGATCGAGAACACTACGTCGTAGGCGCTCGCATTCGGCTTCCAAAAGGCCCAACGAGATGTGGAGAGCTTATCGATGCTAACGGCTCGGCTGACCGAAACCCGCCGTCACCTGTGCATCCGATAGATAGGACGATTGTGCCGTCACCATCACAGGCGGCTCTGATCGCAAAGGACATTGACGCTGCCGAGCGCTTCGCAAATCGTCGAGTGGTATGACGCGGCTGTGCGTCATGCCAAGTCGCGTCGTCCACGAGCACCCACATTCCGTGCACCGGTCCCCGCGGCCCTCACATGGAAGACATTGAAGCCCGGCCTGGGTATCCCTTAGAATTGCACGGTGGACAGGGGTAGAAATGCGACGCTTAGCAATCATCGCGACGGCGTTGCTCGCCCTCGGCGGATGCAAGCAAGAGCTTTCAAAGGAAAATGCCGAGCTGATGGATGCCGTGATGTTCACCCTCTACAACATCGAAGAAAACAGCATAGGCAGAACAGGGGAGCAAAGCCCACTCCAGCGGCAGATTGTCGATCAATCCATCGAGTTCTGGAGGATCGGGCGCAATGGGATCGGCACGTCGAGCGACGAGATAAATCAAAAGATCCAGAACAGCGCCTATGTCCGATACAAATGGATCATCAGTTCCCCTGAACCATGCGTTTTTCGAAAGTGAGAATTCACCGAGTTCTCTAAGGGAAAGAGTCAAGAAGACTTTTCCGCCTACACCATGGGCGGCATCGGGTCTGACGGCGTTGTCGACCTCAACAACGCTTCTCGCTTTGTTCTGCTGTCAGAGCCGCTGCTAACCCAAATCGTGATAACCGGCCCGGCCGTACATTGCGTGGCCGACGGTTGGTGCGAGAACTACTTCAGCACAACGGTGGATATTGATGGCTATACCGCTCGCGGCGAGAAGCCGTATGTGGTCCAGCGCAAGGAGAAGGCGATTGATCTCATAAAGCAGGCTTGTCCAGGGAAAGCCTACCGAACGACATTCCGGGATGATTGGGTCAAATTAATTAATGAATTCAGCCGCATGCCAGAATGAGACGCGTCTTACCGCGCCGTTCCGAACGCATAACTCAGCGTGCCGGTTTCAATCGGTAAAGACGTTGATGAGTGGCAGTACTGAGGTTGCATCCGCGACCTTGACTCACCTATTCTGCGTCGTATTGCGAGCGTCCTACAACTAAAACTCCCGTAGGCATTTGCCTTCCATTTCTGAGGGAAAAACCATCGTGTCAAAAATCGTTATTCCTGCTGCTCGGGTCAAACAAGGTGCTCTGACGCTGTACGCGACCGCGCTCAGGGTAAAGGACATCGTGACCAGCAATTTTTATAGCGTCGAAACTCTCGACCCCGCGGACGAAGCTAGTGACGGGTATCAACGCTTGCTCAATACAGCGCGGGCCAAAAAATTGGCTGACTACATCATCAAAGGGCAAGACAGCCATGATGCTTTCTTGCCCACTTCCGTTTTCTTAGCGACGGATAAAACGGTTCCATTCAATGAAAAGGAAAGCACCATTGAGATTGACACCTCAATCCTATGTCCTCTCAGCGTGGTCGACGGTCAGCACCGCCTGGAAGGCCTCAAAATGGCTGCCCTTAAGGATTCGCGCGTCCTTGATTTTGAGATTCCTGTAAACATAGCTGTTGGCCTTCCGAAAATTGCGCAGATGTGCCACTTCCTAATCGTCAACACGACCCAGAAGAGTGTCGATAAGGCCGTTGAACAGCGCATTATTGCTCGATTGACGGATGCCTTGGATGTTGAAGACCTTCCGAGCCTTCCGAAATGGATTCTGAAAACCGTAGAGCGTGGCGAGGTCGAAAAGGCAATTAAGATTGTTGACTACCTTAACAAAGCGGAAGGGTCGCCGTGGAAGGGCAAAATTCTGATGGCAAACTCTGATGGAGACGGTGCCACGATAAATCAGCGGTCGTTTGTAAAGGCCATCGTCAAGTACGTGCTCACAGCCAACAATCCTCTATCGAGCTTCAACGATTTCGAAAAAGAAAAGAAGATCTTTCTGAATTACTGGAGGGCCGTCGCCGCGCAGCTGGATGATGGTAATGCCTCTGTGCTGTACAAATACAATGGCGTCGAGCTCTTCTGCAAGTTTTCGATTCCATTTTTCATGAAGCTTTTAGATCGGGGCAGTTTTACCGTCCCAACCATGGAGAAGCTGCTTGGGGACTGCTTTGAGAACGTCGAAGGCGACTATGCAGGCGTGGGCCACCCTGATTGGTGGTCAAAGGGCAGCAAAGCGAGCTTCTTAAACGCAGGTGCAATCAACGTTGTGTCGCAAGAAATGTCGAAAGCCCTGCACAAGGTCTCTATGAACACAGCCGCTCAGATTGAACTATGAATATTGCCCTATTGTCTCCTCAACCCACCCATCGAGTGACGTTCAAAAGGAGCCACGAACGCTTCGTCCCGGACGCGCCGGGCTGTTATGTGTTGACCACTTTTTCGGGCGAGGTTTTATACGTCGGCCTAACTGACAACCTTCGGCGACGGATGGATCAGCACCTAGATAATCCCGAAAAAACTGGAGAGACTAAGCTTGGGCGCGCTGTAGTCTTTCATTGGGTCGCAACATCCGACACCTTCAAAGTTGAACGAACTTGGATGAACATTCACATTCAACACGAAGGTGCCTGGCCACTTTTAAATAAGATGTATTCGCCAACTTCAACCTGACTGCGTTTCAAGGTCTAGACATAGACACCCGAGTGTACAGGTTCCTCTTGGCGATCCTAGCTTATAGGGATGCACGCTTTCGCCAGTTCTTAGGAGAACTGCTCACTCTATCTGCTGTCCGGGATCGATTGGCGTAACCCTCAAGAAACCCATCGGCCGACGCGGGTCGGATAGCCGCTTTTGCAGTTTGAATCTGCTGCTTGATCTGATTCAATGGCTTCATGATATCGAAGCCGGACGATCTTCCATCGGACCTCGTCAGTGCCCTGGCGGCGCTGCAGGCCGAGCGTGAGGCACGGCTGCGAGCTGAGGCGGTGGCTGCCAACTGGCAGGCGCAAGCCGCGAATGCGCAGGCGCAACTGTCGGATACCGAGGCGCTGATCGCGCATCTCGAGTTGCGCATCGAGAAGCTGAAACGCGAACTGCACGGGCAACGCTCCGAACGCACGGCACGGCTGCTCGAGCAGCTGGAGCTGGAGCTGGAAGAGCTCGTCACCACAGCGAGCGAGGATGAGCTTGCCGCGCAGGCCGCAGCGGCGAAGACGCAGAACGTCCGCCCCTTCATGCGCAAGCGGCCGGTGCGCAAGCCGTGGCCGGACGACATCGAACGCGAGCGCGTCGTCATTGATGCTCCAACGACCTGCGCCTGCTGCGGTGGATCGCGGCTGGCGAAGATCGGTGAGGATGTGACCGGGACGCTGGAGGAGATCCCGCGGCGCTTCAAGCTGATCGAGACGGTACGGGAGAAATTTACCTGCCGCGATTGCGAGAAGATCAGCCAGCCGCCGGCGCCGTTCCACGCCAAGCCGCGCGGCTTCATCGGCCCACAATTGCTGGCGACGATCTTGTTCGACAAGTTCGGCATGCATATGCCGCTCTACCGCCAGAGCGCGCGCTTCAAGGCCGAGGGGATCGACCTGCCGCTGTCGACGCTGGCCGACCAGGTCGGCCACGGGACCTTCGCCGTCATGCCGCTCTTCCACTTGATCGAACGCCATGTGCTCGCGGCCGAGCGCCTTCATGGCGATGACACCACCATCCGTATCCTGGCGAAGGGCAAGTGCACGACCGGGCGGATCTGGACTTATGTGCGGGATGACCGGCCCTTCGCCGGGCCTGCGCCGCCGGCGGCGGTCTATTACGCCTCGAGCGACCGACGAGGCGAGCATCCCCAGAAGCATCTGGCCGCCTTCGCGGGTATCCTGCAGTGCGACTGTTACAGTGGCTTCGAGCCGCTGTTCGACCTGCAGAAGAAGGCGCTGCCGATGACGCCGGCGTTTTGCTTTGCCCATGCGCGGCGGGGCTTCTTCGAACTGGCCGACATCGAGAAAAATGCTCGGGAAGGTAGGAAGGGCAAACCGGTCTCTCCGATCGCGCTGGAGGCGGTCAGACGCCTCGATGCGTTGTTCGAGATCGAGCGCGCCATCAATGGCCGCGGCACCGACGAGCGGCGCGCCGTGTGCCAGGAACAGAGTAAGTCACTTCTCGAGGACATGCATGCCTGGCTGCTCCGCGAGCGCGAAACCCTGTCGCGTTCCTCCGAGGTCCTGAAGCCTATGAATTACATGCTCAGGTGCTGGGACGGCTTCGCCCGCTTCCTCGACGATGGCAGGATCTGCTTGACCAACTGCGCTGAGCGCGCATTGAGAGGCATCGCCTTGGGAAGGCGCAACTGGACCTTCGCCGGCAGCCAGCGCGGCGCCGACCGTGCCGCCATCATGCTGACGATGATCACGACCTGTCGCCTCAACGACGTCGATCCCAAGGCCAGGCTCGCCGACGTCCTGGCCCGGATCGCCGATCTTCCCGCGTCGCGCCTGCACGAACTGCTGCCCTGGGAATGGAAGCTCCTGCGCCAGGCCGATAAGCCTGCCGGTCAGCTGGCCGCCTGACCATCACCCAACCGATCATAGAGCTCACTGTGCCCGCGCGCATGCGTCAATCAGGCGGTCTTCGTCGTATGCGTACGCCGGTTGGTCGTCAAACTCAACTCGTTCAGAGATAGTCCGCAAGCATACCGCCGCCCGGCAATGGATCAACCCGGTCGGACGTCCGCACGGAAGCTTTGTGAAAGTCATCGAGGTTACAACGTGCTCGATCCTGCAGGACACCCCGCAGCCTCAAGACGAGCAGCTAGCTATCTTTTGGGCAGATCGGCGGTAGAGCCCAGGACCGACTATCGCCGGTTCTGTGCGCCTCGATCCGCCGCCAATCGGATGAACCTCAACTTCTCGAGCTCGCCTATTCTATTCGCAAAGGGATCTGGCGGCGGTCGAAAATCGGGATCGCGGCTCATTTCATCTAGTTCGGTCGAGAGAAGGCCGGATAAATTGTCCAGCTCTTTCCGCTGCTTCTCCAAGTTGCTACCGCCGCCAAGCACCTCCGCAATAATTTCGCGCGGAGACTTGAACAACTTGCGATCAGCCAGTGTGTCTTCCCACTTCCGTACCGACGGAAGACTATCATCAAGTCCAATCTTACTCAGACTGATCAAGTTCCTCTGAACCTGGCTAAGTTCATCCTCGTCAACCTCAAACGAAGCCGCTACGAGCTGCCTCATTCGATCTTGGAAGGAAACAATCCGGTCCTTCAATGCATCCTCAAAGATTGATCTCACTTCAGACGACTTCTGATCTTCGGCCGACTTCAGAAATTTGTCGAACTTACCAAAAATGGCCCGCTCCCAGACTATCGGAAACACTCGGGTCCCGAAGAAGTTTGCGTGCTCGCCAGCGTCAGCAGAAAGGAGCGCCTGTTCGGTCAGTCCGTCTTTTGGCTCGACTGAAGCGTGTATACTTCCTCGCATTGTCACCAGCTTGAGGAAGTCGTAGCCCGCAGGCGAGATCCGCCTGACGTTAACGTCTATACTTATATCTGCATCGACCGACGTTGCTTGAGAGCTTTGGCTCAGATTCGAGAGAGCTAACTTAGACACACACGGGCTAAGCACGTAGGCCCTTTGGTTGAACTGTTCGACCAACGGCACATAAGATGGAAGTGCTCGGATGAAAGAGGCATCGAGCCTGAGTTTGCGGAAGTCTAAATTCTTGATGTCGGCGTCCAGCCGTCCCAGGTTCTGACCATAAACGTTGTCGTTAAATCTGCCGACGTACAGCCATTGCGTGTTAGGTCCATGGACCACTATTAAGAGATTATTGTACGACTTGAAATCCAGTGCGGCATTCTCGCATTTCGTTAGAGGCTTGGAAAGCAACTCAAACGGAAAGGTCTTGTCATACGGCTGCACAAAACCAAGTAGCGGATCAATTTCGGCCGACTTATTTTCGATTTGATCTTCTATCTTTGAAAGCAGCTTACCTCGCAGGCTAAGAATTGTTTCGATGAACAGAGCCAGTCGATCTTCCTTTAGCCGTCCCTTCTCATCCACGAGTGCCGTTTTGGTGAAGCGTTGAAGGTTCTGACCGGCGCGTATAATTCGATCTAACTGTGGAAAGTGATCTTCGGCAGGGACAACCGACAACTCTTGCAACTTATCTGGATTGTTTCGAAAAAGATCGAGGAACCGACCAGATGCGGCGTACCAAACCGATGGATTGACTAAGGCGTTAGGATACTCCTTTCCATCCTGATCGAGCATTTGCCGCAAACCGTCGATTGACCCAAAGTAAGCAAGATAGTCTGAATTCTTGGATCGCGAGACAACGGAACTTACGGCATCAATCGTTGCGCGATCAGAGTAGATATCTCGGCACTCTCTGAACAAACTAACGGATCGAATGGCCAGCTCTCGCCCCTCTCCGTCCAGCACAGAGCATTTTCGCTCTTCCCCACGAAAAATGATCCCAGCGAGATCGGTCGCTTGCGTTGTGGATTCCCTCCGCATCGCGTCTATTGCCTGCTGGACTCCGACGAGCGCGATCTTGATTTCCTCCGCGTTGTAGTTCGATGCATTTGCCAATAGATCCAAGGAACGAAAATTACTCGATAGCTTCTGACCTAGATCAAGGTAGTTTTGCATCAGCTCATCGCGCATTTGGCGAACCAAATCCGCGAGTTCGCGAACTTCATCAAACAATCCTTTGAGCGCATCTGTATCGCTTCGATCCATCCCGTGGATGGCTTGCGTCAGCCCATCCGCCATATTGAAGAAAGCGTTCAGAGCGGCTCCCGCAGACATTGTCGGCCCTTTCCTTGCAAGGCCCGCCATCCCATCATAAGTCTTGGCCACCCCCTTCATCCACCGGCCAACGTCCGCCCCAGCTCCCTGCGCGTCCAGCGCGTAGCTTATGGCTCTGAACGTAGCCGAATAACCTTCCAATCGAGCCGCTCTATCATTAAGATTCTTTGCTCTCTCTTCTATGCTGGCTCGTTTTTCTCGCGCTTTCTTGTAATCCTGAAATGCCTCTCTAAAGTCTTCTCGTGCCTCAACAGTTAGACCGACTTCGCTTGCCAAGTCGTCCGGCTTACTAGTTGAAAGCAACTTGCTGGCAGCGACCGTCGCTTTTTCGACCGGAGAGTAATTGGTTAGGTCGTTTTGGGGATTAAACTCCAGGTAAGAAGTCGCATATGGCGCCAAGGCTTTGCCAACAGGTGTACCTTCTCGGATCTGATCGCATCCCCAAGTGGTCCAATCAATCACGAACTCACGCGCCAAGTTTGGAAGATCGGAGCGCTGCTGACGTCCGTCTCGAAGAACCGCACCCTTTATCGTTGGATAGGTCATCTTCAAACCCTGCCCCCAAATGCCACCTTTCCCGGCAAGCCATTCGACGGCCGTATCGATATTTCTTGCAAACCCAGCGGGGGCGTGGTCCAAGCGGCTCGCCTTTTCCTCAGCTATACGTTGTAGCCCCTGATCATGCGTGATCAGCTTGGAGAGGAGTTGCTTGAGCGGACGACTAGGGTAGTCGAGATCAAACTCTTTGCTAACTGGCATCTCAAATGAACGCATCCACGCAGATGGATCGGCCCTAAACAAATTGTCGGCGTTGTGAAGCGCAAATGCGAGACTTGCAAACTTATACGTCCCATCCTTGTAGGACTGCGATGTGACAGCAATCAGGTTCATCTGATGAGGCGATAGCCGCGCGCCGCTTAAATCTTTCAGAGATGCCGCTGAAAGCCCGCCGGACACAAAAAAAATAGAGATGGTTAGCGCAACGATGATCAGGTTATGCCTGGCGCTGATACTCGGTGATCGAAATAATACTAAGTCAGTAAGCTTGCTGTCTCGTATCAAGACTTCCATTCTCATCTCCAATGAGGTTCGGCGAAAGGTCACCGCCATCATATCGAGCGGAAGAGGACCAGCTCCCGTTCGGCTCCCGGGGCTATCTTTAGGGATGGTCTGACATCTCATCTGGAATTTCGTCCCGGGATGGCGCGTTAGACCCGCGACACTTCAGAGGTCAATCTAGCAAATATCCGCTCAGCAGGATGGGAATTTCTCCTGCCACCAAAATCGGTCTGCGTACGCACAAGCGCGGCGATCACCGCCCCCGGTGTATCCACACGCCACTTCGCCGAAAAAACGCTGATCTCCGAACGCGCGAGTATCTAACCGACGACGAAGTGCGGCGGCTGATCGCAGCTGCCAAATCCAATCGCCATGGCCACCGTGATACGACCATGATCCTCATGGCCTACCGACATGGCTTCCGCGCCTCCGAACTGACGATCTACGCTGGGATCAGATCGAGTTTACCTCCGCTTCGCTACATGTGCGGCGGGTCAAGCAAGGCACGCCAAGCGCGCACCCAATTCTCGGTGACGAGCTACGCGCGCTGCGCAGGCTTCAGCGCGAACAGGAGCCTAAATCTTCCTTCGTGTTTACGTCCGAGCGTGGCGCACCATTTACCCCAGCGGGCTTCGCTCGGATGATCGAACGGGCAGGTGTCGAAGCCAAGTTAAGCTTTAAGGCGCATCCCCACATGTTAAGGCACGCTTGCGGTTATGCTCTCGCCAATAAGGGCCACGACACGCGCGCACTCCAAGCTTATCTCGGACACAAAAATATTCAGCACACAGTACGCTATACCGAGCTATCCCCTACCCGTTTCAAGGACTTTTGGCGCCAGGATTGACGGTCCGCATGCCGCCGAAGTGAGACGGCAAACGTTTCGAGGGCTACCTCCATTTGGACTAGGACGCAGTGCCATGCGCCTAGATCATCGATATCAATCTCCGCTGGGCGTCATTGTCGGCACCGATTTCGCCTTGCGTGGACTAGGTCGAGCGACGACGACCAGCAGGTAACTGCTCATCGCAAGGGCCCACCGGCCTTTATTTAAAAGCCTCAGGCGTCTGACAGGCTAGTACGAAGTTAACCGAAATGGTCGTGCCCAACTATGATTCATGTTGACATCACCAATTTCCGCACATCGCTTGGGACAATTTGTAGCACGCCGAATAACTATTCTCAACCTACAACTCGAGTTAAACTAGTTAGGTGGGATTTGGGGGCGCACGATGCTAGACCATTCCCGACGGGGTATTCTGGTCGGCACACTAGCCGCACTATACGAAACGGCTTCGTCACAAGCTACGGCAACGTCAAACACGTGCCAAGCCCCCGCGGCGGTCGAAGCAGAGCTTTCGCCAAGTGACCGCGAGCGACATGAAATTTTCCTGCTGCTCGCTTGCGCCATGGTCTTTGCGAATTGGCGGATCGAAAAATCTAATCCATATCTCCGTAGGGAGTATCGGAAGCTTTTTCCAGACAGAGAATTCGGCGAATACACAGGGCACAATATCGGCGCCTTGGCGGTGAACAATCGATACGAAATTGTCTCGTTCCAAATGAACGAGAATAACTACTTCAATAGCAGCTTAGAGCATGCCGAGATACGCGCCGTTCGCGACAGCATTACCCGGACGAATGCGCGGCGATTCCGGAGCGGAGAGGCAACTTCCGGCTACGCCGTAATGCTCCAGGGCTACACAATTTATACTACGCTTGAGTCTTGTTCCCAATGTGTTGGTGCGATGGATCTCGCTAACATAACCGAGGTGATATATTTGCAGAAAGATCCGGGGCAGAAGGATATCGGTGACATTCTCTACTCGCTCCACCAACACGAGAAAGAATTCGGGGCTCCTAGACCCATATTTATGGCGACGACAGCCGAGAGCATCGGGCTTCTTTCCGCATACAAGAGGTTCTTGGACACAGGCAAGGAGAAGCACGGCCGGATTGGCATGACGGCTTTCTTGCAGACTGCACAAGCCTACACGGCCTTTGCAACGGCAGAGAGAGCGTTTCTCAATTATTCGGTGCGGAACTTCATCAATCAATCAATTTACGATTCCGCCGTTGCCTTTCACAAATCCATGGGAACGGTCCAATGAGAGCAGCGATCATAATTTTTTTTATGATCGTGCCACCACTTGCCCTCGCCCAGACACCATCGATTCATAGTGATGTTGTTTTTACTAATCCACACTGCAGCACAAAGCGTTACCTTGTTGAAACGACCGATAGAACCGCGGACGTTATGACGGGCCCCACCGGGGGCTACTATTGCTCCAGCGCCGACTTCCTCAACTGGCACTTCGAGACATCCGACCTCGGAAAAACAATTGATAAAATGATCGGAGAACGGAAGATCAGCCGAGTCGCACTTAGCGACTACTACTACTCTGAAAAAAGTTTTGTGGATTGGCTTTGCTCCCGGTCTTTCACGGACGAGGCCACTATCAGGGTTTACTACCAGCATACGACAGATGAGCGAGGCCACCTCGCAGCGGACTTTGCGCAGAGTATGGCCAGCTGCCGCAAGCGAGTCGAATTTTTCGCGGTTGGATGCGACGTGTTCGCCGAGAACAACAAGTGCAATGGCGGCAACGTCAACATTCTCCACTCAAAAGTAATCGAGTTTGAGCTCGATAACGGTGTTAGTGTTGCGGTGTTCGGCAGCGGAAATTTAAACAAGGCTCTCTACGCGAATATCGAGGATTGGGTAATCTTAGCTTCAAGAGACAAGGCCGGATTCTCATTTCGATATAACTGCCTATTCAGAACTTTGGACGAAGTCACCGGTCTTCGGTATGCACCTATCGCTTTCTTCTCCACCACTTACAGGAGGTGCACTTCGTCATGGGATGGCGGAGAATTAGACGCCGCACCTGGCGTGCGATTTGGTATCCTACCCGCCGACTCTGATTGGTTCCGGAGTAAGTTGACGAAGCAAATTGCACAGGCCGCAGAGATCATGATCTCAGCGCAATTTTTGTCAGATCCAGCTGTCGTTGCGGCTCTCGAAGCGAGCACGTCTCGTATCCGTGTCGTCCTCGATGACGATTTTTATTGGACACTCGAGACTAAGACGCCCACAGGCGTAGTTAGTTTAGAGGACACGACAGCCCTGGAGCCTCTGTTGCGCAGACCGAACGTTGAAGTGCGCTACGTTATGACCAATCATCATAACTTATCAGGTCCCGGCAACACCAACCACCTGCGCCTTATAATTTTGCGAGGTCAGGAGGCGTCGGGAAACTCCGTGTTTACCGGTTCCGCCCACCTACGCAAGGGAAGTCTCGACCAGAATATTGAAATGCAGCTGATTCTCGATGAGCCTCATCTGTTTGAACGCTATGTAAAGTTTTTCGAGGATCTTTATGAGCGAGCATCAACACCTGCACGGATGCCAATCTTAGATATCCCGGCCAGATAGGGATTCGACCACCGGCAGGCTATCAGGTTGGCGGGGGCACGCCGAATTTCCCGCCTTTCCCTGGAGACGAAGACCGCGTGGCGGTCGGAAGAAGCGCCATCGGGAATTGGGAGGTGCGCATGGAAATCCAGGAGGCTTGGTCAGTCGTTATCGGAGCTAATGAACTTGCCTTGGCGCTTTCGGACGTTGACGATGATCTAAAGATTAGGGCGGGTATTGCGGGCCTCAGCATAGAGCAAATAGCTTCCATCGTTGCGGATGTTGCGAGCGGCGCAAATGTCCTTCAAGAGCTTGGAGTGGCGGGAAGCTATTACGTAAAGGAGATAAGAGGCGTGAAATACGTGATCCTACGTGGTCACGCATCGTTGCGTCCTTATTTGAAGGGAACGAGGTATTTGGCAAATAATCCCGCCATCGTTCGGCTGGGACTGGGACCCGCAGGCGCAAGCAGCGCCCTCAGGTCAACTTTTGTTTTGGCGCTGACAATGTATGCCGCTGCTCAGGTCGCAGGATACTTGTCAGGCGACGAACAGACGCTTCAAGATCTAACCGCTGGCCTGCTTGAGACAGGAGCTGGTACGGTGCTTTCCATCGTAGCAGCGGAGATCACTTCAACAGCGGTCGGCTTCGTAACGGCAGCCGTCTTTCCGGCATTTGCCCTTGGGGCGGTCGCGGGGACGGTCGTTTCGATCTGGTACGACAATTGGGAAAAAGAGACCAACGTTACACGAAATTTGGTGAGAACGATGGTCGTAGCAGCGCAGAGTTTCTTTGCGGAGAGGGAGCGGCCGGAGCTAGAGATGCCGGAGCAGTGGGATTGTTTGCCGGGTCTCTCTGAATATTTCTGCACGCCGAAACGTGGCAGCGGCCGTGGTAGCGGAGGCCGGGAAGAGGGAGGAGGAAGTGGCCGCGGCGGCGATAATTCCGACCCCGGTGATCCCGACGAACCGGGTAATGGATTGGGTCAAGGCGAAGAAGGTGAGCACAGTGATCCGGGCGGCGATAACGGTGACAGCGGACATGGCCAAGGAGAGAACGGTGAAGACGGAAGTGTCGAAGTGGGCATTTCGGGGGATGATCTGTTCGTTGTTCAAACGTTCGACCCGGAGAGCAATTCCTGGGGCCCGCCCTCCGCTGAAAAACACGTCGAGATCGTCACCGGCCGCGTCGGCGAGGGACACTCAGATGGTTCTAATTAAGCCATCGCTGCGCCTCGGCACGGTACGCAGTTTTCGGCCAACGAGCCACCGACTCAAGGCCGTTTGCTCCGATGCGGCCTCAACTCGAAATGCCTGCTTTAGGAACTGGAGAAGACAGAGGCGCGAACCTCGTAGCGCTTCAGCCGCGAGGTTGCGACGCGAAAATGGGAGCATGCGATGGACTTTAACGTCTCATTGTTCGAAGATGCCGCAAACTGCGTTGACAAGCTCGCTGACACGCTCGCCAAGCTTACCAAACTAGTTGCTGCCGCTATTGGCAGCGGCCATGATATCATCAAATGGAACGAGGCTCGGCAGACCCGAAAGAAGCTTTCGACTATTTCTGGCATGGCGCTTGAATTGAGCCAATCGCGATGCGCTCTGCTTGTCTCAACAGTAGAGGATTTCGTTAATTGCCCAGGAGAGCCGAATGTTTGGGAAAGTGTCAGATCAAGCGTTGTGCAAACACTGACCGACGTTGAGAAGTTACTAAGTCAACTTAAACTTTCGGAAGATCAGGTCGTTACCGCCCCGTTTTATGCCGATCTTTCCCTTACCCTACGGATACGTCAACAGATACTGAGCCGGTTACTTCTATCGCCGCCGCCAGTTTCGGCCGATGAGATCAATACCGTCAGGTCATTTCTCACCAAGTACCTTGAGCTCATCAACCAACTAGGAGCCGCACTGAAGGCTCTGAACGAATACATTGAGACGCAGAAGGCTGCTGAAAAGTGGCCAATTCGTGGGGAATAGCCATGATGAAGTTTGCATCGTCAGTTGGCCTGCTTTTCGTTCGCCTTCAGAAACAAAGTATCCATCCGAGCTAGGCCGCGGACGGGCTCACCGATTCAAGCGCTTGAGGAGTTCGGGGTCTTCCTTGTGCATCCTGATGAGCTCGGTCAGGTTCTCGATACCGAAGTCGGTGAACGCCATGACCTGGTCGTCACCGATGCCGTAAACCCAGATGACGCCATCCTCTGTGTCCATTCCGTTGGCCACGTCCCAGAGCCAGTCCTCGTCTTCTCCGAGGTCCTTGGCGACGCGATTGATAGTGAAGACGGCATAAACCTTGTTGACGTGCATGGCTATGCCGCCTGGGTGGAGGTGTCGGCGCAGGAGGCGTCCAGTTCCAGGACAACAACTCGTGCAGGCGGTTCTGTGGCATATCGGCGATGCGCGCGAAGACGTCGGCAAGCCAGGCTTTCGGATCGATGTCGTTGAGACGCGCCGTCATGATGAGCGTGGCCATCACGGCAGCTCGCTCCGCGCCGCGATCAGAACCGGCGAACAACCCTGCCTTTCTTCCCAAGGCAAAACCGCGCGACGCCCGCTCTGCTGCATTGTTCGTCATGCAGATCCTTCCGTCGTGGACAAGGCGAGCAAAGCCCTCCCAACGGTTGAGCAGATAGTTGATCGGCTTGATCACGTTGGGCGAACGCGAGAGCCGGGCAGATTCCGCCAGCCAAGCCTCAAGGTCGGTCAGCAGTGGCGCGCTTCTTTCCCGGCGGATGTGCAGCCGCTCCTCAGCGCCATAGATATCGCGCTCGATCTCGAACAGCTTGTCAATCCGACGAACCGCTTCCAGCGCAACGGGCGAGATCGCTGTCGCCGACCGTCCGCGGCGCGCGTTCTGGGCGATATCGGCCAGTTCGAAGAATGCTCTGCGGCCGTGCGCCCAGCAGAAGGCGGCCGTGGCCGGCGACGCCTTGCGTCCGGGATCGAAGAGAGCGTTAAACCCGCTATAGGCGCGACTGGCTCCGAGTGCGCGCCGTTGCCCCCGGAACCATTAGGCCGCTCTCGCCGGCCCCTGGGTCACAGCAGCGTCGTCGATCTCCGCGCGGCGCTTGCGGCGCGCCATTCCGCCTGCGTCGCCCTGTGCCAGCCTATCCAGGCCATTTCTCTATTGTGCTCTCTATCATGGCAGATGGGCTGGAAGTGGAGATCCCTGATTATGCAATAAGGGCGGCAATTGAAAAATGGGCTGGATGAGCTGGCAGCAACGCTCGCCGTCATCTGCGTCTCGTCTGGCCGCGCTTTTTGCGCCACGTCGATCCGATCGCCGGAGACGAGCGCCCTCCCTCCCGGCAACCGTCGCAACCCGCCCGGAGATAACTACGAACCGTTAAGGGCTTTCGCCCTAACCGGTGCGAGACGGATGTTTCCCCACCGACACCCGCGAAACGGCGCAGCAGAGCTGCGCGCTCAGTCGATCAGTCTCTATAGGGGCAACTCATGCGCCAGCAACTCAAACGATCCGTTCAACACGTCCACCTTGAAGCAGTCCCAAATCGGCCGCGCACGCCACCGCAACCGTTGTGGCAGGGTCCAGCTCCCTCCGGCGTCGACGCGGTGCTGCCGCGCGCCGCGCTGGACAAGCCCTACATCGATTTCTTCGCGGAGTGGGCAAGTAACCTGGCCCTGTTGCGCTCGGACTTCGTGGAGCAAATTTACCAGGATGAAGTAGCTCGCATGCGCCAACAATTTAAGGGCATTACGTGGGATCGCTACAAAGTCTTGGACCTTGACCAGTGCGATGTCGGGCCTCACTCGCTTTGGATAAAAAAGCAAGTCGCAGGATGGTCCGTCGAACTTCGCTATCCGTGTGATGTCGACGCCCGGGTGTTGACCATCACGAGCATGCCAATTCTCTGCCCTGACGAGCTGTCCGCCGCGAGACTGGCGCTTGCGTGTTATCCTGAACCCGCCGCTGGCCTGCTCTGGCGTTCCTACACGTAAGCAACTAGCCATCTGAAGGGTGCCAAGGTGTCATTCCTGGAAAAAGTGAAAGCAGCCGCTGCCGAAGCCGCGCAGCCCGTAGACCCCTGGCGTCTGCGGCTGGAGCGCGTGCGTGGCAAGACGGGCTTCGACGGCCTGGAGCGGATCAGTACGCAACTGCTGATGGACATCTTGGAGGTACCACAGCGCCAGCGTACTGCGGGCAATTATCGCCACCTTTGCAAGGTGATGGTTTCGCTTGGATGGAGCCCAGTTCGCGTCCGCGACTTCAACGGCCGTGGCTTTAAGGAGCAGGTTCGCGGGTACGTTCGTAACGCTCGCGCTGTCGCCTGAGGAGGTCTTCGCAGCTCCGCTGCCTTCATCTTTCAGATCGGAATGACGTGGAGTTTCGGCTAAGCAACTGACCGTCTTGCATCTGGAACGGTGGTCCACAAGCACGCGATTTCATACGCCACCTACCAAGAGTGCATTGATGCTATGATAGGATCGCCTGCTCAGCCAGGCCTGATCTTCCAAGTCAACCGCTGGCGGCATCACCATGCGCCGCTTATAGGTTAGCACTACTTTGGCAGAATCTATTTGCGCCAGTGTTTTTCAAGGATTTGTTTTCGGCAGTACGGACACCACGGAGCCGGCGGCCGCAGGATGAGATCGACGATGGCTTGACGTACGGCGGGCATGGTTGGCTGAGGCGAAGGCCCGTTGATTCTTTTTTTTCCGCCCCGCATATGCGAGGCGACGATGTTGCAGGAAGGCGTAGGCAATCATTGTCATCAGGGCATGGCGATGAAGACCCTGCCATGATCGCCCTTCGAAGTGATCAAGTCCAAGCTCCTCCTTCAACTGCTGATGCGCCTGCTCACAAATCCATCTTGCCTTAATGGTGGCGGCCAGTGTGCGCAGATCCGTCGCCGCAGGGAGATTGGCGAGATAGTATTTCTTCTCCCCTGAGGCACGTTGCTCGCCAATGAGCCAAGCTTCGTCTCCCGGGAGATGCTGATGACTTTTATCCCAAATCCGCTGCGAGAGGGCCGTCGGCGGTGCGGATACGGAGAGCAGCAAATCGGGCTTTCAGTCGACCTTTCGTTCCGCTGCGCCAACTCACGGTTTTCCATTTGGCGCTGGCCAGCATTTGTTCTGCCGCAATCGATAAGATATCTGGCACGTGGTGCTTTCGTGGTTTCCCGCGGACTTTGGTAATCGGCCAAATGAGCTGTACATCAACCGGATACACCTTGAGGTGCCGAGGGATGCCGACAGTCCAGGCCAGCCCGCGCTCTGTCAGCCCTTGTCGAAATGGTGCGCTAAGTCCGTATCCTGCATCCGCCAGCACACATCCAAAGCGCACGTTGGCTGCCACCGCGCGGTCAATCTCGGCCAAGGCAATTTCCGGCTTGGACCGTGGCGTTCGGTGTTCGACTGGCACGCGAGCACGCTTCAAACGAGACACGTCGCTTGTCCAACTGTCAGGCAGAAAGAGACGTAATGCGACCATCACTGGCACTTCGCCGCGCGCAAGCGTCAAAGACACCAGCGTTTGGCAATTTGCCGTTTTGCCGAGAGCCGACGCATATTGAGCCGCAACACCAACCGAGCGTTCGCCCTTCTTCGGCATTGAGGTGTCATCAATAACGAGCACCGCATCCCTGCCGCCGACAAGTCGGTCCGCCTGGTTGAGCAGCTCCGTCTCCAGCGGCGTCGCGTCCCAGAGACCGTCCGCAATGAAATGGTGCAGCTGATCGTAGTTGCCCGAGGCAAGGCGCCCCGCCATCGGCTGAACGCTCTTGCGATCGCCAGGACCAATCAGTCCTGCAACATACAGAGGACACATCCGTTGCCGAGTCTTATGGCCCAGCCGGTCCAAGAACGGCATCAGCCAGCGTTCAAGTTCGTCTTCCCATCCCGCCATGGTCAGCCCTCCAAGAGCCGACCACCCATGAATCATTGAAAAATTGATTCGGGAATCCTATAAGCACAGCAAAACCGACAATCTGCCTAAGTAGTGTTAGGGCGCGTACTCATAAAGCTTTGCCAATGTCCGCTTCGCTCCGCTACCGACGGCCTTTGTGCAATCGCGGCAAATGACGCGTTGGGCCAATTCCGGACTCCACCCGCTGACTGGCCATTCAATGATTACCACCGTCGATAACGCGGAGAGCCGGTTGGCCTGCCGTGAGCGGCACGTTGTAGGTAACGACCGGCTGGGTGAGACCCTTCAAAGCAAGCGCGCCAAAAGGTTCAGTCGCAACGCTTCCTTTGAGTGCCACATTGACGCGCTGACTGAGCAGAATTTGGCCGTCCTTGGCCTCGCCGCACAGCCGCGCCGCCACATTGCACACGGTGCCAATCGCAGTGTATCCGGAGCGCTCGGAAAATCCGATCTGGCCCAGGGTCGCGTAACCTTGGGCGATGCCAGCGCCAAAGCCCAACTCACGACCTCGCTCGCGCCAGGCCGCGGTCAGCGACGACGCAGCCTCGCGCATCGCGATGGCCATCTTGACCGCGCGCTCGGCCGGGTCGGGGATCGGTACGGGGTCGTTGAAGAACACCATGATCCCATCGCCGGAGAACTGGTCGAGCGTCCCCTCGAACTGGCTGACGAGCGGACCTAGCGCGCCGTGATACTCGCGCAGGAAACCCAACACCTCCTCGGGCTCGGCTTTCTCTGTGAAGGCGGTATAGCCGCGCAAATCGCAGAACACGACGACGATCTCGCTGCGGTGGCTTTCGAGGATCTTCTCATTTCCCTGCGAGACGATCAGTTCGGCCAGTTGCGGAGCGAGGAAGCGCTTCAGACGTCCGACCCGGCCCAATTCCTCGACTTGCTCGGCGACACGCGCTTCGAGTCCCCGATTAAGCTCCGCCACTTGATCGGTCCGGGCGCGCAGTTCCTTGAGCAGCCGCGTGTTCTCGATCGCGATCACCGCCTGTGCAGCAAAATTTTGCAGCAACTTGACCTGCTTGTCGTTGAACTCTTGCACCTCCTTGCGGTAGACGGCAAAGGCGCCAACAAGCTCGCTCTCCTTGAGCATCGGCACAATCAGAACGGTGCGGGCTGCGGCGACCTTGTAGATCAGATCGTCGGGATGCTCTGTCGCAATATCGGCAATGTGAACCAGCGCCTTGGTCTCGACGAGGCGCCGCAGCGAAGGCACCCCATCAAACGGCGCGATGAAGTGTGGCGGCGTTTCTTGGTCGGGCGCATACAATTGCGGCACGCTTTGCGCGGCCATTCGCGCCACTCGCCGCAACCTGTCGCCTTCGTACAGGAGCAGCGTCCCAAAACTGGCGCGGCAGATGCGCACGGCATTTTCCAGCATGGCCTCGAACACCGGCCCAAGCTCGCCAGGCGAACCCGCGATGACCTTCAATATCTCGGCCGTAGCCGCTTGCTGCTCGCGGGCCTCCTGCAACTCTTTGGTCACATCGGAGATCGGAGAAATGCGGCGCCCATTTTTAATGGGCTTTTTGCGGCCGCCCGTAGAGTTCGCCTGGCGGGTTTTCGCCGCGCCCCTCTTGCCTCTCGTTTTTGATGGCCGCGCCATATCTCCCCCGGGGGTCCGGAGGCGCATCCTATCGGGTCAGGCCACAATTATGGAAGGGCAGGTATAGCCAGAATTACCCCTTGCCAAATAGCGGCCGATGTCGGCTCCGGGTCTTGGCCGTGTAAAAACGGTCTCAAGAGAGGTCGGTTCTGAGAGCCAAGAGCCGAGGGTGTCTCAGGCGGCGATCGCCGCGATCAGCGGCTTGGTTCCGATGATGTTCATGACCCGTGTGAGGTTGTAGGCCAGGACGGAGAGTGCCATCTCGGCGGCGACCTTCGGAAGGGTTTTGGTGAGGAAGTGCGTCGCTCCCATGCGGGCCTTCATCGTGCCGAACGGATGCTCGACTGTTTCTCGACGCTGGCGCATGGCCTGTGGATTTGCATCAAGGCGCTGCTGCACAGCTTCGAGCAGATGCTCTTGCTCCCATCGTGGAATCCGCCGCTCTGGCCCTGTCGTGCACTGGGATTTGAGCGAACAGTTCTGACAGGCTGTGGTCCAGTAGCGCCTTATCTCCTTGCCATCTTCCTCGCTCGTGAAGCGATATGGCAGTTGCTCCCCAGCCTGGACAGCGATAGGCGTCTTCCTCCGGCAAATAGACAAAGTCCTGCTTGCCGAAACGCCCATCTGACTTGGCGCCCGACGTTTGCGGCTTGGGCAGAGTTACCGTGACGCCGGCCTCGTGGCACGCGAGGATCTCCAGGCTGCTGAAGTAGCCGCGATCGGCCACGGCCTCGAGCGTCTCGGTCTTTAGAACGGCCTTCGCCTGCTTGGCCATGCTGGCTAGTTGGGCCCGATCTGAGCCGCTGTTCGTGACCTCATGTGCCACAATCAGATGATGCTCGGTATCGACGGCAACCTGCACGTTGTAGCCGACGACGCCGGAACCGCGGCCGCTCGTCGCCATCGAACGGCTGTCGGGATCGGTCAGGGAGACTTGCTGATCAGGCGAAGCCAGCATCTGCTTCTCGTAGACGGCAAGCTTGCCCATTTCCTCCTTCAGCTTGGTCAGCTTCTCGCTGAGCCTTGTCACCTTCGAAGCCAGCGCCTCGCTCGGCTCCTGTCGGTCGGCGGTATCAAGCTGGCTCAGATAGCGCGCGACGCTCTCCTCCAGCTGGGCACGCCGCCGTTCCACCTTCGCCCGTGTGAAGTTCTTGTCCCGGTTGTTCACGGCTTTGAACTTGCTGCCATCGATGGCGACACTCGCCGTCGCAAGAAGCCCCATCTCACGGCAGAGTTCGACGAAGCGCACACAGACCTTGCGTAGCGCCAGGCCATTGTTCTTGCGGAAGTCTGCGATCGTCTTGTGATCGGGAGCCAGCCGACCCAGCAGCCACATGACCTCGACATTGCGTCCGGCCTCTCGCTCCAGGCGTCGGCTCGACTGCACCCGGTTCAGATAGCCATAAATGTAAAGCTTCAGGAGAACCGAGGGATGGTACGACGGCCGACCGGTCGTCGCCGGCTCCACCCCTTCGAAGCTCATCTCGGCCAAATCGAGCGTGTCGACAAACACGTCGATCACGCGAACAGGGTTGCTCTCGCCAATGAAATCGTCGAGGCATTCGGGCAGTAGCGTCGACTGCCCGCGGTCCGCCCCCGCAACGAAGCGCTTCATCAATTCCCCCGAAGAATCGCGGGACGATCATAACAGCGGGCGGCGTTTTCACACAGCCAGGGTCATTTTCGACGGATTGTCGGTTGGTTGATGTCCGCTTCTGTCCATAAGCGCTGAAGCCCGGGCTGGCCGGCCCGAGAGACCGTTGCGTTCGGCCAGAGCCCCGTGATTCAAGCTCCCAAACTGGGGGCTCGAATCATGCGCTACGAACTCGCCGATTATGAATGGAGTACTACCAAGCCGATGCTGCCGAATAAGCCGCGAGGCGTCCCTCGGGTGAACGACCGCCGTGTCCTCAATGGCATTTTCTGGGTCTTACGCTCCGGAGCACCCTGGCGTGATCTGCCCGAGGCGTTTGGTCCGTACTCCTCAACGGATATCCTAACCACGCTACGCTTTCGACTGTCGAGGGAGATCGCGCGGCATGGATGCCGCAACTATATCGATCGGCATGCGCAGGCTGCTGCTCGCTGGCTCGCCGTAGCGCACCGACGTTTCTGCAGTCGAGCCAACGCAGCGTAGCTCGCCGTCGAGAACCAACGCGCCGCCTCGTAATGATCCTCGAATTTCTCCGGCTCGAAATGGCCGCTCTTCCGCGCGACGATGTGCTTTGCGTGGAGTCGAGCATGTCCTTGGTGACCTTGACGTCCTGGATGTCATCAAAATATTCCGCCGCATCGCGCACCTCATAGGGTAGCGCAGCGGCATGACGACTGCGTCGGGATCGGCGTAGGGGCGGTCGGCGGCATATTTTATTTGACTGGCTTCTATCGTTCTCCCGGTCACCATATCTATGGCGGGTTCGTGGAGGACCGCCCGTTCGGTCGACCCGGACGACCCCCAACACGTTTAAGCTGAGGAAGGCCGCGTTCGCTTTGCGCTCACGCCACAGCGCAGGGAGCTTCGCAGGACGGATTGGCGGCAGTGTTTCTCCAATCGCATCGGTATGCGGTTAGTCTCTCCTGCATGGGTCCTCAACTTGCTCCACATGTGCCATGGGGGTATTTGCGCCCGGGGGTTGCAAGCTACTAGGCTCATAGTCTAACTGGCGACCTGCGCATGCATCGATATGATGCAATGGTGTAGGGGGAAAATATAATGACGGGAGCGCCGCAACCCGGTGACTTCGTCCGGGTCCGCACCCGCCGTTGGCTTGTCGAGGATGAGCGCACAGTCAATAGTGAACTCAGAGCCCTTCGCCTCGCTTGTGTGGACGATGACGCTCAGGGCGAGACGGTCGAGTTATTGTGGGACGCGGAACTTGACGGTGCGATGTTAGCCGACGAGGGGTGGTCTGCGGTCTCAAAGATCGGAACCGACGATCCGACAGTTTTTTCGGCCTATTTGCGAACTCTACGCTGGAACACCGCGACAGCGGCGGATCGTGATTTGTTCCAGGCGCCGTTTCGAGCGGGTATCCACCAAGACGCTTATCAGCTGCTGCCGCTGAGAAAGGCTTTGCGGCTTCCGCGCATCAACCTGTTGATTGCCGACGACGTCGGTGCTGGCAAGACGGTCGAGGCTGGCCTAGTCCTGCGCGAAATGCTCCTTAGGCGGCGGGTCAACTTCGTCCTAGTGGCTGCGCCAGCAGGCATGGTGCGCCAGTGGCAGGACGAACTCGAGGCGAAGTTCGGTCTGTCGTTCGTGCTGGTCGACCGCGAGTATCTCACCACGCTTCGGCGTGAGCGCGGCTACACCGCAAACCCATGGTCGTCCGGGTCGCGGTTCATCATCTCGCACTCGCTGATGGTCGACGAGACATACGTCGGCGGTCTTCGGGACCTATTGGGCGAATTCCGCGCGCAGGCCCTGCTTATCCTGGATGAAGCACATCATGCGGCTCCGGCCAGCGGGTCGCGTTACGCGATCGACAGCCAGTTCACCCGGGCCGTGCGGGGTCTGGCTTCGCGTTTCGAACATCGTCTCTTTCTGTCAGCCACGCCGCACAACGGACATTCAAATTCATTTTCGAGCCTGCTCGAAATCCTCGATCCGCAGCGCTTCACGCGCGGTGTCCCGGTGCGCCCGGGCGAACTCGATGCGGTCATGGTCCGCAGGCTCAAGTCCGACTTGCGACACTTTGGTGAAAAGTTTCCGGAGAGGGTCGTTGAACCGATTGTCCTGGATAATCTGCGTGAAGATGCACCGGAGTTGGTTCTCGCGCGTAAGCTGGCGGAATACGGCGAGATCATCCGGGCGCGTGCGGCAAATCTTCCCGCGCGACAGGCAGGCAATGCGCGGCTTGGCTTCATCGGCCTGCAGCAGCGGCTTCTGTCATCGATTGCGGCGTTCGCCAGGACGCTCGAGGTTCATCGGAAGGGCCTTGATCGCGCCGATGGTGCCGGCCTCGAGGGGGCAGCAGAAACATTTGTCCAGGGCGGCGCCGAACCGGAAGACGAGCCGATCGAGGAAGACGGCGAGAAGCTCATCCAAGACGACGAGGACGCTGCAGCCGAAGCCGCCGGTGCAATTTCAGCTGCGGTGTCAGATCTCGCCATCGTGACTGAAATGCTCGAGATCGCGAGGGAGCATGCGCAGCGCCCGGACGGTCGTATCGCCTGGCTGGCAGATTGGGTACGCACCAACATGGCGCCCGGCGGCCGCTGGAACGAGCACCGTCTGGTCCTCTTCACCGAATACGAAGACACGCGCCGCTGGTTTGAAAAAAGGCTAGCCGAGGCGCTCGACGATCTGCAGGCCGACGATCGGATCGCCTCGTTCACCGGCGCGACGCCCCTGATCCGTCGTGAGGAGCTGAAACGCCGTTTCAACGCGGACCCGGCACAGGACCCGCTGCGCATTCTGATCTGTACCGATGCGGCGCGCGAAGGCATCAATCTCCAGATGAGGTGTCACGATCTCATTCATATCGACCTCCCCTGGAACCCGGCGCGCCTGGAGCAACGCAACGGCCGTATCGACCGCAAACTGCAGCCGTCTTTGAAGGTTTGGTGTCGGTATTTCGTTCATGCGCAGCGTGAAGAAGACGTCGTCCTGGAGGCGCTGGTACGGAAGACAGAGCTGATCCGGACGCAACTTGGCTCGGCCGGCCAGGTAATCGCGCATCGACTTTCGGATCGGCTCGAACGCGAGGGCATCACTCGACCGAAGTCGCTGGCGCGTGAAATAGATGAGGAAGTCGACGAGGGTCTGCAGAAGACCGCTGTCGCCGAGATGGATGACGAGACCCGCGCCCGGCGGGCTCGCCAAGCCAAGGACATCGACGATCTCCGCGAAACGCTGGAGCGCTCGCGTGAAAAGGTAGGCGTCGATCCGGACGGGTTGTGTGCTGTGTTCGCAACGGCGCTCGCCCGCGCTGGGATTTCTCTCGATAGCGCGCGGGCGGGCGAGATCGGTGGTACGCCGCTATTCAATCTCGACCCCAACGCTCCCCTCTTCGCATCCGGCGGCTGGCCAGAGGCACTCGATGATTTGCGCATCCGGCGCAGGAAGCGCTCCGAGAAGCTGAAGGACTGGCGAGCGGAGGTGCCGCTGCGCAGCATCTCGTTCCGGCCGGCGCTCACCGAGGACACGGTCGATGCCGAAGGTGTTCTGCAACTGCACCTCGAGCATCGCCTGGTTCGTCGCCTGCTGTCGCGTTTCCTGAGCCAGGGCTTCGCGTCGGGTTTATCTCGAGCTTGCGTGGTCGTTGGCCCTGGCGCTCAGCCGCGCGTGATCCTGCTCGGGCGTCTCGCCCTGTACGGGCCAGGTGCGGCGCGCTTGCATGAAGAAATAATCCTCGTCACGTCTGCCTGGACGGAAGCCGGACGCGGGACGAAGCCCCTCAAGCCATTCGGCAACGTGCGGGAAGAAGCTACCCTGGATCAGCTCGATCAGGCTTTTCGCAATCCGAGATCGCCGGCGGGCAACGTCGTCGAACGCATCCGTCAATTGGCGACGCAGGATGCCGCGGACCTGGAACCTGAGTTGCGGCAGCGCGCAGAGGCCCAAAAAGCGGCCGCCATCAAACAGCTGCTCGCGGTCGGCGAAGCGGAGGCGAAATCCCTACGCCGTCTCTTGGAAGACCAGCACAAGCGTGTCGCCAGGGCCGATGCCGAGTCGGACGACAAGCAGCTCTCGCTTCTGCCGGAGCTGCAGGCCGAGGCAGAACAGCGGCGTCGCGACCGGCGTCACTGGAAGGTGAAGCTAGAGAAATTGACGACGGAGATTGAGCAGGAGCCCGAGCGAGTTCGGCGGGCCTATTCGGTCGTCGCCGATCGACTGGAGACGATCGGCCTCGTGTATCTCTGGCCGGAAACCAACTGACGATGTCTGTGATCGATCCCAACGCCGAGTGGATCGGCAACGTCCAGCCGACCGGCCTCGTCGTTGCTGCAAATGTGCTCGCCCGTCACGGGCTGAACCCGTCGGAGCAGACCCGCGCCGACACTGAAACCGTACGCGCCCTCCTGTCTGCTGACGAGGACAGATCGGCACTGCGCGATCCTTGGGCGTTCTTTATGCAAGTCCTCGGCTGGCGAGCAACACAGGTCGCCGGTACGGTAGATGGGCCAGCGGTGCCGGCAGACTTGTCAATCCGCATCGAGGAAAGCGCCGCCGACCTGGCTCCGCACTGGGCGGTGTCCGACCCCGATAAGGGATGGCAACTCCTGGTGCGCCTCGAGGCCCCCGGCGTCGAACCCGATCAGCGCGGCGCGCTACAGGACTGGGAAGCCACGCCCCACCAGCAGCTCGAGCGGTTGCTGCGCGAGACCGATGTCCCGGCCGGTCTCCTGCTCACCGACAACGAACTGCGTGTTGTCTTCGCGCCCCGAGGAGAGACCAGCGGCTGGCTGAAGTTTCCGCTTCGCTCTCTCGGCGAGGTCGGGGGACGACCGATGTTGGGCGGGCTCAAGCTGATGCTTTCCTCGTTCCGGCTGCACAATGATGCGCCGGACCGGCGGCTGATCGGCCTGCTCAAGGAAAGCCGCGAGGCTCAAGCAGAGGTCTCGACCAAGCTTGCTGCTCAGGTGCTGGGCGCGTTGCACGAGCTTCTTCGCGGATTGCATTCTGCTGACCGCGACCGCATCGAGGCGCTGGCGGCGAGCCGGCCTGGTCATCTCTACGAGGGTCTGCTGACAGTTCTGCTGCGCCTTGTTTTCCTGCTCTATGCTGAAGACCGCGACCTAATCCCATCGCGTGCCGATGGCGAGGCGAGAGCGCTTTATGACCAGGGCTATGGCGTTCGTTCTTTATATTCGCGCCTGCTCGACGACGCTGCCCGCTATCCGGACACGATGGACGAGCGGCGCGGCGCGTGGGCGCGCCTGCTGGCGCTCTTCCGCCTCGTCCATGGTGGTGACGGTACCGGCTGGATCCTCGGCCGCGGCGGGAAACTCTTCGACCCCGAAGCTTTTCCGTTTCTACAGGGGCAGGACGCGCCGGCTGAACCGCCCGCGCCCCCGATTGTATCGGACGGTAGCATTCTGCACATTCTCGATCTGCTGCTGAACATCGATGGGGAACAGCTGTCTTATCGCACTCTCGACGTCGAGCAGATTGGCAGCGTCTACGAGACTGTGATGGGGTTCACGATCGAAACGCGCCCCGGCCCAGCCATCGCGATCCGCGCCGGCAAGAATGACCGCACACCAGTGTTCGTCGACGTGGCGGCGCTGACTGCAAAGAAAGGAACGGAACGCGCGACGTTCCTCGAGGAAGAGGCTGATCGAAAATCGGTCACGGACAAGGTGGGAAAGCCTCTCGCGGCGGCAACGGATGTCGCCGGCGTCGTCGCGGCACTTCGGCCCATTGTGGACGAGCGTGGCTCGCCCGGCGGCCAAGTCGTGCCTCCCGGCACGCCGCTGCTCCAACCGACCGACGAGCGACGCCGCACCGGCAGCCACTACACGCCACGCAGCCTCACCGAGCCGATCGTGCGCCATGCACTAGAGCCGGCGTTCGCGCGGCTCGGACCGGATGCGACCCCGGAGCGAATACTGGACCTCAAAGTGTGCGATCCGGCGATGGGCTCCGGTGCCTTTCTGGTTGAAGTCTGCCGCGCGCTCGCTGGACGTGTGGTGAAAGCCTGGGAGCGATGGCCGAACACGAAGCCGATCATTCCGCCAGACGAGGACGCGGATCTGCATGCCAAACGACTCGTTGCGCAGCGTTGTCTCTACGGCGTCGATAAGAACCCACTCGCGACCGATCTCGCCAAGCTATCGCTGTGGCTCGCAACGCTCGCGCGCGATCACGAATTCACCTTCCTCGACCATGCATTGAAGTGTGGCGACAGCCTTGTTGGACTAACCACCGAGCAGATCGCGGCAGTGCATTGGGATACATCCAAGCCTCCCACTTTTGTGGGCAAGCTTGTGCGCGATCATTTAAACGCGGCTGAGGAAGGCCGCGCGCGCATCCGATACCATGCCGATGGGGCAACGGAGGCAGAGTTGCGTCCGCTGCTGACGGCGATAGACGCGAAGCTTGAAGTGGCACGCCTGATCGGCAACGGTGTAATTTCGGCCTTCTTCCACGCGGAGAAGCCGAAAGGACGGATCAAGCGCCTAGTCGAATTTCAGAAGGCGGTGCAAACCCAACTGGACTCTCGTGACTGGGTCGGCGCCGCGGCATTATTCGCCGAAACACTGGCCACTACCGAACATCCCGTTCGACCGTTCCATTGGACACTGGAATTCCCGGAGGTCTTTGCACGGGACCGTGGCGGCTTCGATGCGATAGTTGGCAACCCCCCGTTTCTCGGGGGCACGCGGATTGCGCCCGAATTGTCGAAACGTTATGTCGAATATCTCAAGGACCAATTCTCTGACGCGGGAGACCGCGCTGATCTTGTCAGTTACTTTTTCCGAAGAAGTTTCGATCTGCTCCGCGAGGATGCAACATTTGGACTTATTGCCTCGAATACCATCGCACAGGGTGACACACGAAAGGCCGCCCTTAAGAAAATCTTGGATACGGGTGGTTCAATTGCTCGTGCGCAACGGCGCTACAGATGGCCCGGGGAAGCGGCCGTTGTGGTAAGTATAATTCACGTCATCAAGGGCGCCGCACCGTCGCCGGTTCTGGACGGAATAGCTGTCCCAACTATTACTTGCTTCTTGCTTGGCGGCGGCCCCAATGAAGATCCCATCCAGCTTGCTTCAAACGATGACGGTGCCTTCGAGGGCATGGTCCCGTATGGCGATGGTTTCATGGCCACGGGGAACGAGTTCCGGTCTTCTGCATCGTCAGGCAAATGGGTATTCCCATTTGCTCGAGGGAAGGTTGTGAATGCGACGGTAGAGGCAAAACCACCTGATTTCATAGTCTATTTCGGGGACACTCCCCTCGCGTCAATCGACGACAACGAACTCGTGGCGGCGCTCGCAGCTCGGGTAAAACCTGACCGCGCACGACGCAGCAAGGAGGTTGCGCAGGCTGATTGGTGGACCTTCTGGCGGCCACGCGTTCGACTGTGGAACATCATTAGGTCTAAGAACTCTATCCTCATCCGAACACGAGTGTCTCCGCATCATGCCATCATCCGCTACAAGACGCCCGTAATCCCCGATACTAGTCTAGTGGCATTTCCGCACGAGAATGACGCTTGGTTCTCCATGCTTCAGTCCCGCGTCCACGAACTCTGGGCACGGTTTTTCTCCTCATCGATGAAGGACGATCTTCGCTACACTCCTTCCGACTGCTTCCGCACTTTTCCATTCCCGCACGCGTTCGAGACCGACCGGACGCTGGACGACATTGGCAAATCCTATCAAGCATTTCGCGCTGAGATGATGCTCGATCGCAATGAGGGGTTGACCAAGATCTACAACCGCTTCCACGCTCGCAGCGAGAACGGGCACGATGTTGCCCATCTGCGCAACTTGCACGCCGAAATGGACCGCGTTGTCCTGCGCGCGTACGGCTGGCCCGACCTCGCCGAGTGCGCTGTTCCTGAATTCATCGAGCAGCAAGTCGACGAAGGCAAGAAGCCGAAAACGAGGCTCGACTGGCCGGCGGAGTTTAAGGACAACGTTCTCGGTCGGCTCCTCGAGCTGAATGCGGAACGCGCAGCAGCAGAGCGCGCCATGGGCGTGGTCAGCACCGTCGTGGGGGACGACGAAATAGATGAGGAGATTGATACCTGATGCCAGCAGCTCCCGTTCCCTCCAACGGCGCCATTCGTAGTCGGCTCGTTGAAACGCTGCGCCGCGATCTCGTCGGCCCTAGCCTTGAGGACGCCGACATCGCTCGCGAGTTGCTGAAGAACAGCCCTTCTCGCTGGTATCTCACCGGCTATCTCGCGCCAGCGCTCGAGGACATCCCGGAGGGAGCCGAAAACATCGAAGATGAAGGCGATCCTCACTTCAGCGACGAACCAGCAGATCCTGAAACCGGAACTGGTGGCGGACGCGCAGCCGATGATCCAGCCGACGACGAACCGTCGGCGCGGAAAAGTAGGCTGCCTTCATCGTGTGGCCTGACGGTCCTGATCGATGCGTCGGTCAAGGAAGTCGAGGTCTCACTGAACTGGGGCGACTACGTGACCGTTCCGCCGCTCCCTGACGAAGTGTTCCTTGACGAGAAGAAGCAGTTCGATCCCGCCTTTAGGAATGTGCAGTGGCAGCGGGTGCCCGGTGAGGCGACGCTCCGCTTGCCGGTCCCGAATGGTCGCGGAAGACGCGTGATCGTGCCAGGCTCGGCCGGCGTCCAACGTCCCGGTGGTGCACTGTACCTCGAGGCGCACGCGCGGCCCTACGTGCTTGATCAACCAGACGGATCTACGCGCAATGTCATGGCATTGACCGTGACCGTGGTCAATCGACGTAGCAGTACACGCCGCCGCTTCATCGATGTGAGCTTTGCATTCCAGGTGCGGCTCGAGGTGCGCTCCGCTCCAGGCCTCTATCCCCGCGCCAACGTCACCGGCTATGCATCTTCCGACCTCGATGCAGCTCTCGCCGACCTCCATTATTGCGACGTCGCGGATTATGCCGTTGGGTGCAACACGTCGGCCGGCTGGGAGCCTGACGAAGATGGCGTGGTTCGAGCTGCCTACACCGATTTCCTGCCGGCCGCCGAGGTCGAGCGGGTTGAGCCAAACGAAGACATCGGCGGTGTCGAGTTTGGAATGGAGGCACTGGCTGCGCTCGCCGCAAGTGGTCCGGAAGCGTTGCGCGATGCGCTGCGCCAGCTTCCGGCGCACTACGAGGACTGGATCATCGAACAGCAGGCGACGATCGCAACGATCCAGGGCGTGCCCCGCCAAGCGACAGCGCAGCGCCTTGTCGCCGCCGCGCGCCAGGCACGTGACCGCCTTGCCGAAGGCATCGCCCTCCTTAGTGGGGATCAGCATGCGCGGCTCGCATTCCGGGCGATGAACGAGGCGGTAGCGCGCGCCGCCCGTCAGCGCGATGCCGGTCAGGGCGGGGATCCGTTAGCACAGCGTGTACCGAAGTGGCGGCCGTTTCAGCTTGCCTTCATTCTGCTGAACCTTTCCGGCTTGCAGGACCGCCTGCACCCAGATCGGGAAGTCGTGGACCTCCTGTTCTTTCCGACCGGAGGCGGCAAGACCGAGGCGTATCTAGGTCTAGCGGCCTGGACGATCGCTCACCGGCGCATCACAAACGGGGGAACGCTCGGCGCCGGCGTCGCGGTGCTGATGCGTTATACGCTGAGGCTCTTGACGCTCGATCAGCTGGCACGCGCAAGCGGGGTGATCTGCGCATTGGAACTAATGCGAGGCGAACCTGCATGGCTCGAGGGTGATAAACGCACCCTCGGTGACTGGCCTATCGAAATCGGATTGTGGGTTGGGTCGGCCGCTTCGCCAAATCGGCTCGGCAAGACAGGCGACGGCCGCAAAGACACCGCGGTCGCTCGTGTGCGGCGTTTCCGGCGCGACGGTCGGGAAGCACCCGCACCTATCAAAGCATGCCCTTGGTGCTCGACGCCGTTTTCACAAGACAGTTTCGCCTGCATCCCGACCGTGAACGCGCCGCGCAACATGGAAATCCGCTGCGCCAATCCCGGCTGCGCGTTCTCCGGGACGCGGTCGCTGCCGATCTTGACCGTCGACGAGGTGATATACCGGCGGCTACCTGCGTTCATCATCGCGACCGTCGACAAATTTGCCGGCCTTCCGTGGCTCGCCGAGGCCGGCGCGTTCTTCGGGCATGTCGACCGGGAGGATCAGTGGGGCTTCTATGGCGCCGCAGATCCTAGCGGCTCGGGGACTCGGCTCTACGGCGGTGGGACACTAGCCCCGCCCGCGCTCATCATCCAGGACGAGCTGCACCTCATCAGCGGGCCGCTCGGTACGGTGGCGGCGCTCTATGAGGTGGCGCTCGATCGGCTGGCGACACGTGTCTTGGGCGACAAGCAGGTCCGTCCGAAGATCGTGGCCAGCACGGCCACGGTTCGTCGCGCCGGGCAGCAGATCAAGGCGCTGTTCGACAGAGATCGGACGGAGGTGTTTCCGCCACCTGGCCTTAGCCGCCGCAACTCTTTCTTTGCCGTCACGGTGCCGCCTTCGCAGAAGCCGGCGCGCCTGTATGTCGGCATGGCAGCACCTGGAAAGGGGCCGAAGCTGATCTTCCTGCGAGCCTTGACGACACTGCTCGCGGCAGCCGAGAAGCAGGCGCAGGACGGCGGAGATGCCGAGGCGTACCTCACCGCGCTCTGCTATTTCAATGCGCTGCGCGAACTTGGCGGAGCGCGTCGCATCGTTGAGGACGAGGTGCGCGCGAAGCTGGCCACATACGGCACCGATCGTCGCCGGATCACGCCGCCCGATGAACCGTTTGCGGACCGCCGCCTGCGCGACGTCATGGAACTGACTTCCCGCGAAAGTACCGACAAGGTCGCTGCCGCAAAGGACGCTTTGGCCAAACCTTGTGCTGATCCAAAGCAAGGCGTGGATGTCGCGCTGGCGACCAACATGATCTCCGTTGGCCTGGACATCGGACGGCTCGGCCTAATGGTCGTGCAGGGTCAGCCGAAATCCGCAGCAGAATATATTCAGGCGACGAGCCGTGTTGGTCGACAAGCCGACAAGCCAGGCCTCGTGCTGGTGTTGCTCAATGCGCACAAGGCACGCGATCGACTGCACTATGAAGGCTTCCGACATTTCCATGAGTGCTTCTATCGCGCTGTCGAAGCGACCAGCGTGACGCCGTGGGCGGCCCGCGCCATGGATCGTGCCTTGGCGCCCGTGTTGGTAGCCGCAGCCCGCCACCTCATTCCGGCGTTGACCCCCGACGCAGGCGCCGGGGACATCGCCGACTACAAGACAGCCCGTGCGACAATCCTGAAAATGATGCTCGACCGAGCCCCGGCTGCCGACGTGGTCGGCGGTCATACAGCTCTCCGCGACGCCGTAGAGCGGCTGATAGATGCCTGGGAAGCGCTGGCCAATGACAAGCGCGCCAACGCAGAACATCTCTACTATGGCTATCCGCGGGAAAAAGCGCTCCTCCATGATCCGCTCGACCCGCTGCTGGGTACTCTTGATCCGGATTACCGGAAATTCACAGCAGGCAGGTCGATGCGTGATGTCGAACATGCGTCCGTCTTGAAGGTCACCGACCCCTACGGTCAATCCCTAGGCTGAGGAGCGAACGATGGCAGACGACAGGGTTCGGGTGGGTCAGGTGATTGGAGTGTTCGGTCCGGGGTCCATGCTGGATCTGCCGGAACGGTCCGTGCTCGTCCTGGGCCTCGAACACTGGGAAATGTTCGGTACTGGTACCTTCAGGGTCATTGAGGAGGTACGACTTGCGCGGCTGCTCCATCAGCGTCTAAAGGACGACGGAAGGCTCGTTGCCGACCGTCCCCCCGAGTTGCGGACACCACCCATCGATGCGGGAGATCCGAAGCGCCCGTCGCCTGGGATCAAGGCGACCGTTTTTCCGCGCTGGTTTGCATGTGATGCTGTTGCTGGGGATCCGCCTAATCGGCGCCGGCTGGTTCGCTTCCAGGATCTCGAGCCTCCGAAGCGGCTTGAGTACAAGGGCGACGATGGCAAGCGCCGGAAGGCCTCACCGATCCGCTTCGTCTGCGGTTGCGAGAACGGACACCTGCAGGACATCGAGTGGCGACGCATTGTTCATCAGAGCTTTCGTGATCGTGGTGTGGGCGGCGCCTCTGGCCCTTGCCGAGAGCAGATGTGGCAGGAGGATGCCGGCACGAGCGCGGATCCTCGCGATATCCGCATCACATGCGACTGCGGCGCTTCGCTGTCGCTGGAGGAGCTTTTCCAACAAGGTCGCCTCGGGCCGTGCCCCGGGGAGCGGCCCTGGATCGGCGATCGCGACCCAAATCCATGCAATGCGTCTGTGGGTCTCCGATTGCTCACACGGAGTGCCATCAACACTTACTTTCCTCAGGTCGCCAGGGTCGTTTCGCTGCCGCAACGAGTGGACGAGCTTGCGCGACGTATTGAGGCCTTTTGGTCGGTGCTCGAGGGGTGCGGGTCGGCTGATGATATCAAGGCGGCGCGCCGGTTTAATCCGCCGCTGCGAGCCAGCCTGGAAGCCTACTCAGATGAGGCGATCTTCAGTCGGCTGCAATCGATGCATAGTGCTGGAACGCAGGTCGACACCGCAGAGGATCCGAGGATCGCAGAGTTTCAATTGCTCGCCAGCGGTGACGCGTTGATCGGATCAGACAGTCCCGACGCGCATCTGCATGCAGAGACGTTGGACCGGACGATTTGGGATCCGGACGGAGACGCTGTTGCGAGCGGGATCAAGTCCCTCGTAGCCGTTCACAGGCTACGGGAAGTAGCCTGCCTTTACGGCTTCACGCGGTTTGAGCCTGCTCCTCTCGCGACCGACGAACTCGAGGACGTTGGGCTCGCAGTCAGCGGCGCCCCGCTCGCTCAGATGCCTGACTGGCTCCCCGCGGTAGAGCAGTTTGGTGAGGGTTTCTTTGTACAATTCGCTCCGGAAGCCTTGAACGATTGGCTGGCTCGGCCGTCGTTGTTGGTGCGTGCAACCCAGTTGCAGGGCGGCGCGACAGCGTGGATCAATCAGAAGCGGGCGCGTGGCGAGAAGGTCAGCGAGAACAACGTTCGTGAGCGAGCACGACCTGAGTACATTTTTGCGCATACTCTTGCGCATGCTTTGATAAGTGAAGTCGCAATTGATTGTGGTTATCCCGCAAGCTCGTTGAAAGAGCGCCTTTACGTGCTGCCCCGTGCTCCTGGACGGCCAATCCAATGCGGAGTTCTGATTTACACTGCCTCCGCCGGAAACCAAGGCACGTTAGGCGGGCTCGTCGAGGTCACGCGGCGGTTCGTGCCGCTCCTCAAGTCTGCTCTTGAACGAGAGCGCCTTTGCTCGGGGGATCCAGTTTGCGCCGATCACGATCCGACGGCAGCCCACGACGATCGAACGCTTCATGGCGCAGCGTGCCACGGATGTCTCTTGATTGCCGAAACGAGCTGCGAGGCAAGAAATCTGTTCCTCGATCGCGCACTGGTCGTGGATACGATGGGTCAGACCAACGCGAGCTTCTTTAGCTGAATGTAATCTGGAGCTGACAGTGCAACGTTCACACCGCAAAGCGCTGGGGATGGTGGGGGCGCAGCAAGACCTACGAGCCTTGGCGCCGGCGCCCTGATTTCGCCGTCAAGCTGCGCCGGCGCTGCGCGGAATGCGGCGAGGTCCCGCCGTCGCCGGAGGACTTTCTGGAGTCCACCGTCACCGCATCGATATCCAGCTTTCGCTCTTGTGAACCGAAATCATTGTATTTCACCAGTAAGTACAATAACTTATGTAAATTTGTCGCACCACGGTGCTCGGGGGCTCCGCAGGGCACAAGCAAGGCGATGCCATGGGTCGGGCGGTCGCCTCCCAATGAACGGTCCCCATGTCGGCGCACCGCCGCGCGATGAACCCACTATAAAATTTACATTTTGCGCTAAGGTGACGAGCCATGGCTACCGCGCAGAAAGAAAGAGCACCGTTCAATCGCGACGTCCTTCAATGGGCGCGCAAACGAGTGCGGCTGTCCCTGGATAGCGCCGCAAGAGGAGCCGGTGTAACGCCCGACCATATACAGCGGTGGGAAGCAGGTGCAGACGTCCCGACAGTGAAGCAAGCCCGCAAGCTGGCAAATGTCTACGACGTGCCGTTCATGGAGTTCCTTTCGAAGGAGCGGCCGAAGATAAAAGAGCTGGAGCTGGTTCCAGATTTTCGGCTGCACTCGGACGTTGAAGCCCCGAACGAGCAGCACGAGCTCCTTCTAATCCAGGCGGAGGCTGAAGAAACACGCCTCAACGCGCTCGACCTCTATGATATTCTAAGGATCAAACCTCCCGTCCTTGACGACTCGTTCTATTGGGCCCTCGGAAAGAGCCCCGAAGCGGCAGCAGCGTCCGTACGTGAAGTGCTGAAGCTGCCGATGAGCGAGCAGTACTCACGCAAAGGAAACGTCAAGGCGAAGTTCATCAGCGCGTTCCGGAACTACCTAGAACGCGCCGGCATCATTACCATGAAGAATTCTGGTCTGGCGGCCTTCGGCGCGCGAGGGATGTGCCTCTTTGCAAGCCCGCTTCCCGTGCTCGTCTTCAGCAAAGAAGCCCCTACCGCGCAGGCCTTCACGCTTGCGCATGAGCTTGGACACGTCGTCGTCAAGGAGAGCGGGATCAGTGGGCCAATAGGAACAGCACCCAACAAGACTCGCGCGCGGCAGGTGGAAGATTGGTGTGATGGATTTGCAGGCGCCTTCCTTATGCCGAAGGCCGAAGTCGTTCGGGTCCTCTATCCGGTGCCGCGCCGACCAGAGAGCGGCATAGACGACACAAGGATTGCCGCCGTGGCCAACGCTTTCTGCGTGAGCCGCCACGCCGCACTGGTTCGCCTCGTTGAACTTGGTTACGTCGAGGAAGAGTTTTACTGGCGGGTAAAGAGACCTCAATTTCTTCAGCAAGAGAGAGATTTCAAGGGCGGTGGTCGACCCGAATATTATGGCTCAAGATTTCGGTCGTCGCGCGGCGACCTTTACACTGGACTTGTCCTTGAGGCGTGGTCGAACGGAATGATCACGAACCACAATGCGGCGGAGTTCATGGGCATCAAAAATCTCGCCCACCTCGATGACATCCGGAATCATTTTAGAAACTAATGAAGAAGTATTGCCTCGATACATCGGGGTTGAGCAACCCTCTGGAGTTCATGCCAGAGGACATCCACCCGACCATCTGGGCCAAGGTTGCTGGTTTGGTCACGGAGGGGACGTTTGCCGTGACAGTCGAGATATACGAGGAGCTCGAACATCTTCCTGGCCCCATCGGGGAGTGCATCAAGGCTAATGGCGCCGCCCTCCAGATGGAAATCGAAGAGGAGAATTGGGACTGGAAGACATACTTGGCGCACTACGAGGAGATGAAGGTCCGACACGCGTCAGTCATCTCTGACTACAACGGCAATCGCAAAGGTACGATCGGATTGAATGACCTAACGATCATTGCGCTAGCGAAGACTCTTGGTCTTCCGGTGGTCAGCAGTGAAAAGAAAACGAACCTTGATCAGGATAGCGCCAAGCGACAAAAAATCCCTGACGTTTGCGATAAAGAAGGTGTGGACCACCTCAATTTCAACGACCTACTTCGCGCGGAAGCGATCAAGAACTGATGCCCGAGAGCATCAGGCGCTGGTGTAGTTCGCGTCACCGGGCCGGAATAGGCGCATGCCGTCAGGGGGCGGCGCGCCTGTCGGGTTTCCGGACCTACGTGAAGCTCCGCAAACTTGATCGAGCCTCGGTCTCGAGTAGCTTTACCGCGATGGCATCGCGATTCGTGGCCGGTGCATAGCTGGGGCGCTCAGATCAAAAGGTTACAAGGCCGAAACGGTCGTACGCGGGGCGTGCGTTAAATGGTTTGAGCACTTCGCTGCCGATCGAACCGCCAAAGGTAGCAAGGTCAAACATTGGCGAGCGCGATGCGCGCACAGAATTCGGGGTTTTAACTTGCTACCCTTGCGGACAAACGGTCGTGCTCCGACGAGCATTTCCATCGTTTGATGGTTTCACCTTGTTACCTTCTTCGCGACATCCAGGTGCTAGCCTTGGTGAATGTCCGCTGTGTGTGGGGCATTCGGACCAAGTCCGCTAAGCCAAGCAGTTCAGCTCGGCCCAACTTGCGAACCGCCGTTTTCGATGGATTGCGAGAAGCACAAGCATTGGAAGCGTCCTGGCACAGAAAGGCTTCTAACCGATCACTTCGTCGATCGCCCCAGCTTCAAGTCAATTGCGCACGGTCCGCTCCGATTGAACCTAATCCTGAAATTCACATCAGATCCGACCGACAGCTCCGAGAGCACCTCCGGGTCTACAAGCGAGTTGTGCGCAAAAACGTTGCTTGGATAACTTCCCGAACGGATGAAGAAGAATTGGGGTTTCATTCCATCGACCGTTCCGGAGTATCTGCCAAGCAATGACGTTATCGCTGACTCCTTACGCGGAGCGACCCTCCGGAAACTTGGCGGCGCCTTCGCGTTGATGTAATCGAACAGCTCCGACACCCTTTGCGGCTGGCCACGGTAGAACAAGAACTCACACAGGACGTAGCGCTCTTCGTAATTCGCATCTCCGGCCGAGAAGCTGTTGCGGAGGTGTTGCTCAACAAGATCGGCGTCAAAGTTCGGCTGCCGGAGGTAATGCAGTGCGAGCATTTGGTGGGCCTGCTTGTCATCCGCGTTACGGGTCAGCGCTTCCTTCAATATCTTTTCAGCGTCGACCTCGCGCTTCCGCGCCTGATAAATTCGAGCCACGCGGATTGCCAACCCGGATCCTCGCGGGCCGGCCGCCCAAGCACGTTCGAGAGCCCACAGGGCTTTATCCTTCTGATCCAGTTCGCTCCTCAGGCGCGCTTCTACTTGGATAATATCAGCGTCATCCGGAAACTCTTGCTGAGCCTTCAGAAGCGCGGTCTCTGCATCCTTTACTTTCTCGGCAAAGAAAATCGCGTCGTGGGGCTTGGCATCCTCCGCCAACGCCCTGCCGATATCCTCAACTTCGTCCACCAACAGCTTGCAGCGGCTCGACACGGTGAAGCGGTCGTTGTGGGGCAACTCGGCCAGCCGCGCCCTCACCCGCCTGCGGAGGGATTCCTTCAAGATACCCGAGGGTTCGTCGCTCGCCCTCCGGCGGTCGATTTCGGCCTGCGTGTGAACGATACTCTTGTTCTTTGGGTCCAGCTCATGAGCAACAGCCGCATGCCTCTCCGCGTCAGCAATTGACCCCTGAGGATGGTTAAGCTCGAATACAGCCCACTGCTGATGCAAAAATGCCTGAGTAGGAGCGGCATTGATGGCAGCTTCGTAAATGCCGCGCACCTCGTCGGGCTTATTGAAGTTTTCGACGAGGCCCCGCCCTTTCGTCATTTCCTCCAGGGCGCGACGGTCTGACGAGTAGCCAACGTCGATGCCATCCAAAATCCGGATGAACTGGCGCGCCTTGGCTTCGTCGGTCGGACAGACCTGCTTAAACACGAGTTGAGCCACGCGAGCATGGCGCGTGCGGTAGACGTAGTCACCCGAATAGCTATCGGTTGTAACCCTGACGATGTTTTCTAGCGGGTGGAAGAAGTTATTTTTGTACTCCTCAAAATCGATACCCGAGATACGAGAAATCGTACCGGCGCGGATGTTCACACCGAATTGGTGCATGGTCGCGATATCGAGGTAGAGCTGGCGGGCCTGCTCGGGGTTTACGTTTTGATGCTCGGAGAAGACAATCTCCTCAAACGGCTTTCCTTGCGTCAGCTCATGGAGAGCCACGAGGAGCTGCCTGGCGGCGCGCCCCATAAACGCTTCGACACGCTCTTCATGATTCTTCTCCTTGAGCAATCCGAGGCACGAGTGCTTTTCAAGAAGGTCAAGTAGCAGGCTTGTCTCGTCTCCGGACAGGTTGCCAACGCGCTTTTCAACGGGTTCAAGGTCTTCAAGGGCACCACAGTAGGTGTTCCAGTCCGCGTCCCGCTCAGCTCCCACGATGACGAGCGGGATTTGTCTTTGCTTGGCGATTTTGTACAGTCCCAGAAGCTTATCAACGTGGAGCGCGAGCTGATCGACAAACAGGTAGATCGTCGCGTTGGTTAGCTCGTGGATTTCCAAGAATACCTCTGGACGGAGCGCGCCATCCTCGTTCAGCCAAAGCACCAGGGCGCTCGACGCGGTAGCCGCCTCAAATGCGGTCCTCTTCAGGACAATTGATTTTCCGGCTCCTCCCGGACCCCTTGTCACGACGAGCAGCGGCCCCTTCACATTCTCGTTTTCAAGAAGGATTGTGAAAAGGAGTTCGTCCTCGATTTTTCGCCGGGCATCTAACCGCTGGACGATACTTCCCCAGCCGCTGTCATACCCTGAGTAAAACCGTTCCGCTGTCTGCGGCGCCGATGCCATGCCCGCATGCACATGCGTGAGGTCGTTCTGCAGTGCCAGCTTAACCTTGTCTGATTCCTCGACCCGCTGGACGTAGAATTTACGAAGCGGCAATTCGGACACTGCATCGCTTACCGATAGCGATCGCCAAAGGGGCGGAACGGCCGCATCGAGCGACTGCATGAACTCGGCGAATTTTGCTTTGATGACTTCGACATTCTTCGAGGACCAGTAATTGATATCGTAGTCCTCTGCATCGGGCGTTACGATGTACCAGCGCGGCCGACGATTGATCTCCAGCTTGTAGATCAGTTCTCGAATGTGAGGGTCATCAAGCCGATATCCGATGAAGAGTAGGGTGGACTCTCTGGCAAGCTGCTTCAATCGCTCGAACAGGTGGGTTCGGTTGGCTGAGTACGTTGCATACTGCTCCTTGGCCAGGACGAGAGGTACGTCCTTGTCATAGATATGATCGAGGCAGCCGTGCAGCTTCAGATAAGCCACGGGATTTGTGACCGCCTGCATCCGCTCCTCAACGGGCTCATCGTCCTTGACGAACCGCACAAGTGACTGCAAGCGCTTTGATGAGCTGCTGTAGGCCTGCTCCACGAGAGTATCGTAGTTTGTGGTGGCGATCGTGCGCCAGTTGAAGGCACTTAATGCTATGTGGGCTTGGGATGGTGGGAAACCGTCGAAGGCCTTTTGCACAGCATCATAGACGAGGCCCGTTCCCCCGGCCGACGATATCGCCATGTCGGAAACGGCCATCACGTCGCGATTTGGGATCAACTTGCCAAAGAACTTAAGGGCCAGGATGTCCCTAAGCTGGTCGGCGTCAGGAGGCATTTTGCCCGTAGAATTACGGGATTCCTTTGAGGCTCCAGCTCCCAAGAACGGAATCACCCGCTTGCTCTTGACTGCCTCAACCAGCACGTCAGGGATTTTGACGAGCGGCGCTGCCGGTTTTTTCCCCATGGAAGCCCCCAAAAACAAAGGGCTCTATTGATTCGAGCCTTTGGGACACTTGCTAGTTGTGAGAGGCGCAGTTGCAAGCCCTAAATTGGGCTAACACCCGGTTGCGAGCGTCGCGAGGCGATAGGGGCCGGATTGGCCATCATGTCCGCTATGCCGCCGAAAGCGGAAGTAAGTTCACAGCTTAGCGGCACGGCCACGGGGCTTTGTCGGTTGATGGCGCGGCAGTCCGTTCGCGGAAACAGCGAACATGCCATTCTCAATCGGCGCAGCGCATCCTGGCGCGAAATCTACAGCGGTTGCGGCGAGAACGGGGTTGTCACAGGAGGACTTGGCTGCGGCGGCCAGGACGCGGCAGGCCTTGGTCAGTGCAATCGAAATCGGCACAGCAAATCCGACCTTGGCCTCGCTGGCGAAGCTTGCGGCCACGCTTGACGTCTCGCTGGCGGAGCTTTTCAGCCGCGACGACGAAAGCGGACGCCCGCGCCGCGATGCTGCTCGCGGACACCTCTCCTTTAACGATCTGTTAACGATTTCCTTTTGGGGAGCTACATCTTTGCGGCACACGTTTCGGCGCGCGCAAGGCCCCCCGCCCGGCCAAGCGTCCCCCTGGGGTAAAAATCGAAGGCGCGCAGCGTGAGGGCTCCGACGCGGCTGTAACGAGCGACCGATCGGCCGCATCAACCCCAGCCAGCGAGCCCCCATGAAACGCGACCTCTATGCGGAAGTCTCGGCGCGCATCGTTGCCGAGTTGGAAACCGGCGCGATGCCGTGGAATAAGCCATGGTCGACCACATCCGGCGCGAACACGCCGTGCAACGCGGTGACGAACCGCCCCTACTCAGGGTGCAACACCGTTCTACTTTGGATGGCGCAGGCGGCAGGCTATCGCACGCCGCGGTTTCTCACCTTCAAGCAAGCGCTGGAGCTGGGCGGCCACGTCCGCAAGGGCGAGCGCGGAACGAAAATTTACTTCGTCAAGCAGCTGAAAATCCAGGAGGGGGCAGACGGCGAACGCTCAACGCGCCTCGTCTCCATGATGCGTGAGTACTCAGTCTTTAACGTCTCGCAATGCGAGGGCCTTCCCGACAGCGTCAAGATCGGGAAGCCGGCGCGCGTTCGTAACCCTGATCGCCGCGACGACTTTGCCGACGAATTTCTGCGCTCAACGGGCGCGGACATCCGCGAAGGCGGCGAGGCCTGCTATGTGTCGAGCCGGGATCTTATCTCAATGCCGACCTTCGAGGCGTTCAAGGGCGCGGATCATTTCTATGGCACGGTGTTTCATGAGCTGACCCACTGGACCGGGCACAAGAGCCGACTTAATCGCGATCTGAAAAACCGCTTCGGCTCGCGCCGCTACGCGGCGGAAGAGCTGATTGCTGAGCTGGGCGCGGCATTCCTGTGTGCAGAGTTTGGCTTCGATGGTGATCTCCGGCACGCCGGCTACATTGCGACCTGGACCGACCTTCTAAGGGCAGACAAGCGGGCCTTCTTCACCGCTTGCAGCCAAGCGTCCAAGGCCGCGGACTATTTGCGCGGCCTGGCGCTGCAAGCGCCGGCAGTCGTTGCGGCATGAGGCACCGCCATGCGCCCTCCCGCACCCGCCCATGAGGCATTCTTCGACATCCACCCGGTGACCGGCGCCTCTATCGAGATTTTCTTTGCCGACCAGTCACTGGAAACGTTCGGCCGGCGCGACGCTGGCTGGTTTTGGTGGCCGCGCCGGAGCGGGTTCGCGCCTACCGGGTCGGCGATTGGGCCGTTTCCGACAGGCTACTCAGCGTATCGGGACGCACTGCATTCGGCACGGCGGGCCACCGGCGCATCTTTTTTCGGGCTGCGGTTGCAATCAGGTTGCAACAAAGATCGGATAGAAAACGTTCGGAGCGCCGCCGACAGAATTTCTCGAGTTAGTTCAATTTGTTAGGTGGTGCCCAGGGGCGGGATCGAACCACCGACACTGCGATTTTCAGTCGCATGCTCTACCAACTGAGCTACCTGGGCATACCCGCGGGGCCGAAAAGGCCGGAGCGAGCGGGCGGTTTATAGAGAGGTCGGAGCGTCGTGTCCACCCGGCTTCGCGAAACGCTTCGCCGGGCTCGGCCCGCCCGGCACTCTTTCCCCAACTTGTTGGGAAATCTGGGCTATTCCGGGTCCTCCGCGTCGTCCTCGCGGCCGGGCACGACATAGCGGCCGGTCAGCCAGCGGTTGAGGTCGACGTCGCGGCAGCGCGCCGAGCAGAACGGGCGGAAGGCCTGCTCGACGGGCTTGCCGCAAATCGGGCAGGCGCGCGGGGTGGCCGGGGGCGTTCGGGCTTGGTCAGTCATGGCTGGGCCGGAGTCTATATCAACTGGCAATCGAGGAGGCGGTCGCATGTTCCACGTTCGCCGCAGGTCACTTCCCTCCGTCCGCGGAGACAGACCCCTCACCCGACTCGCATCTGCGATGCGATGTGGCCGCTCCCACAAGGGGAGAGGTGCAGAGCCGATGCGGCGCAGGAAGAATGTCTGATCAGCGCTACACCGCGACGGAGTTGAGCCAGCCGTGGCGGATCGGAAAGCCCTCGCCGCCGAGCAGGGTCACGGTCTCGTAGAGCGGCAGGCCGACCACATTGGTGTAGGAGCCGACCAACTTGACCACGAACGATCCGGCAATGCCCTGCACCGCGTAGCCGCCGGCTTTGCCGCGCCATTCGCCGGAGCCGATATAGGCCTGGATGTCGTCCTCGCTGAGCCGCTTGAAGCGCACGCGCGTTTCGACCAGGCGCTGACGGAATGCCTCGCGCGGCGTCACCACGCAGATCGCGGTGTAGACGCGGTGATTGCGGCCCGACAGCAGGCGCAGGCACTGCGCGGCCTCGTCGACCAGATTGGCCTTGGGCAGGATGCGGCGGCCGACCGCCACCACGGTGTCGGCGGCAATGATGAAGGAGCCGCGCAGGTCGTCGTCAAGATGCACCGATTTCAGCGCCGCGTCGGCCTTGGCGCGCGCCAGGCGGTTGGCGCAGGCGCGCGGCAACTCGCCCCGCCGCGGGGTCTCGTCGACATCGGCCGGGCGCAGCGCATCGGGCTCGATGCCGGCTTGGTTGAGCAGGGCCAGCCGCCGCGGCGAACCGGAAGCAAGAACGAATTTGGGACGGCCTAGCATGCGGGCTTTTGGGCTGAATCGGGGGGACGGACGCGGGCGGAACCTATCGGATGGGGCATGGATGCACAACCTTGGAACCGGCCGCGAATCGCGCCCCCGCCTGGAGACAAGGCCCCATAAGCACAGCTGTTTGTCAGTCTGGCGACAAGCGGCGGTTCTGCGAATCGGAACACGCTGGTCCCCTTGCCTCGCCGAGCCTCACAGGTTTGCCGCGCCGGCCTTGGCAAAGCGGCGGCGGATGCGCAGCAACAGGCCGTCGCAGACTTCGCGGTAGGCGGCGAGTTTCTGCTCGCGATTGCCGCTGGTGCCGGTCGGATCCTGCGTCGGCCAGTATTCGACATCGGCGGCGAGCGTGCGGGTGAGATCCAGCGCCCTGTGGTGCGCCTCCGGCGACAGCGTGATGATGAGATCGAAGTTCAGCCCCTCCCAGTCCTCGAGTTCCTCGAAGGTTTGCGGCTTGTGGCTGGAAATGTCCTGGCCGAGTTCGGCCATCACCGAGACGGCGAACGGGTCGAGCTCACCCTTCTTGACGCCGGCCGAGCGAACATAGAGGCCTTGCGGAAACATCTGCTGCAGCAGGCTTTCGGCCATCGGCGACCGCACGCTGTTCAGGCCGCATGCGAACAGCACGGCCTGGGGATGGCGCGCGCGCGGCGCTTCCATGCGATCAGGCTTTTTTCGATCGGGGTACGCCCCCGTCAATCATCGCGTCACCGATCACGCGCCCCGTCTTCCGGCGCATGACCTCCGCGCAAACACACGCGTTTGTCGCGACCGAAAACCGGTATCCACTTTGCGCTAACGCGGCCCTCCGGGTCGGGATCATGCGCCTTCACCCTTCCAGTGCAGCACGGTGATCAGCGTGAACAGCCGCCGCGCGGTCTCGAAATCGACGCGCACCTTGCCCTTGAGCCGTTCCTGCAGCGTGCGCGAGCCCTCGTCATGGATGCCGCGGCGGCCCATGTCGATCGCCTCGATCTTGTCCGGCGTCGCGGTCCGGATCGCCTGATAGTAGCTGTCGCAGATCATGAAGTAGTCTTTCACGACGCGGCGGAACGGGGTCAGCGACAACAGATGTGCGACCACCGGCGCGCCGTCCTCCTTGCGGATATCGAACATCAGCCGGTTGCCGGTGATCGCGATATGCAGGGTGTAAGGCCCCGGCCCGGCGGCGCCCTCGGGCGCGAACAGGTTCTGCTCGATCAGATCGTAGATCGCGATCGCCCGCTCATGCTCGATATCGGGCCCGGAACGGCCGATCGATTCCTCGTCGAGCGTCACCGCGACGATGCGATTGTTGGAATCCTCGTCGTCTGGTGGCTTGTTCATGAGAGGTTGAGGCGCAATCCGACGGAACGTGAATGAGCATCGAGACCCTCGGCCTGGCCGAGCGTCATCGCGGCGGGCCCGAGCGCACGCAACTGATCCGGCCCGCACCGCAGGATCGAGGTTCGCTTCATGAAGTCAAGCACCCCGAGGCCCGAGGAGAACCGCGCCGAGCGCGCGGTCGGCAGCACATGGTTGGAGCCGCCGACATAATCGCCGATCGCCTCCGGCGTATGGGCCCCGAGGAAGATCGCCCCGGCGTTGCGGACCTTGTTCGACAGGCCCTCGGCGTCCGCGGTCATGATCTCGAGATGCTCGGCCGCGATCGCATTGGCGAGCTCGACCGCGTCGTCGAGTTTTGCCACCTTGATCACGGCACCGAAGTCGTTCCACGAGGTGCGGGCGATCTCGGCGCGCGGCAGCGTCGCAAGCTGCGCCTCGACCGCGCGCTCGACGTCGGCGGCGAGCCGTGCACTGTCGGTGATCAGGATCGACTGCGCGCTGACGTCATGCTCAGCCTGCGCCAGGAGATCGGCCGCGATCCAGTCGGCATTGCCGGTGTCGTCGGCGATGACCAGCACCTCGGAGGGCCCGGCGATCATGTCGATGCCGACCTTGCCGAACACCAGCCGTTTGGCCGCGGCGACATAGGCGTTGCCGGGGCCGACGATCTTGGCGACCGGCGCGATCGTCGCGGTGCCGTAGGCCAGCGCCGCCACCGCCTGGGCGCCGCCGACGCGGTAGATTTCCGACACGCCGCCGAGATGGGCGGCGGCGAGCACCAGCGGGTTGAGCTTGCCGTCCGGCGCCGGCACCACCATCACCACCCGCGGCACGCCGGCGACCTTTGCCGGCACCGCGTTCATCAGCACCGAGGACGGATAGGCCGCGGTGCCGCCGGGCACATAGAGCCCGACCGCATCGACCGCGCTCCAGCGCCAGCCGAGTTCGACGCCGGCGGCATCGGTGAAGCGCTCGTCCTTCGGCAACTGGCGGCGGTGGAAGGTCTCGATCCGGTCGCGCGCGAATCTCAGGGCCTCGACGGTCTTGGGGTCACAGGCCGCAACCGCGGCGTCGATCTCGGCTGCGGTAATGCGCAGGCCGGCCGCCTCGATATCGAGCCGGTCGAACTTTTTGGTCGCCTCGAGCAGCGCCGCATCGCCGCGGGCCGCCACGTCGTCGACGATGGCGCGGGTGGCGCGCTCGACGTCGGCCGATACCTCGCGCTTGGCCGCCAGGAAATCGCGGAATCGCTGCTCGAAATCGGCGCTCTGTCGGTCCAGGCGAACGGGCATGACGGCTTTCTTAGGAGGAATTCGGGTCCCTGCTCAATGGCGCGACGGATAATGGCCGTCAACCCTGTGCGTCGTCGTCCCGGCGAGGGCCGGGGCGACGGTGACTACCCCGGCGCCACGCCGAGATCGTCGGTGCCAAGATCGGTCAATTCGCACTCCAGGCACTCGACATCCAGCCGCAGCGCCCCGCCATGGCCGAACATCAGGAGCGCGCTGCCGCCCGGCGGGTCGGAGGCATAGAACTCGATCCCGAGCAGTTCCAGGGTGGCTTCCGGGGCCTCCAGGTCGATATTGCGCGACTTGCATGCCAGCACCCGGTCGAACCTGAGCGCGGCGATCAGCCGCCGCGAGCAGGTGCCGCCCGACAGGGTCTGCTCCCAGTCCAGCCGGTTCAGGCCGACCACGAGCCGCTTCTCGTCCTGGCGCCAGACGATGTCGGAGGGCTGGACGCGGGCGTCCTGCACATGGGCCGAGATGACCGCGAGGTCATCGGCATCGAGGGCGATCAGCTTCAGCGGCGCGGGTGGGGACATGACGGTGGTTATAACGCCTTGCGGCCCAAGAGGTACCAAGAGGTACCAAGCGGTACCACGTGGCCTCAAGGAAACCCTGCTCAAGGGAACCGGCGAGCGCACGGCCAAAATATCGAAAACAACCCCATGCAAAGGAGATGACGGCGGCGGCGTTCGACAAGGTAACTTGACACGTCGGGCAAATCAGGGGTAATTTTCTAATATTCAGAAATCGCGAGCCCCCTCGCTCACAATGGCCCCCGCCAGGCGGGAACCCTACCGTCGGTGGCTGCCTCACTTTGGAGGCGGTGAAGCTGCGCGGCGTTGTGACAAGCGGTACGACGCGCAGCGCCGGCCGCCTCAGCCCTTGATGAACGCCAGCAGGTCGGCGTTGATGGTCTCGGCCTCCGTGGTCGGCATGCCGTGCGGAAAACCCTTGTAGGTCTTCAGCGTGCCGTTCTTCAGAAGCTTGGCCGAGAGCGGGGCTGAGTCGGCGTAGGGCACGATCTGGTCGTCGTCGCCATGCATCACCAGCACCGGCACGTTGATCTTCTTCAGATCCTCGGTGAAGTCGGTCTGCGAGAACGCGACGATGCCGTCGTAATGCGCCTTGGCGCCGCCCATCATGCCCTGCCGCCACCAGTTCTGGATCACGGCTTCCGACGGTTTTGCGCCGGGCCGGTTGTAGCCGTAGAACGGCCCGGCCGGCAGGTCGCGGTAGAATTGCGAGCGGTTGGCGGCGAGCTGGGCCTGCAAGCCGTCGAACACCGATTTCGGCAGGCCGCCGGGATTGTTCGCCGTCTGCACCATCAACGGCGGCACCGCGCTCAGGATCGCCGCCTTCGCCACCCGGCTCTCGCCGTGGCGGGCGATATAGTGCACCACCTCGCCGCCCCCGGTGGAATGACCGACATGCACGGCGTTCTTCAGATCGAGATGCGCGGTGACGGAAGCGAGGTCGTCGGCGTAGTGATCCATGTCATGGCCGTCGGCGACCTGGGCGGAGCGGCCGTGGCCGCGGCGGTCGTGGGCGACGACGCGAAAGCCGTGCCCCACGAAGAACAGCATCTGCGCGTCCCAGTCGTCCGACGACAGCGGCCAGCCATGGCTGAACACGATCGGCTGCCCCGAGCCCCAATCCTTGTAGAATATCTCGACGCCGTCTTTGGTGGTGATGGTGGGCATTTGAATTGCTCCTCTTGTATTCGTCATTCCGGGGCACGCGCAGCGTGAACCCGGAATCCAGATATTGGATTGCGAGATTCCGGGTTCGACGCTGCGCGTCGCCCCGGAATGACGAAGGCTTGTCGGATCAGGCGAACGTGACCGGCCTGAACCGGCGCCAGGCACCGATGGTCACCAGGACGAAGAACACCAGCACGATGCCCTGCACCACGGCAAAGACCGGCCCGGATGGCGGGTTCGGCGGCACGGCCGGCGCCAGCGCCTGCAACGCCGGCACCTTGAGGAAGCTCTGGATGACCAGCACGAAGACGTTGAGATAGAGCGAGACCATCGCGGTCACGATATAGATCGGACGCCAGGCGCCCTTGAGCTGCATCGCATAGAGCGCAATGCAGGCGATCGCGAGCAGCACCAGCGAAAGCCCGCCGATGATGTGCGACGGCAACAGCTTCTCGGTCACCAAAGGCGGAATCACGAAGCCGGTGGCGCTGGTCAGGATCGTGAGCACGAGGAAGATCGCGGTCAGCCCCGGCATCGCGCGCGAGCCGAGCAGCCCGAACATCACGAGCACGCCGGCGACGATTGCAATCAGGCTGATAATGACGTGCACGAGCACCAATGTCGTCATGTGGCGCACTCCCCGTTGAGACCCACGTGCGAGGTTACGATGCGTGACGGAAAATTGCTACATGCTTCGATGGCAGGACGGCCGACATCTCATGAAAAATTTTGCCGGCGCCGGCAATTGCTGAAAATTTTCGCACGCATGTCACACGATGCGGCACGTGCTCCGTGTAAGAAGCCTCATCGATAATAGCGCGGGATCGGTCCGTTATGCGGCGTCTTGCGCTTCGACAGGTCGAACAGCACCTCGTCGACATAGCACCAGCCCCAGCCTTCCGGCGGATCGTAGCCCTCGATCACGGGATGGCCGGTGGCGTGGAAATGCGCGGTCGCATGCCGGTTCGGCGAATCGTCGCAGCAGCCGACATGGCCGCAAGTGCGGCAGATGCGCAAATGCAGCCAGCGGCTGCCGCTCTTCAGGCATTCCTCGCAGCCGAGCGCGCTCGGCGTGACATCCTGGATGCCGGCGATATGGATGCAGCCTTTCGACATCATGCCTCCTACAGCGTCGGACTGCCCGCGTCAGCGAGATAGCCGTGCAGCGCGGCGACGACTTGCGCACCCTCGCCGATCGCGCCGCCGACGCGCTTGACCGATCCGGAGCGGACGTCGCCGACCGCGAACACGCCGGGCACCGTGGTCTCGAGCAGCGGCACGGCGCGCGCGCCCTCGCCGGTCTGCACGCCGGTCATCACGAAGCCGCCGCGGTCGACCTGCACGCCGCAGCCCTCGAGCCAGCCGGTCGCCGGATCGGCGCCGACAAACAAAAAGAGATTGCGGATATCCATGGTGAACTCGTCGGGCGCGAGCCGGCTGCGCCAGCGCACCCGCTGCAGCGTCTCCGCGCCGTCGAGCCCGATCACCTCGGTGTTGAACATCAATTCGATGTTCGGCGTCGCCTCGATGCGCTCGATCAAATAGCGCGACATGCTGGCCCCGAGCCCGCCGCCGCGGATCATCATGTTGACCCTGCGGGCATGCGCCGACAGGAACACCGCCGCCTGTCCCGCGGAGTTGCCGCCGCCGACCAACACGACGTCCTGGTTGGCGCAGAGCCGGGCCTCGATCGGCGAGGCCCAGTACCAGACGCCGCGGCCTTCAAAGGCATCGAGATTGTCGATCTCGGGCCGGCGATAGCGCGCCCCGCTGGCGACCACCACGGATTTCGCGCGCAGCGTATGCCCGCACGCGGTGTCGAGCACGAATGCGCCGGACGCTTTCGTGCAGTCGAGCGATTTGATCGAGACCGGGATCAGCATCTCGGCGCCGAATTTCTGCGCCTGGTTGAAGGCGCGCCCGGCCAGCGCCTGGCCGGAGATGCCGGTCGGAAAGCCCAGATAGTTTTCGATGCGCATGCTGGCCCCGGCCTGGCCGCCGAAGGCGCGGGAATCGAACACCGCAACCGACAGGCCTTCCGATGCCGCATAGACCGCGGTGGCAAGCCCGGCCGGGCCGCTGCCGACCACGGCGACATCGTAGAGTTTTTCATGCGCGCTGTTGCCGATCATGCCGAGCGCCATCGCAAGCGCGGTCTCGGAAGGATTGCGCAGCACCGTGCCGTTGGGACAGACCACCAGCGGCAGCTCGGCGCGCGTCGGCGAATAGCGCGCGACGAGGTCGGCGGCATCCTTGTCGGTCTCGGGGTCGAGCAAGTGGTGCGGCTGGCCGTTGCGCGCCAAAAAATTCTGCAGCGAGGCCATATTGCCGACCGAGGCGGGGCCGATCAGCACCGGCCCGCCGGCGCCGCCCTGGATCAGGCTGACGCGGCGCAGGATCAGCGCTCGCATGATGCGCTCGCCGAGATCGGCCTCCGCAACCAAAAGCGCGCGCAGCCGGTCGGGCGGCAACAGCAGCGTCTCGACCACCCCATCGGCATGGCCGTCGACCAGCGCCGGGCGGCCCGAGAGCTGGCCGATCTCGGCGAGGAACTGGCCCGGTCCCTGGTCGATGATCGGCGCGACATGGCCGAGGCCGTCGCGCTGGGTGATCGAGACATTGCCCGACAGCACCACGAACATGCCGGGCCCGGGCTTGCCGGTCTCGAACAGCGCCTCGCCGTCCTGGTATGCGCGCGGCTCGCCGAAGCGGCGCATCCGCTCGATCTCTTGCGCGGTCAGGGTCGGAAAGGTCTGCTCATGGCGCGGGAAGGCGTAGGCGGTTGCGCTCAGCCGGTTGATTGTCGTGTCTTCTACTACAGCCATGTCGGCGACCCGCTTCTCTTTGCCTACGTTCGTCATTCCGGGGCGTGCGAAGCACGAACCCGGAATCTCGAGGTTCCGGGTTCGCTTCGCGCCCCGGAACGACGTACCCTCATCACTTGCGCCATGCGGAAGTTCTCATTGGATCAGAACCGCGGCTTTAGCCTGTCACTTTGCCAGGCTCGCTTCCGCCATCGTCGTCCAGCGAGCCGTCATCTACCGGGCCGCCATCTAGCGAACCATGGGCGGCTTCGGAAGAGGCCGCATCATCACGACCGCGCGCCTGCGATTTCCGCCGCTTCAGGTTTTCGCGCAGCGCCAGCTTGAGACGATCCTGTCGTGAATCCTTCACGCGGGCTCCGGCCTGCCCGCCGCCTCTGTCCTGATCGCCTGTCATTGCAAAACTCTCGAACCGCCGCTGCCCCGCGCGAGGTGAGCATAGCCAATGGCGGATGCCCGCGCACCCTGCCCGGTCGGCCAGTTGCGGCGATATGATTCGGCGGCAAGCGCGGATCGGAATAGTTTCGGCGCGATCGGGAACCCAATCCGGCCGAAATCGGCCAGATTGGCCGGAATCAACAGCGAGGCCGTCGATTTCTGCCGATTTCAAGGGCGACAGGGGCGCTGTTTCGCTTGCGCCAAAGGGAGGCCTGTGGCAAGAACCGCCCGCTTGGATGGGCCCTCGGGGCCGATTCAATTTTTCCCGGGCATGCTGCCGTAGCTCAGTGGTAGAGCACTCCATTGGTAATGGAGAGGTCGACAGTTCAATCCTGTCTGGCAGCACCAGGATCTTCATCGCACTGCGACTGAGCCGAAGACCTCCCCGCCCGCCCTGATCCCACTACCCCCTCGACAGCCCTCCGTTCTTCCGTACGAAAATCTACTTTTGGTTGATTTTCGGCCGGAGCTATACTTCTATGTAACTGTAGTTACATGGCGAATTTCAAGACTCCGCAATACGATTGGGAATTGGGGGATTTCACGTGCGCATCAAAACCTTGCTGCCGACGGCTCTTGCGCTGTTGGCATCCTCGTCCGCATTTGGCTTTGAGTTGGTCGATATTGAGCGTGCTTCGGGCTCGCCGCCGGTCATAAGAGCCTTCGACAGTCCCAGGGACGTCTTCGAATACGATCTCAAGGTCCGTAATCTCTGCGATGATGCGCAGAGCCTGAACAACGTGGCGTCGGGTTGGGTCGGGGCGAAGCGAACCGGCAACATATTTCAGGATGGGTTCAATATTCACGACAAGTCTGTCGCCCTGGCGGCCGTGGTGACCTTCCCGAACGCCAAGAGCAACGAGACCAAGCAGGTCAAAGTGCCGATCATAGCGAAAGCCAACTTTGGCGACGTTCAAATTCAGAACTGCGAAGGCACCATCATCACCGACGTTCCGGCGAACGCGAAAGTAAGGCTGCACTTTGAATACAAGCAGTCGGACACCATTCGATTCAACGACCCGACGAAGTTTGTGAGCGGGATTGCGACGATCGGCACCAGTGCCGTCGCGTTGGGCTCCTTGGCCACGGGCACCGGTATTGGATCGGCGATCGTTCCTGTCGTCTCCTATTTGGAGAAGAACAGCAACGCCATCACCACGCTCAACAACGGGGTGAACTCGATCATGGCGTCGTTTGCGGAAACCAGATCGCCCGATCCCAGGCAGTATGAGATCAGGTCAACCGCCAGCAACATCAGCTACAGAAGCGGCCGAAAGACCGTCATCTCGATCGACAAGATCGTGCGTGACACCGGGCCGGATATTGACGGCGGAAACGGCTGGCTCGGAGTGGACAGGGCCTTTTCCGATCGCTACGGCGAGCTTCAAAGCCAATTCAACAATGCCCAGAATGCGGTTGATTCTCCCTGGTCGGCAAATCTGCCCAAGTTCTGCGCCAAGCTCAGAAGCTATGTGGATGGAGCGACCAAGGGAGACCGCTTCGCCTCGGCTCTCGGTATCGGATTTCACGCCTTCTACAACTCGACGGAGTATGGCGGGAAAACCTGTCTGAACTCATGGGAAGTCGCCGCTCTGAAGGCGCACCATTTCGCTCCGCCGTTCCCTGGTGCCTGGCCGACCAATGCGACGCCATCCGCACCCGCGGTCGCTGCACGGTCTTTGCCAAGGCCGCCCGGCACATCTGCCCGCATGGCCAACGCTCTCGCTTCACGCTGATGATCTGAACACACCCTGTCGGCGCCGAACGGAGGCGCCGGCAGGACGTGGCTACCGCCTCTCAGGGAGGATTATGCGATCCGGTTGCGGCGGCTAACGCCGGGCCTGAGCCGTCACGTGACCGCTCTATCATGATCGCTATCCGCGCAATCGGCCCTTCGCACTGCTTCCGCGGATCAACGCGCCAGCAGCGCGCCCATCCCGCCGATCGTCAGCACGACGTAGAACGCGAACATACTGCCGACCCATTTCCAATCGATCTGATCGTGTTCGGGGCTGAGGCTTTCGATGATGCCGTGCATGATGGTTTCCTTCAGAAGCGTTTTCGAGCGAAGTGGGTACCCCTTCGCGTGAAGAAAACGCGTCAAAACAAGAATCTGGAGCCCCGTTCCGATTCAATCGGAACGGAAAAGGCTCTAGAAGTCGACTGCGTGGCGTATAACCCGCGCCTCGAGCACGTCATGTGACTCACTTCACATTTTGCCATCGCGGAGCGGACCAAGCGTGACCGGCCCAGAACTGAAGAAACTGCGCGAACATCTCGGCGAGGCGCTGGGCCGCGAGCTGACGGCGGCTGACATGGCCAAGCTGTGCGGGTTATCGGCCGCCGGCGGCGCCGAGAAGCTGCGCAGATGGGAAGTCAGCGGCCCGACCCCGAAGGTTGCCGCCCTGCTGCGCGTGCTGGCGATGGCGAGCGAGCACTATCCGATCCTGGAGAAGTTCGACGTGTTCGATCGCCACGACGTTCCGGTCAGGGATCGCGCCGCGCGCCGCCAGGCGTTCCGCGAGCAGATGCGCGACGATGTGCGCAAACGACTGGCTTAAAGCGCGACGAGATTGAGTTGAATTGTCAGCGCGCTTTCGCTCCTTGTACGAGCATGATCGCTTCGGAAAACCGCTTCGCACTTTTCCGGATCATGCTCCAGCCGGCGGCTTGGTTAACAGGAAACGCGGCTCGCGCACCGCGTTAAGCCTTGCTTCATTCCGCCTTAAGCGTTCGTTAGGCACAACAAAACGTTTCGCCGCAAAGGCTGCGACTTAACGCTCCGAGCAGCGTTCCGGTGACTGCATTTTATTCAAATGCGGTCTAACGCATCGCCGTGGATGGCGCCATTCACGCTGCGCCTCATGACTTGTCCGGAGACTGCCCCATGAAGAAGTTCCTGCTCGCAACCGCCGCCGTCGCGGCGGCCGTCGCTGCCTTTGGCGCGACCGCCAACGCCGCCGATTTCAACCGTGGCTATTATCAGAAGGCGCCCGCGCCTGTTTACGCCGCTCCGCTCTACAATTGGACCGGCTTCTATCTCGGCGGCCATCTCGGCGGCGTGTTCTCCCAGAACAACAACTTCAACGGCCTCGCGCTGTCCGACTCCGACGCCCGCTTCATGGGCGGCGTGCAGGCCGGCTATGACTGGCAGCTGTCGCCGATGTGGGTGATCGGCCTCGAAGGCCAGTATTCCTGGGTCGGCGGCCATCAGCTCAACGCGATCTTCCCGGGCGGCTACGTCTACAACAACAACCAGCGCGGCATCGGCTCGATCACCGGCCGCGTCGGCTACACCTGGGGTCCGGGCCTGATCTATGTGAAGGGCGGTTATGCCTATTCCGACAACAACGAAACGGTGACGCTCGGCGGCGCGCCGGTCGGCTTCTCGCTCAGCGACAACCACAGCAACGGCTGGACCATCGGCGGCGGTGCCGAATACATGTTCGCGCCGAACTGGTCGGCCAAGGTCGAGTACCAGTACTACGACTTCGGCGACAGCCGCTTCACCGCGCCGGGCGCGCTGGTGCCGGTCGGCAGCTTCCACAACGACGAGCACACGGTGAAGGCGGGCCTCAACTACCGCTTCAATCTCGGCAACCTCGGCGGCCCCGCTTACGGCCGCTACTAGAGCCATCCCCGTTCCGATTGCATCGGAACGGAGGCTCTGGATCCTTGTTTGACGCGTTTTCTTCACGCGAACCGGTACCCACTTCGCTCGAAAACGCTATTGAGAACACACCCACAACCAACAGTGGAAAAGGCCGGCGCAAGCCGGCCTTTTTGCATCCGATCGCGTGCATCGATTCCGCACAGCGAACCGAGACGTCGCCACTGCGCGGCAGCCCTGAAAAATCCCGCAGATCGTCGCAATTTTCCCGATTTTGTTAACCGGCCGCACCGATACTCCCGCGCCGGGGAAACATCCAAGAGTAGTGGCCAAGGATAGTGGCCAAGCGTAGTGGGCCAGGGGGCACAGGGGCGATGGCGTTTCGATTCAAGCTCGGCAAACCAAATCTCAAGCGTATCCATCTGCCGCAGATGGGTGTCAGGGGCAGCCTGTTCGCAGCGTTCGCTGTCATCGCAGGCATGGCGCTGGTGATCAGCGCAGGCGCCGGCATCGTGCTGCATCAGCTCGGCGGCACCATGACCGATCTCTCTGGCCGCGACATTCCGCGGCTTGCCGCCAGCCTGCAACTGGCCGCGCAAAGCGCTTCGCTGGCGGCGCAAGGTCCCGGCCTGCTCGCCGTGCAGAGCGAGGACGCGCTGAACGATCGCACCAAGAAGGTGCAGGACGTCGCGCGGCTCACCAACGCCAAGCTTGGCGAGATCATCGAGCTCGGCGCCGACAAATCCGTGGTCAGCGCATTGCAGGAGAACGTCAAGAACACCGACGAGGCGACCAAGAGCCTGATCTCGGCGGCGCGCGAGCGGCTCGAGGTCGGCGCGCTGCGCGACAAGCAGTACAACGCGCTGCGCAAGGCGCAGGCGGCGTTCGTCTCCGCCGCAAGTCCCGCGATGCTCGACGCGCAGACCCGGCTCAACGCCATCCTCGCCGCGGCCGAGGTGTCCGCAGACGACGCCACTGAAGCTGCCCGCACCGTTGGCCAGATCAGCAACGTGCTCGCCGCCGGCAATCTGATGGCCGCCGACATGACCGCGGCGCTGTCGGCCAATTCCAGCGAGACGCTCGATGCGATCGAGGCCGAATTCAAGAAGGGGCGCGAACGCATCAAGTCCAACCTCGAGGACCTCCCGAACAATCCCTCGATCGTGGCGGTGCGCGACACCGCCTCGCGGCTGCTGGTGCTCGGCGAAGGCAAGACCGGCGTGTTCAAGATCCGCCAGAAGGAGCTCGACGCGATCGACTACGGCCAGACCATCCTGGAAGAGACGCGCAAGCTCAATGTCGGGCTCGGCATCAGCGTCCAGCAGCTGGTCGACGCGGTGCAGAAGGAGACCGACAGTTCGACCTTCCAGGCGCGGCATCAGATCTCGCTCGCCACCATGGTGATGATCGGCCTCGGCGCCCTGACCCTGGTCGGCTCGTTCCTGTTCGTCTGGCTCTATGTCGGACGCAACATCCTGCGCCGCATCCGCGGCCTGCAGCGCTCGATGCAGCTGTTGTCCGACGGCGACCTCGACACCGAGATCCCGCAGAGCCGCCAGCGCGACGAGATCGCCGTCATGGCCGACGCGCTGCAGGTGTTCCGCGAGAGCATGGTCGAGAGCCGCGAGCTCACCGAAAACCAGAACAAGGACCGCAGCGCCAAGGCGGAGCGCGCCTCGCGCATGGAAGCGCAGATCGTCACGTTCGAATCCAACGTCCGCAGCGCGCTCGGCAGCCTGCAGACCGCGGCGAACTCGATGCAGTCGACCGCGCAGAGCATGTCGGCGACCGCGGACCAGTCGAGCGCGCTGGTCAACGCCGTCGCGTCGGCCGCCGAGGAAACCTCGGTCAACGTGCAGACGGTGTCGGCCGGCACCGAGGAGCTGTCGTCCTCGATCCAGGAGATCGGCCGCCAGGTCGTCACCTCGGCGGAGATCGCCCGCAAGGCGGTGGAGGAAGCCAGCGCCACCGACAGCACGATGCAGGGGCTCGCCGACAATGCCGCACGCATCAGCGTCGTGGTCGACCTGATCCAGACCATCGCCTCGCAGACCAATCTGCTCGCGCTCAACGCCACCATCGAGGCGGCGCGCGCCGGCGAGGCCGGCCGCGGCTTTGCCGTGGTCGCCTCCGAGGTGAAGAACCTCGCGAGCCAGACCGCAAAAGCGACCGAGGAAATCCGCCAGCAGATCGTCAGCATGCAGGAGGTGACGACGACGGCCGTCTCCGCTATCCGCAACATCTCGAGCACGATCGGCGAGATCAACGACGTCACCACCGCGATCGCCGCCGCGGTCGAGCAGCAGGGTGCGGCGACCCGCGAGATCGCCCGCAACATCCAGCATGCGGCGGGCGGCACCAGCGAGGTGTCGAGCAACATCGTCGGCGTCTCGACCGCCTCGGCCGAGGCGGGCACCGCCGCCGGCGAGGTGCTGAGCGCCTCCGACGCACTGCGCCGCGAGGCCGACGTGCTGCGCTCGGAGATCGACGGCTTCCTGTCGAACATCCGCGCGGCGTAGATTGCGCGCGAAATTGCAGCCCTGACCTCCCCTTGAAAAGGGGAGGTCGCTTTGCTCTTCAGAGCAAAGCGGGTGGGGATCCGCTCTCTCGGCTTGCAGCGTCGCCTGCGGCTGACCCCCATCCCAACCTTCCCCCTTTCAGGGGGGAAGGAGAAGACAGAACCCGGCTTACGCTTCGTTTGATCCGGGCTACGGAATTCCGGCGATTTCCCATCGCTTTCTCCGGACGACTATCTGATTTTTCGGCTGGCGCGGCGGGCAATGTGCCGCTAAGCCCGTAGCATGGACAAGAAGACCGACCCCGTGCACGCCTCGGCGGAGGCACTGCGATACCCCTGGGAGAACCATCCCGGCCACGACCAGGTCGTGGAGGTGGCTCCCGGCGTGCTGTGGGCGCGGCTGAAGCTGCCGTTCCGCCTCAACCATGTGAACGTCTATCTGCTCGCCGACGGCGACGGCTGGACCATGGTGGATGCCGGCTTCGGCAATGAGGAATCGATCGCGGCCTGGACCACGCTGTTCGAGGGGCCGCTGAAGCACGTCAAGGTCACCCGCCTGATCGTGACGCATTCGCATCCCGACCATGTCGGTCTCGCCGGCTGGATCACCGAGCGCTTCGGCTGCCCGCTGTTCATGTCGCAGGTGGAATATCTGCAGTCGGTCTATCACCAGAACCGCGGCACCGAGGAGCGGCGCAACGCGCAGCGGCTGTTCTTCCGCCGCCACGGCATGGATGAGGACCTCACCGAGAAGCTGCTCGGCCGCGGCCAGGATTACCTGAAGCGCGTGTCGGTGCTGCCGCCGTCCTATCACCGCCTCACACACGGCGACGAGGTCGTGATCGGCACGCGGCGCTTCAAGGTGATCACCGGCGGCGGCCACGCGCTCGACCAGGTGATGCTGTATTGCGCGGCCGACAAGCTGTTCCTGTCCGCCGACCAGGTGCTGAGCAGGATCTCGCCCAATGTCAGCGTCTGGGCGGTCGAGCCCGAGCAGAACTCGCTCGGCGAATATCTGGCCTCGCTTGCAAGCCTGACCACCACCCTGCCCTATGACGTGATGGTGCTGCCGGGCCACGGCGTGCCGTTCTACGGGCTGAAGACCCGGATCAAGCAGCTTGCCGATCACCATGAGGAGCGCTGCCGGCTGATCGCGGAGGCCTGCCGCGAGGTGCCGCAGACCTCCAAGGAGCTGGTGCCGGTGGTGTTCCACAAGCACGTCCTGGACGAGCACCAGATGGGTTTTGCCGCCGGCGAGCTGGTCGCCCATGTCAACTACATGCTGGTCGAGGGCCGCCTGACGGCCGAGATGCACGCCGACGGCATGCTGCGCTTCAAGACGACCTGAGCCCCGGCCGGGCGGCAAGCGTCGCCCGGCGATATGACCGAAATCGAGCCGAACGGTCCCCAGCTAGGGCAATTTGCCCAACTGCGGCGCGTGCCCAGATGTGGGTCAATGCATGGACATTAGAGCTGGAAAAGCTCTAAGAAGAAGCAGTCATTCCGGTCAGGTTCCGCTTTCTGGGTTTGCCGATGGATTACAGCCAGTTCTTCAATACCGCCCTCAACCGCCTGCATGACGAGCGGCGCTACCGGGTGTTCGCCGACCTCGAACGGATCGCGGGACGCTTCCCGCACGCCACCTGGCACTCGCCGAAGGGCAGCCGCAACGTCGTGATCTGGTGCTCCAACGACTATCTCGGCATGGGCCAGCACCCCAAGGTGGTCGGCGCCATGGTCGAGACCGCGACCCGGGTCGGCACCGGCGCCGGCGGCACCCGCAACATCGCGGGCACCCATCATCCGCTGGTGCAGCTCGAGGCGGAACTCGCCGACCTCCACGGCAAGGAAGCCTCGCTGCTGTTCACCTCGGGCTATGTCTCGAACCAGACCGGTATCTCGACGCTCGCCAAGCTGATCCCGAACTGCCTGATCCTGTCGGACGCGCTGAACCACAATTCGATGATCGAAGGCGTGCGCCAGGCCGGCTGCGAACGCCAGATCTTCCGTCACAACGACGTCGCGCATCTCGAGGAGCTCTTGATCGCCGCCGGTCCCGACCGGCCGAAGCTGATCGTCTGCGAGAGCCTTTATTCGATGGACGGCGACGTCGCGCCGCTCGGCAAGATCTGCGATCTCGCCGAGAAATACGGCGCCATGACCTATCTCGACGAAGTGCATGCGGTCGGCATGTACGGCCCGCGCGGCGGCGGCATCGCCGAGCGCGACGGCGTGATGCACCGGATCGATATCGTCGAGGGCACGCTGGCAAAAGCCTTCGGCTGCCTCGGCGGCTACATTGCAGGCCGCGCCGAGGTCATCGACGCGGTGCGCTCCTATGCGCCGGGCTTCATCTTCACGACCGCGCTGCCGCCGGCAATCTGCTCGGCCGCGACGGCTGCGATTCGCCACCTGAAGACCTCGAACTGGGAGCGCGAGCGCCACCAGGACCGGGCCGCCCGCACCAAGGCGATCCTGACCGCCGCCGGCCTGCCTGTGATGTCGAGCGACACCCATATCGTGCCGCTGTTCGTCGGCGATCCCGAGAAGTGCAAGCGGGCCTCCGACCTGCTGCTCGAGGACCACGGCATCTACATCCAGCCGATCAACTATCCGACGGTCGCCAAGGGCACCGAGCGGCTGCGCATCACGCCCTCGCCCTACCATGACGACGGCCTGATCGACGCGCTGGCCGAGGCGCTGCTCCAGGTCTGGGACCGGCTCGGCCTGCCCCTGCACCAGAAGTCGCTGGCCGCCGAGTAACCCTATCCGTTTCCGACCCCTAATTTGGGCCGGCCGTGCATCGCGCGGCCGGCCCTTTGCGTTATAATCCTGACAACCGGCCCTTCCCCAGCGGCCGGGACAGGAGATGAGCAGCGATGCTGCACGACTGGGGCGTAATCGCCACGGCGTTCGCCTACATCGGATTGTTGTTCTTCATTGCTAGCCGCGGCGATCGCACGTCGCCCGGCGAGCGCGGCCGCGCCAGCCAGTGGATCTATCCGCTGTCGATGGCGATCTACTGCACCTCCTGGACCTTCTTCGGCTCGGTCGGCTTCGCTACCCGCACCAGCATCGACTTCCTGGCGATCTATGTCGGCCCGATCGTGATGGTCGGGCTGTGCACGCCGCTGCTGCGCCGGGTGATCGCGCTCGCCAAGTCGCAAAACATCACCTCGATCGCCGACTTCATCGCCGCGCGCTACGGCAAGAGCCAGGCGGTGGCGGCGACCGTGGCGCTGATCGCGATCATCGGCTCGGTGCCCTACATCGCGCTGCAGCTGAAGGCGGTGGCGGCGTCGCTGGAGACCATCCTGAGCGAGGACCAGGCGTTCTCGAAAATCCCTGTGATCGGCGACATCGCGCTGATGGTGACACTGGCGATGGCGGTGTTCGCGGTGCTGTTTGGCACCCGCCACACCGACGCGACCGAGCACCAGCACGGCCTGATCCTCGCGATCGCGGCCGAGTCCATCGTCAAGCTGGTCGCCTTCATCGCCGCCGGCGCCTTCGTCACCTTCTGGATGTTCTCTCCGGTCGAGCTCTACGAGCGCGCCCTGAAGACGCCGGAGGCGGTGCGCGCGATCGAATATGTGCCGTCGATCGGCAATTTCCTGATCATGACGCTGCTGTCGTTCTGCGCGGTCATGCTGCTGCCGCGCCAGTTCCATGTCAGCGTGGTGGAGAATTCGACGCCCGCCGAAGTCACCCGGGCGCGCTGGCTGTTCCCGCTCTACCTTGTCGCCATCAACCTGTTCGTGATTCCGATCGCGATCGCCGGCCTCGTCATCTTCCCGTTCGGCGCGGTCGATGCCGACATGTTCGTGCTGGCGCTGCCGATCGAGGGCAATTCGCAATTGCTCAGCCTCGCCGTGTTCGTCGGCGGGCTGTCGGCGGCGACCGCGATGGTGATCGTCGAATGCGTCGCGCTGTCGATCATGGTCTCCAACGACATCGTGCTGCCGCTGGTGTTGCCGCGCAGCGACGACGCCAGCGCCGGCCAGAAGGACTTTGGCGATTTCCTGCTGAAGGCGCGCCGCTTCTCGATCTTCGCCATCATGGTGTTGGCGTATTTCTACTATCGCGCGCTCGGCAACACCCAGCTGGTCGCGATCGGCCTGTTGTCGTTTGCCGCGATCACCCAGCTGGCGCCGGCGTTCTTCGGCGGCCTGTTCTGGCGCAGAGCCACCGCACGCGGCGCCATGGCGGGCATGCTGGTCGGCTTCGCGACGTGGCTCTACACGCTGTTCATCCCGAGCTTCCTGGAGAACTCGACCGCCGGCCTGATGCTGCTGCAGCACGGGCCGTTCGGGATCGAGGCGTTGCGGCCGCAGGCGCTGTTCGGCGCCGACCTGCCGCCGCTGCTGCACGGCGTGCTGTGGAGCCTTGCGCTCAACATCCTCACCTATGTGCTGTTCTCGCTGGCGCGCGCGCCGTCCTCGATCGAGCTGTTGCAGGCCGACGTGTTCGTGCCCAACGCGCTGGCCCCGATCGCGCCCAGCTTCCGGCGCTGGCGCACCACGGTGACGGTGGAGGACATCCAGAGCACGGTGACGCAATATCTCGGCCCCGACCGCACCCGCGAGGCCTTCGCTTCCTTCGCCGTCGACCGCAACATCGTGCTGCTGGCGTCGGCGCCGGCCGATTTCGAGCTGCTGCAGCATGCCGAGCGGTTGATCGCCTCCTCGATCGGGGCGGCGTCCTCGCGCCTCGTGATGTCGCTGCTGCTGCAGCGGCGCACGGTGTCGGCCAAGGCCGCGCTGAAACTGCTCGACGACTCCCACGCCGCCCTGCACTTCAACCGCGAGATCCTGCAGACCGCGCTCAATCACGTGCGCCAGGGCATCGCGGTGTTCGACGCCGATCTGCAGCTGATCTGTTCCAACCGCCAGTTCTCCGAATTGCTGGGGCTGCCGCAGCATCTGGTGCAACTCGGCATCCCGCTGTCCGAGATCCTCGAATTCATGGGCGCGATCAGTCCGCCCGCGGCCGGCGACGCCGACAGCCTGCTGCAGGCCCGCCTGCGCGCCTACACCACCGAGGGCGAGCCTTATCTGGAACGCTTCACCGACCGCCATCTGGTGATCGAGGTACGTGCCAACCGCATGCCGGGCGGCGGGCTCGTCATCACCTTCTCCGACGTCACGCCGAGCTTCGAGGCGGCAGAGGCGCTGGAGCGCGCCAACGCGACGCTGGAAAAGCGGGTGCGCGACCGCACCGAGGAGCTGACGCGGCTGAACTCGGAGCTGGCGCTCGCCAAGGGCATCGCGGAAGACGCCAACGCCTCCAAGACGCGGTTCCTGGCGGCCGCCAGCCACGACATCCTGCAGCCGCTCAATGCGGCGCGCCTCTACGTCACGAGCCTGGTCGAGCGCCAGAACGGCGGCGAGGATTCGCGCCTGGTCGAGAACATCGACGACTCGCTCGAAGCGATCGAGGACATTCTGGGCGCGCTGCTCGACATTTCCAGGCTCGATGCCGGCGCCATGACGCCGGCGATCACGAGCTTCCGGATGGCCGACCTGATGCGCTCGCTGGAGATCGAGTTCATGCCGATCGCCCGCGACAAGGGCCTCGACCTGCGCTTCGTGGCCTGCTCGCTGCCGGTCGAATCCGACCGCTCGCTGCTGCGCAGGCTGCTGCAGAACTTCATCTCCAACGCGATCAAATATACCCCGCGCGGCCGCGTCTTGATCGGCTGCCGCCGCCGCGGCACCACGCTCCAGATCAGCATCTTCGACACCGGCGTCGGCATTCCCGTGCAGAAGCGCGGTGAGATCTTCAAGGAATTCCACCGCCTCGAGCAGGGCGCCCGGATCGCCCGCGGCCTCGGTCTCGGCCTGTCGATCGTCGAACGGCTGGCGCGGGTGCTCAACCACCGCATCGCAATCTCGGCCAATGTCAGCGGCGGCTCGGCGTTCTCGGTCACCGTGCCGGTCGCGACCGCGGTCAACCATACTGCGGCCGTCACCACCGCTACGCCGCTGTCGAAGACGCCGATGAGCGGCTCGCTGATCGTCTGCATCGAGAACGATCCCGCCATCCTCGACGGCATGAAGACGCTGCTGACGGCGTGGGACGCCGAGGTGATCGCGGTGCTCGACGCCGACGGCGCGATCAGCGCGATCGAGGCCGCCGGCGGCCGCGTCACCGGCGTCCTGGTCGACTACCATCTCGACCGCGGCAACGGCGTCGCCGCGATCCGCGAGATCCGCCGCCGCTTCGGCGACGGCATTCCGGCGATCCTGATTACCGCCGACCGCAGTCCGGCGGTGCGCGCCGCCGCGCGCGAGGAGAACATCGCGGTGCTGAACAAGCCGGTCAAACCCGCCTCGCTGCGCGCCCTGCTCGGACAGTGGCGCACCCAGCAGATGGTCGCGGCGGCGGAGTAGCGCGCGGCGGCGCAATCCGGGCGCGCATCTCGCTTTGGATCATGATGCAATTGGATCGAATCGCATCATGAAGGCGCCGCAAGGACACTGCGCTCCCTCCCGTAAGCGCGAGAGGTGAAGCGAGCCTGCGGAGTGGCCGGCTCAACCGAAAATCACATGCTCCGCAAGATCGCCAAGCGTCGGTTCAGTTCGGTCCCATTCCGGCCGACGCCGGGTGCCCTGGCACCTGAAAGCGCTTGCCTGTGTCGGTAACGTTGGTTCCGTCGACCTTGAGGATCGAGAAATCCTGGCTGAGGTAGTTCCCGACCAGGATGTATTTTCCGTCAGGCGTGAAGACCGCGGCCTCAGGCAGTCCACCGACTTCGATATCTCCGGTCTTGGTCACTTTCTTGCCGTCGATCTTCAGGACCGAGACGCTGCCGTTCTTCTCATGGAAGAACGCATTCTTCATGTTCGAGCCGCGCAGGATCACCGAGACTGCGAGATCCCCCTTCGGACTGACGCCAAGCCCCTCCGGTCCATCGCCGACCACCACGCGATCGATGATGCGCGGCGGCTTCGCTTCGAGATCGATGACGCTGGCCGTGTCGACGCTGCCGTCCGACGCGCCTGAGTTGCCATTGTCCGACGTCAACGCGATCTTGCTGTTCGGGGTCACTGCGACATTGTAAGGCCATTGGCCGGCCGGCAGGTCTATCTTGGTGTAGGTGACTTTGTCGCCGGCGATATCGAGCACCGATATCTTGTGCGCGGGAAAACGCGCGACCAGCGCGTGCTTGCCGTCTGGCGCGAACGCGACATGTGCGACACTGTCAGGCATCGATATCGTGTCGGTGATCTTGACGTCAGTGCCGTTGACCGAAAGTACGCTGATCGAATTGTCCCCGCGGTTGGCGACCAACGCCATCTTGCCATCGGGACTGAAGCTCAATCCTGATGGCTGCTTTCCGCCAGCAATGGTCGCGGCCAGCTTGGGCGGGGTCGTCTTGAGATCGATCACATAGATCTTGTTGTCCGGCACCTGCTTCAGAGCGTCGCCTTCCTTCACCACGTCAACCGAGTCCGCGACCAGCGCCACGGCTCCGGTCGGATCGATAGCAACGTTGACCGGGGGACCGACCACCGAGTTCTTCAATGGGAGAGAAGCCGCAATCTTCGGGTTCTCGGGATCGGCGAGATCGACGATCAGCACTTGATCCTTGCCGGGCGCTGACAACACCGGCTTGCCGTCGTCATCCCATAACAGCTTCTCATCCAGGCCGACGATCATCAGCGGCTTGGCCTGAGCGCAATTGAAAAAGCCGGCACCGAGAAGGATTGCCGCAGCCAGAGATAGTCCGGCGACACGAGTTACCGAAGTCATGGCGTTCTCCCCAAAAGCACGCGGCCTCTCACGGGCCGATGCCGGACAGGATACCCGGTTTTCTACCGACGCGCACTTTGAGTGAGGATCTGGATGGCTTCGCCGGAAGCCTGCCATCGGGCGCGCATTCGCGCCACCCGCCGGCTCGCGATGCCGTGGCCCGAGCCCGGCAATCACAGCTGGAGTTGCTCGGGACTACGTCGGCGGCGTGCCCTGGCGCCATTGGCCGCCGGCGATCTTGGCGGCGGCGATCACGGCTTGGGTGCGGCTTTCGACGCCGAGCTTCTGCAGGATCGCCGAGACATGGGCCTTGATGGTCGCTTCGGAAACGCCGAGCTCATAGGCGATCTGCTTGTTGAGCAGCCCCTCGGACAGCATCATCAGCACCCGCACCTGCTGCGGGGTCAGCGTCACCAGCCGGTCGCGCAGCCGCGTCATGTCGGGATCGCCGGCCGCCGACAGATCGGTGTCCGGCGGCACCCAGACGTCGCCCTCCATCACCTTCATGACGGCATCCCGCAGCGTCTCGACGCCGAAGCGCTTGGGAATGAAACCGGAGGCGCCGAAGTCGAGCGAGCGGCGGATGGTTCCGGCATCGTCGCTGGCGGAGACGATCACGACCGGGATCGCAGGGTATTGCGCCCGCAGATAGATCAGGCCGGAGAAGCCGCTGATCCCCGGCATGCTCAGATCGAGCAGGATCAGGTCGACCTCGGAGTCCCGTTCCAGCAGCGCGGTCAGGTCCTCGAATGATCCGGCCTCGCTGATCGTGGCCGAAGTCACGACGCTCGACACCGCCTGGCGCAACGCATCGCGGAACAACGGATGGTCGTCGGCGATGACAAGATGAGTATTGGCAGCAGCAGTCATCTCAGTCCCACAAGCGGGCTTAACCCGCGTCGCCCGGTTTTCGCCCGCGCGGCAGTATCACGCAAGCGCTTGATAATACCAGATGCCAACGCAGTTAACCCGCGCAGCTTGTGCGCCGCAATAGACGCACGCGGGGGCGTTCCATCCTGCTCTTCCTTCTGAAGATAGGTTCGATCCTGAAAAGGCCAAAAGTCTTATTGGGGCGGGTTTCACTGCGATGTTACCTTCATCTCAAGCCGAGGGCCCATTCGGGCCTCACCCGCCAGCCGGGGGCGAGCATGGCAGCAATATTTCGGGGGGAGCTATCCAGATGTCTACAATGACTGCAAGTTCGGCGCGGCCCGCCGGCATGACGAAGGATGAGCGTTTCGTCATCCTGGCGTCGTCGCTCGGCACCGTGTTCGAGTGGTACGACTTCTATCTCTACGGTTCACTGGCCGGCATCATCGGCGCGCAATTCTTCTCCGATTATCCGCCGGCGACCCGCGACATCTTCGCGCTGCTGGCGTTCGCGGCGGGCTTCCTGGTGCGCCCGTTCGGCGCAATCGTGTTCGGCCGGGTCGGCGACATCGTCGGCCGCAAATACACCTTCCTCGTCACCATCCTGATCATGGGCCTGTCGACCTTCATCGTCGGCCTGCTGCCCAACGCCAAGACCATCGGCATCGCGGCGCCGATCATCCTGATCTCGCTGCGCCTGCTGCAGGGCCTCGCGCTCGGCGGCGAGTATGGTGGTGCCGCGACCTACGTCGCCGAGCACGCGCCGCCCGGCAAGCGCGGTTACTACACCTCGTTCATCCAGACCACGGCAACGCTCGGCCTGTTCCTGTCGCTGCTGGTGATCCTGTTCACCCGAACCATCACCGGTGAGAAGGACTTCGCGGACTGGGGCTGGCGAATTCCGTTCCTGGTGTCGGTGCTGCTGCTCGGCATCTCGGTCTGGATCCGGCTGCGGCTGAACGAATCGCCGGTGTTCCAGCGGATGAAGGATGAGGGCAAGACCTCGAAGGCGCCGCTGACCGAGGCCTTCGCGACCTGGAGCAACGCCAAGATCGTGATCCTCGCGCTGCTCGGCCTGACCATGGGCCAGGCGGTGATCTGGTACACGGGCCAGTTCTACGCACTGTTCTTCCTGCAATCGATCCTGAAGGTTGACGGCTACACCGCCAACCTCTTGATCGCCTGGTCTTTGTTGCTCGGCACCGGCTTCTTCCTGGTGTTCGGCGCGCTGTCGGACAAGATCGGCCGCAAGCCGATCATCCTGGCGGGCTGCCTGATCGGCGCACTCACGCTGTTCCCGATCTTCAAGATGATCACGACCAACGCCAATCCGGCGCTGGAAAAGGCTTACGAGTCGATCAAGGTGCAGGTCGTTGCCGATCCCGCGGGCTGCGGCGATCTGTTCAACCCGGTCGGCACCCGTGTCTTCACGGCGCCTTGCGACACCGCCCGCGCCTTCCTTGCCCAATCGTCGGTGAAATATTCGACGGTGCCGGGCCCGGCCGGCTCGCCGGTGAAGATCCTGATCAACGACAAGGAAGTGCCGTATACGGACGCCAAGACATCGAACCCCGCAATCCTCGCGGCGGTACAGGCGGCGGGCTATCCGAAGCCGGGTGACGCCGGCATCGTGAAGATGTCGCACCCGTTCGATGTCTTCCGTCCGCAGGTGGCCTCGGTCATCGGCCTGCTGTTCATCCTGGTGCTCTATGTCACCATGGTCTACGGCCCGATTGCCGCCATGCTGGTCGAACTGTTCCCGACCCGCATCCGCTACACCTCGATGTCGCTGCCCTATCATATCGGCAACGGCTGGTTCGGCGGCCTGCTCCCGGCGACCGCGTTCGCGATCACCGCCTCGACCGGCGATATCTACTCCGGTCTCTGGTATCCGGTCATCTTCGCCGCAATCACCGTCGTGGTCGGCGCGCTGTTCATTCCGGAAACCAAGGACGTCGACATCACCAAGACCTGACCGTCGACATCGCGATCAAATCAAACTGCATCGGCCGCGGAGCGATCCGCGGCCGATGTCATTTGGAGGCCAGGTCTTAAGAGATGGATCGCGCACGTCAGCGCGTAGCGCCGATGAATTGCAGTACGATCTCGCGCCGGTGCGGGCGGGCGCGATGCTCGATCAGATAGATGCCCTGCCAGGTGCCGAGCGCCATCTCGCCGTCGAGCACGGGGACCTGCAGCGAGGTCGCCGTCAGCATGGACTTGATGTGCGCCGGCATGTCGTCAGGGCCTTCGGTGTCGTGACGCCAGCCGCCGTCTTCGGGCGCCGCACGGTCGAGCGCCGTCATCAGATCGACCAGCACGGTCGGATCGGCATTCTCCTGGATCGTCAGCGAGGCCGAGGTGTGGCGGATGAACAGCGTGACCGCACCCTCGCCGGCGCGCGCCTCGCGCAGGAATTTGGCGACCTCGCGCGTGATGTCGGTGAAGCCGGCGCTCGACGTTTCGACGGTCAAGCGCGACGACACGATGCTGGTTGCCGCGACGGAGGATGGCGCCGAGTGCGTGATGGTCCTCGATGAGTTCATCTGTAACTCTCACTATGTCGTCCCGGCGAAGGCCGGGACCCATAACCACCGATGTTCATTAAAGCGCGATGAGATTAGGTTGAATCGTCATCGCGCCTTAGCTCTTTGTTTGAGCATGATCTCTTCGGAAAACCGCTTCGCACTTTTCCGGATCATGCTTTAGTTCGGCGAGACATCAACTCCGAGTCATCGAAATCGAGAGGCCGCGGCGTATGGGTCCCGGCTTTCGTCGGGACGACGCTGTCGTAACAGTGTCGGCACAAAATCAAATCTTGCCGCCATTGACGTCGCGCTGCACGCGGTTGGCCATCTCGATCAGCCGCCGCCAGGCCCGTTCCAGGAACGACATCATGCGATCCATGTCGCGGTCGCTCGGCAGCGGGATCTCGATCTTGCGCTCGCCCTCGGCGACCTTCGGCTCGGTCTTGGGCTCCGCCTTCTTCAGCTGATCCGATTTCGGCAACGCCTCGTCGGTCTTGGCCGACGGTGCGCGCGCGGCGAGCTCACCCTTGAGCTTGTCATTGTCGGCTTGCAGGCGCCCGATCTCGACGTCCAGCGCCGCCCGCTCGTCCGGCACCATGTAACAGGCCCAGCCGGCGCTGGAATTGGTGCAGGTCGACACCGCGCCGGTGCGCGTGTCGAGCCGCAGGAAACCATCGCCGGCGGGTGATAATGCGTAGCGGCCATTTTCGGTGTCCGGCGCGGTTTGCGCGATCGCCGCGCCGCCGCTTGCGATCAGGATGGCAGCAATTGCGATGGACAATTTCGACGGCGACATCGCGATGGGCATGGCTTGCTCCGCCTCAACCTGATTCCTGCCCTAGACCACAGAGCTATAGGGCTTGCGGCCCGACTTCAACGCGTCTTCAAGCAATTCGATCCGGTCCTGGCCCCAGAACACCTCGCCATCGAGCACGTATCCGGGCGAGCCGAACACGTCGGCGTCCAATGCATTCTGGCGATTCTGCTCATAGGCCGCGCTGATCGCTTCAGTGCCCGAGCGCTCGACCAGCTGCCGGCCGGGCAAACCGGCATCGTCGGCGAGCTTCACCAGCGTCGCAGGATCAGCAAGATTAAGCTGCTGCTCCCACACCGCGGGATAGGCCCGTTGCAAGAACGGCTCGGGGTCGAGGCCGGACTCGAGCATCGCGATCACCACGCCATCGGCAAGGCGCCCGTTGAACGGCCAGTTGGCCGGCTGCAGATGAAAATTCAGCCCCCGCTTGTCGCGCCAGCGCTGCAACTCGATCATCCGATAGCGCTGCCGCACTGGATGGCGCTTGGCGAGCGGCAGTCCGCCGGTCTCCGAGAACAGATCGACCAGCAGCACGGGCCGGTAATTTACCTTGAGATCGTAAGTGCTTATGAGTCGAACGAAGGGCTTGTGGCCGATATAGGCCCAGGGGGATTGCAGCGAGAAGTAGTAATCGATCTGGCGCGGCATGCGGAACCTGACTGCGTGAGAGGACGGGACTTTCGGCGATCCCAGCAGAGCGGGAAAAGCCACGCAATATCGCTCAATGCCACGCAAGCTGTTGCACTGCGATCACTGCGTCACTCTGACCTTGAATATCTCCAAATAAAACCAGCAGAATCAAAGCAATAACTGGTTACGACGCAATCTTGACTTGATTAGACGCGGTAAGTATGGTCCGCGCGGCTTTTGACGGGGACGGGCGCAATTTCCATCATCCGCGGCATCGGTTAGTGTTTCCAGCATGGCTGAGAACACCAACGACGGCGCAAATGGAAGTCGCGATCAATCGCCTCCTGACGAAGCTGCGCTTTCCGCAAGGCTCGGAAGTCTCGATCATCGGTTGTCAGAAATTCGCGACAGCCGCAGGAGCAAGACTGATCAATCCGGTACTGAAGGCGGGGACAGTGCGGCCAGAGCTTCGGCGATGGCGCTCGGTTTTCGTCTTTCCTCGGAGCTGATCGCGGGCGTTGCCGTCGGAGCGGCGATTGGCTGGGGGTTCGACCGTTTGCTGTCGACGTCGCCATTCGGCTTCATCGTGTTAACGCTGCTCGGCTTCGTCGCCGGGGTGGTCAACGTGGTGAGGTCCGCGGGCGTGGCCTCGGGCAAGCGCTGAGCGCTGGCGGGAAGTCACGACATTTGAAATTCGATTACCGGCACGATAGCCGGTGGACCAAGAGCCGCGCGGATGAAAATCGACCCGATCCACCAGTTCAATATCGAGCCCCTCTTCACGCTCGGCCACATCGGCAATCACACGATCGCCTTCACCAATTCCTCGCTCTTCATGCTCATCGCAGTGCTGCTGATCGCGCTGCTGATGCTGGCGAGCGGTCGGGAACTGGTTCCGGGACGGCTGCAGTCGGTCGCCGAGATCTCCTACGAGTTCGTCGCCACCACGATTCGCAGCACGGCTGGCGCGGAAGGCATGAAGTTCTTCCCGCTGATCTTCTCGCTCTTCATGTTCCTCTGCGTGTCGAACCTGGTCGGCGTCATCCCCTACACCTTCACGATCGCGAGCCACCTGATCGTCACCGCGGCGCTCGCGCTTTTGGTGTTCTTCACCGTCCTGATCTACGGCGTCTACAAGAACGGCTTGAAATTCTTCAGCATCTTCGTCCCCCACGGCGTTCCGATCTACATCCTGCCGCTGGTCATGTTCATCGAGATCCTGTCGTTCTTCCTGCGGCCGGTCTCGCACAGCGTTCGTCTGTTCGCCAACATGCTGGCCGGCCACATCGCATTGAAGGTGTTCGCGGGCTTCGTCGCGATGCTCGGCTTCTCGCTGGGCGCGCTCGGCTGGGTCGGCGGCGTGCTGCCGCTGGCGCTCACCATTGCGCTGTACGCGCTCGAACTGCTGGTCGCGTTCCTGCAGGCCTACGTGTTCGCGATCCTGACCTGCATCTACCTCAACGACGCCATTCATCCGGGACACTAAGCGGTCCGGGGAATCTCCACCCACCAATCTGTCTATCTTTCTCAAGGAGCTACATATGGAACCGGCAGCAGCAAAACTTATCGGCGCGGGCATCGCGTGCATCGGCATGGGCGGCGCGGGCGTCGGCGTGGGCATCATCTTCGGCAACTACCTCGCCGCTGCGGTGCGTAACCCGTCGGCCGCTCAGGGCCAGTTCGGCAACCTGATCTTCGGCTTCGCCGTGACCGAAGCGCTCGGCATCTTCTCGCTGCTGATCGCGCTGCTCCTGCTGTTCGTTCCGCTCTGAGCGGCACCCCGGTTCCGCTCTGCGGTAACCCGGTTCCGCTTTGCGGTAACCCCTTCGCGCCGCCCAAGGGTCGTTCCAAGGGCGGCGCGCATGACAGCAACAGGAGAACACCATGGCTGAGAGTCATGGCGAGGCAAAAGGCCAGAAAGCCGGCGCCCACACCGAGACCGATGGCGGACATCACGGCGGAGCCTTTCCGCCGTTCGATTCGTCCAATTTCGCCTCGCAGTTGGTGTCGCTGGCGATTGCATTTGTCGCGCTCTACCTGATCGTGTCGCGAATCGCCCTGCCGCGCGTCGGCGGGACGATCGATGCACGTCAGAACAAGATCGAGGGCGATCTGGCCGAGGCGCAGAAGCTGAAGGACGAGTCCGACGCGGCGCTGAAGGCCTACGAGACCGAGCTGGCGAATGCGCGCGCCAACGCGCAGGCGATCGGCAACGAGACCCGCGAGAAGCTGAACGCGGCCTCGGAAGCCGAGCGCAAGGCGCTGGAAGCGAAGCTGGCGGCAAAGCTCGCCGACGCCGAGAAGCAGATCGCAACGACGAGGACCAACGCCATGAGCAACGTCCGCGGCATCGCGGCGGATGCGGCCGGCGCCATCGTCCAGCAACTTGCCGGCGTCACGCCGGACGCCAATGCGGTCAACAGCGCCGTCGACGCGTCGCTGAAGGGATAGACGATGTTTTACGAACCGGAAACCTGGGTTGCGATCGCCTTCGTCATTCTGCTGGTCGTGTTCGGCTATCTCGGCGTCCATCGCACCCTGCTGACGGCGCTCGACCACCGTGCCGAGCGCATCAAGGCCGAGCTGGAAGACGCCCGCCGCCTGAAGGACGAGGCCAATAAGCTGCTCGGCGAGTACAAGGCGCGCCGCGCCAGCGCGGAGCGCGAGGCCGAGGAGATCATCTCCAGCGCCAAGGCCGAAGCCGAGCGGATCGCGGCCGAAGCCAAGACCAAGATGGAAGATTTTGTCGCGCGGCGGACCAAGACCGCCGAGAGCAAGATCGCCCAAGCCGAGGCCCAGGCCGTGGCCGATGTCCGCGCCGCCGCGGCCAACGCCGCCGTGACCGCCGCCTCGACCATCCTGTCGCAGTCGGTCAAGGGCTCGGTTGCCGACGACCTCGTCGGCAAGGGCATCGCGGAAGTCCGCTCCAAGCTGAACTGACGCGATCTCAACTCCTTAAAAAAAGGCCGGCGCGAGCTCATCGCGCCGGCCTTTTGTTTTGTCCAAATTCGTCCGTTTGACGCGTTTTCTTCACGCGACCGGTATCCACGTCGCTCGAAAACGCTCTGTTACTTCTTCTTGTGCGGCGCGCGGGCCTTGGGCTCCGGCTTCAGGGCCTGCGGGTCGAAGCCGATATAGAAGATGTAATTGTCGTTGTCGGCCGGCGACGGCGCCGGATAGACGACGTCCTCGGCAACCAGGCTGAATGGCACGCTGCCGCTTTCGTCCATCTGCACCGTGGTGGTGTAGGCCTTGGTCATGATGGTCTTCTCGCCGACGCCGCCCTGCACCACGGCGACGCGCAGCGGCACCTGAATGCTCGGTGGCGCGCCCTGGGGTCCGACGATGATCCGCCCCTGGATACCGATCTTGGCCGTGATCTGACCGCTGTTCAGATTGCATTGCCGCGCCGTGCGCGTGATCGAGGCCAGGAACTTGACGTCGTTGCCGACCGCTTCCTTGCCGTTCGCGGCCACCGAATAGGTCGAGGCCCCGGAGCGAATCTGTACCGGCGGGCAGGTCAGTTCAGCGTCGGCATCGTTGAGCTGCTGCGGCGCCGCGGGCGTCGCCGGCTTGTCCTGGTCGGACGAGCCGCCGCCGAACAGGCTCTTGAAGCGGTCGCTCAGCGACTGCGCGGAAGCTGCCGAAGGCAGCAGCGTGGCACCGAGACCGATCGATACCGCCGCTGCGAGCGCGAACCTGATCACCCTTTCACCCATCAATATCCTCAAATTTCCCAACCGGGTTCCCTGTTTCGCGGCCGTTATAGCAAGGCAATGGCGGCGAACCCAAGGCATCGAGGGCGGCACCGCCCTCCGCAAAAAGGCTTACGGATCAGCCGCGGAAATCCTCGTGCAGCAGGCCGAACAGCAGGTGGTCCTGCCAGATCCCATTGATGCAGAGATAGCGCCGCGCCAGGCCCTCGCGGGTGAAGCCGCACTTCTCCAGCACGCGGATCGACGAGGCGTTGGAGGGAATGCAGGCCGCCTCGATGCGGTGCAGATTGAGCTCGCCGAACAACGAGGGCAGCAGTACCCGCAGCGCCGTCGTCATGTAGCCGCGATGGGCATGCGGCAGCCCGACCCAATAGCCGATCGTGCCGGCCTGCACGATGCCGCGGCGGACATTGGCGAGCGTGATGCCGCCGATCATCACCCCGTCCGATTCGCGGAAGATGATGAACGGATAGGAGCGGTCGGCGGCGATATCCTCGGTGTAGCGGCGCAGCCTCCGGCGGAAGCCGGCGCGGGTCAGGTCGTCGGAGGGCCAGATCGGTTCCCACGGCGTGAGATAGGCGCGGCTGAATTCGCGCAATTGCGCCCATTGCGGGAAATCCGACATCTGCGGCGCGCGCAGCAAGAGCCCGTGACCGCGCGGCATCAGTGCAGCGGGTCCATTGGACGGCAAACGAAACAGGGCCATGGCCCAACACTCCCCCGCCCATTCGGGCGTGACACCCTGCCCCGAGCCTCGCGGCCCCCTTAGTGCAGCAGCGTCTTTGCCTTCGACTTCGTCAATCCTTCCGCAAAAGCCACCGCCGTGTCCAGACCCCTGCCGCTGCCGAGCGCGACAACGGCGGGCCGGCTGCGCGCCAGCAGGGCACGGGCGGCGTTGCGGCTCGATTCGACGCTGACCGCGTCGATCCGGGCCACCAGCTCTTCCACCGTCTGCGGCCGGCCATAGGCTAGCACATGGCGTGCCAATTGTTCGGCCCGCGATGAACAGCTTTCCAGCGCCATCAACAGGCCGGCCTTCATCTGCGCCTTGGCGCGGGCGACCTCGGCCTCGGTCAGGGTTTCGACCGCGTCGTTGATGACGTCGACGATGACTTCCATCATTTCCGGCGCATCCGCCGGATCGGTCCCGGTGTAGAGGCCGAAGAAGCCGGTGTCGGTGTAGGGCGCGTGGAAGGTGTAGATCGAGTAGCACAGTCCGCGCTTCTCGCGCACCTCCTGGAACAGCCGCGACGACATCCCGCCGCCGAGCGTGTTGGTGAAGACCTGCAGCGAGAACAGCGAGGGGTCGGTCTGCGGCACGCCTTCGAGCGCCAGCGTCAGATGTGCCTGCTCGAGATCGCGATGCACCACCCGCGAGCCGCCCTTGCCGAACATCGCGGCCTGCGGCTGCGGCGCCGGCGTGGCGTCGAAGCTTGCAAACTTCTGCGTGACGTCCTCGACGATCCGCGTGTGATCGACCGCGCCGGCGGCCGCGACCACCATGTCGGGGGCGCGGTAATGCGTCGAGAGATAGCCGCGCAGCATGTCGCGATCGAAGGCCTTCAGCGTCTTGGCGGTGCCGAGCAGCGAGCGGCCCATCGGCTGCTCCGGATAGCAGAGCTCGTTGAGATGCTCGAACACGACGTCGTCGGGGGTATCCTGCGCCGCGCCGATCTCCTGCACGATGACGCTCTTCTCGCGCTCCAGCTCGTCCGGCACGAAGGTGGGGTTGGCGAGGATGTCGGAGAGCACGTCGAGCGCCAGCGGTACATCCGCCTTCATCACCCGCGCATAATAGGCCGTGGTCTCGGTCGAGGTCCCGGCATTGAGGTCGCCGCCGACCGCCTCGATCTCCTCGACGATCTCGCGCGAGGAGCGCCGCGCCGTGCCCTTGAACGCCATGTGTTCGAGCAGATGCGAGATGCCGTGCTCGTTCGGCTTCTCGTCGCGCCCGCCGACGCCGGCCCAGACCCCGAGCGCCGCGGTTTCCAGATGCGGCATGGTGTCGGTGACGATCGTCAGGCCGCTCGGCAGCTTGGTGATTTCAACGCCCATCAGGCAACTCCCTGCTTGGCAGCACGGCTGACCGCCAGCACGAAGCGCTCGACCTCGGCGGAATCATTCTTCATGACCGTGATATGTTCGGATTTGCTCATCAGGCCTCCGAGCCAGACCGGCAGCTGCGGACGCACCCCGCAGGCGGCTTCCACCGCGTCGGGGAATTTGGCCGCGTGCGCGGTCGACAGCACGATGTTCGGGATCTTGGAATCCGAGGTGTCGCGGTCGGCGACCGCGAGCGCCACGGCGGTGTGGGGATCGACCAGATCGCCCGCCTCGCGCCAGGCGGCGCGGATCGCGGCCGCCGTCTCGGTCTCGTCGGCGCGGCCGGCGTCGAAATCACGGCGCACGGCGGCCAGCGTCGCATCCGGCAGCACGAAGCGGCCGGACTGCTTCAGCGAGGCCATCAGGCGGCGAACCTGATCGGCGTCGCGGCCGCTCGCCTCGAACAGCAGCCGCTCAAAGTTCGAGGACACCTGGATGTCCATCGACGGCGACGTCGTGGCGTGCACCTCGCGCACCTCGTAGATGCCGGTCTTCAGCGTGCGCGCCAGGATGTCGTTGACGTTGGCGGCGATGCGCAAGTTCCGGATCGGCAGCCCCATCCGCTTGGCGACATAGCCCGCGAAGATGTCGCCGAAATTGCCGGTCGGCACCGTGAAGTCGACGGTGCGCTGCGGCGAGCCGAGCGCGACCGCCGAGGTGAAGTAATAGACCACCTGCGCGACGATGCGCGCCCAGTTGATCGAGTTGACGCCCGACAGCGCCACCTGGTCGCGGAAGCGATGGTTGTTGAACATCGCCTTCACCAGCGCCTGGCAATCGTCGAAGGTGCCTTCGATCGCGAGCGCGTGGACGTTGGCGGCGCCGGTCGTCGTCATCATGCGGCGCTGCACCTCGGAGATGCGCCCGTTCGGGAACAGCACCACGAGGTCGACATTGTCGAGATTGGCAAAAGCCTCGACCGCGGCGCCGCCGGTATCGCCCGACGTCGCGACCACGATGGTGGTGCGCTGCGCGCGCTTGGCCAGCACGTGATCCATCAGCCGCGAGATCAGCTGCATCGCGACGTCCTTGAACGCCAGGGTCGGCCCGTGGAACAGCTCGAGCAGGAACTGGTTCGGCCCGGCCTGGTCGAGCGGCACCACCGCGGGATGGCGGAACGTGGCATAGGCCTCGTTGGCCATGCGGCCGAGCTCGGCGTCGGAAATCTCGCCGGCGACAAACGGACGGATGATCTCGACCGCGACCTCCCAATAGGGACGGCCGAAGAAGGTGGCGATGGTCTCGGGCGACAGTTGCGGCCAGGTCTCGGGCACGTAGAGCCCGCCGTCACGGGCAAGCCCGGTCAGCATCACATCGCAGAAGCCGAGCACCGGGGCCTCGCCCCTGGTCGAAATATACCGCGTCAAACCGCCCTCCAAAGGCTTCGATCCGAGCCTTAAGCCTTTGATATCATGGAATTATCGAGTTCGCCTCGTGCGACCCGAACGGTTCACCATAGAAGATCGGACCGGCAATGGGTAGCCCGAAGCGCTGCGGGGTCGCCCAGACGCGGGGGGTGGTGTTGCCCGCGACTGACCATCACCGGCTCCGCATTCACCGCCGTCGTCCTGGCGAAAGCCGGTGTTGCCCGCGACTGACCATCACCGGCTCCGCATTCACCGCCGTCGTCCTGGCGAAAGCCAGGACCCATAACCACCGCACTCGGTGATGAACGGGATGGCGGCCCCAGCATCGCGCAGCAATTAAGATTTGGGGTAATGGGTCCTGGCTTTCGCCAGGACGACGAGGAGTTTGCTGCACGGCATTTCTTCGTCATTCCGGGGCTCGCGAAGCGAGAACCCGGAATCCATCGGGCCAAATGGATTCATGCTCCGCACGCCCTCAGGTGCGCGATTGCGCACCGGGGAATGACGACGGAGGAAGACGCGCCCCCCCTACCCCTTCGGCGGCGCCAGCGGCTGCACGATCTCCTGGAACGGCGGCAGCGCCTCGCAGCGCGCGGCGTGGGCCTTGAGCGCCGGATAGCGCGCGTCGAACAGGTGCGGATGCGCCTCGCCGGTGAAGCGCAGCGCGCAGGCCACCGCGACGTCGGCATGACCGATGCGATCGCCCGACCAATAAGGCGTCGGCACGGCCGCGCGCTCCTGCTCCAGCACCGCGAGCACGCCCGCGATCTGCGCCTCGCAGCGCTCGACCCAGAGCTTCAGCTGCTCCTTGCGCAGCACGTGCTCATAGACAAGGCTCACCGCCTTGTCGGCGAGCCCGGTCGCCAGCGCCGTGATACGCAGATGCTTGCGCCGCCCCTCGCCCGAGCGCGCGATCATCGCCTTGTCCGGACCGACCAACTCGTCGAGATAATCCAGGATCGCGCCGCTCTCGATCAGCGCCTCGCCGTCATCGAGCACCAGCGTCGGCACCCGCCGCACCGGATTGTAGGCGGCAACCTTCTCCGCATCGCCGAAGGTCGACCACGGCTTGTGCTCGAACGGCAATCCATAGAGCCGCAGCGCGATCGCGGTGCGGCGGACAAAGGGCGAGTCGTACTGGCCGATCAGAAACATCTGGCATCTCGTCGGTCATGCCGCGGCAGGCCGTTGCCGCGAAAGCAGGGCTTTCGAAGGTGTGGCGGCCAAGCCGGGGTCAAAGGTTGCGCTTTGCACCATCCTAGATGGGCCGCGCGGCGTTGCAAGACACTGAGTCATTCCAGTGACGCATGCCGGCAATTGACCCACATATTCAGTGTCGTCCCTGCGAAAGCAGGGACCCATAACCACCGGCCCCCGTTGTGGTAGAGGCTGGAGCCCCAGCGACGCAAACCAACTCACTTCGGTGGTTATGGGTCCCGGGTCGCGCTTGCGCTTGCCCGGGACGACAGCGGAGTTTGTGGCAGCAGCTACCCGATCACCGGCACGTGCCTCGCCGCATCGCGCGGCAGCTTACCATCGAGCCTCGGATCATCCGCCACCTCGATCTGCCGCAGGAACGCACGGAAGCCGGAGCGCTGGTAGAACGCGACGGCCGAGGGATGGTCGAAGGTGCAGGTGTGTACCCAGACGCGGCTGATGTCGCGCGACCAGGCGATCTCGAGCGCGCGGTTCATCAGGAAGCGCGCGGCGCCGGTGCCGATGAATCTTGCGGTGACGCCGAAATAGAGCAACTGGCATTCGCCGGCCACGCTGAAATCGAGTTCGAGCAGGCCCTCATCCTGGCCGTCGACGGCCAGCCCGAAAAGCTCGTTGCCGGGGCCGTGGATCCTCGAGGCGAGATCGGCGTCATCGAGCCCGGTGCGGGTGAACCACAGCCACTCCTCGCCGACCCGGCGATAGATATCGCGATACCAGTCGAGCGCGGGCGGATCGACCTTGCGAAGGCGCCACGCGCCGGGCGGATCGTCGCGCAGCGGCGGACGCGCGGTCATTTCCAGATGGGTGACGACGGCAGCAATCTTGCCGTGGGGGATGTCGGAGTAACCGTCGGGCAGCGGCATCGCGCGACCTCTGTTTGCAGGCTGTCGACGGGACATAACCGCACGTCGCCGCGGATGCAATGCAACGCTGCGCGCAATGCCTGGTCAGGAGAAGCAGACGAGGTAATCCGCCGCATCCGCCGCTGCTCATTCGAGCGGACAGGTCCAACGAGCGGGATAAACCAGCTTGAACGCGCTTTGAGGGAGGGCTCCCCAGGCCCTCCCGTACTCGGTTAGTTGCCGACCCATACGTTGCCGTTGGCGTCGAAATCGTTCTTCGGGTTGTAGCCGGACTCGCGAAGGCTCCGCATACGCATCGCGCGGTCGCTGACATCGCCATTGAGACTGGCGTTGGCATTGAGCACGGCAGGACTTAGTGCGGTACCCATCACGAGACGCTGGTGGGCCCGGTGTTGTGCCGTGCGTGCATCGGCGAGTGCCGCCGTGGACAGAGAAGCAACTGCGATCGAAACAAGAATGATTTTCGTCATGGTCAGCTCCTGTGAAGTAACCAGCTGAGCTTTCAATCGCTTTCAGAAAATACGTGCTCGCGCCGGATGTGAAAACCGTCACAGGCCGGCGGCGATCACGATCGGTCAGACTAGCAGGCAGAAGCCAACGCTTCTTGGACCCCCGCGCACAGCGTCGCGGGAAGTCCATGCGCAAATCGCAAACGTCAACTTGTAGTGATCCAGATGCGCCGCCGCGTTGATGGCACAAAGTGAATAGTGACTGACCGCCGCAGTCCGCGTCGGCATTCGCATGGATGAATCCCGGGTCGCGCTTCCGCCTTCAGGAGAAGCAGGAAAAGTGAGCGCGGTGCTCGCCACACGTTTGACGTCGTCCCAGCCTAGTGCGCAATTGCGCACGGGAGCCGGGACCAACTACCACAGGACTACGTTGTTGAACGACGCTGTGGCCTCGACATCGCAAGACAATTGGCATTCGTGGTTATGGGTCCCGGCCTTCGCCGGGACGACGGCGGAGTTTGTGGCGCAGCCAGTGAGACGTACTCGCCCGTCACCTCGGCGTCACCGTGATCGCCTCCGCGGTTGCGGCTACAGCGGTGCCGAACACTCGGTGTCGTCCCGGCCTAGTGCGCAATTGCGCACGGAAGCCGGGATCCATTACCAGAGGGTTGAGTTGATAAGGCACGCTACGGCCCCAACATCGCAAGACAATCAGCATTCGTGGTTATGGGTCCCGGGTCGCGCTCCGCTTGCCCGGGACGACAGTGGAGCTTTGGGCGACCGCCCTGCTCACCTCGGCGTCAGCGCGATCGCTTCCGCGGTCGCGGCTTCGACGGCGCTGCGGCTGTAGAGCAGCGGCACATACTGGCCCGTCGCCCATAGCGGCGCGAGGTCGCGGTAGTGGCCGCTGAAGGGATCGCCGGATTGGCCCGGCGTGTTGACGGCGCGGCTCGCATCCCAATTGCCGACATCGAGCACCATGCGGAATGAAGCGCCGGAGATCAGATGATAGTCGGAGCGGCGATAGGTGGCGGCGCGCGGCACGTTGGCGGCGCCGCCAAAGGCGAGCGGGCCGACCTGCATCTGCGCCGCGGTCGCCTTGTCGGCGAGCGGCATCAGCGCGTGATTGAATTGCGCGACATGCAGCCGGCCCCAGCGCCAGGTCGACGCATCGCTCCCGAGCTTGTCGGCAACATCGGCGACCGCCTCGCCGAGACTGTCGCGCAGCACGCGGTCGCGCTCCGCTGCCGGATCGCTGCCGAGCGCCGCGTCCGGCTTTTCGAGATAGCCGACAATGGCGGAGATGCTGGAGGCCTCCGGCGCGATCAGTTCGGCCGCCTTCGGCGCGGTGGTCTTGAGCAGCACCGGGCCGAGATGGTTTGCGATCCACACCTCGTAGACCGCGGCGGCCGCGCTATCGGCCGCGTCACGCGCATCCCACGCCTTGAGCAGATCGAGGCCCTTCCTGACGTTCGCGTCATCCGACGTGAGCGGCTTCAGCAGCGCGACGAGGCGCCGCGCGAGCATGCCGGTGTCGTCGTTCTGCAGCGCCATCGCGTCCGCCAGCGTCACCTTGCTGTTGGCCTGCAGCACCTCGGTGATGCGCTGCCAGCGCGCGCTGTCGGCCCATTCGAATCCGACCCGGCGCTCACCCACCGGATAATCCGCCGGCAGATTCATCTGGTTGGCGGTGGCGATAAAGCCCTGTTTCGGCTGATACAGCTTCGGCAACTCGTCGAGCGACAGAAAGCCCTGCCACTCATAGCGGCCGTCGCCGGGCACCGGCATCAGGCCGTCGAAACTGGCGCGGCGCGGCGTCTTGCCGGCGGCGACCCAGCCGATATTGCCTGACGTGTCGGCATAGACCTGGTTCTCCGACGGCGCGCCCCAGCGCCGCATCGCGCCGAGGAAGCCGTTCCAGTTCTTCGCCGTCATGTAGTCGGACGAGCCGAAATAGGCCGAGGTGCCCGGCTCGAACCAGATCGAGCGCACGGCGAAGGCACGCTTCTTATCGGCGTCGACGAAGATCACCGGGCCGTGGCGGGTGAACTTCAGCTCGAGGTCGCGGTCGGCCTCGCCCTTCACCGCTTCCTTCTCATGCACGATCCGCATGTCCTCCCAGCCGCTGCCATAGCGGTACTGGTTCGGATTGTCGGGGTTGAGCTCGTAGACGTAGAGATCTTCCTGGTCGACGTTGAAGATGGTCAGCCCGAACGCGATGGTGTCGTTGTGGCCGATCGAGATGCCCGGCAGCGCCGGCTCGCCGGCGCCGATCACGGAGATGCCGGGCGCGTTGAGCCCGACGATGTAGCGCAGCGACGGCACCGAGTGCTCGCGATGCGGATCGTTGGCGAGGATCGGACGTCCGGTCGCGGTGCGCGTTGCCGCGATCACCCAGTTGTTGGAGCCGATGGTGTCGCGCTGCTGGTCGGCCTCGGCGAGGTACGTGTCGGGATCATGCGCCAGCGCCGCCTTCTGGTCCTTCGGCGCGGCGAACTTCACCGGCCGCGTGGCAAGATCGTAGGCGGCGAGCACCGCCTTCGGCACGCTGCAGGGATCGAGCCCGTCGGGGATCCTGGTGGTCCAGGCGGGCTCCAGCTTGACGCGGAAGCGATCGGCATCGAGGCCGGCGGCGCAGGCGACCCGCGAACGCTTCACCTCGGAGGCGACGTTGCGCGTGAGACCATGGCTGCGGACGCGCACGACATCCTCCGCCGACCACAGGTCCGGCATCGTGCCTGCGATCCTGAACTCGATCGGCAGCGCGCGCTTGCCCGCCTGGACGTCGGCGACATAGGCGTTGACGCCGGCGACGAACGCCTCTGCATAGGATTTCGCCTTCGGGCCATAGGCGGCCCATTCCGCATTCATGTCGCCGCGATAGAGGAACAGACGCAGCGCCTTGTCCTGCTCGGCATAAGCGGGGCCAAAGTCCTTCGCCAGGAGGCCGAGCCCGCGCTTGCGCCAGAGATCGATCTGCCAGAGCCGATCGCGCGCGGCATTGAAGCCCTGCAGGAAGAACAGGTCGTGCTCGTTGCCGGCATAGATGTGCGGGATGCCCCAGACATCGACCAGGATCTGCCCCGGCGCCTTCAGCCCGGCGACGTCGGTCTTGACCTCGCGCGCCGCGACGAGCGGGCTCGGCTTCTCACGCGCGGTGGTGGGTGCAGCAAGTATTGCGGCGCAGAGTGCGGCAGTGAGTAGCTTGGCGACGCGGTTGAGATCCGTGTTCATGTTGTTCTCCGATGGTTGTTATTGATTGTTGTGCACACTTGGCGAGATTGAACAGCAGCCGCAGCGAAGCTTCGCCCCCTCTCCCGCTTGCGGGTCGCGACGGGCAAAGCTCGCGCTGAGAGGGTCAGGGTGGGAGTTTCGCCGCTTGCGACACTCTTGGTGAGGAGAGAGCCCCCGATCCGTAGTGCATCCGACGATGCGCTACGACCTAAGAGTGAGCTTCGCTCGTCTCGACCCCGCAAGCGGGAGAGGTGCAGCGAGCTTGCCGCAACATCAGTTCATCACTCCCCCTCGTCGCTCGCCAGCACGCCCTTCACGGCGCGGGCCCAGCCGGCGAGCTTGCGCTCGCGCGTCGCCTGGCTCATCGCCGGCCTGAAGCGGTGCTCGAGCCGCCAGTTGTCGGCGAATTTTGTCGGCTCCGGATAGACGCCGGCATCGAGGCCGGCGAGATAGGCGGCTCCCAGAGCCGTGGTCTCCTGGATCATCGGGCGATCGACCGGGGCGTTGAGCAGATCGGCGAGCCGCTGCATGGTCCAGTCGGAGGCGGTCATGCCGCCGTCGACGCGCAGCACGGTGTTGGCGGCGTTGGCCTCCGGCCAGTCGGTGCGCATCGCGGCCCACAGATCGAAGGTCTGGTAGCAGACGCTCTCCAGCGTCGCATGCGCGAGCTCGGCCGGGCCGGTGTTGCGGGTCAGCCCGAACAGCGCGCCGCGCACGCGCGGATTCCAGTACGGCGCGCCCATACCGACGAAGGCGGGCACCAAATAGACGCTCTGCATGCTGTCCGATTTATCGGCGAGCGGCCCGGTCTCGGCGGCGTGCTTGATGATGCCGAGCCCGTCGCGCAGCCACTGCACCGCGCTGCCGGCGACGAAGATCGAGCCCTCGAGCGCGTAGGTGCGCTGGCCGCCGAGCTGGTAGGCGATGGTGGTGAGCAGTTTGTTCTTCGAGGCCACCGGCGTGGTGCCGGTGTTGAGCAGCGCGAAGCAGCCGGTGCCGTAGGTCGACTTCATCATGCCGGGCTCGAAGCAGGCCTGGCCGATGGTCGCGGCCTGCTGGTCGCCGGCAATCCCGGAGATCGCGATCGGCCCACCGAACAAATCGGCGGTGCTCTCGCCGAACCGGGCGGAGGAATCCTTCACCTCGGGAAGCATCGAGCGCGGCACGCGCAAGAGGTTGACGAGGTCGTCGTCCCAGGCGCCGGTGTGGATGTTGAACAGCAGCGTGCGCGAGGCATTGGTGGCGTCGGTGGCGTGGACTCTTCCACCGGTGAGCCGCCACAGCAAATAGCAGTCGACGGTGCCGAACAGCAGCTCGCCGCGCTCGGCGCGCTCGCGCGCGCCCGGCACGTGATCGAGGATCCAGGCCACTTTTGTGCCGGAGAAATAAGGATCGATGATCAGGCCGGTCTTGGCCGAGATCGCCGGCTCATGGCCCTCGGCCTTGAGCCTGGCGCAGATGTCGGCGGTGCGGCGGTCCTGCCAGACGATGGCGCGGTGCACGGCCTGTCCTGTGGCGCGGTCCCACACCACGGTGGTCTCGCGCTGGTTGGTGATGCCGATCGCGGCGATGTCCTTCGCCTTGAGGCCGGCCTTCTCCAGCGCCTCGCGGCACACCATCACGGTCGAGGTCCAGATATCCTCCGGCTCGTGCTCGACCCAGCCGGAGGCGGGGAAATGCTGCGGAAACTCTTGCTGCGCGACGGCGGCGATGGAGATGTCGCCGCGAAACACCATGGCGCGCGACGATGTGGTGCCCTGATCGATGGCCAGCACGAAAGACATGAGCGTTTCCTTTGGCGCTTAGGAGAATGCGTCAAGGCCAAAGGAGCGGATTACCGTGGCAAGGTCAAGCTTGGGGAGGTGGTGGTGAGCGACCCGTGGTCCTAAGGCGCGAGTGGCGCCACACGCTCCGCTGTCGTCCCGGCCTAGTGCGCAATTGCGCACTAGGCCGGGACAACATTGAATGCTTGGTGCCGCTGGTGATTCATGCACCTACATTCTCTGACGCGCGCCAACGGGTCCGCGAAGAGAGAGTCCGATCACATCGGCCGGTAGGTCCTGACGTCGGCGGGGACGTTGACGCCGATCTTGATCGCGCCGACCGAGCGGATGATGTCGTCGCCGAGCAGCTGGGCGAAGCAGGCATAGCCCCAGTCGTTCATGTGCAGGCCGTCGGCGATGACGAAATCGTTGATCGGGATCGCCTGTTTCTCGTGCCAGTCGCGCATCACCTCGAAGCGCGGGAAGATGCCGACATGGCGCAGCGCTGCGATGCGGCCGAGCAGCTTCACCATGCCGCGCGCGCTTTCGGGGCGCTCGGTGACGCGCGGCGAATATTGCGGATCGACCAGCACGACGTCGGCGCCGGACGCCTGAAGGCGCGCCACGCCGTCCTCGACCTGCTTGGCGGTCTCGGCGGGATCGAGGTTGCGCAGCACCGCGTTGGTGCCGACCTGCCAGATCACCATGTCGGGATGGACGTCGATGACCTCGGTTTGCAGCCGCGCCATCATCTCGGGCGCGTCCTCGCCGCCCTTGCCGCGATTGAGCACGGTGATGTCGGCGGACGGATACTGCCGCCGCAACTGTCCGGCCAGCCGGTTCGGATAGGTGAATTCCGGCGCCGACGATCCATAACCCTGGGTCGAGGACGAGCCGAACGCGATGATGACGACCGGCTTGCCGGCGGCGAGCTTGGCCGCGACATGCGGCAGCGAGCCGGTACTGTTCGGCACGCCCTTGGGCTGATGACAGGGCACGCGGTGGAAGATGTCGCTGGCGGATTTCGCGGCCTGCTTCACCCTGTCGAGCGCCTTCGCGGCGACGCCGGGTTGCGGCGGATTGGTCGCATCGGTCGTCGCAGCCGGCAGCGTCGCATCAGGCTTTGCAGCCTCGGTCTTGCCGTCGGACGAAAGCGCCGCATGCTGGTCGGTCTGCGCGCGCGACGGCACGACCGCGAGCAGCGTCAGCACCGCAACGGCGCGGAGACCTCGCCCTGCGGAAGCGCGAAAAGGGAAGGCAAAACGCATTTACTCTGCTTCCTTAATTCTGCTGCACCGGGCCCAGATGGGCCGCATCGATCACGAATTTCGCCAGTGCGCGGCCGAGACAGGCATGAACCTTCTTGGCCAGATCGACACCATGCGAGGTGCTGAACAGGTCAAAATATCCGGCGTCGCTCCACTGCTTCATAATCGCGAACCGGTCGAACAGCGGAACGTCGTGCTGCTGCGCCACCACCTTCATGTTGTCGAGATAGGGCGGCGCAGAGATCATCGTCTCCGTACGCGGGCTGTATTGCAGATTGACCAGCACCACGTCGGTCCCGGCGTCCCGCAACGCAACAACGCCTTCGTTGATGGCGGTACGGAAATCGTCGGGATCGACCGCTCGCATAGCATCGACGGTTCCGGTCTGCCAGATAACCAAAGTAGGCTTTTTTGCTTCAACAAGCTTAACAAGAGTTCCCGCGGTCTCCTCGGCGGTGCTCTTACCCTGTAATTCTACGGATAGATCGATCGTCGACGACGGCAACGCTTCCTTCAGCGCCGCCTGCAGTGTGGCCGGATAGGCGCTCGCCTCGTTGCCCTGGATGGTCGAGGAGCGGCTGCCGACCACCAGCACGTTGAGCGGCCGGTTGGACTTGATGGCGTCGGTGACCTTGGGCAGCGAGCTCTCGCTCGTAAGCAGATAGGCGGGCACGTCGCAGGGCGGCGGCGGGGGCGGCTCCGCGGTGTCGCCGGCGCGCGCGGGCGCCGCCGCCAAACCGGCCGTCAGGCAGGCTGCGAGCAGCGTCAGGCCCAGCATCGTCCGCGCGGACTTCATGCTCCCCCTCCCGCCAGATCGGCGTTGCCGGCGGCGCCTTTTTTCGAGGCGCCTTTGTCGGCGGAGTGCTTGTACCACGAAATGATCCACGCCATGCCGCACATGATGAGGATGCCGCAGACGCTGATCAAGGCGTGCAGTGCGGCACCGCCAGAGACTTCGGCAAGCACGAAGTGACCGGCGAAGGCGAGGAAGACCCCGAGGCAGAATATCTCAAGCGAATGCTGGCCACACAGGATCAAAGGTCGCAGCCAGGGCGATTTTAGGCCCGGCCAATCCCTGGGCAGGAAGCGCACGGTGAGCGCGGCGAGCGCCAGGAAGTGCGCGAACCGCAACACGTCCAGGTCGGTCTTGTTGATCGGATACATCCATTGCTCGATCACCTTCGGCATGATGTGGCCGAGCTGCGGCACGTACCAGGTCAGTGTCACGAAGAACGCCGCGACCAGATAGACGATGCAGATCCACATCGTGATGTTCGACGACAGGATGCGCGACATCCGCCGCGCGCCGCCGAGCGCGCACCAGGCGCCGAACACGAACAGCAATTGCCAGGCGAACGGATTGAACGCCCAGAACCCGTTCGGATAAGCCGACAGATAAAGGTCGAACTGCCAGGTCAGCGCGTAGAGCACGACCGAGAGGCCGAGCGTGACATCGGGCTTCCATTTCATCAGCCACAGGATCAGCGGCAGGAACAGCATCAGCACGATGTAGAGCGGCAGCACGTCCATGTTGACCGGACGGAAGCGCAGCAGCAGCGCCTGGACGATGGTGACGTCGGGCTGCTTGAGGAAGTCCATGATCCCCATTTCTTCCGAGTAGAGCGGGTTCTCGAACGAGGTCGCGACATAGGAGATCTCGGCGAGGAAGATCGTGAACAGGAAGACGTGCGCGACATAGATCTGCCAGACCCGGCGCAGGATGCGCGCGGTCGCGATCACGACACCGCCCTCCAGCATCGCGCGGCCATAGACGAACGCCGCGGTGTAGCCGGAGATGAAGATGAAGATCTCGGTGGCGTCGGAGAAGCCGTAATTGCGGATCGTCAGCCAGGTCAGAAGATTGGTCGGCAGATGATCGATGAAGATCAGCCACAGCGCGAGCCCGCGGAACAGATCGAGGCGGAGCTCGCGCTCGCCGGTCGCCGGCAGCGTGATCGCGGGCGCAGCAACCTTCGCCTCGGCCTCAGCCTCTACTTCGGTCTTGGCGTCGGCCGCCGGCGAACCGGCTATGGGGTCGGCAATCGAGCTCATCAAACACCGTGTCGGCTGCGGACGCCCCGCACGCCGTGCTGAAAAGATAATATCGGTCCGCGAGTTGCCGACAAAGCACGGAGTGCGGCGGCATGCGGCCGCGCTTTAGAGCGGAACTATGTTGAAACCGCGATGAACGGACCGCCCCAAATCCGGCTTTCCAAGTCCCGCTTTCCAAGCCCGCCTTTTCACAGCCCGGCAGGCGATTGGTTCCGGCGGTTCAATTGGCTATGATAGCGCCCTGTTTGAGCATGATCCGGTCGAAAACGGAGCATGCGCCAGGACCATCGGATTGAGCCGCATGTACCGCGCCGTTACCCGCCAGATCGAAGTCACCGTCGAGCCGAACTTCATGCCGGAGCGCTCGTCGGTCGACCGGCGCGAATATTTCTGGTCGTACAAGATCGTGATCGTCAATTCGGGCCCGGAAACGGTGCAGCTGCGGACGCGGCACTGGATCATCACCGACGCCACCGGCCGCCGCCAGGAGGTGCGCGGCGAGGGCGTAGTCGGCGAGCAGCCGGTGCTCGCCCCCGGCGAGCGCTTCGAATACACGAGCGGCGTGCCGCTGCCGACCGCCTCCGGCTTCATGACCGGCAGCTATCAGATGGTCACCGAAGCCGGCGAGCGCTTCGACATCGACGTGCCGACATTCTCGCTGGACAGCCCGAGCCCGGGCGGGAAAAGGGTGCTGAACTGACGCCTGCGTAGCCCGGATGGAGCTAAGTGCAATCCGGGGCAGGTGCATCCGCGGTTGGAGCGACCCCGGATTTCGCTGCGCTTCATCCGGGCTACGATGACGAACGCGCCTACTCGACGCCGGCTTCCTGCGGCGTGAACTCATACACCGACGAGCAGAACTCGCAGGTCACGACGACCTTGCCGTCCTTGACCATCTCGGCGCGATCGTTCGGCGCAAAGCTCTTCAGCATCGACGACACCGCATCGCGCGAGCAGGAGCACTGCGCGCGCAGCGTTTGCGGATTGAAAACGCGAACGCCGCGTTCGTGGAACAGGCGATAGAGCAGCCGCTCGCCGGACAGATCGGGATCGATCAGCTCGACATCCTCGACGGTCGAGATCAACGACTGGCCCTCGACCCAGGCGTCGTCGTCCGGCACGCTATGCGTGGTCGTGCCTTCCGGCGCGTCGCCGGGATGCAGATCGGCCTGCTTGGCGCGCTCGGGCGCCTTGGGCAGGAATTGCAGCAGGATGCCGCCGGCGCGCCAGTGCAGCTTGCCGCCCTCGCCGCCGCGCATCTCCTCGCCGACCGCAAGCCGCACCCGCGTCGGGATCTGCTCCGAGCGCAGGAAATATTCGTGGGCCGCCTCTTCCAGGCCGCCGCCGTCGAGCGCGACCAGTCCCTGGTAGCGGCTGGTGTTGGAGCCCTGATCGATGGTCATCGCAAGGTGGCCCTTGCCGAGCAGCTCGCCCGAGCTCTGGCCATTCTTGAGGCGCGATGCGTCGTAGCGCGCATAGGCGCGCAACCGGTCGGGCGCCTGGAAATCGACGATCAGGAGCGAGACCGGACCGTCGGTCCGGGTCTGCAGGATGAAGCGGCCCTCGAACTTGACCGACGAGCCGAGCAGCGTGGTGAGCACGATCGCCTCACCGAGCAGCTTGCCGACCGCGGGCGGATAATCGTGCTTGTGCAGGATCTCGTCGAGCGCGGGTCCGAGCCGGGTCAACCGGCCACGCAGATCCAGCGCGCCGACCTCGAAGGCCAGCACGGCATCGTCGACAGGAACCGCTGAGGGCGCGCGAACCGGCGCCTCGGGCGTGATTTTGATGTCGGGGGATTGTGAAACCATGGCGCTCTATCTGGGGTCTCGGACCGCAAAACGAAAGGGGTTCAGCAGAACGGATCTATCCGTCGTCCCTGCGAGAGCAGGGACCCATAACCGCCGATGTGAGTTGCTGCATTCAGCTGGGGCTCCAGCTTTCGCAAAATTTACATCGGTGGTTATGGGTCCCGGCCTTCGCCGGGACGACAGCATTGAATGGGCGCTACGCGACCGCGTCGAAACACCAGGCCAGGATGCCCTTCTGCGCATGCAGGCGGTTTTCCGCCTCGTCGAACACCACGGATTGCGGCCCGTCGATCACCTCGTCGGTGACCTCCTCGCCGCGATGCGCGGGCAGGCAGTGCATGAACAGTGCGTCGGGCTTGGCGAGCGACATCAGCTTGGCATTGACCTGATACGGCCGCAGCACGTTGTGACGGTGCTCGCCCTCCTTGTCGCCCATCGACACCCAGGTGTCGGTGACGACGCAGTCGGCGCCGCGCACGGCGGCTTCCGGATCGGTGCCGAGCACGATCGGCGCGCCGGTCGCCTTGATCCAGTCGCGCATCGGCTTTTTCGGCGAGAGCTCCGGCGGGGTTGCGACATTGAGCTGGAACTTGAATCGCTCGGCGGCATGCGCCCAGGAGGCCAGCACGTTGTTGTCGTCGCCGGTCCAGGCCACGGTCTTGCCCTCGATCGAGCCGCGATTTTCCTCATAGGTCATGAGGTCGGCCATCACCTGACAGGGATGCGAGCGCCGGGTCAGGCCGTTGATCACGGGCACGGTGGCGTGGGCGGCGAGCTCGAGCAGCGCGTCATGGTTGAGGATGCGGATCATGATCGCATCGACATAGCGCGACAGCACGCGCGCGGTGTCCGCGATGGTCTCGCCGCGGCCGAGCTGCATCTCGGCGCCGGTCAGCATGATGGATTCACCGCCGAGCTGGCGCATGCCGACGTCGAACGACACCCTTGTGCGGGTCGACGGGCGCTCGAAGATCATCGCCAGCGTCTTGCCTTCGAGCGGCTTCCTGCCCTTCTCATGCGCCTTCAGCTTCGCCTTCATGGCGGCTCCGGCGGACAGCATGTTGCGCAGCTCGCCGAGCGGCAGCTCGTTGATGTCGAGGAAGTGACGGACCGGCTTGCTCATCATCCAGCCGCCTTCTTCGGCTGCGCCGCCGACAATGTCGCGCAGGCGCGCTCGAGCGCGGTGATCGACGTATCGATCTCGGCCTCGGTCACGATCAGCGGCGCCAGGAACCGCACCACATTGTCGCCGGCGCCGACGGTGAGCAGCTTCTCGTTGCGCAGGGCGGCGATCAGGTCGCCCGACGGCACCACGGCCTTGACGCCGATCAACAGCCCCTCGCCGCGCGCCTCCGACAGCACGCCGGGATAGCGGTCGACGACGGAGGCGAGCTTCTGCTTGAGCAGCAGCGACATCTTCTGCACATGCTCGAAGAAGCCCGGTTTCAGCATGACGTCGAGCACGGCATTGGCGGCGGCGACCGCGAGCGGATTGCCGCCGAAGGTCGAGCCGTGCGAGCCGGGCGCCATGCCGGCCGCGGCCTGCGCGGTAGCCAGCACCGCGCCGATCGGGAAACCGCCGCCGAGCGCCTTGGCCAGCGACATCACATCCGGCGTGACGCCCGTGCGCTTGTAGGCGAACAGCTCGCCGGTGCGGCCCATGCCGGTCTGCACCTCGTCGAAGGCAAGCAGCAGGCCGTGCTCGTCGCAGAGCGCGCGCAGCGCCTTGAAGAACGCCTGCGGCGCCGAGCGCACGCCGCCCTCGCCCTGCACCGGCTCGATCAGGATGCCGGCGGTGTGCGGACCGATCGCCTTCTTCACCGCCTCGATGTCGCCATGCGGCACCTGGTCGAAGCCGTCCATCGGCGGCCCGAAGCCCTCGAGATATTTCGCCGAGCCGGTCGCCGCCAGCGTGCCCAGCGTGCGGCCGTGGAAGGCGCCCTCGAAGGTGATGATGCGGTAGCGCTCGCCGTGGCCCTTGGAGAAGTGATAGTGGCGGACCAGCTTGATCACGCCCTCCATCGCTTCCGCGCCGGAATTGCAGAAGAACACGAAGTCGGCAAAGCTCTGCTCGCACAGCCGCGCGGCAAGCGCCTCGCCGTCCGGGCTCTTGAACAGGTTCGACATGTGCCAGAGTTTGGTCGCCTGCTCCTGCAGCGCCTTGACCAGATGCGGATGCGCATGCCCGAGCGCGTTGACCGCGACGCCCGAGGTGAAATCGAGATAGCGGTCGCCGTTGGTTGCGATCAGCCAGGCGCCCTCACCGCGCTCGAAGCCGAGATCGACCCTGGCGAAGACGGGGAGCAGATGCGACGTGGCAGCGTTGGTCATGGCGATCACTGACGGTTTGAAGCCGACAATTGCCGCGCGCCTTGACGCCAGCGCAGCAACGGCCAGCTTCGGAAAACAAAACGGCCGCCTTTGCGGGCGGCACGTGGCGGGCATTCTATGCTGCGGTCAGTAAGTGTCAATCGCCACGAAGTGGCCTTCCTGCAATGCGAAACGAGCGCAATCCGGAGCATTCCGGTGCGGTGGAAAAGCCTCATCGAAATGCTTAACTGTGTGGGAACATGTGGACGCACGGCCGCGGACTCTTGCGCCTGAGTCACGCCATATTGTAGCGTTTGGCCTGTCGGGTACGACATCTCGTGCGGCGGTACTGGACCCTCTAAGTAGCCTTCGTGTCTCGCGTAAACGTTCGGGCGCAACACCGTGCCCGGCGAGGGCTAAGGGATTCTGGCCGCAGGGATATTTGTCCAGATTGGCTCGCAGCGCCGCTCCAACGATTGGCCGGCGCTACGCGAAGGGAAGAATGCGATGACTGTATTGACCTGGTCCGACGATCGCGTCGAGCAGCTGAAGAAGCTCTGGGAGTCCGGCCTGTCGGCCAGCCAGATCGCGGCGGAACTTGGCAATGTGACGCGAAACGCCGTGATCGGCAAAGTGCATCGGCTCGGCCTCTCCGGCCGCGCCAAGGCGCCCTCCACGGCCGCGCCGCGGCAGCGCAAGGCTCGCCCCGCCCAGCACATGATGCGGGTGGCGCGACCGGTCTCGCGCGGCAACACCGCGCTGGCGCACGCCTTCGAGGTCGAAATGGAGCCCGATCCGATCTCCTACGACAATGTGGTGCCAATGAGCCAGCGGCTCTCGCTGCTCGAGCTGAACGAGGCCACCTGTCATTGGCCGGTCGGCGATCCCTCGAGCCCGGAATTCTTCTTCTGCGGCGGCAAGGCGCTCGCCGGCCTGCCCTATTGCGCGCATCACTCGCGCGTCGCCTACCAGCCCGCCGCCGATCGCCGCCGGCCGTCGGCGAAACCGCAGATCAAGTGAGCACTCGGGAAAACGTCGGAAGACCTCAAAAACAAATCCCCGCGAAAGCGGGGATTTTTTTGTGTGACGCAGCCCGGCTATATCACCAGCGTCGTCCCGGCGCATGCCGGGACCCATACGCCGCGGCCGGCGCAATCGGCAAGCGGCCAGACGGCTTTCTAACAACGCCCATTGGTGGCTATTGATCCCGGCTTTCGCCGTGTTGCGGTTTATGAATGCCGCTTGGCCGTTACGGCTGCGGCTCGGCCTTGGCAAAGCGGTCATCGAGCGCGTAGCCGGCGCCGCGCACGGTGCGGATCGGGTCCTGCTCGCGGCCGGGATTGAGGAGCTTACGCAGACGGCCGATATGCACGTCGACGGTGCGCTCATCGATGTAGATGTCGCGGCCCCAGACGCTGTCGAGCAGTTGCTCGCGGCTGAAGACGCGGCCGGGATGCTCGAGGAAGAATTCGAGCAGGCGATACTCGGTCGGCCCGAGATCGATCGGACGGCCCGAGCGCGCCACGCGGCGCTTCTCGCGGTCGAGCTCGATGTCGCCGTAGGTCAACACGGTCGCAAGCCGCTCCGGGCTGGCGCGGCGCAAGAGGCCCTTCACCCGCGCCAGCAGCTCCGGCACCGAGAACGGCTTGACGATGTAATCGTCGGCGCCGGTGGCAAGCCCGCGTACGCGCTCGCTTTCCTCGCCGCGCGCGGTCAGCATGATGATCGGAAGTTGCTTGGTCTCGGGCCGCGCCCGCAGGCGGCGGCACAGCTCGATGCCGGACAGGCCCGGCAGCATCCAGTCCAGCACCACGAGGTCGGGAACGCGCTCCTTCAGGCGGGTGTCGGCATCGTCGCCGCGCCCGACCGTCTCGACATCGTAGCCTTCCGCATCGAGATTGTAGCGCAACAGCGTCGTCAGCGCTTCCTCGTCTTCGACTACCAGAATGCGTGCGCTCATCGGTTTAAGTTCTTTCTCTGTGGTGATCCGTTGCCCAGACGCAAACCGAAACGCTTACTTCCTTGAGCATAGTCCCCGCGGAAACGAGTTGTCGAAGGACAATCCGGTTCCGCGCTTGCCGATCAAGCCTCAGCTGCCCGGCACCGTGGTGGCAAAAGTGGTCATGTCGCCCTTCGGGCGCTTGTCGGTGATCTGCTGGCCCTCGATCATGTAGAATACGGTCTCGGCGATATTGGTGGCGTGATCGCCGATCCGCTCGATGTTCTTGGCGCAGAACATCAGATGGATGCAGAACGAGATGTTGCGCGGATCTTCCATCATGTAGGTGAGCAGTTCGCGGAACAGCGAGGTGCAGATCGCATCGACCTCCTCGTCGCCCTTCCAGACGTTCATCGCCGCCGGCAGGTCGTGCGCGGCATAGGCGTCGAGCACCGACTTGACCTGCGACAGCACGAGGTCGGTCATGTGCTCGAGGCCGCGGATCAGCTTCAGCGGCTGGAAATCGCTCTCCAGCGCCGCGACGCGCTTGCCCATGTTCTTGGCGAGGTCGCCGATCCGCTCGAGGTCGGTGGCGACGCGCATCGCGCTGACGATCTCACGCAGGTCGATCGCCATCGGCTGGCGGCGCGCGATCGTCAGCACCGCGCGCTCTTCGATGTTGCGCTGCAGATTGTCGATCTCGATGTCGGCGGCGACCACGCGCTTGCCGAGCGCGACGTCGCGACGGATCAGCGCGTCGACCGACTCGGTAATCATCCGTTCGACCAGGCCGCCCATCTCGGCGACCAGGCGGGTCAACTCCTGCAGGTCGCTGTCGAATGCCTTGGCGGTATGTTCAGAAGCCATCGCTTGTCTCCCTCAACCATGGTCCCGGGGATCATGGTTTCGTGTCCTGAATTTTAGCATGACCTGATCGGAAAACCGGTTGCCACTTTTCCGGATCATGCGCCGGTCAACCGAACCGGCCGGTGATGTAGTCCTGGGTGCGCCGATCGCTCGGTGAGGTGAAGATCTTGTTGGTGTCGTCGAACTCGATCAGCTCGCCGAGATACATGAAGGCGGTCTTGTCGGAGACGCGCGCCGCCTGCTGCATGTTGTGGGTGACGATCGCGATCGTGTAGTCCTCGGAGAGCTCCTGGATCAGTTCCTCGACCTTGGCGGTCGAGATCGGGTCGAGCGCCGAGCACGGCTCGTCGAACAGGATCACCTCGGGACGCACCGCCACGGTGCGCGCGATGCACAGCCGCTGCTGCTGGCCGCCGGAGAGCGACAGGCCGGAGGCGTTCAGCTTGTCCTTGACCTCGTTCCACAGCGCGCCGCCGCGCAGCGCCTTCTCGACCCGGTCGTCCATCTCGGACTTCGAGATCTTCTCGTAGAGGCGGATGCCGAAGGCGATGTTCTCGTAGATCGTCATCGGGAACGGCGTCGGCTTCTGGAACACCATGCCGACCCGCGCGCGCAGCAAGTTGAGGTCGAGCTTGGGGTCGAGAATGTTGGTCTGGTCCAGCATCAGCTGGCCGACCGCGCGCTGGCCCGGATACAGGTCGTACATCCGGTTGAAGATGCGCAGCAGGGTCGACTTGCCGCAGCCGGACGGGCCGATGAACGCCGTGACGCGGTTGGTGCCGAGCGTCAGGTTGATGTTCTTCAGCGCGTGGTGCTCGCCGTAATAGAAGTTGAGGTTGCGCACCGTGACTTTCGGCGGCGCTTCCGGCAGCGGAACCTGGGGAACGTGGCCCGCGGCAGTCGTGGAGACAGAAAGCTCGGTCATTTTGCGGCCCTTTCGGCACCAAGGATACGCGCGCCGATATTCAACGCGAGCACGGTGAATGTGATGAGCAGCGCACCGCTCCACGCCAGCTCTTTCCAGTAGGCGTAGGGGCTCTGCACGAAATTGTTGATGGTCACCGGCAGGTTGGCCATCGTCTTGGTCAGATCCAGGCTGAAGAACTGGTTCGACAGCGCGGTGAACAGCAGCGGCGCGGTCTCGCCGGCGACGCGGGCGGTCGCCAGCAGCACGCCGGTGATCAGACCCGATCGCGCCGCGCGATAAGCGATCCGCTTGATCACCAACGAACGCGGCAGGCCGAGCGCGGAGGCGGCCTCGCGCAGCGGATTGGGCACCAAGAGCAGCATGTCCTCGGTGGTGCGCAGCACGACCGGGATCACGATCACCGCGAGCGCGAGGCTGCCTGCGATCGCCGAGAAGCCGCGCATCGGCACCACCACCGCACCATAGATGAACAGGCCGATGATGATCGACGGCGCGCTGAGCAGGATGTCGTTGATGAAGCGGATCACCGAGGTCAGCTTGTCGTGCTTGCCGTATTCGGCGAGGTAGGTACCGGCGAACAGGCCAAGCGGCGCGCCGATGCCGACGCCGATCACGGTCATGATGACCGAGCCGACAATGGCGTTGAGCAGGCCGCCTTCGGTCGAGCCGGGCGGCGGCGTGTTCTGGGTGAACAGCTGCACGCTGAGGCCGGCAAGGCCGTTATAGAGCAGCGTGATCAGGATCAGGGCCAGCCAGGTGACGCCGAACAGCGCGGCGCCGACGCAGAGTGCGCGGATGACGATGTCGCTGCGGCGGCGGGATTTGTAGATCGGGTTCATGGCGTTACTTCCCCGCCTTCTTTTCAAGCCGCATCAGCATCAGCCGCGCGCCGGCGAGCACGAAGAAGGTCAGCACGAACAGCAGCAAGCCGAGCAGGATCAGGCCGGACTGGTGCAGGCCGTCGCTCTCGGCGAATTCGCTGGCGATCGCCGCCGAGATCGTGGTGCCCGGCGCGAAGATCGACGACGAGATGCGGAACGAGTTGCCGATGATGAAGGTCACCGCCATGGTCTCGCCGAGGGCCCGGCCGAGTGCCAGCATGATGCCGCCGATCACGCCGACGCGGGTGTAGGGGATCACGACGCTGCGGACGACCTCCCAGGTTGTGCAGCCCATGCCGTAGGCGGCCTCCTTCAGCACCGGCGGCACGGTCTTGAACACGTCGACCGAGATCGCGGTGATGAAGGGCAGCACCATGATCGCAAGGATCAGTGCAGCGTTGAACAGGCTGAGATAGGACGGCGGGCCGGCGAACACCGCGCCCAGCACCGGGACGCCCTCGAAGATCCGGATCATGAAAGGCTGGAACGTGTTGGCCAGGAACGGGCCGAGCACGAAGAAGCCCCACATGCCGTAGATGATGGAGGGGATACCGGCGAGCAGCTCGATCGCGATGCCGATCGGGCGGCGCAGCACTTGCGGGCAGAGCTCGGTGAGGAACACGGCGATGCCGATGCCGACCGGAATGGCGATCAGCATCGCGATCACCGAAGTGATCAGCGTGCCGTAGATCGGGCCGAGCGCGCCGAGCACCGGCGGATCGGCCGAGGGCGCCCAGCGCTGCGTCCAGAGGAAGGCGAAGCCGTATTCCTTCATCGCCGGCCAGGCGCCGACGATCAGCGACAGGATGATGCCGCCGAGGATCAACAGAACCGAAATCGCCGAGATGCGGGTGATCCAATAGAAGGTGAGGTCACCGAGCTTGAAGGCGCTGAGGGCCTTGGCGCGATCGTAAGGTCCCGCGGCTTCCATCACATCGCTCTGAACAGCCATGTCTGCCACGCCAATCCCCTCTTTAGTATGCAAAAGCCACGCAAACCGCTACGCCCCGAAGCGATCTTCACTGACGCATTTGGCCGGGCGTCGTCGTTCCAGCCACGCCCCTTGAGGCGCGAACCCCGGCCTCGATCCCGCGCTTGTTGCCGCGGTGATGGAGACCGGGTCTTGGTCGCTCGACCTGTGCCTCGATCGAGTCGGCACAGGTCCTGTCGCAGCGTCGGACTTAGCTCTTGATGTCCGACGACCAGGTCTTCTCGATCAGCTTGACGACCGAGTCCGGCATCGGGATGTAGTCGAGCTCTTCGGCCGCCTTGTCGCCCTTCTCGAAGGCGTATTTGAAGAACTTGAGCGCTTCCTGCGAGGCCGCCTTGTCGGTCGAGTCCTTGTGCATCAGGATGAAGGTCGCCGCGGTGATCGGCCAGGAGGCCTCGCCCGGCTGGTCGGTCAGGATCACGTAGTACCCGGGAGCCTTGGCCCAGTCGGCATTCGAGGCGGCAGCCTGGAAGGCAGCCATGGTCGGCTGCACGGTCTTGCCGGCCTTGTTGACCAGCCCGGTGTAGGTCAGCTTGTTCTGCTTGGCGTAGGCATACTCGACATAGCCGATCGCATTCTTGGTCTGGCTGATGTTGCCGGCAACGCCTTCGTTGCCCTTGGCGCCGACGCCGACCGGCCATTCGACCGCGGTGCCGGAACCGACCTTGGACTTCCAGTCGGCGTTCGACTTGGAGAGATAGTCGGTGAAGTTGAAGGTGGTGCCCGAACCATCCGAACGGCGCACGACGGTGATCGCATCGCCCGGCAGGGTCAGCTTCGGATTGAGCTTGGCGATCGCCGCGTCATTCCACTTGGTGATCTTGCCGAGATAGATGTCGCCGAGCACTTCGCCCGACAGGACCAGGTCACCCGGTTTGATGCCTTCGAGGTTCACGACCGGGACTATCGCGCCCATTACCATCGGCCACTGCACGAGACCGTCCTTCTCGAGCTGCTCGTGCTTGAGCGGCGCGTCGGTGGCGCCGAAGGTCACGGTCTTGGCCTGGATCTGCTTGATGCCGGCGCCGGAGCCGATCGACTGGTAGTTCAGACCGTTGCCGGTCTCCTTCTTGTATGCGTCAGCCCACTTCGAATAGATCGGGAACGGAAACGTCGCGCCCGCGCCGGTAATATCGGCAGCGAAGGCCGACGTCGAAGCGGCGATCATGCCGGCTGCGACGATTGCTTTGATGAAATTCATGGGTGGTCTCCATCCTGTGAGCGAAGCGCCGAATGCGCCCGATCGCGCTCACGCCGGTCCATCTAGGAGCGGTCGGTGCTGCTTTTACGAAGGTTGGATGACAGTTGGATGACAGCGCTAAGCTTCTGAAAACGCTTAGCTTTGAGTTGGTAACGGGGTCTTCGGCCGGGGAAAACAGGCGGTAAAAGTGGCGCCATTCTTCGGCACGCTCTCGATCAAAAGACGCCCGCGATGACGGTTAAGAATATGTTTCACCAGCGATAATCCGAGGCCCGTTCCGCCCTGGTTGCGGCTGTCGCCGACGTCGACCCGGTAGAAGCGCTCGGTCAGCCGCGGCAGGTGCTCCGGGGCGATGCCGGGGCCGAAATCCCGTACCATGACACGGATTTCGGGGGCCCCCTCGCCCGATGCGCCCGAAACGGCCTGATTCAGCGACACTATGACGCGGCCCCCGGAGGCGCCGTATTTGAGGGCGTTCTCGATCAGGTTCTCGAACAGGCGGAGCAGTTCCTCGCGGTCGCCGGCGATCATGACCGGGGCCTGAGGCAGGTCGACCTCGATCTCGACCTGGCGCTCGCTGGCCAGTGCCTCGAGCCCGTCGGCGACCTGGCGGATGATCGGCACGATGTCGATCGAGGCCTCGGGCCGCACATGGGCCGACAGCTCGACCCGCGACAGCGACAGCAAATCGTCGATCAGCCGCGCCATGCGGGTCGCCTGGGTGTGCATGATGCCGAGGAAGCGCTCGCGCGCCCGCGCGTCCTCGCGCGCCGGTCCCTGCAGCGTGTCGATGAAGCCGGACAAGGCGGCGAGCGGCGTGCGCAGCTCGTGGCTGGCATTGGCGACGAAGTCGGCGCGCATCTCCTCGACCCGGCGCAGAGGCGTCAGGTCGTGGAAGGTCATCAGCATGCACTTCTCGGTGCCGCCGAACTGGGTCGGCACCGGCACCGGCGTGATCACCAGTTCCATCCAGCGATCGACCGGAACGTGGTCGGTGTAGGTGGCGCGGCGCGGCTCGGTGGTCGCGATCGCCTCGCGCAGCGCGGTGATGATCTCCGGCGAACGCAGGGCAAATTGCGCCAGTTCGTTCTTGCGCAGCGCCGGCGCGAGCTGCGCCGCGGCGGCGTTGAGATGAATGACGCGGCCGGCGCGATCGAGCAGCACGGCCGGATCCGGCATGCCGGCGACGACCGCGCTGACGGCGGCGGCCTCGACCGGATTGACGCCGCGGACATCCTCGCGCGAGGTTCCGGCATCATGCAGCCGCCATGGCACCAGCGCCGCGGCCGCGATGCAGACGAACACCGCGCAGGCGCGCACCAGCGACAATTCGCCGAGCGCGACCACCACGCTTAAGGCCAGCGCTGCGGCAAGCAGGATCAGCGCGGAATGGCGCAACCGGTCGGGCCAGGGCGAGAAGATGGAGGAATGCGAATCGTCAATTGCCATCGCGGCGGCTTTCATCCCGTCGGTTCATGTCTCGCCCAGGCGCGGTCACATCGACCTTCCCTCGGGAGGCATCGGGCCGCTTCATCAGACCCCGGAGTCACCGCGCTTGCGAACCAGAACCGCCTCATGGTGCGGCTCGGCGCGGGGACCCGAATCAGCCTGCGGCAGCCGTTTGAGTCGGGCGCCGACGATAACCTCCCGAAACGTCAGCAAGATTACAGATATGACGAAGGGCGCAATATAGTAGAGGAGCCGGAACAGCAGCATACCGCCGAGCAGGTCTTCGCGGTCCATCTGCCAGAGGCCGACCAGCATGGCGGCGTCGAACACCCCGAGGCCGCCGGGGGAGTGGCTGGCGAAGCCGAGCAGGGTCGCCGACACGAAGATGACCGCGACCACGACGAAGCCGAGATTTGGCTCGTCCGGCACCAGCACGTACATCGCCAGCGCGCAGAAGCCGAGGTCGAGGATGCCGATCGCGATCTGCAGCAGCGTCAGCGGGCCGCCCGGCAGCGTCACCGTCCAGGGGCCGCGGCCGACCACCCGCTGCTGGGTCCAGACCCAGACCACATAGGCGACCAGCGCGGTGATGATCGCGAATGCCAGCGCCCGGTTGAGCCAGGGCGGCAACTGGTCGATGTTGGCGGCGGCCTCGGGGTGGTAGGCGATGCCGAGCCCGAGCACCGCGGCATTGCCGAGCCAGAAGGTGAGCCCGGCGAGAAAGCAGATCTTGGCGACGTCGATCGCGTTCAACCCCCACGCCGAATAGATCCGGTAGCGCACCGCGCCGCCGGTGAACACGCTGGCGCCGACATTGTGGCCGATCGAATAGGAGGTGAAGGCCGCGAGCGCGTTGATGCGATAGGGCACATGGGCGTGGCCGATCGCGCGCACCGCGAACAGATCGTAGAAGGTCAACGTGAAGTAGCCCGCCGCGACGAACAGTCCCGCCAAGGCAATCTGCCGCGGCTCGGTGCTCTTGATGGCCTCGAGCACCTCGTTGGTGTCGATGCCGCGCAGCATGTGATACAGGACGTAGCAGGCGATGCCGATGACGGCGATGCTGATGACAACACCCAGCCGATGCAGGATTTGCTTCTGGCGCAGAAACGCCATCGCCCTGCGTATTGCTTCCAGCATCTAGACCTCGAATTGCGATCCCGCGACGACGGCTCCCGGGCGAACTTCGCCGGCGCTTCGCTGTGCCCTGGCCCGTGTAGCGCGTTTTAAACCGGAGTGGAATTCGTCAAAAGACAATAAAACGCGCATCTTCAAGATATTAGGGATGATTCATGACAGCGGATGCACAAATATGCGCGTTTCCCGCCGCCTTCGACAAGACTTGACATGCGCGTGCGGCAGTTAGCCCGCCGAACAGCCCGCAAGGCCATCCGGAAAACTACGGTGAAGTACCGGCACGGCCGAATAGAGAATGATCTTCCGTACCCGCCGAGAGGCGCTCCGCTGATCAGCAATCCCGCGCGGCCGTGACCGCGGCGACGATCTCGGCGGCATCGGGAAAATGTCCCTTGGCGCGCCTGGCGACAACCTCGTCGCCAAGCTTGACCTCGAAGATGCCGCCCTTGCCGGGGATCAGCGTCGCATCGACGCCAAGGCGCTCGCGCAACAGCGCCGCGGCCTCTTTGGCACGCTTCTCATAGCCGCACGGCCGGCAATAGGTGATCGAGACATTCCTCATGTCACGCCCTCCGTGCACTCATGCGGCGTGGCGCTGCGCGGAGGCGGCCTCGACGCCGGCGATCCAGCCGGCCACAGAACGGCCGATCGCCTCCGGATGATCCTCCTGCAGATAATGCGCGCCCGCGCCGAGTTGAATGACCGCGCAATGCTTGAGCGTCTTGACGAATTCGGCGGCAAAGGCCGGTGACACCAGCGCCCCGGGCGACCCCGCAAACAGCAGCTTCGGATAGGTCGATGCCGCGAGCGCCGCATGCGCCACCGTGAGCGCCTCCGCGACATCGGCCGGCTCGCCCGCGATCGGCAGCTCGCGCGGCAGCATCAAGGTCGGCTTGCGGCTTTCTCGCGTCGCAAACGGCGCGCGGTAGGCGGCCATCTCCTCCTCGCTGAGCGTGCGCAGGATCGAGCCGGGCAGCACGCGTTCGACAAACGCATTGTTGTCGAGGATCATCGCTTCGCCCTCGCCCGGCGTGCGGAATTTCCGGAACGTCTCCCGCGCGGCGTCGTGCTGGTGGAAGTCCGACCAATCGCGCATCGGGCGGATGAACTCCATGAAGGCGAGCCCGCGCACCAGTTGCGGACGGCGTGCCGCGAGGTGGAAGGCGAGCGCCGTGCCCCAATCCTGGGCGACGAGATAGGCCGAGGCGATGCCGAGCTCGTCGATCAGCGCGTCGAGATAGTCCGCCTGGTCGAAGAAGCGATAGCCGATGTCGGGCTTGCCGGACTGGCCGTAGCCGATCAGGTCGGGCGCGATGCAGTGCCCGACGGGGGCGACCAGCGGCATGATGTTGCGCCAGATGTAGGATGACGTCGGATTGCCGTGCAGGAACAGCACATGCGGCGCGTCACTGCGGCCGGTCTCGCGATAGGCCATCGTGCTCCCGAGCACAGCGCGATGATGCAGGCTGATATCGGCGGATATGATCATGGCAACTCCTTGAACACGGTTTGGAATGCGATCGTCTTGAAACGCGTCAGCGCAGCTTCGCTGCGTTCGACCTTCATGCGCAGCATCGCGCCGTGCCAGGATGCGAGCAGGAAATCGGCCAGTTGATCGGGATCGAAGTCGGAGGCGATCTCGCCTGTGGCCTGAGCCTCGGCGATGCAGGCCGCAAACGGCGCGCGCCATTCCCGGAAGATGTCGTCGAGCTGCTCGCGCAGCACCTCGCTCGAGCCCGACGCCTCGAGGCTGAAATCGCCGATCAGGCAACCGCGGGTGAAGCCGTCATGCGCGAGCTTGCCGGTGATCAGATCGAGATAGCTTCTCAGCCTTTCGCGCGGCGTCAGCGTCAGGTCGCCCAGCGCCTCGGCGACGAGGCCGCGCACATAGAGGAAGTAGCGGTCCAGCACCTCGGACGCGAACAGCTCCTTCGAGCGGAAATGGTTGGTGAAGGAGCCCTGCGGCGCGCCGGCGGCGGCGGTGACGTCGCGCACGCTGGTGCCGTGATAGCCGGTCCGGAACATTTCCTTCAGGCCGGCGTCGAGGATGGCATCGCGGAGAGAGGGTTTTGGCATGACCGCGATTTAATACGTACGTACGTATTAAAGTCAAGCCCTAAGATGAATGCGGCTCGCCCTTGCGCTTGGCGACGCCGCTCAGGCCTGCCGGATCAATAGGTTGAGGTCAGCTCGCGGGCTTGCTGCGCGAAACCACCCAGTCGCGCAGCCAGGAGCCGATCGCGCAGCCGACGAGATAGAGCGCGAACATGACCAGGAAGAGGTCGAGCCAGTAGCCGAACCGGCCGGGCACGATCCGCGCGAACGACGTCGCCACCAGCGCGGCGGCGAGCAGCGCCAGCCAGCGCATCCAGACCTTCGAGACGCCCTGCGCCCGATGCACCACCGCGATCCAGCCCATGCAAAAGCCGAGCAGCGCCGCGCCGAGCAGCCAACCCCAGAAGAATGTCGCGAGCACGGTCATCGCTACTTCACCACGAATTCGATGCGGCGGTTCTGCGCCTTGCCGTCTTCACTCTCGTTGCCGGCGAGCGGCTGCGTGCTGCCATAGCCGATCGGCGTGAAACGGTTGGCGGGCAGACCGGCGCGCACGAGGTAATCCACCACGGCCTGCGCGCGCCGCTCCGACAGCGCCTGGTTGGCGGCCTCCTCGCCGTCGCTGTCGGTATGGCCGGCGATCTCGATCGTCGCATTGGGGCAGCGCAACGCGGTCTCGATCAGGCGGTCGAGCAGGCCCGCGGAATCCGGCACGATGTCGGCCTTCCCCGACTCGAAGCGGATCTTGCCCTTCGAGAGAATTTCGGAAAACAGCTGCTGGCACACCGTGGGATCGACCGGGGCAGCCGCCGGCTTGACCGTGACCTCGGCCTTGTACTGCCAGCCCTGCGGAAAATCCTTGCCGAGCCCGTCGCGGATCTGGCCGGCGGCGGCATCGTAGAGCGCATCGCCCGACAGCTTCACCTCGCGGTCCGATACCACCAGCGTTCCGGTCGACAGCCGCGACAGCGCGCCGAGCGCGGGCACCACCGCGGCCGCGAAACCCGACGGCGCGCCGATGCTGGCCTTGAGATTGTCGACCACCTTTTCGCTGAAGAACTTGCGGCCGGCGGCGGCGACCAGCGCGGCGTGCACGTTGTTGTCGGGGACGTAGCCGGTCAGCGTCAGCGTCACCGCGACCGGGTCCTTGTAGGCCTGGAACACGTAAGGCGGCGCCTTGATGTCGTTGGCGGCGATCGAATAGCCTTCCGGCAGGTTCTTCAGCGCCGCGGCGACCGCTTCGCGTCCGCCGAGCTCGCGCGCCATGCCGGCGAGATTGACCTTGTTGTCGGTCAGCGTGATCTTGCCTTCCTTCAGCTTGCTGATCTGGTCGAGCAACAGCAGCGCCGCCGCGTCGAACCGCAGCGGCGCGCCGCGGGCGAGCACCATCTGATCCACCACCTCGACGCCGCCGAGACCGGCCTTCGCGGCCTCAGTCAACTTGCCCTTGCTCGACGGCAGCGGCGCATTGCCACCAAGCGTGACCCGCACCACGTCGCGTTCGGCGGACCAGATAAAGGGTTTGGCTTCGGGAACAAGGCGGGTCTCGTCGTTCACCAGCCGCACGCCGGGCACGGCTTCGACCGACGCCACCGCGCTGAGGCGGCCGTCTTCGGAGAAGGCGTTGGCCGCGAACGTCACATCGCGGCCGTCGACGCTGATGCGGCGCTTGTCGAGGACGGTATCCTTGAGTGCGGCATTAGAGCGCGCGGCAAGGTCCGCTTCGACCGTTGCAGTGCTGGTCCAGGCCGCAAGCCCCCAAAGCACGACCAGTGGAATCACCCCCGGCCACCACTTGCTACTCCACTTGAAAAGTCCGTGCATTCAGCGTCCTGCGGGTCGGGAACCAGAGAGAAATCAAACCCTTGGCTGACTGTCAAACCCCAAATGACGCGCCATGGCGGGGGCGCCATGTCGGACCGGGATAACAGTTTCTTCAGTGGTCTTTCGCTAAGTTTGCCGCGGAATGCAAATCGGCCGGCCCGCGCCCTCATGAAACAACTCCGCAATACCGTGATCCGTGCCGGCATGGAGGCGTTGTATTTCTCGGGTGCGCACATCCTGCTGCGGCCGATCTTCGCCGGCGTCGGCGCCATCTTCATGCTGCACCACGTCCGCCCGCGGCGCGGCGAAACGTTCCAGCCGAACCATCATCTCGAGGTCACGCCGGACTTCCTGCGCGCGATGCTGACGCATCTGCGCGCGCTCGACGTCGACGTGATCAGCATCGACGAGGCGCATCGTCGTCTCGCCGAACGGAATTTCGCACGGCGCTTCGCCTGCTTTACCTTCGACGACGGCTATCGCGACAATCGCGATTTCGCGCTGCCTGTGATGCGCGAGTTCGGCGCCCCGTTCACGGTCTATGTCGCGAGCGATTTCGCCGAGGGCTGCGGCAGATTGTGGTGGATCGCGCTGGAGCGGGTGATCGCGGCGGCGTCCGCGATCGAGGTGCCGATCGACGGCACCATGACGCGGATCGACACCGCGACACCGCAGGCCAAGCGTACTGCCTTCGGCCGCATCCACGACTGGCTGCGTTCACTGCCCGGCGAGCAGGAGATGCAGGCCGAGATATCAGCGCTGTGCGCCCGTCACGGCGTCGACGAGACCGGCATCGCGCGCGAGCTCTGCATGTCATGGGACGAGTTGCGCGGCTTCGCCGACGACCCGCTGGTGACGATCGGCGCGCACACCATCACCCATTGCAATCTCGCCAAGCAGAGCGAGACCATCGCGTCGTTCGAGCTCGCGACCAGCCGGGCGCGGATCGAGGATGCGTTGCAGCGGCCGGCATTGCATCTCGCTTATCCCTATGGCGACCGGATCGCCGCCGGGCAGCGTGAATTCGCCCTCGCCCGGTCGATCGGCTTCCGGACCGCGGTGACGACGCGGCCGGGCATGCTGTTTCCCGAAAGCGCCGACCATTTGACCGCCTTGCAGCGGGTCTCGCTGAACGGCAATTACCAGGACGCGCGCCTGCTGCCGGTGCTGACGTCAGGCGCCGCCACCGCGGTGTGGAACGGCTTTCGCCGCATCGACGCGGCGTGATGCGCGCGGAGGATACCGCCGCGGATTTTCAGTTTCCTCCTTCCCCCTGAAAGGGGGAAGGTCGCGATGGGGGTCCGGCCACAGACGACGGCGTCTGTGGAGAGAGCAAATCCCCACCCGCCTTGCTCTGTGAGCAAAGCGACCTCCCCTTTTCAAGGGGAGGCCGCAAGCCATGCTCCCACTTGCGCCTTCGAGCTCTCCTTGACTCGTTCCCCGGCCGCGCCCAGAACCAGTGGCAACGCAATGGAGGAGCGCATGTTCAAGGATCTGTTTTCGCTGAAGGGCCGCGTCGCAGTGGTGACCGGGGGATCGCGCGGCATCGGCAAGATGATCGCGGCCGGCTTCCTCGCGCAGGGTGCCGCCAGGGTCTATATCACGGCGCGCAAGGCCGGTCCCTGCGAGGCGACCGCCCAGGAGCTTTCCGCCGCCTATGACGGCGAATGCATCGCGCTGCCGATCGACATCTCGACCGTCGAGGGCTGCGACAAGCTCGCGGGCGAGATCATCAAGCGCGAGCCGAAGCTCGACATCCTCGTCAACAATGCCGGCGCGGCCTGGGGCGCGGATTTCGACGAATTTCCGGAGAGCGGCTGGGACAAGGTGATGAACCTCAACGTCAAGTCGATCTTCTTCCTGACCAAGGCGCTGGCCAAGCCACTGCGCGCAGCGGCGACGCACGACAAGCCGGGCAAGGTGATCAACATCGCCTCGATCGACGGCATCTTCGTCAACCCGATGGAGACCTATTCCTATGCCGCAAGCAAGGCTGCGGTGATCCACCTGACGCGCCGCATGGCGACCCGCCTGATCAAGGACAACATCAACGTCACCGCGATCGCACCCGGCGCCTTCAAATCGGACATGAACCGCGCCGCGCGCGACCACGCCGACGAGGTCGCCAAGCGCGTGCCGGCGAAGCGCGTCGGCACCGACGAGGATATGGCGGGTACCGCGATCTATCTCGCCTCGCGCGCCGGCGACTATGTCGTGGGCAACACCATCGCGGTCGACGGCGGCGTGGTCTATGCGACCGCGGGGCTGGAGATCGCGGGCTAGCACGGTATCGCGACGATCGACTTTGGGCGCCATTCTATCGCTGTCATGCCCCGGCTCGACCGGGGCATCCAGTACGCCGGCCTCTCAATCCTGCTCGGCAGTCTCTGGAATACTGAATCACCCGCTTTCGCTTTCGCGGGTGATGACGGAATGAGCGCACGACGCAAAAGAAAAGGGGCAAGCCAGGACCTTCTCGGCTTACCCCTTTTCGGCCCCTCCGGGAGGAGAGGAACTGCTAGCTCGCCCTCAGCTCTCAATCCTCACATACTCGAAGTCCCCCGGCTTGTTGTCGATGCCGACCTTGGGCGGCGAGATCCAGGAGGCGAACTGGCCGGGTTCTGTCACCGGCTTCATCAGCGAGGCGATGAAATCGCCGTCCGCGGTCGACGGCAGCCAGTCGTTCTTGCGCTTGGCCCAGGTGGCGTCGTCGATCAGGAGGCCATCGGGCGTCGCATTGACGTCCTTGAACTCGCCGATCTGGCGGTGGAAGGCGGTGTTCGGCACCGCTAGCTTGTAGTCGATGCCGGCGGTCGAGATCACCTTGTTCCAGCGCAGCATGCCCTTGACGCAATCCTGCGTGTAGTCGTCGCGCAGCCTCATGTTGAGCGCGGTCAGCGCCGGCTCGTCGACCATCTTGATCTGGCCGTCCACCATCTTCATGACTGGATAGGTCGAGCTCTTGAGCTGGTGGTCGTCGTCGATCGTGGTTTCCTTGTAGCGGCCCTTGATGCCGGCGTTGAAGGCATTGGCCGCGTTGGTCGACACTTCCGAGCCGAACAGGTCGAGCGACAGCGAATAGTGCAGGTTCAGCTTCTTCTGGATGGTCGGCAGGTCGATCACGCCAAGCGCGCGGATCCTGGCGATGTCGTTCGGATCGGTGATGCCGGCTTCCTTCATCGCATCGCAGGTGCGCTGCACGACGCGGGTGATGCCGGTCTCGCCGACGAACATGTGGTGGGCTTCCTCGGTCAGCATGAAGCGGCAGGTGCGCGACAGCGGATCGAAGCCCGACTGCGCCAGCGAGTGCAGCTGCATCTTGCCGTCGCGGTCGGTGAAGTAGGTGAACATGAAGAACGACAGCCAGTCTGGCGTCGCCTCGTTGAAGGCGCCGAGCATGCGCGGAGAATCCGCATCCCCCGAGCGGCGGCGCAACAAATCGTCCGCCTCCTCGCGGCCGTCGCGGCCGAAATACTTCTGCAGCAGATAGACCATCGCCCAGAGATGGCGGCCTTCCTCTACATTGACCTGGAACAGGTTGCGCATGTCGTAGAGCGACGGCGCGGTCTTGCCGAGATGGCGCTGCTGCTCGACCGAGGCCGGCTCGGTGTCGCCCTGGATCACGATCAGGCGGCGCAGCATCGCGCGATGCTCGCCGGGGACTTCCTGCCAGGCCGGCTTGCCATAGTCCTCGCCGAACGGGATGACGCGGTTCTCTTCCTGCGGCGCGAGCAGGATGCCCCAGCGATATTCGGGCATCCGCACGTAGTCGAACTTGGCCCAGCCGCGCGGATCGACCGAATAGGCGGTGCGCAGATAGACCAGCGATTCCTGGAAGCCGTCTGGCCCCATGTCGCTCCACCAGTCCATGTAGCCGGGGTGCCAGCCCTCCAGCGCCTTGAGCACCTGGCGGTCCTCGGCGAGATTCACGTTGTTCGGAATCTTGGTCGAGTAATCGACGTTCATGATGTTCATGTTCATGGCCGTGCTCCCTTAAACTCGCGTCATGTCGAATTGCGCCTTCTGGCCGGTGCCGTAGCGGCGCAGCGCGCCGTCCTCACCGACCGCGTTCGGCCGCTGGAAGATCCAGTTCTGCCACGCCGTGAGGCGGGAGAAGATCTTCGATTCCATGGTCTCCGGGCCAACGAAGCGCAGATTGGCTTCCATACCGGTGAGGCCGTCGGGCGAGAACGAGGTGCGCTCCTCGAAGAACACGCGGACCTCGTCGTCCCAGTCGATGTCGTCGAGCGCGAAGGTGACGAGGCCGAGCTCTTCGGCCTCCTCCGCGTCGAGCGCCTTGCCGATCGAGCCTTGCGCACGCTCCAGATCCGAAGGGTCGGCCTGGAAGCGCGATTGCAGCCGGGTCAGGCCGTGGCTCATCGGATAGGGCCCGAAATTCATCGCCGTCAGCTCGATCGCCGGCGGCGGGCGGTTGTCGCCCTGCTTCTGGCCGATCAGCATGTAGGAGCGGTCGGCGGCGAACACGAGCTCGGCCAGCGTGCCGACAAAGCAGGAGCCGGGCTCGACCAGCGTCACCAGCGTGCGTGATGTGACGTCGATGCGCTTGAGCACGCGCTTCCAGTAATGCCTGACCTCGTTGACCAGCCAGTGCGCCTTGTTGGCCTCCAGGAACGCGTCATAGGACACGACATTGGCGCGGTCGCCGTGGCTCTTGAACACCAGCATCGCGATCTCGAGCTCGTTGATGCGCAGATGTAGGATCGCGTCATCGAGCTCGCGGGCGACCTGCAGCGGCCAGAATGCAGCGCCCTGCGCGATCATGCCGTCGATATCGGCGGGCGCCGTGGTTTCCGGCGCCTTGATCGAGATGGTGGCGATGCGCGCCGCGCGATCGATGTCGACGCTGACGAAGCCGTAGCGGATGGCACTGTCGTCGATGGTGCGCGTCAGCGGCGCCAGCGCGATGCCTTTGCCGGCACCGTTGCGCTTCGACTTCGCGGCGAATTCCTTGACGCGCTCGGCCAGCTTGCCCTCGAGCTTGGAGTTCGGCGCGATCTCGTCGACCAGGCGCCAGGAGACGGCACGCTTGCCCTTGATGCCTTCCTCGATGGTGCAGAAGAAATCGGCATGGTCGCGGCGCACCTTGCGCTTGTCGACGACGCGCGTAAGCCCGCCGGTGCCCGGCAGCACCGCGAGCAGCGGCACTTCCGGCAGCGCGACGGCGGCGGCGCCGTCGTCGGCCATCATGATGTGATCCGTCGCGAGCGCCAGCTCATAGCCGCCGCCGGCCGCGGTGCCGTTGACGACGGTGATGAAGCTCTGGCCGGAATTCTCGCTGGAGTCTTCCAGGCCGTTACGGGTCTCGTTGGTGAACTTGCAGAAGTTGACCTTGTGAGCGTGGGTCGAGCCCGCCAGCATGCGGATGTTGGCGCCGGCGCAGAACACCCGGTTCTTGCCCGAGCGCATCACCACGACCTTGACCTCTGGATGTTCGAAGCGCAGCCGCTGCACGGCGTCCGCAAGCTCGATGTCGACGCCGAGGTCGTAGGAATTGAGCTTGAGCTGGTAGCCCTCGAACAGGCCGGCGTTCTCGTCGACGTCCATGGTCAGCGTCGCGACGTCGCCCGCGACGTCGAGCTTCCAGTGCCGGTAGCGCGACGGGTCGGTCTGGAAGTCGATGTACTTCGCCCCGCCTGCAAGGACGCGATCGTCACCAGCCATGGGCCACCCTTATCTGTTGTCTTGCCGTTGTTCGTTCGAAGGTTCGTCGTCGAGGTCTTCATGCACAATAATGCATGTTTTCGATCTGGTCTAGTTCAAAACGCAAAAACATGCATTTTGTTTCATGTTCGGGAAATTCACTCGCTCGGCCAATGACCTGGCACCGGCACCAAAGGTCAGGCCGCCAGCGCCGGGTCGTCGCGCAGCGCCGCTTTGGCGAATTCGGCGACCGCCTCGAGCGTCACCGCGGGCGCTTCGCGATGCGGCGAATGGCCGGCACCATCGATGGCCGTGACATCGACCGGGCAGTAGCACTCCTCCTGGGCGATCTCGACCTGCCGCATCGTGCCGTACTGGTCGGCCGCGCCCTGCACGATCAGCACCGGCACGCGGATATAGGCGAGATAGTCGGAGATATCCCAGTCGCGGAATGCCGGATCGAGCCAGGCGCCGTTCCAGCCATAAAAGGCGTTGTCGACGTCCTTGTGCCAGCGCGCCAGCTTCTCCTTCAGGTTGGTGGTCTCGTATGCCGTCTTGATCTCGGCGATCGACTTCACCGAAATGTCCTCGACGACGAAGTGCGGCGCCAGCAGCGCGAGGCCGCGCAGGCGATGATCCTGGTGCGCGCCGGCATAGATCGCGGCAATCGACGCGCCGTCGGAATGACCGAGCAGCAAGCCGCGGCGGAAGCCGATCCGATCGAGCAGCTTCGGCAGCACGTCGAGCGCCTCGCGATGCATGTAGTTGACCGGACGCGGCAGCTTCGCCGGCGACGAGGAGCCATAGCCCGCGCGCGAATAGGCGAACACGCCGGCGCCGGTCGCCGCCTGCAACTTCTCGGGGAAGTCGCCCCACAGCCCGACCGAGCCGAGGCCTTCATGCAGCATCACGATGGTCGGCGCCGCGTCCGGCGAGGGACCGATCATGCGGTATTCGAGCTCGGCGCCGTCGATGCTGAGGAAGCCTGTGGGGTTTAGGTTCTGCATGCTCGACCTTCCTCATCGTCGTCCCGGCGAAGGCCGGGACCCATAACCACAGGCTTCAGTTGTTGCGCAAAAGCCGTCGAACAGCATCTCTTAGAACAAAGGCCGCGGCGTATGGTCCCGGCCTTCGCCGGGACGACATGCGAAAACGCTATTGCGCACCGTCGCGCAATTTGAACCGCTGGATCTTCCCGGTCGCGGTCTTCGGCAGATTGTCGACGACATCGATCCAACGCGGATATTTCCACGGGCCGATCTTCTGCTTGACGTGCTCCTTCAGCGCCTCGTGCAAACCTTCGGCCGAGCTCTCGGGCCGCAGCACCACGTAGGCCTTCGGCTTCAAGAGCCCTTCCGGATCGGCCTCCGGCACGACGGCCGCCTCCAGTACCGCGGGATGGGTGATCAGCGCGCTCTCGACCTCGAACGGCGACACCCAGATGCCGGAGACCTTGAACATGTCGTCGGCGCGGCCACAGAAGGTGTAACGGCCGTCGGCATCGCGCGTGTATTTGTCGCCGGTGCGGGTCCAGGCGCCCTCGAAGGTGGCGCGGCTCTTGGCCCGCTGATTCCAGTAGCTCTCGCCGGCCGAGGGCGCATCGACCAGGAGCTCGCCGACCTCGCCGTCCGCGACGTCGGCGCCGGCCTCGTTGACCAGCCGCACCTTGTAGCCGGGCACCGGACGGCCGGACGAGCCGTATTTGATGTCGCCGGGCGCGTTCGACAGGAAGATGTGCAACAGCTCGGTCGAGCCGACACCGTCGAGGATGTCGACGCCGAACCGTGCGCGCCACGCATTGCCGACCGATTCCGGCAGTGCCTCGCCGGCCGAGGTGCAGACGCGCAAACGGTTGCCGCCGGACTGCGCCTTGGTCGCCTCGTCGTTCAGCATCGCCGCGAACAGGGTCGGCACGCCAAAGAAGATGCTCGGATGATATTTGTTCATCAGCGCGAACATCACCGCCGGCGTCGGCCGCTCGGAGTTCAACACCGTGGTGGCGCCGACCGACATCGGGAACGTCAGCGCATTGCCGAGCCCGTAGGCGAAGAACAGCTTTGCCGCCGACAGGCCGACATCATCCTCGCGGATGCCGAGCACCTGCTTCGCGTAGGTCTCCGCGGTCGCCGCGAGATTGGAATGCAGATGGCGCACGCCCTTCGGCATGCCGGTCGAACCCGACGAATAGAGCCAGAATGCCGGCTCGTCGGCATGGGTCGGCGCGGTGGCGAACACGTCGCTCTCGCGTGCGATCTCGTCCGACAGCTTCTTGTGGCCATGCGCGTCCTTGCCGGAGACCACGACATGCTCGAGGTCGGGCATCCGCGCGATGATGTCCTTCACGACCGGCAGCAACGCTTCCGACACGAACAGCACGCGCGCGCGGCAATCACCGAGGATGTAGGCATACTGCTCCGCGGTCAGCAGCGTGTTGAGCGGCACCGGCACCACGCCGGCGCGGATCGCGCCGAGGAACACGATCGGGAAATCGACCGTGTCCAGCATGATCATGGCGACCCGCTCCTCGCGGCGGACGCCGAGCCGCCGCAGCATGTTGCCGACGCGGCGGGTCTGCTGCTGCAACTGGCCATAGGTGATTTGCGACACCGTATCGTCGAACACGACCTTGTCGCCGCGGCCTTCATCGACGTTGCGGTCGAGCAGCCAGGAGACCGCGTTGTAAGTCATGCTCCGCTCCTCGGACCCGGACGTGCCACGCTTCCCTCTCCTGTGAATTTAAGAATTATAATTCATACAAAGCCACTACGTTGGCTTGCTGTCAATCCTTATCGGCACTATGTTTCCTAGAACCTCGGTCTGATTCAGCCAGGACCGCGCGTCGCACAGGGATCATGACCGCAGCCAACGACCCGGAAACCGACTTCCTTGAACAGCTCGGCCAGCGCGTGCGCACGATGCGCGCCCTGCGCGGCATGTCGCGCAAGGTGCTCGCCAAGGTTTCCGGCATATCCGAACGCTACATCGCCCAGCTCGAAAGCGGCAAAGGCAATGTCTCGATCGTGCTGCTGCGCCGTGTCGCAGGCGCGATGGGGGCGCATCTCGAGGACCTGATCCCCTCCAGCGAGCCGCTGCCGGACTGGGCCGTGATCCGCGATCTCCTGCGCAAGGCTTCACCGAACCAGATCGCGCAGGCCAAGGACATGCTCGCCGGCAGCAGCCCGCTGGCGCCACGCCGCGCCTCCTTCTCCGGGATCGCGCTGATCGGCCTGCGCGGCGCCGGCAAGACCACGCTCGGGCGGATGCTGGCGAAGAAGATCGGCTGGAGCTTCGTCGAGCTCAACAAGGAGATCGAGGCGCAGAACGGCCTCTCGGTTGCCGAGATCATCGCGCTGTACGGCCAGGAAGGCTTTCGCCGCATGGAGCAGGCGGCGCTGACGCAGCTGCTCGCGCGCAAGGAATTGATGGTGCTGGCGACCGGCGGCGGCATCGTCTCCGAGGCGCTGACCTTCGACCTGATCCTGTCGTCGTTCTACACGATCTGGCTGAAGGCCGAGCCGGAAGAGCACATGGCCCGCGTCCGCCGCCAGGGCGATCTGCGCCCGATGGCCGACGACCGCTCGGCGATGGCGGAATTGCGCAACATCCTGGTCAGCCGCGAGCCGCTCTACGCCCGCGCATCGGCGGTGGTCGATACTGCCGGGCTTTCGGTCGACGCCGCCGCCGCGCGGCTGATCGATTCCGTGCGGCCGGTACTGCAGAACGAGGCGCGCAGCTTCGGGCTGCGCAGCGTGGCGCTTTAGCAGCACTTAGAGCAGCCGGCTCTTCACATCATCAGCGCCGTCGCGCAGCAGCGGCAGGAAGCGGTCGATCAATTCCTGCATCGGCACGCGATCGACATGCGCGCCCATGTTGATGGCGGCGACGATGGTGCCGTCGTAGCGGTGCACCGGCACCGAGATGGAGCGGAAATGCGGCTCGGCCTCGCGGTCGACCAGTGAATAGCCCTGCGCGCGATCGGCGACAATCGTCGCGAGCAGCTTCTTCGGATCGGTCGTGGTCTGCGGCGTCACCGGATCGCGGCGCATCGCCTTCAGCCGCGCCGCCAGTTCGGCATCAGTGAGCCGGCCGAGCATGGCGCGGCCGACCGAGGTGCAGAACGCCGGCAGCCGGTAGCCGATGTCGAGACCGGCGGAGAACACACGGGTCGGGCTCGAGCGCGCGACGAACACGACGTCGTCGCCGTCGAGCAAGGCGAGCGAGGCGATCTCCTGCGCCGCTGTCGCGATGCGATCGAGCACCGGTTGCAGCACCGTCACCACCTGGTTGGATTGCAGGAACGAGCCGGCCAGCGTCAGCACATGCGGCGTCAGCGTGAACAGCTTGCCGTCGGTCGCGACGAAACCGCCATGCGCGAGCGTGAACAGGATGCGGCGCGCGGTGGCGCGCGGCAGATCGGCGGCACGCGCCAGATCGCTCAGCGTCGCAGGACCGGTAACGGTGCCGAACACCTGCAGCAGACGCAGGCCGCGATCGAGCGCCTCGACGAAGTCGGTGGCGCGCTCGTCCTGGTCGGTCCGCTTCAGCTTGGGCATGAGGCTCGGCTTTGAACGGTTCAAAAATTGCGCTTGCTGTCCGAAGCAGACATGGCATAATTCGCACATTCGTTCAATAGGCGAACAAATCCAAATCCGGGAGACGCCGCCATGATGAGCCAGGAAGCGAACGATCTGATCACCCGCACCGGCCGCAAGGACCCGTGCGGCAAGCTGATGCGGAGTTACTGGCAGCCGGCGGCGCTGGTGGATGAATTGGACGGGCCGCGCCCGGTTCGGCCGGTGCGGCTGCTCGGCGAAAACCTGGTGCTGTTCCGCGGCGAGGACGGGAGCTACGGGCTGATCGATCGCCACTGCGCGCATCGCGGCGCCGATCTCGCCTTCGGCCGGCTCGAGAATGGCGGGCTGCGCTGCGCCTTCCACGGCTGGCTGTTCGACACATCAGGCCAGTGCATCGAGACGCCGGCGGAGCCGGCCGGCTCGCAGCTCTGCAAGGGCATCAGGCAGCGCTCCTATCCCGTGGTCGAGAAGAGCGGCATCCTGTGGGCCTGGCTCGGCGAAGGCGCCCCGCCCGCCTTTCCCGAACTCGACTGCTTCGTCGCGCCCGGCAGCCATACGTTTGCGTTCAAGGGCCACATGAACTGCAACTGGCTGCAGGCGCTCGAGGTCGGCATCGATCCGGCGCACGCTTCCTTCCTGCATCGCTTCTTCGAGGACGAGGACACGGCGGCGGCCTACGGCAAGCAATTCCGCGGCGCCTCGGCCGGCAGCGACATGCCGATGACCAAGATCCTGCGCGAATATGACCGGCCGATCATCAATGTCGAGCATACCGAATATGGGCTGCGCCTGATCGCGCTGCGCGAGCTCGACGCGGAGCGCACCCATGTGCGCGTCACCAACCAGCTGTTCCCGCACGGCTTCGTCATCCCGATGTCGACCGAGATGACGATCACGCAGTGGCACGTGCCGGTCGACGACGAGAACTGCTACTGGTATGCGATCTTCACCAGCTACGCGGCGCCGGTCGACAAGCAGAAGATGCGCGATCAGCGGCTCGAGCTCTATACGCTGCCGGACTACAAGTCGCGCAAGAACAAGACCAACGATTACGGCTTCGATCCGCACGAGCAGGCGACCGAGACCTATACCGGCATGGGCACCGATATCAACGTCCACGACCAGTGGGCGGTGGAATCGATGGGACCGATCCAGGACCGCACCAACGAGCATCTCGGCCAGAGCGACAAGGCGATCGTGCAGTACCGCCGCCTGCTGCGGCAGGAGATCGAGAAGGTTTCCGGCGGCGAGAAGCCGATGCTGTTCCTCGACGACGCCTCCGCGCGCAGCATCCAGGGCCCGGCCACGATGGACGGCATCGGGCCGACCCAGGGCTGGGAGCTCTACTGGATGGAGGTCGACGTCAAGCGCCGCCGCGGCGCGCCATGGGCAGCCCCGGTGCCGCGCGAGATCGCGGGCAAGGTGCATCATCTGACGGCGGCGGAGTGATGTTGGCTTCAGTGCCGCAGCGCCGTACCCTTCACCTCGCCCCGCTTGCGGGGAGAGGTCGGATCGCATCGCAAGATGCGATCCGGGTGAGGGGGTACAGATCTATCGATCCATTCCATCGGCGGAGAGAGCCCCTCACCCCGACCCTCTCCCCGCAAGAGCGGGGCGAGGGAGAAGCAAAGGAGTGACGCGGTGAGCTTCGTCGAGCGTCATGGCCTCTGGTCGGATGAGCAGAAGGAGGCCGCACAACGCCTCCGCCGCATCGTCGAGGAGAAGAACCTCGAAGTCATCCGCCTGTCGTTTCCCGACCAGCACGGCATCCTGCGCGGCAAGACGCTGATCGCCAGCGAGGCGGTGCGCTCGCTGAAGGGCGGCTGCTCCATCACCACGACGATGCTCGCCAAGGACACCTCGCACAAGACGGTGTTTCCGGTGTTCACCGCAGGCGGCGGTTTTGGCATGAAGGAGATGGAGGGCGCGGCCGACGTGCTGATGGTCGCCGATCCCACCACGTTCCGCGTGCTGCCCTGGGCCGAGAATACCGGCTGGCTGCTCTGCGACCTCCATTTCAGCGATGGCCGGCCGGTGCCGTTCGCGACCCGCAACCTCTATCGCAAGGTGCTCGATCAGCTCGGAAGCCGCGGCTACGATTTCGTCGCCGGTCTCGAGGTCGAATTCCATCTGTTCAAGCTCGACGACGCTCATATGGCGCCGGAGGATGCCGGCCAGCCCGGACGGCCGCCGTCGGTCAGCCTGCTGTCGCACGGCTATCAATACCTCACCGAGCAGCGCTACGACCTGATGGAGCCGGCGCTCGAGATCATCCGCCGCGACATCATCGCGCTCGACCTGCCGTTGCGCTCGGTCGAGGTCGAGTTCGGCCCGAGCCAGTGCGAATTCACCTTCGCGCCGACTGTCGGGCTCGCGCCGGCCGACACCATGGTGCTGTTTCGTTCGGCCGTGAAACAGATCGCGCGCCGCCACGGCTATCACGCGACCTTCATGTGCCGGCCGAAGCTGCCGAACGTGTTCGCGAGCGGCTGGCACCTGCACCAGTCGCTGGTGTCGCGCGCCGATGGCGAGAACGTCTTCATGGCGAACGAGACCGGCGAGCCGCTCAGCGCACTCGGCCGCGCCTGGCTGGCGGGCCTGATCGAGCACGCGCGCGCTTCGACCGTGTTCACGACGCCGACCATCAACGGCTACAAGCGCTACCGTTCCTATTCGCTGGCGCCGGACCGCGCGATCTGGGGCCGCGACAACCGCGGCGTGATGATCCGCGTGCTCGGCGGCGCAAATGATCCGGCGACCCGGCTGGAGAACCGGATCGGCGAACCCGCCGCCAATCCCTATCTCTACATGGCAAGCCAGATCCTCTCCGGCCTCGACGGCGTCGACCGCAAGCTCGACCCCGGCCCGTCGGCCGACACGCCCTATGAAACCAAGGCTGCGCTGCTGCCGAAGTCGCTGCGCGAGGCGGTGTTCGCGCTCAACGACGATCCGTTCTTCCGCGAGGCGCTGGGGCCGGAGTTCGTGGACTACTACGTCTTCATCAAGAACGCGGAGATCGAGCGCTTCCAGGCCGAGGTGTCGGACTGGGAGCACCGCGAATATTTCGAGATGTTCTGACGTGCTCTAGAATTTCGCGAGATGAGCCGCGACGGCCGCTTCGTTCCATTCCAGACCGACACCGGGCGTGTCGGGAATATGCAAAAGACCATCCTTGATTTCATAGGGCCGTTCGAGAATCGGATCGGCCCAGTCCTGCCATTCCAACCAGTGAGCGGTCTCCGTTGCGCGCATGACGTGGGCGGCGACTTCCGGATAAAGATGCGTTGAGATGGGGATGCCCGCCGCGCCGGCGATCGCAGCCGCGCGCATCCAGCCCGTCACCCCGCCGATGCGCATGAAATCCGGCATCACCAGGTCGCAAGCCTTTTTCGCGATCGCCTTGTGCATCTCCCTCGGACCATAGAAGTTCTCGCCGATCTGGATCGGCGTCTTCAGCTCCGCCGCCAGTTGGGCGTGCCCGTCAAGATTGTCGTAAAGCACAGGCTCTTCGATCCAGTCGAGGCCGTGGTCATCGATCATGTGGCATCGGTCGATGGCTTCGGCGAGATTGAGCCCCTGGTTGTAGTCCACCATCAGATGCATGCGATCCCCGACGGCTTTTCGAACGGCGTCGAGGGTCGCCAGATCCTCGCGCGGATCGCTCCTGCCGAGGCGCAGTTTCAGGGCTGAGAAACCTCCTTCGTCCCGCAATTCCAAAGCTTCGGCGGCGACGGCGGCCGGCTCCTTCAGCCAAAGGCCGTTACTGTTGTAGGATCTCACGGCGCCGACCGTCGCCCCCAGCAGCACGCACAGCGGCTTGTTTGCCGCTTTCGCCAACGCGTCCCACGCGGCCATGTCGAGGCCCGACGCGGCGATCATCGACATTCCCTCGTAGCCGACGAAGTGAAGCGATTTGCGCGCCGCCTCGAACAACTCGACAGGCGCCACGCTCCGACCTTTGAGCAATTCGCCGAGATCATGCAACGCCGGAACCAGATATCGCATCGATTTCACGACGTAAGGCTCGAGATAGCCGCGCCCGACAATGCCCTCCTCCGTCACCAGATCGATGAGGACGAGCGGCCACTCCGATATCGTGACAATGCGCGCGACCACCGGCCGCTTCAGCTTGAGCACCACCGGACGAGCTCTGATTTCTCTGAGCGTCAATGAGTCGGGCATGATGATCTGCCTTCGCAGCTCGAGGGAGGAAGCCGACTACAACGGGCTGAAAAAGTCGCGGATGCCATTCCAATTGGTTTTTCAACCGATGTAAATTCACTACCCGGTATATTTAAGAGGGTGACTGCATGGCGCGATCTGCAGAACCGACCCGGCGGCGCATCCTTGCTGCCGCATACGTCCTGTTTCGCCAGCGCGGATACAGCCGCGTCAGCATGGACGAAATCGCATCGACGACGAGGGTGACGAAGCGCACCCTCTACAATCACTTTCAAAGCAAGGATCAGCTGCTGGCCTTCGTGCTCGAAGCCCAGAACGAACTGGCCTTGGCCGCGTTCGCGACCTTTGGCGACAAGCTGTCCGGCTCGCCGGCGGCGATCATCGATGGCCTGTTCCGCGACCTTGCGGTCTGGGCGGACAGGCCGCGATGGGCCGGCTCGGGATTCACCAGGCTGGTCATCGAGCTGGCCGATCTTCCGGGCCATCCTGCACGTGCGATTGCGCGCCGGCACAAGGCCTTGCTCGAAACCCATCTTGGCGACTTGCTGAAGCGGGCCGGTGTCCGCGAAGCTCACCGCCGTGCGCGCGAGATCTGGTTACTCTCCGAGGGCGCGATCTCCTTGATGCTGGTGCATGGCGACCGAGCTTATGCTGCGGCGGCAGCCGACGCAGCCAAGCGCTTGCTGCGGACCTCTTCGCGGCAAGGCGGGCGTTAGCTAGATCCCGAGATACTTGTGCTGCAGGTCCGGCTCGGCGATCAGCTGCTCGCTGGTGCCGCTCCACACCGTCTTGCCGCGCTCGATGATGTAGTGGCGGTCGGCGATGCGGGCGAGGTTTCCGACGTTCTTGTCGATCACCAGCACCGACTGTCCGCGTCCCTTCAGCATCGACAGGCAGCTCCAGATCTCGTCGCGGATCAGGGGTGCAAGGCCTTCGGTCGCCTCGTCGAGGATCAGCAGCTTGGGATTGGTCATCAGCGCGCGGCCGATCGCGAGCATCTGCTGCTCGCCGCCGGACAGCGTGACGCCCATATTGTTCGTGCGTTCGGCGAGCCGCGGAAACAGCGCATGGATCTTGTCGATCGTCCAGGGATCGGAGGCGCCAAGGCGATTGCCTGACGCTGCGACGAGATTTTCGCGCACCGTCAGGTTGGGGAAGATCTGGCGGCCTTCGGGCACCAGGCCGATGCCGAGCTTTGCGATCTTGTAGGACGGCAGGCCGCGCACCGCCTCGCCGGCGAAACGGATGGCGCCTGATCGCGCCGGCGTCAGCCCCATGATCGAGCGGATCGTCGTGGTCTTGCCCATGCCGTTGCGGCCCATCAGCGCGACCATCTCGCCCGACTTGATCTTGAGCGACAAGCCGAACAGCACCTGGCTCAGCCCGTAGCAGGTCTCGATGCCATCCACTTCGAGCAGGGTTTCAGTCATCTTGGTCTCAGCCATGGCGCGTCACCGCATGCTGTTCGCCGAGATAGGCCCGCTTGACCTCTTCGTGCTTGCGGATCGCGTCCGGCACGTCGCAGGCGATGACGCGGCCATAAACCAGGACCGTGATGCGGTCGGCCAGCGCGAACACCGCCTCCATGTCGTGTTCGACCAGGACGATGGTGACTTCCTTCCGCAGCTCCTTCAGCATCGCGACCATCCGCGCCGATTCGGTGACGCCGAGCCCGGCCATCGGCTCGTCCAGCAGCAACAGCTGCGGCCTGGTGGCGAGCGCGACCGCGAGCTCGAGCTCGCGCTGCTCGCCATGGCTCAATTGCGACACCACGATATCGGCGCGCCTGCCGAGGCCGACGCGTTCGAGCGCCGCGCGTGCGGACTCGCGCAGATGCCGCTCCTTGCGCGCATTGCCCCAGAAGCGGAACGAGTGGCCGTCATGCGCCTGCGCCGCCAGCGCGACATTGTCGATCGCGGAAAAATCCTTCAGCAGCGAGGTGATCTGGAACGAGCGTGCCAGCCCGAGCCGGCTGCGCTTGTAGGACGGCAGGTTCGTCACGTCGCGGCCGGCGAAGCGGATGGTGCCGGAGTTCGGCATCACCTGCCCGGTGAGCTGGCTGATCAGCGTCGTCTTGCCGGCGCCGTTCGGGCCGATGATGGCGTGCAATTCGCCTGGCACCACCTCCATCGAGAGGTTGTCGGTCGCGGTGATGCCGCCGAAGCGGCGGACCAGATTGTCGACGCGCAGCAGCGGATTTGGCAGGGGCTCAACCACGGCGCATCCTCCCGAGCAGGCCCATGATGCCGCCGCGCGCGAACAGCACGATCAGGAGCAGCACCGGGCCCAGGATCAGCCCCGAATATTCGGTGAACTGCGACAGCAGCTCCTCGAGCAGGAGATAGACGATCGTGCCGATGACGGGACCGAACAGCGAGCCCATGCCGCCGAGGATTACCATCACCATGAGATCGCCGGAGCGGGTCCAGTACATCACCGCCGGGCTGACGAAATCGGTGTTGTTGGCAAGCAGCGCGCCGGCCAGGCCGCAGATCGTGCCCGATATCACGAAGCAGACCAGGCGGTAGCGGTTGGCATGGAAGCCGATCGCCTGCATGCGCTGCTCGTTGGAGCGGACGCCCTGCACCACGAGACCGAACCGCGAATTGACGATGCGCCAGATCAGATAGAGGCCGCCGAACAGGCAGGCCAGGCAGAGGTAATAGAACTGGTTGCGATCCGACAGGTTGATCAGACCAGCGAAATCGCTGCGCTTGTAGACGGTAAGCCCGTCGTCGCCCCCGTAGCGCGACAGCGCGGAGGCGATGTAGTAGGCCATCTGCGCAAAGGCCAGCGTGATCATGATGAAATAGACGCCGCGGGTGCGCAGTGAGAGGGCGCCGATCAGCAGCGCAAACAGCGCCGAGACGGCGAGCGCCACCGGCCACTGAATGAAGCCGGAACCGATGCCCTCGGCGGCGAGGATGCCGACGGCGTAGCCGCCGATGCCGAGATAGGCGGCGTGGCCAAAGCTCATCATGCCGCCATAGCCCATGATCAGATTGAGGCTCGCGGCGGCGAGCGCGAAGATCACGATCCGGGTGAACAGCGTGAGGATGAAGATGTTGCCCGTGACCGCCGAATAGAGCGGCAGCAGCATCAGGGCGGCACACATTAGCGCCGCGACCGCATTGGAGACGTTGAGCTTTCCCGTCATCGTCTGGCCGCCGGGAACAGCCCCTCGGGCCGCAGCACAAGAATGATGGCCATCAGGAGGTAGATCAGCATCGAGGACAGCGCCGGCGCCGCGGTGGACGCCGCCGCTCCGCTCAGCACCTTGCGCAGCAGGTCGGGCAGGAAGGCGCGGCCCATCGTGTCGATGATGCCGACGAAGATCGCGGCCATGAACGCGCCGCGGATCGAGCCGATGCCGCCGATCACGATGATGACGAAGGCCAGGATCAGGATGTTCTCGCCCATGCCGATCTGCACGGTGAGGATCGGCGCCTGCATCAGCCCGGCGAGGCCGGCGAGCGCCGCGCCAAGGCCGAACACCAGCGTGAACAGCAGCTTGATGTTGATGCCGAGCGCCCCGATCATCTCGCGGTTGGAGGCGCCGGCGCGGATCAGCATGCCGATGCGGGTGCGCATCACGACGAGATAGAGCATTGCTGCGACCGCCAGCGCGACCACGATGATCATGAGGCGGTAGGCCGGATAGTAGACGCCGGGAATGATCTGCACCGGCACGGTGAGCCAGGCCGGCAGCGGCAGCGCGAGGCCCGCCGGGCCCCAGATCAGCCGGACGGCGTCGTTGAAGAACAGGATCAGGCCGAACGTCGCCAGCACCTGGTCGAGATGGTCGCGGCCATAGAGATGCCTGAGCGCGACATATTCCAGCGCGATGCCGAGCAACAGCGTGGCGCCCAGCGCCATCAGCGCGCCGAGCACGAAGCTGCCGGTCCAGGCCACGAAGGTCGCCGCGAAATAGGCGCCCATCATGTAGAGCGAGCCGTGCGCCAGATTAACGAAGTCCATGATGCCGAACACCAGCGTCAGCCCGGCCGCCAGCAGGAACAGCAGGAGGCCGAATTGCAGGCCGTTCAGCAGTTGTTCGACGACGAGATACATGGATCCTTCATACATCGGGCTGAAACAAAACAGCGGCAGCGCGCATGCGCCGCCGCTTATACGGCTTGTTGTTCTCCCTCGCCCCGCTCTTGCGGGGAGAGGGTCGGGGTGAGGGGCTCTTTCCGCGAATCGAGCTCGTGGAAAGAACCCCTCACCCGATTGCTGCGCAATCGACCTCTCCCCGCAAGAGCGGGGCGAGGTGACTTTAAATCACTTCATCGGACACTTGTCGTGGAAGCGATCCTGGTCGTCCTTGACGATGGTCGCGACCGTCTTCAGCGACAGCTGGCCCTCGGCGTCCTTGACCACGTCCTGCAGATAGAAGTTCTGGATCGGAATGTGGTTGTTGCCGTACTTGAACGGTCCGCGCACCGATTTGAAGTTCACCTTCTCCATCTCGGCCTTCATCGCGTCCTTCTTCGTCAGGTCGCCCTTCACCGCGACCACGGCGCTGTTGATGAGGTTGGCAGCGTCGTAGGACTGTGCGCCGTAGAAGGTCGGCCGCAGGCCCGGGTACTTCTTGCGGTAGTCGGCGACGAACTTCTTGTTCTCCTCGTTGGGCAGGTCGTTGACCCATTGCTGCGCGCCGGGAACGCCGAGCGCATTGTCCTTCTGCAACGGCAGCGACAATTCGTCGATGGTGAACGCGGTATAGAGCGGGATCTGCTGCTTGATGCCGGCCTGCGCGTACTGGTTCAGGAACTGCACGCCGGCCGCGCCCGGATAGAACACGAAGATCGACTCGGCCTTGGAGTTCTTCGCCTTGGTGAGCTCGGCGGAGAAGTCGAGCTGGCTCGGCCACACCGTATATTCCTCGCCGACGACCTGGCCCTTGAACGTGCTCTTGACGCCGGCCAGCATGTCCTTGCCCGCGGCGTAGTTCGGGCCGATCAGGAACACCGACTTGACGCCCTTCTGGTTCATGTAGGTGCCGACCGCCTGCGGGGTCTGGTCGTTCTGCCAGGAGGTCGAGAACACGTAAGGCGAGCACAGTTCGCCGGCGAGCTGCGACGGACCGGCATTGGCCGAGATCAGGAAGGTCTTGGAATCGACCGCGGTCTTCAGCGACGCCAGCAGCACGTTCGACCAGATGTAGCCGACGATGAAGTCGACCTTGTCGGACTGCACCAGCTTCTCGGTCTTCTGCTTGCCGACATCGGGCTTCTGCTGGTCGTCCTCGTAGATCACCTCGACCGGCTTGCCGTCGATCTTGCGGCCGAGATGGTCGAGCGCGAGCTCGAAGGAATTGCGCATGTCGTTGCCGATCACGGCGGTCGGACCGCTGAAGGTCGACACGAAGCCGATCTTGACGCTGTCAGCCGCCGTCGCGGGCTGCGCCAGCGCCAGAGCCGTGGCGCCTGCCAGCCAAAATGCCTTTTTCATATTCACTCCCCTCCTCAACCAAAGATCCCACGAGGCTCGATCACGAGGGCCCGGGGGTCACGCTTTGCGCGCGTCGTTCTGTGACGTATTTTGTGCGCGATATCGCAAGTCTGCAGCAAGCATGAACCGATGGCGCTGACTTAGAACCTTCGGCGCATACCTCAGCACCTTGCATCATAATTCGTCTAAATCGACCATGGCAAGAAATATAATGCCGGTTGCGTGGGCAACGATTGTCGCAGGCGGCGGCCTTCGGCAACGACCCACGCCCGCACTGCAGCAGGCTTTAACGATCCGGTAAAGCTCCCGGAAACCACAGGCCGGCAAGCGCCTGCGGGCTTCATGGTCCGGAAAGCATCCCTGGCCGACGCTGCCGCCAAAGGGGTGCGTCACATGCTGAATTACATCTTCGGCTTCAATGCCCGGATGGGCCGACTGGCTTTCTTCTTCTGCACCTTCGTCGTGGGCCTCGGCTTTATGATGCTGGTCTACGGCGTCACCGGCAACGCACCGGCGAGCGGCAGTATGGACGTGCTGCTGGCGCAGGCATCGAGCAACCCCGTGCTGGTCATTGCCTTCTACGGCATGCTCGTCATCTGCTTCATGCTGCAATCGATGCGGGTGCGCGACATGGGCTGGGATCCGGTCTGCGTGATGGCGGCATGGGTCGCCCTCATGGTGCTCGACAGGGCCGTTGCCGGACGATTCCCCGAATATGCGCTGACCTATCAGCACACAGCGACGGTGGTCGGCGCGGCCGTCAATGGCGTGATGAACCTGGTCCTGCTGTTCTGGCCGGGCGGCGGCCGTGTCGATGAAGCGTCGTCCTTGCCGCGCGAGAGCGGCAGCGATGGCATGTTTGAACGAAACAGCGCGCCGGCCGCAGCCGGCAGCCGCGTGGCGCGGATTGCCAGCGGCGAATTCGGCGGCAAGACGCGGTAGCGGCTCCATCCCCGTTGTCGTCCCTGCGAAAGCAGGGACCCATAACCGCAGGCTTAGATTGTCGAAGAGCGCTGGGGCCCCAGCGATCCAAGACGATTCCCATTCGTGGTTATGGGTCCCGGATCGCGCTTCGCTTGTCCGGGACGACACCGAGTTTGTGGCGTGGTCACTGCGCCAAGCGCTGATCGGCGGTCAGCCTTGATCCACCACCCATTCGGCGCCGTCGATCGCATAGGACGCGTGGCGGAAATCCCTGATCGTCGCGACCTTGTCGGCCGACCAGTCGAGCAGCATGAACGATCGCGGCGGCGCGTCCAGAGCGGTCGGATCGAACACCAGGATCGCGGGGCGTCCCTCGACCTGTCCGGTCACCAGGTGCCAGTCGTCGATCTTCGAATAATTGCCGAAGTAGCGCGACACCTCGGCCTTGCCGTTCAGCCGCGTCCGGTTGACGAGCTCGAGCCTGATGTCATCGGCGATCATGGCGCGGATGGCGTCGAAGTCGCGGGCGTTGAAATGGCTGACATAGGCGTTGAGCCTGATGCGATCGGCCGGCGACAGGCCGGGCCGCGGCGCGTCGTCCGGCTCGCTGGCAAATTCGCGCAATTGGGTGCGTCCACGGTGCAGCGCGGCCTTCACCGCCGGCAGGCTGAAATCCATGATGCCGCAGATCTCCTGCAGGGAGCAGCCGAGCACGTCCATCAGGATCACGCTGGAACGCTGCGCCACCGGCAGGCGCATGAAGGTGCGCAGGCTGGTCGCGGCGATCTCGCGGCGGTCCAAATCATCGAGCTCTCCGGCCATCATGTCCACCTCCTCCGGCGCACGGAGCGCTTCCTGGCGGTTGCGCCGCCTGAGGAAATCGAGCGCGGTGTTGTGCGCGATCCGGAACAGCCAGGCTTGCGGATTCTGGATCGGCGCGGCGGACCCGAAGGCTTCCACCGCCTTGATCAGCGCATCCTGCAGCACATCCTCGCCGTCGATGACCGATCCGACCATGCGGGCGCAGTAGCGATGCAGCCTTGGCCGCATCGCCGCCAAAAGCGCGTCGACGTCGGTCGCGGCCGGCGCTTGGTGTGGTGACGTCATGATGGCTCCGCCAGATCGGTGCACTGCCCGCCGGTTCACGGCTCATCCAGCATACGATAATTCCCGACAATCACCGCACTGCGAACCAGCGGCGGCTCGGCGCAACGATCGCGGATGCCGTCCTGGAAGGCCTGGAACGCGGCCAGTTTCGGGATCGGGCTCGAGCCGTCCTCGGCGGCGGTCTCGACCATGTGGATGAAGGTATCGTCCTCCAGCCGCAGGGTCAGATAGCGCACGCCGTCCGGCCTGGCCGCCTTCAGCTCGGCGAACACCGCCGACACCAACGCGGCATTCTTCTCCGCCATCTCCGGCTTCGCCTTGTACCTGATCAGGGTCCGTCTCATCGCAGCCTCCTTGGCCTGGTCCTGCGGCCTGAACCGGCCGCCTCAGACCCAAGGACGTTTGCAAGCCGCCAAAGGATGCGGTCCGGCAAAAATAAATTTAGGCCGCATCCTTTGCCCGTCCCGGTTCGTCCTGGCCTGCGAAGCGCGCCGCAACCTCACGGCGCGGCAATGGAGAACGACCATGCAGACCCCTCGAGAGCGCGCCGAACAGCGCTGGGTGCTCGGCCTCACGGCGCTGGCATCCTTCATGATGGCGCTGGACGCCATGATCATGACCACGGCCTTCGCGACCATCCGCGCCGATTTCGGAAGCACCGTGGAGACGCTGCAGTGGACCGTCAACGCCTTCAACCTGACCTTCGCGGTGCTGCTCCTGACCGGCGCGGCGCTCGGCGACCGGTTCGGGCGGCGCAGGATGTTCGCGGCCGGGATCGGCCTGTTCGTCGTGGCGTCCGCGGCCTGCGCGCTGGCCGGCAATGCCGCGGCCCTGATCGCCGCCCGCGCCCTGCAAGGCGCAGGCGCGGCACTGGTGATGCCGCTGGCGATGGCGATCCTGAGCGGCGCCTTCGGCCGCGAGGAGCGCGCCCGGGCGCTCGGCATTTTCAGCGGCATCACCGGATGCGCGCTGATCATCGGCCCCGCGATCGGCGGCTTCATCACCGAGCACCTCGGCTGGCGCTGGATCTTCTGGATCAATTTGCCGATCGGCCTGGTCGCGATCGCGCTCGTGATCGCCCGCCTGCGCGAAAGCTTTGGGCCGGCTGCGCCGCTCGACATTGCCGGCCTCACGCTGGTCGCGCTCGCGGCGCTGGCGCTGGTTTGGGGCCTGCTGCGCGGCAACGGCGTCGGCTGGGCCAGCGCGGAAGTGACGGGCGCGCTGATCGCCGGCGTCGCGCTGGCAGCGATGTTCGTGTTGTGGGAGCTGCGTGCGACAAGCCCGATGGTGCCGATGCGGCTGTTCGCGGTCAGGCCGTTTGCATCGGGCATGGCCGCAAGCGTGCTGTTCTACGCCGCGATGTATGGCGTGCTGTTCCTGCTGCCGCAGTTCCTGCAGATCGCGCTCGGCTTCGACGCCTTCGGCGCCGGGCTGCGTCTGCTGCCGTGGACGGCGACGCTGTTCGTCACCGCACCGATCGCCGGCGCAGCGGTCAACCGGTTCGGCGAGCGCACGCTGGTCGTCACCGGCCTCTTGATGCAGGCGATCGGGCTCGGATGGATCAGCGAGATCGTGAGCCCCGCAGTGCCCTATTCGGCGCTGGTCGCGCCGCTGGTGCTCGCCGGCGTCGGCGTGTCGATGGCGATGCCGGCCGCGCAGAACGCGGTGCTGGGCGCGGTCGCCGTCAGCGAGATGGGCAAGGCCTCTGGTATCTTCAACATGGGCCGCTTCCTCGGCGGCATGTTCGGCATCGCGGCGCTGGTGGCGAGTTTCTCCGCCAATGGCGCAGCCGATACATCCGGACATTTCACCAGCGGCTTTGCGTCGGCGATGAGCCTTGCCGCAACGCTGTCGTTCGCCGGCGCGGTCGCGGGACTGTTCCTGCCGATGCGGCGGCGGGCCGTCGCCGCGGCCGCACCGCAGGATGCGTGAGGCTTGCGGCGATTGAGTTTTGCTATCGGGCGATCGGGCATTTCGTGTTGGAATGAGGCAGCGAATGAATACATAATCAAACGACGAAGCCGTTCGAAACCGAGAGCGACATCAGATGACGCAAGCGCCGGCCAAACCTCATCGCGTGGTGATCGTCGGCGCTGGCTTCGGCGGCCTGGAAGCCGCCTTCGGTCTCGCAGGGGCGCCGGTCGAGATCACGCTGATCGACCGCCGCAACCACCATCTGTTCCAGCCGCTGCTCTATCAGGTCGCGACCGCTTCGCTTGCCACCAGCGAGATCGCCTGGCCGATCCGCTATCTCTTGCGCGACCGGCCCGACGTGACGACGCTGTTCGCCAATGTGTGCGGCGTCGACGCGGCGGCGAAACACGTCCAGCTCGACGACGGCGGCAGCATTCCCTACGACACGCTGGTCCTCGCCACCGGCGCCCGCCACGCCTATTTCGGCCATGACGAATGGGAGCCGTTCGCGCCGGGCCTGAAGACGCTGGAGGACGCGACGACGCTGCGGCGGCGCATCCTGGTCGCCTTCGAGCGCGCCGAGCGCGAGACCGATCCGGACAAGCGCGCGGCGCTGCTGACCTTCGTCATCATCGGCGCCGGGCCGACCGGCGTCGAGATGGCCGGCACCATCGCCGACCTCGCCAAAGACACGCTGCCGCAAGACTTCCGTCACATCGACACGCGCAAGGCACGCGTGGTGCTGATCGAGGCCGGCTCGCGCGTGCTGGCAGGATTTCCCGACGATCTCTCGGCCTATGCGCAGGCGTCGCTGGAAAAGCTCGGCGTCGAGGTGATGCTGGGCGAGCCGGTCACCGAATGCTCGGCCGACGGCGTGGTGTTCGGCGGCAAAAGGCTGGAGGCGCGCACCATCGTCTGGGCCGCCGGCGTGCGCGCCTCGCGCGCCGCCGAGTGGCTGAACGCGCCGGCCGATCGCGCGCATCGGCTGCGGGTCGAGCCGGATCTGACCGTGCCGGGCCATCCCGATGTCTTCGCCGTCGGCGACACCGTCACGATCAAGGACCCCGACGGCAATCCGGTGCCCGGCATCGCGCCGGCCGCCAAGCAGGAGGGGCGCTATGTCGCCGCGCTGATCAAGGCCCGGCTCGACGGCAAGACGCTGCCGCCATTCCGCTACAAGCATGCCGGCAGCCTCGCGCAGATCGGCAAGAAGAAGGCGGTGATCGATTTCGGCTGGCTCAAGCTGCGCGGCTCGCTGGCATGGTGGATCTGGGGCCTCGCCCACATCTACTTCCTGATCGGCGTGCGGCATCGGATTGCGGTGGCGATGAACTGGCTCTGGATCCACACCCGCGACCAGCGCGCTGCACGGCTGATCACGCAAGGCAGCAGCAAGGTCGCGCAGTAGGGACTCGGCACTGCGCTATCCTGCTATCCGTCTTTGCCTCTCAGCGCTGTACGCATTCTCACCCCATCACCTGATGCGGCGAGCGGCCGAACGCGGCCTTGAAGGCGCGGCTGAAATGCGAGACGTCGCTGAAGCCGAAGCTCAGCGCGACATCGGTGACATGGTTGAAGCGCCGCTCGGCCAGCGCCTGATAGGCGCCGGCGAGGCGCTGCTGCCAGAGCCAGCGGATCGGCGTCGTGCCTTCGCGCGCGAACAGGCGATTGAGCGTGCGCGGCGCCATGTTCTGCGCCGCGGCGATCGCATCGAGATCGAGCCCGGGATCGTCGAGATTGGCCAGCATGTAGGCCTTGACCCGCGCCAGCCGTTCGTCGCCGCGCCGGGGCCCTTCGTCCGTCAGCTCGGTCTGCAGCGTGGTTGCGAAAATATCGAGTGCCGCCGCAGCAAGCCGTATCGCCGCAGGTCCGGCCGCGTCATCGAGCCGCGTCAGCCGGCGGATCAGCGATCCCGCCAGCGCTCCCACTTTCGACGCGTTGCCGACCCGCCGCGCCGTCAGGCGCTGCGCATCCGGCAGGCGCGCGAGCAGCAGCGGCCGCGGGATCGACACCATGATCGCGCGCGCGCTTGGGGCGAATTCGAGCGTGAACGGCTGCGCCTGGTCATGCAGCATCAGATCGCCCCGGCGCATACGCACGTCGCGGCCGCCTTGCGCAAAGCCGACCTCGCCGCGCAGCGTGAGCCACAGCATGAAATAGTCGCGCGGATCCCTGCGGACGTCGCTCGCGCTGCGCGTCACCCGGATGCGGTCGGCGGCCGGCGTCGACGACCAGATGTCGTTGATGGCCAGCGGGCCGAGATTGCGTATCGAGATCGACGCGGCAAACGCCTCGTCGGCGACGCGGCGGCATTCGGTCAGCGAGAATTCGCGGCAGGTGACGTGATGCCAGCGGTCGAAACTGTCACCCGGCGCAACAAGCGTTTGCGCGACGACTGTATGATCTGGGGTCTGCATCGGACCTTGCTCCCGCCCAACCCGGCAGCGGGATATTCTGCGTCCGGCCCTCCCTTCTGGCAAGCAGAGACCAGCGACTGGCCGGCGCAGCCAAGAACGATCGCGGGAACCGGCGTAGAAATCGTCTCTCACCAGGAGGAGACACCACATGGGCTACCAATGCGAAATCATCGATCCGGCGCGAACCGTGATGATCGTCGTCGACATGCAGAACGATTTCGTGGCCGAGGGCGCCAAGCTGCGTTCGGCCCAGGCCGCCGCCACGGTGCCGCGGCTGGCGCAGACCCTGAAGGCCTGCCGCGACAAGGGCATCCGCGTCATCTACACCGCGCATGTGCATCGCCGCGACGGCAGCGACATGGGCCTCTATGACGATCTCTATTCGCCGATCGCCGACCGGTCGTCGCTGGTCGACGGCACCGAGGGCGTCGAGATCTTCAACGACCTCGCGCCCGCCCTCGGCGAGCACGTCATCAAGAAGCACCGCTACAGCGCGTTCTTCGCCACCGATCTCGATCTCATCCTGCGCGAATGGGGCATCACCACGGTGATCATCTCGGGGACCACGACCGAGAACTGCTGCCACGCCACCGCGCGCGACGCCATGTTCCACAATTACAAGGTCGTCTTCCTGTCGGACGCGACCGGCACGTTCGACTATCCCGATGTCGGCCAGGGCGCCTTGTCCGCCGAGGAGGTGCACCGCGCCACGCTGACGATCCTCGCATTCTCCACCGCGCATGTCATGACGGCGGCCGAGATGCTGGCACGAGTGAAGATGGCGGGTTCGAAGGCGGCGTAGCGAAGTTCGGTCTCAACGCAGTATAGCCCGCGGAGAAAACTCACCTCCTTCACCCTCCCCTGGAGGGGGAGGGTCGGATCGCAACGAGCGCAGCGACGTGCGATCCGGGGTGGGGTGATCTCTCAACACGGACACTGTTCGACTGGATGGACCTTCACCCCACCTCGGTTCGCATTTCATGCGAACCGATCCTCCCCCTCCAGGGGAGGATGTGACCGCGCGCGGCAGCCACCCTCGTCACTTCACCAGGGAGCAGCCGCCATCGGCCAGCGGGCGGAACGCCTGATCGGCCGGGATGGTCGCGATCAGCTTGTAATAGTCGTAGGGGTACTTCGACTCCTCCGGCTTCTTCACCTCGAACAGATACATCGGATGAATGACGCGGCCGTCCTGGCGGATCGAGGTGTCGCCGAACAGTTTGTCCTTGCCCTTGAAGGTCTTCATCTGCGGCACCACCGCCTTGGCGTCGTCGCTGCCGGTCGCGGCGACCGCATTGAGGTAGGCGAGCGTCGAGGCATAGACGCCGGCCTGGTTGCCGCTCGGCATCTTGCCGTTCATGCCGGGACGCGCGGCAAAACGTTTTGCGAACGCGCGGGTGTCGTCGTTCATGTCCCAGTAAAAAGCTTCCAGCAGCTGCAGGCCCTGCGCCACCTTCAGGCCCATGCCGTGGATGTCGTTCACGAACAGCAGGAACGCCACCATGGTCTGGCCGCCCTGCTGGATGCCGAACTCGGCCGCCTGCTTCACCGCGTTGATGGTGTCGCCGCCGGCATTGGCGAGCCCGATCACTTTTGCTTTCGAGCTCTGCGCCTGCAGCAGGAACGACGCGAAGTCCGACGTGCCGAGCGGATGCTTGCTCGAGCCCAAAACCTTGCCGCCGTGCTTCTCGATGTAGTTCGTCGCCTCGGCCTCAATGCCTTTGCCGAGCGCATAGTCGACGGTCACGAAATACCAATCCTTGCCGCCGCGCTGCATCATCGCAGCCGCGGTGGTGTTGCCGGTGGCCCAGGCGTCGTTGACCCATTGAATGGTGTTCGGCGAGCAGGCCTTGCCGGTGAGATCCGAGCTCGCGGTCGACGACGCCAGGAACGTCATCCTTGAGTCGCGCAGGATGGTGTTGATGGCGAGCCCGACCGCCGAGTTCGGCACGTCGACGATGGCATCGACGCCTTCGACATCGAGCCATTTGCGCGCGATCGCAGAGCCCACGTCGGCCTTGTTCTGGTGATCGGCATAGACGATCTCGACCTTGATGCCCTTGCCGCCACCATTGAAATCTTCCGCGGCCATCCGCGCGGCTTCCACCGAACCCATGCCGTTGGTGTCCTGGAAGATGCCGGAAATGTCGTTGAGCACGCCGACGCGGACCACGTCGCCGGAAATCTCCGCGCGTGCGCCGCCCGCGGCGCAGGCCAATGCCAGCGCAAGTCCAATCGTAAATCGCCCAACCCCGAAGCCCCTCATCGTCTCCCCTCCCATGTTCCCTCAATCGACCTTTTGCTGGTCTTGAGCGTCTCGTCAGGCCGGCGTGATCTCGACCGGCAGGCTGCTGAGCCCGCGCAGCGTGTTGTTGAAAAGGCGCTTCGGCTCGCCGGTGATATCGATCCTGGCGACACGACGCGCCAGCGCCGCCATCATCACCTCGCCTTCGAGACGGGCGACGAGCTGGCCGACACACATATGGATGCCCGACCCGTAGCCGACATGGCCCGACGTACGACGCGTGATGTCGTAGCTGTCGGGCGCTTCCCAGCGGCGCGGATCACGATTGGCCGCGGCCAGGAACATCAGCACCTTCTCGCCTTCAGGAATGCTGGCTCCACTGAGCTCGACGTCGCGCGTCGTGGTGCGGAAGAAAGTCTGGACCGGACTTTCGAACCGCACGGCTTCCTCGAAGGCGTTGCGCGCCAGCGTCGGATCGGCGCGCAACCTCTGGAACTGGTCGGGAAAGCGGGCGAGGCAGTAGACAGCGGCGCCGATGCCGTTGACGGTCGTGTCGAGACCGGCCGACAGCAGCGAGCGCACCAGCAGCGGCGCTTCGGTCGCGGTAATGGCGCCGGTATCGACATGGGCGTGAATGCAGGCGCCGATGCCGCCCGGGGTGAGATTGTCGCGCTGGCATTGCTCGGCAACATAGGCCTGATGCGGCGCCGAGCGCTCGATCGCCTCCTTGCGGAGCTCGTTCGGCGGGCCGAAGGCATTGAACACCAGACTGGCGTAGGGCAGCAGATGCTCGCGGCCCTCCGGCCTCAGGCCGAGCGCATCCGGGAAGATCGACAACGGATAGGCTTCCGCAAGATCCGCGACCGCGTCGAAGCGGCGCTTCTCCAGCAGCGCATCGAGGCGGGCCTCCGCAGCGGCGGCAAATTGCCCGCGAAGCTGCTTCATCACGGTCGCCGACAACACCGTGCTCAGCACGGCGCGGGTCCGGGTATGGGCGGGCGGGTCGGCCTCCAGGATCAGGCTCGCCGGCCGCCACGGCTTCTCCTTGGAAAAGTCGCTGAGGCCGACGCCGCGGCTGGAGCAGAAGGTCGCGGGGTCGTTCAGCACCGCATGGACCTCGGCGTAGCGCGCCACGCCATAGACATTCCACTTGTCGAGATAGACCACGGGTGCGGCCTCGCGCAGCCGCTCATGGGTCGGGAATGGATCGGCGAAGAAGTCGAGCGCGAACGGATCGACGTCGAGATGCGGGACGGACGCAGCTTCTGTTGCAGTCATCGGGACCTCCCGAGGTTTGATCTTGTCAACACGGGCCGCATATCTATTGCTCCCGGACAGTTTCGCAGCGATGATTTGAGAGATGAGCAGCCAGCCCCTCCCCCGAAAGCCCCGCCGGCCGAGACCGGCCGATCCCGCAGACGCCAGTGACGGCCCGCTGCTGGACCTTGATCGCTATGTGCCGGCGTTCATCACCTTCATCGGCAACAAGCTGTCGAACAGCGCCACCGCGTTTTACCAGAAGAATTTCGGCGTCAACGTCACCGAGTGGCGGATTATCTCGCAACTGGCGATCGAGCCGGGCATTCCCGCTTCCCGGATCTGCCAGGTGATCGGCTTCGACAAGGGGCCGGTCAGCCGCAACCTCGCGGCATTGCAGAAGCGCGGCCTGCTGACCATCCGCACCGCGCCGGACGACGGCCGCACCCATTCGATCACGCTGACCGCGCGCGGCCGCGCCATCCACGACAAGGTCATCGTCGCGGCGCTGGAGCGCGAGCGGCGGCTGCTGTCGTGCCTGAAGAAGGACGAGCGCGAGGTGCTGATCGAGCTGCTGCGCCGGCTGCACGAGAATCTCGGCGCCGTGACCGGGCAAAGCACGACCTGACGGCGCGGCGGGACCACGGGCGGCGCGCTGCGCCCCCACGGTATTCGTCCGATCTTCCATGCGTGCCGTTCGCGCCGTGCTGCGCAACATTCTCCTCCCAAACGCCTGGCCGTTGACCGGCCCTGTCCCTGATTGGGGTGGAAACTCGCACAGCTTAGTTGCTCTGGCAACTAAAAAGGCGTGTGTGCGGCGCGGCGAGAGGAAGCAGCGGGGACCTGGCGGTTGGCCAGCTGAAACTTGGATGATCCGTGCCACAAACGCGGTGTCGTCCCGGCCTCCGAGCCGGGACCAATAACCACAAATGCCGATGATCGCATGGCGGCGGAACGACGAACTTTGTTCACAGTATCGGCCGCGGAGTATGGGTCCCAGCTTCCGCAGGGACGACCGCAGTCTATGCGGTGCGCCGCTGGCGGGTCACAGGCACAAATCGGCTCACAAGCCCGCGCAGCGGATCGTCTCATCCGACGCGTCATCCTCCAATACCGCCACCGCTGCGGCGCGGCGCGTCAGCACGGCGCGCTGGTTGATGTAGCCCTTGTCGGTGATCTCCCCGCCGTCGACCGAGGCTGGCTCGGCCAGCAGCAGCGCACGCGTCGCGTGGCCCGAGGAATGACCGCCTGCCGCCTTGAGCCGTGCCAGCCCCTGCCCAACCGCGGCGCGGACCGCCGGATGGCCGATCACCTCCCGCGCATCGGCGCTCTCGGGCAGCCCTGCCAGCGCGCGGCAGGCGGCGAGGTTCGGAAACACCAGGAAGCGCACCTCATCGCGGCCATGGCCGGTGACGACGATGTCCTGCGCGAGCGGCGCCAGCGCCGCGATGCCGGCGACGCGCAAAGTGCCGACGCTGACCCAAGTGCCGGAATTCAGCTTGAAATCCTCCGCCACGCGGCCGTCGAAGAACAGGCCGAGATCGGGCCGTGCGGGATCTGCGAAGGTGACGGCGTCGCCGATCTTGTAAAAGCCCTCGGCATCGAAAGCCTCTGCGGTCAGCTCGGGCGCCTTCCAGTAGCCCGGCGTGACGTTGGGCCCGCGCACCCGCACCTCGAGCTTGTCGCCCGACGGCACCAGCTTGAGCTCGGTGCCGGGGATCGGCACGCCGATATTGCCGGAGCGTTTTGCCAGGAAGTGGCAATCGGTCGCGAGCGGCGAGGTCTCGGTCGAACCCCAGGCCGACACCATCGGCAACCGGCGGCCGACCGTCTGCAGCGACAAGTCCTCCAGCGCATCCCACAGATTCTGCGGCAGCGCCGCGCCGGCATAGAAGGCGAATTTGGTGCCCTCGAAGAATTTTTTCCGCAGTTCGTCGTCGGTGCGCAGCGCCGCGATCAGCATGTCGAAGCCGCGCGGTACGTTGAAATAGACCGTCGGCACCACGCTGCGCAGGTTGGCCAGCGAGGTCGCGAACAGACCGGGCGCCGGCTTGCCGCCGTCGATATAGAGCGTGCCGCCGTTGCGCAGCACCAGATTGAAATTGTGGTTGGCGCCGAAGGTATGGCTCCAGGGCAGCCAGTCCAGGATGACCAGATCATCGCGCGGCTGCTCGAGGAACGTCCAGGTCTGCGCCTTGGCCTGCTGGCTCGAGGTCAGCATGCACTGGGTGTTGATCACGGCCTTCGGCGTGCCTGTCGAGCCCGAGGTGAACAGGAATTTGGCGATCGTGTCCGCCGTCACCGCCGCGAACGCCTTCGCGACCCCGGGCGCTTCCGGCGTGGCAGCGACGGTGCGGAACGGCAATGCGTCGGCATCGTCGGGATTGCCGCTGACGATGGTTGCGCGATGCAGCGGCTTGATTGCGCCAAGCGCCGCCGCGAACGGCCTCGTCCCCGTGACGTAGATTGCGCCGGGATCAAGCAGCTCGATCATGCTCTTCAGCTTGTCGAAGTCTTTCGACATCAAGGAATAGGCCGGCGAGATCGCGGCCGAGGGCACGCCGACATGCTGCGCGGCAAGCGCAAACAACGCGTGATCGATGCCGTTGTCGGAGAGGATGACGAGCGGCCGTTCCGTGCTCAGCCCTTGCGCCAGCACCCACGATGCGGCCCGCCGCACGATGCCGAGCGCGTCGCGATAGCTGACGGTGCTCCAGGGCGCCTCGGCATTGGCGCGCTCGCCGAGAAAGATGCGATCCGGCGCCTGCCGCGCCCAATGCTCCAGCCAGTCGCCGACGCAGCGGGCGCCTTGCTTCAGCGGCGCGGTGGAGTGAACCAGGATGCTGCCGTCGTCGCGACTGATCGCAACGATCGCGGGCGTCGCGAACAGGCTGCTCGGATTGTCTCCGCTGGCGGCGGCCATCGTCATGGTTTCCTCCTCGCCCAAGTCTTGTCACCCGTGTCTTATCGGGATCGCGCTGCAACACGGTGCGGCGCCGCGGTCCCGGCCGGGCTCTTTGGCCATAATGTTGCGGACATCAATTGTTGTCGTCAACAACAATCTTTCCATCGCGACGATGCCGCGCTAGCCTTGCGGTCATGGCAGGCCAGCAAAAGACATCGCGCAAGGCGGCAGGAACGGCAGCGGCAGTCCGCCGCCCCCGGTCGCACAGAACAAATGGCGGGGCGCCCCGCGGCGAGGCCGGCGACGACATCGGCCTCGACGCACTGGTCGGTCACGCCGGCTATGCGGTGCGGCGCTTCCAGCTCTGGATCTTTCAGGACTTCATCAAGACGCTGGCGACGGTCGATATCCGCCCAACCCAGTATTCGGTGATGACCGTGATCGGGGCCAATCCGGGCCTCAGCCAGATGGCGGTGGCAAAGCGGCTCGGGATCGAGCGCGCGCGGCTGGTGCATCTGCTCGACAGTCTGGAAGAACGCGACTTCGTCAGCCGCGTCCCCTCCGCGACCGACCGCCGCTCCCACGCGCTGCATTTGACGGCGCGCGGCAAGACCGCGCTGGCACAGTTCAAGCGGCTCGCCGCCGAGCATGAGCGGCATGTCGCCGAGAAGATCGGCAAGGAAAACCGCGAGCAACTGCTGCAGATCCTCGCCTGCTTCACCTGACCTCGCGACGAGATTTCGGCTTGACCGGATTTGCCTTTAAATTGGGCAGATACTCTCTCATACCGGCCTGCGTCCGTTCCCGACGAGCGTTTCAAGCGACTGATATTGTGCAATAATCCGTCTCGCGGCGGACGCGAGCGAATTGTACACAATGGCATATTGCTTGCTTCGGTCAGGCTGCGATTCCCTTGCGGATGGCGTCCGACGCCTCCCGCTCACGAGATGAGGCCAAGCACGTGACTGAAACTGTCGCCGCGATCGTCGCCGCGCACCGCGCCGGGACCATGACGCCGGCCCAAACCGTGGCGCGCAGCTACCAGCGCATCCGCGAGCACAATGACCCCGCCATCTTCATCAGCCTGCGCGACGAGAAGGATGCGCTTGCCGAGGCCGAGCGGCTCGCCAATCCGACATTGCCGCTTTACGGCGTGCCGGTCGCGGTGAAGGACAATATCGACGTCGCGGGACTGCCGACCACCGCCGCCTGCCCGGCGTTCTCCTATCTGCCCGCGCAGGATTCCACCGCGGTCGCGAAACTGCGCGCGGCCGGCGCCATCATCATCGGCAAGACCAATCTCGACCAGTTCGCCACCGGCCTGGTCGGCGTGCGCTCGCCCTACGGCATTCCCAAGAACCCGGTACGCGGCGATCTGGTGCCGGGCGGATCGAGCTCGGGCTCCGCGGTCGCGGTCTCCGCGGGCCTGGTGCCCCTAGCGCTCGGCACCGACACCGCGGGCAGCGGCCGTGTGCCGGCGATGCTCAACAACATCGTCGGGCTCAAGCCGAGCCTTGGGCTGATCTCGACCACCGGCGTCGTGCCGGCCTGCCGCACGCTCGACTGCGTCTCGATCTTCTCGCTCACCGTCGACGACGCGCTGGCGGCGCTCGCCGTCATGTCCGGACCGGATCACTCCGATCCGTACTCGCGCGACCGGCCGCTGGCCCCGCTGGCGAGCTTTCCGGCGAAGCCAAAGCTCGGCATTCCCCAAAGCGGCCAGTTGAAATTCTTCGGCGATCATGAGGCCGAGAAGGCCTATGGCGAGGCGTGCAAGCGCTGGCAGGCGCTCGGCGCCGATCTCGTCGAATTCGACCTCGCACCATTCTACGAGACCGCGCGGCTGCTTTATGAGGGCCCGTGGGTGGCGGAACGCTATCTCGTGATCCGCGATCTCTTGGCGTCGTCACCCGAGGCGGTCCATCCGGTGACGCGCGAGATCACCGTCGGCGGATCGCGCCCCACGGCCGCGGACACTTTTTCTGCGCTGTACCGCCTCGAGGCGCTGCGCCGCGTCGCCGAGCGCAGCCTTGCGCAACTCGATGCTATCGTACTGCCGACCGCCCCGACCGTCTATTCCACCGCTGATGTGGTCGCCAATCCGATCGAGCTGAACTCGCGGCTCGGCACCTACACCAATTTCGTCAACCTGCTCGACATGTGTGGCCTGGCGCTGCCGGCCGCGATGCGGCCCGACGGCGCGCCGTTCGGCATCACGCTGCTCGCGCCCGCCGGCCGCGACGCGGAGCTTGCGAGCATCGGCCGCGTGTTCCATGCCGACACCGGACTTACCCTCGGCGCCAAGTCGCTGCCACAACCGCCGCTCGCCGCCGTGTCAGCGCAGGCTGCATCCAGCGAGATCACGATCGCGGTGGTCGGCGCGCATCTTTCCGGCATGGCGCTGAACCACGAGCTGACGACGCTCGATGCGCGCCTGCTTGAAGAAGCGGTCACCGCACCGGACTACAAGCTCTACGCACTCGACACCACGCCGCCCAAACCCGGCATGCTGCGCATCGAGGCCGGTACTGGCGCATCGATCAAGCTCGAGCTGTGGGCGATGTCACCGGCAGCATTCGGAAAGTTCGTCGCCGCGATCCCGCCACCGCTGTCGATCGGTACGATCAGGCTCGCCGACGGACGGCAGGCCAAGGGCTTCATCGTCGAGCCGGCCGCGATCGACGGCGCCAAGGATATTTCATCCTATGGCGGCTGGCGGACGTTCATGGCGGAGAGGACGGCCGTACAGCGAGGGAATATGACGGCAGACTAGGCCGACTTGCGCCAGGCGGCCTCGTTCTTCTTCTCGTAATCGTCGAACGCCTTGATGAGGCCGGAAAGAACCTCGGCCGATGTCTCGAACATCGCCGCCAGCTGCGGTTCATCCACCTTGCGGATATCCTCACGCAAATGGGTCACCGTTCCTGCAAACGTTGCTTCATCTTCTGGGTGTGATGCCGGGGATCTTTTTCGGAGGAGGCCATCGCTTGCTCCTGATCGAGTGTTGACCGGAAGCAACGACCGCCATGCGCGCGAGTTCCTACACCGACACCGCGTAGGTTTCGTATTCCCCGCGCACCTGCTCGATATGGGCGCGCATCGCCGCGGCGGCGCCGATCTTGTCGCCGCGCATGATGGCGACGACGACGCGATCGTGCTCGGCATGGGATTTTGCCAGACGCCCGAGGTTGCGGAACTGGGCGCGGCGGAACGGCTGCACGCGCACCCGCGTCGCCAGCGTGATCTCGGCAATGTAGGCGTTCTGCGAGCCGGCATAGATCGCGTTGTGGAAGCGCTCATTGACCTCATGGAACCGCTCGGGATTGCCGGTGTAGCTCAGCACCCGCAACTCCTCGTGGATCGCCTCCAGCGCGTGGCGCTCCGCCGGCGTCATCCGCTCGGCGGCGAGGCCGGCGCAGATCGCTTCCAGCTCGGCCATCGCCTCGAACATACCGGTGAGCCGTTCAAGCGAGGGCCGCGCCACCACGGCGCCGCGATGCGCGCGGGCATCGATCAGGCCGCTGGCGGCAAGCTGCCGCAGCGCTTCGCGCACCGGGGTGCGCGAGACCTTGAAGCGGCGCGCAAGGTCGGTCTCATCGAGCCCCGCGCCCGGCGGCAGCGTGCCGCGCACGATCTCGTCGGCAAGCTGCAGCCGCAGCTCTTCGGCACGGGTGACCTTGTCGACCAGCGACGACGGCCGATCGATGCGGCGCAGCGCCGGCTCGGACTCGGTGCCCGGCGGTTGCGGCGCGCGGGTCGGAAGATCGTCCAGGCTCATGGCTGAAGCGCCCTTTCAATCACCCTTGCAAAGCCCCCTTGTTCAGACGCTCTTGGGTTCGTCGATGACGCTGACATGGGCGGCGACGATTCTCCAGCCCTCGGGGAAACGAATCCACGTCTGCATCTGCCGCCCCACTCTACTCGGTGCGCTGTCCCGGTAGAACAGCGTCGAGGCGATCGCGGTGTCGCGGCCATAGGTCGTGATCACCGTCCGCTCGATTTTGCGCATCAGCCCGACCGGCGAGCGTCCGGCGCGAAACGCCATGATCTCGGCATAGCCATAGAGGTTCTCGCCAATGCCGTAACGCAGCGTACGGCGGTCGTCGTGGAACAGCTCGTCGAGCACCGCGACGTCGTTCGACACCAGCGCCTTCTCGTAGCGCTCAAACTGCGCCGTGACCTCGGCGACCACATCAGGAAGATCGATTTCCATGGCTTCCTCTTAGTTGCACATGATCTTATCGGAAAACCGGTTCCCACTTTTCCGGATCATGCGCCGATCCCTCTCGGCGCCGGCGCGGCCGCAACGCCCATCTGTTCCAGCGCATAGGCAACCCGCAGCGCCACGTCCTCGCGCCAGGGCGCCGCGATGATCTGCACGCCGATCGGCATCGGTTCAAGCGGCACCGGCACGGCGACCACCGGCAAGCCGATAAAGGAGATCGGCTGGGTGTGGATGCCGATATTGGCGCGCACCGGAAGCTCTACGCCGTCGAGCGTGAAACTGGCCTGACCGATCCTCGGCGCGGTGCACGGCGTCGCCGGCGCCAGGATCACATTGACCGACTGGAACACCTCCAGCACCTTCGCGCGATACCAGCGGCGGAATTTCTGCGCCTTGTCGACATAGACCGCCGGTATCATCGCGCCCGCAATGAGACGGTCGCGCACCGCCGGATCGAAATCGTTGGGACGCTTGCGCAGGCGATCGAGATGCAGCGCGGCACCCTCGGTCGTGGTGATGATGTAGGCCGCAGCGCGGGCGCGTGCCGCTTCGGGAATCTCCACGGTCCGCGTGGCACCGAGCGCCTTCGCGACGCGCGCGACTGCCTCTGTCGCCTCCTGAAACAGGTTCTGCTGGAAATAACCGCCGGCGATCGCAACTCGCAGCCCGCCAATATCATTGGCAAGCAACGGCAAGGTCGGCTCGACCGACTGCACAATGCAGGCGGGATCATCGGCATCAGGTCCCTGCATGGCATCATAGGCGAGCGCGAGATCCTTCACGCTGCGCGCCAGCGGGCCGAGATGATCGAGGCTGGCGACGAACGGATAGGACCGCGCGCGCGACAGCCTGCCATAGGTCGGCTTCAGGCCGAACGTGCCGCAGAATGACGACGGCACGCGGATCGAGCCGTTGGTATCGGAGCCGAGCGCGATCGGCACCAGCGCGCCGCCGACGGCGCTGCCGGAGCCGCCGGAGGAGCCGCCGGTCATCCGCGCCGGATCATGCGGATTGCGCGACGGGCCGTCATGCACGTTCTCGCCGGTGAAGTCGTAGGCGTATTCGCCCATGTTGAGTGCGCCGACCAGCACCGCACCGGCCGCTTCCATCCGCTCGATCAGCGTCGCGTCGCGCGGCGACGGCGGCAGATCGCGGTTGATCTTCGAGCCGGCGCGGGTCGGAAGACCCTGCACATCGAACAGGTTCTTCACTGCGAAGGGCACGCCGGCGAGCGGGCCGACCGGTTGACCGGCGGCGATCGCGGCATCGACCGCGCTGGCCCTGGCACGCGCGCGATCGGCGGTGACGTCGGTGAAGGCATTGAGCACCTTGTCATGCGCCGCGATCCGCGCCAGCGCAGCCTCGGTCGCAGCAAGAGCCGTGATCTTGCGGCTCGATACGGCCTGCGCGATCTCGGCGGCCGACATGGGAACGGGAGTTTCGGACATCGCCGTCTCAGGTCGAATAGACGGCGGCCGACACGACGTCGTCCGGCAGCGGGAAGTCATCGACCAGCCGAGCCAGCCGCAGCGAGACCTCGAGATTGGCGCGCACCGCCGGACGCCAGGCGTCCTCCAGCGGCAACGCCATCGCGCGGGCAACGGCGTTCATATAGTCGTCGAGATGATCGGTCATTTCGCTCCCAATAACGATTTTGCGCATGATCCATTCGGAAAACCGGTCCCCACTTTTCCGGATCATGTGTCAAGACGCCGGCAGAGGCGGATGCGGAATCGCCGTCAGCAGCTCCCTTGTATAGGCATCCTGCGGATTGCCCAAGACGTGTTCGGATGCACCCTGCTCCACGATGCGGCCGGCGCGCATCACGATGACGCGATCGCACAGCAGGCGCACGACGTTGAGGTCGTGCGACACGAACAAATAGCTCATGCCCATCGACTGCTTGAGGTCCTGCAGCAAATTGAGCACCACCGCCTGCACCGAGACGTCAAGTGCCGCGGTCGGCTCGTCGAGGATCACGAGCTTCGGGTGCAGCGCGATGGCGCGTGCGATGCCGACGCGGGCCTTCTGGCCGCCGGAGAGCTGGTGCGGGAAGCGGTCCAACAGATTGACCGGCAAGCCGACCAGCCGCGCGAGCTCCTCGCAGCGGGCGCGGAGCGCGTCACGCCCCCTGATGTCGCCGAGTTGCATGATCGGGTCCGCGATCGCGCGCGCCGCGGTGAAGCGCGGATTGAGGCTATCGGTCGGATCCTGAAACACCATCTGGATCTGGCTGCGCCGCGGCAGCCGCGCGAACGACTGCGGTGCGATGCCGCCGATGTCCTCGCCGTCGAACATGATGCGGCCGGAGGTCTGATCCAGCAGCCGCATCACCATCATCGACGTCGTCGACTTGCCGCAACCGGATTCGCCGACCAGCCCGACGCTCTCGCCATGATCGATCGAGAAGCTGATGCCGTCGACCGCGCGGAAGGTCTCTTCCTCGACCGGCGGCTTGCGCCCGAACAGTTTTGCCAGCATCCCGCCCGCGCCCTGGCGCGGATATTCCTTCACGAGCTTTTCGACTGATAGGAGGGGCTCTATCGGCCCCCTCTCCTCGTTCTTTACGGGGAAAGGGTTGGGGTGAGGGGCCGGATCCGCGGGCACGACCCGCGGAGAGCCCCCCTCACCCGCCACGCTCTGGCGCGCAAGTGCGCTGCCGAGCGTGTCGGCCTCTCCCCGCACGCGGGGAGAGGCGAGAGGATCCTCCTCCGGCAACAGATCCCGTAGCGACACCCCGAGCCGCGGCGTCGCGCGCATCAGCTTCCTGGTGTAGGCGTGCCGGGGCGCGGCGAAGATGTCGGCGGATTTGGCGGTCTCGACCACACGGCCCTTCTCCATCACCACGACGCGGTCGCAATAGGCGGCGGCAAGGCCGAGATCATGCGTGATCAGGATCGTCGACATCGATCGGCGCCGGGTCAGCTCGACGATCAGATCCATCACCGCCTTCTGGGTGGTGACGTCGAGCCCGGTGGTCGGCTCGTCGGCAATCAGAAGCTGCGGATTGCAGGCCAGCGCCAGCGCGATGACGACGCGCTGGCACATGCCGCCGGACAGCTCGAACGGATAGGCGTGGTAGCGCTCGCGTGCGCGCGCGATCTTGACCTGCTCCAGCGCCTCGATCGCCTTCTCGCCGCGATCGGTGACCTGCGCCTGCTGCACATGCTGGCGCAGCACGTCCTCGATCTGGTGCCCGACCTTGCGGATCGGATTGAGCGCGGCGCGCGGGTTCTGGAAGATCATCGAGACTTCGCGGCCGCGCAGATCGCGCATCTGGCTCTCGGTCGCTGCCTTGACGTCGATGCCGGAGAACATCACCGAGCCCTCGGCGATCCGGCCGGCGCGATCGAGGATGCGCATCACGGCATAGGAGGTCACCGACTTGCCAGAGCCGGACTCGCCGACAATGCCGACGGTCTCGCCCTTGCCGACCGATATGTCGACGTGCTGCACCGCCTTGACGATGCCGCGACGCGTCGTGAACTCGACCGTGAGGTCGCTGACGTCGAGCAGCGGCTGGGCGGTCATGCGCATCCCTCCTCATAGGGTGCGTCATCCAAAAATCCGCAAAACAACCACATGCAAAGTAGTGCAGCGGTAGCATGACACCGGATCGAGACAGGCATCATGTTCTCCGCTGACGCGCTTTGTTTCCTCTCCCTGTTCTTACGGGGTCGAGACGAGCGAAGCTCGCTCTTAGAGGGCTAGGGTGAGGGGCCTCTAGCAGCGAACTCAACTGGCCGAGGAGTTCGCGGAGACTCCCCCTCACCCGGATCGCATTCCATGCGATCCGGCCTCTCCCCGCAGGCGGGGCGAGGCGAAGGAAGAGGTGGCACAGGCTGGAGATCATCGTCACGTCCTCCGCTGCGGATCGACGATGTCGCGCAGGCCGTCGCCAAGCAGGTTGAAGCAGAACACCGCGATCATCAGCGCAAGGCCCGGGAACAGCGCGATCCACCATTCGCCCGACACCATGAAGCCCGCGCCCTCGGCGACCATGATGCCCCACTCCGCGGTCGGCGGCCGGACGCCGAGCCCGATGAAGGACAGGCCCGCGGCGTTGAGGATCGCATAGCCCATGGTCAGCGACATCTGCACGATCATGATCGGCATGATGTTCGGCAGGATGTGCCCGAGCAGGATGCGGTATTCGCCATTTCCGGACAGCCGCGCCGCCTGCACGAAGCCGGCGTTGCGGCGGACGTTGGCTTCTGCGCGCGCGACGCGGGCATAGAGCGGGAAGTTCACGATCGCGGTCGCGATGATGATGTTCTGCACGGTGTTGCCGAGCGCCGCGACGATGCCCATCGCCAGCACGAACAGCGGAAACGCCATGATGGTGTCGGCGATGCGGCCGACGATGCGGTCGGTCCAGCCGCCGAAATAGCCGGCGGCGATGCCGGCCAGCCCGCCCATCAGGAACACCAGCACCACGGAGGCGACCGCGATGAAGGTGTCGAGCCGGGTGGCCACGATGACGCGGCTGAAGATGTCGCGGCCGAGCTGATCGGTGCCGAACCAGTGCGCGGCCGACGGCGGCTTCAACGCTGCCGCGGTGTCGGAGGCGAGCGGGTCGTACGGCACGACGTAGGGCCCGAACAGCGCGGCAAACAGGATCAGGACCAGCAGCGCGAAGGCGAAGCCGGTGACCTTGTTTTCGCTCAAAACGTAGCGGGTCTGCTCAAGAGCCGCGGCAAGCCCGGACGAGCGGGCGGGACCTGCGGGTTCGACGGTTGGAGCTACGGTACTCATGCTCTAGCCCTCCAGCCTGACGCGGGGATCGATCACGCCGTAGAGGATGTCGATCATCAGATTGAGCAGCACGTACATGACCGCCATGGTCAGCACGAAGCCCTGCACCGGCGCGAAGTCGGACGCGATCAGCGCCTCGACCGCGTAGGAGCCGATGCCGGGCCAGGCGAACACCTTCTCCACCAGCACATTGGCGCCCAGCAGGAACGAGAACACCATGCTGAGCGTGGTGATGACCGGCAGCATCGCGTTGCGGAAGGCGTAGGTGACGATCACCTTGCCGGGCGACAGGCCGCTGGCGCGCGCGGTGCGGACGAAGTCGGACGCCAGCACCGCCAGCATCGAGGCGCGCGTCATCCGCGCGATCGGCGCCAGCGAGAAGATCGCGAGCGTCACCGCCGGCAGGATCAATTGGCTGAGCGCAGAACGAAACGCCTCGAAGTCCCGCGCGATCAGCGCGTCGACGAGATAGAAGCCGGTGACCGTCGGCGGCGCGCTGGTGAACACGTCGAGCCGGCCGAGCGGCGCCGGCGACCAGCCGAGCCGGAAATAGAACACATAGACCAGCACGAGCCCGGTGAAGAACACCGGCAGCGACACGCCGGCCGTGGTGGTGACGCGGCAGAGATGGTCGATCCAGGAGCCCGGCCGCGTCGCCGCCAGCACGCCGAGCGGGATCGCGATCACGATGGAGACGACAAGGCCGAGCAGAGTGAGCTCGGCCGACGCCGGCAGGCGGCTGCGCAGTTCGGCCGCCACCGGCTGGCCCGTGGTGAGCGATGAGCCGAGATCGCCGTGGGCGAGATCGGTGGTGTAGCGCACGAACTGCTCGATCAGCGGCTTGTCGAAGCCGAGCTTCTTCCGGATCTGGTCGACCGCCTCCTTGGTGGCCGCGGGGCCAGCAAAATACACCGCGGGATCACCCGGCAGCGCACGCGTCAAAAGGAACGTCACGATCACGACCCCGATCAGCGAGGGGATCGCGAACAGCAGCCGCTTGCCGATCATCGCAAGCATGAGCGCCTCACCCCTTCGCCATCGCTCGGTAGTCGAGGCGGCGGTGGAACCAGTATTGGTAGCCCGTCACGTTCTTCTGCATCGCGACGTTGACGAAGGGCTGATAGAGCGGGATGCGCGGGATGTCGGCGAAGGCGAGGTCGACGAAGCCCTTGACGTCGGTATCGTAGGCCGCGGTGTCGCCATTCGCGGCGGCGATGCGCGCGCCGTCGATAAGCTTGTCCATCTCCGGCGACTTGTAGCTCATCGTGTTGAAGATCGAATTGTTGCCGTGATAACACCAGTAGAAGAAGTACTCGGGGTAATCGAGCCAGCCCGAGAACACGTTGGTGAACAGCGGCATTTCCTTCTTGGTGAGCTCGGTGCGCCAGTTGGCGCCGGGCACCTTGTTGATCGTGGTCTTGATGCCGAGCTGCGCGAGGCTCTCCTGCACCAGCACGCAGAGCGGCTCGTTGACCCCGGCGAAATTCAGGTCGAACGAGATCGTGGTCTCGAAACCGTTGGCGTAGCCGGCTTCAGCGAGCAGCGCCTTGGCCTTCTCCATGTCGGTGTAGTACTTCGTCGGCTGCGGCCAGGCGACCTCGGTCGGCTTATCCTTTGCCGCGCCGAACATCGGGTTGGCGAGACCGAACAGCACCGCATCCATGATCTTCTGATACGGCATCGCGTAGGCCATCGCCTGCCGTACCTTGGGATTGTCGAACGGCGGCTTGGTCACGTTCATGCCGATATACTGGATGCCGTTGGAGAACGGCAGCGAGACCACGTTGAGCTTGCCGTTCGCCTTCATCTCCTGGAAATCCTTGAACGGCAGCTCATAGGAGATGTCGGCGTCGCCGCGCTCGAGCAACGCACGACGGTTGCCGGCCTGCGGCACCATGCGCCAGATCACGCGCTTGATCTTCGGCAGCGGACCGCAAACCCAATCCTCGTTGCGCTCCATGACGACTTCGGTGCCGGCGGTCCACTTGGTCACCTTGTAGGCGCCGGAGCCCGCGGTCTGCTGCTTGGTGAATTCAAGGCCCCACGGATCCTTCTCGCTGGCGTTCTTCTTCACCAGCTCGGAGTTGACGACGCAGGGCACGATGACAGCGAGGTCGGGGATCGTCAGCTTGTCCTTCTTCAGGAAGTCGACGCGTACCGTGTTGTCGTCGACGATCACGAACTGCTCGGGCTTGGTCAGCGAGCCCGCGCTCATCTGGAAGGTCGGGAAGCCGCCGACGCTGACGGCACGGTCGAGCGACCATTTGACGTCCTTCGCCGTCACCGGCGTGCCGTCGTGGAATTTGGCGTTCTTGCGCAGCTTGAAGGTGACCGACATGTCGCCGATGTTGAAGTCCTCGGCGAGCTCGGGCTTGAACTTGTCGCGGTCGTAATAGGGCACGCCGCCAGGGCCGCTCTTCATCTCGTGGCTGATCAGGCGGTCGTAGCAATTCCACGACACCTCGTAGCCCGGCACGTTGGTGCCGACGCCATGGATGTCGAGATTGTTGGGGCCGCCTTCGGAGACGATCAGCAGCGTCTCGGAGCGCGCATCGGCCTTGGCCGGCGACCAGATCGCGGGTGCGGTCGGCGCCAACGCCCCCGCTGCCAGTCCGGACACCGATTTGAGGAAGTCGCGACGCTTCATGTGATGCTCCAACGCCTTGGGAAACGGCCTTGGAACTCGGATCGCAAGGATTGTGCCAACCCTTAACGAAACCTTATGTCCTGCTAATATCTTGCCGGAACGAGAGAAAATGTCGACCGGTATCGTGATCGGGCAAAATCTCGGATCGCCGATTGCATACAAAGGCAGGCCATATGCTCAATAGATGAGCAAGAAATGGCTCCTGCTTGCTTTGTGGCCGGCAATGAAGGCCGCGCGCTGAAGCGCGCTAATCCGGCCAGATCAGCTCCTGCAATTGCACGAAGTCATCGACCCGGTCCGGCCAGCCTTCGATGCAGATGTGCCGGAGCGGATCGCTGGCCGAGTGCAGCATTAGCAGTGCCATCAGCCGCCGCTTCAGCGCGAACGTCACATCAGTGCGCGAGATGCCGAAGCCATCGAACAGGCTGCGCACAAGCCGCGGATGCCCGGCGGCCATGAAGGCGCTGGGGCCGAGCAGGTCATACTCGCCCCATCCGGTCCGGACGTCGCCGAAGTCGAACAGGCCGGCAACGTGCCAGCCGTCGGCCCGGCGCCCCAGCAGAAAGTTCTCCGGAATGTATTCGCCGGTCAGGATCACCGGCGGCGCGTGCATCGGGATCAGCTCAGTGGCGTCACGCAGCAGATCGTCGAGCGAGGTGAGGAACTTCGCCGGCAGGCCGAGCCGTTCGTGCCGCGCCCGGCACTGCGCGATCTGGGTGCGCATGAAGGCCTCCCAGCGCGGCTCGATCGCGAGCAAGCCGCCGGGCGGCACGCGCTGCACCTCGGCGATCACGGCCCCGATCTCGGCGAGCACGCGCTCGCGCTCGGCTTCCGACAACGATGGCCAGACCTCCGAGCCGACGGTGCCGGACAGGCGGGTGATGACGAGATAGGGCCAGCCGTCGCGTTCGCCCTGCGCGACAAGGTCGGGGATCGGAATGCCGAGCCGTCCGCGCAACTCGGCCAGCGCGCCGCGCTCGGAGACGAATTGCGGGCGCAGAAACGGGGGGAAGAGCTTGAGGATCAGGCCATCGTCCAGCCCGACCACCAGATTGGTGCCGGTCGAGAACACGTGCTGCGCGAAGCACGACAGCCCGTGGCCGTCAGCAATATCGCGCGCGACCGGCAGCCAGCGCGACGTGTCGCCGCGCCAGGCGCGGTAGCTGTCGTAGTCGGTGAGGAGAGGAAGCGGCATTCGCGATGTCATCGTAGCCCGGATGCAGCGCAGCGCAATCCGGGATTCTGCGCCACCTAAAAGACCGGCCCCGGATTTCGCTTCGCTTCATCCGAGCTACGAACTCTTCTCCTTCCCCCTGAAAGGGGAAGGTCGGGATGGGGGTCTGCCACAGGCGTGATCGCTCGTGGAGAGAGCAGATCCCCACCCGCTTTGCTCTGGCGAGCAAAGCGACCTCCCCTTTTCAAGGGGAGGTAAGACAACGCATTCCCTCACCGGTCCGGATTGGCACGCTCGAACTGGCGCAAGAGGCGGTTGCCGCGCTCGACGGCATTGTCCATCGCGGCCTGCGCCGATCGCTTGCCGGCGAACACCTGCTCGAGCTCCTCCTCGATCACGTCGCGGATCAGGACGAACGAGCCGAGCCGGATGCCCTTGGAGTTATCGGTCGGCGGCTTCAGCGTCACCTCCTCGATCGAGATCGAGGCGCCGGGATTGCGATCGTAGAAACCCTGCGCGCGGGTCAGATCGAATGCGGCGCGGGTGATCGGCAGGTAGCCCGTGTTCTGATGCCAGGTGGCCTGCACCTCCGGCCGCGACAGATAGGCGAAGAACTTCGCCACGCCGGCATATTCGGCGCGCGGCCGGTCGCGCAGCACCCACAGCGTCGCGCCGCCGATGATCGAGTTCTGCGGCGCGCCCTGCACGTCGGGTTCGTACGGCATCATGCCGTAGCCGACCTCGAATTTGGAATTGGCCTTGATGTCGGCGCGCGTGCCCGACGAGCCGATGAAGATGCCGCACTCGCCTTTCTGGAAGCGCGGCTCGGCCGCCTGCCCGCGGCCGCTGTAGTCGAAGGTCTTGTCGGCCTGCCACTGCGCGAGCTGCGCGATGTGGCGCACCACCAGCGGATTGTTGAAGATCAGCTGGGCGTCGAGCCCGGAAAACCCGTTGGCCTTGGTTGCGATCGGCAGGTTGTGGAAGGCGGAGAAGTTCTCGACATTGATCCAGGACGGCCATGACGTGGTCACGCCGCACATCGCGCCCGCCGCGCGCAGCCGCTTGGCCACGACGCCGAGCTCCGGCCAGGTCCTCGGCGGCACGCTCGGATCGAGCCCGGCGGAGCGGAACATATCCTTGTTGTAGTAGAGGATCGGCGTCGAGGCATTGAAGGGGAACGACAGCATGTTGCCGTCGACATCGGCATAATAGCCGGCCACCGCGGGCAGATAGGCCGACGGCGCGAACGCCTCGGATTGATCGCGCATCAGCTCGAACACCGGATAGATCGCGCCGCGGGCCGCCATCATGGTTGCGGTCGCGATCTCGTTGACCTGAACGATCGCCGGCTGGCTGCGCGATCGGAAGGCGAAGATCGCCGCGGTGACGGTCTCGGTGTAGTTGCCCTTGTAGGCGGGCACGATCCGGTAGTCGGATTGCGAGGCGTTGAAATCGGCGGCGAGCTTCTCGAGCTGCTTGCCGAGCTCGCCCGACATCGCGTGCCACCACATGATCTCGGTGGCCGCTCGCGCCGGCGACACAAGCAGAAGAGCCGCGATGACGAGGTGCAGGAGCTTAAAGGCGAGCTTCAAAGCGAACTTCACGACGAGCCGTTCCCGGATGCCAACACGCCCTCATAAGGCGCTACAACCGCAGATTCAACCGACACCGCAGGTTGCACCGCGGATTTAACGTTTGGCCGATGGCGAACCAGCGCCATTCTGCTAAAAATGCGTTGAACCTTTTCTTCCCGCCCTGGACACAAATCACAAGGGGAATAGTAGCCTGTGTACCGCCGCGCCGGCCTTTCGCGGATAACGATGCTTGCCGTCGCGCTGTCATGGGCAGCGGTCCCGGCGAGCGCTTTTGCGCGCGAATTCCGGACCGCCGATACCCAGAATGAGGACTATCCGACCGTCCAGGCGCTGAATTACATGGACCGCCTGATCGCTGAACGCACCGCCGGCCGGCACCGCATCGTGGTCTTCCATTCCCGCCAGCTCGGTGAGGAGAAGGAGACGCTGGAGCAGACCCGGGCCGGCGCCATCGATTTGAACCGGACCAATGTCGCGCTGATCGGGACAATGGTGCCGTCGGTCAACGTGCTGGCAATGCCGTTCCTGTTTCGATCGCCCGAACACCTGCAAACCGTGCTGGATGGACCGATCGGCAGCGAGATCCTGAACAGTCTCGGGGATCACGGCTTCGTCGGGCTGGCCTTCTACGATTCCGGCGCCCGCTCGATCTATAACAGCGTGCGCCCGGTGCGTTCGCTCGACGACCTCAAGGGACTGCGGGTGCGCGTGCAGCAATCCGAACGGATGTCGGACATGGTGCGCGCGCTCGGCGCCCAGCCGGTCCAGATGCCCTACGGCCAGGTGCTGACCGGATTCGCCACCGGGCTGATCGACGGCGCCGAGAACAACTGGGCGTCCTTCGTCACCACCGGTCACTACAAATATGCCGGCTACTACACGCTGACCCGGCACACTTTCAGTCCGGACGTGCTGCTGATGTCGCAAAAGGCCTGGGCCAGCCTCTCGCCGGAGGAGCAAACGATCTTCCGCGAGGCCGCGCAACGCTCCAGCGCCTACATGCGCGAGAGGTGGCGCGAGCTCGAGGAGCGCTCGCGCCAGCAGGCGGAGCTGGCCGGCGTCAAGATCGTGACCGACATCGACCGCAAGCCGTTCGAAGCTGCAATGGCCGGCATCTACGCCGAGGCCGAGCGCGATCCTGCGATATCAGCGCTGATCGAGCGCATCCGCAACATGGAGTAACCGGATCTTGGACGCACCAGAGCAGGACGGGACTGTGCAACGGCGGGCGGCCTTCGGGCCGCAGGGCCGTTTCCGCATCGTCCAGTTGCTGCGTGCGGTCCCGATCCGCTGGCGCATCCTTTCGATCGCCCTGCTCAACTCCGCGGTCGTGATCGTGCTGGCGGTGCTGATCTGGAATGGCTCGAAGGTGCTCGGCTCGGCCTGGGAGGATGTCCGCCAGGTGCGGGAATCCGACAAGATCCTGGCCAAGCTCGAAAGCGAGACCAGCCGTCTGCAGAACCTGATCCATCGCTACATCAACCAGCCGAGCCCGGATCTGTTCGCGGAAATCCTGCTGCTCCGCGAGGCCGTGCTCGGCACGCTGACCAACCGGGCCTCGACCGACCCGATGCTGTCAGGCTCGGTCGAGGAGCTGGAGCGCGTCACCAGCCGTTTCCTCGACGGCTTCGGCGAACTGCGCACCGTGCAGACCAGGATCGCCAAGACCTATGACGAGCAGGTGCTGTCGCCGACCAAGGACATGGCCGGGCTCTATTCGATCATCGAGGGCGCGACCGGCCATCGCGATGCGCTGATCTGGCCCGCGCTCGGCAAGTCGCGCGAAGCGTTCACCTCGCTGCTGGTCGCCGCCAACGCCTACTATCTCTCGCTTGCCTCCTCGTCGGCCGAGGAAGCCCGCCGCAACATCGATACGATCGAGCGGACGATTCCCGTCATGACCGATCTGGCCGAAAACGATCTGCAGCGCATGGCGCTGGCGCGGCTCAAGGTCAAGACCGCCGAGCTGCGCGACGGGCTCGGCAAGCTCAGCGAGCAGCTCACCAACCGCACCGATCTGCTGCGCAACTCGATCGACGCCAGCCAGGCGGATGCGATCGGCGCGATCGACGATCTCTCGGTGAAGATGCGCCAGCGCGAGCAGAAGGCGCAGGAGACGTTCGACAAGACGCTGACCTCGATCTCGCGCCGGGTGCTGTCGATTGCCGTGATCTTCCTCGGCGTCATCATGTCGGCCGGCGTCATGATCGCGCTGTCGATCCGGCTGCCGCTGGCGCAGATCATGGCCGCGATGCGCACCATCACCTCGGGGGACCTCGACCGGCCGGTGCAGGGCACGTCGGCCAAGGACGAGGTCGGCGCCATGGCGCGTGCGGTCGAAGTGTTCCGCGAAAACGCGATCGCCAAGCGCAAGACCGAGGACGAGCTGCGTACCGCCAAGGAGGAGGCCGAAAGCGCGCTGCTCGAGCTCAATACCGCACAGCAGAACCTGATCGATGCCGAACGCCTCGCGGCGCTTGGCGGCCTCGTTGCCGGCGTCGCCCACGAGGTCAACAACCCGATCGGCATCAGCCTGACGGTGGCCTCGAGCTTCGCCCGCCGCAGCGAGATGTTCGAGAACGATTTGAAGACCGAGCCGCTGCGCCGCTCCAAGCTCGACGAGTTCGTGCGCGCCTCGCGTGACGCATCGCAGCAACTGGTCTCGAACCTGACGCGCGCCGGCGAGCTGATCCAGTCGTTCAAGCAGGTCGCCGTCGATCGCTCGCATGCCGAGCGCCGCCAGTTCGCCTTGAGCGAATCCACCGACCAGATCGTGGCGAGCCTGCGGCCGGTGCTGAAGAAGGCCGCGATCGCGCTGTCGGTCGATGTGCCCGAGGGGCTCTTGATCGACGGCTATCCCGGCGCCTATGGGCAGATCTTAACCAATCTTTTCCTCAACGCCGTCAATCATGCCTTTGCCGATGGCCGCTCCGGCACCATCACCATCTCGGCGCGCGGGCGCGGCGCCGACGATGTGGAGATCATCTTCGCAGACGACGGGGCTGGCATGACGCCGGACGTGCAGCGGCAGGCGTTCGACCCGTTCTTTACGACGCGCCGCAACGAAGGTGGTACAGGCCTTGGCCTCCACATCGTCTATAACCTCGTCACCCAGCAGCTCGGTGGACGCATGATGCTGGAGTCAAGGGTAGGACAAGGCACCACTTTTCGCATTATCATGCCCAGGATCGCCAAGGGGGCTGCCAAAGGCGAGCCCACGATCGCTGACGCAGCAGCCGACGGAAGCAGTCAATGGCCGAACAGGACGATGTCCTCCAACTGATCGACGATACCGAGAGTCCCCCGGAGGACTCGTCGGCCCGGAAATGGAAGGTCGCCGTCATCGACGACGATCACGCCGTCCATGAAGGCACCCGCTTCGCGCTGAGCGACTACAACCTGAACGGTTCGACGCTAGAGATCCTCTCCGCCTACTCTGCGGCCGAAGGCCGCACGCTGATGCGGGACAACCCCGACATCGCTGCCGTGCTGCTCGACGTCATCATGGAGACCGACGTCGCCGGCCTCGAGCTCGTCGAGTTCATCCGCAACGAGATCAAGAACGAGACCGTGCGCATCATCCTGCGCACCGGCCAGCCCGGCCAGGCGCCGGAGCGGCGCGTCATCGTGCAATACGACATCAACGACTACAAGGCGAAGACCGAGCTCACCGCCGACAAGCTGTTCACGTCGCTGACTGCCGCGCTGCGCAGCTACCAGCAGCTCGAGCGCATGGTGCAGACACGGCGCGGGCTCGAGATCATCATCGACGCGGCCTCGACGCTGTACGATTTCAAGTCGATGCAGCGGCTGGCCGAGGGCGTGCTGACCCAGCTCGCCTCGCTGCTCAACGTCGACTGCGCCGGCATTCTGGTGCTGCGCGACGACGGCAATTCGGCCGCGGCCGATTTCTCGGTGCTGGCCTGCTCGGGCTGCTACAGCCGCTTCATCGGCACCACCTCGTCAAAGGCGCTCGATCCGGACCTGCGGCACATGGTGGAGGAAGCATTCCAGCGCCGCAAGAACGAGTTCGCCGACCACCGCAGCGTGCTCTATTCGCGCACCGGCAGCGGCCGCGAGGTTGTGGTGCTGCTGCAGGCCGAGCGCCAGCTCTCCGACACCGACCGTGCGCTGGTCGAGATCTTCTCGAGCCGGCTGTCGATCGCGTTCGACAATGTGATCCTCTACCAGCAGCTGCACGAGGCCAACACCCAGCTCGAGGACCGCGTCGCGCAGCGCACCCGCGCCCTGATGCAGGCCAACCGGCGGCTCTCGGCGCAATGGCTGCGGCTGCAGCGCGCCAACGGCTTCAAGAACGAGATCCTCGGCACCGTCGCCCACGATCTGAAGAATCCGCTCGGCGTGATCCTCGGCCGCACCGAGATGCTGACCGAACTGATTGGCGCCGGCTCGCCGAAGGAAAACGTCACGTCGCAGGTCGAGCACATCCGCGACGCGACCAAGCGGCTGACCTCGATGGTCGACCATCTGATCTCGGACGCGATGGCCGATGCCTTCGACATCACCATCCGCCGCGAGCCGGTCGACGTCGCGGCCCTGGTCAACGAGGTCACCGAGGCCAATTTACCCTCGGCCGTCAACAAGCAGCAGAGCATCTCGGTCTCGGGGCCGCAGCAGTTCGTCACGATGTGCGACGCCGACCGGATTCGCGAGGCGATCGACAACCTCGTCAGCAACGCCATCAAGTATTCGCCGATCGGCGGCAAGATCACGGTCACGGTCAGCCATGAGGGCGACGACACCGTGATCCGGATCGCCGACCAGGGTCCCGGCCTCAGCCCCGAGGATCTCGGCCGGCTGTTCGGCCGGTTCCAGCGGCTGTCGGCCAAGCCGACCGCGGGCGAAAGCTCGACCGGGCTCGGCCTTTCCATCGTCAAGCGCATCATCGACATGCATGGCGGCCATGTGACCGCGCAGAGCCCGGGCCCCGGACAGGGGTCGACCTTTACGGTTACACTGCCGGCGACAGAGACATCATGAGCCAGAACCCGCATATCTTCATCGTGGACGATGAGGCGCCGGCCCGCGAAATGGTCGGCGATTACCTCAAGATGCACGGCTTCGGCGTGACGCTGTGCGACGGCGGCAAGAGCCTGCGCAAGGAGATCGAGGGCTGCACGCCCGATCTCGTGGTGCTGGACCTCAACATGCCCGAGGAAGACGGGCTGTCGATCATTCGCGACCTCAAGAGCAAGATCAACGTCCCCGTCATCATGCTGACAGCTACTGCCAGCCCGATCGACCGGGTGGTCGGGCTGGAGCTCGGCGCCGACGACTACGTGGCCAAGCCCTGCGAATTGCGCGAGCTGATGGCGCGCATCCGCTCGGTGCTGCGACGGAGCGGGCCGGCGAAAGCGGCGGCGCCGGAACCGGCGAGCGCGAAGGCCGAAAAGGAGCAGCTGGTTCGGTTCGGCACCAAATGGCTCGATCTCGAGGCCCAGGCGCTGCGCGACGACGAGGGCAACGAGCATCCGCTGACGGCGTCCGAATTCGGCCTGCTGAAGGTGTTCGCGGCCAACCCGAAGCGGGTCCTGTCGCGCGAGCGGCTGCTGGAACTCGCCAATGCGCGCGACGCGGAAGCCTTCGACCGCGCCGTCGACCTGCGCATCATGCGCATCCGCCGCAAGATTGAATTCGACCCGACCAAGCCGTCCGTGATCCGCACCATCCGCGGCGGCGGCTATCTGTTCTCGCCGACCGGCGACAAGGCGTAGCGCTGCGAAAGCTGCCCGCCTCTCAATGTCGTCCTGGCGAAAGCCAGGACCCATAACCACGACTGCCCGGGTTGGGTAGGCTGGACCCACAGCAGGCTCAAACAACGATCATTTGAGGTAATGGGTCCTGGCTTTCGCCGGGACGACAAATCGTTGTGTGGCACGGGCGGATTCAGCGACACAAAGGCTGTCAATCCGCGCAAAAATCCCTAAGTTTCGGCCATGCCGAAAACAGCCTCCAAAGCCCCCGCCAAGCCCGCATCGAAGACCGCCCCCAAGCCCGTTGCCGCCAGGGCCACGGCGAAGGGCGACCATGTCTTCCTGGTCGACGGCTCGTCCTACATCTTCCGCGCCTACCACGCGCTGCCGCCGCTGAACCGCAAATCCGACGGGCTGCAGGTCAACGCCGTGCTCGGCTTCTGCAACATGCTGTGGAAGCTGTTGCGCGACATGCCCGAGGACAACCGGCCGACGCATCTGGCGATCGTGTTCGACAAGTCGGAGATTACGTTCCGCAACAAGCTCTATCCCGACTACAAGGCGCACCGGCCGCCGGCGCCCGACGATTTGATTCCGCAATTCGCGCTGATCCGCGAGGCGGTACGGGCCTTCGAATTGCCCTGCCTCGAGCAGGTCGGCTTCGAGGCCGACGATCTGATCGCGACCTATGCGCGGCTCGCCAGCGAGCGCGGCGCGACCACGACGATCGTGTCATCGGACAAGGATCTGATGCAGCTCGTCAACGACAAGGTCGTGATGTACGACACGATGAAGGATCGCCGCATCGGCCGCGACGAGGTGATCGAGAAATTCGGCGTGCCGCCGGAGAAGGTGGTCGAGGTGCAGGCACTGGCCGGCGACTCTACCGACAACGTGCCCGGCGTGCCCGGCATCGGCATCAAGACCGCCGCGCAGCTGATCATCGAATATGGCGATCTCGATCAGCTGCTGTTCCGCGCCGGCGAGATCAAGCAGCCGAAGCGGCGCGAGGCGCTGCTCGAGAACGCCGAGAAGGCGCGGATCTCGCGCCAGCTCGTGCTGCTCGACGACAAGGTCGACCTCGAAGTGCCGCTCGACGACCTCGCCGTGAACGAGCCCGACTCGCGCCGGCTGATCGCCTTCCTCAAGGCGATGGAGTTCACCACCCTCACCCGCCGCGTCGCCGACTACGCGCAGATCGACCCGGCCAATGTCGATGCCGATCCCGGCAACAAGAGCGGCGCGAGCGTGTTCTCTCCGTTGCCGCCGTCGGATGTGACGCCGGCACCCGGAGACGCTCCGACATCGACTGCGGCCCCGCTGCCGAAAGCCAAGCCGAGCGGCGCGCGCGACGACAAGAATTCGAACCGCAAGGGCACGCCGGCAGCGCTGGCCGAGGCCCGCGGCGAGGCGATCCGCAAGACCGGCTTCGACCGCAAGGCGTATCAGGCGATCGGCAGTCTCGACCAGCTCAACGCCTTCATCGCCCGCGTGCCCGACACCGGCTATGTCGCGATCGAGGCGATGTCGGAATCGATCGACCCGATGCAGGGCGAGCTCGCAGGCCTTGCGCTGGCGCTGGCGCCGAACGATGCGTGTTACGTCCCGCTCAGCCACAGGCAGGCCGGCGGCGGCGCGGGCCTGTTCGATGCCGGCCTCGCACCCGGCCAGATCAAGACGGCCGAGGCATTGGCGGCGCTGAGGCCGCTGCTGGAGTCCGTTGGAATCCAGAAGGTCGGCTTCGACGTCAAGTTCACCTCGGTGATGCTGGCACAGCACGGAATTACCCTGCGCAACATCGACGATGCGCAGCTCATGAGCTACGCGCTCGATGCCGGCCGCGGCTCACATGCGCTGGAGGCACTCGCCGAGCGCTGGTTCGGCCACGCCGTCGTCAATTACGGCGGCCTCGTCGGCAGCGGCAAGGGCAAGCTGACCTTCGATCAGGTCACGATCGACAAGGCCAGCGAATATGCGGCCGAAAGCGCCGACGTGATCCTGCGGCTGTGGCGGGTGCTGAAGCCGCGCCTCGTCGCCGAGCGGATGGCGACGGTGTATGAGACGCTGGAACGGCCGCTGGTCTCGGTGCTCGCGCGGATGGAGCGGCGCGGCATCTCGATCGATCGCCAGGTGCTGTCGCGGCTGTCGGGCGATTTCGCCCAGACCGCGGCGCGCGTCGAGGCCGAGATCCAGGAGATCGCCGGCGAGCCGGTCAATGTCGGCAGCCCGAAGCAGATCGGCGACATCATCTTCGGCAAGATGGGATTGCCCGGCGGCAGCAAGACCAAGACCGGCGCGTGGTCGACCACCGCGCAGGTGCTCGATGAACTCGCGGAGCAAGGCCACGAATTCCCGAAGAAGATCCTGGAGTGGCGCCAGGTCTCGAAGCTGAAATCGACCTACACCGACGCGCTGCCGACCTACGTCAATCCGCAGACCCATCGCGTCCATACCACCTACGCGCTGGCCGCGACCACGACGGGCCGGCTGTCGTCGAACGAGCCGAACCTGCAGAACATCCCTGTTCGTACCGAGGACGGCCGCAAGATCCGCCGCGCCTTCATCGCGACACCCGGCCACAAGCTGGTGTCGGCCGACTACTCGCAGATCGAGTTGCGGCTGCTTGCCGAGATCGCCGATGTGCCGGTGCTGCGCCAGGCGTTCCGCGACGGGCTCGACATTCACGCCATGACCGCTTCCGAAATGTTCGGCGTGCCGATCAAGGACATGCCGAGCGAGGTGCGCCGCCGCGCCAAGGCGATCAACTTCGGCATCATCTACGGCATCTCGGCGTTCGGCCTCGCCAACCAGCTCGGCATCGCGCGCGAGGAGGCCTCGGCCTACATCAAGAAATACTTCGAGCGCTTCCCGGGCATCCGCGCCTATATGGACGAGACCAAGGATTTCTGCCGCCGCAACGGCTATGTGACGACGCTGTTCGGCCGCAAGTGCTACTACCCCGACATCAAGGCCTCCAACGCCTCGGTGCGCGCCTTCAACGAACGCGCCGCGATCAATGCGCGCCTGCAGGGCACCGCGGCCGACATCATCCGCCGCGCCATGATCCGCGTCGAGGACGCGCTGACCGGGAAGAAGCTCTCGGCGCAGATGCTGCTGCAGGTGCACGACGAACTGATCTTCGAGGTGCCCGACGACGAGGTCGCGGCGACGCTGCCGGTGGTGCAGAAGGTGATGCAGGACGCACCGTTCCCGGCGGTGATCCTGTCGCTGCCGCTGCAGGTCGACGCTCGCGCCGCCAACAACTGGGACGAGGCGCATTGATTTCTAACCTCGCCCCGCTTGCGGGGAGAGGTCGGATCGTATGGAGCGAAGCGTAATGCGATCCGGCTGAGGGGCTGCCGCAAAATCCGCCCTCACCGTCATTGCGGATACAGCCCCTCACCCCAACCCTCTAAAGCGCGATGAGATTAGGTTGAATCGTCATCGCGCCTTAGCTCTTTGTTTGAGCATGATCTTTTCGGAAAACCGCTTCGCACTTTTCCGGATCATGCTTTAAGAGCGAGCTTCGCTCGTCTCGACCCCGCAAGAGCGGGGCGAGGGAGCGCAGCGGCTTCGCCGCCACATTGCTCCGAGAGCAATTCCAGGATGGCCGCGCGGCGGACGACACGCTAGAAGTCTGCGCATCCCTCGCGAGACCCGTCATGCCCCACACATCCGCTTTGCTCGGCTTTGCGCTCATCTGCCTCGGCATGGTGCTGACGCCGGGGCCGAACATGATCTATCTGATCTCGCGCTCGATCACGCAGGGGCCGGCGGCCGGCATCGTCTCGCTCGGCGGCGTGGCGCTCGGCTTCGTGTTCTACATGCTGTGCGCGGCGTTCGGCATCACGGCGCTGCTGTTTGCGATTCCCTACGCCTATGACGCGCTGCGCTTTGCCGGCGCGGGCTATCTGCTCTGGCTGGCGTGGCAGGCCGTGAGGCCCGGCGGCCGCTCGCCGTTCCAGGTCAAGGCGCTGAAGGTCGACGGCCCGCGCAAATTGTTCGCGATGGGCTTCGTCACCAATCTGCTGAACCCGAAGATCGCGATGCTCTATCTGGCGCTGCTGCCGCAGTTCATCGATCCCGCCGGCGGCAGCGTGCTGACGCAGTCGCTGGCGCTCGGCTCGATCCAGATCGTGATCAGCGTCAGCGTCAACGCGATGATCGCCCTCGCCGCCGGTTCGATCGCGGTGTTCCTCGGCACCCGTCCGACCTGGCTCTTGGTGCAGCGCTGGCTGATGGGCACGGTGCTCGCGGGGCTGGCGATGAAGATGGCGCTCGAGGCGCGGCGGGCCTAGCGGGGCGCCGCGTAGAATGGGGTTCGCTTTGCTCTATCCATCGTTGGGCTTTCCATCGCCATTCCGGGGCGTGCGAAGCGCGAACCCGGCCGCATAACCTGTGGATGAATGGATTCCGGGTTCTCGCCTACGGCGAGCCCCGGAATGACGAGAGAGAAAGATGACTGTGCGATGGCCAGACAGGCAACTCCGAACTTAGGCGGCAACCCCGCTTCAAATTGATTTTATTGACGTTTTCGATCCAACGATCTGTCTTTGTGTGGCACTAATTGGGGGCGCCACTAGTCCAACAACTACCACGACTGCCGCGAAATACGCGAAGGCAGATTGGACACTGGTCGCTGACGACGGGGAAGCAATGAGCGGACCACGCGGTCAAAATCGGCGCAGCGCTCGAAACAACGAGCGAATGGATCACGGTGCAAACCCGTTCCACAATCAGACGCCGACTAGCCATCAGCTTCGTTATCCGCCGGCTCGTGTTCGACGATAAAGCGAGCGCGCTGCAACAATTCGTCAAAAGTCAGTATCTCCGGTCGCCAAGTATTCTTGCGATAAAGCTCAAACGAACGAAATTTGGAGGTGTTCACGCCGTTCTCGGTCTTGAACTCATCGAGACTGCCAACAACGAGGCAAGATCGCGGCTCGATGCTGAAAAGAATTTCTCCCGTTGGATCGCCCAACTCGTCTTCGAGCGATAACTTGTGACCGATTGCCTCCACAGCTGCATGAACTGTCGTCTGGGTCTGAGCCACGCCACCCACCAGTTCGGATGAAGGTGGCCATGCTCCTGAGCGGTACTGGCTCGGTCCAAGCAACGGCGTATCGTGCCGCTTGATCTCAACAAAGCAAAGGGAGCTCACGATGCCGCGCGTTTTCATCAGTGCGTCCGCTCGCTTGCCAGGTCCGGTTAAGTCTCGTCCCCTCACAATTCGCTCAAGCTTGCCTTCGTCGAGTTTCGAAGCGAACTGGTAGGACAGTCCGTACCCAAATATCCAGGTGTTGGCCTCGAAAAACTGCTGCCACAAAGCCTCAGGCTTGCAAGCGAGCCGATCTTGCTCGGCAGCAAAGAACTCCCGATCTCTTAGCAGTCTCTCGAAGTAACGAAGCTGTTTGCGTCTGTATCCGATGGCCACCAAGTCACGTGTCAGGTCTTCCTGCTGAGCAAGTTGCAAGAATACCTCCGCATTTTTGGTGAAGATGCGTCGAGCCTGCCCTTGATCAAGAATGATGTCGCGCAATACGTCATCGGGAAGATGCACCTTCGATCCATCATCGAATGGCACCGTCTTCAGGCCTGCCACGAAATTCAAGAGCGTGGCGATTTCCGATCCGACAAATGAGAAGGACTGCTTTTCAATCGGGCCGGTTCGCTTGCTGTACTTCTGAATCGTCAGCGTTCTTACCGACCTGTCGTCCTCGACAAAGGTCGCCTTTATTTCGTATCGTCCAGACGGGGTCTGCCGAAGGACAACCTCGTCCTTCACCTGCGCGAACGCGAGGCCGGGATCTCCCTGCACAATGTGTGTAGCGATGCGGAGCATCTGCCCCGAGGAAGCGCTGGGAAAGCGCTTGCTGATAATCGTCTTATCAGTGCGCCTTTCGAAGAACATCCGCCTTTCGTCATAGTCGTCAGACAAGCCGCTTCACCGCGAGTTGGAAGTCTGTCCCATACCACAAGTTGAGCGAAATCTCTATGGTTTACGGAGAACCCGTGCTCGCGGAAGCGCCGGCAAAGTCTTGGGCGGTACAGCCCGATGTCCGGTAAAGTCTTTGCACGCATCTGATATGGCCTGCAGGAGCGGTTCGAAACCGGAGAAGTTAATTGTGGCTCGCTCGGGTTTCACAATCTCAGTTGCGAACTCGACTTTGGAATACCACTTGCTGCGATCCTTCTCCTTCCCTGTTCTATCGAAGTTTCTGCCTTTGATAGCCCTGGCAAGGAGAGCCGGTTCGAACAGGTCCTCGATGGCCGCCTCAAGAGTTGGCATGGCCTTCGGGACTGGCACGACATAGAGGTTTGCGCAAACGTAGTAGAATGGATCGAGCCCGCCGACGACCTTGCCCAGCATCTTGGTCAATTTCCTAAATAGATCGGCTGATCCCTTGTCGTTGTCGACGATCATGATCACGGGTTGGTCTGGCGCGAGCTTGAAGGGCGACACCCTTAAAGCATAGTGCGACAGGAACTTGGATAAGTCGTTGGTGCCGCCGGACAAATCCTGAAAAGTGGCGGACGCTTCGGTGTAGTTGAAAAGGTCGACCGTGAGACCCACGCTGGGATCTGGATGGATAAAAGCCGGAAATCTGCTTTTTAGTCTCTCGAATGCGCATCGAAGATAGATGTTGTCGGTCTTTCCCTCGCAAATGATTTTGGGGCGTGTGATTCCATGGAACGCCCTGTAATCCAAGAACTGACGATTTAGCTTGAAGAAGCTGCTCTGCTCACTCTGCCAATCTTTGGTCTTGAGTCCGCGAACTTGCCGAATGAAACCCATCGTCCCGTCCAAGGCTTCATCGGATATGGGCTTTCGATCTTTATCGGAGAAGCAGAAGCCGTTTTTGAACAAATGGTCGCACTTGGCGCGGGCTGTCTTGTAATATTCGTTGCGAACGTTGACTTTCTTGTTGACGATCAGACCCGTGGTGTCCTGACGCGAGTCCCGTAGCTGCATTCGTGTCTTGTCGTAGTTCAGCGAATAGCCGGATGAATACACGCGCTTGACGAGACCGTCCCCTGGAACCCACTTGTCTGTCGAACCACGCACCAGCCTCGCGATCGAGGATGGGAATTCCTTTTCATTCGTTGAAAATGTGATGTCGTCCACGTAGCGGGTGTATGTGCACCTACCGGCCCGAGCCAACCTGTTGAGGTGAATATCAAGGATATGAGCTATTAGGTTTGATATCACTGGCGAGCACGGGCTTCCCTGAGGAAGCTGATTGTCGCGGCAAGCGATCTGCGCGATTATGGTCGCGACCTTTGGATCGAGTGAGAAGTTATTATCCCACTGGAAGAAGCCGCGAACTCTGCCGAAGTTGATTGAAGGAAAGAAGTCTTTCAGGTCGGCGTTGAACACAAACCGCTTGTTTCGGTGCGCTGTGGCGTTCGTGACGATCGAAAAGCCTCTCTTGAAGCCGTGTGCTAGCTGGCACTGACTTCGGGAGCGGGACTGTTCCAGCTCAACGTGAATGTCCAAAAGAAAATCAGCCAACTTTGTCTGAATCATCTTGAGGCGGGGCTTGGGGGCCGTGATTAGTCGCCAGCCACCTCCTTTCTTGGGTATAGTGAACTGCTCGTACTTCTGCTGATCAGGGAGCCAGTACAAAACGAACGACAAGGATGCTGGTTGGACTCCCAAAACTCGTGCCAGTTGAGGGAGTGTTCTGACGCCTCTGAGTCTAGCCAGCTGTGACATGAGGAAAAGGCTTGCGGATACTCGTACGCCAGATCGGACGCATAGTCGCAGCGAACTGCAGGGAGCGCGCATTCCTACGCGCATTCATATCAACTGTCGCGAAGCACAACAGCAAAATCTATCCGCAAGCCTTAGTTGCAGTTGAGCAGCCCACTCTTTCTAGGGCAAGGCTTGCAGCTAGTTATCAACAATAGCATCGAGCTGGGTTGAGCGCTCAGGAAGTTGAGCCTAGCGGCTGCTGCAACTTAGGTGAGTCGGACGTTCTCGCCTAGGCGAGAACCAGGAATTCTCCTCGATCAAGCAGGAGTAGATGACTTTCATCGCTTCGAACGCTTTTTCTTTGCAGGCTTATTTGGGTCGACAGGCGCGCGCAGGCGAGGGACTGTACTCTCCATAGGCACAACTTGAAACGAGTTCCAGGCTAGGCGAGATTGGATGACGGTTACATCATTGTAGAACTTGGAAACAATATCGCGAACATTTGCGACGCTCATGTTGCATAACGGGCCAAGGATTACCTCGGACAAGTTAAGCTCTTCGTCGAATGACGCGAAATAAAGCCTTCCCTCTTCCGTCGCGGTCGAGAGTGGCACCAGCATTCGTCGCTCCTTTTCGTACCGCCAGCTTTCGAATTTTGTGCGCAGGATCGTGTCGGCGAGTGCTGCGTTGATGCCAGACCGATTTACCGAGGTATCGATCACGACTCGATCGGTTCGATATTGCACATTCCTAAGTATTGCATCCGGCACGATAAAGCCGAGGCAAATTCCCGTGTGCCGCGCGCCATAATGGCTCCAAAGTACTGGATCAATCCAATCAGAGCTGAAGCATAGTACGCCGTTATCAACGTTATAGTTCGCGCGAAACTGTCGGATTTCGGCGTTCGAATGCGTCTGCGCGGTGCGCGGCGATAGTAATTCGAAAGGGTCATTAAGTTCAGAAAAGCGGGCAACCTTCAGACGACTGAACACAATGTTGCTGATCGCGTATTCTGCCGATGTAAGATAATAAACGCGGCTAGAATTAGGAGGTGGAGGCATACAAACAGCAGCGCTTCCCTCCTTCCCTGTGAATCCTCTGTCGCGCCACAACCGCCGCAGATCGTTGTTGAGTGGCATTGATTTTTTCTCCTGAACTCTGCCGCATGAAGCTACGCGGCAGGCCAACCAATTCCCAAGTGCGACAAGTGTCTGGTACTCGCGCCGATTACCAGCGCGACTAAAGGAAGCTCGTCGATATTCAAAACTTCTGCGTTGCAGGGGAAGAGCTGGTGCTGGCGGATTGAACTGCAGGATGGGTGGAGCGCAGCGAAACCCATCGACTTCTTGCCGTGCGTTGAGCTGATGGGTTTCGCTTCGCTCTACCCATCCTACGATTCAGTGCCCCTCAATCCAGCTTCGCCTCCATCCCCCGCTTCGTCGCCGGGCGGGCCATCAGCGTCTCGTACCAGCGCTTGACGTTGGGGAAGTCGGCCAGATCGACCTTGTGGCGCGGATGGCGCCAGGCCCAGCCGAGGATGGCGAAATCGGCAACCGAGAGATCGCCGGCGACGAAATCGCGGCCATCGAGCCGGCGGTCCAGCACGCCGTAGAGCCGCCGCGTCTCGGCCATGTAGCGCTTCAGGCCGTAGGCGCGGTCCTGCTCGTTCTCCAGCGCGATGAAATGGTGCACCTGGCCCGGCATCGGGCCGAAGCCGCCCATCTGCCACATCAGCCACTCATAGACCGGGATCCGCTCCGCCAGCGGCTTCGGCAGGAACTTGCCGGTCTTCTCGCCGAGATAGAGCAGGATCGCGCCGGACTCGAAAACGCTGACCGGCTTGCCGCCAGGCCCATCCGGATCAACGATCGCCGGGATCTTGTTGTTCGGGCTGATCGCAAGGAAGGCGGGCGCCATCTGTTCGCCCTTGCTGATGTTCACCGGGATCACCTTGTAGGGCAGCCCCATTTCCTCCAGCGCCACGGAGATCTTGCGGCCGTTGGGGGTGTTCCAGGTGTGCAGCTCGATGGTCATTTCCGCTTCCCGTGCAAGTGTTTGGGCAAGTGTTTGGCCGAGTGTTTGGCGACTGCTTACGGGGAACGGAACGGCCGCACAACCGCGCTTTCCGGAAAGCACGCCCGCGGAAATCGCGGCTTGGGCACTGTTGACGGCTCGATTTCCACGCTGGAATGTGCCGGTAAGCGTGGATAGATTGCCGCCCGCCTCAAACCCTCAAGGGAAAAAGTCTTTGTCCAAATCAGCCTCCCGCGCCCGCCTCGCCGAGATCATCCGCAAGCGTTCGTTCGGCCGCGGCGAGATCACGCTGGCGTCGGGCCGCAAGAGCGACTTCTATTTCAACCTGAAGCCGACGATGCTCGATCCCGAGGGCGCGGCGCTGCTCGCCGAGCTCACCTATGAAGCGCTGAAGGACGACAAGCTCGATTTCGTCGGCGGGCTCGAGATGGGCGCGGTGCCGCTCGCCGGCGCCATCGCGCAACTGTCCTGGCTGAAGGGCCACCCGATCGCGGCGTTCTTCGTGCGCAAGAAGCCGAAGGAGCACGGCGCGAAGCTGTCCGTCGAAGGACTGGCCAAGGGCGAGAGCCTTGCGGGCAAGCGGATCGTGATCGTCGAGGACGTCACCACGACAGGCGGCTCGGCGCTGAAGGCGGTGGAAGCCGTGCGCGAGGCCGGCGGCGAGATCGCCCTGGTCTTCACCATGGTCGACCGCGAGGAAGGCGCGACCGAGACGTTCGCCGAAGCCGGCTTGCCGTTCCGCGCGCTGTACAAGGCTGGCGAGTTCCTGAAGGGCTGAGACTGTTTCCTCTCCCTCTCCCCGCAAGCGGGGCGAGGTGAAGGGGTTCGCGCGACCTCGCCTTCCTGTGACGCCGTCACTTCAAATCAATCGCTCGTTTACCATCGCGCACTACTGTGAATCCGCCGGGGCAGCTTGTCGCCGCGGCGTGGCGCGTCGGGTGGAGTTGGGCGTTGCGTACAGAGTTGAGTGATCGGCGCATGCGGCGCCGCGTGATGCTGGCCGCCGCAGCCTTTGCGGGTTCCGTCCTGGTGGTGCCCGCGCCTGTCTCGGCCGAAGGGCTGTTCGACTTCTTCTTCGGCGGTTCCCAGAAGCAGCAGAGCCGGCAGGCGCCGCCGCAGGCCAATTTCTTCGCCGATCCGTTCGGCCTCAACCAGCAGGCTGAGCGGCAGCCCTCCGCGCCCATCTCCGCGCCGCGCGTGGCCGGTTCCGGACCGGCGTATTGCGTGCGCAGCTGCGACGGCAAATATTTTCCGCTGACGATGCGCGGCAACGCCACCCCGGCGCAGCTTTGCCAGGCGTTCTGTCCGGCGAGCGCGACCAAGGTCTATTACGGCAGCCATATCGACAGCGCCGCATCGACCGCCGGCGAACGCTACGCCGACAGCGAGAACGCCTTCGCCTATCGCAAGGCGTTGCGCGCCGACTGCACCTGCAACGGCCGCGACCCGGCGGGGCTCGCGCCGGTCGACCTCGCGCTCGATGCCTCCCTGCGCGCCGGCGACGTGATCGCGACCACCGACGGCCTCGTCGCCTACACCGGCATTCGTGTCGGCAACGAGCAGTCGTTCGACTTCACGCCGGTTGCCTCCTATCCCGGACTGACTTCGGCGGTCCGCGCGCGGCTCGGCGAAATGAAGGTCGCCCCCGTCAGCGCCGAGATCGCGGGCGACGCGCCGCTGCCGGAAACCAGAAGCGATGTCGCGCCGTCGGCGCCGTCGTCCGTTGCGCCGACGGGCAACGCCGCAAAGCCCGCGAAGCGGGCCGAAGCGAACTGACGGGCGTCAGCCCGCCATTCCGGGATGGTGCGTAAGCACCAGACCTCAGATGCGCAATTGCGCATCGGGGAATCTCGAGATTCCGGGCTCGCCTCTTCGAGGCGCCCCGGAATGACGACGTAACAAATTGCTACCGCGCCACGATCACGCCGATCACATTCGGCGCGGCCAGGTATTTCTCCTCGATCGCGGCCCGCGCGGCCGCGCGGTTCTCCGGATTGAGGATGCCGCGCTTCTCGGCGAGGATCATCCAGCAATAGCCCCACCAGTCCGTAAGCATGCCGTGATCGTCGACGAGATCATAACCCTGCTCGCCGGCGAAGATCCGCGCATGCGCTTCATCGAGCGAGTCGAGCCAGGCGTGATCCTCGTCCGAGAACAGCTCGTCGCTGAAATCGTCCGTGGTGTAGCCCCAGATCGACATGCAGACCGCGTTGAACTCGCGATCGAGCTGGTCGTCGTCGATCGGCTGGCGGCGCGAGGCCTGGTGCAGCCGCGACAGCGACCGCGCGAAATCGGCAATCCGGGTCAGGGCGAATTGATCGAAGGCGATGGTGGACATGTAGTCCTCGCAGAGACTGAAAGACCATAGATATTGTGTCGGCGCAGCCGCCGAATCACAATGATATATCAAAGACTTGCTAAAGTGTTCTTAATTCGTTCTGATTGGTTTGCAGATCGCCCTTTGGGCGTCGTCCTGGCGAAAGCCAGGACCCATTACCCCAATAGACCAACGTATCGCGAGCCCTGGCCACGAATGAGCACAGCCGGCAGCTACTATGTACATTCTGGCGAGCCGCCATCACGGAACGCTCTACATTGGCGTCACTAACGACATTCGCACCCGGCTTGAGCTACATCGGTCAGGCCGAGGCTCCAAGTTTGTCTACAAATACCAGGTCTTCCGCCTCGTCCATGTCGAGGAATTCGCCACGCCGCAGGAAGCGATCGCCCGCGAGAAGCAGCTGAAATTCTGGAAGCGCGATTGGAAGATCAAGCTGATCGAAGCAGAAAATCCGGACTGGAACGACCTGTCGGGCCTCATCTGACGATTGGGGTAATGGGTCCTGGCTTTCGCCAGGACGACGATGTGGCGAGCGAGCATCATCGCTCGGTGACGCATATGCTGCCCGCAAAGCAATTCGGGCCGCTGACCAGGTCAGCGGCCCGTTGAAAATGGCTTCGGAATGAAATGCGTCGGAGCTGAAAAACGTGCCCGCCCCACGAGCGACAGCTGTGTTTGTAAAGGCTCCGTTAAGGCTTGAAAATCCGTATCACCACGGTGTTTCGGATTGAGCGTGAAAGCGCGTTGCGTGGCCGCTCAATTCGCTGCCGAGAGCAGCTTGTCGCCGCAGGCATTTGCGTAGAACCTGCCGCCGCATTGCCGCTTGATGGCGGCACAGCGCGCGGCGGGCGATGCATTCTGCGCCACGCTGAAGCCGCAACTCAGGCCGTCGGCGCTGCGGCCCGGTTTGCCCGCTGCATCGGCTGCGCTGGTCGCCGTGATGCACACCACGAGCAACGCCGCGGCCGCGATCTCGATCAAGAGTCTCATCACGCATCCTCCGGTCAATTGCCAAAGCCCGGCTTCTGCAGCGCCATCGTAGCACCCATGACCGCTGGTCCGGAAGGTTCCCGAAGCGGCCCGGTCCTTGCATAAAATCACGGCAGCGCTGTGTATGGCACCGTCCCTGACGGTTTCGATTGCCATGCAAGGCGGGTATCATTGCGCTGGAGCGTGATCGGAAGGCCGCGGAACCGGGATTTCCGGGGGAACCATGCTCGACCAATGAGATGAGGTCATGATGCGGGCCATCGCGTCATGTTCCGGTTCGAACGGCAGGGATTGGGCGCGTTGCAGGAACAGACAAACTACCCGGCATTGAACCAGCCGATCGACGAGCTGGCGCTGACCGAGATCAAGAGCGCGATCCTCGCCAAGCTCCGGCTTGCAATCGGCAAGGACGCCACCGTTGCGACCAGACGGGACTGGTACAAGGCCGCGGCGCTGGCGCTGCGCGACCGCATCGTGCACCACTGGCTGACGGCCGAGAAGCAGACCTACGACGCCGGCGCCAAGCGCGTCTATTATCTCTCGCTCGAGTTCCTGATCGGCCGCCTGTTCACCGACGCGCTCAACAATATGGGACTGCTGCCGCTGTTCGAGGCGGCACTCGGCGACCTCGGCGTCGATCTGTCGGACCTGCGCAAATGCGAGCCGGATGCGGCGCTCGGCAATGGCGGCCTCGGCCGGCTTGCGGCCTGCTTCATGGAGAGCATGGCGACGCTGGCGATCCCCGCGACCGGCTACGGCATCCGCTACGATTTCGGCCTGTTCCGCCAGATCATGAACCATGGCTGGCAGCAGGAATATCCCGACGAATGGCTCGCCTTCGGCAATCCCTGGGAATTCCAGCGGCCGGAGGTGGTCTACAACGTTCACTTCGGCGGCCACGTCGAGCATGTCGACGAGCGCGGCCGCGACCGCGCCACCTGGCATCCGGCGGAAACCGTCGAGGCCATGGCCTACGACACGCCGATCGTCGGCTGGCGCGGCCAGCACGTCAACGCGCTTCGCCTGTGGTCGGCGCATGCACCCGATCCGCTCCAGCTCGACGTCTTCAATACCGGCGACTACGTCTCGGCCAGCGCCGAACAGGCGCGCGCGGAAGCGATCTGCAAATTCCTCTATCCGAACGACGAGAGCGCGGCGGGCCGCGAGCTCCGGCTGCGCCAGGAATATTTCTTCGTCTCGGCCTCGCTGCAGGATCTCGTGAAGCGGCATCTCGCCTCCGACGGCGGCCTGCGCAACCTTGCGCAGAAGGCGGCCGTGCAGCTCAACGATACCCATCCGAGCCTTGCGGTCACCGAACTGATGCGCATCCTGGTCGACCTGCACAACTTCCGCTGGGACGAGGCCTGGAAAATCACGGTCGCGACCCTGTCCTACACCAACCATACGCTGCTGCCCGAGGCGCTCGAGACCTGGCCGGTCGAATTGTTCGAACGGCTGCTGCCGCGGCATCTCGAGATCATCTACCGCATCAACGTGGCCCATCTCGCGCTTGCCGAGGAGCGCTTCCCCGGCGACATCGAATACCGCGCCTCGGTCTCGCTGATCGACGAGCGCAGCGGCCGCCGCGTGCGGATGGGCCAGCTCGCCTTCGTCGGCTCGCACCGCATCAACGGCGTCTCCGCGATGCATTCCGACCTGATGAAGGAGACCGTGTTCCACGACCTGCATCATCTCTATCCGTCGCGCATCACCAACAAGACCAACGGCATCACCTTCCGCCGCTGGCTGATGCTGGCCAACCCGCGGCTGACCGCGCTGCTGCGCGAAACCTGCGGCGAGGCCGTGCTCGACGACTTCTCGCTGCTCGAGCGGCTCGAGGCCCATTCGAGCGACCTCGAATTCCAGAAGCGCTTCCGCGACGTCAAGCATCACAACAAGCTGGCGCTGGCCCGGCTGGTCAACGAACGCAACCACATCAAGCTCGACCCATCGGCGCTGTTCGACGTGCAGATCAAGCGCATCCACGAATACAAGCGGCAGCTGCTCAACATCCTGGAGACCATCGCGCTCTACCACGCGATGAAGGACAATCCAGGGGCGAACTGGGTGCCGCGGGTAAAGATCTTCGCGGGCAAGGCGGCGGCGAGCTACCGCTACGCCAAGCTGATCATCAAGCTGATCAACGACGTCGCCGAGATCGTCAACAATGACGCCTCGCTCGGCGGCAGACTGAAGGTCGCCTTCCTCGCCGACTACAATGTCAGCCTCGCCGAGGTGATCATTCCAGCCGCCGATCTGTCCGAGCAGATCTCAACCGCCGGCATGGAAGCCTCCGGCACCGGCAACATGAAGCTCGCGCTGAACGGCGCGCTGACGATCGGCACGCTCGACGGCGCCAATATCGAGATTCGCGATGCGGTGGGACCCGAGAACATCGCGATCTTCGGCCTCGAGGCCGGCGACGTCATGGTCCGCCGCAAGCAGGGGCTCGACGCCAGCGACGTGATCCGCAAGTCGCCGCGGCTCGAGCGCGCGATCCGCGCCATCGAGAGCGGCGAGTTCTCGCCCGGCGATGCCGCGCGCTTTGCCTCGATCGGGCACGCGCTGCGCTATCTCGATCATTACATGGTCTCGGCCGATTTCGATTCCTATTACGACGCGCAGCGCGGCATCGACGCCCGCTGGATGGTGGCGCCGGCCTGGACCCGCGCCTCGATCCTCAACGTCGCGCGCATGGCCTGGTTCTCCTCCGACCGCACCATCCGCGAATATGCCGAGGACATCTGGCACGTGCCGGTGCATCCGGGGGCCTCGCCACAGCTCGGCAACCAGCGCGAGGCGAAGGGATAATCCCGGGACGCGGAAATCGATTACGCCCGACGTCATTGAATTTCGCACAATTGCTCGCGATATTGCATGACGAACGTCATTGCTCGTCATTGCCCGTCAGTCCGCTTGGCGATGACCGAAGCGCCAGTCGATATTGAAAGATCTGCATGCTCACCAAGACCCCGCACCTTTTCGATGAAGCCACCGCCGTGACCGCCGGCGACAGCCGCTGGCAGGGACGGACCAGCCCCGATTACTGGGCGTTCGTCGGCCCGTTCGGCGGCTGCACCGCCGCGACCATCCTGCGCGCGCTGATGCAGCACCCGCAGCGCGCGGGCGATCCGCTGGCGCTGACGGTCAACTACTGCGCGCCGGTCGCCGAGGGCGTGTTCGATCTCGATGTTCGCCTGGTCAAGGCCAACCGTTCGAGCCAGCACTGGTCGGTCGAGATGACGCAGGGCGGCGGCGAGGTCGCGACGCTGGCAACCGCCGTGTTCGCCGAGCGCCGCCCGTCCTGGTCGCACCAACCGGCCGGGTTTCCGGGCGCCGTGCCGTTCGAACAGCTGCGCTCCTTTCCGAAGCTCAAGATGACCTGGGCCAACCAGTACGATTTCCGCTTCGCCGAGGGCGAGCCGAAGTTCGCCGGCGGCGGTGCCGCGAAGCTGCCGTCGAGCCCCTATTCAAAGCTCTGGATCGCCGACCGTGTGCCGCGCAAGCTCGATGCGCTGTCGCTGATGTCGATGTCGGACGCGTTCTTCGGCCGCGTCTTCCACGCAAGGCACGAGCTGGTGCCGTTCGGCACCGTGTCGCTGACGACCTATTTCCACGCCGACGCGGCCGACCTGGATGCGGAGGATACCACCCGCGTGCTCGCCACCGCCGACGCCAAGATCTTCCACAAGAGCTACGGCGACCAGCACGGCGAATTGTGGTCGCCTTCCGGCCGGCTGCTCGCGACCACGACGCAGATCGCTTATTTCAAGGCGTAGGCGTTTCGAGCGGATCGGCCTCCGGCTCGCGTGGAGCCGTAGCCAAATATCCACATTGGTCTGTTACGACCGCATTGCCTATTTCAAGGGTTGAGGGAACATTGGCACGTCGCTTCTGTTCCACACCTTTGGGAGCACTGCTGCATGTCCGAAGCCGACACGTCAAAGCCCTCGCGCATCGCCCTGCTTGGCGTTCCCATCGAGATCGGCGCATCGCAGGCCGGCCCGCTGATGGGACCGGACGCGCTGCGCACCGCGGGCATCGCGCGCCTGCTCGAGCAGCTCGACTTCCAGGTCGATGATCACGGCAACCTTGCGATCCCACAGGTCGTCGCCGACGGCCCGGTGCCGGCCAACACCAGGTTCTATGACGAAGTGAAGACCTGGACCCGCGCGCTCTCCGAGCGCGCCTATTGGCTGGCGCATTCCGGCGCGATCCCGATCTTCATGGGCGGCGATCACTCGCTGTCGATGGGGTCGATCAACGGCGTCGCACGCTACTGGCAGGAAAAGGGCCGGCCGCTGTTTGCGCTGTGGGTCGACGCGCATGCCGACTACAACACGCCGGCCACCACCATCACCGGCAACATGCACGGCATGTCGGCCGCGTTCCTGTGCGGCGAGCCCGGCCTCGACGATCTGCTCGGCGGGCTGCCGCGGGCCTCGATCCCGCCCGATCAGCTCGACCTGATCGGCACGCGCTCGGTCGATCCGCTGGAGCGCAAGCTGCTGCGGCAGCGCAATGTGTCGATCGCGGACATGCGCCAGATCGACGAGTTCGGCGTCGCCGTGCTCACGCGCCGCGTCATCGAACGCGTCAGGGCGAAAAACGGCGTGCTGCATGTCTCGTTCGATGTCGACTTCCTCGATCCGGCGGTGGCGCCCGGCGTCGGCACCACGGTGCCCGGCGGCGCGACCTATCGCGAAGCCCATCTCATCATGGAGCTGCTGCACGATTCCGGGCTGGTGCGCTCGCTCGACATCGTCGAGCTCAATCCCTTCCTCGACGAGCGCGGCCGCACCGCGCGCGTCGCCGTCGAATTGATCGGCAGCCTGTTCGGCCTGCAGATCACCGACCGGCAGACGCCGAGCAACGCGGTGCTGCCCGAGATGGGGGAGTAGCGAAGCAACACAGTTGATGTCGTCCCGGCCTAGGTGGTGTTGACACTTATCGCATCCATAGGACGATTGCAGCGAGCGTGACGATGGCTCGGTAATTTCGGGCGGTCTTTTCGAAGCGGGTTGCGACGCGACGGAACTGCTTGAGCTTGCTGAAGCAGCATTCCACGAGGTGGCGCTGGACATAGAGATGCTTGTCGAGCGGATGTTTGAGGGCTCGCGAGGGGTTGTTGGGGATGACGGCGATCGCGCCTTTGGCTGCGATGGCCTGGCGCAAATGATCGGCGTCATAGGCTGCATCGGCCATGACGACCTCGGCGGGCAATCCCTCGATCAACGTGGCGGCTTGCGGGGCATCGCCCTTCTGGCCTGCGGTGAGGGTGAACCGCACGGGACATCCCAAACCTCGAACGGCCATATGTATCTTGGTGCTCAAGCCGCCGCGCGAGCGCCCGATCGCTTGATCTTCAGACCCCCTTTTTTTGCCCCGGCGGCGTGCTGATGCGCCCGGACGATGGTGGAATCGACGATCAAATATTCGAAGTCCGGATCATCGGACATCGCCTCGAAGATCCGCAACCAGACACCCTTGGTGCTCCATCGACTGAAGCGCCGGAACACGCTGTTCCAATCCCCAAACGCCTCCGGAAGATCACGCCAGGGAGAGCCCGTGCGAACGATCCAGAGCACCCCTTCCACGAACATCCGGTTGTCGCGTCCGGTCGAACCTTTCTGGTCGGGCCGGCCAATGATGAGCGGCGCCATGCGCTCCCAAGCCGCGTCGCTCAACACCAAACGATCCATCACACCCAAGGCCGCCTCCCAAAAGAAGCCTTGAATCTGATTTGGCCTCAAAAGGGAATCCCTAGAGTCCACACCGCCTAGTGCGCAATTGCGCTAGTGCGCAATTGCGCACGGGAGCCGGGACGACGGTGGAGAATGTGGCGCCGTTCGCTGCTCAGCTTGGACGGATGGAGACGTCGCCGAGCCGGCCGGGCAAACAAAAAGGCGGCCGCGAGGGCCGCCTTTTCAAATCGCGTATCGCTTGCGCGGCTTACTCCGCCGCCAGCTTCACTTCCGGCGCGGCGGCGCGGACTTCGGCGTCGACCTGCGCTTCGAACTTGGCGAAGTTCTTCTGGAACATGCCGATCAGCGCACGCGCCGTCTTGTCGAACTCGACCTTGTCGGCCCAGGTCTTGATCGGATCGAGGATGTGCGGCTCGACGCCCGGCAGCGAGGTCGGCACCGCGAAGCCGAAATACTTGTCGGTGCGGAAGTCGGCGTTGCGCAGCGAGCCGTTCAGCGCCGCGGTGAGCAGCGCGCGGGTCACCTTGATCGGCATGCGGCGGCCGGTGCCGTACTTGCCGCCGGTCCAGCCGGTGTTGACCAGCCAGCAATCGACATTGTGCTTGGCGATCAGCTCGCGCAGCATGTTGCCGTAGACCGACGGATCGCGCGGCAGGAACGGCGAACCGAAGCAGGTGGAGAATTCCGGCTGCGGCTCGTTGCCGAGCCCACGCTCGGTGCCGGCGACCTTCGCGGTGTAGCCGGACAGGAAGTGATACATCGCCTGCGCCGGCGTCAGCTTGGCGATCGGCGGCATCACGCCGAAGGCGTCGGCCGCGAGCATCACGACGTTCTTCGGATGCGGCGCGCAGCCGGTGCGCGAGGCGTTGGGGATGAAATCGAGCGGATAGGCCGAGCGGGTGTTCTCGGTCTTCGAGCCGTCGTCGAAATCGGGCACGCGATCATTGGCGCCGAGCACGACGTTTTCCAGCACCGCGCCGAAGCGCTTGCTGGCGGCGTAGATTTCCGGCTCGGCTTCGCCGGACAGCTTGATGCACTTGGCGTAGCAGCCGCCTTCGAAATTGAAGACGCCGTCCTCGCTCCAGCCATGCTCGTCATCGCCGATCAGCGTGCGCTTGGGATCGGCCGAGAGCGTGGTCTTGCCGGTGCCGGACAGGCCGAAGAAGATTGCGGTGTCGCCGTCGGAGCCGACATTCGCCGAGCAGTGCATCGGCATCACGCCCTTCTCGGGCAAATAGAAGTTCAGCGTGGTGAACACGCTCTTCTTCATCTCGCCGGCATATTGCGAGCCGCCGATCAGGACGATCTTGCGGGCGAAATCGATCGCGACGACGTTCTCCGACTTGCAGCCGTGGCGCTTCGGATCGGCGCGGAAGCTCGGCAGGTCGATGATCGTCAGTTCGGGCACGAAGCTCGCGAGCTCCGACGCCTCGGGACGAATGAGCAGCGTGCGGATGAACAGCGAATGCCAGGCAAGCTCGGTGAAGACGCGGGTCTTGATGCGATGCTTCGGATCGGCGCCGCCGTAGAGATCCTGCGCGAACAGCGTCATGCCTTCGGCATGCTTGAGGAAGTCGGCATGAAGTGCCGCGAACTGCTCCGAGGTGATCGACTGGTTGCCGGCCCACCACATGCTCTTGTCGGTCAGGCCGTCGCGGACCGTGAACTTGTCCTTCGGGCTGCGGCCGGTGAACTCACCGGTATCCGCGCAAAGCGCGCCATCGGCCGACAGCACCGCTTCGCCATTACGCAGCGAATGCTCGTAAAGCTGAGGTGCACCGTAATTCCAATGCACGCCCTTGAGATTTTTTAAGCCGAATTTGTCGGCGCCGAAGGCACCGTTATGCACGCCCGTCTCTTGCACGAAGAACCTCCTCGAACCCGCGTATCCTTGTTCGCGCGAATGTCGCTAGTCGCGCCCCGCCGCGGTGACCGTGATCAGAATATAGCCTCTCGGCTTCGGTCCGGCGACCTAATAGTGGGGATCGCCGGGCTTGCCAAGCCAATCGAACGGCTTTTGGCTGATTCCAAGGCAGGCCCATCATCTGGCGCAAATACCGCAGCGCGAAACCCTTTCGCCTTGCTTTCGTTTTCTCATTGTTTTCGCAGCAGTCGGGCGACGTTTCGTCGCCTTTCCCGCCGCGCACGGAGCTTTGCGATGCACAAAAAGTGCCAGCCGGCGGGCAGCGCCGTCGCCGATCAAGGCGAACGGCGCGGAGAATGCCGGGTATGCATTTCGCGCTGAGGATGTATCGTTGAGATGAGCCGCCGCGCGTTGACGCGGCGCTGCAGAGCCGAGCATGACCGCCATCGTGTTGCACGCGGCACCACCTGATCGGCATTGAGCTGCAAGTGAGAAGCTGCTGATGAGCAGTTTCGATTGCGCTCAACACACCTTCGTCGAAGCCCGATTGGTTCAACGCTCAACTGCGGTGAATGTTCCGCAACGCGTCGCGTTCGGCGGTGAGGCAATCACTGCCCCTGGCGATCGGATGATAACGCAATCAGCGCGACGCACGCGCGCGTCATCGCGGCGTGGTCGCGATCCGGATGATTTTCCGAACAGCAGCGCCAGCCATTCTTGCACGCGCATCGAACCAACGGGCGATCACGAGACGCGCCGGCGCGAAATGATCGCGCTGTCAGACCTTGCGCAAACAGGAAGCGGCGCACGGGTCGAACGACACCTCGCCTTGAGCGAGCGCGCAATCGAGCCGCCGCAGCCATGCGACACCATGCCTCGCCACGGCCGCAGCACCGCCGTGCGGACAGGTGGTTTTCTGCTCGCTTGCTACTCTTTGGCGCGCGCCTCGCCGGCGAGCCGCACCAGCATCTTGCGCAGCTCGGTGCCGGTGGTGACGCGCTCGGGGAAATCCAGCCGCAGCGTGTCGCGGCCGGCCTGCATGTCCATGCCGTCGGGATCGCAGCCGGTGCAGAGCCAATCGGCACTTTCCGCGCCGAGCAGCTGCGTCGCGTAAAGATTCATGGCCTCGCGGTGATCCTCGTTCATATGCGCCACCGCGCCGGGCTCGGCTTCGAGCAGCCCCTCGGCTCCCCTGAGATCGGTCAGGAATTGCTCGGGTTTGAGGTCCACGATGCGGCCGAACCCGGCAACCAGATGGGCACCGCTTGGCTTGATCCGGAAGAACGAAAAATCCTTAAATTCCACAAAGGCTTCCGCTGACGGATGGGCGCCGAGATAGCGCCTTCGGACGAGCTCCCGCCCGGCCTCCGCGACCTCCTCCGCCTGACCGGCCAGCATGATCCGGGCGCCCTCCAGCGGATCGCCCTCGGCGCGCTCGTCCAGCATCAGCGACACTCGGCTGTCGGCAAGGACGTTCTTGGTATGCAGCGCCAGGCGGGAAATCAGCAGGATCGGCGAGCCGTCTGGATGGCTGGCCAGATTGACCAGCGAGCAATAGGGATCGCCGGTGCCGGCCATCAGCGTGGCGAGGGCGCCCTGGCGGCTGCGGCGGAGCAGCGAGCGGGCAAGGTGGGCAGGATCGAAGTCGGCGGTCGGTTGCATGGGCCTATCGGGTCATTTTATGGGCGAATCGGGCGGGTTCCCTATGAAAAAAGGGCCTTTTCTCATGGTCCAAGGGTGCTATATGGGGACCCATCGCGTGGGTCGCAGAAGCGGATTTTTGCGGAACTCGGTCACACTTCAGCCCAGCTTGCATTGCTCGTTGACCGCGTTCGAAGCCCAATTCTACGGCGCGTCGCCAGAGTGCCCGCCGTCTAAGCCACTCTCATTGTGAAAGCAGCACATGCCCACAATCGCCCTGGTCGACGACGACCGCAACATTCTCACTTCGGTTTCGATCGCGCTCGAAGCCGAAGGCTATCGCATCATGACCTACACGGACGGTGCGTCGGCGCTGGATGGGTTTCGCACGTCGCCGCCCGACCTTGCGATCCTCGATATCAAGATGCCGCGCATGGACGGCATGGAAACGCTGCGCCGGCTGCGCCAGAAGTCCGACCTGCCGGTGATCTTCCTCACCTCGAAGGATGAGGAGATCGACGAATTGTTCGGCCTGAAAATGGGCGCCGACGATTTCATCCGCAAGCCGTTCTCGCAGCGCCTGCTGGTCGAACGGGTCAAGGCCGTGCTCCGCCGCGGCCAGCCGAAGGATCCGACCGCCGCGCCGAAGGAACCGGACGCCCGCGCGCTCGACCGCGGCCTGCTGCGGATGGATCCGGAGCGCCACACCTGCACCTGGAAGAACGAGCCGGTGACGCTCACCGTGACCGAATTCCTGATCCTGCAGGCGCTCGCCACCCGTCCCGGCGTCGTGAAGAGCCGCAACGCGCTGATGGACGCGGCCTATGACGACCAGGTCTATGTCGACGACCGCACCATCGACAGCCACATCAAGCGGCTGCGCAAGAAGTTCAAGGTGGTCGACGACGACTTCGAGATGATCGAGACGCTGTACGGCGTCGGCTATCGCTTCAAGGAAGCCTGATCTGCGCTTCCCGGGCGGCTTGTTAACTGACAGGCTCCGCACGGCTGGGGTAAGCTCGGGCGAACGATTGCTTCGCGGGACGACATCCATACCAACCGGCAGCTTTGCCAGTGCTTGATCGAACGCAGCTCGAGCAAGGCCTGAACACCGAGGACGCGTCACAGCTCCTCGATCAGGACGCCGTTGCCGAAGACGTGGCGCAGGACAGGGGCTGGCGCCGTCCGCTCGGCTGGCTGCGCCGCGCCGGTCAGTTCTTCTTCGCGCTGTCGTTCTCGAGCCTGACGCGGCGCATCGTCTCGCTCAACCTTGCCGGCCTCGTCGCGCTGGTCGCCAGCATCCTCTATCTCTCGCAATTCCGCGCCGGCCTGATCGAGGCGCGCACGCAGAGCCTCCTAGTCTATGCCGAGATCATCTCGGAGGCGATCGCGGCCTCGGCGACCGTCGAAGGCAACACCGTCACCATCGATCCCGACCGCCTGCTCGACCTCAAGCCCGGCGAGAGCTTCGGCCAGCCGGATGAATCGGCCGACTTCCCGATCAATCCCGAGCGGGTCGCGCCGACCCTTCGCCGCCTGATCGCGCCGACCAAGACGCGGGCCCGCATCTTCGACCGCGACGGCGGCCTGATCCTCGACAGCCGCAATCTGTTCGCGCGCGGCGACGTGCTGCGCATGGAGCTGCCGCCGCCGTCGGAGAAGCCGTCGCTCTATGAAAAGACCAAGGCCACGATCAAGACCTGGCTCAACCGCGGCGACCTGCCGATCTATCGCGAGCTCGGTCCCGAAGGCGGCAAGGGTTATTCCGAAGTCGCGCAATCGCTCGAGGGCATGAAGGGCAGCGCTGTGCGCGTCACTGAGCGCGGCGCGATCATCGTGTCGGTTGCCGTTCCGGTGCAGCATTTCCGCGCCGTGCGCGGCGCGTTGATGCTGACCACCCAGGGCGACGACATCGACCAGCTGGTGATGTCCGAGCGGCTCGCCATCCTCAAGATCGGCGGCGTCGCCTCCGCCGTCATGATCATGCTGTCGCTGCTGCTTGCGAGCACGATCGCGGGCCCGGTGCGGCGGCTCGCCGACGGCGCCGAGCGTGTCCGCCACCGTATCCAGACCCGCGTCGAGATTCCCGACTTCACCGGACGCCGCGACGAGATCGGCCATCTCTCCGGCGCGCTGCGCGACATGACCAACGCGCTCTACAGCCGCATCGAGGCGATCGAGATGTTCGCCGCCGATGTCGCCCACGAGCTGAAGAACCCGCTGACCTCGCTGCGCTCCGCGGTCGAGACGCTGCCTTTGGCGCGCAACGAGAACAGCCGCGCGCGGCTGCTCGCCGTGATCGAGCATGACGTCAGGCGGCTCGACCGCCTGATCTCCGACATCTCCGACGCCAGCCGGCTCGATGCCGAATTGCAGCGCCAGGACATGGCGCCGGTCGATCTGCGGCGGCTGCTGACGACGCTGACCGGCGTCGCCAACGAGACCAGGCTCGGCCACGACGTCGCCGTCGAAGCCCGCTTCGAGGGCCGCGGACCGACCGATACGCTGTCGGTGCCCGGCCATGATTCACGGCTCGGCCAGGTGATCTCGAACCTGCTGTCGAACGCGCAATCATTCTCCAAGCCGGGCGACAAGGTGCGCATCGTCTGCCGCCGCACCCGCGGCGAGGTCGAGATCGTGGTCGACGATGACGGGCCCGGCATCGGCGAGGACGCGCTGGAGCGGATCTTCGAGCGCTTCTACACCGACCGGCCGCACCAGGGCTTTGGCCAGAACTCCGGCCTCGGGCTTTCGATCTCCAAGCAGATCATCGAAGCACATGGCGGACGCATTTGGGCCGAGAACCGCATTGGCCCTGCGGACGCAGACGGCAGGCCCACCATCGCCGGCGCACGCTTCGTGGTCAGGCTGCCGGTACTATGAGCGACAATTCAAGCGTGCACGCATCCGCCGTTCTGGTCGGCGAGCGTGCGGTGCTGATCCGCGGCCCATCGGGCGCCGGCAAGTCGCGTCTCGCCTTCGACCTGATTCTCGCCGGGCGCACCGGAGCGCTTCCGCCGGCCATTTTGGTGGGGGATGACCGTGTCCATCTCGACACAGCCGGCGAACAATTGTGGGTTCGTCCGGTCCAGCAATTGGCTGGTCTGATCGAGATCCGAGGCCTCGGAATCCGCCATTGTCCGTTCGCAAGTGAAGCCGTGGTCGGCTTGATCGTCGACCTCGCCGCTGACGACGCCGAGCGGCTGCCGCCACCGGAGACGCTCACGATTCGCCTTAATGGTGTTTTGGTACCGCGAATTCCCGTCGGCATTGGCTTCCAACCCCTGCCGCTGGTTGTCGCTGCGCTGACGACAACCTGAAAGTTCATGTTCCCGTAATCTTGCGGCCAATTGTGGGAAGGGAATTGGTAACCATATCACATCCACTATCGCGTCGGATTTTGCCGGCGCAGCCTCCCCTCTCTACCGCCAGGAACCGGGAGACTAGCCAAGATGCCCTCTTGCGTAGGGCCTCTGGATGGTCAAAGTGGCGCGTTCGTGCGGTGCACCAAAGGGCGCCCGCGAGGAGTTTCCGATGATTGGTCTAGTGCTGGTGACCCATGGGCGCCTTGCCGACGAGTTCAGAGCGGCGCTCGAACACGTCATGGGTCCGCAGAAACAAATTGAAGCGATTACGATCGGGGCCGAGGACGATTCCGATCTCTGTCGAAGCGACATCATCGAGGCGGTGAACCGCGTCGATAGCGGCGACGGCGTTGCGATCCTCACCGACATGTTTGGCGGCACGCCGTCCAACCTTGCGATCTCCTGCATGAGCCGCCCGAAGGTGGAAGTGCTCGCAGGCATTAACCTTCCCATGCTGGTCAAGCTTGCCAAGGTTCGCGAGGAGCGCTCGCTGCCCGACGCGATCGCGATGGCCCAGGAAGCCGGCCGCAAATACGTCACCATCGCCAGCCGCGTTCTCGCAGGCAAATGAGCGACGAGGCCCCGGGCGGAAATCAGGTCGGCCCGGGCGTGCCAGCGGGCGCCATTTCCCGTGAACTCCTGATCGTCAACAAGCGCGGCCTGCATGCGCGGGCATCGGCCAAGTTCGTCCAGCTGGTCGAGCGCTTCAACGCCGAGATCTGGGTCACCCGCGGCACCGAGACCGTCGGCGGCACCTCGATCATGGGCTTGATGATGCTGGCCGCCGGGCCCGGCACCACGGTCGTGGTCTCGGCCAAGGGCGACGAAGCACAGCAGGCGCTGGATGCCATCGCCGAACTCGTCGCCGGCAAGTTCAACGAAGAAGGCACGTAACGGCGGGCACGCCCGTTACGCCAATCCATCACCGTCACCCCCGCGCAACGGCTTCGCCTTTGTCGCTGGAGGAGCGCGCCGCAAGGCTCGCACCTCAGTGAAGGGCCTGGCGCAGGCACACCGATGCTGCACCCTCCCCTGGAGGGGGAGGGTCGGCTCACATGGAGCACAGCGGAATGTGAGACGGGGTGGGGTGATCTCTCAACACGGGCAGCACCCGAGTGGCGAGACCTTCACCCCACCTCGGTTCGCATTTCATGCGAACCGATCCTCCCCCTCCAGGGGAGGATAAGAAGAGCAGTGTCGACCGTTCAAACAGTCGGTCGCAGCAAGACCAAAGCGATCGCGAAGGCGATCCTTTCGATCGGGTCGAGATCGCTGCCTTTCCAGGATGCCCGGAAATAACTACTTCGCCGGCGGCACCAGATAGACCTTCCAGACCGTCGACGGACCGGGATGGCCGTTGAAGAAGCGCATGGTGGTCATCACCAGCGGCTCGGCATCCTTGGCGTGCTCCGCCATCCACGCCTCGCAGGGCTTCAGGAACACCGGATCGGTGGTGTCGCAGACGCCGATGAAGCCGAGACGCTTGGCTTCGTCGAGCGACGTCAGCCCCGACGACCAGGCTTCGCCCGGCACCAGCGATGCCGGATGATCCGGACTGTAGAATGTCATCGGCTCGCCGATATCGGACCGCGCGACGACCACGGCCCAGCGTGAATGGAATCTGTCCTGCCAGGTCTGGGTGAGCTCGCGCGCGAGCTCGGAGCGCGCGGCGTAGGTCGAGCCGCCGATATGGTTGGACGCGATCTCCTGCGTGGCGATGCTGGGCGCGGCGATCAGCGTGACGATCGTGGCCACGAACCAGATCGCGGTGATCGAGAACAGCGCCATGCGCGGGAAGCGAAGCGAGGGGATCGCGACCAGCGCCAGCGGCACCAGGAAGAACAGCGGGATGCCCCAATCGGTCTTGATATAGACGGTGAACGCCAGTGCGCCGAGCGGCGGCCCGATCGCGACGATCAGCTGGATGATCCAGACGTTGAGCGCCTGCGGAAGGTTGACGGCGGGATTGGGTCCGCGCGACCAGATCCGCGCCAGCACGTCCGACGGCCGCCACGGCACCGAGCCCAGCAGCAGCGCCACCAGGCCCAGCACGACGGGAATCGCGAGCAGCCCGACATTGTGCACGACATAGCCGATCACGAGCTGGACATTGAGTGCGCGGCTCGACAGCGCGTAGACGTCACCGGCATAGGTGAACGGCACGAAGTCCACCTCCTCCAGCCACACCAGATGCGGAATCATCGCCACCGCCATCGTGCCGATCGCAACCCATGGCGCCGGCGAGCGCAGGAATTGCGTCCGTTGCGGATGGATCAGCGCGGCCAGCCCGACGGCGCCGATCATCGTCACCACCCAGTACTTGGTCATCAGCGCCAGCATGCCGGCAAAGCCGAGCCAGAGACCCGATTTGAAGCTGCGCTTCTCGAACGCGTTCAGATAGGCCAGCACCAGCAGCGGCAGCGGCACCAGCTGCGCGAGATCGGCGTTGTATTTGAAGCCCTTGAAATTGAAGATCGGGTAGAGCGCGAGCATCACCACCATGAAGAACGCGCGGCGGCGATCGACGACGCGCAGCGCGATCAGCCAGCACACCACCAGCGCGAAGCTGACCGTCGTCATCGCAAGCGCATAGGTCGACCAGTTGGTGACGGGAAAAATTCTGAACCAGACCCCGGCGATCCAGCCCGACAGCGGCGGGTGCTTGCCATAGCCGAGCAGGAAGCGCTGGCCCCAGGCATAGGCTTCCGCAACATCCATATGGATGTCCTGCGCGGCCTTGAGCTTGACCAGGATCAGCGTCCACAGCACCGCATGAACCAGCGCGAAGCCGATCACGAACCACAGGCTGGTCCTGGGATCGGTGGCGCGCGAGGCGATCCAGGCGGCGATCCGCCGGATCGTCAGCTTGCGGTTGGTGCGCCGGGCGGCGGGGAGCGTGGAGGCGGTCGACATGGCCTGTGCCTGAGGCATGCCCCGGAAAAGTGGAAAGCGGTTTCCCGGAAGGATCATGCCCAAATGGAAGCGGAAGCGCGATGAGTGCTCATCCGCATTTCAGCGCGCTTTAGCGCGTTTTTGTGGCCAGTGAAATCAGCTTGGCGTGAGAACGCCTCCAGCCAGCGGATTCACTTTCCGGGAAGCTCCGGCCGGTGCTCGAAATGCATGGTATCGTAGTGACACCATTTGCCGCCCCGGATGCAGCCGTGACGCTCGGCGATGTCGAGGATCTCGCGCGGCATCCGGTTCTCGTAGGAGATGGTCTTGCCCTTGCCGGCCCACAGCCAGTCATCCGAAACTTTCAGGTTGAGGTCGATGGCTGCGGCGTAGCCGTGCATACTCATCCGCCCGGTGTCGGCAACGCGAACGACGATTTTCGAGCCGCCGGACCTGGCAGGAACATGCCCGAAAAGCGGTCACGGCAACCCTGCCGGAAACGCCGCCGTGATTCGCCGTCACACCGCTGCAAAATACCGCAATTTGGTTGCCCGCGCGGGGGTGCGGATGCTATCCCGCGCCCATGACAACTGCCCCGATTTCGAACATCCGCAACTTCTCCATCGTCGCCCATATCGACCATGGCAAATCGACCCTTGCCGACCGCCTGATCCAGATGACCGGCGGCCTGTCGGATCGTGAAATGGCGGGCAAGGAGCAGGTGCTCGATTCGATGGATATCGAGCGCGAGCGCGGCATCACCATCAAGGCGCAGACCGTCCGGCTGAACTATCGCGCCAAGGACGGCAAGGATTACATCTTCAACCTGATGGACACGCCCGGCCATGTCGACTTCGCCTACGAGGTCTCGCGGTCGCTGGCGGCCTGCGAGGGTTCCCTGCTCGTGGTCGACGCCAGCCAGGGCGTCGAAGCGCAGACGCTCGCCAACGTCTACCAGGCGCTCGACAACAATCACGAGATCGTGCCGGTCCTGAACAAGGTCGACCTGCCCGCGGCCGAGCCCGAGAAGGTCAAGCAGCAGATCGAGGACGTGATCGGCATCGATGCGTCCGACGCCGTGATGATCTCGGCCAAGACCGGCGTCGGCGTGCCCGACGTGCTGGAAGCGATCGTCACCCGTCTGCCGCCGCCGAAGGGCGACCGCGACGCGGCCCTGAAGGCGCTGCTGGTCGACAGCTGGTACGACGTCTATCTCGGCGTGGTCGTCCTGATCCGCGTCGTCGACGGCGTGATGAAGAAGGGCCAGCGCATCCGCATGATGGGCACCGGCGCGGCCTACGACATCGAACGCGTCGGCTTCTTCACGCCGAAGATGGAGCAGGTCGAGGAGCTCGGCCCCGGCGAGATCGGCTTCATCACCGCGGCGATCAAGGAAGTCGCCGACACCCGCGTCGGCGACACCATCACCGACGACAAGAAGCCGATCAGCGAGATGCTGCCGGGCTTCAAGCCAGCGATTCCGGTCGTGTTCTGCGGCCTATTCCCGGTCGACGCCAACGACTTCGAAACGCTCCGCGCGGCGATGGGCAAGCTGCGGCTGAACGACGCAAGCTTCTCCTACGAGATGGAAACCTCCGCCGCGCTCGGCTTCGGCTTCCGCTGCGGCTTCCTCGGCCTGCTGCATCTGGAGATCATCCAGGAGCGGCTGTCGCGCGAATTCGACCTCAATCTGATCGCGACCGCGCCGAGCGTGATCTACAAGATGAAGCTGACCGACGGCACCGAGCTCGAGATCCACAACCCGGTCGACATGCCCGACGTGGTCAAGATCGCCGAGATCGAGGAGCCGTGGATCGAGGCGACGATCCTCACGCCCGACGAATATCTCGGCAGCGTCTTGAAGCTGTGCCAGGACCGCCGCGGCTCGCAGAAGGAGCTCACTTATGTCGGCTCCCGCGCGATGGTGAAATACGACCTGCCGCTCAACGAAGTGGTGTTCGACTTCTACGATCGCCTGAAGTCGGTCTCCAAGGGCTACGCCTCGTTCGACTATCATCTGACCGACTACAAGCCGGCCGATCTGGTCAAGATGCAGATCCTGGTCAACGCCGAGCCGGTCGACGCGCTGTCGATGCTGGTGCATCGCACCCGCGCCGAGGGCCGCGGCCGCGCCATGGTCGAGAAGATGAAGGAGCTGATTCCGCCGCACATGTTCCAGATCCCGATCCAGGCGGCGATCGGCGGCAAGGTGATCGCGCGCGAAACCGTCCGCGCGCTGCGCAAGGACGTCACCGCGAAGTGCTACGGCGGCGACATCACGCGCAAGCGCAAGCTTCTGGAGAAGCAGAAGGAAGGCAAGAAGAAGATGCGGCAGTTCGGCAAGGTCGACATCCCGCAGGAAGCCTTCATCGCCGCGCTCAAGGTGGACAGCTGAGGCGGCGCCACTGTTGCGCATTCTTGTCCCAGCAACAAAACGCACCATGATTTGAATGGCCACTGCATCGCGCTCCGACTAAAGCGCGATGAGATTAGGTTGAATCGTCATCGCGCCTTAGCTCTTTGTTTGAGCATGATCTTTTCGGAAAACCGCTTCGCACTTTTCCGGATCATGCTTTAGACTGCGATCATGTTGCGCATCCTGTCCCTCCTTATCGTCATCCTCGCACTGCTGCAGCCGGACCTGAGCTCGGCCGCCTCCTCGAAGAAGCGGCACGGCACCCGCTGGCACGGCTATGGCTTCCTGCCCGGCTACCGGCAGCCGCCGAACCAAACCATTCCGGTGTTCGGCCCGCGCGGCGCGGCTCGCGGCTACCCGGACTACTCGCCGCAATATTGGTATGGCGGGGATTGGTACTATTTCGGCCGCCCCGGATTCTACCGCGGCCGCTACAATGGCGGCAGTTTTGGCCCGTGCTGGACCTGGACGCCGATCGGGCGGGCCTGGCAGTGCGGCTAGCCGCGCGTCGCTGCGACATCCTGCGCATGCAACGCACGATCCGTTGATCCCGGAATGAGAGGCATGTTGCCCGTCATGTTGCCCCTGGACCTCAGATAGGCCAGCATCGTCCCTGCGCGCACCACAACAAACAACAGCGCCGGGGAAACGCATGAGCAAGGCCGCTCGGTTGGATTATGGCTGGGTCGTCGTCGGCGCGGGCGCACTGATGACCTGCGTCGGCTTCGGCACCATGCTGTCGCTCGCGGTATTCCTGCAGCCGATCTCGGATGCGATGGGCTGGTCGCGCGCCGGCATATCGGCCGCTGCGACGCTGGATTTCCTCTGCATGGGTTTTGCGGCGTTCGCCTGGGGCGCGCTGTCCGACCGCTTCGGCACCCGCATCGTGGTGCTGGCGGGCAGCCTGCTGCTCGGGCTTGGCCTCGTGACGGCAAGCCAGGCGCAGAGCCTGTGGCAATTCCAGCTCTGCTTCGGCGTGCTGATCGGGATCGCCGCCGGCAGCTTCTATGCGCCGATGATGGCGCTCGCCAGCGCCTGGATCGACAAGCATCGCAGCCTCGCCGTTGCGCTGGTGTCGGCCGGCATGGGCGTATCGCCGCTGACCGTCGCGCCGTCGGCAAGCTGGCTGATCACGGCCTATGACTGGCGCTTCGCGATGCTCGTGATCGGCATCGCCGCATGGGCGCTGTTGATCCCCGCGTCGTTCCTGGTGCGCCCGGCGCCGCAGGGGACGGACGTCGCAATCCCGACCGCCGCGAACGCGCCGCAGACCGAATGGACCGCGGCGCAGGCGCTGCGTACGCCGCAATTCATCACGCTGGCACTGGCGCATTTCGCCTGCTGCGCGGCGCATTCCGGCCCGATCTTCCACATGGTGTCCTACGCCATGGTGTGCGGCATCGCGCCGCTCACCGCGGTCACGGTCTACAGCCTCGCCGGCTTCTCCGGGCTCGGCGGCCGGCTGCTGCTCGGCGTGCTCGCCGACCGGCTCGGCGCCAAGCCGGTCCTGGTCGGCGGCCTCCTGGTGCAGGCGCTGTCGATCGCGACCTATCTCGCGGTGGCGCAGCTCGGCGAATTCTATGCGCTGTCTGTCGTGTTCGGCCTCGCCTATGGCGGGGTGATGCCGCTCTACGCCGTGCTGGTGCGCGAGTTCTTCGGCGCGCGCATCATGGGCACGGTGTTCGGCGCGGTGTCGGCCTTCGCGAGCCTCGGCATGGCGCTCGGGCCGTGGGCCGGCGGTTACGTGTTCGACACGTTCCACGGCTATACGTGGCTGCACGCCGGTTCCTTCGCGATCGGCCTCGCCGCGGTCGCCGTGGCGCTGAGCTTCTCGACCAAGCGCCAGCCGTCGCTCGATCTCGGCCGCGCCGCCGCCTGAACGCGAATGCACTCGCCACACTCGCGCGCACCGGCACAGCGGATGGATAGCTGATCTGCATCGGCGCCGTCCCGCCTTGCCCTCTCCTGCCGGATGCGCCACCATCGCCCGGCCTGCCCAACAAGAATGACAGAAGGCGCCGAGGACACGCATGAACAAGCCGCAGGGAGTAGACCTTGTCGAGCGGGCGCGCGCGCTGGCGCCGCTGATCACGAGTGAAGCCGACGAGATCGAACGGACACGGCGGCTGACGCCATCCGTCACCGCGGCGCTGGTCGAGAACGGGCTGTATCGCGCATTGCTGCCGAAGCGTTTTGGCGGCGCCGAGGCGACACTGGACGCCTTCATGCAGATGCAGGAGGAGATCGCCAAGGCCGATGCATCCACGGCCTGGTGCCTCGGCCAGTGCAGCGTCTGCGCCATGACCGCGGCCTATCTCGAGCCCGACGCGGCCCACGAGATCTTCAACACCGCGCCCGGCATTCTCGCCTGGGGCGCGATCGCCCACGAGGTTCGTGCCGAGCCCGGCGGCTATCGCGCCAGCGCGCGCTGGGATTTCGCCTCGGGCTCACGGCAGGCGAGCTGGCTCGGCGCCCATGTCCGCGTCGTCGAGGCCGACGGCTCACCGCGCAAGAAGGCCGACGGTTCGCCGGAGATCCGCACCATCCTGTTCCCGATGTCGCAGGCCGTGATGTACGACGTCTGGGACGTGATCGGCCTGAAGGGCACCGGCACCGATTCCTATTCGGTCGACAACCTCTTCATTCCGGAAAAATTCGCCGCGCTGCGCGACGACCCCGCCGCGTGCCGCGAGAGCGGCCCGCTCTACAAGCTTTCCACCAACATGGTGTTCAGCATGGGCTTTGCCGCCACCTCGCTCGGCGTCGCGCGCGCCATGCTCGACGCGGCGACCGAGCTTGCCCGCGGCAAGACCCCGCAAGGCCTCAAGGCGATGCGCGACAACAATGCCGTGCAGGGCCAGATCGGCCGCACCGAGGCCAGCCTGCGCGCCGCGCGCGCCTATCTATACGCGACGGCGCACGACGTCTGGAGCGATCTCGCGAGCGGCGCCCCGATCACCGAGGCACATCGCGTCGCGATCCGCATCGCCTCGACCTGGACCATCCACCAGTCGGCCTCGGTGGTCGACATCGCCTATCACATGTCGGGGGCAACGGCGGTATTCGCCAAGAATCCGTTCGAGCGGCGGCTTCGCGACATGCACGCGATCGCGCAGCAGATCCAGGCCCGCGACACCCAGTATGAGGACGCCGGCAAGGCGATTTTGGCAGGCAATCTCGACGCTCCGCCGACCGCGCGCTGAAGCATGATCCGGAAAAGTGCGAAGCGGTTTTCCGGAAAGATCATGCTTAAAGAAGAAGCCAAGGCGCGATGAAGTCAGATTGAACCAGGGCGTACTCACCTATCTGGTTGGTCTCGCACCGGCGCTGTTCGCCGGCGGGCCGGTCGTATTTGGGATGTCGTTGTGGCGAAGGTTCGGGATTTTGCACGCTCCTGGCGCAGGATGCGTGGGTAGGCATTTTGCTCGCGGCAACTACGTTTATCACTTCTTCACCTTGAAGGTCTTCGCGACCCTTCGAGACCCGCTTTGGGTCAATCGCGGCGGCTTCCAATTACACTTGCGACTCCGGCCTCCCCTGCCCCGAGACATGTCGCTGCACTGCGCGCGCCAACTTACTCTGGCAATCCGGCTTTCCTCAATCCTTCTTCAAATCGCGCAAGGTCATCGGCCCGTCGATGAGGCACCAGATCCCGTATGCTGGACACCCGGAGCGCGGGATGGAGTTGCCGAAGACGCGCCATTGCCTTGCGCGCCTGTTCGGGGCGGCCGGCCATCGCGTTGCTGGCGGCGGCCACGCGCAATCCAGCGGGAAATTCTGGGTTGTATTGCAACGCCATTGCCGCCCACGACGCTGCCTCTTCATAGCGGCCCAGCAGGAAGTGCGCATATGCAGTCCCGGTTCGCATGCCCGCTATCCGCGAATCCAATGGGTTCAGACGCATGGCGTGCGCGAAGCATTCGAGTGCCGGATCCGGCTCGCAGAGCCAGTTTTTAACCCAACCACTAAAGTGCCACGCCTCGGCCAAATTGGCATTGAGCAAAAGTGCGTGGTCGATCAAGGCGGCACCTTGCTCGAAATCACCAACGATGTAGGCGAAAGCCCACCCGCTCGCACTGAGTGCGATCGCATCATCTTTGCCCAACTCGGCTGCTCGTCTAGCGAGCAGTGTTACTCGCACAATCTCTTCCGCGGCGCCTGAAAACCAACCAATGCCCTTGCCATACGCGTAGCAAGAGGCGGCACGACCGTACGCGGCCGCAAAATCCGGATCGAGTTCAGTCGCGCTGTTGAATAGCCGCAATGCGTCGTCGATCGCCTGCCGGTTGGTATCGATCTGATAAAATCTGGCCAATCCGCGCAAATAGACCGTGTACGCGTCGAGACTTTCTGTTGGCTTGCGCTTGGCGCGCTCAATCTCTGCTTTCTCAACCGTCGGGGCGATCGCTCCAACGACGCTCTCAGTTACCTGGTCCTGCAGATCGAAGACGTTTCCGAGCTCGCCCTCAAATCGGTCGGCCCAAAGATGTGCCCCGGTGGCGGAATCTATGAGCTGGCCGGTGATGCGCATGCGGCCCAAAGCTTTTCGGACACTGCCTTCCAGTACGTAGCGCACCCCAAGTTCGCGCCCGATTTGCTTAACATCGACGAGACGCCCCCTGTATGTGAAGCTCGAGTTGCGTGCGATGACGAACAGGGCCTTGAACCGAGACAACGCTGTGATGATGTCTTCGGCCATTCCATCGGCGAAGTAATCCTGTTCCGGATCGGAGCTGAGGTTGGTAAAGGGGAGAACGGCCACGGAGGCCTTCTCAGGGAAGGGAAGATTCAGTGTTGGCCCCTGCACGGGAGCATCGCCGATTGCCCCGCCCACGAGCCTCGTTGCTTCCTGCACCGTTCCGACGAAACGGAAGCCCTTGCGCGGAAGTGTCTTGATCAATCTCTGTTCTCCGCCGGAATCGCCGACGGCAGTGCGGGCAGCATTCAAGCGCGTCGTGAGCGCAGCGTCGGACACGCTCCGCCCGCGCCAAATGGCATTGATGAGATCGTCCTTGCTGACGACGCGCTCCCTGTTGCGGATCAGATAATCCAGCAGATCAAACACCTGTGGTGCGACGGAGACGACGTCCGCCCCGCGATGCAACTCGCGCCGGTCAGGGTCGAATGCATACTCCTCGAAGAGATAGCGCAAGATGCGAATCCCCTTGGCTTGGGCCTCGCCGGAAATCGCAAGAATAAGCTGCCGGTGAGGAAAATGTAAGCTGCCGGTCAAGCGTGCCCGCCGATCTCGCGGCACCCTCATGCCGGTGAAAAAAGCCGTCCCAGGAGACACCGCAATGAGCACGACGCACGGCACAACGTGGCTGGAACGGACATCCGTATCGATCCAGCATGTCGCCAGCTTTATCTGGACATATTGGGATGCCTTTCAGGAGCGCCGCGAGCGCCAAAAACTGCGCGACGCCCTGTCCAACTTAAGTGACAGGGAGCTGATGGATATCGGCACCACGCGCGGCGAGATCGACTACGTCGCCTCGCACCGAGGTATTGACGCGCGAGGCATCCGATCCGGCGAATGGCTGCGATACCTGCCGACGGTGGACGGCCAAATTTTGCCCACCGACTTCCGCTAGGGTCAGAAGCTGGCAAAGACGACTAACCGCCGTGATGTCTGCCAGGAGCAGAAGCGGACAGCGAACTGCGCCGCTGTCACGCAACGCGACTACCCGGTTGATCAGGAACCGATCTGGCCCGATCGGCAAGAAGAAGGGGTATGCATCCATCATGTCGGACTGCAAACCGAAAGGCTGGTTCGACTCCGAGCGGTTAGAAACGGTCCGTCGAGACATACGCCCTGACCGCGTGGAGGTCGCCGTCCCGCGAGGCTCCCCTCACCGAGCCGCGTGGTACGAAAGTAGGCACCGGCGGCCACGGCTGCGGCACGAATACCGGCGGCAACAACATCCGGTTGTTAAGCTTTTTCTGGGAGGTTGCGGACGGCGCTAATGCCTGGAGTTCCGCTGGTCCCATGTTCACGCTTCGATCGATTGCCGCCCGCCTGATCCTGGCGATTTCACTGACCGTTGCGGTCGCCTGCGCCATCCTCGGCGGCTTCTCCATCAGCCAGCAGCGGGCGCTGACCCGGCTCGCGCTCGATCAGCAGCTCAAGCTGCAATATGACAGCGTGATTGCGGCGATCGACTACGAGGGGCGCGCCGCGCTTGCGGTCTCGGCGGTCATCGCGGCCTTGCCGCCGGTCGAGGACGCCATCGCCAAAGGCGACCGCGACGGCCTCGGAAAGCTGCTCGGCGCCTCCTGGGCGTCGATGAAGGCGCAGGGCATCCCGCTGATCTCGTTCTGGCAGCCCCCGGCGACCAGCTTCTACCGGGTGCATGCGCCGAAGACATTCGGCGATGACGCCTCGACGCGGCGCACGACGGTGGTGGAATCGAACAGGACCGGCAAGCCGATCGTCGGCGTCGAGCCCGGCCGCGAGGCGCTGTCGATCTTCGGCATGACCCCGATCATGCACGAGGGCAAGACGCTGGCCAATGTCGACGTCGGCGCCGCCTTCGGCAAGGAATTCGTCGACCGCGCCAAGAAGCGCTTCGGCATCGACCTTGCCGTACATTCCTTCGACGGCCAGAGCTTCAAGCGGCTGTCCTCGACCTTCGGCGACACCGTGGTCGCGACCCAGGACGAGCTCAAGCGCGTCATGAACGGCGCGGCCCTGCTGCGTGACGCTGTTCTCGACGGCCATGCGGTCGAGCTCTATCTCGGACAGATCAAAAACTACGCCGGCGAACCGGTTGCCGTGCTCGAGATCGTCAAGGACACCAGCGACTATGAAGCCGCCGCAGCGAGCGCGCAGCGTAATTTGATCCTCGGCGTGGTCGCGATCATGGCCGCCGCCGTGCTGCTCGCGTTCCTGCTCGGCCGCGGCCTGTCGCGGCCGCTCACCGCGATCACCGCGGTCATGAACCGGCTGTCCAGCGGCGACACCAGCGTCACGATCCCCGGCAGCGAGCGCCGCGACGAGCTCGGCACGATGGCGAAGGCGGTCGACGTGTTCCGCCGCAGCATGGTCGAAACCTCCTCGCTGCGCGAGGCGCAGGAGGCCGACAAGGTGAAGGCGGAGGCCAACAAGCAGGCATTGCAGCGGCAGATGGCCGATCGTTTCGAAGCCGACGTCAAGGGCATGGTCGCCGCCGTCGCACGGTCCTCGGGCGACATGCAGCGCGTCGCGGGCGAGATCACCGCCAGCGTCAACGGCGCCTCCGAACGGACCTCGGCGGCAGCCGTGGCGTCCGAGGAAGCCTCGGCCAGCGTCAACGCGGTCGCCGCCGCAACCGAGGAGCTGGCGTCGTCGATCACCGAGATCGGCCGCCAGGTCACCCATTCCAGCCGTGTCGCCGACAGCGCCGTGACCAAGGCCATGGAGACCACCGAGATGGTGACCAGCCTTGCCGCATCGGCAGAGAAGATCGGCGACGTGCTGCGCCTGATCAGCGCGATCGCGAGCCAAACCAATCTGCTGGCCCTCAACGCCACCATCGAGGCCGCGCGCGCCGGCGAGGCCGGCCGCGGCTTTGCCGTGGTCGCCGCCGAGGTGAAGGACCTGGCGAGCCAGACCGCGAAGGCGACCGAGGAGATCGCCGGCCAGGTCGGCGCAATCCAGTCAGCCACCGGCAACTGCGTCAGCGCGATCGGCGACATCAGCGGTACCATCCGGGAGATCTCGGGTATCGCCACCGCGATCGCGGCCGCCGTCGAGCAGCAGGACTCGGCGACGCGAGAGATTGCCCGCAGCGTACAGCAGGCCTCCACCGGGACCGTCGAGGTCTCCGCCAATATCGCGGGCGCGAGCCAGGCCGCCGGCCAGTCGCGGGCCCTCACCGGCAATGTGCTGGATACGTCCGGCCAGCTCGGCGATCACGCCGCCGCGCTGTCGCACAGCGTCGACACCTTCCTCGCCGGACTGCGCAACGCCGCCTAGAGCCGCATTGCATGGCTTCAAGTCACGGCCAGGGCAGCACCGGCGGCGGAGCCGATCGCTCCGCCTCGTCGTCCGGCCCTGCCCCGGGCCGGCCCCAAGCGCGCATGAACGGCATCTTCAGCAGTCCGCGCAGCGACTGCTTCTCGGGATCATCGAAGCCGTCGAGGCCGTAGCGCAGCTCGGCGAAGCGCGGACCGCGATGATAGGTGCCGCCGAGCCGGTCCCAGATCGAGAGCAGGTTGGAATAATTGCTGTCGGTCTCCGGCTGATGACGCGAATGATGCATCTTGTGCATGTTCGGCGTCACGAAGACGAGCCGCAGCCAGCGGTCGAGCCGCTCGGGCAGGCGGATGTTGGCGTGCTCGAGCTGGGCGTTCAGTGCCGACAGCGTCAGATAGCTGACCAGCACCCATGCCGACGTTCCGAACACGAAGACGCCGGCGATGTGCCAGCCGATCCGCCACAGCGTCTCGCCGGGATGCTCGCGGAACGCCGTCGTGACGTCGACGAAGCGATCGGCATGGTGCATTCGGTGGAAGCGCCACATCCAGCCGAGCTTGTGCATGGAGACATGGGCGAAATAAGCGAACAGGTCGAGCCCGATGATGCCGAGCAGGAGCTGTTTCAGGGGTGACAGGCCGAGCCAGTGCGACAGGCCGAATTTCGCATCCAGCGTCCATTGCGCGGCCAGCGGCGACAGCGGGCTGAGCAGCAGGTTCACGCCGACGAAGATCACGGTGATGGCGGCGTTGCGGCCGATATTGCGCAGCCGGTCGCTGCGGCCATAGCTGAATAGCGGAAACGCCGCCTCGAACAGCAGCACGATCGCGAACGACGCAAGCAGGAACGCGATCCGCGCGCCGGTCGACGGAAGTTCGACATGGGCGATCTCAGCCGCGCCCGGATGCCACAGAAGCTTTGCAAAGCCGATCATGCTGAATGCTCCTCTTTACAAAACGAATATTCGTTCTTTATAATGGCGGCGAATGATCGTCAAGCCCGCCGCATTGGCCGGCCGCGACCTGACAAGGACCCGACAATGCCGAAGGTGAAACCCGAGACCCTGGCGATCCGCCGCGAGGAGATCCTGCAGGCCGCGGAGATCTGCTTTGCGCACCAGGGATTTCACCAGACCACGATCCAGGACGTGATCAAGCAGTCCGGGCTCAGTGCCGGCTGCATCTACGGGCATTTCACCGGCAAGGAGGAGCTGATCCAGGCGATCGGCGAAAGCCGCCATGGCCGCGACAGCGCGCTGCTGGCGCTCAAGGATCCACCGGACGATGTGTTGCAGAGCCTGCGCTCGATCGCCCGCGCCTTTCTCGGCGACCTGCAGAAGGAAGAAGGCCTGCGCGCCCGCCGCGTCGCGTTGCAGCTCTGGGCCGAGGCGCTGCGCGACGACGTGGTCCGCGACCAGGTGACGAGCGGAATCCGCCAGCCGATCGCCCTGATCGTGGACCTGCTGCGGCGCGGCCAGAAAAGCGGCGCGATCGATCCTCACGTGCAGCCACGCGGCGCGGCGCGGGCGATGGTGGCGATGTTCCAGGGCATCGTGCTGCAACGGCTGTGGGGCGAAACCGTCTCGACCGCGGAGGCGATGCACGCCTTCAACATCTTCCTTGCCGGCCTTGCCGCCAGGCGCTGACGGGAGATGCGATGATCATCCACGACCTCCTCGCCGGCATCGGCACGGGCCTCGCCGGCGGTCTCACCGCCGGGCTGCTCGGCGTCAGCCCCGGCGGCGGACTGGTCGTGTTCTCGGTGCTGCTGCTCGGTACCGGGCAGCATGTCGCGCAAGGCATCTCGCTGGTCGCGCAGGTGCCGCCGACCAGCCTCACCGGGATCCGACGCTATTGGCAAAGCGGCAACCGCACACCATTGCGCTGGATCGCGCTGCTGACATTCGGCTTCGTCGCCGGCGGCGCGGCCGGCGCGCTCGCCGCCAACCAGGTCGTTGAGTCTGCGCTGCGCTGGACCTATGTGGCCTATCTCGTCGTGCTCGACGCGATGCTGATCCTGCGCGGCGGACGCGACCAGTCGAAGCACGACGACAAGGGCACCGCGCGCGACATATCCTGGGCGGCGCTGCTCATTGTCGGGTTGCTGGCGGGTCTGTCGTCGGGCTTTCTCGGCATCGGCGGCGGGCTGGCGACCGTGGTCGGATTGAGCGCCGTGCTCGGCGTGCCGCAGCATCAGGCGCAGATGGCAAGCCTCGTGATGTCGCTGATCCCGACCACGATCCCGTCGGCCTGGATCTATTGGAGCGAGGGCTCGCTCGCATCATGGCCGGTGCTGGCGGGCGTGATCGTCGGCCTGCTGGCCGGCACCGATCTCGGCGCCCACGCCGCCAACCGCATCGACCGCGCGCGGTTGCGCGGCGCGATGATCGTCTTTGTCTCGCTGATGGCGGCCTATATGACCTTCAAGGCGCTGTGGTAGATAGACGTGGATACGTCCTCCTCGCGGAGCCCACCATGTGCAAGCCGGCGACATTGACCAGCAAGGCGGCATCACGGTCGCACGCGAAACCAGCAGTTGCGCTGTTCGACGCCTACCCTGCCCCGGTCAGGGCCAGGCTGCTGGCGCTGCGGCGCCTGATCTTCGAGACCGCGAAGGCGACCAAAGGCGTCGGCGCGCTGGAAGAGACGCTGAAATGGGGCCAGCCGAGCTACCTCACGCCTGAGACCGGCAGCGGCAGCACGGTCCGGATCGATCAGGTGAAGCCGGCCACCGACCGCGTCGCGGTCTACTTCCACTGCCAGACTAATCTGGTCGAGACCTTTCGCGAGCTCTACCCCGAGCTCAGCTACAGCGGCAACCGCGCCATCCTGCTCGATGTCGCGGGCAAGCTGCCGGAGGTAGCGCTGCGCCACTGCGTGGCGCTTGCGCTGACTTATCATCTGAACAAGAAATCGTCCTAGAGCGTGATAGCGACGGCGGTGCCCTCCCTCTCCCCGTTCTTACGGGGAGAGGGTTGGGGTGAGGGGCGGTCACCGCACATTCGGTAATAGTTGCGTTCGCGGAGAATCCCCCTCACCCGGAACGCATCTAACGATGCGTCATAGCCGAAGCTCTGCTTCGGCGTTGCCAAGAACGGCCGCCGAAGGCGGCCTATGCCTCTCCCCGCACGCGGGGCGAGGTAAGGGGAGCCCGTCGCTCGATTCGAGGTAACATCTCTTCCTCTAGGCTCCACTACGCCACCAGCGCGGTCGCGACGCGCTGCGCCTTCAGCAGGCTGATGACCTCGGCGTTCGGCCGGGCGCGGCTGAACAGGAAGCCCTGGCCCTCGTGGCAACCTTCGGCGCGCAGACGGCTCAACTCCGCCTCGGTCTCGACGCCCTCGGCGGTGATGGTGACGCCGAGCCCGATGCCGAGACTGACGATCGAGCGCACGATCGCCTGCGCGTCCGGGTTCGCGCCGAGGTCTCGCACGAACGACTGGTCGATCTTGATCTTGTCGAACGGAAAGCTGCGCAGATAGCTGAGGCTCGAATAGCCGGTGCCGAAATCGTCCATCGACATCCGCACCCCGAGCGCGCGCAGCGCATGCAGCGTCGCCAGCACCTGGCTACTCTTCTCGAGTAGCAGCGTCTCGGTGATCTCGAGCTCGAGCCGCCGCGCCGGCAGGCCGGATTGCCGCAGCGCGTCGGTGACCAGCGCCAGCAGATTGCCGGTGCGGAATTGCAGCGGCGACAGATTGACCGCGACGCGCACGTCGTCAGGCCATTGCGCCGCGTCCATGCAGGCACGATGCAGCATCAGCGCGCCCAACGGATTGATCAGCCCGGTCTCCTCCGCCACCGGGATGAACTCGCCCGGCGAGATCATGCCGCGCTCCGGATGCGGCCAGCGCACCAGCGCCTCGAAGCCGGTGATGCGCCCGGTCGCAAGATCGACCAGCGGCTGGTAATAGGGCCGCAGATCTTCGTTCTGGATCGCATCGCGCAGGTCGATCTCGATCTTGCGGCGGCTTTGGGCGCGCGCGTCCATCTCCGCCTCGAAGAAGGAGAAGGTGCCGCGGAATTCGCTCTTGGCGCGCGACAAGGCCATGTCGGCGCTCTTCAACAGCTTTTCGGAATCCTCGCCGTCGCCGGGCGACATCGCGATCCCGATGCTGGCGCCGATCACCACCGAGTGCCCCTCGAGCAGATAGGGCTCGCCGATCGCATCCAAGATCCGCCGCGCCAGCAGCACCGCGTCCTCAGGCCGCATCACGCCGCCCTGCACGATGGTGAACTCATCGGAGTTGAGACGGGCCAGCGCATCTTCCTCGCGCAGCGTCGAGCGCAGGCGCTTTGCCACCGCGCGCAGCAGCTTGTCGCCGATGCCGTGACCGAGCGTCTCGTTGACCGCCTTGAAATTGTCGAGACCCAGCATCAGCACCGCGACCTTGTCGGTGGAGCGGCGGGTGTGCTGCAGCATCTCGTCCATCTGCTGGCGTAGCAGATTGCGGTTGGGCAGGCCGGTCAGGCTGTCGTGCTGGGCCATGAAGGCGAGCCGCGCCTCGGCGCGCTTGCGTTCCGTGATGTCCATCAGCGCGAGCAGCATCGCCGGCTGGTCGCCATGCATCAGCTGGCGCGAATAGATCGCAAGGTCGATCAGCGTGCCGTCGGCGCGCACATGCTTCCAGGTCCGCGCCGCCTGCTCGTCGCTGCTGCGGCCCGCCGCCCAAGGCAGCTCGGCATCGAACGCCTGCAGGCTCCTGATCGTCATCCGCTCGAATTCGGCGCGGACGTAGCCGTAATGTGCGATCGCGGCGTCGTTGACAGCGAGGATCCGCTCGCCGTCGAGCGCGCACAGGATCATCGGCACCGGATTGCCGTCGAACAGCAGGCGGAACGACGCCTCGCGCTGCTTCAGTTCGGTGATGTCGACGCGCAAGCCGACGATGCCGCCGTCCGAGGTTAGCCGCTCCTCGATCAGCACCACGCGGCCGTCGGCCAGCACCTGCTCGTGCCGCTCGCCGGGCTGGTACATCTTGTTGAGCCGCTCGGCGATCCACTCTTCCTCGCGGCCGGCGGCCTCCGGATAATCGCCGCGCGCGACGCCGATGCGGATGGTGTCTTCGAGACGAGCGCCGTGCTCGAACAGGTCGGAGCTGCGCTTGTAGATTTCCGAGTATTTCTTGTTCCAGAGCGTGTAACGGCCTTCGTGGTCCAGGAACACGATGCCCTGCGGCAGGATGTCGATCGCCTCACGCAGCCGCGCGTTGGATTTGCGCGCCTCGGCGATCGCGGCCTCGGCCTGCGCGCGCTGGCGCACCAGTTCGCCGATCTCGACCGCGGAGCGGCGCGATCCGCCCGACACTTTCGGCATCGGCGTGGGCCGGCGGCCCCGAGCACGGGACAGTTTGGCCCGGTTCGGTTTCTTGGTCTTTTTCTTCGGCCGCATCATCGGCATCGCACGCCCCACGCGCATTCCAGTTCGGCGATATATCTGCGATAAGTCTCTGAAAAATTGGTATCTCTTGGCGAGTAGCTGCGCTGCCTGAGAAGCCCTTGCATGCCTGCTTTGCAGGCGAATTCACGCCGGGCGCGAGTCTGCTCCCGGCGCGCCAGCGGCGCACGGCACAGATTCGCAGCGTGGAAGCGCCGGCGCTTGGTGAAGGAAGCGTAAATCGGCGCTCGATTGCACATTGAATGCGCCGAAGACGCTTCAAGCGCATCAATGTTCGTCAGCGTGCGGCAGGGTTATCGCGCAGTTAAAGTGCGACGCGCCTCAGCCTTCGGATTTTGCCGGATCATACCTTAAAGCGCGATGAGATAGGTTGAATCGTCATCGCGCCTTAGCTCTTTGTTTGAGCATGATCTTTTCGGAAAACCGCTTCGCACTTTTCCGGATCATGCTTTAGTTGGTGATCTCGATGCGCGTGCCGCCGCGGCCATTGCGCTCGACCAGCCCATAGAGCTGGGCTGCGTGCGAGGGATGCAGGCGCACGCAGCCATGCGAGGCCGGCCCGCCAAGGCGCGTGAGTTCGTATGTTCCATGGATGGCAAAGCCGCGGTGGAAGAATATCGAGTGCGGCATCGGCGAGTTATAGTACTTCTTCGAGTACCAGCGGCGCGCCAGCATCTGCGGACGAAAGACTCCACTCGGCGTGCCATAGCCGCGGCGGCCGGTCGACACCGGCCAGTTGTAGCGTCTCGCGCCGTCGACGCTGACCGCCATGCGCTGCGATGATTTATCGATGTGAACGACGACATCGGCCCGCGCCGGCGAGAGCGCCAAAATCGGCGCGGCAATCGCGGCGGCAAACGCCAGCCGTACGCACGATACGCTTGTCACAATAACGCCTACCCTGAAATTATTGCGGACATGATGTCGCCCACAACGTGCGCTTGTAAAGTGGCGTGGCTCACATCGAAGCCTGGAAGCCGCGGGTAATCTTAATCCACCCTGTGGGCGATCAAGCGAATGGGATGAAAGCGCGGTCCGCCTGCTCCGAATCCATGCTAGCCTTGCGCCGACAGAGTGATCCGAATGACATCCCGCCTGCGTCTGTTCCCACTCCTGATCTTAGCCCTCGTCGCCTGCACCATCTCCGCGCGGGCGCAGGACAGGGGCTCGCTCAATCCACAGCCGCTGCCGCCGCTCGCCAACCCTGACGATCCGAAGATCGGGGCGAAGCAGCTGTTCGCGCGCAAGGTTTTGCCGGCGGCGTTGCCGACCCGGTCGATCGGCGGCTACACCAAGGGTTGTCTCGCCGGCGCCGCGCAGATGCCGCTCAACGGCGAGACCTGGCAGGTGATGCGCCTGTCGCGCAACCGCTACTGGGGTCACCCCAACATGATCGCGCTGCTGAAGCGGCTGGCGGCCAACGCGCACAAGGACGCCGGCTGGCCGGGCATCCTGGTCGGCGATATCGGCCAGCCGCGCGGCGGCCCCGCGCTCTCCGGTCACGCCAGCCACCAGATCGGACTCGACGCCGACGTCTGGCTGACGCCGATGCCCGATCGCAAATTGTCGCGCGAGGACCGCGAGGAGATGTCGGCGGTGATGATGGTGCGCGACGATCGGCTCGACATCGATCCGCGCGTCTTCACGCCGGGCCACGTGCTCGTCATCCGCGACGCGGCGCGGGAGCCGGCGGTGCAGCGCATCTTCGTCAATCCCGCGATCAAGAAGGCGCTGTGCCGCGAGGCCAAGGGCGATCGCGGCTGGCTGTCGAAGATCCGGCCGTGGTGGGGCCACGACTACCACTTCCACATTCGCATGCGATGTCCGCCCGGCAGCCCTGGCTGTGAGGGACAGAAGCCGCAAGCGGAGGGCGAAGGCTGCAAGCCATCCGATCTCGCCTTCTGGTTCAAGGATTCGGTGCTGCATCCGAAGCCTCCGCCGAAGCCGCCGAAACCCCGCCCGCCGATGACGCTGGCGCAGATGCCGGCTGACTGCAGGACGGTGCTGAACGCCCCCGACGCGAAACAGCAGCTGCCAGGGCAATAACATCTTTGTCAGGCGGCTATGCCGGCCGGCTCGAACTGCGATATGATCTCCTGCCGTCGCGCCGTAAGCGCGTGCGGGCGGTGGATCGGGGCGGCTGATCTAGTTATCCGTCATCATGAATGGACCAGACATGCGCAAATCGCTCCTCGCCGCATCGCTCGTGCTCGTCTCGACTTCCGCTTTCGCGGCGGAGGAGCCGAGCGGCTGTGACAAGTTCAAATGGTCGATCGAGCGCGCACGCGCCGCGCTGACCGCGTCCGATCGCGCCAAGGTCGTATCGGGGAGCGAGCAGACGGCGCTGCCGGCGACCGCGATCACGCTGGCGCTGGTGGCCCCCGGCGACGCCAAATTGCCGACGCCGCCGGAGCGCGCGCCGAAGGAGGGCACCTTCGCCGGCTTCACCAGCTTCAAGGCCGCGCCGAAGGCCGGACTCTATACCGTCAGCCTGTCGGCTGGGGCCTGGGTCGACCTGGTGCAGGACGGGCATTTCCTGAAGCCAAAGGCGTTCAGCGGCGCGACCGATTGCGACGGTATCCGCAAGACCGTGAAATATGACCTCGCCGCCAGCCCCTTCGTGCTGCAGGTCAGCGGCTCAAAAGAGAACTCGCTGTCGATCGCGATCCAGCCGGCGGATGAATAGGACGAACGGTTAGACAAACGGTCGCCTTTACCGTAAGCCCCAGCCTGCTATGTTTGCAGTGCGATATCCCTGAGGACCGTAAGTCCGTCGGGGACCCAGCGGAACAGCGCTTCCGTCCGTCGCAGGCCAGACCCCACTCAACGCCTGATTTGCGCGCCCGTTCGCGCGTGAACTCGCACGGAGCGCTTTCCATGTCACGACTTGCCGGACTTTTCACCGCCTTCGTCATCCTGCTCGGCGCGCTGCACTCGCCCGCGAGCGCGGAGGACAAGACGCTCACCGTGTTTGCCGCCGCCTCGATGAAGAACGCGCTCGACGACATCGATGCAGCCTATACCGCCAAGACCGGCGTCAAGATCACCGCCAGCTATGCCGCGAGCTCGGCATTGGCAAAACAGATCGAGCAGGGCGCGCCGGCCGACGTGTTCGTCTCCGCCGACACCGACTGGATGGACTATGCGATCAAGCAGAAGAACATCAATGAGCAGACGCGGGTGAACCTGCTCGGCAACTCGATCGTGCTGATCGCGCCGAAGGATTCCAAGATCGACAACGTCAACATCGGACCGGGCTTCGATCTCGCCAAGCTCGCCGGCGACGGCAGGATCGGGACCGGCGACGTCAAGGCGGTGCCGGTCGGCAAATACGCCAAGGCTGCGCTCGAAAAGCTCGGCGCCTGGCAGGCGGCGGAGCCGAAATTCGCGATGGCCGAGAGCGTGCGCGCGGCATTGACGCTGGTGGCGCGCGGCGAAGCCGTGCTCGGTATCGTCTATTCGACCGACGCCAAGGTCGAGCCGGGCGTCAAGATCGTCGGCACCTTCCCGGCCGACACCCATCCGGCGATCATCTATCCGGTCGCGGCGACCACGACCGCGAAGCCGGAGGCCGCCGAGTACCTTGCCTTCCTGCGCTCGTCCGCGGCGAAGACGATCCTCGAGAAATACGGCTTCAAGTTCCTGATCAGCCCGACGACCTAAGCGTGTTCGAGATCTCGCCGGCCGAATGGACGGCGATCCTGCTGTCGCTGCGGGTCGCCGTCATCGCAACACTGGTGGCGACCCCGTTCGGGGTAGCGCTTGCCTGGCTGCTGGCGCGGCGCGATTTCTGGGGCAAGTCGCTGCTCGATGCCGTCGTGCATCTGCCGCTGGTGCTGCCGCCCGTCGTCACCGGCTATCTGCTGCTGCTGACCTTCGGCAGGCGCGGCCTGGTCGGCGGCTGGCTGGCCGACCATCTCGGCATCGTGTTCGCTTTCCGCTGGACCGGCGCGGCGCTCGCCTGCGGCGTGATGTCGTTTCCGCTGCTGGTGCGGCCGATCCGTCTCTCGATCGAGGCGGTCGACCGCCGCCTCGAGCAGGCGGCCGAGACGCTCGGCGCCGCGCCGTGGCGGGTGTTCGCAACGGTGACGCTGCCGCTGGCGCTGCCCGGCGTGCTGGCCGGCATGGTGCTCGGTTTTGCCAAGGCGATCGGCGAGTTCGGCGCGACCATCACCTTCGTCTCCAACATTCCCGGCGAGACCCAGACCATTTCGTCGGCGATCTATTCGCTGATCCAGACGCCGGATGGCGACACCGCCGCCGCGCGGCTCGTGATCATCTCGGTCGTGCTCGCGGTCGGTGCACTGGTCGCGGCTGAAGTGTTTGCGCGTCGCGCCACCGCGCGCCTGCACGGGCAATAGCCATGCTGCGCGTCGACATCACCAAGCAGCTCGGCGAGTTCTCGCTTGCGGCCTCGTTCACCAGCGAGGGCCGCGTCACCGGCCTGTTCGGCGCGTCCGGCTCCGGCAAGACCTCGCTGATCAACACCATCGCGGGCCTGTTGCGTCCCGACCGCGGCACCATCGTGATCGACGGCGAGACCGTCGACGATACCGCGACCGGCATCCACGTCCCGAGCTGGCGCCGCCGCATCGGTTACGTGTTCCAGGACGCGCGGCTGTTTCCGCATCTCGATGTCCGCCAGAACCTCGACTACGGCCGCCGCATGAACGGCCTCACCGAGGATCCCGCCCAACACCGGCGCGTCGTCGACCTGCTCGACATCGGTGCCCTGCTCGACCGCCGACCCGGAAAGCTCTCCGGCGGCGAGCGCCAGCGCGTCGCGCTCGGCCGGGCGCTGCTGTCCAAGCCGCGGCTGCTGCTGCTCGACGAGCCGCTGGGCGCGCTCGACGAAAGCCGCAAGCTCGAAATCCTGCCCTATCTGGTCCGGCTGCGCGACGAGGCCGGGGTCCCGATGGTCTATGTCAGCCACGACGCGGCCGAGCTGCGCCAGCTCGCCACCCAGATCGTGATGCTGCGCCGCGGCCAGGTGACCGCGTTCGGCGGTGTCAAGGTGCTGACGGCGGGCGGGTAGCTGGCCGTTTTTCCGAAAGTCGGCATAAGATAGCCTATCTTGTCTGCTAGGCCCGCGTCGGGACGTCCGATCGGGCATGGGGAAAGGTGAATTTGTGCGACTGACTGGCTGGGTGTTGCTGCTGATCGGCGGGCTGCTGTGCGCCACGATTTCGTGGGCCGCGCTCGGCTTCCTGCTGATGGGCGTCGGCCTGATCGCGCTGCAGGTCGACGAGCGGCGCCGGCGTCCGGCCGATGCTGCCGTGCCGGCTGGCGCCTCGGGATTTACCCCGCCGCGCCTCAGCGACGGGCTGCAACCGCCGACCCGCGACCCGATCGCAGGCCAGGATACCGGGCAGCGTCAGCCGCGCCGGGTGGCCTGGCCCGACAAGAAGGGCGACGCAGCCTACGACCGGGAGACTTACGACGGGGAGGCCTGGCGCCGGCTGGTCGAGAGCGATCCTGATCTCGCCCAGATCGCCAATGTGCTCGCCGATTACGGCCCGCAATATGTCGACGAACTGGCGGTGAGCTATTTGGCCGCCCCCGACAAGGGCCGCCTGGGGGCGATCGTCGACGGCATCATCGCGCGCGCCCGGGACGGTCAGCCGAGCCCGCCGCCGCCCGCACCGGTCGAAGCACCGCGGCCACCGCCGCTTCCGCCCCCGCCGCAGCCGAAGCAGGTGACCATCCCTGCCGCCAAGCCCGCGACTTCGCCAAGCAATCGCGCAAACGCGCTCGAAGCGTCCCTGCTCGCCACGGTCGAGGAGGCTTCCGCCAAAATGGCCGCCGAACGCGCCGGTCTCTTCAAGCCGGGCAAGGCCACCGACAGCCGGCCGCAGGCGGCGAGCCAGCGGGAACCGCAGTTCGGTCGCGCCACCCGGGACGCGAAGCCCGCCGGGCCGCCGCCGGTGCCGGTCACACAGCCGCCGATGCCGGCTACACCGCCGCCCATGCCGGCCGACACGCCCGCCGACCTCGAAGCATCGTTGATCGCCGCCGTCGGCGAGGCCGCCGCCCGGCGCGCGGACGCCCCCAAGGACGCCCCCAAGGATGCATCCAAGGATGCATCCAAGGATGCGTCCAAGCCGGCACCGGAGTCAGCGCCGCCGGCAAGGCCCGAGCCCGAAATCCGCGCGGTCGCGCCCGCCGCCCCACCGACGCCACCTCCGCCGGCTCCCGCTGCGCCCGCCAAGACGCCAGCTGCGACGACACCACCCGCGAAGACAGCGGCCGATAATCTCGACGAGACGCTGCTCGCGGCGCTGGCCGAGATTTCCGGTCAGAAAATCAAGGGCGAGACCAAGCCGGACGCGGCGTCCAAGGGCCCATCCGGTCCACCGGCCGACGACGGGCTGTCCGACATGATCAGGAAGTTCGCACCGGACTCGAACTTCCTGCGCAAGACCTAACGGCGCGGCTCAGACACCCGCCACCGACGCCCAGATATCGGCGAGCTTGCGCTTGACGATCTGCATCCGCGTTTGCGGCGCGACCTTCTCCTCTTCCTCCGGCAGGCGCAGGCCGACGACGTTGACGCGGCCGCCGCTGATGCTGCGCGCCACCAGCACGATCTCGTCGAGCGCCAGTTCGGCCCCTTCCTTCGGCGCGCGGTCGAGATTGATGTCGAAATAGTCGGCGAGCGTCAGCTTGGCCTGGTGTTCGTCGACCTTGACGCCGTAGATCTCGGCGAGCTCGCCGATCGTATGCTCCGCCGACACCATAAAGTCGCCGAGCAGATGCGGATCGGGCGCGCTCGACGGCGCCATGTCGACGAAGAAGCGGTCGAGCGCCTCGGCGCGCTCCGGCGGCGCCAGCAGATAGATGTAGTCGCCGGGCGCGACCGGATCGGCCTCGGTCGGCGTCAGGATCCGCTCGTCGCGGATCACCAGCGTCGGCTTCGACCAGGACGGGATCAGCCCGCGGCGGAAGTACAGGCTCTTCGGCCGCACCGGATAACCGACCAGCTGCTGCTCGAGTTGGCCAGGCAAATCGAGCTCGACGCGGCGCGGGCCGCGTTCGGCGCGCGGCAGCGCGACATGCAGCCGCCGCGCCGCCGGCGCCAGCGTCCAGCCCTGCAACAGCAGCGAGATGATGACGACGACGAAGGCGACATCGAAATAGAGATAGGCCTTCGACAGACCGACCAGCATCGGGATCGAGGCGAGGAAGATCGCGACCGCGCCGCGCAGGCCGGTCCAGGCGATGAAGACCTTCTCCCGCCAGTTGAACTTGAACGGTGCGAGGCAGATCAGCACCGCCAGCGGCCGCGCCACCAGCATCAGCGCGAACGCCACCAGCACGGCGCCGCCGGCGCTGGAGAGCAGGCGATGCGGCGAGACCAAGAGGCCGAGCAGCACGAACATCACGATCTGCGCCAGCCAGGTCGCGGCGTCGAGGAACGTCACCACCGAATTATGCGCGCGGGTCGGCCGGTTGCCGATGATGATACCGGCGAGATAGACCGCGAGGAATCCCGAGGCGTGCACGATCTGCGAGCCGCCGAAGATCACCAGTGCCGCTGTGGTCACGAACGGCGCATGCAGGCCCTGCGGCAGCGCCACATAGTTCAGCGCGATCACCACCAGCCGGCCGCCGATCACCCCGATAATGGCGCCGAACACGGCCTCCTGGATGAACTCCAGCGCGATGTGCGAGGCCGAGCTCTGGCCGATCGAGATGAACTCGACCAGCATCAAGGTGAGGAAGATCGCGAACGGATCGTTGGTGCCGGATTCCGCCTCCAGCGTCGCGCCGACGCGCGGGCGCAGGCGCAGGCCCTGGGTGTGTACCAGCAGGAACACGGCAGCCGCGTCGGTCGAGGCCACGACGGCGCCGACCAACAGCGACTCGGTCCAGTTGAGGTCGAGCACAAAACGGGCGACCGGCGCCGTGATCAGCGCGGTCAACAGCACGCCGGCGGTCGCCAGCATCATCGAGGGCGCCAGCACGGTGCGGATGCTGGCGAACCGCGTCTTCAATCCGCCGTCGAACAGGATCAGCGCCAGCGCCACCGAGCCGACCAGATAGGTGGTGCGGACGTCGTCGAACTGCAGCCGGCCGGGGCCCGAATCGCCCGCCAGCATGCCGACCAGCAAGAACACCAGCAGCAAGGGAGCGCCGAACCGCAAGGCCAGCAGGCTCGACAGGATGCCGGCCATCACCAGCACCGCACCGAGCAGGATCGCTATACTGACGGAGTCGAGGGATGCCATGCGCCTTCGGAGGTCTCAAATACTTGCAATTGCATCCTTATCGTCGCCACACTGGGACGCCAACCGATTTCTGACATAAGCGGCAATGTGCCCGGTCTCATCAGCCCTAGGTCGCCCCGACACTGTGTTGTATCGATGGTCGCGTGCGCGCCTTTGTGGGATTCTCGCTGGGCTTTCGAATCACATTTGGCTGACCCGCGCTTCGAGTTGAGATTTTGCCGATGGACATGAACTGGAAGGACGTCCTCGAATCGATCCAAATGGCGGCGCGCTCGGTCGGCGCCGAGGTCGCCTCGCCCTGGTTCTATCTGCAATTCGGCATCATCCTCGCCGCCGCGGGCCTCGCCTACGCCGCCGACACCGCCATTCATGCGCGGGTCGACATGTCGTCGCTGGCGATGCGCTGGCCGCTGCCGCTCCGGCACTTCGCCCGCGTGATGGTGAAGAGCGCTTCCACCGCCGTGTTCGCGGTCCTGATGATCATCTCCCGCATCGTGATGTGGCACGCGACCTGGCCGAGCCGCAGCTATCTGATCGCGGTCTCCGCCAAGCTGGCGCTGGCCTGGCTGGTGATCCGCCTCGTCACCTCGGTGATCGACAACGCCTTCATCGTGAAAACAGTCTCGATCGCGGCCTGGCTGGTCGCCGCGCTCAGCATCATCGGCCAACTCGATTGGGCGGCCGACACGCTGGATGCGTATGCGGTCGTGGTCGGCGGCCTGCGGCTTTCCCCGCTGCTGCTGATCAAGGCCGGCGCGCTCCTGATCGTGGCGCTGTGGCTGACCAACCTCGCCGGCAATTTCGCCGAGAGCCGCATCAACCGCGCCACCGATCTGACGCCGTCGATCCAGGTGCTGCTGGTCAAGATCATCCGTATCGGATTGATGGTGACGGCGATCGTGATCGCGCTTGGCGCGGTCGGCATCAACCTCTCCGCGCTCGCAGTGTTCACCGGCGCGGCCGGCGTCGGCATCGGTCTCGGCCTGCAGAAGATCGTCGCCAATTTCATCAGCGGCCTGATCCTGTTGGTCGACAAATCGGTCAAGCCCGGCGATCTCGTCACGATCGGCGACAATTCGGGCCGGATCAGCGCGATGAAGACCCGCTACATCTCGGTCGCCGCCGGCGACGGCCGCGAGTTCCTGATCCCGAACGAGGACCTGGTGACGCAGAAGGTCACCAACTGGACCTATACCGACAAGAACACGCTGGTGAAGATCGCCTTCTCCACCAATTACGACGCCAATCCGCGGCAGGTCTGCAAGCTCGCGATCACGACCGCGGCGGCCCATCCGCGCGCCACCAAGGGGCGGACCCCGAACTGCATCCTGACCGAGTTCGCCGAGGCCGGGATGAAATTCTCCCTGACCTTCTGGATCGCCGACCCCGACGGCATGGACAATGTGAAGAGCGACGTCATGCTGTCGCTGTGGGACGCCTTCAAGCAGGAGGGCATCAGGGTGCCCTACCCGGTGCGGGAACTCCGCATCCGCGGCGGCGCGCTGCCGGTCGAGAGCGTGGTCGAGGTCTCCAATTAGCGCTTGCGCACCGTTTTTTCTCAGGAGCGGCGGCCGCTGTTCCGGATATGGCCTGAAAAATCAAGCCGTTTGGACATGTCCCCATGCCCAAGCTTGGCTTGCGCCGGGCGCGCCGATCATTAAATTAGGGCCTGAAATCAGCCCCTTGCCCGCAGAAACAGCCCGCCCATGAGCTATATCGACGCCACCGACACCTCGCTTCGCAAGACCGGTCAGATCAAGCTGCACGGACCGAGCGGCTTTGCCGGCATGCGCAAGGCGGGCGCCTTGGTGTCGAAATGCCTCGACGCGCTCACCGACATCGTCAAGCCGGGCATCCCGACTTCGGTCATCGACGAGTTCGTTCGCAAGTTCGCCTTCGACCACGGCGCCTATCCGGCGACGCTGATGTATCGCGGCTATCGCTACTCGACCTGCACCTCGATCAATCACGTGGTCTGCCACGGCATGCCGGGCGACCGCCCGCTGAAGGAAGGCGACATCGTCAATGTCGACGTCACCTTCATCGTCGATGGCTGGTACGGCGACTCCAGCCGCATGTATGCGATCGGCGCCATCGCGCGGAAGGCCGAGCGGCTGATCGAGGTGACCTATGAGGCGATGATGCGCGGCATCGCCGCGGTGAAGCCCGGCGCCACCACCGGCGATATCGGCCACGCCATCCAGAGCTATGTCGAACCGCAAGGCATGAGCGTGGTGCGCGACTTCTGCGGCCACGGCCTCGGCCGCCTGTTCCACGACGAGCCGAACATCATCCACATCGGCCGCCCCGGCGAAGGCGCGCCGCTGAAGCCCGGCATGTTCTTCACGATCGAGCCGATGATCAATCTCGGCAAGCCGCATGTGAAGATCCTGTCCGACGGCTGGACCGCGGTGACCCGCGACCGTTCGCTGTCGGCGCAGTTCGAGCACTCGGTCGGCGTCACCGCCGACGGCGTCGAGATCTTCACGCTGTCCGAGCGCCATGGCGAGAAGCCGTGGGTCCAGGTCTAATCGGGTTTCAGCTGTAACCGTCCTCGTCAGAAGTCGCTGCGCGTGCGCTCGATGATCTCCTCGGGCGTATGGTTCTCTCCGATCGACATCGCGCAGATCCGCGACAGATGCAGATAGGACAGTCCGGTCTCCTCCGCCCAGGCATTGAACTGCGCCTGCACCTTGGCGAGATCGCGCTTCGACTTGACCTCCTCGGCGATATCGAGGCCGGCATCGCGCAAGCAGGCGACCACGTCGCGCGAGGTGACGAAGCCGTCCCAACCGAGGAAGCGCAGCAGCATCTGTCCGGTGTTGCCGCCGAGCCGGCTGCCGCGCTTCGCCAATAGTTCCAGCAGTCCGACCTCATCCGATGACGGCCAGGCGCTAAGGAATTTTCCGAAGCTGCCGTGCTCGCGCGCGATCTCCTGCACGAAGCGGCCGTTGTCGCGCACCGACATGATCTTGGCGCCGTTGCGCACGATCCTGGCGTCGCTGACCAGCTTCTCCCAGAATTCGTCGGGCTTGAAGGCGAGCTTGGCGGGCTGAAAGCCGAGAAACGCCTCCTCGAAGCCCGGCCATTTGGCGTCAATCACGCTCCAGGCAAAGCCCGCGCAGAACACGCGCCTGGTCATCTCGGCCAGCACGCGGTCGTCGCCGAGCTTGGCCAGCGCCTTGGCGCCCGCCGGCGGCCGCAGCAGCTTCTCCAGCGCCTTCGGCCCGCCCTTGCGCTTCTCGGCGCGCGAGCGGATCACCTTGAATGAAGTCACGCCGCCCTCCCCCTCTTGCTCTCGAACCGTTGCAGCCGACGGTAATTCGTCCGAAGCATCGTGGCAAACCGGGCAGTTGCATCGGCTCTTGCAAATCGCCGCGAGCACGGCATGGTTGTGGCCGATGCCCGCCAAGCACGATACCAGCGACGACGAAGCCAGCGAGACGCCGCATTATCACGGCCATCGCGAACGGCTGCGCGAGCGCTTCTATGCGGCCGGACCGGACGCGCTGACCGACTATGAACTCTTGGAAATGGCGCTGTTCGCCGCGATCCCGCGCCGCGACACCAAGCCGTTGGCCAAGGCGCTGTTGAAGAAGTTTGGCTCGTTCGCCGAGGTGGTGCACGCGCCGGTGGCGCGGCTGCGCGAGGTCGAGGGCGTCAAGGATGCCTCGATCAACCAGCTCAAGCTGCTCGCCGCCGCCGCCGGCCGGATCGCCAAGGGCGAGATCAGGCGCAACATCGCGCTGTCGTCCTGGAACGACGTCATCGACTATTGCCGCACCGGCATGGCGTTCGCAGACAAGGAGCAGTTCCGCCTGTTGTTCCTCGACAAGCGCAACCAGCTGATCGCCGACGAGGTGCAGCAGACCGGCACCGTCGATCACACCCCGGTCTATCCGCGCGAGGTGATCAAGCGCGCGCTGGAATTGTCCGCCACCGCGCTGATCCTGGTGCACAACCATCCGTCCGGCGACCCGACGCCGTCGCAGGCCGACATCCAGATGACGAAAGCCATCGTCGACATCGCAAAGCCGCTCGGGATCGCCGTGCACGATCACATCATCGTCGGCAAGAACGGCCATACCAGCTTCAAGGGCATGCGGCTGATTTAAGGGAGGTGTTCGCAACGCCCTCACCGTCGTCCCGGCGTAGTGCGCAATTGCGCACGGGGGCCGGGACCCATAACCAGGGATGCGTTGTCGAAGCACGCTGTGGCTCCAGCTTTGCAAGCCAATTTGCTTTCGTGGTTATGGGTCCGGGTCGCGCTGCGCTTGCCCGGGACGACATCGAGATTGTGGCAGAGAGTCATGCGTCCGAATTCTCGCGACATCTCTTGCCGAGCCTTGCATCTCGTTCCGCCCGCGTCATACGAACCAAGCGTAACTGCCGCTAAACAAGCCCATGCAACGTTTTCCGCACGGCGGCGTTTGTTGCAGATTGATCTGGCGGCCTGACAGGGGCCTTGGGGGACCGATGTCCGATTTCGTCATCGAGGAAGGGCTGCCCTATCCGCTGGGCGCCCATTGGAGTGGTCACGGCACCAATTTCGCGGTGTTTTCCGCCAACGCCACCAAGGTCGAGGTGTGCCTGTTCGACGGCGGGCGCGAGACGCATCGCTTCGAGCTGCCCGAATACACCGACCAGGTGTTTCACGGCTTCATCAATGGCGTGCAGCCGGGGACGTTCTACGGCTATCGCGTCTACGGTCCCTACCAGCCGGACGGCGGCCACCGCTTCAATCCGAACAAGCTGCTGCTCGATCCCTACGCCTGCGCCCATGCCGGCAGCCTGACCTGGAATCCGGCGGTGTTCGGCTACAAGATGGAGAGCGGCGACGACCTCACCTTCGACGAGCGCGACAGCGCGCCGTTTATGCCGAAATGCGTGGTGGTCGATCCCAATTTCAACTGGGTCCAGGAGGCGCAACGGCAGGACGTTCACTGGGACGAGACCGTGGTCTACGAGACCCACGTCAAGGGGTTCACCAAACAGCACCTAGGCATCGACGAACATTTGCGCGGCACATATGCGGCCTTCGGCTCGAACGCCGCGATCGATCATCTCAAGGCGCTCGGCATCACCTCGGTCGAGCTGCTGCCGGTGCATTCCTTCATCAACGACAGCAACCTGCTGGACAAGCACCTCACCAATTACTGGGGCTACAACACCATCGGCTTCTTCGCGCCGGATCCGCGCTACGCCGCCGACGTGCCGAACAGCCTGCGCGAATTCAAGGAGATGGTGTCGCGGCTGCATGGCGCCGGCCTCGAAGTCATTCTCGATGTCGTCTACAACCACACCGCCGAAGGTAATGAGCGCGGCCCGACGCTGTCGTTCAAGGGTATCGACAATGCGAGCTATTACCGGCTGCTGCCGGACAAGCGGCGCTACTACATCAACGACACCGGCACCGGCACCACGGTGAACCTGTCACATCCGCGGGTGATCCAGATGGTGATGGACAGCCTGCGCTACTGGGCCGGCCACATGCATGTCGACGGCTTCCGCTTCGATCTCGGCACCATCCTGGCGCGGGAAGTCTACGGTTTCGACGAGCAGTCCGGCTTCCTCAAGGCGATGAACCAGGACCCGTTGCTCGCGACCGTCAAGCTGATCGCCGAGCCCTGGGACTGCGGCCCCGGCGGCTACCAGGTCGGCGGCTTTCCGGCGGGCTGGGCGGAGTGGAACGACAAATACCGCAACGTCGTGCGCGATTTCTGGCGCGGCGAGGCGGCGCCAGGCAGCCTGGCGCCGCGGCTGCTCGGCTCGCACGATGTGTTCAACCGCGAGGGCCGCCGTACCTGGGCCAGCGTCAACTTCGTCACTGCACATGACGGGTTCACGCTGAACGACTGGGCGAGCTACAACAACAAGCACAACGAGGCCAACGGCGAGCACAACAATGACGGCTCGTCGGACAACCACTCCTGGAATTGCGGCGCCGAGGGCCCGACCGACAATCCGGATATCCGCACTTTGCGCGAACGGCAGAAGCGCAACATGCTGGCGACGCTGCTGGCATCGCAGGGCACGCCGATGCTGCTCGGCGGCGACGAGTTCGGCCGCACCCAGCGCGGCAACAACAATGCGTACTGCCAGGACAACGACATCTCCTGGTTCGACTGGAATTTTTCCGACGACGCCGAGAAGCTGCTCGCTTTCACCAAGCGGATGATCAAGCTGCGGCGCGACTACCCGATCCTGCGTCGCAGCCGCTTCCTCTCCGGCGATCGCGATCCGCAGCTCGAGATCCGCGACGTGGTCTGGATCGGCACGACAGGCGCCGAGATGACGCAGACCGACTGGAGCACCGGCTGGATCAAATGCTTCGGCGTCGTGCTCGACGGCCGCGCCCGCAAGACCGCGATCGCGCGTGAGGGCGAGGACGACACTGTGCTTGTCATCCTCAACAGCTACGAGGGCGAGGTCGGCTTCAAGCTACCGCGGACGTCAGCCGGACCGCGCTGGTCGTTGCTGCTGGATACCAACGCGCCGGAACAGCCGGCAGGCGCGCATTTTGCGTTCGACGGCACGTACAAGGCGGTGGGGCGTTCGTTCGTGCTCTTCACCGCCGGCGAGGTGAAGTCATCCCCGTAGCCCGTTGGCTCCACTCGGGCTGCGGTCCGCCTTCTACTTCCCCCTGAAAGGGGGAAGGTCGGGATGGGGGTCAGCCGCAGGCGATGCTGTTTACGGAGAGAGCAAATCCCCGCCCGCTTAGCTCTGCCGAGCAAGGCGACCTCCCCTTTTCAAGGGGAGGTTGCCGTCCCGCGACCCCGTCGGCCAATTGACATTCGGCCGCGGGCTGCCAGACTTCGCAGAAAATTAGGGGTGGAGACCTCTGGATGGCCAATCTTTCGGCCTCAAATCACGTCGCCCGTGTTTTGTCGGCGGCCAACCAGGTGGCCGGCGTCGACACCGAGACGCGGATCGCCGCGTCCTGGCGGCGCTGCCTGGTCAATCACAACCTCGACCCGGCCCGGCGCGGGCCGCCGCAGACGCTGACCGAGGCCGAGGTCCGGCACATCGCCGAGCCGATGGAGGATTTGATCCAGGTCGCGATCCCGGAACTGGAAGACCTCGCCCGCGTGCTTCACGACTCCGGCTACTGCGTCAATCTCGCCGATCCCAACGCCACCATGCTGGTGAGCAGGCTGCCTGACGGCGACTACGCGCGGATGTTCCTGGAATGGAAGATCTACACCGGCTCGAACTTCGCCGAGACGTTCGAGGGCACCAACGGGCTCGGCACCGCGCTCGCCGAGCAGCGGCCGATCCTGGTGCATGGCGACGAGCATTTCCGCGAGCAGTGGCACATGTTCACCTGCGCGGTGTCACCGCTGTTCGATCATGCCGGGAGGCTCGCCGGCGCCGTCAACATCACCTCGTGCCGCAGCGATCTCGGCCGCAGCGCGCATGAACTGGCGCTCGCCGTCACCACGGAGGCAACGCGGCGGATCGAGCAGTCGTTCTTCCGCCGGCGCTACCGCGCCTCCTGGATCGCGATGCTGCCCGGCGACGGGCACGGCATGCTGGCCTATGACGACGACCGCCGTGTCGTCGGCGCGTGCCGCACCGCGCGCGCCGCGTTCGGCCTGACCGATGCGATGATCGAGGACGGCATCGACCTGTCGCATCTCATTCAACTGGACGATCGCGCGACACGCGCCTCGGACGAGCAGATCGCGCTGCGCCGCGCCGACGGCACGCCGTGGGGACGCGGCCATCTGGCGCCGCCGGTGCGGGCGCGTTCGCCGCGTCCACCATCCACACCGCCGCGCGAAAAGCCGGCCGGACAGTTTTCCGGCCTGCACCGGCTGGCGGGCCGCGATCCCGTGCTGATCAAGGGCGTGAAGCGGCTGATGACGGTCGGCAATCTCGATCTGCCGATCCTGCTGCATGGCGAGACCGGCGCCGGCAAGGACGTGTTCGCGCGCGCCATCCATACCGCGAGCAACCGCGCCGGCCGCAACTATGTCGCGCTGAACTGCGCGGCGATGCCGGAGAGCCTGATCGACGCCGAGCTGTTCGGCTACGAGGCCGGCGCCTTCACCGGCGCGCGGCGCGAGGGATCGAAGGGGCTGATCGTGCAGGCCTCTGGCGGCACGCTGTTCCTCGACGAGATCGGCGACATGCCGCTTTCGCTGCAAACCCGGCTGCTGCGCGTGCTGGAAAACCGCGAGGTCTGGCCACTCGGCGCGCTGAAGCCCGTCGCCGTCGACATCCGCCTGATCAGCGCCACGCACCGCGATCTGGCGCGGATGGCGGAGGACGGCAGCTTCCGCTCCGATCTATATTACCGGCTGCGCGGCATGGAGATCCGCCTGCCCGCGTTGCGCGAGCGCGCCGACCGCAAAGACGTCATCGCACAGATCGCCGACGAGGAAGCGCCGCACTGCCGCATCGCAACCGACGCCTGGGCGCAGCTGATGGCCTATCCGTTCCCCGGCAACATGCGCCAGCTTCGCCACGTGCTGCGGCTCGCCGGCGCCACCGCGGAGGACGGCGTCATCAGCGAGGCGGATCTCGATCTGCCGCCGTTCAGCGCACGCGGTGCGGAGGCCGATCACACCGCGAGCGAGCGCGCCGCGATCGTCGATGCATTGCGTGCCAATGACGGAAGAGTGACGGACGCGGCCAAGGCGCTCGGGCTCAGCCGCGCGACGTTGTACCGGAAGATCAAGGCGTTGGGGATCGCGCTGGACAGCTAGACCAGAACCGCCCCTGCTGTTCCGGCGGCGCCTGAAGGGTGCTATCATACACCTTTCATTCAACGCCACGGAGCGGGTCCCATGACACGGTTTCCCCTCGCTGTGGTCGTTGGCCTCATTGCCGCGACCATTTCGCAGCCTGCCGCCTCGGATTCCACTGAGCAACGATTGGGCAAAGTGCATTTTGTGACATCCTGCAAGCCTGAAGCGCAGGAGCTGTTCGATCGCGCCATGCTGTATCAGCATTCGTTCTGGTACAGCGCGTCGCGGCGCACCTTCGAGGAGGTGCTGGAGGCCGACCCGCAATGCGCCATCGCCTATTGGGGCATCGCGCTCAGCTATCTCTACAATCCGCACGCGCCGCCGCCACCGGAAAACCTTCCGCTCGGCCTTGAAGCCGCGAAAAAAGGTCAGGCGCTGAATGCCGGCACCCCGCGCGAGCGCGAATACATCGATGCGATCGCGGCGATGTATGTCGACTACGACAAGGTCGATCACCGCACCCGCGTGCAGCGTTTCCTCGCGGCCGAAGAGCAGGTCGCGACGCACTATGCCGACGATGACGAGGCGCAGATCGCCTATGCGATCACGCTCAACGTCGCGGCGTCCCCGGCCGACAAGACCTATGCCAACCAGCTGAAGGGCGCGGCGCTGCTCGAACCGATCTTCAAGCGCCAGCCCGAACACCCCGGCATCGCCCACTATCTGATCCATCTCTACGACTACCCGGCGCTCGCGGAGAAGGGCCTCCCCGCGGCGATGCGCTATGCCAAGATCGCCGAACACGCGCCGCATGCCCAGCACATGCCGTCGCACATCTTCACGCGCGTCGGCTACTGGAAGGAGTCGATCGCCTCGAACAAGGAATCCGCGCGCATCGCCAGGGAAGACGGCGAACAGCAGGACCAGGCGCACGCGATGGACTATCTGGTCTATGCCTATCTCCAGCTCGGCCAGGACAAGGAAGCGCGTGCGGTGATCGACGAGCTCGGCAAGCTTCAGTTCAAGCTCGACCGGTTCGCCGGCCCCTTCGCGGTGGCGGCAAGCCAGGCCCGCTATGTCTTCGAACGCGGCGACTGGAAGGGAGCCGCCGCGCTTGAAGTGCATCCGACCAAATACGCCTATGCGGATGCCATCACCTATTTCGCCCGCGCGGTCGGCGCCGCGCGCTCCGGTGACCCCGCCGCCGCCAAGGCCGATGTCGCGAAGCTGGTCGAGCTGCGCGACAAGTTGAAGGACGCCAAGGACGCCTACTGGTCCAACATCGTCGACATCCAGCAGCAGATCGCGAGCGCCTGGGTGCTGTACGCGGAAGGCAAATACGACGATGCGCTCAGCGCGATGAATGCCGCCGCGGAGGCGGAAGCCAAGACCGAGAAGCATCCCGTCACCCCGGGACCGCTGGCGCCGGCGCGCGAGCTCTACGCGGCGATGCTGCTCGATCGCGGCATGGCCAGGGAGGCGCTCGCCGCCTATGAAGCCGTGCTCAAGAAGGAGCCGAACCGGCTGGCGACTTATCTCGGCATGATCAAGAGCGCCAAGGCAGCCGGCGATCAGGCCAAGATCCGGGAATGCGCTGATCAGATTGCCCGGCTTACCGCGGATGCCGACCTGTCGCGGCCGGAGCTGATCGAATTGCGCCAGACGACCGGAAGCAAGCTGTGATGCCACTGATGACATGGCGCAACGGTGGAGCGGCGCTGCTCGGCGCCGTTGCGCTATCGCTTTGCTATACCCTGCCGCTCGGCGCGATGGAGATCCTCGGCCAGGCCGGCGTGCTCGGCGAATGGGAGCTGACCGGACATCTCACCGAAACCGCGCCAGGCGCGCCGAGGCAGTTCTCCGGACCGCTCAAGATGAAGCATGTGGGCATCTGCACGCAGGACGGGCCGGACGAACGCGCCGGAGAAATCAGGCTGCAAATCACGGGTGCGGATTCGCAGGTCACGGCCGAACTGGTGCTGGACGGCGCGCCCTGCACCTTCAGCGCCCGCAAGACGCGCAATTACGAGGGCACGCTGTCCTGCGAAGGACGCGCGCCCGTTCCGTTGCTGGTGTGGCTCAAATAGGCGCTGTAGTTAGGCTTCGGCCGTCACGCCGCCGGCCGCGCGCGGCGCAGCCATTCGTTCAGATCGATCCGGCCGAGGCGCGCCTCGCCGAGCGGCACCAGCGAGTGCTGCTCGACCCGGCCGCCCCAGTAAAGCGCGTCAGGGTCTTTCACCACCTCGCGCGGGTCGCCTTTTGCCTTCAGATAGCGCGCCACGATCTCGTTGAACGGCGCGCGGTCCGGACCTGCGATCTCGACGATGCCGTTGCGCGGCGGCTCGAGCGCGATATCGGCGACGAGCGCGGACACGTCCTCCGCCGCGATCGGCTGGAACAGGCCGGGCGAGAGCCTGATGGTGTTGCCAACCACGCCCGCATCGGCGATCGCGCCGACGAATTCCATGAACTGCGTCGCGCGGATGATGGTGTAGGCAATCCCGGACGCCTCGATCAGCTTCTCCTGTGCGACCTTGGCGCGGAAGTAGCCGTTCTCGGGCGTGCGGTCGGTGCCGACGATCGACAGCGCGACATGGTGCTTGACGCCGGCCGGCTTCTCCGCCGCCAGCAGGTTGCGGCCGGAGGTCTCGAAGAACTCCATCACCGCCTTGTTCTCGAACGAGGGCGAATTGGCGAGGTCGATCACGACCGCCGCGCCGGCCAGCGCCTCTTTCAGCCCCTCGCCGGTGATCGCATTGATGCCGTTCTTCGGCGAGGCCGCGACGACGTCATGGCCGCGCTGGCGCAGGATGGCTGTGGTCCTGGAGCCGATCAGTCCGGTACCGCCGATCACAACGATCTTCATGGTGATACTCCTTTGTCGGTGACGAGATCTCTTGAGACGTGCTTGCCGGATTTGCCGGCGGCAATCGTCATGGATACGTCGCGCTACCTCTTCGGTCGCTCTCTCACACGCAACCACGCTATAGTACGCCACGGCAGTTCTGATGTCGCGGAGTCTGTCGTCTGATGCGCGCGAGCCGTTGGTGGCTACGCTTGCTGAACCTTCTACCGTCGCGTAGACTAACGCGTGCGTTCCAGCCAGCGTGCTGGGGTACCGAAAGCTTCGGCCGCTGCCGGGATATCACCGCGGGCTCTCTTTCGTGCTGCAACGCAAATGCTGGGCATGACGTATAGCCCGCTGTGCACTCCTTGATTTGATTTCAGCAAACGCAGGAGGAGTCGATGCGGAATTTTATCACCTTTTTCGTTTCCAGCGTGGCAATCGTCGTTGCGGCGTCGACCGCCGTAGCGGGTGAGAAAGTGCTCGAGTTCAAGCTCGTCACCAAGCCTGTCGACGTCAAGGTCATCGAGGCAGCAAACGTCGAAGGGCAGACGGTCGTTTCCGGCAAGTTCTTTGGTGTCGCCGTCTTCAGTGATGGCCATATCGGGGTGAAGGAGTTCGTCCATTCAGGAGACATGCTGAAGGGCTCGGGCTCCTATTACGGTTACAGCACCTACACGTTCGAAGAAGGCGCGATCACGGCGCGCTACACCGGCGCGGTCAAAGACGGAAAGTCAAACGGCGAATATACGATCCTCTCGGGCACGGGCGCCTATGCGAATGCGACGGGCACAGGAACGATCGAAAGCGCGCCGAACCCGTTCAAGGGGGTCAATCTTCTGAACATCAAACTGGTCGTGAGAACGCCGGGGTCATAGCAGCGCAGCGTCCGCAGGATCACAGCAAGGACAGCGACGCCTCGCATGGCGTTGGCCCGGCCACCTGTCGCATGGCCGGGCCGAAGCCATCAAGCGCGGCGCAAGACGGGTCGTCAGCATTGCGCCTCCAAGGCGACGCAGCCCGACAGCCCTCAAACGATCGAGAGAGGATCGGTCGCCTGGACCCGTCCGCCTTGCAGATGTCCGTACGTTTCAGGAAAACTCGTTCCAGCTCACGCGGCGCGCGTCGAGGTCGCCGAGTTCGACCGGATCGTGGATGTTGCGCACGCTCTGGAAGCCGGAGCGCAGATAGATCAGCGGGTCGACCGTGGTCGCGGCGCGGACGTGCTGGACCTCGCCGATGAAGATCGAATGGGTCTTGGTCTCGAGCTCCTGCGCCAGCACGCAGTCGAACGCCGCGACGGCATCCTCCAGCACCGGGGCGCCGGTGGCGCCGGTGGTCCAGCGCCCAAACGCAAAACGGTCGTCGCCGTTGACGCCCTTCTGCCCGGAGAAGGTCAGCGCCAGCAGCGCGTGGTCCTCGTTCAGGAAGTTGATGACGAAATGGCGCTCCTCACGGATGCGCTGATGCGCGCTGGCGTTACGGTTAACGCAGACCAGGACCGAGGGCGGATTGTCCGACAGCGAGCAGGCCGAGGTCACGGTCAGGCCGGTGCGCTGCCCGGTCTCGGAGCCGACCGTCACCAGCGCGACGGCGCCCGCGCAATGGCGCATCGCCTGCTTGAAACTCTGTGCGTCGACCGTCATGCCGCAAACCCTGTTTGAGCATGATCCTGCTCGGAAAGCCGCTTCGCACTTTGCGCCAACGCGGCCCTCCGGGTCCGGATCATGCTTCGGTGAAAAACACTCCGTTCAAGATATGCGAGGCGGGGTGCGAGGCAAGCCCCGCACCCCGCGCAGCTGTCATGCAGCCTTCTCGAACTCGGCGCCGAGATGCTTGAGCCGCGGCATCACCTCGTTCTTGAGCAGGTCCAGCGAGTGCCGCCAGGCTTCGGGCTTGTGCTTGTAGTCGAAGCCGAACACACAGAGGACACCGAAGCCGCCGACCTCCCGGTAGATCTTCTCGATCTTCTCGGTGACCGTCGCGGGCGAGCCGACGATCCAATTCCGGCGCGCGCAATATTCGACAGTGACGTCGCTGTCGGGCACGTCGGGCGCGTGCTTCAGATAGTCCTTGAAGCCGAAATGGCCGAGCAGCGGCAGGAAGTACTCGCTCATCATCCGGCCCATCATGTCGCCGGTCGACAGCTTCCACGCCTCCTCATCGGTATCCGCCACGAACACCTCGCGCACCAGCCGCCAGTCCTTGCGGCTCGGCTTGCGGCCGGTCTTGGCGGCACCTGCCTCGACCGAATCCCAGTGGCTGCCGACATAGGCCGGGTTGAGGTTGAGGCTCATCGGGATGAAGCCGCGCTCGCCGGCGAGCTTCAAGGTGTCCGAATTCTTCGACAGGCCGGCGACGCCGATCGGCGGGTGCGGGCCCTGCAACGGCTTGATGTGCGGCTTGAGGAAGTCGAACATCGTGTCGGGCTTGCTCACCGTCCAATACTTGCCCTTGTGCGTCCAGGGTCCCGGCTCGGACCACATCTTCAGGATGATCTCGAGCGCCTCGCGGGTCATGTCGCGGTTCTGGCCCGACATGCCGTCGACATTGAACATCGCCCAGTCGCTCGGCAGGCCCGAGGCCGCGACGCCGAAGTTGAGGCGCCCGTTCGAGAGATGATCGAGCATCGCAACGCGGTTCGCGAGCTCGGCGGGATGATGATACGGCAGCAGGAAGCCGCCGGGCCCGATGCGCAGATTCTTGGTCTGCAACAGCGCCTGCGCCACCAGCAGGTCAGGCGACGGATGCGGCTCCCAAGGAGCGGTGTGATGCTCGCCGATCCAGGCCTCCTGGTAGCCGAGCTCGTCGAGCCAGCGCAGCGTCTGCAGGTCCCAGTCGTGGCCCTCCTTCAATCCGCACTCCGGCGGGTGCGAGGGCATCGTGAAATAGCCAAGCTCCATGTGCGTTTCCTTCCTTCGCGTTGGGTTCAGTCATGCAATGCGTCTTGCCGCGCATTGCACGACGATCAGCAAGCGCTGTGCCAGCGGAGGAAGTCGCAGGGAATGGGTGGGAACGGCCGGATTTCGGCCGGCTGCGGCCGGTCGGCGGGTGCGAGAAGGCTGACGACGTCTCATCGTCGCGAGACGTGTCGCAACGGTGAGACGCGCCGGCAAGCATTCCCGCTGTTTACTCGGGCTGCCTCCGCACACACGGAAGCAGATACTCTCGCGGAGACTCCCCCTCACCCGAATTCGAGCTTCGCTCGAATTCGACCTCTCCCCGCAAGCGGGGCGAGGTGAAGCGCACAAATTACCCCGCCGCGCGGCGCGGCTGAGCGTTGGTATCGGGCTCGGAGGGTGGAGGAAGCTGCATCAGGATGGTCTGGCCCATCGAGGCGATCTCGATGCCCTCTTCCTGGAAGCGCCGCTTCATGCGGCGGTTGAACTCGCGTTGCACCGACCAGCGGCCGCCGTCGGTGCAGCGGATCTGGCCGACGATGGTCACCACGGAGCCGTCGACCTTGTCGACGCCCCACAATTCGAGATCGCCGCGGATCAGCGCGCGATACGCCGTCTCCTCGCGCATCTGGGCGACGATGTCCTTCAGCACCTCGCCGGCGCGGTCGGTGTCCTCCTTGTAGGAAACGTTGACGCTGACCGCGGCATTGCCGGCGCCGCGGCTGGCATTGGTGATCGTGGTCACCGCGCTGAACGGCACCACGTGCACCGAACCGTCGCCGGCGCGCAGCCGCATGGTACGGATCGAGACGTTCTCGACCACGCCCGAGAGGCCCGACACCGTGACGTTGTCGCCGACCTGCACCGTGTTCTCGATCAAGAGGAACAGCCCGGTGATGAGGTCCTGCACCAGCTTCTGCGAACCGAAGCCGATCGCGATGCCGACGATGCCGGCGCCGGCGAGCAGCGGCGCGACATTGACGCCGATCTCGCTGAGCGCCGTGAGCCCGACCACCGCGACGATCATGCAGAACAGCGCGGTGCGCAGCATCGGCTGGAAGGTGCGCAGGCGCGCGGCGCGGGCGTAATGCCCCTCGCGCGACAGGGTGTCGATCTGCCGGTCCATCAGCGCATTGGCGACTTCCCAGATCACGGCCGCGGCCAGCGCGGCAATGCCGATCGTCACCAGCGCCGAGATCAGGCGGCTTCCGATCTGGCCGCCATAGAACCAGACGATGGCGTCGACGCCCCACACCTCGAGCAGCGCGACGAAGCCAATGAAGGCGATCACCGCCGTGACCACCTTGCGCAGCAACGGCAGATAGCGGTTGGCGCGGGTCTCGAGCCCCGGGAAGCGCTGGATCAGCTCCGGGCTGATGCGGAAGCCGCGATCGATCAGGCTCAGCACCACCATGGTGACGAGGCGGGTGACCAAGAGCACCGCGATGGTGCCGACGAAATATTGCAGCAGCAGCGAGTAGCCGTTGCGGATGTTGAGCGCCCACACCGCCCACAGCGCGAGGTCAAGCGCGATCGCCAGCACATGCCAGAGCGCCGCGAGCCGGTTGCGCGCCCGCGCCGCAAACCCGATGCGATCGGCCGGGGCGCGGATGACGTCGGCGACCTGCCGGCGGCACTGCAGGATGATGACGACGACGAACAGATGCACGACCAGCATCACGAGCCGGATCAGCGCGGCATAGCCGGCGCGATGCAACCCGAGCAGCAGCGCGACATTGGCGAAGGCGATGCCCGAGACGCCGACGGCAACGATGCGCCGGGCCCAGATCTCGATATAGGCCGCGGTCTCGGCACGGACGCGGAACAGGCCGAAGGGCCCTGCCAGCGCGCGCACCGCGCAGATCAGGACGCGCGAGAACACATAGGCGTTGACGACGGCGAGGATCACGAGCCGCGTGGTCGACTGATCGCCGATATCGGTGCCGAGCAGCGCGGTGGCGATGCCGCCGAACACGACAACCGGCAGCAATTCGAGCAGCAGGCGGCCGAGCACGAAGGGCAGCCGGACCAGCGACTGCCAGGCCCGCGCCAGGCTGAGCCGGCGCCGCTGCAACTCGGGCGCCGGCGTGACGTCGGCAACCGACGACGGCGGATCGACGCTGGCGAGCGTCTGCACCGGCACGCGCGCGGTCTGCGGCAGCCGCGCTTCCAGGAACGCGACCGGCCGCTTGATCAGGCGGAACACCACCCATTCGGCGGCGAGCGCGCAGCCGAACACCAGCGCCAGCTTCCAGGCGATGTCGATCAAGAGGCCATAGGCGGCCGGATCGTTGGCGGTGCGCACGAACCAGTAATAGAACGCCGGGAAATGCGTCAGCGTGCGCGCGACGTCGGTGACCTCGCGCGACATCTCGCCGACCTGTTCCGACACCATCAGCAACAGCTGTGCGCCGAGGCTGTCGGCGGTGAGCGGGATCGGCGAATGCTGCTCGGGCGCAGGCGCCGGCTGCGCCGCCGCCTGCGGCGAGGCATTGGCGATGGCGCGCAGGGTGTTGATGATCTCGCCGCGCTTCTTGTCGTCCTGCAACGTGTCGAGCGCACGTTTCGCCTGCTCGGGCGTCAGCGCGTCGCCGGTAGCGGGTTGCGGCGGCGCCGGCTTGGCGGCCGGCTGCGCAAGCGCGGGAGAGACGAACAAAGTGAAGACGAGAAGCAGCGCAAGGCGAAGTTTGTGCGACACGAGGGCCTCATAAAATAACTGCGCGACCGCAAACCCTTAGGAGGAATCTGCTCTCGCGCTCGCGCCATGTCGGATACTCCTTTTCGCCCCGATGGTGTGTCGGAAGTTTGCCGCTGTGACGGCCATCTCTTGGCATTTGCCGCAACACAATCGTCACAGGCGTTGAGCCGCGTTTACACTTCCAGTGCGCGTTCCCGGCCGATCGGCCCGCTACACGTCAGGGATGAAGCGGCAGAATCTTTCGCTTGACGCGCGGGAGCCGCCGTGATGTTCTTATTTTGTTCTTTGTTCCCAATTGCGTTTCGGGGGTCTCATGCACGACGTGTTTAGCGACGACGGTCCGGTACGGCTCTTCATTCACGACGACGATGAGACCCCGCTGGAATTCGTGCAGGATTTGTTGCGTACGGTGTTCGGGAAATCCGAGCAGGAAGCCATTGCCTCCGCTGCCTTGATCGAGGCCAAGGGCGCCATTCCGTGCGGTCCCTATCCGGGACCGGTGGCTCGGGCAATCTTCAACTCGGCGAAGTGGCTGATCCGCTCCAACGGCCAGCCGTTGATGATCACCACGGAGTCCGCCGACGCCAGCCGCCCCTGCGATCTCTGCGAAGCCCCGAGGGCCGTGACGGAGATTCTGATCTCCGGTACGACTGCGTCGCTGTGCAGCGACTGCCTGCTCGCTGCACGCCGCAGCTCGGAAGAATTGCCGGGCGAGACGTTTCGGTCCGCTTACGTTGCGCTCGACTGGCATTTCGCCGGCGTGCCACGCAACCTGATCGTGACACGGGCGCGACAGTTTCCGGGCCACATGCGCGCCGACGTTCAGGTCGCGATCGACAAGCTGTTCACCGATCCGATCCACTTCTTCGGCATCCATGAAGAATATCGCTACGAGACGCTGGACTTCGCGGCGCTGATGAAGGCTGGCCGGAATGCACCGGCGATCGCGCCGCCGCAATATCGCGACGTCGATATCGGCGAGGCCGAGCCGGTGAAATGCCTCGCCAATGGACTATGGCTGTGCCGAACCGGCGAACTGCGCTACGCCGTGCTGCTGACCTTCCATCGCGAATATAATCACGAGCCGTCGCTGCGAATCGAGCTTGCGTTGCCCGCCGGGGCGACCGGCAATGCTTTCGTGCAGCGCACTTTCGCCGAACTGGAAGCCGCCGTACATGCGGCGCGATCCTATCGCGGCAAGATCCTGTCACTGGAGGATGACGCCAATTATCGCGGACGTTCGCGTGGCTTGACCGTGCATCGCCTGCCGACGGTCGCTCGCGATGACGTGATCCTGCCGGACCGAACGCTGCGGCTGCTCGACCGCAACGTGCTCGGCTTTGTCGAAAGCCGCGATCTGCTGCGCAAGCTCGGCCAGTCGACCCGCAAGGGCATCCTGCTCTATGGCCCGCCCGGCACCGGCAAGACCCACACCATTCGCTATCTCGCCACCAACCTGTCGGATCACACCACGCTGATCATCACCGCCGAGCAGGTCGGGCTGCTCGGCGCCTATATGAACCTCGCGCGGCTGCTGCAGCCCACCATGGTCGTGATCGAGGACGTCGATCTGATCGCACGCGACCGCGAGGACATGGGCGGACCGTGCGAGGAATCACTGCTCAACAAGCTGCTCAACGAGATGGACGGCCTGAAGGAGGATTGCGACATCCTGTTCGTGCTGACCTCCAACCGTCCCGAAGAGTTGGAGAGCGCGCTGGCCGGCCGGCCCGGCCGCATCGACCAGGCGATCGAGGTGCCGCTACCCGACGAGACCGGACGCGGCAAGCTGATCCGGCTTTACGGCAAGGGCCTGCCGCTCGCGCAGCCCGTCATCGACGACGCCGTGCGACGCACCGAAGGCGTCAGCGCTGCCTTCATCAAGGAGCTGATGCGCCGTCTCGCCCAGGCCAGCATCGTCAGGGACGGTGGCCGCGAGGTCACCTCCTCCGACGTCGACGGCGCGGTGAACGAAATGCTGTTCGACGGCGGCCGGCTCAACGCCAAGCTGCTCGGCGGCGCGCAGGGGATGAGTGCGGGGTGATCGCCGATCAACCCGCAAGAGCAGCCGGCAGCAGCAACTCCCGCTCGCCAGCAACGACGCGGGCAAGCTCTTCCGACGCGCGCGCGAGCACGCGGTCCCAGGCCTGCGGCTTGTCCTGGCGGAACAGTCGCATGGTCGGATACCACGGCGTGTCGGAGCGGTCGCGCAGCCAGCGCCAGTCGAGCGCATAGGGACACAGCATCCAGACCGGGCGGCCAAGCGCGCCGGCAAGATGCGCCACCGAGGTGTCGACGGCGATGACGAGGTCGAGCGCGCAGCAGGCTGCCGCGGTGTCGGCGAAATCGCCGAGCGTCGGCGCGAGGTCGATGATGTCGGCGCCAAGGCCCCGCAGCACCGGAGCATCGTCAGGCCGCGGCTCCTTCTGCAGGCTGTAGAGCTGCACGCCCGATGTGACCAGCCACGGCAGCACGGCGTCCGCCGGCAGCGAGCGCTGGCGGTCGCCCTTGTGTCTGGGATTGCCGGCCCAGACCACGCCGACCTTCAGCGCGGTCACGCCGGCGAGCGCCTCGCGCCAGCGCGCGAGCTTGCCGGCATCCGCCCGCAGATAGGGTATCGCCGCAGGAATGGTCTCGACGGTGGTGCGGAAGATCCGCGGCAGGCTCAGCAGCGGCAGTTGCCGATCGAACGGCGGCAGCGGCTCGCCGCGCGCGAACACCGCGACATCGGGCAGCATCGGCCGCAGCAGCGCGACCAGCGCCGGCTGCACCTGCAGAATGATCCGGCCGCCTCTGCCCGCCAGCATCGGCACGTAGCGGACGAAATTGATGGCGTCGCCGAGTCCATATTCGGCAAACAGCAGCAGCGTACGTCCGGCAAGCGGCTCGCCCTGCCATTCCGGCTCGTCGAACACGGGATCGCCGTCGCTGAGCATCTTGGTCTTGCGGCGCCACCGATACTCCTCAAAACCCTCCTCGAACTCGCCGTTCATCAGCAGGAAATGCGCGTGGTTGTAGTGCGCGAGCGGCTGCTCGGGATCGAGTGCAATCGCCCGGCGCGAGGCCATCAGCGCCGCATCGATCTCGCCGGCATTGCGCAGCGCGACCGCGAGGTTGGCGTGGCCCTTGGCATAGAGCGGCTCGAGCTCGATGGCGCGCCGATGCGCGGCGACCGCGGCCTCAACCAGGTTCCGCGCCTCGAAGATGATCCCGAGATTGGTGTGCGCGGCGGCGTAGTCCGGCTTCAGCGCCAGCGCGAGCTCGGCGCAGGCGATGGCGTCGTCGACCTGTCCGAGCTCGAACAGGCAGGCGCCGAGATTGTTGAGGATGACGTGATCGGACGGGTCGCGGGCCGAGACCTGGCGATAGATGCGGACGGCCTCCTCGCGCTCGCCCGCCTCGTGCAGCACCATCGCCAGCAGGCGCTGGGGCGCGATGTTGCCGGGATCGAGCGCGATCGCGCGGCGATAATGCTGGGTTGCGTCCGCCAGCAAGCCCTGGCGATAGAGCGCCGCGCCAAGGCCGCAATGAAGTCCGGCGTTGTCGGGATCCGCGGCAAGTCCGAGGCGATAGGCCGTGGCGGCCGCCTCGTGCCTCTTCTGATCGGTCAGCACATTGCCGAGGTTGAGCCAAACGCCGCGGTAGACCGGATCGCGCGCGATCACCTCGCGATAGGCCTGTTCCGCCTCGACCGGCCGCTGCTGCCCGGCCAGCGCGACGGCGAGGTTGAACCGCGCCCGCGTCAGGCCGCCATCGAGTGCGATCGCACGGCGGAACGCGGTCTCGGCCTCGTCGAAGCGCGACAGATCACACAGCGCAACGCCGAGCTTGATGTGCAGGCCGGCATCCTGCGGCCGCAGCGTCACGCCGCGCTCGAACGCCGCCACCGCGCCTTCGTGCTCGCCCTTCACGGCGAGCGCATCGCCGAGCGTGGCGAAGGCCGGTGCATGATCCGGATCGAGATTGAACACCCGGTTCAGCAGCAGCGCACCTTCCGCGGCACGATCGGTCACGAAGGCGATGACGGCGGACAGATGCAGCGCCGGAACATGGTCGGGATGGGCGGTGAGGATGTCGCCGCACAGCGTGCCGGCCTCCACTGCGCGGCCCGCGCCGTAATGCGCCACCGCATCCCGCAACATCCGATCGACCGCCACGCTGCCCACGATACCGCCCCTGCCAAAGTCCCCGATGCGGATTAAACGGGCGCCGCCGCGAAATCCGGCACGCGAAGTTCCGATTGAGGAATCACGGCTCAGGCGCTGGCCTTGATCTCTTCTCCTTCCCCCTGAAAGGGGGAAGGTCGGGATGGGGGTCAGCCGCGGACGACGCTGCAAGTGGAGAGAGCTGATCCCCACCCGCTTTGCTCTGTCGAGCAAAGCGACCTCCCCTTTTCAAGGAGAGGTAAGAGGGCGACCAGGAGCGGTATTGTCCGCCATCGCCCCTCTTGACGTTTGCCGCATCATGTAACATATGAAGTTACATGATCCGCGATAGCCGCCTGTCCAACGTCCTGCACGGCCTGCTCCACATGATCGGAGCCGGCGAACCCGTGACGTCGGAGCAACTTGCGCAGGCGATGGCCACCAACCCGGTGGTGGTGCGCCGTGTGATGGCGGGGCTGCGCGAGCAGGGTCTGGTGCATTCGGAGAAGGGCCATGGCGGCGGCTGGACGCTGGCGCGCGATCCCGCCCACATCACGCTCGCAGACATCTATCGCGCGGTCGGCGCGCCGACGATCGTTGCGATGGGCCATCGCTCGGAAAATCCCGGCTGCCTGGTCGAACAGGCCGTCAACGACGCGCTCGGAGACACGTTTCGCGAGGTCGAGGCGCTGTTCCTGAAGCGGCTCGGCGCGGTGACGCTCGAAGCGCTCGCGAAGGATTTCAAGCGCCGGCTCGCTAAACACAAGCAAAATCTCGAGGACCAGATTCATGCAGTCAAGTGAGCAGGCGAAACCTCTGCCGTACAACGATCCCGCGCATTGGGACAAAATGGTCGCCGCCTATGAGGCGCAGTCGCAGCCGTTCACGACATTGTTCGCCGACGCTGCAGTCGCAACGCTTCCGATCGACCCGTCATCCAGGGTGATCGACGTCGCCACCGGCACGGGCGCCGCGGCGCTGGCCGCCGCCCGCACCGGAGCCGAGGTCACCGCGATCGATTTCTCCGCCGGCATGGTGGCGCGGGTCCGGGCGCATGGTGTGGCGAATATCGAGGCGCGACAGATGGACGGCCAGGCGCTCGATCTGCCGGATGCCGCGTTCGACGCGGCAGTGTCGGTGTTCGGCGTGATGCTGTTTCCGGACTGGCGCGCCGGCCTCTGCGAGATGGCGCGGGTGACGCGACCGGGCGGATCGGCGGCGATTGCGGTCTGGAAAAGCGCCGATGGCGCCGCCGTGCATCTCTTGCTCTCGCAGATCATCCGGCGGCTCTACCCCGACAATGTCACGCCGATGCCGTGCACGGGTCTCGCCGAGCTCGCCGACCCTGGCCGCCTCGCCGCTGCGCTCATCGCCGCCGGCTTCTCCGATCCGGCGATTGCCGAGATCACCCACGACTTCAAACTCAATGTCGCCAATCCTGCCGACGTCGACAAATTGTTCGAGTTCATGCCGCATTGGAGCGGGCTCGATGCAGACCAGAGCGCCGCAGTCGCGCGCGCCTTCCGCGCCGAGATCGAGCGCAGGCGGGTCGGCGACAGTTTCGCGATTCCGTCGACCGCGCTGATCGCGACGGCCCGGCGGGCTTGACCGAAACAGCCGCGATCCGGCCATGCGAGGTCATGGCCGCCTAGCGCTTGTCGTCGTCCGGCTTTTCTTCATCGCTCGGCGGCTGCAGGCCGGGACTGTTGGCCCAGCGATCGAGTTCCTCGATGACCCGCCGGTGGCTCGGCCGTAACGGCTCTGCACCGCCGGGCTCTTGCGACAATTTTCGGGGCAGCTTGACCTGATCTGGCATGGTGAGGCTCCAGAGCTGGGGGCTGTACGCAGTGGCATTCGCAGCGATTGCTACGCGCGCGACTTGAGGAGATCGCGGATCTCGGTGAGCAGCTCCTGATCCTTGGTCGGCTTCGGCGGCTCGGCCGGCGCCGCGGGCGCTTCGCGCTTGAGCTGGTTCATGAGGCGGACCACGATGAACAGCACGAAGGCGACGATCAGGAAGTTGAGCGTCAGGGTCAGGAAGTTGCCCCAGGCCAGCACCGCGCCCTGCTTCTTGGCATCGGCCAGGTTGGTCGCCGTCACCGACTTCGACAGCGCGGTGAAATAATTGGAGAAGTCGAGCCCGCCGCTGACCGCACCGATGATCGGCATGATGATATCGGCCACCATCGACGAGACGATCGCGCCGAACGCCGCGCCGATGATCACGCCGACGGCGAGATCGACGACGTTGCCCTTCATGGCGAATTCCCTGAATTCCTTCAGCATGTGATCTCCTGTTTTCCAAATCAATGCGGTGGCACGGCGCGGCGACTGGATCGCCGGCCGCTCCAAAGGGGGGGGCGAAGGATTATTTGCGATCGGCCGGCTTCGCGGGTGCCGCGACCGGCTGCGCAGGCGCGGCCTGCTGCCATGGCGCCGGCAGGATGACCCGGGCCGGCGGCGGGTTCTGCGCGGCGCGCTGCACATTCGCATTTTCCGGCCGCGGCTCGTCGCCGGAATTATCCGCGCGGGCGATGGCGACATGGATGCCGAGCGCCAGCGCGACGAATCCGAGTGCCGCGCCGACCAATGCGGCGGACCGCACCACACCAGCGCGCGGCCTGTTCAGGATGGCAGGATGAGATGAGGTCATCGCAACTGCTCCTCACGCAATACACATCGTTCGGAGCCGCGCGGGCGCGAGCGCCGCGCACGGCTCGAGGTGGCTCGTCAGGTCTTGATGTCGTCTGGCAGCTTGCCGCCATTGGCGGCGAGCTTGGCCATCACCTGCTGATGCAGCCAGACATTCATCGTGGCGGTGTTGCTGGTGTCGCCGGCGTAGTGCAGCTCCTTCGCGAGCTCCTTGCGCGCCGCAAGGCTGCTGTCGAGACCGAGCGCCTTCATCAGGTCGACGATCGAGCTGCGCCAGTCGAGCTTCTCGCCGGTCGCCGCAGCGGCCTTGTCGACGATCGCGGCGACGTCGACGGTTTGTGCCGCCGCCGTGCCGGGCGCGGCGGATGCAGATGTCGACGCCGATGGCGCTGCGCCGGGCGCGGCCGTCGTCGTGCTCTCAGCGGTTTTGGCCTGGGCGCCGTGGCCGAAGATTGCACCCATGATGCTTCCAAAAATGCTCATGATCTCTCGCTCCGTGCGCCCGAGACACCGTTCGTCCCGTGGCTTTTTCCAGTGACGGGGCGGACGATAGGCAGGCCATTGGCCGAGCGGAAGATGACCATCGTCACTATCGGAGTGTGGGACGGCGTGGTGCTGTCGGCGAGGAAAGCGTGCGGCTTTCTGCGGCCGCGCGAGAGCCTTTCATCGTACGCCCCACGTGCGATGAAGTCAGCCGTCCCGGCCCGATTCGCCAGCCCCGAGAAGTCGGGACGGCTGACACAGACATGCGTTCGGTGTCGCGAGCTAGCCTAGCGCTCAGGATCACCTCGCCCCGCGTGCGGGGAGAGGTCGCAACGCATCGTTAGATGCGTTGCGGGTGAGGGGGAGTCTCCGCAAACGCCGCTATCACCGTATTTGTGGAGACCGCCCCTCACCCCAACCCTCTCCCCGTAAAAACGGGGAGAGGGGGGCAGCGTCATCGCGATCGCTATTCGAGCTAGAGCTGGCGGCGGCGGATGGTCTGGGCGAGTTCGACAAAGCTCTCGGCAATGCCGACGCCGGTCTTGGCGCTGACCGACTTGATGCTCGACTTCGCAAGTCCGGCAATCGCGCCCGCGCTGCCTGCGGCTTCCGGCAGGTCGATCTTGTTCAGCAGCGCCCGGTAGGGCCGGCCGGGGAAGCGCTCCTCGAAGCCGCGGACCAATTCGACCATGCGGGTCACCGTCTGCGGCCGCGTGACGTCGGACACGATGATGGCGGCGGATGCGCCGGTGACATAGACCGTGTCGAAGATCTGCGTGCCGAAATCGCCGTCGGTGTCCCACAGCACGAGGCGCATCGGATCGCCGCCATCCGCCGGCGCCACGTCGTGGCTCAGGATCTCGACGCCCAGCGTCGATTTGTACTGGCCCTCGAACCGGTTGTAGATCAGCCGATAGAGGATCGACGTCTTGCCGACCCCCATATCGCCGAGCAGCATGACTTTCGCGGTGAGCATCAGCGGGCCACTTCGCCTCGATAGACCGTCTCGAACGCCACGCGGCGGTTGCCGCCGACGGTGGCGTCGAGCCGGTCGGTGATCGGCATCGTCGCCGCGCGCGAAACCAAAATCAGCCGCGACGGATCGACCCCCAGCGCGGTCAGCCTACGCTGGACCTGCTCGGCCCGCTTGCGCGCCAGCGTCCGGTTGGTGCCTTCCGTGCCGCTCTGATCGGCATAGCCGACGATCCGCACCCGGAGATCGTTGTTCGCCATTAGTCCGGCGAGCTCGCGCAGCTGCTGCTCGGCCTGGTCGTTGTCGAGGAACTCGTCGGCATTGTTGACGAAGAAGATCGCGGTCGTGGCGATGAAGCGGTCGAGCCGCGCCGCCGGGCCATCGGCGACGGATTGCAGCTTCGAATACTGCTCGCCCAATTTGGCGTACTGCTCGCCGAGCTTGTCATATTGCTCGCTCAGGGCGGCATATTTCTCCTCGCCCGACTTCGCCTGCGCACCGATCGCCTCGCGCATCTGGTCGAGGCTCGCCTGCAGGCGCGTCAGGCTCTGCTGCAGGCTCGCGATGCCGGCCTGCGATGCCGCCATTTGCTCCGGTGCGGACACCAGACCGATGTGGTTGACGATCTTGTAAGGTGCCGCGGCCGCGGCGAGCGCATCGATCAAGGGCGCGGTCTCCAGCTGGCTCGGCTCGATGCCTGAAACGGCCACGCTTCGGCTGCCGTGATCGAAGTCGAGCCGCAGCGGGAACGAGGCCAGCAACGGCTGCTTTGCGGCGAGCTGTTCCAGCGCCGCATGGGTCCGCCGCTCCAACAGGCCGCGCGTCACCGATGTCGCGGCAAGCCAGAGCAACAGCGCGGCCACTGCCGCGAGCAAGGCGAACAGGATCACCTTGCCGCGCCGGCTCGCGATCCGCCGTGGCGTATCGTCGGTCTCGATCGCGGCTGCCAGCGACGCCAGCATCGGCCCGTCGCAATCCGCGCCGCGGTCGATGCGCTCGATCGCATCGAAGAACAGCGAATTGATCCTGGCATTGTCGGCGGGGCGCAGCGGTCCCAGGCACTCCGCCGCCAGGATGAAGCGGGGCGAGGCGCGCAGCGCGAGCTGCCGTCCGCCGAAATCGAGCGTCTGCAGATTGCCTTCGCCGGCGAGCGCCTGCACCGAGAACTCCAGGATCGCCGCGACCATCGCGCTGAGCAGGTCGGCGCGTTCGTCGGCGGTCGCATCGCGCTTCCAGTCCGCGATCAGGCGGCCATTGCCGCGTTCGATGATCAGGAGCCGGTTGATCTGCGGCGGCTGATCGGCGAGCACGAATTCGCTGATCGGGCGTCCCGTCACCAGCGACTTGACGCGGCCGACCCACAATTGCGCCGAGGTCAACGCATTGATGCGCTGCTCGAGCGAGGCAACCAGCTCCCTGAACGAATTCGCCACCGCGGCGCTGACCAGCCGGCCGACGATCGGATAGAGCGCCTCGATCATCTGCTCGCGCGAGTTCTTGATCTCGCTGCGGATCGCCGAGACCACGACCGGCGCAATCGCGCTGGCGAGCTCGCGCGGCCGGTTGACCTCGGCGCGCTCCAGCGCCTCGACCAGGATGCCCGCGGTTGCCGTCTCCAGGCGGTCGGCGTTGCCGACATAGCGCTGCAGCGAGTCGAGGTCGGCCTCCAGCGACGTCAGGCGCGTCGCCTCGGGCTGAAACAGCAATGTCTTGAGCTGCTCGATCTCGCGGTTCTGGCCGGCAGCAGCTGCCATGCTATTTGCCCGTGCGGCCGGATCCCAATCCGCTGATGACCGAGCCGAGCTGGGTGATCGCCGCGCCGACATCCTTCAGCGAGTCGAGCCGCTTCTGCTCGGTATCCCGCTCGAGGTCGGAGAGCCGCGCAGAAAGCGCGGTGAGTTCGTTGGTGAAGTCCGCCTGCATCTGCTTGAGCGATGCCTGCATCTCCTCGCGCAGACCCGAGAGGTTGGTCTCGAGCGAACGTTGCGCGCCGCCGAACAGCAGGTCGCGGACCTGATCGATCGCCGCCATGCCATGCGCCGCGGCGTCCGCGCCGTTGCCGGCTGCCGGAACATCCGTATCCTTGGTCTGGCGCTCGATACCCTTCATGGTCATTTCCCGCTTACTCATAGCTGCGCAATCCGGACCTGCCCTGTCAAAAAGCAAATCCGAAACAACCCTATAGCCAATTTTGCGGGCGCGGCCCAGAGAAAGGCGAGCAATCTCAGCCGGATCAACCGCGTGGTTGTGCGATCGCGGCCAATTATTTCTAGTAAGTTATTGCCTTTATTGCGAGTTCTGTACGGTTCTTGACCTGGCATTTCTCCAGAATCGTGCTGACATAGTTCTTCACGGTTCCTTCCGCCAAATGCAGCTGCTCGCCGATCTCGGTGTTGCTCTTGCCCTCGACGATCAGCGTAAGAATTTCATTCTCCCGCGCCGTCAGCCCGTCGCGAACCGGCAGCTTCGCCGAGATGCGCGGGCCGCGCAGCCGCTTGAACTCGTCGAGGATGCGAGCGGCGACGCCGGGCGAAAGCCCGGACTGGCCGTTGATGACCGCGCGGATCGTCGAGGCGATCTCCTCCATCCTGGCGTCCTTCAAGAGATACGCCTTGGCGCCTGCGCTCACTGCCTCGAAGATCAGGTCGTTGGTCTCGAACGTCGTCAGCACCACGATATGGGTCTGCGGCAATTCGCGGAGAATCCGCTGGGTCGCGGCGATGCCGTCGACCCGCGGCATCTGCAGATCCATCAGGATGACGTCCGGCCGATAGCGCCGCGCGAATTCGATGGCCTGCTCGCCATCGGCCGCACCGGGAAGGATCTCGAAATCGTCGTTCTGCTGGGCGAGCAGCGTCGCGATACCCTCCCTGATCAGCGTCTGATCCTCGGCGATCAGCACCCGTATCTTCTCAATTCTGCTCACGGGCTTTCCGTCATCCTCTCGAAAACGCGTTGCATGCGCGGCAACGAATTCAATCGGCCAGCACGCCGGCGGATACCGCCGGCGGCACCGCCACGGGGAGCGAGATCCGGACCAGCGTTCCCTGCCCGGGCGCGCTCTCCACCGCGCAGCTGCCGCCGACAAGTTCAGCAAATTCGGCCATTCCAATCAATCCGAAATGTCCTGGCGTCGGGACCGCGGGATCGAAGCCGCGGCCGTCATCGCGGATCTCGACAATCAGCTTGCGGCCGACCGCGGCCGGTTCGTCGAAGGCGTGAAAGGAGACGCGGCGCGCCTGCGCGTGCGTCTGAACATTGCGCAGTGCCTCGCTGAGAATGCGCTGAACCGTCAAGCCGCAATCGCGCAGGCCGGGGCGCGCCGCTTCGTCGATCTGGATCGACACCCTGACGCCGCTGCGTGCGGCAAAGTCGCTCAGCAGCCCCTCGACATCGGGATCGAGCTTCAGGTCGTCGGGCGTGCGCAGGCGATCGATGGCTTCGCGGGCACGCGAAAGGCCGCTCGCGGCCGCATCTTCAGCTGTCGCAAGGCTGTCCGCCACACGAGCGGGATCGGCCGACAAATAATGCCGGATCAGCCGTATCTGGGTCAGCAGCGCCACGATCGAGTGCACCAGCGTATCGTGCAGATCGCGCGCCAGCCGCAGCCGCGTTCGCGCCAGCGAGGCAAAGCGCACCTCCGCGCTCGCCGCCTCGAGCTGCTGCTCCATCAGGCGCCGGGCGCGGCGCTCACTGCCGAGCAGCGTTTCGACCTGGCGGCCGGCAAAATCCGGCATGGCGATGACGAAGTAATGCGACCGCGCGCCGTTCCACAGCACGACCGCCGTCATCGGCTGCGTGATGTCAGGCGACGCGCCGCGCACACCGGCCAGCGCGATCATGTCCCGCTGGCCGCTGGCAAGCGCCGCCAACTCGGCTTCCATGCCGACCAGCAACACGCACTCGCAGCAGTCGACGCCGGTTGCGGGAAGCCACTCGACCAGCCGGCCGATCTTCCGCTGCATGCTTCGATCGGCGCCGATGACGGCGAGACCGATGACGTCGGCTTCTGCGGCCGCAAGCAAATCCGCGCTCAGATCGATCATGCGTTGCCCATCAGCTCAGCGAGCAGCCCACTCTGGCGTAAGCCGGCAGCGGTCGCAAACGAATATGACTTTCGTCACAACCGGTCCTGACCTTCGTCAGATGCCGTGGCTGCTCGAAATGCGGTTCTGTCTCAGGAATGAGCAACAGCGCAAGCCATGATGTGCCAAATGCCGGCGTCCATGGCGATGCCGGCCGGGCGCCGGGCCTCGCGGAAGGTCGCGCCAGTCGGCCGGAATGTGAGCTGACAATGAAGGGCGCACCACGCAAACCGTCAGGCATCGAGCTGCGCATGCTGGCGGAAGCAAACAAGCCTGCGCGGCGCCGGCGCCTGAGCGCAACCCAGAAGATGGCATTGCAGGAAGCGCTCGCCGGCCGCCTGCAGCTCTATCCGCGCGGATATGCCGCGAGCAAAACCGGACCGTTCCACTCCCGACGCGCCATTCTCGGACTGGTGCGCGCCGGCCTGATGAGCCTCAGCGCAACGGCGCGCTATGCGGCCGTGACCAGGCGCGCGCGCGAGATGTATGAAGCCGCGGCAAGCAGCGACGCTGCGCCCGAGTGAGCGCGCGCCATTGCGCTGAGGCGCTCGAAGCCCTCACCATCCATTTCATTTCCCCGCCGAGGCTTGGCCGGAGTCACGCGCGCGCGGACGCTGTCACGGCCGCGCCGATCCGGCTGCGAAGAGCGTCAGACCAGCCAGCTCGCTGCAGCGGGACACGTATGCAGATAAACTGCGAAGATAATCTTTACAGTTTACCTTCATATATGCTATCCGATCCGGCATGAGCAATGTACCGGTCCGCCCCGGCTCGGCGCGCACATCCGCGCTGGCCGAAGATCTTCGCCTGTTGATTGGAACGCTGAAGCGGCGGCTTCGCGAGCAGGGTCAGCGCGAGGACCTCCCGCCTTCCCAGGTCGCGGTGCTGCTTCGCCTCGAAAAGGACGGCCCCGCGACCGTGTCCAGCCTGGCGCGATCGGAGGGCATGCGTCCGCAGTCGATGAGCTCGGCGATATCGGCGCTCGAGGCCGCGGGCCTGGTCCGCGGCGCGCCGGATCCGGACGACGGCCGGCAGACCATCATGTCGCTCACCGATAGCTGCCGCGAGCGGCTGCGCACCGGCCGCGCCGCGCGGCAGGACTGGCTGTCGCGCACCATCGCCGCACGGCTGTCGGCGCGGGAACAGGACGAACTCGCCGTCGCCGTCGGCTTACTGAAGCGGCTGGTCGAGGATTGAGGCGGGCTACACCGCGACAGCTTGCGAGAAAGGTAACGACCATGGCCCTGACGACGCTCGATCCGATCACCGCATTGATCGTCATCGATCTACAAAGCGGCCTCATGGGCTGGCCCTTCGCCCATCCGATCGGCGACATCGTGGCTCGCGCCACCGCGCTTGGCGCTGCGTTCCGACGGCGCGGTCTGCCGGTCGCGCTGGTCAATGTCGACGGCAGCTCGCCGGGACGAACCGAGCAAGCGCCGCGCCAAGGAAATCCATTTGGCGGCCCGCTTCCCGACGGATGGACAGATCTCATTCCGGAACTCGACCCACAGCCCAGCGACATCGTCGTGACCAAGCGAACGCGAGGCGCATTTGCCAGCACCGACCTCGAAGGCCTGCTGAGAGCGCGCGGCGTCAGGCAAGTCGTGATCGCCGGCGTCGCCACCGCCGGCGGCGTCGAATCGACGGCGAGACAGGCCTATGAAGCGGGCTTCAACGTCACGCTCGCGACCGACGCCATGACCGACGCGCGGCCGCACGCGCATGCCTACAGCATCGAACACGTGTTCCCGCGGCTCGGCGAGACCGGCTCGACGCAGGCGATCATCGATCTCGTTGAAAGGACCAACGCGCATGAACTGGCTTGACCTCGTCGCCTATTTCTTCGGCGGCGCCTTTCTCACCAATGCGATCCCCCACGTCGTCGCCGGCATGATGGGCGAAGCGTTCCAGAGCCCGTTCGCCAAGCCGCCCGGCGAAGGCCTGTCCTCGTCGACCGTCAACATCGTGTGGGGCTTCTTCAACCTCGCGCTCGGATATCTGCTGGTTTGCCGCGTCGGCGACTTCGGCTTGCGAACCACCAGCGACGTCGTAGCGCTCGGTCTCGGCGGTCTTCTGATCGGCCTGTTCCTGGCGCGGCGGTTCGGGCGGTTTCACGGCGGGAATCAACCTCAGAGAACATGAGACGCATCTTTCGATCGCTCGCGAGCTTCAACTACCGGGTCTGGGCGGCCGGCGCGCTGGTGTCCAACATCGGCACCTGGATGCAGCGCGCGGCGCAGGACTGGCTGGTTCTCACCCAGCTGACCAATCACAGCGCGTCCGCCGTCGGCATCGTGATGGCGCTGCAATTCGGGCCACAACTATTATTGATGCCGTGGACCGGCTTTGCCGCCGATCATTTCAACCAGCGCAAGCTGCTGATGGCGACCCAGGCGACGATGGGCGCGCTGGCACTCATCCTCGGCATTCTCACCGTCACCGGGCTGGTGCAGCTCTGGCACGTCTACACCTTCGCGTTCCTGTTCGGCTGCGCGGCGGCGCTCGATGCCCCGGTGCGGCAGACCTTCGTCGCCGAGCTGGTCAGCGATACCAATCTGTCGAATGCGATCGCGCTGAACTCGACCTCGTTCAACGCCGCGCGCATGATCGGCCCGGCCGTCGCCGGTCTCATCATCGCCTCCGTCGGCACAGGCTGGGCGTTCCTGTTCAACGGCACCTCGTTCCTGGCGGTGCTGACGTCGCTGACCCTGCTGCGCACCTCCGAGCTGCGTCCGAACGCGCGGGCCCATCGCACCAAGGGCAGCGTGATGCAGGGTTTCCACTATGTCTGGTCCCGCCCCGATCTCAGGGCGACGCTGATCATGCTGTTCCTGATCGGGACCTTCGGACTGAACTTTCCGATCTTCATTTCCACCATGGCGGTCGGCGTGTTCCACACCGACGCGCGCGGCTTCGGCCTGCTGTCGTCGATGATGGCGCTCGGAACGATGTCGGGCGCGCTGCTTGCCGCGAGCCGCGAGGAGCCGCGCTTCGGCTCGCTGATGCTGGGCGCCGCGATCTTCGGGCTGGGCTGCACGCTCGCCGCATTGGCGCCGAGCTATTGGCTGTTCGCCGCGGCGCTGGTCGTGATCGGCGTCGCCGCACTGACCGTCACCAACACCTCGAACGCGCTGATGCAGCTCTCGACCGAGCCCGCGATGCGCGGACGTGTGATGGCGCTGCGGCTCGGCGTTGCACTCGGCGGCACGCCGATCGGCGCACCGATCGTCGGCTGGGTCGCCGATCACCTCGGCCCGCGCTGGGCACTCGGCGTCGGCGCCGCCGCCGGCTTTGCCGCGGCGATCGTCGCGATCGGCATGCTGTCCCGATCGGGCGGCGAGGCCGAGCGCCGCAGCCAGGAGGCGCGAAGGAGCGAGGTCAACCTGCCGCAGCAACGTTGATCATCGCTGACGCGAACCGTCTGATGTCGTCATTCCGGGGCGCGCATCGCCCCGGAATGACGATACCGGACGAGCGCCTCCATGAGCTGGCTTTATGGAATCGCTGGTCTAGTAAACGTAGGACGTCTTGCCCGGCTGCACGGTCAGCCGAAAGGCGACATCGGTCGAGCCGTCCATCAGCTCGATAATGTTGTCGCACACCAGGCATCGAAACTCACCCGCGACGCCGCCCTTCGACGTCAATTCGATCCGGCGATAGCCGGCCTGGCAATGGGGGCACGTCACGTCGGACTTTCGCATCGAATCAGCAAACCGTTGCTCTCTCCAGTTTCCCACACGCCCGTGATCGGAAATGTGACGGCCGTCTAACCTGGCGTGCTGGTCGACCAGAGCACCGGGAATTTGTGCTGCGCTTTCAGCGCGAAAAGTTCCCGACGATGGCCGGAACGCCGCCGCGCCCAGGCTCGGCAACACGGCCACGGACCAAAAAACGAGCGAGCGCTCTCTCAGAAAATTTCATTATCCCCCTTTTCCGGGCGCCGTTTCGTGGGCTAGGAATTACGCAAGGGCGTAAAGCCCAGCCCGGACCAGCAACAAAATGAAATGGTCCGGGAGCATAGCCAGGGAGGCAACGTGGGTCTCGCGCGTCAGCGACCGGGGACGGCGAATGCGTTCGCGATGGACGTGCTTTGTGCGCGCATCCTCGAACGTCATCGGGATTCCATCCGGGTCCAGAAAACCCATCTCGCCGTTCCGAATCTCACGCGCATCATCGGCGCCACGCTGACGCTTTCCAACAAGCACGGCTTTCACGCCACCACGCTGCGCCAGCTCGCGGAGGCCTCCGGCCTCAGCATGGGCGGCCTCTATACCTATTTCGACAGCAAGCCGACGCTGCTGTCGATGATCCTCGGCGAAGTCGCCGAGACGGTGGCGGAGGTCCTCAACTCGCCGCCCGCCGACGTGAAGCAGGATGCGCGCAAGCATCTGCACTGGATCATCGCGACCCATGTCCGCATGAGCGAGGCGATGCAGCCCTGGTTCGTGTTCTGCTTCATGGAAGCGAAGTCGTTTCCGCCGGCAGAGCGCCAGCGCGCCATCGAGATGGAGGTGATGACCGAGAAGATCATCGCCGGCGTCCTCAAGCAGGGCGTCGCCAGCGGCGTCTTCGCGATCGACCAGGTCACGCTGACGGCCTCGCTGATCAAGCCGCTGCTGCAGGACTGGTACGTCAAGCGATGGAAATACCGCAGACGCGGCACCTCGATCGAGACCTACATCAACGCCGTCAACACGTTTGCCGACGCTGCGGTCGCGGGCAAGCCGCGGCCCGGCCGCGTCGCGACCGGCTCCCGCACGAGATCCAGGCAGACGGCGCACCTATAGACGCAAGGAAGGACGAGGCAATGAAGCGATTGCGGTTCAATCAACAGGAGATCGTCTTCGCCGTCTTTGCCGTGCTGTTCCTGGCGTTCTCGATCTTCCTGCGCGGCTTCCTGACGCCGGAGAACATGCTAACGCTGCTGCAGAACGTCGCGGTGCTCGGCATCCTCGGCCTTGCGATGGCGATCGTCGTGATCGGGCGCGGCATCGACATCTCGCTGATCGCAGCCCTCGCGGTGCCGCCGGGGCTCGTGCTGCAGATGGTGCAGAACGGCCACTCGCTGCCGGCCGCGCTCGCTACGGCCGTGCTGCTCACGATCGCGTTCGGTCTGGTCAATGGCTGGCTGATCGCCTACGCCGAGGTCCCTTCGCTGTTTGCGACGCTGGCGACCGGCCTGCTGCTCGCCGGCCTCGGGCAGGCCGCGCTGTTTCAGCTCGACGTCGTGCAGTGGAGTGACGGCATGAAGGGCTTCGAGCGGCTCGGACAAGGCACCATCCTTGGCATTCCGACCTCGATCGTGATGTTCGCGATCGCCTGCGTCGTGGTCGCGTTCCTGCTGCGCCAGACGCGCTGGGGCGCCTATATCTACGCGATCGGCGATAATCCCTACGCCGCCCGCGTCACCGGCATCCCCTCGCGCTCGATCATCGTGCTGCAATACGTCGTCGCGGCGCTGATCGGCTGCTTCGCGGGCCTGGTGATGGCGGCATCGGTCAACTCGATGCCGACCCGCATCTTCAATTCGACCCTGATCTACGACGTCATCCTTGTCGTCGTGCTCGGCGGCATCGGCCTGTCGGGCGGCCGCGGCGGCGTGCTCAACGTCATCATCGGCACGCTGCTGATCGGCACCATGCTGAACGGCATGACCATCATGGACATTTCCTACGCCGGACAGAATCTCGTCAAGGGTGTCGTCCTGCTGCTCGCCGTCATCACGGATTCATTCCTGAATCCGCGCAACGAAGAAACGGCACAGCAGGGCGACATCTGAACCAAGCCACAAGAACATTTCAATCACGACCAAGGAGGAAGCAATGAAATACGCTGTCAGGACTGCAAAGGTGATTGCCGCAGCGCTCGGTCTTGCCGCCATCGCCGCCCCGGCTCTGGCCCAGCAGGGCCTGGACGAGCCGTTCCAGAAGCCGTTCAGGGAAGCTCTCGCCGGCAAGACGGTGGCCTACGTTCCGGTCGCCATGAACTTCGACCTCACCGAAGGCTGGTACGCCGGCATGAAGAAGGAGCTCGAGCCCTTCGGCGTGAAGTTCGAGATCCGCGACCCCAACTGGAACACCAATGCCGGCGCGCAGGCGGTGACCTCGCTGATCTCGGAGAAGCCGGCCGTGATGGTGATCCACAATCCGGACGTGCAGACCTACGCCAAGTTGCTGCAGCGCGCCGAGAACGAAGGCATCTACGTGATCCAGATCAACATGGGGTCGGCGTATCGCTCGTCGGCCTTTGTCGGCGCCAACTGGATCGAGATCGGCGAGCGGGATACCGAAGCGGTTGTGAAGGCCTGCCAGGGCAAATCGAACAAGATCGCCATCGTGCAGGGCGCGCTCTCGGCGGCCGCCAGTGCCTACACGCTCAAGGGCGTCGAGAACGTGCTCGCCAAGCATCCGGAGATCAAGGTGGTCTCGAGCCAGGCGGCCGACTGGGATGCCGCGAAGGCCAAGGCGATCACCCAGACCGTGCTGAAGCAGAATCCTGATCTCTGCGGCATCGTCGGCTTCTGGGACGGCATGGACATCGGCACCGCCGCTGCGGTGAAGGAAGCCGGCCTGACCGGCAAGGTGTTCGTCGCGACCTCCGGCGGCGGCGAGCGCAAGGGCGCTTGCGAGCTGGTGAAGTCCGGCGCGTTCGATCTCAACATGAGCTACGACGTTCCGACCCAGGCCGCGCAGATGGCCGGCACGATCAAATGGCTGCTGTCGTCGGGCGCCAAGGCCGGCTCGGTCAAGGGTTCGGAATACACGACGCTGATTCCGATCACCAAGGAGAACGCGGACAGCCAGACCGCGTGCTGGAATCTGAGTGACCTGAAGAAATAGTCCGGCCATTCCCGCTCGACGTCCCGGGCGGCCTCGCCCGGGACGTCGATCTCCCCAAATCGAACGCCTTGCTGGAATGCCGATGCGCGACACCCTGACGAGCCTGCGTTACCGCTACTGGCCGGATCATCTCCTCGGCGAGATCCTGTCCAAGCGTTGGACCGAGACCGCGATACCGGTGATCCTGCTTTTGATCGTCGGCTTCGCGCTCAGCCGTTCCATCGATCACTTCCTGTCGCCGTCGAGCCTTGCCGACACCGCGCGGCAGGCCGGCGAGATCGGCTTCATCGGCCTCGGCATGGCGCTGGTCGTCATCGTCGGCGGCATCGATCTGTCGGTCGGCTCGATCTTCGCGCTGACGGATTTCTGCGCGCTCTATCTGCTCGACGTGCTGAACTGGCCGGTTCCCGCGGTGGTGGTCGCCACCCTCGTCTGCGGTGCACTGCTCGGCGCCGTCAACGGCGTCTTGATCGGATATCTGCGGCTACGCGCCTTTATCACCACGCTGATCACCCTGATCATCTACCGCTCGGCGTTCGATCTGTTGATCCAGCGCTATTCCAATTCAATCGCCGCGGCCTTCCCCGACATCCCGTCCTGGAATTTCATCGGCGGCGGCGACGTGTTCGGCATTCCGAGCGTCGCCTTGGTCTACATCGCGATCGCGATCTTCGGCCATATCTTCATGACGCGGCTGCGCCCGGGCTGGCACATCACCGCGATCGGCGGCTCGCGCCGTTCGGCCTACAATTCCGGCATTCCGGTCCGCCGCACCATCGCGCTCTGCTATGTTGCAAGCGGCGTGCTGACCAGCATCGCCGCGCTTTTCTTCGCGGCCCGGCTCGGCACCGTCGGGGGCGACATCGGCGTCGGCCTCGAGGTGATCGTGCTGACCGCGACCGTGCTCGGCGGCATCACGCTCGGCGGCGGCAAGGGCTCGGTCGCCAAATCGCTGGTCGGCGTGCTGATCGTGCTTTTGATCACCAATGGCCTCACCACGCTCAATGCAAGGGGCGGCATCAACCGCATGGCACTGGCGGGCATCCTGCTGGTCGCGGCGATGGTCGACATCCGCTGGCAGAAGAACCGCACCCGCATCATCAGCAAGGTCTATGTCGCGCCGACCTATCACGCGCTGCCGCCGCCGCCGGCCACCGAGATCGGCCAGGGCGGCCCGTTCGAGCAGAACGACAAGCTGCGCGACGTCGAATTGATCGGCCTCGGCCGCATCGAGGCGCCCGAGGACGTGATCCTCGATCGCAACAACAATCTCTACGCCGGCTCGCGCCATGGCGACATCATCCGCTTCCATGCGCCCGATTATCAGCGGATGGAGGTGTTCGCCCATATCGGCGGTCAGCCGCTCGGCATGGCGTTCGACCGGCAGGACAATCTCTATGTCTGCATCGGCGGCATGGGTCTCTACCGCATCACGCCCGACGGCACCGTGGAGAAGGCGACCGACGAGACCAACCGCAGCATGCATTCGGTGAACGACGACAGCCGCCTGCGGCTGGCCGACGACCTCGACATCACCGACGACGGCCTGATCTTCTTCTCGGAAGCCACCGTGCGCTACGAGATGGACGAATGGCCGATCGACGGCCTCGAGGCGCGCGGCAACGGTCGCATCATCTGCTACGACACCAAGACCGGCGCGACGCATACGGCGCTGCGCGGCCTCAAATTTCCCAACGGCATCTGTGTCGCCAGCGACGGGGTGTCGATCCTGTTCGCCGAGACCTTCGGCTGCTCGATCAAGCGGCTGTGGTTCGCGGGGCCGAAGAAGGGCCAGGTCGAGGTGGTGATGGACAATCTGCCGGGCTATCCCGACAACATCAATCTCGCCTCCGACGGCAATTACTGGCTGGCGCTGGTCGGCATGCGCAGTCCCTCGCTCGACCTTGCCTGGAAGATGCCGGGCTTCCGCCGCCGCATGGCCAAGCGCGTCCCGGTCGACGAATGGCTGTTCCCGAACATCAACACCGGTTGCGTGGTCAAGTTCAACGAGCAGGGCAAGATCCTCGAATCGTTCTGGGACCTGCGCGGCGAGAACCATCCGATGATCACCTCGATGCGCGAGCATCGCGGCTATCTCTATCTCGGCGGCATCATGAACAACCGGATCGGCCGCTACAAGCTGGAGAACGCCGACCCGAACTTCGTGCAGTATGACAAGCGCTGGGGGAAGCTGTCGTGATCGCGGCCGTCAGGGATTTCGCCAACCGCTTTCTCGGCCGTGGTGAGGCCACCATCACCGTGCCGTCGTTCGACGGCGCACTCAAGCCGAACCAGAAACTGGAATCTGCGACCACCCTGCTGGAATGCGAGGCGCCCGAGGATCTCGCAACCGACGGCCGCAACCTCTATGTCGCCGACGGCCGGCGTCTACTGCGCCTCGACGGCGGCGGAGCGGCCGAGCTGCGCAGCTTCGAGCAGCCGATCTCGGCGCTCTGCGCGATCGCCGGCGGCGGCATCGCGGTCGCGCTCGGCGGCCGCGAGGTGCGGCTCTACGCCGATCCCTCGTCGGGCGAGCCGAGCGTGACGTTCAGCGACGCCGCCTTCAACGCGATCAACGCGCTGACGCAGGCCGGCGATGGCACCCTGATCGCAACCGACGGCTCGGCGACCTGCGGCATCGATGATTGGGCGCGCGACCTGATGGAGCTCAACCGGAGCGGCCGCGTGTTCCGGCTCGACCCCGGGACCAGATCGGTGCAGCCGCTGGCATCGAAGCTCGGCTACGCCTTCGGCGCCTGCGCGCGGGGCGACGGCGTGCTGGTCAGCGAGAGCTGGCGGCATCGCCTCGTCCTCGTCTCCAATGGACGGCCGCCGCAGGTCGTGCTCGGTCACCTCCCCGTCTATCCGTCGCGGCTGTCGAAGGCCGCGGGCGGCGGCTATTGGCTCACCGCATTCACCGCACGCACCCAGTTGATCGAGTTCGTGCTGCGCGAGCCGGCCTACCGGCGCCGCATGATGGCCGAGATCGACCCGGCCTATTGGGTGGCGCCGCGGCTGCGCTCGGGCTTTTCCTTCAAGGAGCCGATGCAGGGCGCGCACATCAAGACGATGGGCGTGATCAAGCCGTGGGCGCCGCCGCGCTCCTACGGCCTCGTCATCCGGCTGAGCGAGGCCGGCAAGCCGCTGTATTCGCTGCACAGCCGGGTCGACGGCGTCAATCACGGTGTCGTCGCGGCGCTCGAGCTGGGCGGCGACCTTGTGCTGATCGCCAAGGGACCGGGCCGCGTGCTGAAACTGCCCCTCGCCGGGCTCGCCGAGGAGACAGGCTCATGAGCGACACCGTGCTTTCCCTGCGCAAGGCCACCAAGCTTTACGCGGGCGTCCCCGCCATTGAGGGCGTCGACTTCGATCTGCGCCGCGGCGAGATTCACGCGCTGGTCGGCGAGAATGGCGCCGGCAAGTCGACGCTGACCAAGGTGATGGCCGGTGTCGTGACCTTGACCTCGGGCGGCATGAGTGTCGATGGCGCGGAGGTCGCGCCGCGCACGCCGCTCGAGGCGCGCAATCTCGGCATCGCCATGGTGTTCCAGGAGAACAGCCTGGTGCCGACCATGACGGTCGCGCAAAACCTGTTCCTCGGGCAGGAGAAATTCTACAACCGGCTGCGCGGCATCTACATCGCCGCCCAGCAATTCCTGCAATCGCTGAATTTCGACGTGACGCCGACCGCGACCGTGAGCGGGCTCGGCGCGGCCAAGAAGCAGATGGTGGAAATCGCGCGTGCGGTTCTGCACAAGGCCAAGGTCATCATCTTCGACGAGCCGACCGCGTCGCTGACGCCGGAAGAGAAGAAATACTTCTTCGACCTGGTCCGTGACCTCAAGAAGCGCGGCGTCTCGATCGTCTTCATCTCGCACGCGCTGGAAGAGGCGCTGCTGCTCGCCGACCGCATCACCGTGTTGCGCGACGGCAAGCATGTCATCACCGACGACGCGGCGAAATTCGACCGCGCGGCGATCGTACAGGCGATGGTCGGACGCGACCTCTCCAACACGCTGTATGGCGCGCGGAAGACCAGCGTCCGGCCGGCAGGGGCGCGCGTGCTCACGGTGCAGAACCTCAAGATGGCGCCGATGGTGAAGAACAATTCGCTGTCGGTATTTGCAGGGCAGATCACCGGCGTGTTCGGCCTGGTCGGCGCCGGCCGCACCGAGACCTTCAAGATCGTATCCGGCGTGTTGAAGCGCGACTTCTTCCACGGCGGCGAGATCCTGCTGCACGACAAGCCGGTGCGCTACCGGGTTCCGGCCCCGGCGGTCAAGGCCGGCATCGCCTATGTGACCGAGGATCGCAAGGTCGAAGGCTTCTTCGAAACCGCCTCGATCGCCCGCAACATCTATCTCGGCCTGCTTTCGAAGTTTCCCGGGGGGCGCATGATGCTGTCGCGGCGCGAGACCAATTCGGTCGGCAAGACCTGGACCCAGCGTTTGAAGGTTCGCGCCATCGGCGACGAGGCCAAGGTGGTCGAGCTGTCAGGCGGCAACCAGCAGAAGGTGGTGATCGCCAAATCGCTGGTGCAGGAGCCCGAGCTGATCATCTTCGACGAACCGACCCGCGGCGTCGACGTCGGCGCCATCGTCGAGATCCACGAGCTGATCAACCAGCTCGCCGACGAGGGCAAGGCGGTGGTGGTGATCTCGTCCTATCTGCCCGAGATCATGGCGCTGTCCGATCGCATCCTGGTCTCGCGCCAGGGCAAGGTGGTGGAGGAATTCTCCGCGCTCGAAGCCACCGAGGAGAAGATCATGTACGCGGCGATTCATTGATGCTGCAACGGGCTTGCGTCACGGCGGGCCCGCCACGCCATACCGCAGCAGATCGCGCGCCCGGATATGATCATCGGCCATCGCCCAGGCAGGTACGGTGCGGGAAGCCGCCTGCCGCGATCGTGGTCGCGTGCTACTTCGGTCCGACGGTTCCGGTCACCTTCAGCCTCGCCGACCTCACCCAACCCGAGACGTCGTTGCCCGTCCCCGGATTGAGGTACATCACCGACGACCAGCCATCCCTGGTTTGCGCATACGCGATCAGTGCGTCATTTGGAATGACGAACACGCCGCGGATCGGACAATGCAGATTCGGCGCCGAGTAGAATTGCAGCCGACCCGTGCCCGTCACCACATTGGCCAGCGGCGGCGACAGCATCGGGACGCGGCTGGTGCCGGTGTGCGGCTCCTTGCAGTTCGACGGTGTCTGCGCGTGCACGGTCGCCCCCGGAGCCCCCAGGATCAGGGCACAGCAGACCATGCAGGTGACGACGAACCTGTCCGACATCACTGATCCTCCTGACCGCTGGAGGCGATCGTCTATCATTCTGCGGTGTTTGTCGCCGGATGGAGCGGGCAGGTTCCGCGAGATACGACGAAAGTTCGCGTACCGGAAAAAGACTGCGCCGCGATGCATGGTCCGCGCCGCGACATTCATTTCATCGTCCTTGCGGGAAGAATGCGCCGGGCAGCACAAGCACCTCGCCGGTTACGGCAACCGGCGAAGGGATTGATTCAGTTCGTGCCCGCGATGATGACGAGATTGTTCAGGACAGGCGTGGAGCAGAACGCGACGACGAGAGCGATGTTGTAAACGTTGTTGCTCCGCCAAAGCAGCCACGTGACCACGAACGTCAAGCCAAGCTTGGGCACCAGCCACCAGACGCCGAACCATGTCTGCGCCAGATGCATGAACGGGTTCAACTCACCCAATCCGAGACTCAGGATCACATTCGTCGACTCAAGGTCGGCGTAACCCAGCAGCAGCGCGAGGAGCACCAAAAGACCCTTAACCCAATTCATTCCGAGACTCCCGATGCCAGTAATGCCGAAGATGCCGGATTGGCCAGATCACACTATTGATGATGTCCACGCGCTCGGCAGGCACGAGGCCCGTTGCAGGATATTCGTCCGGCTTCGGTATCCAGGCCGTGCCGAACAGAATGTCGAGAAACGGAAAGCAGGCTGCGAAGTTTTTGTCCCTGTGCTCGGGAAGGACCGAATGATGGATCCGGTGCCATTGCGGATTGTTGATCCATGTCACATACCGACCGAGCGGAATGCGGACGTTGAGATGGGCACACGCATCGGGCATGAAGAAGATAAATCCCACCGCTATCACCATGTCCGGCGGGATGCGGAACAGGATCGCCATGATCGGAAGAAAGGCGTCGGACAACACCCTCTCCAGCCAGAAATGCCGACCGCCGGTAATGAACGTCACGCCGTTCGCGCTGTGATGGAAGGAGTGCATCGCCCACAGAAAGGGGATCGCATGTTGAAGGCGATGGTATGTGTACTTGTAGAGATCGAATGCAACCACGATGATTGCGAGGGAGACGTACCACCAGTAACCGTCGGTCGGCAGCTTGATCCAACCGAGACCGGTATAGCTCGCAATTTTGCCCGCGCTGATCGCCGCGATCGGAGCGAGCATGGACGACAACCCGAGGCTCACGATCACCGCGAGCCAATCATCACGAAACTCGGCGTAGGGAACGTCCGCAATCGGCCATCTTTTTTCCAGGATGCGACTGGTATAGACGATGCCCAGAAACACGGCCGCATAAAATACGGCGTTTGCGATGTCACTCTGCATGAGGGATGACTCGCCGGCTCAAAAGGACAGACAATAAGAATAAAAACATTTCTGTGCCTATAAGCTAAAAAAGCTTATTTTTTCTCAACGCTCCGGCGGGGGCAAGCAGGGTTTTTACGGGGCGCCCCTCGCCTTCGGCCCGATTCTGACCCCCGCGGGCGCATTTTTCCTGGCCGGTCTCCGATCCGGTGCGGCGACAGCCAGCTGAAGCGAGCCCCGCGCCCGCCTGCAGGACATCGTGCGCACCGTGCGCGCGGCGCATCCCTGAGGGGCTATACAGAGCAGCACATCGACACCAGCACAGCGGCGGGCAAGTGTTTCCTGGACATGCTCGGTGTGTTCGCCGAGTTCGAGACCAACCTCCGCAGCGAGCGGCAGCTTGAGAGTGTCGCGGAGGCCAAGGCACGCGGGGTCTACCAGGGACGCACAGCGTCCATCGACACCGCCATAGTGAAGGCGCTCAAAGCTGAAGGCATGGGGGCGTCCGCTATCGCGAAGGCGCTCAGGATTGGCCGCGTCGGTTTGCCGGGCTCTTGAGGACTGAGGAGGGACGCCAATGACACGGCGCCCTCCAACTGCGACCACGGACTGTGTGAGTGCAGTGGAAGGCAATCGATCCAGAAGTGCCTGGGAATATTCTACTGAAGACGAGCACGCATCAGCTGCCCGAACCAATGGGAACTTGCGTGAATGGCGCGCCCGGAACGATTCGAACGTCCGACCCTCAGATTCGTAGTCTGATGCTCTATCCAGCTGAGCTACGGGCGCATTTTCGCGGGTGGGCTTGAGCCCGCATGTTCCCGGGAGCCCCGGAACGTCGCGAAAGAGCGCTCTAGCTACAGGCTCCGGGTCCGGTTGGCAAGGTCTGGAAACGCCAATTTCGGCCGCGGCTTTGGCCGCCCCGGAATACCGGGAGGCCGCTAGGCCCTCGCCCGCTCGCTGCGGATCGACAGCAGTTCCACCGGACGATCCGGGATCGAAATCCGGAAGGTGGCGCCGATGGTGCCCTCGACCAGATGGATGTGGCCGCCGTGAGCCCGGATCAGCTCGGCGGCAATTGCAAGGCCGAGCCCGCTGCCGCCGGGGCGGCCGGAGGTCTGGAACGCCTCGAACAGATGCTCGCGCGCCTTGGTCGGGACGCCCGGACCGGTGTCGGAGACCTCGATGATCGCGACCGTCCCCTCGCGGCGGCCGGTGATGCGGATCTGCTGGGCGCCGCCGTCGCCTGCGGGCCGGCTCTCCAGCGCCTGTGCCGCGTTGCGCACCAGATTGAGCAGCACGCGGAACAGCTGGTCCGGGTCGGCGTCGATGGTCAGGCCGCGCTCGATCGCGCTGATCCAGGTGATCGAGACATCGGTCGCAAGCCCCGCCGACTCCCGCACCTCGGCAACCGCGGGCTCCACCATGATCACGCGGCGATCAGGCGCCGCCTCCTGCGCGCGGCCATAGGAGAGCGTCGACTGGCAGAAGGCGATGGCGCGCTCCAGCGAGCGCAACAATTTCGGCGCAAAGCGCTGCACCCGCGGGTCGGGCACGCTGGCGAGCTGGTCCGACAGCAGTTGCGAGGACGCCAGCAGATTGCGCAGATCGTGGTTGATCTTGGAGACGGCGAGCCCGAGCGCGGCAAGCCGGCTCTTCTGATGCAGCATCGAGACGAGGTCGCGCTGCATGTCCGACAGCTCGCGCTCGGCAACGCCGATCTCGTCGCCGCGCTGGCTCGGCACGATGATCCGCGCCGAACTCTCCGGATTCTCGTGGAAGCCGACCAGGCTCGCGGTCAGCCGCCGCATCGGGCGCACGAACAAATAATGCAGCGCCAGATAGACCAGGCCGGCGGTCAGGCCGGCGATCAGCAATGCAACGACCAAAACGTTGCGCGAGAAGCGGTACATCGCCTGCCGCAGCGGCTTCTCGTCGATCACGACCTCGATGAATTGCGCCTGGCCCGGCGCGGGTCCGACCACGCGGATGGTCTGGTCGCCATGCTCCAGCATGATCTCGAAGGCATCGACGATCGCCGACCACACCGTCATGGTCCGCATGTCGACGTCATGGTCGATCGCCGCCGGAAGGTCGGCGCTGGCGAGCAGCCGGCGCTGCTGTCCCAATTTGATGGCGACGGCACGGGCGCCGATGCTGGTCAGGATCTGCCGCGCCAGCGAATCCGGCACCAGGCCGGACGGGGCGGCATCGAGCACCAGCGCAGCGGTATTGGCGGCGGCCAGGCGGTCATTGAGCCGGTTCATCCGGAAGTTGGCGATGGCCGGGACGTAGATCAGGAGCCCGGCGATCATCACCAGGGGAATCGTCAGCAGCAAAAGCTTGCCCGACAGCCCGAGCCGGGGGGACGGCTTGGGCCGCTGCTTCTGCGCGGTCGCCTGATCGTCAGTTAGAGCCACAAGATAAGGCCTTGTTTGGCTTAGGGGTCGGAAGATGGAGCCCGGCCCCCAAGCCGGTCAAATTACGGATCGCTAATGTGGGCGGTTCCCCGAACGCCCCAAAGCGTCTCCATACCGTCAAATACCCCGCGAAATCAGATATATTCGCCCCAATTGCGACGTTTCGAAGAAGCCTTTTTGCGACGGCCTGTGACATTGACGAAAACAGGGCGCTCCCTTATAAGCCGCGCCAACTGTCCGCGATGGCCCGGTTCTTGACCCGGGGGCGGCTCTTTGGGGCCGTCAACGGCTCGTTTGGGCCCGCCAGCATCACCGGACTCCATCTCAATACAACGGCAAATTGCCCGGTCAGCGGAGAATTACCCGTGAAGCGGACTTATCAACCCAGCAAACTGGTGCGCAAGCGCCGTCACGGCTTCCGCGCCCGTCTCGCCACGGCCGGCGGCCGCAAGGTCCTCGCTGCGCGCCGCGCGCGTGGCCGCAAGCGCCTGAGCGCCTGAGCCCGGACGTCTCCTCTCCGGAGATACCCATTATGGATCGGCTGAGGCAGCGGGCGGATTTCCTCGCCGTTGCCAATGGCGCACGGGCGAATACCACAGCTTTTGTGCTGCAGGGCCGCCGCCGCGACGATCAGGGCCCGATCCGCGTCGGCTATACCGTCACCAAGAAGAACGGCACCGCGACCGAGCGCAACCGCATCCGCCGCCGGCTTCGCGAAGTGATGAGACAGGTCGACGCCGTATTCATGCGGCCGCACCATGATTATGTGCTAGTGGGCCGTCGTGACGCGCTGACCCGCGACTTTGCGACCATGCTTGACGACCTGCGGTCGGCGCTGCGCCGCCTCGACCGGCCTGCGCCCAAGACGGGCACTAACAAGACGGGTACTAACAAGGCGGGTAACAAGAGCGCGCCCAATCCGAATGGAATGACGAGACCCTAAGAGATGTCCGACAACCGCAATACGATCCTTGCCGTCATTCTGTCCGGCCTCGTCCTGATCGCCTGGCAATACTTCTACAATGTGCCGCAGATGGAGAAGCAGCGCGAGGCGCAGCGCCAGGCGGAGTTGCAGAAGCCGGCGCCGCAGGCGACGCCGGGTGCTGCTCCCGGCACCGCTCCGGGAACCTCGGCGACCCCCTCCCCGGCCCCCGGCGCGCCTGCTGCTGACGCTCCGGTCGCGAGCCGCGAGACGGTGCTTGCCTCCGGCCCGCGCATCAGGATCGAGACCCCGCGCGTCACCGGCAGCATCGCGCTGAAGGGCGCCCGGATCGACGACCTCTCGCTGGTCCAGTTCCGCGAGACGGTCGATCCCAAATCGCCGGCCGTCGTGCTGCTTTCGCCGTCCGGCACGGCCGAGCCTTATTATGCCGAGTTCCTGTGGCTGACCGCCAACGGCTCATCGGTGAAGACGCCGAACGCCGAAACCGTCTGGCAGCAGGAGGGATCGAACAGCCTGTCGCCGAGCACCCCGGTGATTCTGAAATACGAGAACGGCCAGGGCCTGACCTTCCGCCGCACCATCTCGATCGACGATCGCTACCTGTTCTCCATCAAGGACGAGGTCAACAATCTCGGCAGCGCGCCGGTGACGCTGTATCCGTTCGGCCTGATCTCGCGCGGCGGCAAGCCGCCGGTCTCCGGCTACGCGATTCTGCACGAAGGCCCGATCGGCTATCTCGGCGAACACGGCCTGCAGGAATTCAGCTACAAGAACATCGACGAGGCCAAGACCTCGACCGGCGGAAATTCGCGCGGCATCGTGTTCACGAAGGTCACCGACGGCTGGCTCGGCATCACGGACAAATACTGGGCTGCGGCGTTGCTGCCCGAAACCACCGCAACGCTTGAAAGCGCCCGCTTCACGACCGGCGACAAGCGCTACCAGACCGACTACATGCTCGGCGCGCAGACCATTCCGATCGGCGGCACCGGCGTCGCCAACGCGCGGCTGTTTGCCGGCGCGAAGGAAGCCGCCACGGTCGGCCTCAACTTCCCGCTGGTCGGCTTCGGCGGCTACAACAAGCAGCTCGGCCTCAACCATTTCGATCTCCTGATCGACTGGGGCCACTTCTACTTCATCACCAAGCCGATGTTCCTGGCGCTCGACTGGTTCTATCGCCTGGTCGGCAATTTCGGCATCGCGATCCTCTTGGTGACCGTGATCGTGAAGCTCCTGTTCTTCCCGCTCGCCAACAAGTCCTACGCCTCGATGGCGAAGATGAAGTCGGTGCAGCCGCAGCTGCAGGCGCTGAAGGAACGCTATCCTGACGACCGCGTGAAGCAGCAGCAGGAGATGATGGAGATCTACAAGAAGGAGAAGATCAACCCGATCGCGGGCTGTCTTCCCGTCGCCTTGCAGATCCCGGTGTTCTTCTCGCTCTACAAGGTGCTGTTCATCACCATCGAAATGCGGCACGCGCCGTTCTTCGGCTGGATCAAGGACCTCTCGGCGCCCGATCCGACCAACCTGTTCACGCTGTTCGGCCTGATTCCGTTCGATCCGATCGCGCTGCTCGGACCGCATTTCGGCTCCTATCTGGTGATGGGCATCTGGCCGATCATCATGGGCATCACGATGTGGGTCCAGATGAAGCTCAATCCGGCGCCGCCGGATCCGACCCAGAAGATGATCTTCGACTGGATGCCGCTGATCTTCACCTTCATGCTGGCCGGCTTCCCGGCGGGTCTCGTGATCTACTGGGCCTGGAACAACCTGCTGTCGGTGCTGCAGCAGAGCTACATCATGCGGCGCAACGGCGTGAAGGTAGAGCTGTTCGACAATCTGAAGGCGACGTTTCAAAAAAAAAGCGTGACGACTGAGACCAAGAAGGCGACGTAGCCTCCAGCAACAGCGCTTCGTCAACCACGTCATGCCCGGCCCTGTGCCGGGCATCGACATATTGGAGGGCGCCCAGAACCGAGGCTCTGGACGTTGACCTGGATGGCCGGGTCGTCCTACGCCAAGGACCCGCCTTGGGCCTTTGCCTGGCCGCGACGAGATGGAATCCTTCGCATGAGCACCGAACCCGATGCGGCGCTGATTGAGCAAGGCCGAAAACTGTTCGCCGGCGACTGGCGCTTCATTTGGGCCTCGCCCTCGATCGAGACGTTGCCGCCGATGGCCGGCCTCGAGGTCGCGTTTGCCGGCCGCTCCAATGTCGGCAAGTCGAGCCTGATCAACGCGCTGACCGGCCGCAGCAACCTGGCGCGCACCTCGCACACGCCCGGCCGCACCCAGGAGCTGATCTTCTTCGAGGGACCGGAGAAGGCGGGCTTCCGTCTGGTCGACATGCCCGGCTACGGCTACGCCTCGGCGCCCAAGACCAAGGTGGCGTCATGGACGGCGCTGATCCACAAATTCCTGCTGGGGCGCGCGACACTGGCGCGGGTCTACGTGCTGATCGACGCGCGCCACGGCATCAAGGACGTCGATCTCGACGTGCTGAAGACGCTGGACAAGTCCGCGGTCAGCTACCAGGTCGTGCTGACCAAGGCCGACCAGGTGAAGGCCGGCGAACTCAAGACCGTCATCGCCGACACGTCGGCAACACTCGCAAAGCATCCCGCCGCCTTCCCCGAGGTGCTGGTGACCTCGTCGCGCACCGGCGGCGGCATGCCTGAGCTGCGCGCCGCCATGGTGCGCCTGATCGAGGAACGGCGCCGATGAGCGGCGCATCCCGCCTCCTGGTCGGGCTTGCCGCCGTCATGGGCGCCTGCGGCGTGATGCTGGCGGCGGCCGCGGCCCATCTGCCTGACGCCACGCGGCTGGCGGCGGCGTCCTCGATGCTGCTGTTCCATGCACCCGCCGTGGTCGCCACCATCGCGGTCGCGGATCGCGCGATCATCCATGCGAAGCTCGCAGTCGTGGCGGCGGCCGGCTTCGTCATCGCGGCGTCATTGTTCGCCGGCGATCTCGTGCTGCGCCAATATGCCGGCCATGGATTGTTTCCGATGGCTGCGCCGACCGGCGGAACGCTCTTGATCCTGAGCTGGCTGGTGCTGGCGGTCGCGGCGGTGTGGCCACGGCGGTGACCCGTAGCCCGGATGGAGCGCAAGCGAAATCCGGGAATCGTGCCGCGGCTGCAAACCCCGGATTGCGCGAAGCCTGTCATCGGGCGCGCGTTCGCGCGACCCGTTGGCTCCATCCGGGCTACAGATACGAGCGAATACCTCTCCCGCTTTGCGCCCTGCCCGGCAATCAGATAGAACCGCGCCACCCCTTCGCTGACGACGAGACCAGCCCCATGACCGACCAGCACATCAGCCCGCTCGATCAGGCCCGCATCCTGTCCGAGGCGCTGCCGCACATGCAGGAATATGACGAGGAAACCATCGTCATTAAATATGGCGGCCATGCCATGGGCGCCGAGGACACCGCCAAGGCGTTCGCGCGCGACATCGTGCTGCTCGAGCAGACTGCGATCAATCCGGTGGTCGTGCATGGCGGCGGGCCGCAGATCGCGACCATGCTGAAGCGCCTCGGCATCCAGTCGGAATTCGCCGCTGGCCTGCGCATCACCGACGCCGCGACCATCGAGATCGTCGAGATGGTGCTGGCGGGCTCGGTAAACAAGCAGATCGTCGGCTATATCAACGAGGCCGGCGGCAAGGCCGTGGGCCTCTCCGGCAAGGACGGCAACATGGTGAAGGCGTCGAAGACGACGCGCACCATGGTCGATCCGGATTCCAACATCGAGAAGGCGATCGATCTCGGCTTCGTCGGCGACCCCGAAAAGGTCGACCTCACGCTGCTCAATCAGCTGATCGGCTATGAGCTGATCCCGGTGCTGGCGCCGCTCGCGACCTCGCAGGACGGCCAGACCCTGAACATCAACGCCGACACCTTCGCCGGCGCGATCGCGGGCGCGCTGAAGGCCAAGCGCCTGCTGCTGCTGACCGACGTGCCGGGCGTGCTCGACAAGTCCAAGAAGCTGATTCCGGACCTGTCGATCAAGGAAGCCCGCAAGCTGATCGCCGACGGCACGATTTCCGGCGGCATGATCCCGAAGGTCGAGACCTGCATCTACGCGCTCGAACAGGGCGTGCAGGGCGTCGTGATCATCGACGGCAAGACGCAGCACGCGGTGCTGCTCGAGCTCTTCACGAACCAGGGCACCGGCACGCTGATCCATAAGTGAACGGGCACAGCCATTCATCGTCATGGCCGGACTTGTCCCGGCTATCCACGTCTTTTCCGCAACAAGCTCGTGGGCAAGACGTGGATGCCCGGGACAAGCCCGGGCATGACGACATGAATGTGATGCGACCTCGCCGGTCGCTGCCGGCGCGGCTCGCGATGTCGCTGCCCGCCGCGCTGATGTCGTTCCTGTTCTCGTCGGCGCCGGCGCATGCCGACCTCAAGCTCTGCAACCGCATGAGCTATGTGATCGAGGCCGCGATCGGCATCGACGACAAGGCCGCGACCGCGACACGCGGCTGGTTCCGTATCGATCCGGCGACCTGCCGGGTCGTGGTGCAGGGCGCGCTCACCGCCGACCGCGTGCTGCTCAATGCGCGGGCGCTTGGCGTCTATGGCGCTTCGCCGATCCCGCAGAACGGCACCGACACGCTCTGCGTGGCGCAGGACAATTTCGTGATCGCCGCCGCGCGACAATGCCGCTCCGGCCAGATGCCCGCGCAATTCACCCAGATCACGCCGACGAAGACCGACGACGGCCATCTGGTCGCCTATCTCGCCGAAGACAGCGAATATGACGACGAGCAGGCGCGCCTCGCCGGTATCCAGCGCCTGCTGGTGATCGCGGGCTACGATGCCGCGCCGATCGACGGCGTCGACGGGCCGAAGACCCAGAGTGCGCTGTCGGCGTTCCTGAAGAGCCGCGGGCTCGCCAGCGACATCGTGCAGTCGCCGAATTTCTTCGCCACCATGATCGATGCCGTGCAGAAGCCATCGCCATCGGGACTGACCTGGTGCAACGACACGCCGCACAAGGTGATGGCCGCGGTTGCAACCGACGACGGCAAGGTGGTGACCAGCCGCGGCTGGTATCGCATCGACCCCGGCAAGTGCCTGCATCCCGACGTATCAGGCACGCCGAAGCAGATCTATTCGTTTGCCGAAGCGGTCGACAACGACAACCGGGCCATCCGCATCAAGGACAAGCCGCTGAACTGGGGCGGCGGGGTCCAGCTCTGCACCCGCGAGAGCAAGTTCGAGATCAACGAACAGGGCGACTGCGCCACCCGCGGCCTCGCCGCGCTCGGCTTCACCACCGTCGACATGACCAGCGGCGGCAAGACGCTGCGCTTTGCGATGCCGTGATGAGGACAATGGCGCCGCAAGCATCACTGTCGTCCCGGCGAACGCCGGGACCCATTACCACAAGACTGCGTTTGGCGAAGAACGACGAGCACCGTGCCACATTGATAGATTCCGCGGTATGGGTCCTGGCTTTCGCCAAGACGACGGCGGAGGGCGGAACGACGTTCACGCCGACAGGTGGAGAGCCACAATGAAAACTTCCCGCAGCTTCGGCCATGTCGAGACCTGGGTGTTCGACCTCGACAACACGCTGTACCCACATCACGTCAATCTGTGGCAGCAGGTCGATGCGCGGATCGGCGAGTTCGTCAGCAACTGGCTGAAGATCTCTTCCGAGGAAGCACGGCGGCTGCAGAAGGACTATTACCTGCGCTACGGCACCACGATGCGCGGCATGATGACCGAGCACGGCGTGCAGGCCGACGACTATCTCGCTTATGTTCACAAGATCGACCACTCGCCGCTGCAACCGAATCCCGCGATGGGAGTCGCGATCGCAAAACTGCCGGGGCGCAAGTTGATCCTGACCAACGGCTCGGTCGACCATGTCGATGCGGTGCTGGGCCGGCTCGGCATCGGCAACCATTTCGACGGCGTGTTCGACATCATCGCCGCCGATCTCGAGCCGAAACCGGCGCCGCAGACCTACCAGAAGTTCCTCAGGCTCCACGATGTCGATCCGGCGAAGGCCGCGATGTTCGAGGACCTCGCGCGCAATCTGGTGGTGCCGTATGAGCTCGGCATGACCACCGTGCTGGTCGTGCCCGACGGCAGCCAGGAGGTGGTGCGCGAAACGTGGGAGCTCGAAGGCCGCGACGCCGCCCATGTCGACCATGTCACGGATGATCTCACCGGCTTCCTGCAGCGGTTGAAGCCGTAGCCTCTCAACAGGTGTCGTCCCGGCTTTCGCCGGGGCGACGGAGGAGTTTGCCTTGACTCCGCGGCCCCAAATTCCGAAAAAGCCTCGCAAAATCCCGTCATAATCCCCGATACGCCAAGGATTGTCCCGATGTCGCTGTCCGCCCTCGAAACCACCGTCAACACCGCGTTCGACGCCCGCGAAGGCATTTCGACCTCGACCAAGGGCGAGGTCCGCGAGGCGGTCGACCACGCGCTGGAACTGCTCGACAAGGGCGAAGCCCGCGTCGCCGAGCGCGAGACGAGCGGCAAGTGGAAGGTCAATCAGTGGCTGAAGAAGGCCGTGCTGCTGTCGTTCCGCCTCAACGACATGGGCCAGATCGCGGGCGGCCCGGGCAAGGCATCGTGGTGGGACAAGGTGCCGTCGAAATTCGAGGGCTGGGGCGAGAACCGTTTCCGCGACGCCGGCTTCCGCGCCGTGCCGGGCGCGATCGTGCGTCGCTCGGCCTTCATCGCCCGCAACGTCGTGCTGATGCCCTCCTTCGTCAATCTCGGCGCCTATGTCGATGAAGCCACCATGATCGACACCTGGTCGACGGTCGGCTCCTGCGCCCAGATCGGCAAGCGCGTGCACATCTCCGGCGGCGTCGGCATCGGCGGCGTGCTCGAGCCGCTGCAGGCCGAGCCGGTGATCGTCGAGGACGACTGCTTCATCGGCGCGCGCTCGGAGGTCGCCGAGGGCGTGATCGTGCGCAAGGGCGCGGTGCTGTCGATGGGCGTATTCCTCGGCGCCTCGACCAAGATCGTCGACCGCGAGACCGGCGAAATCTTCATTGGCGAGGTCCCGGAATATGCCGTCGTGGTGCCCGGCACCCTGCCGGCCAAGCCGCTGAAGAACGGCCAGCCGGGACCTGCCACCGCCTGCGCCGTGATCGTCAAGCGGGTCGACGAGCGCACCCGCGCCAAGACCAGCATCAACGAGCTGCTGCGGGACTGATCGAACCAATTTCGATCCGACGCCGACATATCTCCGGGCCGCGAAGAATTGCCGCAGCCCGGAGCTTATTTTCATGGACTGGGCCAACTACCTGTTCGGCTTCAAGGGCCGCGTCAACCGGGCCAAATTCTGGCTAGCAGGGCTGATCATCGTCTGCTGGATGATGTTCCTGGCCTTACTGGCGGTCTCGGCCGGCCTCGGCGGCAAGAACGGGTTCAGCTTCAATGTCGACGACATCTTCCGGGCCTTCGACCCCGACAGCTACAGATCGCTGAGCTGGGCCGGATTGCCGGCATTGCTGGTCAAGGCCTGCGGAACGTTCTTGTTCGTTTGGGTCTATGTCGCTGTCTCGATCAAGCGCCTGCACGACCGCGACAAGAGCGGCTGGTGGATGGTCCCGTTCTTCGCGATCCCGGGTCTCATGGGTCAGTTCTCGGATCGGCTCCCCGATGAATCCTATTGGGTGATGGCCGCGGGCCTGATCGTCTTCGTGCTCTATGTCTGGGGCTTCATCGAGCTCGCCTTTTTGCGCAGCACCAGCTACCCCAATCGCTATGGCCCCAATCCGCTCGGGAAAACCCATGCGCGGCAAGGCCGCGACAGCGGGTCGCGCTCCACGCGCGGCTGGGATCAGCAGAGCGAGCTCGATATCGTGCCGCACAAAGCTGGTCCACCCGCCGTGTGACGTGTTAAGCGAGGCGCATGAGTGATGCCGTCTCGATTACCCGCGATCTCGTTCGCTGCCCATCCGTCACCCCGGCCGACGCCGGCGCGCTTGGCGTTCTCGAGAACCTGCTGAAAACCGCAGGCTTCGAGGTCCACCGCGTGACCTTCTCCGAGCCCGGCACCGCCGATGTCGACAACCTCTATGCGCGCATCGGCTCTTCGGCGCCGCATATCACCTTCGCCGGCCACACCGACGTGGTGCCGCCCGGCGATGAAGCGGCGTGGACGCTCGGCGCGTTCTCCGGCGAGGTGAAGGACGGTTATCTCTACGGCCGCGGCGCCGTCGACATGAAGGGCGGCATCGCCTGCAGTGTCGCCGCGGTGTTGCAATATCTCGGCGACCATGGAGGCAAGCCGAACGGCTCGATCTCCTTCCTGATCACCGGCGATGAGGAAGACGTCTCGATCAACGGCACCGTCAAGCTGTTGAAATGGTGCGCCGAGCGTGGCGAGACATTCGATCATTGCGTGCTCGGCGAGCCCTCGAATGTCGAAGTGCTGGGCGACATGATCAAGATCGGCCGACGCGGCTCGCAATCCGGCACGCTTGTCGTCGAGGGCGTGCAGGGCCACGTCGCCTATCCGCACCGTGCCTCGAACCCGGTGCCGGATATCTCGCGGCTGATCGTGGCGCTGAGCGACGAGCCGCTCGATCACGGCAGCGCGCAATTCCAGGCCAGCAATCTCGAATTCACCACCGTCGATGTCGGCAACACCGCGAGCAACGTGATCCCCGGCCAGGCGCGGGCGAAATTCAACATCCGCTACAACGACAACCACACCCAGGAGAGCCTGCGGCAGCTGGTCGATGCGCGGCTGGCGAAAGCCTGCGGCAACCGGATCCGCGCCCATATCGATTGGCAACCGTCGAACTCGAACGTGTTCGTCACCCAGCCCGGGCCGTTCACCGACCTCGCGGTCGCCGCGATCGAGGAGATCACCGGCCGCAGGCCGGAGCTATCGACCTCCGGCGGCACCTCGGACGCGCGCTTCATCTCGAGCTATTGCCCGGTGATCGAATTCGGCCTGGTCGGCCAGACCATGCACCAGGTCGACGAGCGCACGCCGGTGGCTGATCTGGAGAAGCTGACGCGGATCTATCGAGGCGTGCTGGAGCGGTATTTCGGGTAGGCCAGCCGCCCGGCCGGACAAAAACATCGAAAACAACCCCATGCACAGTAGGGATTGGGGCTACCTGTCATCCACCCGCACCAGATACAGCGTGGTATTTCGGGTAGGCTCTACCTACGAGATCATTCACACCGCCTAGTAATCCACCCGCATCAGGTAGAGCCCGTCCGGCGGCGCCACGGGGCCGCAGGCGGCGCGGTTGCGGGCGGCGAGCGCGGCGGCGAGGTCGTCCGCGCTCCAGCGCCCCTCGCCGACCCAGACCAGCGAGCCCACCATCGAGCGCACCTGGCTGTGCAGGAACGAGCGCGCCGAGGTCACGATGTTGACGGCGGCGCCGTCACGGGTGACGTCGAGCTGATCGAGCGTCTTCTCCGGCGACTTGGCCTGGCACTCGGTGTCGCGGAAGGTGGTGAAATCGTGCTTGCCGAGCAGGCGCTGCGCGGCGGCGTGCATCGCGTCAGCATCGAGCGCGCGCGGCACGCGCCAGACCCGCCCGATGTCGAGCGCGAGGTTCGCGCGCGTGTTGGTGATGCGATAGAGGTAGTGCCGCCTGGTCGCGGAGAACCGCGCCTCGAAATCGTCCGGCACGATGTCAGCCGCGAGCACGCCGATCGGATTGGGCCGCAGATGCGCGTTCAGCCCGTCACGGAAGCGGCCGGGCGGAAAATGCTTAGCGATGTCGCAATGCGCGACCTGGCCGCGCGCATGCACGCCGGCATCGGTACGCCCTGCGCCATGGACGCGCACGTCCTCGCCGCAGATCGCCTTGACCGCCGCCTCCAGCGCGCCCTGCACGGTCGGCGCGGTGTCCTGGATCTGCCAGCCGGAGAACGGCGTGCCGTCATACTCGATGGTGAGCTTGTAGCGCGGCATCAGCCGAGCCGCGCAGGCGGCTTCAGCGGCGTGCCGCGCAAAAAGTCCGCCGCCTTCATCGGCGCCTTGCCGGCGCGCTGCAATTCGAGGATCCGGATCGCGCCGTCGCCGCAGGCGACCGCGAAATTGTCGTCGAGCATATCGCCAGGTGCGCCCGAGCCTTTCGCCTGCTCGCAGCGCAGGATTTTCAGCCGCACCGGCTCGCTTTCGCCCGCAAGCTCGCACCAGGCGCCGGGAAACGGCGAAAGCCCGTGAATGTGCCGCAGCACCATATGCGCCGGCTGTGTCCAGTCGATCCGCGCCTCGGCCTTCTCGATCTTGGCGGCATAGGTGACGCCGCCCTCGCTCTGCTTCGTCAGCTGCAAGCCGCCGCGCTGCAGCGCGCCCATCGCGCGCACCATCAGGTCGGCACCGAGCGGCGCCAGCGCGTCGTGCAGGTCGGATGCCGTCATGCCGTCCGTGATCGGCAGCCGCTCGGCCATCGCGACGTCGCCGGTGTCGAGGCCGACATCCATCTTCATCACCATCACGCCGCTCTCGGCATCGCCCGCCATGATGGCGCGGTTGATCGGCGCGGCGCCGCGCCAGCGCGGCAGCAGCGAGGCATGCAGGTTGAAGCAGCCGAGCCTGGGCGCGTCGAGAATGGCCTGCGGCAGGATCATGCCGTAGGCGACGACGACGGCGGCATCCGCGTCATGGGCGCGAAACTCCTCGAGCGCTTCCGAGGTCTTGAGGGTCTTCGGCGTCAGCACGGGAATGCCGAGGCGGCGCGCCTCCTGCTCGACCGGCGTCGGCTGCAATTGCAGGCCGCGCCGCCCGCCCGGTTTCGGCGCGCGGGTGTAGACCGCCACGACCTCATGGCCATGGGCCACGAGCTCCAGCAGCGTCGGCACCGCGAAATCGGGCGTGCCCATGAAGATCAGGCGGAGAGGCATACGGTCAGATTCTTCCGGGAGGATCCAATCTTCGTCACGGCCGGGCATAGCCGTCAAGGATGGCGTCGCTTTCGCTCGCCTATGCCCAGCCATCCACGTCTTTGGTCTCCCAGAAGGAAGACGTGGATGCCCGGGTCAAGCCCGGGCATGACGGCGGAGTGCGCGCGCCTACTCCGCCGCGCGCTTGGCGGCCTTCTCGAATTTCTTGAACACGCGGTCGCGCTTCAGTTTCGACAGATAATCCACGAACAGCACGCCGTTGAGATGATCGATTTCGTGCTGGATGCAGGTGGCGTAGAGCCCGTCCGCATCCTCTTCATGCACCGTGCCGTCGAGATCGGTGAATCGCACGCGTACCCGCGCCGGCCGCTCGACCTCCTCGTAATATTCGGGGATCGACAGGCAGCCCTCTTCGTACACCGACAGCTCTTCCGAACGCGCAATGATCTCCGGATTGATGAAGACGCGCGGCTTCGCCGTGGTCTCGCCGTTCTCGTCGCGCTTGGCGAGGTCCATCGTGATCAGCCGCAGCGGCTGCGCGACCTGGATCGCCGCGAGCCCAATGCCGGGCGCGTCATACATGGTCTCGAGCATGTCGTCGGCCAGCTTGCGGATCTCCGGCGTCACCTTCTCGATCGGTCTCGACACCAGCCGCAACTGCTTGTCCGGCAGGATGATGATTTCTCTTAATGCCATGGCGGCGATTTAAGCTGCTGACTTCATGGGGTCAATGCGCTCAGGAACCCGTTAGGACAACCTTAACCACGTTTCTTCACCCCGCATTAACCCGGAAAATCAGGAATGCATTTACCATAAGTGTTCCCTCTTCGTTCGCGTCTGGCCGCGAATCGGCTACAAGGGCCGACATGAACGAGATTCTGCTCACGATTGGCGACCTCCCGGTCCGTGTCTCCGACGCTTTGATCGGCCTTGGCGCGCTGGCGCTGATCCTGCTGTTCGCCATCACCGTGGTGATCGCGCGCGCCAGCCGGCGCGGCGCGGAACTCGCGATGGCCCAGGCCATCCGCGCCGACGAGCTGGAAGAGCGGCTCGCCGACATGCTGCGGGCCCAGAGCGAATCCTCCGGGCGGGTCGATGCCATGGCGCAGGCGCTGGCCGGCCGCCAGGCCGAGATGGCCCGCGCGGTCAACGAGCGGCTCGATTCGGTGACCCACCGGGTCGGCCAGTCGATGGAGCAGTCGACCCGCAACACGATGGATTCGCTGCGCGTGCTGCACGAGCGGCTCGGCATCATCGACCACGCGCACAAGAACCTCAACGAGCTCACCACCCAGGTGACGACGCTGCGCGACGTGCTCGCCAACAAGCAATCGCGCGGCGCGTTCGGCCAGGCGCGGATGGAGGCGATCGTCCAGGACGGCATGCCGAAGGGCTCGTTCGAGTTCCAGTACACGCTGACGTCCGGCAAGCGGCCGGACTGCGTGGTGTTCCTGCCCGACCAGCGCCCGCTGTGCATCGACGCGAAATTTCCGCTCGAGGCCATGACCGCGCTGCACGATGCGCGCAGCGACGAGGAGCGCAAATTCGCCAGCCAGCGGCTGCGCGCCGACGTGCTGAAGCACGTCAGTGACATCGCGGAGAAGTACCTGATCCCGGGCGAGACCCAGGACACCGCGCTGATGTTCGTGCCGTCGGAATCGGTCTATGCCGAGATCCATGACGGCTTCGACGACGTGATCCAGAAGGCCTATCGCGCCCGCGTCGTGCTGGTGTCGCCGTCGCTCCTGATGCTGGCGATCCAGGTGATGCAGCAGATCCTGAAGGACGCCCGCATCCGCGACGCCGCCGACCAGATCCGCAACGAGGTGATGCATCTCGGCGACGACCTTGGCCGCCTGCGCGATCGCGTGCTCAAGCTGCAAACCCATTTCGGCCAGGTGAACGAGGACGTCAGGCAGATCCTGATCTCCGCCGACAAGATCGAGAAACGCGCCGGCCGCATCGAGGAACTCGACTTCAGCAAGTCCGAGACCCCGATCGAGGTCCCCCGCTTCGTCAAGCCCGCCCCCGACCTGTTCCCCGCCCCGCGCAAGCTGCAGGCGGGGGAGTGATCGTTGTTTTCTAGACGTTGTCCGGCGTGCGCCACCCAATCGATGTCATCGCCCGACTTTATCCCGAAATAGCCGTGGGTGGCGGATAGGCCTCTGGGATACTGGATCGCCCGGTCAAGCCGGGCGATGACAGTCTTTTGGGGGCTGATTCTGGTAACAACTTCTCTATGACCGCACCTAGTGATGTTGCTGACCAAAGATCGCACCACATAATCAGCTGTCATCGCCCGGCTTGACCGGGCGATCCAGTATTCCAGAGGCGGCAGATGGGGGCACGCAGCTATTACGTCTACATCCTCGCCAGCCATATCGGCGGCACGCTCTACATCGGTGTGACAAACGACCTCATTCGTCGCGTCGGCCAGCACAAGTTGAAGTTGGTCGAAGGCTTCACGGAAAAGTACGATGTCGTAAGGCTGGTCTATTTCGAGCAGTTCGATGATCCTGAGAACGCGATCCGACGCGAGAAGCGGCTGAAGAAATGGCGACGCGCTTGGAAGATTTCCCTAATCGAAAAAGACAATCCGGACTGGATCGATCTTTACCCGGAAATTGCCGCAGGTGGCGGATAGGCTTCCGGGATACTGGATCGCCCGGTCAAGCCGGGCGATGACAGTCTTTTTGGGGCCGAATCTGCTACCAACTCCTCTATGACAGCACCTGAATCGACGTCAGACGCGTCTGCAAAGCCGGAGCCAAAGCCCGCCGCCACCTCCTGGCGCGACAGCTTTGCCGTGTACCTGCAGCCGCGGGTGCTGATCGTGCTGCTGCTGGGCTTCTCCTCGGGGCTACCGCTGGCGCTGTCGGGCTCGACGCTGCAGGTCTGGATGAAGGAGGCCGGGGTCGATCTCGGCACCATCGGGCTGCTGGCGCTGATCGGCACGCCCTACACGCTGAAGTTCCTCTGGGCGCCGCTGGTCGACGCGCTGCACGTGCCGCTGTTCACGCAGATGTTCGGCCGCCGCCGCGGCTGGCTGCTGTTCTCGCAGCTGCTGCTGATCGCGGCGATCGTGGTGCTGGCGATGGCCGATCCGGCGCGATCGCCATGGTTCGCGGCCTTTGCCGCGCTGCTGGTCGCAACGGCCTCATCGACGCAGGACATCGTGGTCGATGCCTTCCGCGTCGAAAGCCTGCCCGAAAGCGAGCAGGCCGCCGGGATGGCGTCCTATGTCGCGGCCTACCGCGTCGGCATGCTGGTTTCGACCGCCGGTGCGCTGTTCATCGTCAGCGGGTTCGAGTCCGCAGGCCTCGCGCGCCCGTCGGCCTGGATGTGGGGCTATGTGGTGATGGCCGCGCTGGTCGTGATCGGCATCATCACCGCGCTTGCGGCGACCGAGCCGGCGCAATCGAAAGGCGCGGAGGCGGCGACGCATGCGCAGAACGCGGCCGAACGCGTGTTGCACGCGGCGCTCGGCGCGTTCTCGGAGTTCCTCAGCCGCAAGGACGCCTTCGCGGCGCTCGCCTTTGTGGTGCTGTTCAAGTTCACCGACGCGTTTTCGGGCACCATGACCGCGCCGTTCGTGATCGACATCGGCTTTTCCAAGGTCGATTACGCGGCGATCGTGAAAGGCGTCGGCCTTGCCGCGACCCTGATCGGCGGCTTTGCCGGCGGCTTCGTGGCGCGACGCTATTCGCTCGCGACCAGCCTCTGGATCGGCGGCGTGCTGCAGGCGATCGCCAACCTCTCGTTCTCGTGGCTGGCACATGTCGGCGTCGATCAATGGGCGCTCGCGCTTGCGATCACCGCGGAGAATTTCACCAGCGCGATCGGCACCGTGATCTTCGTCGCCTATTTGTCGGCGCTGTGCCGCAATCCGCTGCACACCGCAACCCAGTACGCGCTGCTGACGGCGCTCGCGGCGGTCGGCCGCACCTATCTGTCGTCGGGCGCGGGCTATGTGGCCAAGGCCGTCGGCTGGCAGATGTTCTTCGTGATCTGTGTGCTGGTCGCGATCCCGAGCCTGATCCTGCTCGCCTGGCTGCAGCGGCGCGGGCATTTCGATGAGCTGGGGCCGGTGCGGGTTTAGCCCAGCCGCCGTAGCCCGGATGGAGCGCAGCGCAATCCGGGAAACCTCTCGACCGGCACGACCGTCCCGGATTTCGCTTCGCTCCATCCGGGCTACGGATCGGCCGCAGGATTCCTGTCTCTCAAACCTCCCCTTGAAAAGGGGAGGTCGCTTTGCTCGCCAGAGCAAAGCGGGTCGGGATCTTGTCTCTCCACACGCAGCGTCGCGCGCGGCGGACCCCCATCCCGACCTTCCCCCTTGCAGGGGGAAGAAGAAACGTCGCTGCGCTCCATCCGGGCGACAAAGCACGACCCTATTTCGCCACCACGCTCCACTTGGTGACGATCGCTTCGCTCATCTCGCCGGCGTCCTTGGCGCAGGCGACTTCGTCGACCTTCACCGAGATTTCCTTGCCGGAGAGGCTTTTGAGCTGCGCGGCCTGGGCATCGTTGGTCGGAATCAGCTGGAAGGTTTCCGGCCCGGTCTCGAGATTGCACAGACCGTTCGGCGGCGGCAGACGGCGCGGCTCGCTGGTGATCTGGTAGGTCGCGACTCGCTTGCCGCGGTTCTTGGCGTCGCGCACCTTCATCGCGCTGAGTTCGCCCGACAGCACGTCGCCGGCGTGGATCATCTTGCCGGGCTTCTGCGGCGCGTCGGCCTGCTGCGCGATGGCGCAAGGCGCGGCGAACGTTGCCGCCAGAAGCGCAAAGCTCAAGCGTACGCCGAATCGGTGTGCCGTCATTGTCAGTGGTTCCGTATCTTGATTCGTCAGAGCGTGAATGACCGTCCCCGAATCGGCATCCACCCTACCATTTTGTTTCGCTGCGATCTTTTCGGATTGTGACCGATCGCTTGGCGCCTGACGCCGTGCTCGGCGCCGGCATCGCGCGCTAGAACAGCGTCCGCTGCCGCATGGCGGCAGATAGCGTACCTTCATCGAGGTAATCAAGCTCTCCGCCGACCGGCACGCCATGCGCCAGCCGCGTCACCCGCACATTGGCCTCCGACAAGAGGTCAGTGATGTAATGCGCCGTGGTCTGGCCATCGACGGTCGCATTGAGCGCCAAAATGATCTCGCTGACCTCGGGCGCATGCGCACGCGCCACCAGCTGATCGATGGTGAGATCCTGGGGACCGACGCCGTCGAGCGGCGACAGCGTTGCGCCGAGCACGTGATAGCGGCCATTGGTCGCATTGGCGCGTTCCAGCGCCCAGAGGTCGGCGACGTCCGCGACCACGACGATGATCGAGGGATCGCGGCGCGGATCGGTGCACACCGTGCAGGGGTTTTGTGTATCGATGTTTCCGCAGGTCTTGCAGACCTGGATCTTGTCGATCGCGACCTGCAGCGCCGCGGTCAGCGGCGTCATCAGGGCTTCGCGCTTCTTGATCAGATGCAGCGCCGCGCGCCGCGCCGAACGGGGCCCGAGGCCCGGCAGCCGCGCCAGCAACTGGATCAGGCGTTCAATCTCGGGGCCGGCAACGCTCGCGGCCATTAGAGCATGACCCGGAAAAGTGCGAAGCGGTTTTCCGAAAAGGCCATGCTCAAACAAAGAGCCAAAGCACGATGATTCATCTCGATCTCGCTGCGCTCTAAGTCGGACCAAATCCCGGCGGCAGGCCGAGCCCGCCGGTCAGCGCCATCATCTTCTCCTGCATCGCGGTCTCGGCCTTGCGGCGGGCATCGCCATGGGCGGTGACCAGGAGATCCTCGAGCACCTCGCGTTCCTCCGGCTTCATCAGCGACGGATCGATCTTGATGCCCTTCACTTCCATCTTGGCGGTCATGCGCACCGTGACCAGGCCGCCGCCGGAGATGCCTTCGACCTCGACATTGCCGAGCTGTTCCTGCATCTCCTGCATCTTGGATTGCAGCTGCGCTGCCTGCTTCATCATGCCGAGAAAATCAGCCATGCGTGCGTCCCTGTAGCCAAATATCAATCGTCGTCGCTGTCGGAAGTTTCAATCAGGTCTTCGCCGGTCGCATCCGAAACCGGAACCTCGGCGGCAAGGCGGCGGACCTCGACCACCTTGGTGCCGGGGAAGCGCGCCAGCACCTCCTGCACGCGCGGATCGGCCTCGGCGGCGCGCTGATGCTCGCTGCGCGCCAATTCGTTCTGCGAGCGCACCGTAGGCTGGCCGGCCTCGTTGGAGATGATCACGGTCCAGCGCCGCCCGGTCCACAGTTCGAGCTTGCGCGACAGATCGGTGACGAGCGCGCGCTGCGCCTTCGGCTCGAGGGCGATCTCGAGCTGGCCGTCCTCGATGCGCACCAGCCGCACATCGGCCTCCAGCGCACTCTTCATCATGATGTCGCGCTTCTCGCCGGCGAGCGCGATCAATTGCGGAAAGCTTGATATCCGCAGCGCCGGCGCGGCATCGGCGACCGGCGCGGCCATCTGCGGACGCGCGGCGAGATCGGCGCGCGGCGCGGCCTGCGGCGCGCGCACCGGCGCCGACGGCATGGCCGACATCGCCGAGCTCGGTGCGCCGCGTGACGGTGACGACGTGGCGGAACCCGACGTCGCGGGCGCCGCGCCGCCGCCGTTCTGCTCGATCATCCGGATCGCCTCATCCGGCGTCGGCAGATCGGCGACATAGGCAATCCGCACCAGCACCATCTCGGCGGCAGCGGCCGGACGCGTCGCGGTCTGCACCTCGGCGATGCCCTTGAGCAGCATCTGCCACATCCGCGACAGCACCCGCATCGACAGCTTGGCGGCGAACTCGCGCGCCCGCACCCGCTCGGTCTCGCCGAACGCGACATTGTCGGCCGTCCCCGGCACGAACTTCACGCGGGTGACGAAATTGACGAACTCGGCAAGGTCGGACAGCACCACGACCGGATCGGCGCCGACGTCATATTGCGCGCGGAACTCGGCGAAGGCGGCGGCGATATCGCCGCGCGCCAGCTGTTCGAACAGATCGATCACGCGGGTGCGGTCGGCGAGGCCGAGCATCTGCCTGACCGCGTCGGCCTTCACGTTGCCCGCGGCATGCGCGATCGCCTGGTCGAACAGCGACAGCGAGTCGCGCACCGATCCCTCGGCCGCGCGCGCGATGATGCCGAGCGCCTCGGGCTCGACCTCGACGCCTTCCTTGGCCGCGATGTTGCCGAGATGCTTCATCAGCACGTCGGCTTCGACGCGGCGCAGATCGAAGCGCTGGCAGCGCGACAGCACCGTGATCGGAACCTTGCGGATTTCGGTGGTGGCGAACACGAACTTGGCGTGCTCCGGCGGCTCCTCCAGCGTCTTCAGGAAGGCGTTGAACGCCGCCGTCGACAGCATGTGGACTTCGTCGATGATGTAGACCTTGTAGCGCGCGCTCGCCGGCGCGTAGCGCACGCTGTCATTGATCTGGCGGACATCGTCGACGCCGGTGTGGGAGGCGGCGTCCATCTCCAGCACGTCCATGTGCCGGCTTTCCATGATCGCCTGGCAGTGCACGCCGAGGTCGGGCATGTGGATGGTCGGCCCCTGCACCGAACCGTCCGCCTTGGCGTAGTTCAAGGCGCGGGCGAGGATGCGTGCGGTGGTGGTCTTGCCGACCCCGCGGACGCCGGTGAGGATCCAGGCCTGCGGAATCCGCCCGGTCTCGAACGCGTTCGAGACGGTGCGCACCATGGCCTCCTGGCCGATCAAATCCTCGAAGCTGGAGGGGCGGTATTTGCGGGCAAGAACGCGGTAGGGTTTTGCGGCGCCCGGCGCGCCGCCGAGATCGAAACCGCCGTCAGAGCTTCCTTTGCCGGCGCCGTCGGACGGTTGTGAGGGGTCGCCAGCGTCATTCATGCGTCGATCCGCAACTTGGGTGTCTCTTCAGCCGGCGTGCGGATAGGAGCCAAAATCGAGCGCCGGGCGCGGAGACCGCCATTCCAGCGCGATTCGCTCGGAAAAACAGGTAGGAGACTGACGAGCGACCCGATCCGGACCTCGTTAGGGCTGCTTCCTTCCGGACCTGACCCGGTTGGCGAGTGGCTCGTCCACCGCCAATCTCCCGGTCCCTATTTGGGGCCAAAACCGCCGGAAAGCAAGCGGCCTGACCCGGCTTTGTAAGGCTGGCTTTGTGGGACTTGTCTGGGAACACGGAAAGGCATTATTTGCCTCCCATGCCCGCCTCCAATTGGTCGCTGCACTCGCAGCTCAAGAAAGACACCATCGACATCGGCGACCTGCCGCTGTGCAAGGTGCTCGTCATCAAGGATGCGCATTATCCGTGGCTGCTGCTGGTGCCGCGGCGCGACGGCGCGGTCGAGATCATCGACCTCGACGAGGTCGAGCAGGCGCAGCTGATGACCGAAATCACTCGCGTCTCGCGGGCCCTGAAAGAGGTCACCAAGTGCGACAAGCTGAATGTCGCCGCGCTCGGCAACCTCGTGCCGCAACTCCACGTCCACATCATCGCGCGCCGCACCAGCGACGCTGCATGGCCGCGTCCCGTTTGGGGCGTGATGCCGCCGCTGGCGCATGACGCCGAGGAAGTGCAGAATTTCATCAGCGCGCTTCGCCGCAAGATCTGGTTGGGTTGAACATTCAATGTCTGCATTCGATTCCTTTCCGCTCGGCCAGCCGGCCTTTGTCACCCACGTGCTGGACCGCGCCGCGCATCTGCGCACCAACGACGAAAAACTGTTCGCGCTGGAAGGCCACCGCGAAGCTAGAGCCTACGTGATCTATCGCGACTCGCTGGTCGTGAAGCAGGAGGACGGCGGCGCCCGCGCGCTGCTCTCGCTGGAGGAAGCCCGCAGTTACGGCGCCAATCCCGGCACGATCTTTCTCGGGCTGCGCGATGCCGCGCCGATCTTCGGCATGGGGATCGCGCCGCAGGCGGCCGAGAAGCTGGTCGGACGCAGCGACGTCGCGATCACCGAATTGCGCGGCATGGCGATGCAGGGCGTGGTGCCGCCCGAGCAGCTCTCGGCCATCGCGATGGCGAAATCGATGGTGACCTGGCATCAGCGCCACGGCTTCTGTCCGAACTGCGGCACCCGCACCGCAATGAAGGACGGCGGCTGGAAGCGCGAATGCCCGAGCTGCAAGGCCGAGCACTTTCCGCGCACCGATCCGGTCGTGATCATGCTGGTCACGTATGGCGACAAGGTGCTGCTGGGACGGCAGAAGCAGTTCATGCCCGGCATGTATTCCTGCCTCGCCGGGTTCGTGGAAGCCGCCGAGACCATCGAGGACGCCGTGCGGCGCGAGATTTTCGAAGAGTCCGGCATCCGCTGCACCGACGTCAATTACTACATGACGCAGCCCTGGCCCTATCCGTCATCGCTGATGATCGGCTGCACCGCGCGCGCGACCAACGAGAACATCGTGGTCGACCGCACCGAGCTGGAAGATGCGCGCTGGTTCGACCATGCCGAGGCGGCGCTGATGCTGAAGCGCCAGCACCCCGACGGGCTCGCCGGCCCGCATCCGTTCGCGATTGCCCATCATCTGCTCGGCCGCTGGGTGCACCACCAGAACCCGTTGGACAAATAGCGGGAACCGGACATCGTTCTGCCGATTAAGCTGGACACAGTTCTGGCAGTAACGGAACCATTGCGACGGATCCCCGCATGAATTTTCAGAACGGCGCCCCGAAAGTCCCGCCCCGCATCCTCTGCATCGGCCTGCCGGTGCGCGACCTGACCTTTCGCGTCAGCGTTCCGGCGCGCGGCTCCAAGGAGAACGCGACGCATTTCGACGAGATCTGCGGCGGCAATGCGCTGAACGCCGCCATCGGCATCGTCCGGCTGGGCGGGCGCGCTTCGATCTGCGGCCCGATGGGCGATTCGCAGGAGACCTCGAGCCGCTACATCTTCGACAAGCTCGCCCAGGAAGGCATCGAGACCAATCATCTGATCCACATGCCGAACCTGGTCACCCCGATCTCGGCGATCATGATCGACGACAGCGGCGAGCGCACCATCGTCACCTTCCGCGATCCGGAGCTCTGGAAGGTCAAGCTGCCGCCGACCGAGCTGCTGCTGGAGGATTGCGCGGCGATCCTGACCGAGAGCCGCTGCGCGCCGTTCTGCACCGAGCTTTGCGCCGAGGCGGTCAAGCGCGGCATCCCCGTGGTGGTCGACGTCGACCGCGCGATGTCGATGCGGGAGGGACTGCTCACCGCCTCCTCCCATCTGGTGTTCTCCAGCGAGCCGCTGCAGGAGACCGCCGACGTCACCGACGATGGCCAGGCGCTGCACAAGCTCGCCAAGCTCACCCCCTCCTTCCTGGCCGGCACCCGCGGGCCGATGGGCACGATCTGGCTCAACGAGAACGGCGAGCTCGAGGAAACCCCGGCCTTCCCGGTCCATACCGTCGACACGCTCGGGGCCGGCGACGTCTTCCACGGGGCATTCGCCCTCGCCATCACGGAGAAGCAGCCGTTGCGGGACGCGCTCCGCTTCGCCTCGGCCGCTGCAGCGCTGAAATGCACCCGCTTCGGGGGTGCTTATGCCGCACCGCAACGTACTGAAGTTGAAGAGTTTTTGGGTCAGCACGCCGACGCCAAGCCGGCCTGAGCCGCCACGAATCGCTTGATTTGGAAGATTCTTCTCTATATGAGGGATATTGAACCTTCATATGGAACTTTCTTCTATGACCGATGTCGCCATTCAGCTTCATGACAACAGCCGCCGCCTCGACGCGATCGATCGCAAGATTCTGACCGTGCTGCAGGAGGATGCGTCGCTCTCCGTCGCCGAGATCGGCGACCGGGTCGGCCTGTCGTCGACGCCGTGCTGGAAGCGCATCCAGCGGCTGGAGGCCGACGGCGTGATCCTGCGCCGCGTGGCGCTGGTCGACCAGAACAAGATCGGCCTCGGGATTTCGGTGTTCGTCTCGGTCGAGAGCGCCGACCATTCGGAAGCCTGGCTGCGCAAATTCGCTGATGCCGTCAGCGCCATGCCCGAGGTGATGGAGTTCTACCGGATGGCCGGCGACGTCGACTACATGCTGCGCGTCGTGGTCGCGGACATGCAGGCCTACGACGTGTTCTACAAGAAGCTGATCAGCGCCGTGCCGCTGAAGAACGTCACCTCGCGCTTCGCGATGGAGAAGATCAAGTCGGTGACGGCGCTGCCGGTGCCCGCGGCGTAAGCGCCGCCGCACAATCCCACACGATACGCTCCCAGGTAGTTCACCCGTTCGGCATTTACCTGAAGTTAGCGGCCGCAGCGGTATTCTGCTGCGATGGAGCCGGGGGACATCATCCCAGCGAAACGACGGCCCGCCTGGCTGGGCGCGGCCGCATTGCTGATCGCGAGCTGGATCGCGGTCGCAACGCTGTCGTTGCAGGTGCGTGCGGGCAGCGATGTGGTGGCCGTGGCCTTTCCGCCATGGTGGCGCGCCGAGCGCGTGCTGCAGGCCGCCGCATCCGCCGATGCGTCGATCGTTCGGATGACCGCGATCCCGGCCCTGCTGGTGGTGCGGCCTGACCGCAATGGCGGGCTGGGCCGGCTGTACGAGGCCGGCGCCTTGCTGACCATGGATCCGCAGGCGATCGCCGGCTGCTTCAGGGCGTATGACGATCTGGGGGTTGGGGATGACCTTCGAAGGCGATGAAATGGCGGCCCTGCGCGAGACGGCCAGCAAGATCCTGCTCGTGGTGCTGTGGCTGCACGTTCCGATCGCGATCATCGTCGGCATGACGCTGCACACCGACTGGCTGATGCCGGCCGGCTTCATGGTCGCGATGGCGCTGGCCGCGACGGTGTCGTGGCGCGTCTCGGGGAACGGCGTTTCAACTCGCCTGATCGTTGCCGTGGCCCTGATGGCCGGCGTGTCGATGCTGGTCTACCAATTTGCCGGGCACCGCTGGCAGGTCGACATGCACATGTATTTCTTCGCCGCGCTGGCGTGCCTCGTCGCCTATTGCGACTATCGGCCGATTGTCGCCGGCACTTTGGCGGTTGCCCTGCACCACCTGACGCTGAATTTCATCCTGCCGGCTGCGATCTATCCCGGCGGCGCCGATTTCGGTCGCGTCGTTCTCCACGCCGTGATCCTGCTGATCGAGGCCGGCGTGTTGATCTGGCTCGCGCACACGCTTGCCGAACTGTTCAGGACGTCGGCGCTGAAGGCGGCGGAGGCCGAGGCCGCCGGTGCCGCCGAGGCGCGCGCCAATGCCGAGCGCATCGAGGCCGAACGCGCCAAGCACGATCGCGATGCCGCGCGGCGCGAGCTCGCCGCCGGCTTCGAGCGCAAGATCGGCGAAGTCGTCGAGGCCGTCGCGGTGGCGGCGGGCGCGATGCAGGACCTGTCGGCGACGATGAACGGCAGCAACGCGGAAACCATCCGCCAGGCCACCGCCGCCGCCTCCGCATCGACGCTGGCCTCCAGCAATGTGGAAACCGTCGCGTCCGCGACCGAGGAGCTGACGGCCTCGATCAACAACATCGCCGAGCAGGTGACGCGCTCGGCGCGGATCGCCGCCAAGGCCGCCGACGAGGCACGCCGCACCAACGGCGTCGTCGAAGGCCTTGCCGCCGGCACGCAGAAGATCGGCGAGGTGGTGACGTTGATCCAGAGCATTGCCAGCCAGACCAATCTGCTCGCCCTGAACGCAACCATCGAAGCGGCGCGCGCCGGCGAGCATGGCCGCGGATTCGCCGTGGTCGCGAGCGAGGTCAAGGCACTGGCCAACCAGACCGCCAAGGCGACCGAGGAGATCTCGGCGCAGATCCAGGATATCCAGAGCGCGACCGGCGCGGCCGTCAGCGCGATCGGGAGCATCGGCACCACGATCGCGGAGATCGACCAGGTCTCCGGCGAGATCGCGGCTGCCGTCGATCAGCAGGGCGCGGCGACCCGCGAGATCTCCAGCAATTTGCAGCAGGCCGCCGATCGCACGCGGGACGTCAACAAGGGCATCCTCAACGTCAACCGCGCCTCCGAACAGGCCGGCAGCGCGACCGCACAACTGCTAAATGCGGCGAACGGCCTGTCGTCGCAGTCGGAGTGGCTGAAGACCGAGCTGGACCGCTTCCTGGCTTCGCTGCGGGCGGCGTGAGGACTGTCATCGGCTGGTCCCGTCTACGCCGAGACTTCGACGACGCCACGAGTGCGCAGCGCGCCGAAGCTTAGCGGAGGCGGCAATCCGGGTGATGACAGGTGTGGGGGACTAAGACTCCTTCCGCTTGTCGTCCCTGCGAAAGCAGGGACCCATACGCCGCGGCGGATGCGATGGATGGGACCCGTCGTTCCGGCGTCGCGCAACAATGAACTTCGGTGGTTATGGGTCCCTGCTTTCGCAGGGACGAGATCGAATTTGATTTGGCATCGCCGGCCAAGCAACGCGGTGTAGTCGCCCGCGAAAGCGGGCGATGACGAGTTGATTCGCGGAAAGCCCGCCTCAAATCTTCTGATTGTACTCGCCGACCTCGGGATGCGTGCGCAGCACGGTATCCATCGCCTCGAACATGTCGTGCATGCGCCGCTCGCTGACCGGGCTTTCCACCACGACCACGAGCTCCGGCTTGTTCGAGGACGCGCGCACCAGGCCCCAGCTGCCGTCGGCGACCGTGACGCGCACGCCATTGACGGTGACGAGGTCGCGGATGTTCTGGCCCGCGACCTTCCCGCCGTTCTGCTGCAACGCTTCGAAGTGCTTCACGACAGCATCGACGACGCCGTACTTCGCCTCGTCGGCGCAATGCGGCGACATGGTCGGCGACGACCAGGTCTTCGGCAGCGCGTCCTTCAGGTCGGCCATCGACTTGCCGGGGGCGCGGTCGAGCATCTCGCAGATCGCGATCGCCGACACCAGGCCGTCGTCATAGCCGCGGCCGAACGGCTTGTTGAAGAAGAAGTGGCCGGACTTCTCGAAGCCGGCGAGCGCGCCGAGCTCATTGGTGCGCCGCTTCATGTAGGAATGGCCGGTCTTCCAGTAGACCGTCTTCGCGCCCTGCTTCTGCAAGACGGGGTCGGTCACGAACAGCCCGGTCGACTTCACGTCGACGACGAACTGCGCGTTGGCGTTGATCGCCGACATGTCGCGCGCCAGCATGACGCCGACCTTGTCGGCAAAGATCTCCTCGCCGGTGTTGTCGACCACGCCGCAGCGGTCGCCGTCGCCGTCGAATCCGAGGCCGACATCGGCCTTGTGCGCCAGCACCGCATCGCGGATCGCGTGCAGCATCTCCATGTCTTCCGGATTCGGATTGTATTTCGGGAAGGTGTGATCGAGCTCGGTGTCGAGCGGGATCACATCGCAGCCGATCGCCTCCAGCACCTGCGGCGCGAACGCGCCCGCGGTGCCGTTGCCGCAGGCCGCGACGACCTTCAGCCTGCGCTTCAGCTTCGGCCGGCTGGTGAGGTCGGCGATGTAGCGCGCCGGATAATTCTCGTGGAATTGATAGGAGCCGCCGGCCTTGTTGTTGAATTCGGCGTTGAGCACGATTGCCTTCAGCCGCGACATCTCGTCGGGACCGAAGGTGAGCGGACGGTTGGCGCCCATCTTGACGCCGGTCCAGCCATTGTCGTTATGCGAGGCGGTGACCATGGCGACGCAGGGCACATCGAGATCGAACTGCGCGAAGTAAGCCATCGGCGTCACCGCGAGCCCGATGTCATGCACCTTGCAGCCCGCCGCCATCAGGCCCGAGATCAGCGCGTATTTGATCGAGGCGGAATAGCCGCGGAAGTCGTGACCGGTGACGATCTCCTGGCGGACGCCGAGCTCCGCGATCAGCGCGCCGAGCCCCATGCCCAGCGCCTGCACGCCCATCAAGTTGATTTCCTTGTTGAACAGCCAGCGCGCGTCGTACTCGCGAAACCCGGTCGGCTTCACCATCGGCTCGGATTCGAAGGCATAGGTGTTCGGAACCAGCACGGATTTCGGCTTGGGAAACATGGGTCGGCCTTATGGTCGTATGCAGAAAAACTTCGTCGCAGCCTTTAGCGAATGCATCGCCGCAGCGGAAGGCAGGATTGACGGCTTGTGGCTAATAATTGCGGCAGATTTGGCGTCGGCGAAATACTGTCGTCATCCACCCAAACTTGCCCGGCAGCGCAATATGCACGCTGTCGCGCCCTACGAGTTGGTTGACCGCCAATCGCTCCGACCCAGCATGGTTTCTGCAGGGGGGGGGCAGGGAAGGACAGGCATTGCCGTGCGGTTGTTATTTCAGCCGCTCCCGGCGCTCTGCAATCTGCGCATCGAATAATTGACACGTCGGGCAACTCACCGATATATTTTCATCGTCGCAACAATTAAGCCCGCACCGGAAAATCCGCTGCGGGCTTTTTGAATCGGACAGGCCGCTGTCAGCCAGTACACTGCCGAGCGCGCCGAAATTGGCCACCGCAGCGAGCCGAACTGGCTGATAGCCAGGGCCGCCCCCACCGACAGACGGGCGCCCCGGCGAAGACGATGGGCAAGCCGAACCGGAAGCGACACTTCCGCGCCATTGCGCAAGCCATCCTTTAAGCACTTGCCTTCAAACATCTAAAGCCAACCCAGCCCTCTCCGCGAGGTGCGGTCACGCACGGGCTCGCCCGAAACTGTCCGCAATATCTGTAGGTAATGATCATGCCTGATTACTCTCTGGTGCCGGTGGATCATCAGCCGGACTTCGATGACTACTCGCTCGTTCCCGTTGACCACGATCCGTTCGCCGCGGATCGCCTTGCTCAACAGGCGCAGATTCAACAGCCGCCGACACCAACTCAACCAGCGCAGCCACAGCCGCAAACCCAGCGGCAACAGCCCGCGACAGGAGCCGGTCAGCCTGGCGTCAATGGGCCAGCGACTGGCAACAGCCCCAGCGGATCGGATGGCATCGTCGGCATCAAGCGCTTCGGCGGCGACGAAGGTGGTGACTATCCGAGCCGCAATGCGGGGATCGGTTTCGAGAGCGCGGAACGCGCATGGGACGCTGCCCGCAAGGAAATGATAGACCTTGGTACCCAACATTACCCGGAAGAGACCAAGAGCAGGGGTTTCATCCCGGAGTTGGGCGTGGAAATTCATAAGCGCAACGGACTATATTACTACGATCAGATAGCGCGCGGATTCCAAGACGGAGCGCTCGGCGGTGGTGTGGGGTTTGGCGATAGCGGTGCGGTGGCACGTGGGCACATGCACTGGGATAATCAGCACGAGAGTGATGGAGATCTAAACAATGCGAAAGCCTACTCCCAGAAAACTCCGGATTATCGAGCGTGGGTTGGATCTTGGGATGGGAGCTATTTGTATTGGCTTCACGGCAAGCCGACGGGGTCGAGAATGCCTGATTGGAATCGATACAAATATTGAGTCATGCCGATGAAAATGTTCGCGCTCGCGGGAGCCTTATGCCTTCTGCTCACCAGTTCAACGGTATGCAAGGCAAACTCCGGCCCCTGGTGTAAGCCGGATGTCGTGACTTTGACTTTCAAAAATCAACAAGGCGGGGATCTTGCGAGGATCGAACTTCGCACCCTCAAGGCAGTTTGCGACCGAAACCCGGAAAAAAAAGGGTTTGGGGTAGGCCTCGAACGGTCGATGCGCATTGAACACAATGGACAATGGACCGATGTGCCGAAAGAGTGTCTATCCGTTTTTGCTTTTGGCGTAGATGAGGTGTCGCTATCAGGTGACGATCGCGGTCTAGGCATAGCTATTATTGGGAAACCGACGGAGAGAGACGAGAGTTTAAAAGTCTCGATATTCAAACACGGTGACGAAGTCTTTTGCTCTCAGGTCGTGCGCTGCTCGAATCTCGACGATCCGCCCGACTATATTAGAGAGTGCAGTAGGGATTTGCGGTGAGCACGCCGGGAGACCGGCTCGACACTCTCCGAAACCGCCTCAGTGGCCCGAATTTCTGCCGAAATGGGGACCTGGTCCGCATCACAGGGGAAGACATGGAGAGGTCTTATGAGGCTTCTGAGGACCGGGATACTCGCACTTTCGCTAACCGTGACGGCGACCGTTGGGCTGGCTGCGGATTACGAAATTTTCGCTGAGTTTGCGACTGTGGAGACTGGGGTAAACCATTATGCTGTCGAACGCCTCGACCACAAGAACGAGAAGCTTCATCACTGCACCGCAGTCCTCGACGCCGAGACCAAGCAATTAACCGGTCAATGCGCCGAGAGGCCCGGCTTTCCGGAGAAACCGATCGGCAAAGGACTTAACGTACAGGGAGGGATTTCAAACATTTTTGGCGGATGGCCAGTGTTAGGCTCTTGGAAAATCGATCAGACTACCGGGAAAACTGAGTTCTGTATTTCAGACCCTGCTCAGTGCGTGGAGGTAACTCCGCAATAGACTTGGACAGGGCTTTGATGCCAATCGGCCTTACTGCTCCAGCAACAATTTGCCGTTGGCGTATTCAAAGCGCTTCAGCTTGGACAGGAAGGACAGCCCGAGCAGGTTCTCCGACAGCGCTTCGTCCGGCAGCACCAGCGCGTCGACGTCGCGTACGGTAAGGCCGCCGATCTCGATCATGGCGATGCGGGCGCGCGCCGCCTTGATGGTGCCGTTCGCGGTGGTGACGCGCGAGGTGTAGTCGCCCGGCACCGGACGCAGGCCGAAGCGCGCGGCCGAGGTCTCGTTCAGGGCCACCACGGAGGCGCCGGTGTCGACCATGAAGTTGATGCGCTGGCCGTCGATCCGGCCGTCGGTCGCGAAATGACCGCGAGGATCGGGCGCAATGCTGACCGTGCGGGCGCTGGCCTGCGCCACCGTGACGGCTGGGGCCATGGTCTGCTTTGTGGTGGTCGCGGCGGCGGGCGACATCTTGCTGGCCATCTGAGCCATGAAGGTGCCCAGCCCGATCAGGATGGCCGCGAAAATCATCAGGTTACGCATGACACCATACTCGGAAAACCGAACACGCAATTTCACCACGCCGCCCGCCCCGCCGCGAGCGAGGGCGGCGGCACGAGCCTGCCATTTTGGCGAAAAGGATGAGCGAAGAGTTAATACGAGCCCCGAGGGGCGGCCGAATGACGTCGGTCGCCCGCGAGGGCCGTAATTTTTCGGCCCCAGGGCGGATTCTAAGGCCGTCTCTCAGGCCGTTCTGGCGACCGGGCTCGGCATCGCAACGCGAAGCGCGTAATAGACCGCGCCCGCGATTCCGACACCGAAGAACCAGCCATAGACCGCCCACCACGCAGGCAGGATCGAGGTGAAGTTCGGCAGCACCGACGAGAACAGCGCCCCGACGCCGGCCGCGATCAGCGCGCTGACGTTCCAGCCGTTCTGGAAGCGATATTCGCCGTTCTCCTGATACAGCGCCGGCACGTTCACGCGGCCTTTGGCGATCAGATAATAGTCGACCATCATGACGCCGAAGATCGGCCCCATGGTCGCGCCGATCAGCCCGACGAACGAGGCGGCACTGCCCTCCCAGGGCGCGAACGGATACAGCGCCAGCGCGATCAGCGCCGCGATGTAGCCGCCCTTCTTGAAGTCGATATGCCGCGGAAACACGTTCGAGAAATCGAACGCCGGCGAGACGAAATTGGCGACGACGTTGATGCCGAGCGTCGCCACCGCGAAGGTGACCGCGGCGAGCAGCGCCAGGAACCAGCTGTCGAACTTGGCCGAGATCTGGTCGGGATGCAGCAGCACCTCGTGGTAGACGTTGAACGCCGCGATCGTGGTGACACCGGCGACCAGCGAAAACAGGACCAGATTGACCGGCAGGCCCCAGATATTGCCCTTGCGCAGCGCCTGCACGTCAGGCGCATAACGCGAGAAGTCGCAGAAGTTGAGATAGAGCGCGGCGAAATAGGTGATCCAGGTCGCGGCGACGGCGCAGAGCGCCGGGAAAGAGCCGGGCACGCCGGGCACCCCGGCTTCCTTGGTCTTCTCCAGCAGCACGTCCTGCGGGATCGGCGCGGTGAGCGAGATGCCGCCGGCCGCGATGCAGAGATAGATCGCAAGGATCAGCATCATCAGCCACACCGCAGGTCCCGCCCAGTCCTGGAAGCGGCGGACGGTTTCCATGCCGCGCTGGATGATCAGGAGCTGCAAGGCCCAGATCACGACGAAGCAGATCACCTCGAGCGTGGAATGGCCGAGCATATGGCTGGATTGGTGGAATGCCTTGAAGCTGTCCATCCGGGTCAGCAGCGCGACGATCGCGCCCGAGGCCGCGGCGGTCTGCGCGCCGTACCAGAAGCAGGCGACGATGGCGCGGACCAGCGCCGGAATGTTGGCGCCCCAGACCCCGAACGAGGCGCGCGCCAGCACCGGATAGGGCACGCCGGTCCTCACGCCGGCATTGCCGATCAGGCTCATCAGCACGAAGATCACCAGCGAGCCGACGCCGATCGCGAGGATGAAGTTGACGAAGCTGCCGCAGAGCAGGAACAGGCTGGCGGCGAGATAATAGCCCCAGAGGCTGTGCACGTCCGAGGTCCAGACGTTGAAGATGCTGAAGGCGCCCCAGTTGCGTTCTTTGGCCGGCGCCAGGTCTTCGTTGTACAGCGACGGCGATGCGTTCTTGATCTCCACGGTGGCCTCCCCAAACTGCGAGCCCGTGATCCCATCCCAGCGTGCAAATCTAACCACCGTTTGCGGACGCTCGCCAGCGCCGAACTCAATCCTCTCGTCATGCCCGGCCTTGTGCCGGGCATCCACGTCTTTGGACCACCAACGCAGGCAAGACGTGGATGGCCGGGACAAGCCCGGCCATGACGAAGAACGACCTTAAGTCCCGCGCGGTTTCACGCGCCTGGTCGGCATCGCGCTGGCGGGATCTTCCGGCCAGGGATGGCGCGGATAGCGGCCGCGCAGGTCGGACCGGACGGCAGCGTAACTGCCGCGCCAGAAGCCTGGCAGATCGCGCGTCACCTGTACCGGCCGCTGTGCCGGCGACAGCAGTTCCAGCACCAGCGGCACCGCGCCCTTGGCGATCGAGGGATGGGTGTTGAGCCCGAACAGCTCCTGCAGCCGCACCGCGATGGTCGGGCCCTGCTCGGCCTCGTAGTCGATCGCGAGCTGCGTTCCGGTCGGCGCCTCGAAATGCGTCGGCGCCTCGCGATCGAGCCGCGCGCGCAATTCCCACGGCAGCAGCGCCATCAGCGCATCCGACAGATCGCCGGCGGACAGATCCCTCAGCGCGGTCTTGTCGTAGAGCGCCGGCACCAGCCAGTCGTCGGCACGCGCGGCGAGCGCTGCGTCCGACAAATCGGGCCAACTCTCGTCCTCAGCCTTGCGCAGGAACATGACGCGGTCGCGCCATTGCTTGGAGTGTTTCGACCACGGCAACCGGTCGAGCCCGGCCGCGATCAGGCCATCGGCGAAGATGCGCGCGGTCTCGGCCGAGGGCGACAGCGACATCGGTGCTTCCGACAGCGTGATCGCGTGCAGCGAACGCCTGCGGCGGGCGCGCAGCGCCATCGCGCCGCGGTCGAACGTCACCTCTTCCACATTCTCGATCTGGTCGGCGAAGCGCTGCTCGATCTCTTCCTGGGTGATCGGCGCCGCCAGCAGGATGCGGCCGCTCGCCGCCGTGCCGGTCAGCTCGGCGACCGCAATATAAGGCAGCCGCGCCAGCGCCGCGGTCTGCTCGACGGCGGCGCCGCGGCCGTTAGCCAGCACGAAGCTGCCATTGCCGCGGTTCCTGGCGACGCGATCCGGAAATGCGAAGGCCAGCATGACGCCGGTGGAGAGATCCTTCTGCTCGCCCACCGCCGACCTCGCCTGCGCGGCCCAGCGCGCCGCCATGCTGCGGGCGCTCGATGCGCGCTGCGAGCGATCGCGGCGGAACTGGTCGAGCCTGACGTCGAGATCGACGCTGTCGCCGCCGAGCCCGCGTTCAGTCAGAACAGCGGCGATCTCGGCCGCTTCCTCGCCAGCACCGAAGCGGGCGGAATCCACGATCATGCGCGCCAGCCGCGGCGGCAGCGCCAGCGCGCGCAGGCTCTGCCCTTCCTCTGTAATGCGGCCGTCGCCGTCGAGCGCACCGAGCTCCGACAGCAGCGATCGGGCCTCCTTCAGCGCCGGTCCCGGCGGTGGATCGAGGAAGGCAAGGCCCGCGGGATCGCTGACGCCCCATTGCGCGAGGTCGAGCACCAGCGAGGACAGATCGGCGGACAGGATCTCGGGCGCAGTGTAAGCCGGCAGCGACGCGGTCTGCGGCTCGTCCCAGAGCCGGTAGCAGATGCCGGGCTCGATACGGCCGGCACGGCCGCGCCGCTGATCCACCGCGGCACGCGAGGCCCGCACGGTCTCGAGCCGGGTCAGCGCAATATCAGGCTCGTAGCGCGGCACCCGCGCGAGGCCAGAGTCCACCACAATGCGGACGCCCTCGATGGTCAGCGAGGTCTCGGCGATCGAGGTCGCCAGCACCACCTTGCGGGCGCCCTTCGGCGCCGGCGCGATGGCGCGATCCTGCACGGCGGCATCGAGCGCGCCGAACAGCGGCACGATCTCGACCGCGGCGTCGTGCACGCGCTCGGCCAAAAAAGTCTGGGTGCGGCGGATCTCGGCGGCGCCCGGCAGGAAGGCAAGCACCGAGCCGGCATCGGCACGCAGCGCGGCCGCGATCGTCTCGGCCATCTGCCGCTCCAGCGGCGCGTCGACCTTGCGGCCGACATAGCGGGTCTCGACCGGAAAGGCGCGCCCCTCGCTTTCGACCACCGGCGCGTCGCCGAGCAGTTTTCCGACGCGTGCGCCGTCGAGCGTTGCCGACATCACGAGGATCCGCAGGTCCTCGCGCAGGCCGGTCTGCGCGTCGCGCGCCAGCGCCAGCCCGAGATCGGCATCGAGCGAGCGCTCGTGAAATTCGTCGAACAGCACCGCGGCGACGCCGTTGAGCTCGGGATCGTCGAGGATCTGGCGCGAGAAGATGCCTTCGGTGACGACCTCGATCCGCGTCGCGCGCGACACCTTCGAGCCGAAGCGCACGCGATAGCCGATGGTCTCGCCGGCACGCTCGCCGAGTGTCTTCGCCATCCGCTCGGCGCTGGCGCGCGCAGCGATGCGGCGCGGCTCCAGCACGATGATCTTCTTGCCCCTCGCCCAGGGCGCATCGAGCAACGCGAGCGGCACGCGCGTGGTCTTGCCGGCGCCCGGCGGCGCCACCAGCACCGCGGCGTTGTGACCATCGAGCGTGCGATCGAGCTCATCGAGCACGGCGTCGATCGGCAGCGGGCTATCGAATTGGCGCGGCAAGGACTTTTCATCACCGCAGCGGCGCTCGCGCCGGTGCGTCCTATGGTTAACAAACGGTCTCTTCTCTTGGATTCCTCGGCCTCTTAGACCATTCGCCGGCTACGGGAAACCCGCTGAAAAGGTCCGGGTTCGCCGGCACACCATTTGTATGGATAAAGGAGAAAGCAACCGATCGGGCCGATGATAGGCACGATCACGCCGGAACAGGACAAAGATGACCACAAACGGCACAGCCGCTGCGACAGATCGTTCCGCCCCAGGCGCGAGCGGACGCGTCGACTGGGTCGACTATGCCAAGGGCATCTGCATCATCATGGTCGTGATGATGCATTCGGTGCTGGGGGTCGAGAAGGCCGCCGAGCAGACCGGCTTCATGCATTATGTCGTGATGTTCGCCAAACCGTTCCGGATGCCGGACTTCTTCCTGATCTCGGGCCTGTTCCTGTCGGTCGTGATCGATCGCGACTGGCGCACCTATCTCGACCGCAAGGTGATGCACTTCGCCTATTTCTACGTGCTCTGGGTGACGATCCAGTTCGGCTTCAAGGCGCCGTCGCTGGCCGCCGAGACCGGCTGGGCCCAGGTTGGGCTGCAATATCTCGAGTCCTTCATCGAGCCGTTCGGCACGCTGTGGTTCATCTATCTGCTGCCGATCTTCTTCGTCGTCACCAAGCTCGCGCGCAACGTCCACCCGCTCGTGATCTGGCTGATCGCGGCAGCGCTGGAGACCGCGCATGTCGCGACCGGCTGGACCGTGATCGACGAATTCTGCTCCCGCTTCGTCTACTTCTACACCGGCTATGTCCTCGCCAATTACGTGTTTGCGCTGTCGGACCGCGCGCGGGCACGGCCTGCGCTTGCCCTGCTCGGGCTTGGGTTCTGGGCGCTGATCAATGGCGGCCTGGTTGCGCTCGAGGTGAGCGAATGGCCGGTCGTCTCGCTGGCGCTCGGCTTTGCCGGCGCCTGCGCGATCATCGTGACCGGCACGCTGCTGGCGCGCGCGCACTGGCTTGGCTTCCTGCGCTTCAGTGGCGAGCATTCGATCGTGATCTATCTCGCCTTCTTCCTGCCGATGGCTGCGTCACGCATCCTTCTGCTGCGCGTCGGCGTCATCCACGACATCGGCCTGATCTCGCTGATCGTGACCGCGGTCGGCGTCGCCGGCTCGCTCGTGATCTGGCGGCTGGCACTGGCGGCGCGGGCCAATTTCCTGTTCGAGCGGCCCGATGCGTTCTGGATTGCCCCGAAAAAGGCGGCGCCCTCGCTGCAGGCGGCCGAATAAGCGCCGACAGTGCCAGAAGTCATAACAGCCGGATTCGTTCCGACGGCTGGAATCCGGCCGTTCGAATTTTCCACACATTGAAATTATTGGCTTTTTGGTCCTGAATGTTTCGTCGTCCGGCCGGCGACGAAACAATTCTCCCGTTCACGAAACCATTTTCCCCTTTTCGCGCAGACATCCGGAAACGGGCCGTAACTAACAATTCTCCCAACGAACCGCCGCCCAACGGCGAACTGGGAGCCTGTCATGCCGAACGTCATCGCCATCAACGCTGCAGCCGCGAAGCATATCGACGCTGCTCGCGCGACCTCGGATGAAACGCTGCTCGCGCGTATCGCCAAGAATAACCGCACCTCGATGCACACGCTCTATGCCCGTCATAACGTCCGGGTTTACCGCTTCGTGCTCCGCATGGTGCGCGACACCACCATGGCCGAGGACCTGGTGAGCCAGGTGTTCCTGGACGTCTGGCGCACCGCGGCCCAATTCGAGGGCCGCTCGCAGGTCTCGACCTGGCTGCTCTCGATCGCCCGCTTCAAGGCGCTGACCGCGCTGCGCCAGCGCAAGCACGAGGACATCGACCAGGACGACGTGCTGGAGATCGCCGACGGCGCCGACACGCCGGAAACCTCGCTCGATCGCGCCACCACCAGCGAGATCCTGCGCGCCTGCGTGGCCAAGCTGTCGCCGGCCCACCGCGAGATCATCAATCTGGTCTACTACCATGAGAAGTCGGTCGAGGAGGCCGGCCAGATCATCGGGATCCCGCAGAGCACGGTGAAGACCCGCATGTTCTATGCCCGCAAGCAGCTCGCCGACCTCCTGCGGGGTGCCGGCGTGGATAGCGTCGCCGCATAAAATATTGCAAATTCAATATCTTAAAGGGAGATCACGCGAACCGGGCAATTGTCCACGAAGCCGAAAAATTCAGGCGACGAAACAATTGAAACAATCGACGACATCACCCGGAAAAACGCGACCTCTATACCCATATCCAACGACGCAACCCCAATTCACTGAACCGGTTTCGATACCTCTTCGTTCTAACCTCCCAAGTAGCCTCCAACGACCCGGCCGGGATGCCCCCCAGCCGGGTCGCTCTGTATTTGGCGCGACGTCGTGAAGCCGAGTGCGCCTCGCCTCACACAGACGTGACGCGGCTCGCGACCGGCCCGCCGTAACGGCCCAACCGTCCTCGCGAAGAACATCAGGCGTACCCGGCACGGCCCTCTGGCGCGCCGGGACTCTGATGGACGGATGACGATGCTCAGCCTTGCCCTTGCCCTGCTTGCCGGTGTCGCCACCGTCGCCGCCCCTTGCACCCTGCCGATGCTGCCGATCCTGCTCGGGGTATCGATAGGCCAGACCGGCAAGGCGCGGCCCGCGATGATCGCGCTCGGCTTCGTGATGTCATTTTCTGCGGTGGCATTGCTGCTGAGCGCGATCACCCGCGCCTTCGATTTCGATCCGAACGTGCTGCGGACCGGCGCGGCCGTCCTGCTCGCGGGCTTCGGTCTCCTGATGATCTGGCCGGCGCCGTTCGAATGGCTGTCGATCCGGCTCACCGGCGCTACCAAAGCGTTTTCGAGCGCAGCGGATGCCGGTTCGCGTCAAGAAAGCGCGTCCAAACAAGAGGGCAGCCTCGGTCAGGCCGCGCCGTCGCAAAGCCTGTTCGGCGGCTTCGTGCTCGGCTCTACGCTCGGCCTGGTGTGGACGCCGTGCGCCGGCCCCGTGCTCGGCTCGATCCTGACCATCGTCGCGACCTCGAAGGACACCGCGTGGGCGAGTCTGCAGCTCGTCACTTACGCGATCGGCGCCGCGATCCCGATGCTTGCGATTGCCTATGGCGGACAGGCCGTTACCACGCGCGTGCGCAGCATGGCGCGGATCGCGCCGCGCCTGCAGCAAGGCTTCGGCGTCGTGATCGTCGCATTCGCCGCGCTGTCCTACCTGCAATACGACACGCTGATCGTGGCGTGGCTGACCCAGTTCTATCCCAACGGCCAGATCGGCCTGTAAGCCCAAAGGAGATATCGATGTCCCTGCGCTTGATCGCCGTATCCACTCTGGTTGCGGGCCTTGGCCTCGGCGGCGCCGTCATTCCCGGCCTCTGCACCGAGTCAGATGCGCCGGCGCAGCCGGTGCCGCGGGCGATCGCCATGACCGCCGAACAGAGCCAGACCGCGCCCGAATTCGTCGGCATCAGCAACTGGTTCAATTCGCAGCCGCTCAGGCTTGCCGACCTGCGCGGCAAGGTCGTGCTGGTGGATTTCTGGACCTATGGCTGCGTCAACTGCGTCAACACGCTGCCGCACGTCACCCAGCTCTATTCCAAGTACCGGGATCGCGGCCTCGTCGTGATCGGTGTCCACACGCCGGAATTCCCGTTCGAGCATTCGGCCTCCAACGTGCAGGCGGCGCTGAAGCGGCACGGCATCCTCTATCCGGTGGCGCAGGACAACAATTCGCAGACCTGGAACGCCTACCGCAACCAGTATTGGCCGGCACAATACGTGATCGACCAGAACGGCAAGATCGTGTTCCAGCACGCCGGCGAGGGACAATACGACGAGATCGACCGCACCGTCGCGCGGCTGCTCAACGCCAACAGCTAAAACCTGATGAGATCAGGTTGAGCTGGAACGGCGTCGCAACCTCACCTCTCCCCGACGGGGAGAGGTGAACCGGGACCGCACCAAGCCGATCCAGCCAAAACTCAACCCGCTTCAGTCGGACAATCCGCCCTCTTTGTCGTCACAGCTGACGTGCTAAGGTCCACGCCAGGTCGACGACGGATGGTGCGTGATGTTCGAAGGCTGGGATGCGGTCGTACTCGCCCGCGCGCAATTCGCTTTCACGATGTCGTTCCACATCGTGTTTCCCGCATTCTCGATCGGGCTTGCGAGCTATCTCGCGGTGCTGGAAGCGCTGTGGCTTGCCACCAGGCGCGAGGTCTACATCAACCTGTTCAATTACTGGCTGAAGATCTTCGCGGTCGCGTTCGGCATGGGCGTGGTCTCGGGCATCGTGATGTCCTACCAGTTCGGCACCAACTGGTCGTCCTTTGCCGACAAGACCGGGCCGGTGATCGGCCCGATGATGGCCTATGAGGTGCTGACCGCATTCTTCCTGGAAGCCGGCTTCCTCGGCGTGATGCTGTTCGGGCTCGAACGCGTCGGCCCCAGGCTGCACTTCGTGGCGACGTTGATGGTCGCGATCGGCACGCTGATCTCGGCGTTCTGGATTCTGTCGGCCAATTCCTGGATGCAGACACCGACCGGCCACGCCGTCAACGCCGACGGCCAGTTCGTCGCCGCCGACTGGCTCAAGGTGATCTTCAATCCGTCGTTCCCCTATCGCCTCGTGCACATGGTGCTGGCGGCGTACCTCACCACCTCGCTCGTGGTCGGCGCGGTCGGCGCCTGGCATCTGCTGCGCGACCAGCATCTGGCCGGAGCGCGCGTCATGTTCTCGATGGCGATGTGGATGGCGACGCTGGTGGCGCCGATCCAGATCCTCGCCGGCGACCAGCACGGCCTCAACACGCTGGAGCACCAGCCCGCCAAGGTGATGGCGATGGAAGGCCATTACCAGAGCCACAAGGACGGCGCGCCGCTGATCCTGTTCGGCTGGCCCGACCAGCGTGAAGCGAAGGTCAAGTATGCCATCGAGGTGCCGAAACTGTCGTCGCTGATCCTGAAGCATTCGCTCGACGCGCCGCTGGCCGGCCTCGACACCGTGCCGCGCGAGAACTGGCCGCCGGTGCCGATCACCTTCTGGTCGTTCCGCATCATGGTTGGACTCGGCTTCCTGATCATGGGGCTCGGCCTGCTCAGCCTTTTGATGCGCTGGCGGGGGATGATGTACCAGTCGCCGCTGCTGCATCGCTTCGCGGTCCTCATGGGCCCCGCCGGCTTCATCGCGGTGCTCGCGGGCTGGATCACCACGGAGACCGGGCGGCAACCGTTCACGGTCTACGGGCTGCTGCGCACCGTCGATTCGGCGTCGCCGCTGGCAGCGCCAGCGGTGGGCTCGTCGCTGATTGCCTTCATCATCGTCTATTTCGCCGTGTTCACGGCGGGCGTGATCTACATCCTGCGGCTGATGGCGCAGCCGCCGCATCCCGGCGAGCAAGGCCCGACGAAGGATCTTCCCGCCCGCGCCGCCGGCATCACGCCGGCGGCCGGCACTGCCGTGGAGGGCGCGCGATGATCGATCTCGCCACGATCTGGGCCTTCATCATCGCCTTTGCCGTGTTCGTCTATGTCGTGATGGACGGCTTCGATCTCGGCCTCGGCATCCTGTTTCCGCTGTTTCCGCAAAAGACCGACCGCGACGTCATCATGAACACGGTGGCGCCGGTGTGGGACGGCAACGAGACCTGGCTGGTGCTCGGCGGCGGCGGCATGATGGCGGCGTTTCCGCTCGCCTACGCGGTGCTGATGCCGGCGCTCTACACGCCGATGATCGCGATGCTGCTCGGCCTCGTGTTCCGCGGCGTCGCCTTCGAATTCCGCTGGCGGACCCAGAAGGCGCGCAACAAATGGGATATCGCTTTCGCCGGCGGCTCGCTGCTTGCGACACTGGCGCAGGGGATCGCGCTCGGCGCCATCCTGCAGGGCATCCATGTCGAGGGACGCCAATACGCCGGCGGCTGGTGGGATTGGCTGACGCCGTTCAGCGTCCTGACCGGCGTCGCGCTGGTGATCGGCTACGCGCTGCTCGGCGCGACCTGGCTGGTGATGAAGACCGAGGGCGAGCTGCGCGACCGCGCCTATCATCTGAGCTGGATGTTGTTGATCGCGATGCTCTGCGCGATCGGCGCCGTCAGCATCGCGACGCCGTTCCTCAGCGTGCAATACACCCAGCGCTGGTTCGCCTGGCCAAACATCATCCTCACCGCGCCGGTGCCGATCGCGGTCGCCGCCGTCACCGCGCTGCTGCTGCGCGCGCTGAGCGACAAGAACGACCACCAGCCGTTCTTCCTGACGCTCGGGCTGTTCGCGCTGTCCTATGCCGGACTCGGCATCAGCATGTATCCGTACATCGTGCCGCAGAGCATCACCATCTGGCAGGCGGCGGCACCGACGAACAGCCAGGTCTTCATGCTGGTCGGCGTCTCGATCCTGGTGCCGCTGATCCTCGGCTACACCGCCTGGGCCTATTGGGTGTTCCGCGGCAAGGTGCGCCCCGGCCACGGATACCACTGATGCCGCTAGAGCGTTTTCCAGCGAAGTGGATTCCGGTTCGCGTCAAGAAAACGCGTCAAAACGAGAATCCAGAGCCCCGTTCCGATTCCATCGGAACGGAAATGGCTCTGGTGCCGAATCAGCGGCCGCTCGGCCGGCGCCTGCTGTGGTTCGCGGTGCTCTGGCTCGGCGGCGTCGGCACCGTGACGCTGATCTCGTTCGCCTTGCGACTCTGGATCGCGCCGAAATGAGGCGGCCGGCCCGTCCGCCGACTATTCATCGCGATAAAAAACAGAAGCATTACAGTGATCTAGATCAAGGCTCGCCCTAAACTTGCCATCAAGCTGTCACTGAGATTTGATGTTCGCGAGCGAGATCAGCAAAAGCGTGGACCGGTTTTGCGTCCGATCTCGCTCAAGTTAAGGTGGCGCATGATCTGATCGCCAAACACACTTTGGCGGATCATGCGCATTTTGGGTGGAGCAACCATTTGGCCGCGTGCCAACAAGGAGAGCTTTCAATGACGAAGTTTCGTCACCTGGTCTGGATGTTGATCGCGACGGGCGCGCTCGTGCTGTCGACGTCGCAGGGCTTCGCCCAGAACCGCCCGGACGCCGACGAGCCCGGCCTTGTTGCCGACGACGGCTACGAGCTCGACCCGGAATGGCAGAAGCAGGTCGTGTATTACCGGACCAATGAGGCGCCGGGCACCATCATCGTCGCGACGGCCGAGCGCCACCTTTATTTGGTGCAGGGCAATGGCCGCGCGCTCCGCTACGGTATCGGCGTCGGCCGCGAAGGCTTTCAATGGCAGGGCCTCGTGAGCATCACCCGCAAGGCCGAGTGGCCGGACTGGGTGCCGCCGCCGGAAATGATCGCGCGCCAGCCCTATCTGCCGCGCTTCATGGCGGGCGGCCCGGGCAATCCGCTCGGCGCACGCGCGATGTATCTCGGTACCACGGTCTACCGCATCCACGGCACCAACCGGCCCGACACCATCGGCACCGCCGTTTCCTCCGGCTGCTTCCGCCTGGTCAACAACGACGTCGCCGATCTCTACAACCGCGTTCCGGTCGGCACCAAGGTGATCATCCGGCAAAAGCCCGAACTCTGATCTCTACCCGCCTTCGATATCCGCCCTGATTTTCCCCGATCCTTCCCGAGAGAGAACCCATGCGTACATTTCGAGGCGGCCTGACGATCGGGCTCGCGATCGCCGCACTGGTTGCGGCCGCCGCCATCACCTATGAGCGTTACGACACCCGCACGCTGAAGCGCACCGTCCGTCGCGGCGATGTGCTGTGCGGTGTCAACAAGGGCTTGCCGGGCTTCTCGATCCCGGACGACAAGGGCAACTGGAGCGGCTTCGACGTCGACTTCTGCCGCGCGGTCGCGTCGGCGATCTTCGACGATCCGTCGAAGGCGAAGTTCGTGCCGCTCGACGCCAGCGAACGCTTCAAGGAGCTGCAGAACCGCAAGGTCGATATCCTCTCGCGCAACTCCACCTGGAGCATGTCGCGCGAGACCAATTACGACCTCTATTTCCCTGCGGTCGCCTATTATGACGGCCAGGGCTTCATGCTGCCGCGCTCGCGCAACATCGACTCCGCGCTCGACCTGAACGGCAGCAAGGTCTGCGTGCAGGCCAACACCACGACACAGCTCAATCTCGCCGACTATTTCCGTGCCAACAACATGAAGTACACGGAGATGAAGTTCGACAAGCTGGACGACGTCGTGAAGGCCTATAACTCCGGCCAGTGCGACACGCTGACATCGGACGCCTCGCAGCTCTATGCGCTGCGGCTCAACCTCGCCAAGCCGAGCGACCACACGATCCTCGCCGACATCATCTCCAAGGAGCCGCTGGCGCCGGTGGTGCGCTTGCGCGACGACGACTGGATGATGATCGTGAAGTGGACGCTGTACGCCATGATCAACGCCGAAGAACTCGGCATCACCTCGAAGAACATCGACGAGGCGCTGAAGTCGAAGAAGCCGGAAGTGATGCGGCTGGTCGGCACCGAGGGCACCTATGGCGAGGATCTCGGCCTGACCAAGGACTGGGCGGTGCGCATCATCCGCCATGTCGGCAATTACGGCGAGGTCTACGACCGCAACGTCGGCGCCGACTCCAAGCTGAAGATCCCGCGCGGCATGAACCAGCTCTGGAACGCCGGTGGCGTCCAGTACGCGCCGCCGATCCGGTAACGGCAATCAGACCGTCATTCAGGGGCGCGAAGCGAACCCGGAATCTCGAGATTCCGGGTCTGGTCCTTTCGGACCATCCCGGAATGACGCACTGAGATCAATACCCCTTGCCGCTCGCCAGCTGGTCGGTGTGGAAGTTGCTGTCGCCGAACAGCTCCTGGCAGACGCGCGCGCGCTTCATGAAGAAGCCGATGTCGAACTGGTCGGTCATGCCCATGCCGCCATGCATCTGCACGCCCTCCTGCACGGCCAGCGTCGCAGTGGTGCCGGCGCGGGCTTTTGCCACCGCGACCGCGGTTGCGGCCTTGTCGATGTCCGTATCGATCGCCTGCAACGCCTTCAACACAGCGGCGCGGGTGATCTCGATATCGATGTAGAGCTGGGCGGCACGGTGCTGCAGCGCCTGGAATTCGCCGATCGCCTTGCCGAACTGCTTGCGCTCCTTCAGATAGGCCACGGTGCGGCCGAACACCTCGTCGGAGAGGCCGACCATTTCGGACGCCACCGCGCCGCGGCCGATATTGAGCACGCCCTCGAGCAGCCCGAAGCCCTGATCGACCTCGCCGAGCACACTGTCGGCGTTGACCTCGACATTGTCGAACACGATGCGCGCCGCGTTGTGCGAATCGACCATCGCGGTCCGCTCGACCGCGAGCCTCTTCGCCTTCGGATCGACCAGGAACAGCGTCAGCCCGTTCTTGTCGCCGGCGCTGCCGGCCGTGCGCGCCGCCACGATCAGAAGATCGGCGGTGTGGCCGTCGACCACGAAGGCCTTGTCGCCCGACAGCTTGAAGCCGTTGCCGGAGCGCGTGGCCTGCAACTTCGTCTGCAGCGGGCGATGCTTGGCGCCCTCATCGATCGCGAGCGCCGCCAGCAGCGAGCCGTCGGCGATTTTCGGCAGATGCTGCGCCTTCTGCGCCCCGCTGCCGCCGCGCGACAGCGCCGAGGCGGCGAGCACCGAGGTCGCGAGGAACGGCGACGGCATCAAGGTGCGGCCGATTTCCTCCATGACGATGCCGGCCTCGACGCAGCCGAGCCCGCTGCCGCCGAACTGGTCCGGCACCAGCAGGCCGGAGAAACCCATCTCCGCAAAGGTCTTCCAGAGATCGCGCGAGAAGCCGGTGGCATCCTTGGCATCGCGCAGGCCGCGCAGATGCGCCACCGGCGCCTTGTCGCTGATGAGACCGCGCGCACTGTCGCGCAGCATGGATTGTTCTTCGGTGAGGACGAGGGCCATTGGATGGATTCCGTTACATTATCTCATCGAGTTAACTGTTGACCCTCATGGTGAGGAGGCGCGCCAGCGCCGTCTCGAACCATGGGGCCGATGTCGTGGCCTCATCCTTCGAGACGCGCGTTCCGCGCTCCTCAGGATGAGGGATTACAATCACGCGCCCGGCAAATCGAGGATACGCTTGGCGACGATGCCGAGCATCACCTCCGAGGTACCGCCCTCGATCGAATTGGCCTTGGTGCGCAGCCAGGCGCGCGGGCGGGCGCCGCCTTTGGAGCGGTCGCTCTCCCATTCCAGCGCGTCGATGCCGCCGGCCGACATCAGGATCTCGTAGCGGCGCTTGTTGAGCTCGGTGCCGTAATATTTCATCGCCGAGGAGAACGCCGGATGCGATTGCCCGGCCTTGGCGAGATCGACCGCGCGCTCGGCGGCGGCAGCGAGCGCGGCCTCGTCGACCTCGAAGCTCGCGATCTGGCTGCGCAGCTGCGCGTCATCGAGCTTGCCTTGCGCGTCCGCGCCGACCGAGTCGGCGGCGATCTGGCCGAGCGGACGGCCGACGCCGCGCTCGCCCATGCCGGAGATCATCGCGCGCTCGTGTTGCAGCAGATATTTCGCGACATCCCAGCCGCGATTGACGGTGCCGACGACATGCGACTTTGGTACGCGGACATTGTCGAAGAAGGTTTCGCAGAACGGCGAGTAGCCCGAGATCAGGAGGATCGGTTTTGTGGACACGCCCTTCGACGTCATGTCGAAGAGAATAAAACTGATGCCATCATGCTTCTTCGCCGCCGGATCGGTGCGCACCAGGCAGAAGATCCAGTCGGCGTAGTTGGCGTAGGACGTCCAGATCTTCTGGCCGTTGATGATGTAGTCGTCGCCGTCGCCGACCGCGCGGGTCTGCAGCGAGGCGAGGTCGGAGCCGGCATTCGGCTCGGAATAACCCTGGCACCAGCGGATCAGGCCCGCCGTGATCTTCGGCAAATGCTCCTTCTTCTGCTCCTCGGTGCCGTATTTCAGCAATGCCGGTCCGAGCATCGAGATGCCGAACGAGGTGAGCGGCTGACGCGCGCCGATCGCGGCCATCTCCTGGCGCACGATCTTGGCCTCCTCGCCATCGAGGCCTCCGCCGCCATATTCCTTCGGCCAATGCGGCACGGTCCAGCCCTTGTCGCGCATCCGCTCGAACCAGACGCGCTGCGCTTCGGACGAGAATTTCGTGTTGCGGCCACCCCAGAAGGTGTCGCCATCCGAGGTCATCGGTTTGCGCATCTCCGTCGGGCAGTTCTGCTCCAGCCAGGCGCGGGTCTCCGCGCGGAATTTCTCGAGGTCGGCCATGGTGCGTTTCCAGTCAAAAAATCGTCGAATTGGATTCGACCTTAGACCTACGCAGCCGCCGAATTCAATATGCCTCGCGGCCGCGCCATGCTCTGGCGTCGCTACTCACTGCGCGCGATCGGGTGTATCGCCGAGATGGGGTAACGCTTGAAAAACAAGAGGAAACGGACATGCGGCTGAAGCTGCTTTCGCCTAGCGAAATGAACGCCGCCCAGAAAGAAACCTACGACGAGTCGATTGCCGGCAAGCGCGGTGCGCCACCCGCGCCGATGATGGCCTGGCTGAACAGCCCGGAGATGGCACGCCATGCCACGCGGCTCGGCGAGGTGCTGCGCTTCGACACGATCTTCCCGCCAAAACTGTCGGAGATCGCGATCCTCGTCACTGCGCGGCACTGGACCGCGCATTACGAGTGGTATGCCCACAAGCGCCTGGCGCTGAAGGGCGGCCTCGACCCGAAGATCATCGAGGACATTCGCGTGCGCCGGACGCCGACCTTCGACGAGCCCAAGGCCAGGGTGATCTACGACGTCGCCAAGGCGCTGCACGAAGGTCACGGCCTGCCGAAGGCACTGTATGACGAGGCGGTCGAGGTGCTGAGCCAACGCGGCCTGGTCGAGGTGATCGGCCTCTGCGGCTATTACACCATGGTGTCGATGACGCTGAACACGTTCGAGTTCCAGCTGCCCGGCGGCGAGTTGTCGGAACTCTGCTAGGCCGGCCGACCGTGGCGCCTTTCGGAAACGCTGCGTTTCCGGATCGATCGCTCCGGCGTCGGCAAATCCGGACTATATCAGGCGGCGAAACCTCGCCCCTGATGGCGGGGGCATTGACGTCAACGGAGTCCGCTCATGCCAGAGAATCCCCCCATCATCGCCGGCACGCGGATCGGGCATGTCCATCTCAAGGTGGCCGATCTCGAGCGCGCGCTCGGCTTCTATTGCGGCGTGCTCGGCTTCGAGCTGCAGCAGCGGCTGGGCGCGGACGCGGCCTTCATCTCGGCCGGCGGCTATCACCACCACATCGGCCTCAACACCTGGGAAAGCAAGGGCGGCCATCCGCCGCCGCCGGGCACCACGGGCCTGTTCCACACCGCCATCCTCTATCCCACCCGCCCGGCGCTCGCCGATGCGCTGCACCGGGTACTGTCGGCCGGCATCCAGCTCGACGGCGCCAGCGACCACGGCGTCAGCCAGGCGCTGTACCTGCGCGATCCCGACGAGAACGGCGTCGAGCTCTATTGGGATCGACCCGAGGCCGAATGGCCGCGCAGCGCGGACGGCGAGCTCGCGATGTTCACGCGACGGCTGGACGTTGAGGATTTGCTGAAGCAGCGAGCGGGGTAATTCCGTAACCCGGAAGGAGCTTGTAGCCCGACTGAAGCCAACGGGTCGCGCGAACGCGCGCCCGATGACAGGCTCCGCGAAGTCCGGGTTCGCTCCATGGTGATACTGTTCCCGGATTGCGCTTCGCTTCATCCGGGCTACGGGTTCAGGAGCAGGTGCGCGAGCCAGCCGACCACATAGAGCCCACCCCCAAACACCGTGTGCGTCACGAGGCCCTGCAGCCGCGCCGCCCATGGATGGGGCGTGCGGCTCGCGGCGATGCCGGCGCCCATCGCGGGCTGCATCACCAGGAACGGCGCGGCTATGCTGCCGATCCCGACCGTCAGAGCCGGAGCCATAGTGGCTGCCGCGCCCAATCGAGGCCGAACATCACAAGCAGCACGCCGGCAAAGCCGATCCCGATCAGATAATGCGCGGCCCATCCGATGACCCGTTCGCCCGCGACCTGCGGTGACGCGGTGATGCGGTCGTGGCGCAGGCGCCCGGATGCGAGATGGCCGAGCCAGCGTCCGACCAAAGCATAGTCCAGCGACGGAACGCCAAGCAGGCGCTTGCGGACCATCCCCAGATGTCCATCACGACGGTCGCGCCGGCCCCGATCAGCACCGCGCTCGCCACGAACTCCACGGCGTCAACCATGCGCGGCCGCCGCCGGCGCCCGTGCCGCGACCATCCAGCACGCCGCGGTGAAGCGAATGTCGTTGCCGTGGATGTAACGATCGAAGGCACCGCACACGGTCTCGATCACTTGCGTGCGGTGCGGCTCCTCCATCGCCTGCAGCATCGTCCCGACCGGGCCGAGCCAGCTCACATAGCGGGCCAACTCCGATGCCGGAAAGCCGAGGGCGACATCGACCGGTTCGATCGCGATCGCGTCCCAGCCGCTATCCTCCAGGATATTTCCGACCCGCTTCCGGTCGGCAAAGCCGAACTGCCCCGGCGCATCGGGGCGCCGCGCCGGAAGATCCGGCAGCAACGGCTTCGCTGCCTGTTCCGCCGTCGTCATGAACGGGTTCTCGGCGGCGCCGCGCCACGCGATGAAGCGGAGCGCAGCACCCGGCCGCGCTGCGCGGCGCAGATTGGCGAAAGCCTGCACCGGATCGGCAAAGAACATCACGCCGAGGCGCGAGATGATCATGTCGAAGCTCGCGGGCGCGAACGGATGGGTCTGCGCGTCGGCGCAGATGAAGCTGACCGGCCGCCCTTCCCGCTCCGCGCGGGCGCGCGCCGCCGCGATCATCGGCTCGGAAATGTCGATGCCGGTGCAATGCACTTGCCGGCCGCCGAGCACGTGGGCCACAGCGAAAGTCGTGGCGCCGGTGCCGCAACCGATATCGAGCACGCGGCTGGCCGCGGCATCGGACACCGCCTCAACGAGCAGCTCTTCAAGCGGCCTGAACATCCCTTCGAGCACCTCGCGCGTCTCGACCCAGGCGCGTCCGGCGGCGCCGTTCCAGAGTTTGACCTGCTCGTCGTCGGCTTGCGGTGCGACACCCATGATTCTCGTCCTTCTTGATGCCTGCCTCGGGCAAGCGGTAGGCTGAATACTGCCAGTTCAAGTGAACTTGAGGTCAAGGGCCATGCGGGACATCGATATCGCGGAGGTGGCGGCACTGTCGGGCGTGCGCGCCTCGACCTTGCGCTTCTACGAGGAAAAAGGGCTGATTGCCTCGCATGGCCGGCGCGGGCTGCGCCGCCTGTTCGATCCGGCGGTGCTCGACCGGCTGGCGCTGATCGCGCTCGGGCGCGCCTCCGGCTTCTCGCTCGACGAGATCGCGAGGATGTTCGCGCCCGATGGAAGACCGCGCATCGACCGGAAAATGCTTTCTGCCAAGGCCGACGAGCTCGACCGCACCATCCACAGGCTCAATGCGATGCGCGACGGCCTGCGCCACGCCGCCGTCTGCCCGGCGCCGAGCCACATGGAATGCCCGACCTTCCGCCGCCTGCTGCGGGTCGCAGCGGCCGGCAAGATCAGCGAGCCGAGGAAGGCGAAGAAGGCACAGCGAAAGAGATCGTAGCCCGGACGAGCCACGGGTCGCGCGAACGCGCGCCCGATGACAGGCTCCGCGAAATCCGGGGCCGCTTTCGCCGCGGATACCGGCCCCGGATTGCGCTGCGCTCCATCCGGGCTACGGGTGCGTCTCCTTCCCCCTGAAAGGGGGAAGGTCGGGATGGGGGTCGGCCGCAGGCTCCGCTCCAAGTGGAGAGAGCAGATCCCCACCCGCTTTGCTCTGTGAGCAAAGCGACCTCCCCTTTTCAAGGGGAGGTGAAAGGTAGATCGGATATCGTTTCGCTCATCCGGGCTACGTTTTTCGGCCGATCATGATCGTCGCCGCCGCGATCAGCTCCAGGCCAATGCAGCCGTAGAACGGCAGCGAATAGCTGCCGGAGAGGTCGTGCAGCAGCCCGACCACGCCGGGGCCGAAGGCGTAGGTGATCTGGTTGATCGCGGTGATCAGGCTGACCAGCACGCCGAACGAACGCGGATCGAACTCGCGCTGCACGATCAGCGCCGGCAGCGTGATCAGATTGCCGACCGAGAAGCCGAACAGCGCGCAGGCGGCGATCTGCGCCACGTCATTGTGCACATTGATGATGACGGCGAGCGCGACCGCCTGGCTGACAAAGGACAGCGCCGAGGCCAGCCGCTGGTTGAGCCGGTCGATCACGAAGGAGAAGGAGACGCGGCCGACCACGGCCATCGCAGTCAACAGCGCCATCGCCACCGTCGCGCGCTCGCGGCCGATCACCTGATCGAGATAGGCGATCAGATGCACGATGAAGCCGACCTGGGCGAACAGCACCAGCGCGAAGGCAATCGAGACCGAGAGGAAGCGGATGTCGCGCAGCGCCCGGCTGCGCACCTGCGTCGCCGACGGCGCGTCGGCAGCGGCGGCCGTGACCGCGTGCAGATGCGCCGGCGGCCGCCCGACAAAGATCAGGATCACAGGCACCATCACCACAATCAGCAGCACCGCGGCCGCGATCATCGCGCCGGAGAAGCCGAACGTGCCGATCCCCGCCACCAGCAGCGGCACGCCGACGATGCCGCCGAAGCTCGCGCCGTTCAGCGCCAGGCTGATCGCCATGCCGCGCTTCTTGTCGAACCACAGGCCGAGCGTGTTGGTGATGATGCCGAGGCTGGTGCCGGCCCAGCCGAACGCCAGCAGCGCATCGGCAAGATAGAGCTGCCAGGGCTCGCGCACCTCGCCGATCGCAACGGCCGCGATCGCCATCGCGAAGGTGCCGGCGATCAGGCAGCTGCGCGCGCCGAACGCCTTGATCGCCTCGCTGACGAAGGCAACCAGCGCGGCGCCGAACAGATAGAAGAAGGTCGTGCCCGACGAGATCAGCGACGCCGGCCAGCCGTGCAGCCGCTGCAGCTCGGCGACATAGACGCTCTGGCCGTAGAAACCCAGTCCCCAGCCGAAGGTCGCAAGCAGAAAGCAGACGACGACGATGCGCCAGCCCTCATAACCAAGCGAGGATTCATCAGGCAGCGTGGCTGAGGATGTGTCCATTTCTTGCTCTTGCTTCTCACATCGTCATGGCCGAACTGATCCGATCCCATGATGTGAACAGCGTTGCAAGCGGATCATTTCGAAGCTGATCGAAGTGTCAGCAATTGGCAGCAGGAATTAGATGCTGGGATCCGGGATTTCTTCCACCGCGCGCAATTTCGCGCGCCGCTTGGCGAATGAAGCGAACGAGAGCACGGCAAGGCCGAGCAGAACAGGTGGGAACACCACCCAGTTGACGGCATTCCATCCGTAATGCGCGAGCAGCTGGCCCGACGAGAACGAGCCGATCGCCATCATGCCGAACACCAGGAAATCGTTGAACGCCTGCACCTTGTTGCGCTCCTGCGGCCGGTGCGTTTCCAGCACCAGCGCGGAAGCGCCAACAAACGCAAAATTCCAGCCGATCCCCAGCACGAACAGCGTCGCCCAGAAGTGCGGCGCGGTGATCCCGGACAGTCCGATCATCGCGGCGACCGCCTCGAGCGCCAGCCCGAGCGCGACGATGACGGGCGCGCCGAACCGCGCGATCAAGGAGCCCGTGAAGAAGCTCGGGCCGTACATCGCCACGATGTGCCACTGAATGCCGAAATTGGAATCGCTGACCGACAGCCCGCACATCTTCATGGCGAGCGGCGCCGAGGTCATCACCAGATTCATCATCGGATAGGCGATCACGCCGCACAGCGCCGCGGCGATGAAGCGCGGCTGCTTTGCGATCTCGAGCAGCGGGCGGCCGCCATGCAAATCCGCAACCGCAGGCTTCGGCGCGTCGACGCCCGAGAGCACCGCCATCGCCACCAGCGCGACCAGCGCCTGCATCACGAAGGAGAACGCGAACAGATAGGGCGGCCAGATGTCCATGGTCCATTGCACGAGCTGCGGCCCGAGCACGCCGGCGAACACGCCGCCGGCCATCACCCAGGACACGGCCTTGGGCCGGAACGCGACACTGGCGCCATCGGCGGCGGCAAATCGGTAGGACTGCGCGACGGCGCCGTAGAGCCCGCCGAGGAAGGTCGCGCCGCAGAACAGCCAGAACGATGAGTGCAGGATCGCCCAGGCGCCGAGCGCGCCGGTGAGCGTGCCGCAGAAGGTGCCGATGATGAAGGCGACGCGTCGTCCGTAGGCGCGCGAGATCGCGCCGGTCGGCAGCGTGCCGGCGGCAAGCCCGAGCACATACATCGAGAGCGGCACCGTCGCGAGCGAAACGTCGGGTGCCAGCGTCGCGCCGACGATCGAGCCGGTGGCGAAGATCACGGCCGAATTGGCGCCGGTCAGCGCCTGCGCCGCCGCAAGCCGCCACACATTGCTGCGCGCCCGCGCGTCGTCGCTCGCCTCATCCGCAGCTGTCACGTCGATCATCGGCAGTCCCGCCCCGAAGCCCCGGCGGGAGCCCCCAATCGGGCGCACTATGGAGAGCGGGTCGAAGCCGATCAACCGGCGCAAACGGACGTACGCCATGCAGGAGGCGCACGCGGGTTGGCCCGGTCGAATACTCACACTCCGGCGTCGTCCTGGCGAAAGCCAGGAGGTGGATTCACATTCGAAGTGCAACACTTGAGCAAAAGCCTCGGCAGGCGTGCGGTAGTCAAGGCATTTGCGCGGGGTGTTGTTGTAGGCGGCGATGAACTGGCGGAATCTGGCGGTCGAGAGGGTTACGAGATCGGTCTTGCGGGGAATAAAGCGGCGCATCCTGCCGATGGCGTTCTCGATGCCGCCCTTCTGCCAGGGGGCGTGGGGATCGCAGAAGAAGGTCTCGATCGAGAGGCGGTGCAGCGCCAGGTGACCGGCGAACTCGGTGCCGTTGTCGAAGGTCACGGTCTGGCGCAGCTCTTGTGGCAGGGTCGCGAAGAAGCCCACGAGATGGCGGGCGACACCGCGCGCGACCTTGCTGGCAAGGCGGATGCCGAGCAGCAGACGCGAGGTGCGCTCGTGCACGGTCAGCACGGCCTGACCGTATTTCGAGAACATCATCAGGTCGGCCTCCCAGTGTCCGGGCACGCTGCGGTCGGCCACTTCGATCGGCCGATTTGCCAAGGAAACACGGCCTTCGATGAAGCTTGCGGGGCTGCCGCCCCTCTTGCCGCGGCGGCCGCGCTTGCTCTTGGCGCGCGGCAGATAGCGCCGCCAGTTGAAATCCGTGGTGCGCCTGAGTTGGGCATAGATGAAGCGGTAGATGGTCTCGTGCGAGATCACCTTGCGCCCGGACTCGCGGGCCAGCCGGCCGGCGACCTGCTCGGGCGACCAGCCCCGGCGAAGGCGTTGCAACACCGCGCGGCGCAGGCCGGGCTCCCGTTCGAGGCGTCCGCCCGTCCAGCGCCGCGCTCGCATCTGGTGCTGGGCATAGTTTGGCTTGTAGCCGACCTGGCTCCCCCGATTGCGCCTTAATTCCCGAGAGACCGTTGATGGCGAGCGATCCAGAGCTGCCGCGATTTGCCGGACCGAGCTGCCATTGGCCGATAGGCAGGCAATCTCGCATCGGTCGTCCAGAGAGAGCTGCTTGTAACTCCGCCCCATGGCAACACCTCCTCAAGGAAGTGTTGCACTTCGTTTGTGAACTCAGGGGACCCATAACCACCGAGTCTTTTGTGAGAGGGATCGCGGCCCCAGCTAAGCGCAACAACCAGCATTTGGGGTAATGGGTCCTGGCTTTCGCCAGGACGACGCCACATGTATTACGTCGCGTGTCACTTACCGCGCAGGCTTCTTGCCCGGCCGCTTCTCGGCGCGCAGCGCGCCGGTCTTGTGGACCCTGGAGCGCGGCGCGATCGGGGCGCCGCGTGGATAGCCGCCCGGCCATTCGAGCGCGAGCGAGCTGGCAAAGCCGAAAAAGCTCGAACGGCTCATGCCGAGCTCGGCGGCGCGCTTGTCGATCCGTGCGATGAGGCTTTTCGGCAAATAGACGTTGACGCGCTCGGACGGGTCGGGCGGATCGACGCCCACCATGAAGAAGGCGGCGACGTCGGAGCCCTTCGGCGCCACGATGCGCTCGATCGGGGTCGGCTCCGGCAATGGCTTGCCGTGCTCGACCCAGCCGTCGACGGTCTGCGCCAGCGCGTGCTCGGCGCGCTCGATCGCCTCTTCCTGCGATTTGCCGCCGGCGACGCAGCCGGGAAAATCCGGAAACCAGGCGCCGAACGCGCCGCGCGGACCGCGCTCCAGCACGGCCGGATAAAGCCGTCTCTTCATTCTGGCCTCCGTCGTCGCAGTATGCTATTTCACACACCTCGGTGTGTCAAATCACACAAAACGCGACATCACGGGAGCGCGCGGCAATGGACCCGCAAGCCGAACTCCGCATCGTCCGCGCGGGCTATGCCAAGCAGATCCTGGCCGCCGCCAACACCATCAATCCGCGGCTGACGGAGGCCTTCGCCGCCATTCCCCGCGAGCACTTCGTCGGCCCAGGACCATGGATGATGCTGCGCTGGTGGAGCCGCGACTATGCGCCGACGCCCGACGCCGACCCGGTCTATCTCTACACCAACGATCTTGTCGCCTTGCGCCCCGAGCGGCGTCTCAACAACGGCCAGCCGTCGCTGCATGCGTATCTCATGCACCAGGCCGCACCCGACGCCGGCGAGCACGTGGTGCATATCGGCACCGGCACGGGGTACTACACCGCGATCCTCGCGCATCTGGTCGGACCGTCCGGCCGCGTGACCGGCATCGAATACGATCCGGACCTTGCGGCAGATGCCCGCGCCAATCTCGCCGCTTACGCAAATGTCGAGATCATCCAGGGCGACGGCACACAGGTCGCGTTCGCGTCCGCCGACGTGATCTATGTCAACGCCGGCTGCACCCGGCCTGCCGCGCGGTGGCTCGACGGGCTCGCCGCCGGCGGCCGCCTGATCCTGCCGCTGACATCGGATGACGGATTCAAGGGTGGCGCGCCGGAGCAGGTGGCGCGATCCGGCGCCGTGTTCCGGATCCGGCGCGAGGACGCAGAGTACCAAGCGGACTGGATATCGCCGGTCGCGATCATTCCCTGCGACGGCGGCCGCGACGAGGCGTCGGAAAAGGCCTTGGCCGAAGCCTTCGCCCGCGGCGGCTGGCAGAAGGTGACGCGGCTCTATCGCGACGCCGGGATCCCCGATGAACGTTGCTGGCTGCGTGGGCCAGGCTGGTGCCTGGCTTACGATTGAGCGCGGCTACTTGCGGGCAAAGACCAAAATCATGTTGTTGGCCGGCATCTCGGAGTTGCCGGCGAGCTTGAGCCCGACGCGCTCCGCAAGCGTCTCGAGATCAGCGATATCGCGCACCCCCCACTCGGCGTCGCGCTCGCGCAGCGACGTGTCGAACACGGCATTGCTGAGCGCGGTATGCTTGCCGCCGCGCTTGAACGGGCCGTAGAGCAATAGCCGGCCGTCGGCGCGCAGGTGCCGCGCGGCGCCGGCGAACAGGCCCTCGGCGACGCGCCACGGCGCGATGTGGATCACATTGGCGCAGAAGATCGCGAGCAGTTCGTCCGGACCTTTGCCGTCCGGCAGCGCCGGCGACCAGGCCGGGTCGGACAGATCGATCGGCTGCGGCGGCCGGATGTTGGCAAGGGCGGCATGCGCGCGCCAGGCCTCGATGCTGCGCAGGTGCGCCGCATGGAGATCGCTCGGCCACCAGGTGATGTCGGGCGTCTGACCGGCGAAATAGACGACATGCTGGCCGGTGCCGCTGCCGGCTTCCAGCACGTCGCCGGATTGGCCGGTGAGGTAGTCTTTCAGGACGGTCCAGATCGGCTGATGGTTGCGATGGAACGCCGGCGCATCGAGCCGCCCGTCCGCCTCGACCGGCCGGCCATCCTTGCCGAACTCCGCCACGAATTCCGCCACCGCGCTTCTCCCTACGCCTCAACCGCATCTCAACCGCACAAACATGACAGGCGGAAGGCGCAGGACATGCGCTCCAGTTCCGGACTGCCCCTGTGGCATTAACCCCATCACAACGCGCCTATTCTCCGTGTTGCCAGCCGATGGCCTTTGTGCTTTCCACTCTATTATATTGCGATGGGATCATCGAGATTGAAGCCCGGGAAACGTCCTTGATCGCCACTTTCTCCAAGCCAGCCTTCGTTCTGGCGCTGCTGGCAGGCACCGCCATGGCCGCGCCCGCGCAGGCCCAATCCGCCGCCGAGGGACAGAAGCTCGCCTTCGACCGCGGCAAGGGCAATTGCCTGACCTGCCACGTCATCAAGGGCGGCGACCTGCCCGGCACGATCGGCCCCGAGCTGAGCGGCCTGAAGGCCAAATACAGCCGTGACGAGCTGATCGCGATCGTGACCGACGAAACCAAGCGCAATCCGCAGACGGTGATGCCGCCGTTCGGCCGAAACCGGATTTTGAGCGAGAAGGAAATCGACGCAGTGGTGGACTTCCTGCAGACGCTGTGACGCCGCGACCGTCGCTTGAGGAGATTTTTTTCGATGAACATCACGACCAGCGAATTTTTCAAAGCGCGCCGCATGGTGCTGAAGGGCGCCGGCGTCGCCGCGCTGATCGGCCTCGGGGTCATTCCGTTCGACGTGCCGCAGGCGCTCGCCGCCGCCAACGACAAATATCCCGAAGACGCATTCAAGCAGAAGAACGAGGCCGACGCGATCAAGGCGCTCTATGGCAAGACCGCCGAGCCGTCGGACAAGGTCAAGATGGATGCGCCGGAGATCGCCGAGAACGGTGCGGTGGTGCCGATCTCGGCCACCACGACGCTGGCCGACGTCACCTCGATCTCGTTTCTGGTGAGCGAGAATCCGATCTCGCTGGTCGCCTCATACAGGATTCCGGCGGGCACGCTGCCGACCGTCTCCAACCGCATCAAGATGGCCAAGACCAGCAACGTCACCGTGATCGTCGAGGCCGGCGGCAAGCTCTACAGCGCCAAAAAGGAAATCAAGGTCACCGTCGGCGGCTGCGGCGGCTGAGTTCAATCAAGGGATAATCAGATGGCATCGAGCATTCGCGTGCGCGCCACGTCAAACGGCGACACCACCGAGGTGCAGGCGCTGATCCAGCATCCGATGGATTCCGGCTTCGTCAAGGACGCCAAGGGCGAGATCATTCCGCCGCATTTCATCCAGCAGCTCAGCTTCGAATATGACGGCAAGCCGGTGTTCGTCGCCGACTGGGGCGGCGGCGTCTCCAAGGACCCCTATGTCAAGTTCGCCTTCAAGGGCGGCAAGAAGGGCGACGATCTGAAGGTCAGCTGGGTCGACAACAAGGGCGCGACCGACACCACCACGGCGAAGATTCAATGACGCGGTGCCTCGCAATCCGCGCAACAATAGCCACGCTCGCGCTCGGCTTGCTGGCGTGCGCACCAGCGCAGGCGGCCGACACCGTCGATCCCGCCGCCGACAAGGCGGCGTTCCAGAAATTCTTCACCGGCAAATTCCCCAAGCTGAAGCTCGAGGACTTCGTCAACGGGCCCTATTCGATGAATGAGGACCTGCACAGGCAATGGGAGGAGAAGGAACAGTTTCCGCCCTACGAGTTCTCGCTCGAAGCCGGCAAGGAGATGTTCGCAACGCCGTTCAAGAACGGCAAGACCTACGCCGACTGCTTCCCGAACAAGGGCATCGGCATCCGCCAGAACTATCCCTATTTCGACGAGAAGGAAGGCAAGGTCGTTACGCTCGAGCTCGCGCTCAACCGTTGCCGCGAAGCCAATGGCGAGGCGCCGTTCTCCTATGTGAAGGACGACATGGCGGCGCTCACCGCCTACATGGCCTTCACCTCGCGCGGCAAGCCGATGGACATCAAGATCCCGAACGATCCGCGCGCGCTGGAGGCCTATCAGAAGGGCAAGGAATATTTCTACACCCGCCGCGGCCAGCTCAATTTCTCCTGCGCCACCTGCCACATCCAGAGCCCGGGCGAGCGGATCCGCGCCGAGGTGCTGGCGCCGGCGCTCGGCATCCTGAACGCGATGCCGATCTACCGCTCGGAATGGAGCGGCATGGGCACGACCAGCCGCCGCTTCACCACCTGCAACAGTCAGATCCGCGGCGTGCCGCTCAATCCGCAGGACGACGAGTACCGCAACCTCGAATATTATTTGTCCTATGTCAGCAACGGCCTGCCGATTTCGGGTCCGGGAGCACGGCCATGAGCGCGGCCATCAAAGCTGTCCTCGCAGCATCAGCCCTGCTGATCGCGACCGCGACCTGTGCCCTCGCCGCCTCCGAGGCCGACTACAAGGCCGCCTACGCCGCCGCCGAAGCCGCCAACAAGGAGGCAGGCAGCCTGCGCAACCAGTGGACCACCACCGCCTCGACACTGTCTGCCGCAAAAAAGGCCGCTGAGGCTGGTGATTTCGACGCCGCAGTCGCCAAGGCCAAGGAGGCCGAGGCACTGGCAAAGGCTTCGATCTTCCAGGCCACCAGCGAAAAGGAACGCTGGAAGGACATGGAAGTTCGTTAAGAGCGCGCAGGCCAGGGGCCGCGCGGAGAGAATGATGATCATCCGCCGCCGGGAATTCCTGAAAGCTGCGGCCGCCGCAACGCTGACGGCCGGCCTGCCCCGCCTTGCGCGCAGCGCCGACACCGCCAGCGTCTACGACCTCGAGCGGTTCGGCAACGCCCGCATCCTGCACATGACCGACACGCATGCGCAGCTGAAGCCGGTGTTCTTCCGCGAGCCCGGCGTCAATCTCGGCGTCGGCGCGATGGCCGGCCAGCCGCCGCACCTCGTCGGCAAGGCGTTCCTCGACCGCTTCGGCATCCGGCCCGACAGCGCCGACGCCTACGCCTTCACCTGCGTCGAATTCGAGAAGGCCGCCGGCCGCTTCGGCCGGCTCGGCGGCTTCGCCCACCTGAAGACGCTGATCGACAAGCTGCGCGCCGATGTCGGCGAAAAGCGCTCGATCCTGCTCGACGGCGGCGACCTCTGGCAGGGCTCGGCGCTCGCCAACGCCATGAACGGCGCCGACATGGTGGAGGCCGCCAATCTGCTCGGCATCGAGGCGATGACCGGGCACTGGGAATTCACCTATGGCGAGCAGGTGCTGCGCGACAACCTCTCGCGCTTCAAGGGCGAGTTCCTGGCGCAGAACGTGTTCCTGACCGAGGAAGCCGCGTTCAACGACGCCAAGGCGTTCGACCCGGCTTCGGGGCGGGTGTTCAAGCCGTCCTTCATCAAGGAGATCGGCGGCCATCGCGTCGCGATCATCGGCCAGGCTTTCCCCTACGTGCCGATCGCGCATCCGAAGCGCTTCACGCCGGACTGGAAGTTCGGCATCCGCGACGAGGAGCTGCAGAAGCTCGTCGACGGCCATCGCAACAACGACAAGGTCGAGGCGGTGATCCTGCTGTCGCATAACGGCATGGATGTCGACCTCAAGCTCGCCAGCCGCGTCACCGGCATCGACGTCATCCTCGGCGGGCACACCCACGACGCGATCCCGATCCCGATCACGGTGACCAATGCCGGCGGCGTCACGCTGGTGACCAATGCCGGCTCCAACGGCAAGTTCATCGGCGTGCTCGATCTCGATCTTGCCAAGGGCAAGGTCGCCAATGTCCGCTACCGGCTGCTGCCGGTGTTCGCCGAACTGCTGAAGCCCGATCCTGCGATGCAGACGCTGATCGACAAGATGCGCGATCCGCATGTCGACGAATGGAACAACAAGCTGGCCTCGGCCGACCGGCTGCTCTACCGCCGCGGCAATTTCTCCGGCACCGTCGACCAGTTGATCTGCGATGCGCTGCTGAACGAGCTCGACGCCGAGATCGCGCTGTCGCCGGGCTTCCGCTGGGGCATCACCACGCTCGCCGGCCAGCCGCTGACCATGGAAGACGTGCTGTCGGAAACCGCGATCACCTATCCGGAGACCTACGTCGCCAAAATGACCGGCAGCCAGATCAAGGATGTGCTGGAAGACGTCTGCGACAATCTGTTCAACGTCGACCCCTATTATCAGCAGGGCGGCGACATGGTCCGCGTCGGCGGCCTCGCCTACACCTGCACGCCGGCCGAGACCGTCGGCAAGCGCATTTCCGAGCTGAAGCTTGGCAACGGCAGGCATCTCGAAGTCGGCAAGCACTACAAGGTCGCGGGCTGGGCCTCGGTCAACCAGCAGAGCGGCGCGCCGATCTGGGATGTCGTCGCCAGGCATCTGCGCTCCGGCCGGCCGCCGAACCGTGACGAACCCGGGGTGACGCTGAAAGGCGTCGAGGATAACCCGGGCATCGCGAGGCACGGATGACGCGCCGCGCGCTGATCGCGGCGCTCGGCCTTGCGGCGATCGCGCTGGCGACGCCGCTCGCCCGCGCGCAGCTGGCGCCGTTGCAGGACAAGCCGTTCGCCGAGCACAAGGTCGTGCTGCAGCTCTCCGACAACGATCCGAGGAAGCAGGGCCTCGTCATCAGCGTCGCCAACAATCTGATGAAGCATTACGATCCCGACAAGGTCGCGGTCGAGATCGTCGCCTTCGGCCCGGGCATCGGCCTGCTCAAGCCCGACAACCCGAATCGCAAGCTGGTCGAGAGCCTGGTCGCGCAGGGCGCGCGGGTCGACATCTGCCTCAACACCGTCGACACGATCGAGCGCGACAGCGGCAAGCGGCCGGACTACATCGCCGCCGCCACCCCCGTGCAGGTCGGCGTCGCACAGATTTTGCTGCTCACCGAGAACGGATACACGCTGGTCCGGCCGTAACGGCCCCGTCATCATCGCGAGCCGACGGGTCGCGCGAACGCGCCGCCCGCAGGAGCAGGGCTGGCGTTACGTGCGGCCGTAACTTCGTCTCTTCCACGACCTCGATGCATATCCCGTCATCCCAAGGCGCGAGCCTTGCGGCGCACTTGCGCTGCTGGGCGAGCCTCGAAGGATGCACGGCCCAGATGCCTTGTCCCATTCGTGGAAAGACCCGGGCCCTCCACCCTTCGAGACGCGCACAGAAGCGCGCTCCTCAGGGTGGCGGGATCCGGCTGGGGCGGGGATGGATTTGCTTTGAATAGACCCCATCTATGGAATAATATCCTCCATGTGACTCGGCCCGGAGAATAGGGAAGCCGTCATGATCTTTCGCCAGCTCTTCGACAGCGTATCCGGAACCTACAGCTATCTTCTCGCGAGCCGCGCCGGCGGCGAGGCACTGATCCTCGATCCGGTGCTGGAGAAGGCCGATCGCTACTGCAAGCTGCTGCAGGAACTCGACCTCAGGCTGGTCAAGGCCGTCGATACGCACCTGCACGCCGATCACGTCACCGGCCTCGGCGAGCTGCGCGACCGCACCCAGTGCATCACCATCATGGGCGAGCAGAGCAAGGCCGACGTGGTGTCGATGCGCGTCTCCGACGGCGACAAGGTGACGATCGAGGGCCTTTGCCTCGAGGCGCTGTACACGCCCGGCCACACCGACGATTCCTACAGCTATCTGATGGGCGACCGTGTCTTCACCGGCGACACGCTGCTGATCCGCGGCACCGGCCGCACCGACTTCCAGAACGGCAGCGCGCGCGCGCAGTACGATTCGATCTTCAACCGCCTGCTGAAGCTGCCCGAGGAGACCATGGTGTTCCCCGCGCATGACTACAAGGGCGACACCGTCTCCACCATCGGCGAGGAGAAGCGCTACAATCCGCGGCTGCAGGTCAAATCGATCGACGACTATGTCGAGCTGATGAACAACCTCAATTTGCCGAACCCGAAGCTGATGGACGTCGTGGTGCCCGCCAACATGCATGTCGGCCTGCACCAGGACGAACTCGCCAAGGAAGGCCTCTCCCTCAGCGCGGGCGACGCCATCGCGAGCCTCGGCCGCCCCGATATCCTCCTGGTCGATTTGCGCGAGAGCGGCGAGCGGGCCAAGCACGGCACGCTCGCGGGCGCGCTGCACGCGCCCTATCCGGGGATTTGCGCCACCCTGCAGCCCGGCGGCATGCTGCGCGAGGTCGCCGCCGCAACCGGCCGCCGCGTCGTGTTCTTCTGCGCCTTCGGCGAGCGTTCCGCGATGGCGGTGGCCGCCGCGAAGAAGGCGGGCTTGGCGAACACCGCCCATATCGAAGGCGGCATCGACGCCTGGAAGAAGGCCGGCGGACCCGTGGTGATGGGATGATAGTCGTTCCGGGGCGATGCGAAGCATCGAACCCGGAACCTCGAGATTCCGGGTCTGGTCCTTTGGACCATCCCGGAATGACGGGCATAGTCACTGCATCACGCGCTGCAACTCCTCCGTCAGCCGATCCAGCGCATCCGCCAGCATCACGCCGCCGCACACGGTGAGCCGCTCCGGCAGCACGATGCGCTTGCTTTGCGGATAGAAGCGCTCCAGCGCCGGATGCAGCAGGAAGGCGCGACCGTCATCCTCGGCACGGTCGCCGGCCTCCGACACCAGGATGAAGTCTGGCCGCAGCTTTACGATCGCCTCCAGCGAGGCGAATCCGCCTGCTCCGACGCCAAGTTCGCCGGCGGCGTTGGAGAGGCCGGTTATGGCGAGCAGCGAGCTGACGAGGCTGCCGTCACCAGCCACAAAGCCGCGCCGCTCCAGCGGCAGCACGCGGTAATGATGCGTGCTTGCCGCCGCCCGCGCTTGCGCGATCGCCGCATCGAGGCGCGCGATCTCGGCCTCTGCGCGATCGGGATGCTGCACCAGATCGCCCATCGCGCGGATCTGGTCCTTCACCTCGTCCAGCGTCCGCGGCACCGTGAATTCGACGAGGTGCAGCCCGTGGGCCTTCAAGAGATCGCGGGTCGCGCGCTTGTCGAACAGGCTGACCACGACGAGGTCGGGCCCCAGCAGCAGCACATCCTCGGCCTCGCCGGACAGGCGCGGAAAGTTTCGTGCCTTCTCCGCGGCCCAGGATTGCCAGGCATCGCGCGAAAAGCGGCTGAGGCCGATAATCTGGTCCGGGTCGGCCAGCGACAGCACGAGCTGGTCGCTGCAGACATTCATCGAGACGATGCGCGGTCCAGCAGCGAACGAGGGAGCGGCTGACGCGAGCCACACGAGGAGCGAAAGCATCAGGGCAAGGCACGACGCAAGATAGCGTCCGCGCGAAAACAGCGCCCCCTCCCCCGCAAGCGGGAGAGGTGAACTGAACTCGTGGAGACGCCGCATCCTCATCACACGTCCGCCCACGGCACGATGACCGCCTCGCGCTGAAATTCGGCGCGATAGGCGCTGACCCGGAACACGCTGGCGAGGACCGCCTCCGACAATGCGTCGACAGGCGCGCCCTGCGCGGCCAGCCGTCCCTCCGACAGCACCAGAACATGATCGGCGAAGCGCGCGGCGAGTCCCAGGTCATGCGTCACCACGATCACCAGCACACCGGTATCGGCGACGTTGCGCAGCTTCTGCATCACGTCGATCTGGTGGCGCGGATCGAGCGAGGCGGTCGGCTCGTCGGCGAGGATCACCGGCGCCTCCACCGCGAGCACCCGGGCCAGCGCGACGCGGCTGCGTTCGCCGCCGGAGAGTTCGGTGACGCGGCGATCGCTGAATTCAGTGACGTCGACCGCCTGCATCGCGCGCAGCACCGCCTCCATATCCGTCTGCGACAGCCGCGCCGGATCGGTCGCGCCGTGCGGATAGCGGCCGAGCGCGACGATATCGCGCGCCGGCAGCGGCCAGTGCACCATGTGCCCCTGCGGCAGATAGGCGAAACGTTTCGCGCGCTCGCGCAGCGGCAGCGAGGCCAGCGCATCGCCGCCGATCCGGATCTCGCCGCCCGACGGAATCAGCCCGGCCAGCGCGCGCAGCAGCGTGGTCTTGCCAGCGCCGTTCGGCCCGATCAGCGCGACGAGATGGCCCGATGGCAGCGACAGCGAGACATCGTGCAGCACCTCGCGGCTGCCGAGCGAAGCATTGAGCGCGGTAGCGGAGAGCAGCGTCATGCCACGCCTCCGCCGAGCGCGCGGCGTTCGCGCATGATCAGATAGAGGAAGAACGGCACGCCGATGATCGAGGTCAGCACGCCGACCTTGATGTCCGAGGTCGAAGGGATGATGCGCACCGCGATGTCGGCGGCGAGCAGCAACGCCGAGCCGGTGAGCGCGCTCGGCACCAAGAGCCGCGCCGGATCGTGACCGATCACGGGACGCATCAGATGCGGCGCAACGAGGCCGATGAAACCGATCGTGCCTGTCACGGCAACTGCGCCGCCGACGCCGAGCGCCACGCCCGTGATCACGAAAAGCCGCAACCGCCCGACATCGACGCCGAGGCTCTGCGCCGCCTCCTCGCCGAGCGTCAGCGCGCGGAACGCGCTCGCCTGGCTGAGCAGGATGGCGGCGCCTGCGACGATGAAGGGCAGCGCCAGCGCGACGTGCTGGAAGCTCCGGTCTTCCAGCGAGCCGAGCAGCCAGAACGCGATCTCCAGCACCACGAAGGGATTGCTGGAGAGGTTCATCACCAGCGCCGTCGCCGCTCCCGCAAAGCTCGAGATCGCGAGCCCGGCGAGGATCAGGATCAGCAGTCCGGCGTTGCGGCCGGCGATCGCAAGCAGCGCGAACACCGAGCCGAACGCGGCGATGATCGCCACCACCGGCAGCGCGTAGGAACGCACATCGGCGAGGCCCAGCGCGATCACCAGCACCGCGCCGAAGGCGGCCGATTGCGGCGCGCCGAACAGTGACGGCGAGGCTAGCGGATTGCGCAGCAGCCCTTGCAGCGACGCACCCGACAGCCCGAGAATACCGCCGATCGCGAATGCCAGGATGGTGCGCGGCAGGCGGATCTCGCGCACGATCACCTGCGCCACATCGCTGCCGCCGCCGAACAGCGCCTCGATCACCGCGAGCGGCGACAGCCGCACCGGCCCGATGCCGAGCGAGAGCACGCACAGCAGGGCCACGAGCGCGAGCAGCGCCGCGGTGGCGCCCCACCGGCGCCGCGCCGCGACCTCGGCCGCCAAGGCAAAATCCTGCACGCTCATTGGATCCATGGTCTTACAGCGATCGCCGTGGCAGACAAGCGACACTCGGCAAAAACCGTGGCCGCCCGGCCATTGCCCGACTTCCGCCGGATTGACTTTGCTACCCGGCCGAACCCTAGATGAACATGACGGTTCTTTCGTGAGATGAAAAGGGAATGCGGTACGGGGAAACTTCCCCAACGCCGCGGCTGCCCCCGCAACTGTATGCGGTGAATCCTTCGTCACAGGCCACTGGGAATCTCGGTCCCGGGAAGGCGATGAAGGGTAACGACCCGCGAGCCAGGAGACCTGCCGTCAGCCGTGATCACACGCGATGCTGCCGGTCGGGGAGTACAGGCATGAGCTTCACCTGATGCTGTGAGCACGATGGTGAGACTGGTTCGCGGTGACGTGCCACTGACGTTACCGAGACCTCGCTTATGTTCTCCTTCCCTTTCCATCGGCGACACCGCGCGCTTCTGCTCGCGTCGACGATGATCGCGCCGGCAATCCTTTTCTCCGCCGCGCGGGCGCAGCAGGCACCCGCTCCCGATCAGCTGCCGGCGATCGAAGTCACCAAGCCGCGCGACCAGAACGTCACGCGCGCCAGGCCGGCCGCTGACGAAGCGCCGGCGCCGCGACGCCCGGCGCCGGGCACCTCGCAAGGCAACGACACAGGCAGCGGATCGGGCACGACAGCGACCGGCGCGGCCACCGGAACGGATGGCACCGGCGGCGGCCGCCAGTTCGCCGGCATTGTCGGCTCCTCCTCGGCCGTGATCACCGCCGACGACATCGCCCATTCGCCGGTGCAGTCGTTGCCCGAGATCCTCGCGCAGGTGCCAGGCGTGCAGCTGCAAACGCCCTATGGCGGACCGAACGGCGCCAAGACCTCGGTCGACCTGCGCGGCTTCGGCGCCTTCGCGACCGACAACACGCTGTTCCTGCTCAACGGCCGCCGCCTCAACGACGTCGACAAGGCCGGCTTCGACCTCACCACGATCCCGCTCGATTCGATCGAGCGCATCGAGATCACGCGCGGCAACAGCGGCGCGGTGCTCTACGGCGACAACGCGGTGGGCGGCGTCGTCAACATCATTACCAAGACCGGCGTCGGCGGCCCGCCGACGACGATGCGCGCCGAGGCCGGATTTGGCTCGTTCAACACCCGCATGGCCGCGGTCTCCGCGGCGCTCAACTCCGGACCGTGGTCCACCTCGTTCTACGGCAACGGCATCAAGTCCGACGGCTACCGCGTCAACAATGCGCTCGACCAGCGCAACGCCGTCGGCAACATCAACTACACGACGCCTGATCTCACCGCCTTCCTGACCGTCACCGGCAGCGACCAGAAGCTCGGCCTGCCCGGCGGACGGCTGGTCGATCCGTCGATCGGCGTCAATGAGCTGCTCACCGACCGCCGCGGCGCCGCGACGCCCTTCGACTATGCCAACCAGCAGACCGCCAGCGTCACCGCCGGCTTCACCAGGTCGCTGATGAACGGCGTCGACCTCATCGTCGACGGCGGCTGGCGGCAGCGCGAGACGCAGAGCGGCTTCTTCGGCAGGGTGCCGACCATCAGCTTCGCCTCGACCTACAATGACGCCGCGCTGCAGACCTGGTCTCTGACACCGCGGCTCAGCGTCAAGAACGTGATGCTGGGGATGCCGTCGACGATCCTGACCGGCATCGACTATTACGATTCGACCTTCCGTGAGGCGCGCGGCGCCTATCAGGGCGTCGATCCCTTCCATATCTACAATATCGAGCAGCGGTCCGTGGCCGGCTACTGGCAACATGCGCTGGGCCTGTTGCCGACGACCGACTTCTCCTACGGCGCGCGGGTCCAGAACACCAGCATCTCGGCGCGCGATCGCTACGACCCGAATGCGCCGTTCGCGTTCGATGCGCAGGCAGCGCCGCTCGACAGCAACGAGACGCAATACGCGCTGCATGTCGGCGTCGAGCATCGCCTGACCGACACCTTCTCCGTGTTCGGCCGCGCGGCCCGCGCGTTCCGCACGCCTGATGTCGACGAGCGCGTTGCATCAGGGCCGTCATTCGACCCGCTGACCTTCGCCCCGATCCCGCAGACCTTCCAGCTCAAGACCCAGACCTCGCAGGACGTCGAGGGCGGCTTCCGCGTCAGGACCAATCGCTTCCAGGTCCAGACCAGCGTCTATCTGATGGATCTCGACAACGAGATCCATTTCAACCCGGTGCTGTTCTACAACACCAACCTCGACCCCACCCGCCGCTACGGCAGCGAGACCAGCGCCTCGCTGAGGGTCAGCGACAGCGTGACCCTGCGCGGCGGCATGGCGATCACCCGCGCCGTCTTCCGCGAAGGCGTGTGGGCCGGCAACGACGTACCGCTGGTGTCGCGCTACACCGGCAATCTCGGCGTCACCTGGAATATCTGGCAGAACTACCTGGTGTTCGACGCCACGGTGCGGGCCTGGAGTTCGCGCATCATGGACAACGATCAGGCCAACACCCAGAGCCGGATTCCCGGCAACGCCCCCGCCGATATCAAGCTGAGCGGACAAGTTGACCGCTTCTTCTGGTCGCTGAGCGTGAACAACCTGTTCAACGCGCTCTACTACGACTACGCCATCGCGAGCACGTTCACGGATGGCCGCTTCTCGGCCTATCCGCTGCCCGGCCGCACCTACATGGTCAAGGCCGGCGCGACGTTTTAGAGCGTGATCCGGTGGGGCGGGTGTGCCCTGCCGCACCGTCTCCCGAACATTACAAACGCACGGAAACTGGGGTAGAGTTCCGGCAGCTGATTTGACCCGCGCAGGGGAAACGCATGGCCAAGGCCGGGAAGCAGACCAAGGGCGGCACGAAGATCAAGGACAAGACCGACGACAAGGCGAAGAAGCCTCCGCCACCCGCAGCGCTACAGGACGATGACTATTACGAGGACGGCGACATCGCCACGCCGAAGCTCGACCGCTACGGCAATGATGACGAGCCGTTGTGAGGCGCGGCGAATATCGATCGACAGATCCTGCGCTCAGTCGCGCGCGGCGGCCTGGTAGCTTGCGAGCTACCGAGCCCGGCTCGTCGTCGCCAAGCAGACAATAGGTCGCAGCGGGGTCATGGGCTGGCCCCCCTTCCGGATTGGTTACCATGCTAGGCTCCGCATGGACGCTGGGTCCTTGCTGGGGGGCGGTGCCATGAGATTTGCGAAGGCGGTGCTCACGGTCTTCTGCATCATCGCGTCGATGTGCGACCCGTCCAATGCGCAACAGGCCCCCCGGAAAGTAGGAATCCTCATCAACGGCAGCCCGTCGCCGCTGTTCGACTCCATCAAGAAAAACCTACTGAGCGATTTCGCCGAACGGGGCTATCTCGAAGGACGCGACATCGTCATCGAACCGCGATTTGCCGAATCGAAGCTCGAGCGCCTTCCGGGCCTCGCCTCGGAGCTGGTCGGCGCGAATGTGGATGTCATCCTCGCACTCGGTGGCCCGGCGGCCGTAGCGTCGCAGAAGGCCACGTCGACGATCCCCGTGATCTTTGCGATCGTCACCGATCCGGTTGCATTGAAGCTTGTCGCCTCGATGGAAAAACCGGGAGGCAACGTCACGGGCCTCACGAATCTCGATCCGCAGCAGGCCAGCAACCAACTCAAAATTCTGAAGGAGGCACTCCCCGGGATCAAGCGCGTTGCGATTCTCAGTGATCAAACGATCCCCGGCGCTGATGAACGCGGGCTTGCTCCGATTGACCGCGCCAACGAGGCCGCAGCCAAGGCGTTGGGGCTGGAGCCGCAAATCGTGAAGGTCAAGAGTGCGGACGATCTGGAAACCGCGATCGCCGGGATGGCAAAGGAAGGCGCGGAGGCGCTGCTGGTCCTGGAAGTGCCGGTGCCCTGGAGCAATCGAAAACGAGTCGGTGAACTGGCCATGAAGAACCGCTTGCCGGCAATGTTTCCCGGCGGCCAGGCGGACGCGGGCGGGGTGATTACCTATGGCGCCAACGTCGCCGATACATGGCGCGAGTTTGCGACGTTTGCCGACAAGATCTTCAAGGGAGCAAAGCCGGGCGACCTGCCGGTCGGCGTCGTCACCAGGCGAGAGCTGATTTTCAATCTCCAGGCAGCCCGGGCGGTGGGCGTCGAGATTCCATCGGAGCTATTGAAGCGCGCGGACAAGATCGTGCAGTGAATTTGCGCTGAAGGATACTAGCGGAAATCGCCGTTTTCGATCGCCTTGATGCTGCCGCGATCGAGCAGATGCGCGCCAAAGCCGCCGCGCGCCAGCGATGAGGCGATCTGCGGCGATGCCAGCAGCAGCACTGTCGTCATCGCCAGCGGCACGGCACTGAGCCAGTCGAGCCGCACCGGCGTCAGCTCTTCGCTGCTTCCCCGATAGTGTCCTTCGCCAGTGGCGATGCGGCCGCATTCCCGGATCAGGTCACGCCGCGTGCCATCGCGCGACGCACTGCCGAGCAGCGCCTGCATCGCCAGATGCGTCCGCACCCCGGCGCGCCCCTCGGCCAGCGGTGCCGGCATCTCGCCGCGCGAGACGCGCAGCAGCAGATCGACCAGATCGACGCCCGACTGAAAGGCGTTCATCGGCTCGACCAGCCGCGGGTTGCAGTCGATCAACAGCGGCGTCGCGCTGTCGAGCGGCATGATGACGTCGACCGAGAGCGCACCGTGCCAACCAAGATGCGCGCCGATGGTCTCGAGGCCGGCGCGGATCGCCGGCCGGCTCACGCTCTCCTTGATCGCCTCGCCGCCGCCGACACCGGCCGCAATCTGGCGGTAGGCATGGAAGCCGACAAGCGTACCATGGCAGAACACCGACTGCGCCTTCTCGACCGTGCCGGTGACCAAATCCTGCGCCAGCACCTCGCCGGCAAAATCGCCTGAGGACTCGAGGTCGTAGAGCGCGCGATTGAGATCGCTTGCGTCGCGCACGAACCAGACACCGCGGCTGGCGGTGCCGACCGACGTCTTCACCACGGATGGAAACCGCACCGCCTCGCGCAGCTCCTCGGCCGAGGTCACGATCCGGGTCGGCGGCTGCGGCAGACCGAGCCGATCGAGCAGGCGGCTGAAGCCGGCCTTGCTGTGCACGGCGCGATAGCTGGCGAAATCCGGCAGCGCGAGGCCGGTACGTGATGCCAGCCCCGCCGCGGCGCGGGCGAACAGAAATCCCTGTTCATGGGTCGGCAGCAGCACATCGAAATGCCGCGACGCCAACAGGCGCTCGACGAAGCGCAGGAAGCCGGCCGGATCCGACCGCAGCGGCGGACAATGGTGGTATTTGCGGACGAAGCGGGAGTAGCGCGCCAGGCACCAGCGCGAGGGGTCACAAACCTCGACGTGATGGCCGGCCAGGCCCAGGATCGTGATCGCCTCGCGGCCGGAGGTGCTGGAGCCCTCCGACACCAGCACGCGGAGCTGCTTTTTGGCGTCGATCATGGCCGATCATCGCCGTGCCGCCGTGCTTTGTCGCCGCATTTAATGCCGCATGTGTCGATCCGGCACGCCCACGCCGGGGGCAGCCATGCGCCTGCGTTCATGGACAATTAGCGGCCAATCTCTATTTTCGGCGGGCTTTCCGGAATTAGGGTTTTCAGACACATGGTCGACGTTCTGGCCGCACCGCAGCAAGCGAAAGCCGACAGTGCGCTGCGCACGCTGACGGGGATCTCGGTCGCCCATTGGGTTAGCCATTTTCATATCTTCGTGCTGCCGATGTTGTTCCCGTTCCTGAAGCAGCAGCTCGGCGTCGGCTATGTCGAGCTCGGCCTGGCGCTGACGGTGTTCGCGGTGGTCTCCGGGCTGACCCAGGCGCCGATCGGCTACCTCGCCGATCATATCGGCGCGCGCAAGATCCTCCTCATCGGGCTGACGGTCGGCGGTTGCGCGCTGATCGGGCTCGGCCTGCATCTCAGCTATACGTCGCTGATCGTCTGCGCGGTGCTGCTTGGCCTCGCCAACAGCGTCTATCATCCGGCCGACTATGCAATCCTCTCGGCTCATATGGACGAGGCGCGGATGGGCCGCGCCTTTTCGATCCATACCTTCGCCGGCTTCCTCGGCGGCGCGGTGGCGCCCGCGATCATGGCGGCACTCGTCGCCTCGATCGGCGGCCTCGGCGCGCTGATCGTCGCCGGCGCGGTCGGTCCGCTGGTGGCGCTGTTCCTGATCGTGCTCGGCATTCCCGATGCCGGCGCCAACAAGAACAAGGCAAAGGACGACGCCGCGCCGAAGGCGAGCGTGATCACGCCGGCGCTGATGGTGCTGACGGCCTTCTTCACGCTGCTCAGCCTGTCGACCTCGGGCATCAACAATTTCGGCGTGGTCGCACTGATGGGCGGCTACGGCGCGTCGTTCTCGACGGCCAATATCGCGCTGACCGCATTCCTCGGCGCCAGCGCGGCCGGCGTGCTTGCCGGCGGCTATCTCGCCGACTGGACCCACCGCCACAGCCAGGTCGCCGCGGGCTGCTTCGCCGTCAATGCCGCCCTCGTGCTGCTGATTGCGCTGCTCGACCTGCCGCCGGTGGCGCTCACGCTGGCGATGGGGCTCGCCGGATTCCTCGGCGGCGTGATCGCGCCGTCCCGCGACATGATGGTGCGCAACGCGGCGTCCCCCGCCGCCGCCGGCCGCGCCTTCGGCATCGTCTCCACCGGCTTCAACTTCGGCGGCATCGTGAGCCCGCTGCTGTTCGGCTGGATCATGGACCAGCACATGCCGCACTGGGTGTTCGGCGCCTCGGTGGTGTTCATGGTGCTGACCGTGCTGCTTGCCCTCGTCACCGAGCGCAAGCCGCAGGCTTCGGGATATCAGGCCGAGACCGCCAGCCCGCGCGGCTGAAGCGCAAAACGTTGTGCACGCGGCGCGCTCATTCCGACCGTCGCGACAGCACCTGCTTGAGGAGCGGCTCGATCCGCGACAGCTCATCGAGATGGACCGCCGACAATTCGGCGAGATGATCGGCCGCAAGGCCGGTTAATTTCAGCAGCACCCGCCGCTGGTCGGCGGGATCCAGCACGCGCTCGACCAGCCCGGCCTCGGACAGCCGGTCGACCAGTTCGACCGTGGTGTGGTGACGAAGCCGCAGCCGCTCGGCCAGATCGCCGACCGCAACCGGCCCGCCGCCCGGATACCCCCGGATCGCCAGCAAGGCCTGATGCTGCCGCGGCGTCAGGCCCGCGGCCTTCGCGGCATCCTGGCTGAACTCCAGAAACCGGCGGATCAGATAGCGAAATTGCGACAGCGCCTCGTAATCGGCCTGGCTGGGAACCCGCTTCTGGTCCTGCCTCGGCGATTTCGACGGTCCTTTCAACGCTGCCATTCGATGTCTCCCGCTTGTAATTATATCGCAATGCGATATGACGCCCCCGCGTCCACTTCACTCGAGCCTTACGCCACCAATGAGCGTCATTTCCACCAAATCGAGCGCCTCCGCCACGAACACCGCCCCAAACACCGCCAAAATCGGCGAGAAGGCCAGCCACCTCCTGAGCGACTTCACGACCGATCCGCGCGTCGTGGTGATCTCGGCGATCGCCGTGTTTGTCTCCGCCGCGGGCGTGCTGGCCGGGGCGGGACTGCTGCAACTGATCAAGCTCGCCACCAACATCGCCTATTTCGGCCAATTCAGCTTCGCCGACCTGAAATTGCAGGATTCGCCGCTCGGCCTCTGGACCGTGCTGGTGCCGGTCGCGGGCTCGCTAATCATCGGGCTGATGGCGCGTTTCGGCAGCGAGAAGATCCGCGGGCACGGCATTCCGGAAGCGATCGAAGCGATCTTGCTCGGCCGTTCCCGGCTCGACCCCAAGGTGGCGATCCTGAAGCCGTTGTCGTCGGCGGTGTCGATCGGCACCGGCGGCCCGTTCGGCGCCGAAGGTCCGATCATCATGACCGGCGGCGCGATCGGCTCGCTGATCGCGCAGATGCTCCCGGTCAGCGACAACGAGCGCAAGACCCTGCTGGTGGCGGGCGCCGCAGCCGGCATGACCACCGTGTTCGGAACGCCGATCGCCGCGATCATGCTCGCGGTCGAACTGTTGCTGTTCGAATGGACGCCGCGCAGCTTCATTCCCGTCACCGTTGCCGCGGTGGTGGCGGCGGTCGGACGCACCTTCCTGCACATGCCCGCACCGCTGTTTCCGTTCACCGGCGGCGTCGACATCTCCGTGCTGCAGCTCGGCGCCTGGATGCTGATCGGAATTCTCTCCGGCCTGCTGTCGGGCGTGCTCACCCAGCTGGTCTATGGCTGCGAGGACATCTTCCTCAAGCTGCCGATCCACTGGATGTGGTGGCCGCTGATCGGCGGCCTGGTCGTCGGTCTCGGCGGCTTGATCGAGCCGCAGGCGCTCGGCGTCGGCTACGACAACCTCGCGTCGATGCTGAGCGGCGACGTGGTGCTGAAGGCGGCGCTGCTGCTGCTGGTGGTAAAGGCTGTGATCTGGTCGGTCGCGCTCGGCTCGGGCACGTCGGGCGGCGTGCTGGCGCCGCTGCTCATCATGGGCGGCGCGATGGGAACGGCGCTGAGCGGCTATCTGCCGCCGGCAAGCCCCGGCTTCTGGGCATTGCTGGCGATGGCGGCGACGATGGGCGGCACGATGCGCTCGCCGCTGACCGCGACCTTCTTCGCCGTCGAGCTGACCGGCAACACCCACGTGCTGCTGCCGCTGATCGCAGCCTGCTGCAGCGCGCACGGCGTCACCGTGCTGCTGATGCGGCGCTCGATCCTGACCGAGAAGGTGGCGCGGCGCGGCCATCATCTGGTGCGCGAGTACCGGGTCGATCCGTTCGCGCTGACGCGCGTGCGCGACGTCATGACCAAGGCGGTCGAAACCGTCTCCGACACCATGACGCTGCACGGCGCGGCCGCCTTCCTGACCAACCCGAAGACAGCTCACCCGAGCTTTCCCGTCGTCGACGCCAACCATCACGTGCTCGGCGTGATCGACCCGCCCTCCGTGCTGCGCTGGCGCCGCGCCGGCAAGCATCGCACTGCGACGCTCAAGCAGCTGCTGGCCGGCGGCAAGATCACCGTCGCCTATCCCGACGAATATCTCGACCGGCTCGCCGACCGCCTGATGCAGGTCAACGTCTCGCATCTGCCGGTGATCTCGCGCGAGGATCAGCGCCTGGTCGGCTATATCGGCTGGAAGGACCTGATGCGGGTGCGCGCGAGGCTGCAGGCCGAGGAGACCCAGAAGACGGCGTTCTTCGGCGCGCGATAAGTTCGCGGCGGGTTGCCCGGCGGAACAAATTTCCGCCGGGCGGCAACGCTCGATCCCAGCTGGCAAATCGCCGCCGGCGCATCCCAGAGCTTCATCGGCGCTGGTTGACAGCATCAGGGGCTGACCCATGATGCCGTCAACCAAAATCAGACTCGGGATGAAATGCCATGACCTCGACCCCAGACCTCGTGATCCGCGGCGGCACCATCGCTGACGGCAAGGGCGGCGACCTCTATGAAGCCGATGTCGCGATCACAGGCGGCAAGATCACCGAAGTCGGCAAGGTCTCGGCGAAGGGCAAGGAAGAGATCGACGCACGCGGCAAGCTCGTGGCGCCGGGCTTCGTCGACGTCCACACCCATTACGACGGCCAGGTGACCTGGAGCCATGACATCACGCCGTCGTCGCAGAACGGCGTCACCACGGCGATCATGGGCAATTGCGGCGTCGGCTTCGCGCCGTGCCGGCCGAGCGACCACACCAGGCTGATCCAGCTGATGGAAGGCGTCGAGGACATTCCGGAGCCGGTGCTCTCGGCCGGCATTCCCTGGGCGTGGGAGAGCTTCCCCGACTACATGGAGTGGCTGTCGAAGCGCAGCTTCGATATGGACATCGGCGCACAGCTGCCGCATGCGGCGCTGCGGGTCTATGTGATGGGCGAGCGCGGCGCGCGCCGCGATCCCGCAACGGCCGAGGACAACAAGGCGATGGCAGCACTCGCCGGCGATGCGGTGCGTGCGGGCGCGCTGGGTTTCTCGACCTCGCGCACGCTCAATCACCGCACCTCGACCGGCGACTACACGCCGACGCTGAAAGCCGGCGAGGATGAACTGACCGCGATCGCCGGCGCGATGCACGGCGTCGGCCGCAGCGTGCTGCAATTCGTGCTCGACCAGAGCACCGTGCACGAAGACCTGCCGATGATGCTGCGGGTCGCCGAGAACACAAGGTGCCCGATCTCGTTCTCCGTCGCCCAGGCCGACAAGGCGCCGCGGCGCTGGCGGCAGACCATGGACACCATCAACGAAGCCGCCGCCCGTGGCCTGTCGATCACGACCCAGATCGCGGCACGGCCGGTCGGGCTGCTGCTCGGGCTCGAATTGTCGCGCAACCCGTTCCAGACCCATCCGAGCTATCGCGAGATCGCCAGGCTGCCGCTGGCCGAGCGGCTCGCGCAGCTGCGCCGGCCCGAGGTGCGCGCGGCGATCCTGAGCGAGAGCGCGACGGCGACCGACGATCCGCTGTTCTTCCGCCCGAACTACGACAAGATGTACCTCCTGGGTAATCCGCCGGACTATGAGCAGCCGCCGGAAAACGCGCTCGGGCCGCAGGCGCGGCGCCAGGGCCGGCAGCCGGAAGAGCTCGCCTATGACGCGATGCTGACCGACGAGGGCCGCGGCATGCTCTATGTGCCGTTCCTGAATTACGCCGACGGCAATCTCGACGCCGTGCATGAGATGCTGCGCGAACCGAGCGCCGTGCCCGGCCTCTCCGACGGCGGCGCACATTGCGGCATCATCTGCGATGCCAGCTTCCCGACCTATCTCTTGACGCACTGGACGCGCGACCGCAGCCGCGGCGAGAAGCTCTCGATCCCGTTCGTGGTCGCGGCGCAGTCGCGCAAGACCGCGCTGTCGGTCGGCCTGCATGATCGCGGCGTGATCGCTCCTGGCTTCAAGGCCGACGTCAACGTGATCGATTACGACCGGCTGCACCTGCATCCGCCGAAGGTGCATTACGACCTGCCGGTCGGCGGCCGCCGCCTGCTCCAGCAGGTCGACGGCTACGACGCCACCATCGTGTCGGGCATCGTGACCCAGCGCGAGGCCAAGCCCACCGGCGCGCGCCCGGGCAGACTGGTGCGCGGCGCGCAGGGAATGAATTAGGGTAAGACCGTCACGGCAAACTCCCGCCTCTCCCCTTGCGGGAGAGGCAAGGTAGAGCAAGTCTGCGCGCCCCCTTACGTCGGCGACATCGCGCCCTTGATCGTGCCTGCCGGCTGCGACGTGCCGGTCAGGCGCGCCCGCTCGGTGTTCGGCCACAGCAGCAGCAATCCGAGCAGGCCGGAGCCGGCCATGATCGCCGCGTTGATGGTGAAGCCGGACATGTAGCCGGCCATCGGCGTTGCCGCGTGCTGGATCACATTGCCCATCACCATCGGCGCCAGGATACCCGAGATCGTGTAGAGCGCGCCGTAGATCGCGATGATCGCGCCGCGCTGCGACACCGGCGTGAACTCGCCGAGCATCGGCGGGCATACCACATAGATCGAGCCGCACAGGCCGGAGCCGATCACCAGCAGCGCGATCATGATCCCGCCGGGCGGCGCATAGGGCAGCATCGCAAGGATGGCGCCGCCGACGATCAGCGGCACCGAGCCGAGCACGCCGCGCGCGCCGCGGGTGGTGAAGCCGCGCGTCAGCATCAGCTGCGAGATCCAGCCGGTCAGCAGCACGATCGTCGCGCCGAAGATCCAGGGCAGGATCGAGACAAAGCCGGCCTGGTGCTGCGAGAAGCCGAGCCCCTCGATGATGAAGGACGTGAACCAGGTGAGCCCAAGCGACAGCGCCCAATAGGCGCCAAAGGTTGCCACCACGCAGCCGATGAAGGTGCGCGAGGTCAAAAGCTTCCTATACGGAATCCGCGGCTCGTCTGCCGTCACTGCAGACGTCGACACCAGCGGCCCTTCCTTGCCGAGCGCGAACCAGGCGACGGCCCAGATCAGGCCGACGATGCCGAGCGCGCCGAAGGCGTGATGCCAGCTGTGATTGACGATGATCCAGTTCAGCGCGGGCACCGCGAGGATCACGCCGAACGCGGAGCCCTGCGACAGGATCGCGGTCGGCAGCGTGCGCTTCTCGTCCGGAAACCATTTGTAGATCGCGTGCGCGGCGACCGAGAACGCAGGCCCCTCGCCGGCGCCGAGGATGATGCGGCAGATCACCAGCGTCGTGAAGCTGACGGTGCCGACCATCGGAAATTGCGCCAGCGACCAGATCACCGCCAGGATCAGCAGCACCCAGCGGGTGGCGACGCGGTTGACGATGAAGCCGACCACGATCGCCGAGATCGAGAACAAGAGGAAGAATGACGAGCCGAGATCGCCGAACTGCTCCTGGGTGAGGCCCATTTCCTTCTTGATCGGCACGCCGGCGAGCCCGACCACGATCTTGTCGGCAAAGTTCACCACCATGAACAGGAATAGAAGGAAGGTGGTTTGCCAGGCGCCCTTCGGCGTCCCCTTTGACAGCCCCTCTGACGTCCTCTTGGACGTCGCTTGCGTCGTCATGTCCGGCTCCCCGTCGTTTCGTTCTTGGCTTCGTAAATCGGCCCCGTCCGGCGATGCTAGCCACGCCTCGCCGTGCAACGCAACACCGCATTTCCTCGGGGTTGTGCGCCCCGGAGCGCTTCTAACGTCCCGATCACGATCGCGTCGGTCGCGCCAGTGGAGCGGTGAACTGTCATGTCCCGACTGCTATGTTCAGGGCCAACGAAAAGCCCGGGGTTATTTCATGAACAGATTGATCCTACGTGCCACCGCCTGCGCTGCACTTGTATTTGCCGCGCTGCTTGCCGCGCCTCAAGTTCGCGCGGAAGACGCCCCCAATCCCGACTACGCCGCGATCGTCGCCGCACCCGATCGCAGCGATGCGGATCGTCAGGTCGACCAGCGCCGGCAGCCGGCCAAGATGCTCGCCTTTGCCGGCGTCAAGCCGGGTATGACGATCCTCGACATGGCGGCGAGCGCCGGCTACAGCACCGAACTATTGGCGCGCACCGTAGCTCCGTCGGGCAAGGTCTACGCACAGGATTCCGCGACCGTGCTCGAGCGCTTCGTCAAGGACAAGTTCGACAACCGCGCCAAGGCGCCGGCGATGAAGAACGTCGTCCATGTGGTGCGGGACTATGACGATCCGATCCCGCCCGAGGTCAAGAACCTCGACATGATCACCTTCTTCTTTTTCTATCACGACATCACCTATTTGCCGGTCGACCGCGCCGCGATGAACAAGAAGATGTTCGCCGCGCTCAAGCCGGGCGGCTTCCTCGTGATCGCGGATCACTCGGCCAAGACGGGCGAAGGCACCAGCGTCGCCAAGACGCTGCACCGGATCGAGGAGAGCACCTTGAAGCAGGAGATCGAGGCGGCCGGCTTCAAGCTGGTGGCCGAGGGCGATTTCCTGCATCATGCGGAGGACCCCAAGGACATTCCCGTCTTCAAGGCACCGGTGCCGATCGACGAGTTCGTCCTGAAATACCAGAAGCCGCAATGAGGCACGGCCATCGCTTCATCTGACCAGACCGCCGCGGTGCTTCGCGTCACCGGCCTGACCAAGAGTTACCGCTCTGCCGGCGAAGACATCGCGGTGCTGCGCGGTGTCGACCTTGCCGTTGCGACCGGCGAGAGCGTGGCGCTATCAGGCGAATCCGGCAGCGGCAAGAGCACGCTGCTGCATCTGATCGCGGGACTCGATGCCGCCGATAGCGGCGAGATCGCCCTCGCCGACACCGTCGTCTCCCACCTCAACGACGCCGGCCGCGCCGAATTGCGCCGCGACCGGCTCGGCCTCGTGTTCCAGCAATTCAATTTGATCCCGAGCCTGACGGTCGCGGACAATCTCGTGTTTCAGTCGCGCATCGCCGGCCGGCATGACGCCGCCTGGCACGACGAACTGGTCGAGCGCCTCGGCCTGAAAAGCCTGCTCAGGCGCTATCCCGAGCAATTGTCCGGAGGCCAGCAGCAGCGCGTCGCGATCGGCCGCGCGCTGGCGCCAAAGCCGCTGTTGCTGCTCGCCGACGAGCCGACCGGGAATCTCGACGAGGACACCGCCGACGAGGTGCTGGCGCTGGCGCGCGATCTGGTAACCCGCACCGGCTGCGGCTTCCTGATGGTCACGCACAGCGCGCGGCTCGCGGCGACGCTCGACCGCCAGGTCACCCTGCATGCCGGGATCGTCGCATGAGGCGCGCGCTGTGGATCCTCGCGGCGCTGCTCAGCCACTGGCGGCGGCATCCGATGCAGCTCGCAACGCTGTTGATCGGACTGATCTCGGCCACCGCGCTGTGGAGCGGCGTGCAGGCGCTGAACCAGCAGGCGCGCATCGCCTATGACCGCGCCGCCGCGACCTTCGGCGGGTCGCGCACCGCGATGCTGGTCGCCCGGGACGGCGCGACCTTCCCGCAAACATTGTTCGTCGATCTGCGGCGTGCCGGCTGGCCGGTGTCGCCGATGCTGGAGGGCCGGGTCCAGATCGACGGGCGCAGCTTCCGCCTGCTCGGCGTCGAGCCGGTGACGCTGCCGTCCGAGGTCGGCAACGCGCCCGCGGTCGGACGCGGCAGCCTGCAATCCTTCATCACGCCGCCGGGCGAAATGCTGGTGGCCCCGGAAACGCTGCGCGATCTCGGCCTCAAGGAAGGCGAGCGGCCAGAGGCCAACGGCACGAGCTTGCCGCCGCTGCGCGTACAGGCCGAGCTCGCGCCCGGCGCACTGATCGTCGATATCGGCATGGCGCAGGACATCCTCAAAATGCCCGGCCAGGTCTCGCGCCTGCTGGTCGGCAAGGCCAAGGCGCCGCACGCAGCGCTGGAAAGCGTGGCGGGTGACAAGCTCCGCCTGGTCGAGCCGAGCGCGGAGAGCGATCTCGAACGGCTGACCGACAGCTTCCATCTCAATCTCACCGCGTTCGGCCTGCTGTCGTTCTTCGTCGGCCTGTTCATCGTCAACTCCGCGATCGGCCTCGCCTTCGAGCAGCGGCTGCCGATGCTGCGCACGCTGCGCGCCTGCGGCGTCTCGGCGCGGATGCTCAATACCGTGCTGGTGATCGAGCTGGTGTCGCTGGCGCTGGTCGCCGGCCTGGTCGGCCTCGTCTGCGGCTACTTCATCGCGGCTGCCTTGCTGCCGGACGTCGCGGCATCGCTGCGCGGGCTCTATGGCGCGCAGATTCCCGGACAGCTTTCGCTCAAACCCGTCTGGTGGTTCGCCGGTGTTGCCATCAGCATCCTGGGCGCGCTCGCCGCGGCGGCGGCGAGCCTTGCCAAGGCGATCCGGATGCCGGTGCTGGCGACGGCGCAGCCGCAGGCCTGGCAGCAGGCGCAGCGGCGCTGGCTGCTGCTCCAGAGCGCGGCGGCACTCGCGGTGTTCGCGGTCGCCGCGGGCCTGATCTGGTTCGGCGATTCCCTGATCGCGGGCTTCGCCGTGCTCGCGGCGCTGATGCTCGGCGCGGCGCTGATCCTGCCGATGGTCCTGCAAGTCGCGCTTGCCTTCGGCCAGCGCAGCGCGCGGGCGCCGGTCGGCATCTGGTTCTGGGCCGACAGCCGCCAGCAATTGTCGGGACTGTCGCTGGCGCTGATGGCGCTGCTGCTTGCGCTCGCGGTCAATGTCGGCGTCGGCACCATGGTGGAAAGTTTCAACCGCACCTTCCTGGTCTGGCTCGACGGAAGGCTCGCCGCCGACGTTTATGTCAGCGCCGCCAGCGATCAGCAGGCAAAGGAGATCAAGGCCTGGCTGCGCGATCAGCCCGAGGTTCAGGCCGTCCTGCCCGGCGGCCGCGCCGACACCCAGCTCGGCGGCGCGCCGATCGAGGTGCTCGGCCTGCCCGACCACGCCACCTATCGCGACAACTGGCCGTTGCTCGAAAACGTCGCGAATGCGTGGGTTCGGCTGCGGCCCGGCGATACCTGCCTCGTCAGCGAGCAGCTGTCGCGGCGGATGAAGCTGGCGATCGGCGATCATATCGAGGTGCCCGCCCCCGGCGGCAACTGGCCGCTCGAGATCGTCGGCATCTATGCCGATTACGGCAACCCCAAGGGCCAGATCGCGGTCAACTTCGCCGCGCTGACCCGGCGCTTCCCGCAGACACCAATGACGCGGATGGGCCTCCGCGTGGCACCGGACAAGATCGCACCGCTGATCACCGCGCTACAGGAGAAATTCGGTCTCGATGATCGCAACATCGCCGACCAGGCGAGGATGAAAACGGAATCGAAGCGGGTCTTCAACCGCACCTTCTCGGTGACCGCCGCGCTCAACGCCTTCACGCTCGGCGTCGCCGGCATTGCGCTGTTGACCAGCCTGCTCACGCTGGCCAATTCGCGGCTGCCGCAGCTGGCTCCGTTGTGGGCGATCGGCCTGACCCGGCGGCGGCTCGCCGCGCTCGAACTGCTGAAGACCATGGCGGTCGCGCTGATCACCGCGCTGTTCGCGCTGCCGCTCGGCCTGCTGGTGGCGTGGTGCCTGCTTGCGATCGTCAACGTCAAGGCGTTCGGCTGGCGGCTGCCGTTCCACGTCTTCCCGCTGCAGCTAATCGAGCTGCTCGCGGTGGCGCTGGCCGCCGCATTCTGTGCCGCCGCGCTTCCGGTCGCGAGGCTGGCGCGCATGCAGCCGGCCAGCCTGATCAGGATCTTTGTCAATGAACGCTAGCGGCACCATCACGCGTCGCGCTTTTGCCGGCGGTGCGCTGGGGCTCGCGCTCGGCGGCAAGACGTTTGCGCAGGGCTTCGCCGGACTTGGCGAGACCGCGGAAGGATTTGCCGCCGTCACGCCGGGCAAGCCGTTCACGTTCCCCGCGGACCACGGCCCGCATCCGGAATTCCGGATCGAATGGTGGTACGTGACCGCCAACCTGTCCGACACGAGCGGCGCGGCCTATGGCGCGCAATGGACGCTGTTCCGCCAGGCGATGAAAGCGGGCGGCCCGGCCGAGGGCTGGGCCAATCAGCAACTCTGGATGGGCCACGCCGCCGTGACCAGCGCCGCCACGCACCGCTTCAGCGAGACCTTTGCGCGCGGCGGCGTCGGGCAGGCCGGCGTCGAGGCCACGCCGTTCCGCGGCTGGATCGACGCCTGGGAGCTGCGGGGGCACGATGCATTCGATGCGCAGCGCGTCGCGCCGCTCGAGCTCAAGGCCTCCGCCGCCGACTTCAGCACCGCGCTGCAGCTCGAAGCCAACCGCGCGCTGGTGCTGCAGGGCGACCACGGCTACAGCCGCAAGTCGGATCGCGGACAGGCCTCCTATTACTACAGCCAGCCGTTCTACAAGGCGTCCGGTCGCATCGTGATCGACGACAGACCGGTCGACGTCACGGGCTCGGCGTGGATGGATCGCGAATGGAGCAGCCAGCCATTGGCGGCCGATCAGACCGGCTGGGACTGGTTCTCGCTGCATCTTCCCGGCGAGGAGAAGCTGATGCTGTACCGGCTGCGCCAGAAGGACGGCCGCGAGAACCTGTTCGGCAACTGGATCACGCCGGACGGCCGCTCGGCCGAGATCGCCGCCAGCGGCAACAGCATCGCGCCCGTGACGACCACCGAGATCGACGGCCGCAAGCTGCCGACGTCATGGCGCGTCAGCCTGCCCGCACGCGGCCTTGCCATCGAGACCACGCCGCTCAATCCGAAGGCCTGGATGGGAACCAGCTTCCCCTATTGGGAAGGCCCGATCCGCTTTTCAGGCAGCCACGCCGGAATCGGCTATCTTGAGATGACGGGGTACTAGGACGTGACTGACTTGGTCCGAATGGGGCCGCGGCATAACGGTGCTCCCCCGCCCCATTCTTACGCGGAGAGGATTGGGGTGAGGGGCCGTCTCCGCGTACCCGGCGACAGCTGGTCTCGCCGAGGTCCCCCCTCACCCGCGCGCGGGGAGAGGTAAAGCGAGGCCGCATGTCACACCGGGCTTCGCTGTCCCGTCATGACATCGGGGCCAATGGAAAGAGGAAATGCCTGACATGTACCACTACACCGCCATCGTCACCTGCCTTGCGGTCGCGCTGCACTTCTTCTTCGCGCTGCAGGTCGCCCGCGCCCGCGCGGTCTACGGCGTCAAGCTGCCGGCGATCACGGGCAATCCGGATTTCGAGCGCATCTACCGCATCCAGATGAACACGCTGGAATGGATGCCGATCTTCCTGCCGTCGCTCTGGCTGTTCGCGGTCTATGTCGGCGATGCCGCCGCGGCGGCGGTCGGCGCAATCTGGGTGATCGGCCGCATCGTCTATTTCATCGGCTATCGCGAAGCGGTGGCGAAACGCAGCCCCGGTTTCGCCATCCAGGCGCTGGCCTGCGTCATCCTCTGGGTCGGCGCGATCGGCGGCGCGGTGTGGCGGCTGGTCCACGCGTAACGCCGCCACATATTCCGCCGTCGTCCCGGCCTTCGCCGGGACGACACCGATGTTTGTTCTGTTTCGCCAGCCACGCCTCACTTGGTCAGCGGGCAGCCGCTTTCCTTGGCGGTGAAGAAGGCCTTGTCGCCGGGCACCACGGCGACCTGCTTGTAATAATCCCACGGCTTCTTCGACTCCGAGGGCTTCTTGACCTCGAACAGATAGAGGTCGTGCACCATGCGGCCGTTCGCGAGCACCTTGCCCTTGGCGAAGGCGTCATCGACCGGCAGCTCCTTCAGCTTGGCGGCGACCGCCTCGCTGTCCTTGGTGCCGGCGGCCTTCACCGCCTTCAAATAGCTCAGCGTCGCCGAATAGGTGCCGGCATGGATCATGCTCGGCATCCGGCTGGTGCGCTTGAAGAAGCGCTCGCTGAAGGCGCGCGAGGCGTCGTCGTGGTCCCAGTAGAAGCCCTCGGTGAGCACGAGACCCTGCGCCGCCTCGAGCCCGAGACCGTGCACCTCCGACAGCGTCATCAACAGGCCGGCAAGCTTCTGGCCGCCGCGCACGATGCCGAACTCGGCCGCCTGCTTGATCGAGTTGGTGGTGTCGAGGCCGGCGTTGGCGAGCCCGATGATCTTGGCCTTTGAGCTCTGCGCCTGCAGCAGGAAGGACGAGAAGTCCGACGAATTGAGCGGTACGCGGACCGAGCCGACCACCTTGCCCTTCTTCGACACGACGATGTCGCTGGTGTCCTTTTCCAGTGCGTAGCCGAAGGCGTAGTCGGCGGTCAGGAAGAACCAGGTGTCGCCGCCAGCCTCCGTCAGCGCGCCGCCGGTCCCGACGGCGAGCGCGCGGGTGTCATAGGCCCAGTGGAAGCTGTAGGGCGTACAGGCATCGCCCGTGATGCGCGAGGTCGCAGCGCCGACCACGATGTCGATCTTCTTCTTTTCCTTCGACAGCTCCTGCACCGCGAGCGCGACCGACGAGGTGGTGAGCTCGGTGATCATGTCAACGTTCTCGACCTCGTACCAGCGCCGCGCGATCGCGGTCGCAAGGTCCGGCTTGTTCTGATGGTCGGCGGTAACGATCTCGATCTTCTGTCCCAGCACCTCGCCGCCGAAATCCTCGACCGCCATCCGCGCGGCTTCGAGCGAGTATTTACCGCCGTAGTCGGCATAGACGCCGGACTGATCGTTCAGAATGCCGATCTTGACGCCCTGGGCCATCGCCGGCGCCGCAAGCATCAGGCTGCAGGCCGCGACCGCGGCCAAAAATCCGGACTTCATTTTATGCTCTCCCAGCAGTTTCTATCAGGAAAATCGGCGCGACATTATTTTATAACCCCACGTCTGCCCATCTCTTTCCGCTCAGCCAAAAGTATTGCCTCTGTCGACGCGCGCTTGCAGCCCTTCCGTCATTCTGAGGCGCAAGCCTTGCGGCGCAACTGCGCCGCTGGGCGAGCCTCGAAGGTGCACGGCCGGCTCGTGGCCGTGCACCCTTCGAGACGCCTGCTTCGCAGGCTCCTCAGGGTGACGGGCACAAGTTTGGGCTGCTCACCCCGCCACAGTTGCCTTGGGCTCGGCCGGCTTGCCCTCGTTCTTTCCTTCCGCGAGGTTGCGCACCACCATGTAGAAGATAGGCGTGAAGATCAGGCCGAACAGGGTGACGCCGAGCATGCCGAAGAACACGGCAACGCCGACCGCCTGCCGCATCTCCGAGCCCGAACCGGTCGATACCACCAGCGGCAGCACGCCGAGGATGAAGGCGAACGAGGTCATCAGGATCGGCCGCAGACGGAGCCGGCAGGCCTCGATCACCGCGTCCAGCCGCGATCGGCCCTCGAGCTCGATGTCGCGCGCGAACTCGACGATCAGGATCGCGTTCTTGGCGGCCAGCCCCACCAGCACCACGAAGCCGATCTGGGTCAGGATGTTGACGTCCTGGCCCATCAGGCGCACGCCGATCGTGGCCGCGAACAGGCACATCGGCACGATCAGGATCACCGCGAACGGCAATGTCCAGCTGCCATATTGCGCTGCCAGCACCAGATAGACGAACAGCACGCAGATCGGGAACACGTAGAGACCGGCATTGGCACCGGTGACCTGCTGGTAGGACAGGTCGGTCCATTCGAAGGAAAAGCCGCTCGGCAATGTCTGGTCGGCGAGCTGCTTGATGGTGTTGAGCGCCGTCGTCGAGCTCACGCCCGGTGCCGGCTCACCCTGCAGTTCGGACGCCGAGTACAGATTATAGCGAGCGACGCGGTCGGGTCCCGAGACGTCCTTGAAGTCCACGATGCTGCCGAGCATCACCATGTCGCCGGCGACGTTGCGGGTGCGCAGCCTTGCGAGATCGGGGCTGTCTTTCCGGAACGGCAGATCGGCTTGCGCGGTAACGTGATAGGTGCGGCCGAACAGGTTGAAGTCGTTGACATAGGTCGAACCGAAATAGGTCTGGATCGTGTCATTGATGTTGGCGATCGGCACCCCAAGCTTCTGCGCCTTGACGCGATCAATGTCGACGAACAGCTGCGGCGTGTTCGCGGTGAACGGCGAAAACACCGACGTGAGAGACGGCGATTTGCGCGCGGCTGTCACCAGTTCATCGGTCGCGGAAGCCAGCAGTTCGGGTCCGCGCCCCTGGCGATCCTGGACACGGATGGTGAAGCCGCCACCGGTGCCGATACCGGGCACGGCCGGCGGCGGAATGACGATGATGAAGGCGCCCTGGATCACCGAGAGACGCTTGCGCAATTCGGCCGTGATCGCGTTCGCCGTCAGCCCCTTCTTCAGGCGCGCCTCCGGCTCGTCGAATACCGGGAACAGCGCCGCGGCGTTGCCCTGCTGCGTGCGCGTCGCACCGGAGAAGCCGGCGAAAGCCGCGACGCGAACGATGCCCGGCGTATCCAGCGCGATCCGCTCGATCTCGCGCACAACGGCGGTGGTCCGGGCCAGCGACGCGGCGCCCGGCAGCTGCGCCGAGATGATGACGTAGCCGCGATCCTGCGCCGGAATGAAGCCCTGCGAGGTGGTCGCGAGCAGCCAGCCGGCGCTGCCGATCAGTACGAGGTAGAGCGCAAGCATCACCACCGTATGCCGGATCACGAAGTCGGCCACCGATGCATAGCCGTGCGCCAGCCGGTCGAACACCCGGTTGAACAGCGCAGTGAAGCTGTCCCAGCCGCGCGCGATGATGTTCCAGCGCGCCGGCGGGCGTTTCTCCTCATGCGGTACCAGGATCTGCGAGGCCAGCGCCGGCGACAGGGTCAGCGAGCAGAAGCAGGAGATCGCGGTTGCGACCGCGATCGTCACCGCAAATTGCTGGAAGAACTGCCCGGAAATGCCGCCGAGGAAGGCGGTCGGCACGAACACCGCGCACAGCACGAGCGCGATCGAGACCAGCGCACCGCCGACCTCTTCCATGGTCTTGAGCGCCGCCTCGCGCCGGCTCATGCCGTGCTCGAGATGCCGCTCGACATTCTCGACCACCACGATGGCGTCGTCGACCACGATGCCGACCGCGAGCACCAGACCGAACAGCGTCAGATTGTTGATCGAGAAGCCGAGCGCGGCCATTACCGCGAAGGTGCCGACCAGCGACACCGGGATCGCGATGATCGGGATGATCGCAGGCCGCCATCCCTGCAGGAACACCAGCACCACGATGACGACGAGCGCCATCGCCTCGTAGATCGTCTTGATCAGCTCGTGGACCGATTGGGCGATGAATTCGGTCGGGTTGTAGCCGATATTGTAGTCGAGCCCCTTCGGGAAACTCGCCTTCATCCGCTCCATCGTGTCGGAGATGCTCTTGGCGGTGGCGAGCGCGTTCGATCCGGGCCGTTGCGTCACCAGCAGCGCGACGGCGGATTTGCGCAGCAGGAAGCTGTTGGTGGCGTAGGACAGCGCGCCGAGCTCGACGCGGGCGACGTCGCGCAGACGTACCGTGCGGCCGTCGGAGCCGGCCTTCACCACGATATCCTCGAACTGCCTGATGTCCTTGAGGCGGCCGGTGAAGACGAGGTTCGGCTGGAATGCGCGATCGGCGATCGGCGGCTCGGCGATCTGGCCGCCGGCGATCTGCAGGTTCTGCGCCCGGATCGCCGCCAGCACCTCGGTCGAGGTCAGACCGAGATTGGCGATCCGGTCGGGATCGAGCCACAGCCGCATCGAGTAATCGCGCGCGCCGAACATCTGGATGTCGCCGACGCCATCGAGCCGCAACAGCTGGTCGCGAACCTGCAGCAGCGCGTAGTTGGAAATGTAGAGCTGGTCGAACGTGTCGTCGGGCGACAGCATGAACACGACCATCAGAATGTCGGGCGAGTTCTTGCGCGTGGTCACGCCGTTGCGCTGCACCTCTTCGGGTAGCCGCGGCTGCGCGATCGCGACGCGGTTCTGCACCAGCACCTGGGCCTTGTCGAGGTCGGTGCCGAGCTTGAAGGTCGCGGTGATGGTGAGCTGGCCGTTCGACGTCGCCTGGCTGTAGAGATACAGCATGTCCTCGACGCCGTTGATCTCCTGCTCGATCGGAGCGGCGACGGTGTCGGACACGGTCTGCGCCGAGGCGCCCGGATATTGCGTGGTGACGACGACGGTCGGCGGCACCACTTGCGGATATTCCGAGACCGGCAGCGTCGGATAGGCGATCGCGCCGACGATCAGCAGCACGATCGACAGAACCATCGCGAGGATCGGCTGGTTGATGGAGAGCCTGCCGAGATTCATGGTTTGGCACCTGCGGCGGGCTTGTCAGCGGCCGCCGGCCTGTCGCCTGCGGCCGGCTTGGAATCCGCCGGAGCCTGCGCCATCTTCGGCGTCACCTTGGCGCCGACGCGGGCGCGCTGCAGGCCGTCGACGATCACGTGATCCTCCGCCTTGAGGCCTTCGCGGACGACGCGTAGGCCCTCGTCGAGCGGCCCGAGCGTGACTGCTCTTGCTTCCACCGTGTTGTCGTCCTTGACCACGAACACGATCTTGCGCGACTGGTCGGTGGCAACAGCGCTGTCCGGGATCAACAGCGCCTCATAGGGCGAGGAGCCGATGATACGGACCCGGCCGAACTGGCCGGGCAGGACCGACAGATCCTTGTTCGGAACGACCGCGCGGCTGCGCAGCGTCGCGGTGGAGACGTCGAGGCGGTTGTCGAGGAAGTCCATCTTGCCTTCATGCGAGGGCTTGGTCTCGCCGGTCAGCATCACCTGCACCGGGTTCGCGGTGTCGCGCGAGCTCGGCCGCCTGCCCTCGAACCACAGCTTGCTGTTGCGCTGATAGGTCGCCTCGTCGACGTCGAAATAGATGTAGATCGGATCGAGCGACACGATCGAGGTCAGCAGCGTCGCGCCGCCCTCGCTGCCTTGCACCAGATTGCCCGGAGTCACCAGATGCCGGCTGACGCGGCCGGTGATCGGCGCCAGCACATGGGTGAATTCGACATTGAGCTGCGCGGCCTTCAGCGTGCCTTCGGCCTGGGTCTCTGCGGCGCGCGCCGCCTGCAACGCCTGACGGCGCTGATCGACGACTTGCTCCGAGACCGCGCTGGTCTGCACAAGGTTCAGCCCGCGCTCGAGATCGCGCTTGGCAAGCTCCCCCTTGGCGCGCGCGTCGGCGAGCTGGCCTTCGGCCTGCAGCACGACAGCCTCGAACGGCCGCGGGTCGATAATGTAGAGCAGATCGCCGGCGTGGACGATCGCACCATCCTTGAACTCGACGCTGTTGACGAAGCCGCCGACACGGGCGCGGACCTGGACCTCCTCGATCGCCTCGAAGCGGCCGGTGAACTCGTCCCAGTCGGTGACCGTGCGCTTGACCGGCTGCGCGACGGTCACGGGTGGCGGCGGAGGCGCGGCCTGCGATTGCGCGCTCTTGTTGTCGCAGCCGCCGAGCGCCAGCGCCGCCAGCAGCCCGATCGGCGCAAGGCCGAGCCAAGGCCTGAGCGACAGGCCGCGTGAGGCATGGCGGCGAAGCGAATGACGCTCGACGCCGGTCACCGGAGCCACACGCCCCGTTCTGTCAATCGAACTCAATTCCCTCTCCCCCAGGATCAGTGCAGGGCTACGAAAGTCGCAATTGAACTTGCGGTGATTCAACGCGGATGGACCACCGCAATGTCGCGGCAGCGGACGTCACAGATGTAGCCGCTCCCCAGTCTGTTCAAGATGGCCGCCGGATCAAGCGAATAGTTGCGTAATCTGAAAGCCTTACGACGTGATCGCGAAGCCGTGACGACAGGAAGGGACAGATTCGCTGGCCTTTCGGGGTGAGGAGAGATCACAGAAGGTTCGCCGGGAATCAATCACAAGGCGAATCACCGACACATATTCGTCGCACAACGCCAATTCCGTCTGCGGCGCATAAACCACCGGGGGTCGCACAAGAGTAAAAATGGTCGAGTTTCCACACTCTACCTCCCGCTGCATGGCCGAATCGTGGTTAACGACGCGATGTCACGTGGACGCTCATTGACACTCGGAAGCATCGACAATACGGTCGTGGTTGCCAACCGGTAAATTTTCTTGGCCGCCGCGCTTTTCTCGAACATTCATAGGGCTTTTCTCGCGGCGTGAGTGAGTGGAAGCGATTACGTAATGGCAAGCGCATTTGAACTTGCTGATGTCGGGACTCCGCAACCGTCGCGGTGTCCGCATATTGCGAGCGGACCGGTGCGATCTCGGGTCGCGTATGATCAACCTAAACGTGTGAACTGCTTCACACCTCATCGTCCCCAACAAATGTAGTTAGTTGATCGGCTTTCACGCCGATCGCAGGAGTGCTCATGACGACCATACCTGCCTATACAATCGGTGGTTTAACCCGCCCCGAGCTTCATCTCGATCCGAGCGGCAATATCATTCTGGATCCGGCCGCCCAGGCATTCGTCAATACGTATGGTCTGCAATATCTTTACCTGGGCTGTCCTCCCGGAACGCCGTGGCCGCCGGTGCCCGGCTTCCTGTCGCCTCCGACCGACGCCAATTCCGGCGCCAACACGGTCGTTGAGGGCGCCGCAGCCAATACATCGGTCGGCATCACCGCGCAATCCACCAGCCTGATCGGTCTTCCGGTCACCTATTCGCTGGTGTCCGATTCCTCGCATGGCGGCTTCAAGGTCGATCCAAATACCGGCGTGGTCTCGATTGCCGATCCCTCCAAGGTCGATTTCGAGAGCTCCGGCGGCAGCTACGTCGTCAATGTGCAGGCCACCGACGGTATCTTCGTCTCGTCGCAGAGCTTCACGATCGCGGTTAGCAATGCGCCGCCCTCGACACCGATCGACGGCAACGCCACCGCCAACGCCGTCAACGAAGGCGCCTCGGTCAACACCTCGGTCGGCATCACCGCGTCGTCAGCCGACGTCAACGGCCCCGGTGTCACCTTCTCGCTGACATCGGATTCCTCCCATGGCGGCTTCAAGATCGATCCCAACACCGGCATCGTCACCGTCGCCGATTCCAGCAAGATCGACTTCGAGACCGCGCCGGGTCACGCCTACACCATCACGGTCCAGGCCAGTGACGGCCATGGCGGCGTCAGCTCGCAGAGCTTCACGATCAACGTCAACAACGTGGCGGTCAGCACCCCGGTCGACGTCAATGCCGCCGCCAACAGCGTCGTCGAAGGCGCTGCCGTCAACACGCTGGTCGGCATCACCGCCTCCGCGGTCGATCCGAACGGCCCCGCAACCACCTATTCGCTGACCGGCGACACCTCCGGCGGCGGTTTCACCATCAATGCCACGACGGGTGTCGTCACCGTCGCCGATCCGAACAAGCTCGATTACGAAAGCGCGCCGGGCCACGCTTATACCATCACGGTGCAGGCGACGAGCGGCGCGACCACGACGACGCAAACTTTCACGATCGGCGTGACCGACGCCCCGCCGTCGGCTCCCACCGACTCTGACGCCGCGACCAACACGGTGGTCGAAGGCGCCGCCATCGGCACCGCCGTCGGCATCACCGCGCACGCCACCGACATCAATGGCGGCACAGTAACCTATTCGCTGGTCGGCGATGCCCACGGCCTCACCATCAATGCCGCGACCGGTGTCATCACCGTCGCCGATCCCACCAAGATCGATTTCGAAACCGCGCCCGGCCACGCCTACACAATCACCGCGCAGGCCAGCGACGGCACGCAGACCAGCACGCAGACCTTTACCGTCAACGTCACCGACGTTGCGCCGTCGGCCCCGGTCGACAGCAATGCTGCCGCCAATACCGTCGTCGAAGGCGCGGCCGTCGGCACCACGGTCGGCGTCACCGCATCCTCGACCGACATCAACGGCCCGGCGGTGACCTATTCGCTGACCGGCGACACTTCCGGCGGCGGCTTCACCATCAACGCGACAACAGGCGTCATCACCGTCGCCGACCCGAGCAAGCTCGATTACGAAAGCGCGCCCGGCCACGCCTATACCGTCACCGCGCAGGCCAGCGACGGCACCCTTGCGACCTCGCAGACCTTCACCATCGCCGTCACCGAAGCCCCGCCGTCGACCCCGGTCGACAGCGACGCCAGCGCCAATGCGATCGCGGAAGGCGCGGCCAACGGCTCGACCGTCGGTGTCACGGCGTCGTCGATCGACGTCAACGGCCCGCCGGTGACCTACGCGCTGATCGGCGACACCTCCGGCGGCGGCTTCACCATCGACGCGACAACCGGCGTCATCACCGTCCTGGATAGCACCAAGCTCGATTACGAGAGCAGCGGTCCGACCCATTCCTACACGGTCACCGCGCAGGCCAGCGACGGCACGACGGCGAGCTCGCAAACCTTTACGATCGCTGTCACTGATGTCGCGCCGTCGACCCCGGTCGACAGCGACGCCGGCGCCAATAGCGTGGTTGAAGGCGCCGCTGCCGGCACCACCGTGGGCATCGTCGCGGCAGCGACCGACATCAACGGCCCGGCCGTGACCTATTCGCTGGTCGGCGATGCGCGCGGCTTCACCATCAACGCGACGACCGGCGTCGTCACGGTCGCCGATCCCAGCCAGATCGACTACGAGAGCAGCGGCCCAAGCCACAGCTACACTATCACCGTCGCGGCCAGCGACGGCACCCAGACCAGCACGCAGGACTTCGCGATCGCCGTCACCGACCTTGCGCCATCGACCCCGGTCGACAGCGATGCCACCGCCAACAGCGTTGTCGAAGCCGCGGCCGCCGGCACTGCGGTCGGCATCACCGCGCATGCGACCGACATCAACGGCCCGGCCGTGACCTGGTCGCTGATCGGCGACACCTCCGGCGGCGGCTTCACCATCGACCCGACGACCGGCGTCATCACCGTCGCCGACCCCACCAAGATCGATTATGAGAGCAGCGGCCCGACCCATTCCTACACGGTGACCGCGCAGGCCAGCGACGGCACGCTGGCGAGCTCGCAGAGCTTCACCATCGCCGTCAACGACGCCGCACCGTCGACCCCGGCCGATGCCGACGCCGGCACCAACTCGATCGCCGAAGGCGCGGCCAACGGCTCGACCGTCGGCATCACCGCGTCGGCAACCGACGTCAACGGCCCGGCCGTGACCTGGTCGCTGATCGGCGACACCTCCGGCGGCGGCTTCACCATCAACGCGACGACGGGTGTCATCACCGTCGCGGACAGCTCCAAGATCGATTACGAAAGCCCGGCCGGGCACGCCTATACCGTCACCGCGCAGGCCAGCGACGGTTTGCTCACGAGCTCGCAGACCTTCACCATCGCCGTCACCGACGTCGCGCCGTCGACGCCGGTCGATGCCGACGCCGGCGTCAACCGCGTTGCGGTCAACGCACCGGTCGGCGCGGGAACCAGCGTCACGGCATCCTCGACCGACGTCAACGGCCCCGCCGTGACCTATTCGCTGGTCGGCGACACCTCCGGCGGCGGCTTCACCATCGATGCGACCACCGGCAAGATCACGGTCGCCGATCCCAGCAAGATCAACATTGCCGACCCGTCCTATGACGTCACGGTCGATGCGAGCGACGGCACGCTGCACAGCCAGCAGACCTTCACCATCGCCGTCGTGGTCGACCAGGCGCCGGTCGTCACCGCCGGCCACACGCTGAACTACATCGAGAACCAGGCCGCGACCGTGATCGATTCGGCGATCACCGTCACCGACGGCGACGACGCCAATCTGGTGTCCGCGACGGTGCAGATCACCGGCAACTATGCCAGCGGCCAGGATGTCCTCGGCTTTACCAACCAGAACGGCATCACCGGCTCGTTCAATGCCGCAACCGGAACGCTGACGCTGACCGGCTCCTCCAGCGTCGCGAACTACCAGGCCGCGCTGGCGTCGGTGACTTACATCAACACCAGCGACAATCCGTCCGCCCTGGCGCGCACCGTCACCATCACGACCAATGACGGCACGCTCGACAGCTCGCCGGTCACCGACACCATCAACGTCACCCCGGTCAACGACCCGCCCGTCGTCACCGCCGGTCATACCCTCAATTACACCGAGAACCAGGCCGCGACCGCGTTCGACCCGGCGATCACCGTGTCCGACGTCGACAACACTACGCTGACCGGCGCGACCGTGCAGATCACCGGTAACTACGCGAACGGTCAGGACGTGCTCGCCTTCACGTCCCAGAACGGCATCACCGGCTCGTTCAATGCGGGAACCGGCATGCTGACGCTGACAGGCACCGCCAGTGTCGCCGATTATCAGGCGGCGCTCGCCTCGGTGACTTATCAGAACACCAGCGACAATCCGTCGGGCCTGGCACGCACCGTCACGATCATCGCCAACGACGGCACGGCGAACTCAACGCCGGTCACCGGCACCATCAACGTCACGCCGGTCAACGATCCGCCGGTCACGACCGCCGGCGGCACGCTGAACTACACCGAAAACCAGGCCGCGACCGTGATCGATGCGTCGGTCAACGTGACCGACGTCGACAGCGCCAACCTGACCGGCGCGACGGTGCAGATCACCGGCGGCTTCGCCGCCGGCCAGGACGTGCTCGGCTTCGTCAACCAGAACGGCATCACCGGCTCGTACAATTCCGCGACCGGCGTGCTGACGCTGACCGGCAACTCCAGCGTCGCCAACTACAAAACCGCGCTCGATTCCATCACCTATTTCAACTCGAGCGACAATCCGTCCGGCGCGGATCGCATCGTCAGCTTCACGGTCAATGACGGCTCGGCGAATAGCAACACCTCGACCTCGACCATCCATGTCACCCCGGTCAACGATGCGCCGGTCGTGAGCTTCGGTGCCATCACCGGCTTCTCCGAGCCGCCGAACGGCACGCCGGCAGCGAACTCGACGCCGGTCACGATCACGCCGAACCTGACGATCACGGACGCCGAAGGCAACAACCTGACCGATGCGACCTTCGTGCTGAACAATCTGAAGCCGTCGGATGCGCTGTCGATCGCGGGCCACGCCGGCAACAGCGGCGATATCGGCGGCATCCACTTCGAGATCACCAGCACCGCGGGCACCGAAACGATCAGCTTCACCGGCACCGACACGGTTGCGCACTACAATGCGGCGCTGGACCTGATCCAGTTCAACAACACCAGCGAAAACCCCGACACTACCGCGCGGTCCTACAGCCTGACCGTGCACGACGACGGCGGCACCGCCAATGGCGGCAATAACACCGGGACAGGATCGACGACGGGAAGCGTCACCGCGGTGGACGATGGACCCACCGCGTCGGTGCCGGCGGACAATTCGATCGGCACGGCGTTTTCGCACACCAATCTCGCGATTTCAGGGCTTTCGGTCGCCGACATCGATGCCGCGAGCGGCAACGTCACGGCGACGATTGCCTCAAGCCATGCCAACCTGACCTTCAATACCGCCGGGCTCGCCAGCTTCACCAACAACAGCAGCCACACGGTGACGCTGACCGGTACCGTCGCGCAGGTCAACACCGCGCTCGCGACGCTGACCTACAACAGCGACGACGGCTTCACCGGCTCGGACACCGTCACGCTGAACATCAACGACAACGGCAATACCGGCACCGGCGGGCCGCTCACGTCGGGCGCCCAGACCTTCCACGTCGGCGTCGTCCCACAGGTGTTCTACATCGACAACTCGCCCACGGCGCTGGCCAACAGCGCCAATCTCGGCACCGCGGCCGATCCATACACCTCGATCGCCGCCTACAACGCGGCGAATCCGGCGGGCTCGGGCGACTATGTCGTGCTGAGGTCCGGCACCTATACCGAGGCCAACGGCATCAACCTCGCCAATGGCGTCAACCTGGTCGGCGGCAGTCACTCCCTGACGTTCACCAATCCGGTGACCGGCGCCGTGGTGACCGCGAACACCGCGACCGGGACCGATCCGGTCATCAAGGTGACCGGCGCCGACAACGGCATCGACCTGCTCGGCACGTCCGGCCACAGCATCAACGGCGTCAGCATCGACACCTCGGCCTCGACCGGCATGGGCATCAGCGACGACGGCTTCAATGTCGGCACCGTCACGATGTCCGACATCACGGTCAAGACTGCCAGTGGCACCGGCATGAGCTTCACGCATGGCGGCACCATCACGCTGACCGGCACCAACAACTCCATCACGTCAGGCACCGGCACCGCGCTCGATGTCGAGAATACCCAGATCGGCTCGTCCAACCTCATCCTCAAGAGCATCACCTCGAGCGGCGGGGCAAACAACGGCATCATCCTGTCGAATACCGGCACGGCCGCCGGCAATGGCGGCCTGCACATCACCGGCGACGGCTCGACGGCCGGCAGCGGCGGCACCATCGCCAACAAGACCGGCGCCGACGGCAGCACCACGCAGGGCACCGGCGTCTATCTGAACAACACCAAGGACGTTCAGCTCTCCTACCTGGCGATGCACGACTTCCAGAACTACGGCATCGTCGGCACCAACGTCACTGGCTTTACGCTCGGCAACACCACGGTGACCGGCACCAACGGCGACAATGTCGGCGGTATCGGCGAAGGCGACGTCTACTTCACCGGCCTGTCCGGATCGGCGACGGTGACGAACTCCACCTTCACGGGCGCGGCGCTCGATGCGTTCCACGTCTTCAATAACAGTGGTCAGACACTCAACCGCATCACCATCACCGGTTCGACCTTTGCGACCAATTCGGCAGCCGGAAACAGCTCGGGCGATGCGCTGGTGTTCCAGGCCACCGACGGAACATTCAACGCGACCGTTCAGAATTCGACATTTACGTCGGCACGCGGCGACCTGTTCCAGCTCGACCTGCACGGCGGCGTCAGCTCGGACCTCGTGCTGAATGGCAACAGCTTCTCGAACAACAACCAGAACATCGTCTCGGGCGGCGGCGGCATCACCATCAGCTCCGGCGGGACCGGCGACCACGCCAACCTGACCTTCAACATCGCCAACAACACGATGCGCGATGCCCTCGGCACCGCGCTCGGCATCAGCACTGGATCGGGAGCAAGCTCGTTTAACGGAACGATCGATTCCAACACGATCGGCGTCGCGGGCGTCGCCAACAGCGGCTCCGCCCAGGGCAGCGACATCGGCTTCGTCACCATGGGCGGCGCCAATTCCAGCGTGACAATCACCAACAACCATCTGTACCAGTACAACGACGACGGTATCTATCTGCAGACCGGCGACGCCGTGGACGGTGGCAACGCACTGCTGACCGCGATCGTCATGGGCAACACGGCGTCCAATCCGGGCGCGTTCGGCAATCATGGCTTCGAGCTGAACGCTGGCACGGTCGGCGCGCCCACACGTGACGCGCAGAGCGTCTCGCTGACGCTGGGCGGCACCGGAGCCCAGGAAAATCAGTTCCTTGGTTCGGGCGCGAATGGCGGCACCGATATTCGGCTGCGCGATCGCTTCGATACCACCGTCGGCCTGCACGCGGGCGACGGCACGTCCTACGGCGGCGGCTCGACCGATACCGCCGCGATTTCAGCCTACGTCCTGGCGCACAACACGGTCACCACGGCGCCGACGATCAGCGTCACGGCGGGCAGCACAAACGGGTTCGGCTCATCGCCGCTGCTCGCCGCGGATGGCGGCGTGCAGGCCGCCGTCGCGACCCCGGGTGAAACCCACCTGACGCAAAGCCAGCTCGACTCGGTCGTCTCGGCGGCCATTACCCAATGGGCGAAGGCTGGCGTGGACGCGGATCAACTGGCGGCGCTGCATGCCGTCACCTTCAGCGTCGCTGATCTCGCCGGCCAGGTCGTCGGCCTGGAAAGCGCCGGCCACATCACGATCGATGCCGACGCCGCGGGCCATGGCTGGTTTGTCGATTCGACACCGTTTGACAATTTTGAGTTCACCCACACGCTCAATGCTTCCGGCTCCGACCTGCAGACCGATTCGTCGACGGCCGCAGCCGGTCATCTCGATCTATTGACCGCCGTGGTCCATGAACTGGGACACGTGCTCGGCCTCCCCGACCTGACGTCGTCATCCGACGTCAATGACCTGATGTATATCAGTCTGGCCGACGGCGAGCGGCGGCTCCCAACCGCCGCGGATGTCACGCAGGCCAACGTGGGATCGGCGAAGGCGATGCCGATGCAGAGCAACACATCCTCGACTCTGAACCGCGACGGCTTCGACTTCTCGTCGTTCACCCAGACGCCGTCGCAGGCCAGCACGAGCCACGCGGACCCGGCCGCGAACACCCAGACTTGGTCCGATCTGTTCAGCGGGCACGCCAATGCCGGCACCCCATGGTGGGTCGGCCATGAGGCGACGTTCGCCGCCATGGGCGGCACGCCGACCGACAACCACGCCCAGTTGCACCATGACCTGATCGTCTGACCGGGCATCGTATCGACTACACAACGCCTGCCGAACCGTTGCGGCAGGCGTTGCCCCAGATGGATGGGATCCACGCTTCCGTCGACCCGGCAAACTTCAATCGCCTCATGATGTTTGGACATGTCCGATTCGTGACAACGGTCCCGTCAGAGGCAATACCGTCTCGTCGCGAACTGCGAATGGCTCGCGCGGCCGCGGAATTGAAAAAATCGCGGAAACCCGACAATCGTTGAGGTTGCACTAGCCGTAAAACACGCTATCGTGCAGACGTTGCACACGCAGCATCATTGCTTCGAATTTTTCACAAATCGTACGACGTATTCGCGGAGGACCGATGGCCGATCCGTTTCTTTCCGAAGTCCGCATGATGTCGTTCGGCTTTGCGCCCAAGGGCTGGGCATTTTGCAACGGCCAGCTGCTTCCCATCGCTCAGAATCAGGCACTGTTCTCGTTGCTAGGTACGACCTATGGCGGGGACGGGCGCGTCACTTTTGGCCTGCCCGACCTTCGAGGCCGGGTGCCGATCAGTATGGGCCCCGGCTATACGCTCGGCCAACGCGGCGGCGAGGAGAGCCACACGCTCACGATCAATGAGATGGCGCAGCACAATCATTTGGCCAACGCCACCAACAGCAACGGTAGCCAGCCGCTCGATTCGGGGGCCTATCTCGGTGCCTTCAACAACGGCTACAGCACGTCGACGACCGACATCACCCCGCTCAATCCATTGACCGTGGGCAATGCCGGCGGCAGCCAGGCCCATCAGAACATGCAACCGTTCCTGACGATCAATTTCAGCATTGCCCTCCAGGGCATTTTCCCCTCGCAGAATTGACGAGAAGCGCCGATGTCAGAATCTTTTGTGGGCGAGATCCGTATGTTCGGCGGCAGCTTTGCCCCGGTCGGATGGAATTTCTGTGACGGTAGCCTGTTGGCGATCTCCCAGTACGACGCGCTGTTCAATCTGATCGGCACCACCTATGGCGGCGATGGCCAATCCACCTTCGCGGTCCCCGATCTGCGCGGCCGTGTGCCAATCCACACGGGCACCGCCAGCAGCGGCACGACCTATGTCATGGGGCAGACTGGCGGCGTCGAAAACGTAACACTCACGACGCAGACGATCCCGCAGCATTCGCACGCCTTCATCGCCGCGAAGCAGACCGGCACCGCGTCGAACCCGCAGGGAAATATTCTCGATCAGACGACCGGCACCATCGCGATGTACATCGACGGCCAGCCGCCCGACGGGCCCATGGCAAGCGGAATGCTGACGAATACCGGCGGAAACCTGCCGCACAGCAATTTGCAGCCGCTCCTTTGCGTCACCTTCATCATTTCGCTGTACGGCATTTTTCCGAGCCAGGGCTAGGAGCGCGACACCATGGCCGACCCCTTCGTCGCCGAAATCCGCATCTTTCCGTTCAACTTCGCTCCCAAGGGCTGGGCCTTCTGCAGCGGCCAGATCCTGCCGATCTCGCAGAACACGGCGCTGTTCTCGCTGCTCGGCGTCACCTATGGCGGCAACGGCACGACGAATTTCGCGCTTCCCAACATGCAGGGCAACGCGCCGCTCGCGCCCGGACAGGGCCCGGGGCTGTCGCTGTATGACCTCGGGGAGACCACCGGCTCTCCCAATGTGACGCTGCTGCAAAACCAAATACCGCAGCACAACCACCCCGTGAACGTCGGTACGCAGGACACGGCCGACGTTCAAGTCCCGAGCCCGACCCGCATCCTCGGCAAATCGGCCAACGCGTTCGCCTACGTGCCCGGGAGCCCGGCGCCGACACTGACGCAGATGAACGCCACCATGATCGGCATGACGGGCGGAAACCTTCCGCACAACAACATGCAGCCTTACCTCACGCTGAACTTCTGCATCGCACTGCAGGGCGTCTTCCCGGCGCGAGGCTGAGCTCGTTTTGGCTCTCGACACGCCAGGCACCATCACGCCCGCCTTCGGCTGGGCGCGCGCGGCCGAAGCCGGTTGCGGCTTTCGCCGCCTGTCGGAGGCGGACCTGCCGTTCCTCAGCCGCCTCTATGCCTCGACGCGCGCCGAAGAACTTGCGCCGGTGCCGTGGAGCGAGGCCGACAAGGCCGCCTTTCTCGAGCAGCAATTCCGCGCCCAGCACGCGCACTACCAGCAGCACTATCCGAACGCCGATTGGCTGGTGATCGCGCGCCAGGGCGAAGACGTCGGCCGGTTCTATCTCGAACGCTGGCCGAGCCAGCACCGCATCATCGACATCGCCTTCCTGCCGGAGCATCGTGGCAGGGGCTACGGCGAAGCGTTGCTGCGCGACGCGATCGACGAGGCGGAGGCCGCCGGCAAGGACGTCTCGATCCACGTCGAGAAGCTCAACCCAGCGATGCGGCTCTACCGGCGGCTCGGCTTCATCACCGAGGAAGACAAGGGCGTCTACGACCTGATGCGCTGGCGGGCGGCAGAGCGTCAGGTGAAGATCGCCTGATAACCATTGCCGTGCGCGACCGGACCGATCGGCACCAGGAACATCTCGATCACGCCCAATGCCGGATGCCGCACCGGATAGATCGCCTGCGGCAGCCACGCGCCCTTCGGCGCCGTGAACAGCAGCGAGAACGCGCCGCCCGGCCGGCCGCTGTTGCCCGCGGGCTCGATCTTGGTGAGATTCAGCGGCACGACGCGATCCCTCTCCGCCTGCATCTCGAACTCCGCATCCTGATGCGGCCTGAAGTCATCAATATGCAGTTTCGCCAGATCGACGGTGGACGTCATGCGCTGCCCCTGTTGGTCCCGAAGCTGTAGCACGCCGCGTGCCGCCTCGCGCGACAAAAAGGACCTGACGGGCAGCGCAGCGCGAGATCGCCAACCGGCTTTGCTTGCGCCCTCTGCTTCGATAGGAGGCAAGTAAACGCAAGACTCGGACGCATCGCGCCGCGAGGATGCTGACGCATGGCTCACAAGCCGCGCCACAAATTCGCTGTCGTCCCTGCGAAAGCAGGGACCCATAACCACGAGTGGTCATTAGTGAGCGAGGCTGAAATGACGAGTTCCTTCAACAACGAACGCCGCGGCATATGGGTCCCTGCTTTCGCAGGGACGACGGCGGAATAGGCAGCACGACCATACCCGCAACCGACCCAGACCCCTGATGACGGCCCCGATTTCCTCCGCTAACCTCGCCGCAAAGGACCGCCGGCAAGGCGGACCGTGTTGAGGGAGGACAGGCGCTTGCATCAAGGCCGTGTCGTATTCGGCGCCATGGACGAGGTCGTGTTCGGGCGGCCCGCGCGTGAGGCCATCGTCGAGCAGTTGGACCGGATTGGCGCCGAGCGCGCCTTTCTGATGGTGTCGGGCACGCTGAACCGCGAGACCGACGAGATCGAAAAGGTTCGCGCGGCGCTTGGGCGGCGCTGCGTCGGCACCTTCGACAAGATGCCGGCGCATACGCCGCGCGCCGCGGTCATCGCGGCGGCAGAGCAGGCGCGCGGCGCGAAAGCGGATTTGATCGTCACGATCGGCGGCGGCTCGATCACCGACGGCGCCAAGGCGGTGCAGCTTTGCCTCGCCAACAACGTCACGACGGCTGACGGCATCGAAACGATCCGCACCCATGGCGGCGTCTCGCCCGCGATGAATCCACCGACCGTGCGCCAGATCAGCGTGCCGACCACCATCGCCGGCGGCGAGTTCTCCTCCATCGCCGGCGTCACCAACGAGGCCAAGCGGCAAAAGGAGATGCTGCGCCATCCGCTGGTGATGCCGCGCGCCACCATCCTCGATCCGGAACTGTCGGTGCACACGCCGGAATGGCTGTTCCTGTCGACCGGCATCCGCGCCGTCGACCATTGCGTCGAAGGCATCTGCTCGCGCGAGGCGCATCCCTACGGCGACGCGCAGGCGCTGAAGGGGCTGGAGATGCTGGCAGCCGGCCTGCCGCGGGTGAAAGCCGACCCGAAGGATATTTCGGCGCGAATGGATTGCCAGATCGGCACCTGGCTCTCCACCGGCCGCTCGCCTCGGGCGTACCGATGGGCGCGAGCCACGGCATCGGCTACGTGCTCGGCGCCGAGTTCGACGTGCCGCACGGCTATACCTCGTGCGTGATGCTGCCCGCGGTGATGCGCTGGAACAAGCGCGACAATGCCGACGGGCAGGCGCTGGTCGCGGCCGCAATGGGACATGCGGGCGCGGACGCCGGCGACGTGCTCGACCGCTTCATCCGCGACCTCGGCATGCCGCGCAGCCTGCAGGAGGTCCACGTCGGCCCCGAGCATTTCGACCGCATCGCAAAGCAAGCGATGCGAACGCCCTGGGTGCCGCGCAATCCGCGCAAGATCGACAATCCATCCCAGGTTCGCGAGATTCTGGAGATGGCTGCATAGAGCGTTTTTCGAGCGAAGCGGTACCGGTTCGCGTGAAAAAACGCGTCAAACGAGAACAAGCACGATCAAGGGGGATCTGGAGTTCGATGTACACCGGCAAGCATGCCTACCTGCGCCCGCTGCAACCCGCCTTCATCATGGCCGGGACCGGCGAGACCGTCACCTATCGTGAACTCGAGGCGCGCTCCAACCGGCTCGCGCATCTGTTCCGCAAGCAGGGGCTGCGGCGGCTCGACCATTATTCGATCTTCATGGAGAACAACAATCGCTACCTTGAGGCCTGCAGCGCCGGCGAGCGCGCCGGGCTCTACTTCACCTGCGTCAACTCCTACCTCACCGCGGGCGAGCTCGCCTACATCCTGACCAACAGCCAGTCGCGAGTCCTGATCACCTCGAAGCTGAAGCTCGACATCGCGCGCGAGGCGCTGAAGGAGTGTCCGCAGGTCGAGCTCTGCATCGTGGTCGACGGCGAAAGCGAGAGCGATCGCATTGTCGGGCTGCGAGAGGCGACTGCAGGCCTGCCGGCAACGCCGATCGCGGACGAATTTGCCGGCACCGCGATGCTGTATTCCTCCGGCACGACCGGCCGGCCCAAGGGCATCGTGCGGCCGCTGCCGGAGCAACCACCGTCGCAGAACCTGCCGCTGTTCGATTTCCTGACCAAGCTCTGGCACTACCGCGAGGGCATGGTCTACCTCTCGCCGGCGCCGCTCTACCACTCGGCGCCGCAGGCCGCGGTCAATCTCACCATCCGGATGGGCGGCACGGTCGTCATCATGGAGAGCTTCGACCCGGAGCGCTATCTGCAGCTGGTCGAAGAATGGGGCATCACCCACAGCCAGCTGGTGCCGACCATGTTCTCGCGTCTGCTGAAGCTGCCCGAGGAGGTTCGTGCCCGCTACGATCTGTCGACCCTCGAGATCGCGATCCATGCCGCCGCGCCCTGCCCGGCGCTGGTCAAGGACGACATGATCAAATGGTGGGGTCCCATCATCCACGAATATTACGGCGCGACCGAGGGCCTCGGCTTCACCGCCTGCAACAGCGAGGAGTGGCTCGCGCATCGCGGCACCGTCGGCAGGGTCCTGCTCGGCGATTTGCACATCCTCGACGAGAACATGCAGCCCTGCCCCAAGGGAACGCCGGGCACCGTGTGGTTCAAGACCGCGACGCCATTCGAATATTTCAACGACCCCGCCAAGACCAGCGAGGCGCGCTCGGCCGACGGCAGCATGAGCACGGTCGGCGACGTCGGCTACGTCGACGACGACAACTTCCTCTATCTCACCGATCGCGCCACCTTCATGATCATCTCCGGCGGCGTGAACATCTATCCGCAGGAATGCGAGAATCTCTTGATCACTCACCCCAAGGTCGCCGACGCCGCGGTGTTCGGCGTACCCAATGTCGACCTCGGCGAGGAAGTGAAGGCGGTGGTGCAGCCGGTCGACGGCATCGCGCCGGGGCCGGAGCTCGCCGAGGAACTGATCGCGTTCTGCGCCGACTCGCTGTCGCGCCAGAAGGTGCCGCGCTCGGTGGATTTCGAGGCCGAGCTGCCGCGGCTGCCGACCGGCAAGCTCTACAAGCGCCTGCTGCGTGACCGCTATTGGGGCAACAAGACCTCGCGGATCGTGTGACGGATATGCGGATCAGCTCCGCGCATGACGAATTTGCCGCTGTCGCGCCACTGTCCTAGGCTTGCGGCAACGACAAAGAAAAGGGAGGACTTGCGATGGAAGTGATCCCGCTGAAACCTGGCTTCGGTGCCGAGCTGCGCGGCGTCACGCTGTCGGACGTTGCCGCCAGCGATGCCGCCTATGCGGCGGTGCGCGCGGCGTTCGAGGAACATTCGGTGCTGGTGTTCCGCGGCCAGGACGTCAGCGACGACATCCAGCTCGCCTTCTCGCGCCGCTTCGGCCCGCCCGAGGTGACCAAGGTGGGCTCGATGGGCACCGGCTCGCATTTCGTGATCCTCTCGACCTTCGGGCCTGACGGCAAGGTGGTTCCATCCGATCACCGGCAGCAGCTGCGCGCCAGGGCCAACCAGCTCTGGCACACCGATTCCTCCTTCAAGCGCGTGCCGGCGCTGACCTCGATCCTGTCCGCCCGCATCATTCCCGAACATGGCGGCGAGACCGAATTCGTCTCGATGCGGCTTGCCTTCGAGCGGCTCGACAAGGACACGGCAAAACGGCTGGAGAACTCGTTCGCCTGGCACTCCTACGCGCATTCGCGCAGCAAGGTGGCGACCGGCCTCGCAACGACTGAAGAGGTCGACGCGCTGCCGCCGGTGTGCTGGCGCATGGTCTGGCGCAATCCCGTCAACGGCCGTGGCGCGCTGTATCTCGCCTCCCACGCCTATGGCGTCGAGGGCATGGATGCCGAGGCCGGCAAGGCGCTGATCGAGCAATTGACCGAAGCCGCGACCGCGCCCGGCGTCAGCTATCTGCATCAATGGAAGCAGGGCGACGTCGTGATGTGGGACAACCGCGCCACCATGCATCGCGGCCGCCCCTGGCCGGCGCATGAGGGCCGCCTGATGATTCGCACCACGATCTCGGCGACCGCGGCCGATGGCGTCGCCAACATGCACCTGCCCTCGCCGCAGGCGGCGGAGTGAGGTGAATGGTGATGCCGCTTCACCGTCATCCTTCGAGGCTCGCTCCGCTCGTACCTCAGGATGACGGAAGAAGAAATTGTGCGACACGTCGGCGACATACTGTCGCTGATTGCAGCCCGCTTCACCCGCCCGCATCGGCGTCGGCAACCGAATCAAACGGAGTTTCACCGCTGCATAGCAAAACAACCCAGGTTCCCTGCCATCACAGCCATTATTCCCGATCCGTGGAAATTTTAATGTCCTGGCGTCATCCGAATTGCCAATCCCCACGCGATCCTCGCTGGTTGCCCGACAGCCTCACCGTGGTATCGTCGATGCCAATCGGCCATTGAGACCGAAATGTGGGAGGGGACCATGCGGAGCGTGCAAGCGCTGGCCGTCGCGGTGTTGTCTGTGCTGATCATCAGCGACGTTTCACGCGCAGCCGAGCCGAAACCGGGCGGCATCTTCAGGATCTATCACCGCGACAGCCCCGGCAGCGCCTCGATCCACGAGGGCGCAACCTATTCGCTGAACGTTCCGTTCATGCCGATCTTCAACAACCTCGTCATCTTCGACCAGCACATCGCCCAGAACAGCGCCAGCACGATCCGGCCCGAGCTTGCGGAAAGCTGGGCCTGGAGCGGCGACAACAAGACGCTGACCTTCAAGCTGCGCAAGGACGTGAAATGGCACGACGGCAAGCCGTTCACCGCCGCCGACGTCAAATGCACCTTCGACATGCTGATGGGCAAGTCGCAGCAGAAGTTCCGGCAGAATCCGCGCAAGTCCTGGTACGAGCAGGTCGAGGAGGTCACGACCAACGGCGACTATGAGGCGTCGTTCAAGCTGAAGCGGCCGCAGCCGGCGCTGCTGTCGCTGCTCGCCTCGGGCTATTCGCCGGTCTATCCCTGCCATGTGTCGCCGGCCGAGATGCGCACCAAGCCGGTCGGCACCGGCCCGTTCAAGTTCGTCGAGTTCAAGGCCAACGAATCGATCAAGCTCACCAAGAACCCGGATTACTTCAAGAAAGGCCTGCCTTATCTTGACGGTATCGAGTTCACCATCATCCCGAACCGCTCGACCGCGATCCTCGGCTTCGTCTCCGGCAAGTTCGACATGACGTTCCCGACCGAGGTCTCGATCCCGCTGCTCAAGGACGTCAAGTCGCAGGCGCCCAATGCGGCCTGCGTGGTGGAACCGAACAACGTCTCCACCAACATCATCATCAATTCGACCGCGCCGCCCTTCGACAATCTCGACATCCGCCGCGCCCTGGCGTTGGCGCTCGACCGCAAGGCATTCATCCAGATCATGTTCGAGGGCCAGGGCGACATCGGCGGTACCATGGAGCCGGCACCGGACGGGCTGTGGGCGATGCCGAAGGACATGCTGGAGCAGATCCCCGGCTACGGTCCCGACATCGAGAAGAACCGCGAGGAAGCCCGCAAGCTGATGCAGAAGGCGGGTTATGGCCCGGACAAGCACCTGCAGATCAAGGTCTCGACCCGCAACATCGCCGTCTATCGCGATCCCGCGATCATCCTGATCGACCAGATCAAGAGCATCTACATCGACGCCGAGCTCGACGTCGTCGACACCGCGCAATGGTTCCCGAAGATCGCCCGCAAGGACTATTCGCTCGGCCTCAACCTCACAGGCAATGCCGTCGACGAGCCCGACCAGTCCTTTTACGAGAACTATGCCTGCGGCTCGGAGCGGAACTACACCAACTATTGCAACAAGGAGATCGAGAAGCTGTTCGACCAGCAGTCGGAAGAGACCAACGTCGACAAGCGCAAGAAGCTGGTCTGGGAGATCGACAAGAAGCTGCAGGAAGACGTCGCGCGGCCGATCATCTTCCATGCCCGCACCGGCACCTGCTGGCAGCCTTACGTGAAGAATGTCACGATCATGTCCAACAGCTCCTATAACGGCTATCGTTACGAAGACGTCTGGCTGGACAAGTAGGTCTGGATACGGACGGGATCAGGGAGAAAAGCCAGGGTGTTTGCCTATATCGTGCGGCGGCTGTTCCTGATGCTGGTGACCCTGTTCGGGATCTCGGTCATCATCTTCGTGCTGCTGCGCGTCGTTCCCGGCAACATCGTCGACATCCTGTTCGACGCCGCGGGCTTCGTCGACCCCGCCGACAAGGCCAATCTCGAGCGCGAGCTTGGCCTCAGCCAGCCGATCGTAATCCAGTATCTGCACTGGATCGGCGGCCTGCTGCACGGCGACCTCGGCTATTCCTACGTCTCGGAAAAGCCGGCGCTGGAGGAAATCCTGCCGCGGATTCCGATCACGGCGCGGCTTGCCGGACTGGCGCTATTGTTCTCCGCCTCGATCGGCATTCCGCTCGGTGTCATCAGCGCCGTCCACCAGGGCTCAAGGCTCGATTATGCGCTGCGCGTCGTCAGCCTCAGCGGCCTGTCGCTGCCGTCTTTCTGGCTCGGCCTCCTGATCTTGATGGCCTCGGTCTCGCTGTTCGGCACCATGCCGATCTTCAATCCGAACCCGAAAACCTGGCTCGAGGCGCTGACCATCTATGCCGTGCCGGCGATGGCGGTCGGCTTCCGCAGCGCGGCACTCACCATGCGCATCACCCGTTCCTCGATGCTGGAGATCCTGCGCCAGGACTATATCCGCACCGCGCGTGCGAAGGGCGCCTCCGAGGCCTCCGTGAACTATCACCACGCACTGAAGAACGCGGTGCTGCCGGTCATCACCGTGATCGGCATCGAGGCCGCGTTCCTGATCGGCGGGCTTATCGTCACCGAGACCGTGTTCAACATCCCCGGCATCGCCCGCTTCCTGGTCGAGGCGCTGCGCTGGCGTGACTACCCGATCGTGCAGAACCTCGTGATGTTCATCGCCGTCGTCGTGGTGGTGGTGAACTTCATCGTCGACATGCTCTATGCGGCAATCGACCCGCGTATCCGGTTTGGAGACTGAGCGCTTGGCAACAATCAACTTCGACAGCGAATTGCGACGTGCCGGGGCCAACGCCACCGGTGGCTGGGGACGGTTTGCGTTCCTCGCGCAGCGCCACGTGCTCGGCACGGTCGGCCTCGTCATCATGCTGCTGTTCGTGCTGACCGCGATCTTCGCGAACGTCATCAGCCGCTACGATCCGCTCAGCGTCGATTCCGCCCACCGGCTGGCTGCGCCGTCCGCACTGCACTGGTTCGGCACCGACTCCTTCGGCCGCGACGTCTGGAGCCGCATCATCCATGGTGCGCGGATCTCGCTTGCGGTCGGCATCGGCTCGACGACGCTCGGCGCCACGCTCGGCGTGATCGTGGGCCTCGCCTCCGGCTATCTCTCCGGCTGGGTCGATCTCGTGTTCCAGCGGGTGACCGACATCCTGCAATCGCTGCCACTCTTGGTGCTTGCACTCGTCATGACCGCGGCGCTCGGTCCCTCCCTGCCGAACGTGATCCTGGCGATCGCAATTCCCCTGATCCCGACGGTCGCGCGCGTGATCCGCGCCAACACGCTGGCGCTGCGCGAGCAGCCGTTCGTGGAGGCGGCCAAATCGATCGGCATGAGCGAGATGCGGATTGCGCTGCGCCACGTGCTGCCCAACACCATCGCGCCGCTGATCGTGCTCGCCACCGCGCAGCTCGGCTCGACCATCCTGACCGAAGCGTCGCTGTCGTTCCTTGGCCTCGGCATCCCCGAGCCTTATCCGTCCTGGGGTCGCATGCTGTCGGAATCCGCCGCCGAATATGTCCGCACCGCGCCGTGGCTGGTGATCTTCCCCGGCATTGCGATCAGCCTCGCGGTGTTCGGCACCAATCTGTTCGGCGACGCGCTACGCGACATTCTCGATCCGAGGCAGCGCGGCTGATGCGCGAGACCAAGACGCTCGATACGGTTCTCGAGGTGAAAAACCTGCAAACGGTGTTCTTCACCAACTCCGGCCTGTTCCGCGCGGTCGACGATGTCTCGTTCTCGGTCCGCCGCGGCGAAACGCTGGCGATCGTCGGCGAATCCGGCTGCGGCAAGAGCGTCAGCGCGCTATCGATCATGCGGCTGGTGCCCGATCCGCCCGGCCGCATCGTCGGCGGCTCGGTGACGCTCGAGGGCACCGATTTGTTGAAGCTCGACGATGCCGCGATGCGTGACATCAGGGGCAACCGCATCTCGATGATCTTCCAGGAGCCGATGACCTCGCTCAATCCGGTGATGCGGATCGGCGACCAGATCATCGAGGCGGTGCGGCTGCACCAGAAGGTGAGCAGCAAGGAGGCCTGGAAGCAGGCCGTCGACATGCTGCGGCTGGTGCGCATTCCGGAGCCGGAGCGCCGCGCGCAGGAATATCCGCATCAGCTGTCCGGCGGCATGCGCCAGCGCGCCATGATTGCGATGGCGCTGGCGTGCCGGCCGGCGCTCCTGATCGCGGACGAGCCGACCACGGCGCTCGACGTCACCATCCAGGCGCAGATCCTGGCGCTGATCGTCGATCTGCAGCAGCGGCTCGGCACCGGGCTGATCCTGATCACCCACGACCTCGGCGTCGTCGCGCAGACCGCGCAGCGCGTGATCGTGATGTATGCCGGCAAGAAGGTCGAGGAGGCGACGGTTGAATCCTTGTTCGAGACGCCGCTGCATCCCTACACCCGCGGGCTGATGGCCTCGATCCCGGCGGTGCCCTCGCCCGACGCGAGAGAGGACGTCCGGCTGGTCGAAATCCCCGGCATGGTGCCGTCGCTGACCAAGCTGCCGCCCGGCTGCGCCTTCGCACCGCGCTGCAAGCTCGCAGTCGACCGCTGCCGTCAGGAATATCCGCCGCTCGACGAGACCAAGAGCAATCACTGGGCGGCGTGCTGGCGCGCCGGCGAGATAGCGGAGGCGTCATGACCGAGCAGCGCCCGCTCCTCGAGGTGACCGACCTCGTCAAGCACTACGCGGTGCGCGGCGGTGTGCTGCGCCGGCAGGTCGGCACCGTGCATGCGGTCGACGGCGTCAGCTTCGCGCTTGGCGCCGGCGAGACGCTCGGGCTGGTCGGGGAATCCGGCTGCGGCAAGTCGACGGTGGCGCGCACCGTGCTGCGGCTGGTCGAGCCGACCAGCGGCGCCATCAAGCTGGATGGCGAGGACATCGCGTCGCTCAGCAAGACCGCGCTGCGACCGTACCGGCGCTCGATGCAGATCGTGTTCCAGGATCCGTTCGCCTCGCTCAATCCGCGCATGACGGCCGGTGACATCGTCGGCGAGCCCCTCATTGTGCATGGCCTCGCGACCGGCGCGAAGAAGCAGGAGCGCGTCGCGGAACTGTTCCAGCAGGTCGGCCTCCGGCCCGACCAGATGAAGAATTTCCCGCACCAGTTCTCCGGCGGCCAGCGCCAGCGCATCTGCATCGCGCGTGCGCTGTCGCTCGGGCCGCGGCTGATCGTCTGCGACGAGCCGGTCTCCGCGCTCGACGTCTCGATCCAGGCGCAGGTGATCAATCTGCTGATCGACCTGCAGCGCAAGCAGAACTTCTCCTACCTGTTCATCGCGCACGATCTCGCGGTGGTCGCCCATATCAGCCACCGTGTCGCCGTGATGTATCTTGGCCGCATCGTCGAGATCGCCGACAAGCACGAGCTGTTCGCCAATCCGCGCCATCCCTACACCCAGGCACTGCTCGCCTCGGTGCCGATCGCCGACCCGAAGGCGAAACGCACCGCCCCCCTGATCGACGGCGATGTCCCGAGCCCGATCAATCCACCTTCAGGCTGCGCCTTCCACACCCGCTGCCGTTACGCAATGGATCGCTGCAAGATCGAACGCCCGGCGCTGCAGGCGGCCGGCCCGGTGCATCAGGTCGCGTGCTGGCTGAATGACGGGACGGGGCGCGAGGAATAACCTTCCCGTCGTCCCTGCGAAAGCAGAGACCCATAACCACAAATGTTCGCTGTTGCGCCGCGCTGTGGCCCAGCGCGCTCCAACGATCAGCTTCGGTGGTTATGGGTCCCGGCCTGCGCCGGGACGACAGCGGTTATGCGGCGGCCTCGATCTCCACCACGATCTTTCCCGTGATCACCTGCTCGCCCTCGGCGACATCGATCGACGACACCGTGCCCGCGACGCCGGCGGTGTGGACGTGCTCCATCTTCATCGCTTCCAGGGTCATCACCGGCTGGCCGGCCGCGACCTTGTCGCCCGGCTTCACCAGCACCGCGACGACCCGGCCGTTCATGGCGGCGCGGACCTTGCCGTCGCCTCCGGCAGCTGACGCACTCTCCGGCGGCGCCAGCGTGAGATCGCGGACCGACAACGTGACGCCGCGATGCAGGATATGGAGCCGGTCGCCATCGCGCAGGAATTGGGCATGCTCCATCACCCCAGCGTGGTGGAAGCGGATGCTATCTTGACTAAGCTCGTCGATCGCGAAGCAGAACCGGTCGCCATTACGAGCCGCGATGTAACTGCCGTCGCGCTCGCGGACGATCTCGATCTCCTGCACGCCGTGACCGAGATCAATCCGCAAGCCGAGCGGGAACGTCGCGGCCAGCGATCGGCCACGCTGCCATGGCGGGGCGTGCGGATTGGTGACGTAGAGCAGCAGCGCCGCAAGCGCGAGGTCGCTGCCGCGATCCGGCCGCGGCGCCAGCAGCGCATCGCGGTTGTCGCCGATGAAGGCGGTGGTCGCCTCGCCCCTGGCAAAGACCGGATGACGCAGGCAGTCGATCAGGAAGCCCTGGTTGGTGGTGACGCCGAAGGCCGTGACGTCCTCCAGGGCGCAGATCAGCTTGCCGCGCGCCTCATCGCGGGTCGTGCCATGGCTGATGACCTTGGCGATCATCGAATCGTAGAACGGCGGAATCTCCGAGCCGGACTGCAGCGCGTGCTCGACGCGGATGCCGTCGGGCATCTGCCACCGCGCCATCCGGCCGGATTGCGGCATGAAATCGTGCGCGGCATCCTCCGAGCAGAGTCGGACCTCGATGGCATGGCCAGAGAGCGTGACGTCCTCCTGGGTCAAGCCGAGCGGCGCGCCGCTGGCGACGCGCAGCTGCAATTCGACCAGATCGAGCCCGGTGATCGCCTCGGTGACGGGATGCTCGACCTGCAGCCGCGTGTTCATCTCCATAAAGTAGAAATTGCCGGCGCGATCGAGCAGGAATTCCAGCGTGCCCGCACCCTCGTAGCCGATCGCCTTGACCGCCTGCACCGCGACCGCACCCATCCGCACGCGCAGCTCCGGCGTCACCGCCGGCGACGGCGCCTCCTCGACCAGCTTCTGGTGCCGCCGCTGCACCGAGCAATCGCGCTCGCCGAGATGGATGGCGTTGCCATGGCGGTCGCCGAACACCTGGATCTCGATGTGGCGGGGATTGACGATCGCGCGCTCCAAAATGACGGTGGGATCGCCGAACGCACCCTGCGCCTCCGACCGCGCGCTGCGCAGCGCATCCGGAAATGCCGCCGCGTCCTCGACCAGCCGCATGCCGCGGCCGCCGCCGCCGGCGACAGCCTTGATCATGACCGGAAAACCAATGGCCCTGGCTTCCGCCAGCATCACGGCATCGCTCTGGTCGGCGCCCTGATAGCCGGGCACGCAAGGCACACCGGCCTCGCGCATGATCTCCTTGGCGCCGGCCTTGTTGCCCATCGCAAGGATCGCTTCCGGCGACGGACCGATGAACACCAGACCCGCATCGCGGCAAGCCTGCGCAAAATCCTCGTTCTCGGCGAGGAAGCCATAGCCGGGATGCACCGCGCCGGCACCGCTCGCCTTGGCGGCGGCGATGATCGCGTCGATCTTCAGATAGGATTGTGCCGGCAGCGCCTCGCCGATCCGCACCGCCTGATCGGCCTCACGCACATGCAGCGCGTCGCGGTCGGCGTCCGAATAGACGGCGACGACGCCATGGCCGAGCCGCCGTGCCGATCGCATGATGCGCAGCGCGATCTCGCCGCGATTGGCGATCAGGATCTTGAAGAACGACGTCCGCTTCACGATTGCCCCGCTCATGGCCGCGCCACCGAGAACTGCATGCGCTGCGGGCTGCGGGCCTTGGCCTCGCGACAGATCGAAAGCACCTCTGACAGCACCGTCCGCGTATCGCGCGGATCGATCACGCCGTCGTCGAGCACGCGGGCGCTGGTCGAGAACACGTCCATCTGGCTGTCGAACACGCCGGTGATCTGCGCCTTCATCGCGTCCAGCTTCTCCTTCTCGATCGGCTTGCCGCGCCGCGCGGCGGCAGCCTCAGTCACGATCGCCATGGTTTCGGCGGCCTGCTCGCCGCCCATCACGGCGGTCTTGGCGTTGGGCCAGGAGAAGCAGAAGCGCGGGTGAAAGCCGCGGCCGCACATGCCGTAGTTGCCGGCGCCGAACGAGGCGCCGCAATACAGCGTGATCTGCGGCACCGTCGCCGAGGTCACCGCCTGGATCATCTTGGAGCCGTGCTTGATCATGCCGGCCTCTTCATAGGCGCGGCCCACCATGTAGCCGGTGGTGTTGTTCATGTAGAGGATCGGCGTGCGCGACTGGCAGCAGGCCTGAATGAAATGCGTCGCCTTGTTCGCGCCGGGCACATCGAGCGGGCCGTTGTTGGTGATGATGCCGATCGCCTGCCCCTCGATGCGCGCGTGGCCGCATACCGTCGCCGGGCCGTAATTGGCGCCGAACTCGGTGAAGTCGGAATCGTCGATGAAGCGCGCGATCGCCTGGCGCATGTCGACGGGACGCTTGTGGTCCATCGGCATGATGCCGAGCAGTTCCTCGGCGTCATAGCGCGGCGGCTTGAACGCGGCCGGCGCCGGTGTCGGCCGGTCCCAAGGCAACTTGGTCATGATGTCGCGCGCGATGCGCAGTGCGTCGCGGTCGTCCTCGGCGAGATAATCGCCAAGGCCCGAGATCGAGGTGTGCATCTCGGCGCCGCCGAGCTCTTCCTCAGTCGCAATCTCGCCGGTGGCGGCCTTGAGCAGAGGCGGCCCGGCAAGGAAGGCGCGGGTGCGGCCGCGCACCATCACGATATAGTCGGAGAGACCGGTCTGGTAGGCGCCGCCCGCGGTTGAGGAGCCGTGGGTGACGGTGACGACAGGAAGCCCCGCCGCCGACAGCCGCGCAAGATTGCGGAAGATGTTGCCGCCACGGACGAAGTCCTCGACGCGGTAGCGCAGCAGGTTGGCGCCGGCGCTCTCGACCAGCTGCACATAGGGCAGCTTGTTCTCCAGCGCGAGCTCCTGCACCCGCAGCGTCTTGTCGAGGCCGTAAGGCTGCAATGCGCCCGCGTCGATGCCGGCATCATTGGCGCTGACCATGCAGCGGATGCCGGAGACGAAGCCGATGCCGGCGACCAGTCCGCCGCCGGGCACGCTCTTGTCCGCATCCGCCACGTCGAACATGTAGCCGGCGAGCGTCGACAGTTCGAGGAACGACGAGCCGGGATCGAGCACCAGCGCGACGCGCTCGCGCGGCAACAGCTGGCCGCGCTTGTGGAAGCGGTCCTTTGCCGCGGCGGAGGCGGCGCGCGTCCGCTCCTCCAGGGCCCGCATCTGGGCGATCAGCGCCAGCATGCCGTCGCGATTGCCCTGGAAGGCGGCGCTGCCGGTGGAAATCGTGTTCTCGATGATGGCCATGACTAACCCTATCCGTCATTCCGGGGCGATGCGGAGCATCGAACCCGGAATCCAGAAGTCGTTGCGCGAGATTCCGGGTTCGCGCTACGCGCGCCCCGGAATGACAGGGAAAAAGCAGACATCACGCGCGCTTCTCCGTGAAATACTCGCCATACTGCTGCCGCAGCTCGACCTTGCGCAGCTTGCCGGTCGCGGTCATCGGCATCTCATCGAGGATACGCACCAGCTTCGGCACCTGGAAGCCGCCGAGGTGCTTTCTGCAATGCGCCTCGATGCCGGCCTCGTCGGCCACCGCGCCGGGTTTCAGCTTGACGAAGGCGGAGACCGCTTCGCCCCATTGCGGATGCGGCAGGCCGACCACGGCGGCGTTCTGCACGGCGGGGTGCGCCAGCAACGTCTCCTCGATCTTGACGGAGGCAACGTTCTCGCCGCCCGACTTGATCATATCCTTCTTGCGATCGAGGAACAGCACCTCGCCATTGCCGTCGATCAGGGCAAGATCGCCGGTGTGGTGCCAGCCGAACTTGCGCGCCTCCTCGGTCGATTTGGGGTCCTTGTAGTAGCCCATCATCACATTGGGCCCGCGATGCACCAGCTCGCCGATCTCGCCACGCGGCAGCAGGTTGCCATTGTCGTCCATGATCGCGGTCTCGTTGACGATCAGCGATTCGCCCCAATAGTTGCCGAAGCGGTCGAGCTGCACCTCCGGGCGGGACATCGTCGTCGCCGGATACATCTCGGTCTGGCCGCTGGACAGCACGAAGTTCGGACAGAGATCGGCGATGGCGCGCTCGAGCAGCGGCTTGCCCATCGGCGCCATGGTGTAGATGCAGCAGCGCAGACCCGACAGGTCGTAGTCGCGGCGGCGCGGATGATCGAGGATCGCCTGATACATCAAGGACAGGCCGACAAACACGGTGAGCTTATCGCGGACGATCGCCTCCATGCAGGCAACCGGATCGAAGCCGCGCATCAGCGCCATGCGACCGCCGACCGAGAGATAGCTGAGCAGCAGCACGTGGCCGGCGCAGTGGAACAGCGGAAACTGCCCGGTGATCCCGTCATCGCGCGAGAGCTGCATCTCGATGCAGTTGCTCATCACGGCCATGACCACGGCGAGGTGGCAATGCATCGCGCCCTTCGGCCGCGAGGTGGTGCCTGACGTATAGATGATCATCGCGAGGTCGCGGTCGTTGATCTCGATGTCAGGCTCAATATCGGACTGTCCCTCCAGCAGACCGTTGAACTCCTGCAATCCGGTCTTGCCGGCATTGCCGGTCAGGTCGATCGCGATCATCTCCATGCCGCGCGCTTCCAGCGCGGCGCGGCGGTCGGCCTGGGCATGAAGGGCGTCGTCGATGACGGCGAAACGCACCCCGGCATGGCCGAGGATGTAGTCCATATCAGCCGGTCCGAGCATGGTGTTGATGGGCACCCAGACCAGCCCGGCGCGGTGAATACCGAACAGCGCTTTGACGAATTCGACGGAGTTGTTGCAAATGGTCGAGATCTTCTCGCCCGGCTTCAGCCCGCGCTGCACCAGATGATTGGCGAAGCGATTGGCGTCGCGCTCGAGCTCGGTGAAGGTGACCTGCCTGCCGCCGTCGGTCAGTGCGATACGATCCGGAAATCGCCGCGCGGCGCGCTTCAAGAGATCGCCGATCGCGATCCGCCCGATGCGGCCCGGCCCGGTGACGCCGCCGGTTGCTGCGAGATTGTCCATGCTTGGTTCTCCTATCAACCGTCATTGCGAGGAGCTCGCGACACAATTGCAAAGCAATTTTGCGCTGAAGCGACGAAGCAATCCATACTTTCCAAACGGCAAGATGGATTGCTTCGCTGCGCTCGCAATGACGGCTGTCGTGGCCCTAGTGCCTCACCCCGAAAATCTGCCGCGCTTCCGCCGGGCTCGCGATCTCGCGACCGGCGCGGCGTGCGCAGGCGGCGAGCCCTTCGACGAGCTGCCCGTTCGACGTCACCTTGGTGCCGTCGCCGAGATAGAATGTATCCTCCAGCCCGCTGCGCAGATGGCCGCCGAGGTCGGCGGCGCGCTGATGCAGCGGCCAGATCTCGGCACGGCCGATCGCGGTGACTTGCCAATGCGCCTCCGGCGCCTTCAGCTTCAACAGGATCGGCAACAGCTCCGGATCGGCCGGCATGCCCGAGGCGACGCCCATGACGAAATTGTATTCGAGCGGCCCGGAATACATCCCGGTCTGCCGATACATCCCGACGCAACGCACGATGCCGACATCGAAGCACTCGAATTCGGGAATGGTGCCGGCCACCTTCATCACGTCGAGATAGTCCTGCACCTTCTCGACGGCGTTATCGAACATCATCGGCGGCCAGGCCCAGGTGTTGTCGGCCTTCACCTTGAGATAATTCAGCGAGCCGGCATTGCAGGCGGCGATCTCGGGCCTGGTCTCGCGCACGCAATCGAGCGCGCCCTGGTAGTTTGGGCCCGAGGTGCCGGTGGTGTGGTTGATGATCACGCCCGGGCAGGCCTCGCGGATTGCCTGCTGGATCTCCTTGCTGACGCTGACATCCCATGACGGCAGGTGGCCCTTGTTCGGCTCCTGCTGCCGCAGATGGATGTGCATGATGCTGGCGCCGGCGCTGAACGCGGCCTTGGCCTCGCGCGCCATCTGTTCCGGCGTCACCGGAACGTTGTGCTGCTTCGGGTCGGTAAGCACGCCGTTCAGCGCGCAGGTGATGACGGCCTTGTCGCTCATGAGTCTCTTGTCCGCTTTGCAGCGCACATGCGCTGCCGATTTCGCCATGATGAGAACTTTGCCTTCGCGCCATCTTGCGTTGACTGGCTAAGTGGATGTGCTCACGGCACAATCCGTCGCCAGCCGGTTAACACAAGACGCGACGCCCGCGTCACGCCTAACCTTACTGCCAAGCAGAAGCGGCGCAACAAGCCGGCATCACGGGGAGAACGTCATGGTCTCGATCAACCGGCGCACATGGCTCACCGGCGCGGGACTTGCCGCGGTCGCGGGTCTTAAGCCTTCGCTGGCCGACGACACACCAGGCGTCACCGCGACCGAGATCAGGATCGGCAGCACCACCTCCCTGAGCGGCCCGGTGTCCGCGCTCGGCGTGCAGGCGCGCTGCCAGGAAGCCTATTTCAAGATGCTGAACGAGCAGGGCGGCATCGCCGGCCGGCAGATCAAGTACATCTACTACGACGACGCGTTCAATCCGGCGAAGACAGTCGAGCAAGTGCGCCGCCTGATCGAAAGCGACAATGTCGCCTTCCTGTTCAACATGCTCGGCACCGCGCCGAACTCGTCGGTCGTCAAATACATCAACGCCGCCAAGGTGCCGCATCTGTTCCTGTCGGTGAATGGCGACAAATGGGGCGACTACAAGACCTATCCCTGGACCATGGGCTTTGCGCCGAGCGCGCGGACCGAGGCCCAGGTGTTCGTCAAATATGCACTGAGCCAGAACAAGAACGCGAAATTCGCGGTGCTCTACCAGAACGACGACCTCGGCAAGGATTTCGTCGCCGGGGCCAAGGACGTGCTCGGCGAGCGGTTCGCGACCGCGGCCGTGGTGGCCTCGCACGAGGTTACCGATCCCACGATCGATTCCCAGATCGTTGCGCTGCGCGGCGCAAGCCCAGATGTGCTGATCTCCGGCACCACGGCAAAGTTCTGTGCACAGTCGATCCGCAAGATCTATGAGCTCGGCTGGAAGCCGATGCACTTCATCGCCAGCGGCGCCGCCTCGATCTCATCGACCATCGCGCCTGTCGGCCTGGACAAGTCGCAGGGCACGATCTCGTCGGCCTATGTCAAGGACGTCGCCGACCCGGCCTGGGCCAACGATCCCGGCGTGAAGAATTTCCTCGCCTTCATGGAGAAGTACTTCCCCGACGGCAATCCGAAGGAGGGCTACAACCTCTACGCCTACACGGTGGCGCAGGTGCTGAAGATCGTGCTCGAGCAATGCAAGGGCAATTTCACGCGCGACAACATCATGGCGCAGGCCAACAACCTGAAGGACATCGAGGTTCCGACGCTGTTGCCCGGCATCCGCGTCAACACCAGCCCGACCAATCATCACCCGCTGCAGCAGCTTCAGCTGCAACGGATCGAAGGTCCCGGCTGGCTGCGGTTCGGCGAGGTGATCCAGGGCGCGAATTTGTAACCGAAGAAGAATCCCAAATTCCACGCGTCGTCCCGGCGAAAGCCGGGACCCATAACCACGGCCGTCAATTGCTTCACGAGATCTCTGCCATCCCGCATCACGGATAGATCACGCGGTATGGGTCCCGGCTCCCGTGCGCAATTGCGCACTGGCCGGGACGACAGCGGAGGTTACGTCAACGCACGTTCGCTCGCGGCTTGCCCGGTGCGATAGATCGCAAGGTCCCGCGAGCCGGAGAAGATCGCGCGCGGCTTCAAGCCATAGAAGCGGCGAATCGAGTGGCTGAAATGCGTGCTGTCGGGATAGCCGATATCCTGCGCAAGATGCGCGAGGTTGATGTCCTGGTTGGCGAAGTGCAGCAGATGCCGCGCGCGCTTCCAGGCGCGGAAGGAGCGGAACGAGATTCCGGTCTCCTCCTTGAACAGATGCAGGAAGCGCGAGGGCGATAGCCCGGCTTCCGCGGCACAGCCTGCCGCGGTCACCGGCTCGCCGGAAAACTGCCCGATGCGGCCGATCGCGCGCACGACCCGCGGATCGAGCACGCGCTGCGGCAGCGCGTCGCCGAAGCACATGGTGTCGAACTCGGCATTCGCGATCGCGTCGCGATGTTGCATCTCGGCGAGCGTCGCATAGGCGTTGCGGATGCGATTGGCGAACAGATGAGAGTCCGGTCCTTGCAGGCGGCGGGCGACGGCTTCGAGCGTGCCGTCGGGCACGCTTTCCGGCTCGATCGCAACGCAGATCGCCGAACGATATTCGCTGGTGATGGTGTGGCGCAGGTTCGGCATCGTCACCGCGAGTTCGCCATGCGACTCGCGGCCTTCGCTGGTCGACAGATGCAGCCCGTCGCGGATCGCGACATAGACGTGGAATGCGCCGGGACAGCGCTCGCGCGGGCGGCCGAGCAGCCCGGCATAGAACACCCGTTCCGGCGTAATCAGCATCCGGTGACCGGATTGCTGGCTGGAGCTCTGGCACTTCGCGTCCACGATCGCGTCCATGGCGGTTCCTCCTCGCGCGGCTCTTTGGGCCGCTGCGGCGGAGCTACCATAACGCAAATTCGAGGCCTGTCACCGATGTGAAGAGTCGTCATTCCGGGGCGATGCGACGCATCGAACCCGGAATCTCGAGGTTCCGGGTCTGGCCCTTCGGACCATCCCGGAACGACAGCGTAGGTTACGGCCGCGCCCGCGGCGCAACGTTCTGTTCCTGACCGGCTTTTTGCTCCGCCGCGACCGCGCGCTGGTAACCGTCGCGCTGCTGCAGCCGCGCCCAATAGGCCGCGACATTCGGCCCGAAATCCTTGGCGAGGCCGATATTGCCGGCGAGACGGAGCGCATAACCGTTGGCGATGTCGGCCGCGGTGAAGCGTTCCGCGCAGAGGAATTCCGACTTCGAGGCGGCGGCCTCGACCGCACGCAGCCGGCCCAGGAACCATTTTGCATAGTCGCCCGAGACCTGCGGGTTGCGCCGCTCCTCCGGCTCGAGCTGGCTGTAGCGGAGCACCAGCGTCTGCGGAAAGGTCAGCGTTGCGTCGGAAAAATACATCCAGTTCAGGAACGCGCCATAGGCCGGCTCGTCGACGCCGACAATCAGCGGCGTCGGGCCGTATTTGGTGCCGAGATAGTGGCAGATGCCGGAGGACTCCGTCATCCTGGTCTCGCCATCGATCATGAACGGGATGGTGCCGAGCGGATTGATGCCGAGATATTCCTTGGCGAACACCCGCGGCGGGAACGGCAGCATCTTCAGCTCATAGGCAAGCCCAAGCTCCTCCAGCATCCACAGCGGACGGAACGAGCGCGCGGCATCGCAATGATAGAGCGTGATCATCAGGCGTTTCCCTTTTGCTTCAGGCCAGGCAGCGTGCCCATCATCTTGCACAATACCATGAGCATGACCTCGTCGGCGCCGCCGCCGATCGATGTCAGGCGGCTGTCGCGATAGGCGCGGCTGACCGGCGTCTCGTTGGTGAAGCCCATGCCGCCCCAATATTGCAGGCAGGCGTCGGTGAGCTCGCGGCCGAGCCGGCCGGCCTTCAGCTTGGCCATGGTCGCGAGCCGGGTCACGTCCTCGCCGGCCACCAGCGCCTCGCCGGCACGATAGATCAGCGAGCGCAGCAGCTCGACCTCGGTCTGCATTTCCGCGAGCTTGAAGTGCACCACCTGGTTGTCGAGGATCGAGCCGCCGAACGCCTTGCGGTTGCGAGTGTAGTCGATGGTCTCGTTGATGATGAATTCATGCGCCTTCAGGCAGGCGGCCGCCCCCCACAGCCGCTCCTCCTGGAACTGGATCATCTGGTAGGTGAAGCCCTGGCCTTCCTCGCCGATCCGGTTGCGCTTCGGGACCCGGACATTGTCGAAGAAAATCTGCGCGGTATCGGAGGAGCGCATGCCGAGCTTGTCGAGCTTGCGCGCGACCTGCACGCCCTTGGTCTTCATGGGCACGCAGATCAGCGACTTGTTGCGATGGACCGGGCCGTCGCTGGTGTTGGCGAGCAGGCAGATCCAGTCGGCCTGGGTGCCGTTGGTGATCCACATCTTGCCGCCATTGATGACGTAGTCGTCGCCGTCGGAGCGCGCACTGGTCTTGATCGAGGCGACGTCGGAGCCGGCGCCGGGCTCGGAGACGCCGATGCAGGCGACCTGATCGCCGGCAATCGCCGGCGCCAGAAATTCGCGCCGCACCTCGTCGGAGCCGAACCGCGCCAGCGCCGGCGTCGCCATGTCGGTCTGCACCCCGATCGCCATCGGCACGCCGCCGCAGGTGATGGCCCCTAACTCCTCGGCCATCATCAGCGCGTAGGAATAATCCAGTCCCTGGCCGCCGAACTCGACCGGCTTGTTGAGGCCGAGGAAGCCGAGATTGCCGAGCTTCTTGAACAGCTCATGCGCCGGGAAGATGTCGGCCTTCTCCCATTCGTCGACATGAGGGTTGATCTCGGCCGCAATGAACTTCTGTAGTGCGCGGCGCGGCTCGTCGTGGTCGGCGGTGAAGAGCATGTTTATCTCGTGTTTTCTCGTCGTCTTTCTTCACCTCCCCCTGAAAGGGGAGGTCGGAACGCTCGGCAACGCCGAGCGGGCCGGGTGGGGGTCACACCGGCAGTTGGACTTGCGGCGTGACCCCCACCCTGCCCTCCCCTTTCAGGGGGAGGGTGTTTCCTCTCTCGCAGCTCAACTTGCCGCTGTTCTCACAATCCCATCTGCCGGCTCGCGAGATCCTTCATGATCTCCTCGGTGCCGCCGCCGATCGCGTTGACCTTGACCTCGCGGTAGATGCGCTCGACCTTGACGCCGCGCATGAAGCCGGCGCCGCCGAAGATCTGCACCGCTTCGGAGGCGCAGTGCGCCATGGTCTGGGTCGCCTGATTCTTCATCATGCAGATCTCGGCGACCGGGCTTTCGCCCTGGCCGAGCCGCCAGGCCAGCATCTCCAGCATCGCCTGCGAGGCCGCGACCTTCTGCGCCATGTCGACGATCTTGTGCCTGATCACCTGGTGCTGGGCGATCGGCTTGCCGAACGTCTTGCGCTCCTTGGCATAGGCGATCGCCTCGTCGAGGCAGACGCGCGCATAGGCAGTGCAGCTCGCCGCCATGCCCATGCGCTCGCTGTTGAAGTTCTGCATGATGATCTTGAAGCCCTGCCCCTCCTCGCCGATCAGGTTCTCGGCCGGCACGCGGCATTCGTCGAAGTGAAGTGTCGCGGTATCCGAGGCCCACCAGCCCATCTTCTTCAGCTTGGTGCGGGACAGGCCGGCCGTATTGCCTTCGATCAACAGCAGGCTGACGCCGCCCGGGCCCTCGCCGCCGGTGCGCACCGCGACCGTCAGATAGTCGGCGCGCATGCCCGAGGTGATGAAGGTCTTCTCGCCGGAGACGACGTAGTGGTCGGCGTCGCGCCGCGCCCTGGTGCGCAGGTTCGCGACATCGGAGCCGCCGCTCGGCTCGGTGATCGCGAGCGCGGAGATCTTCTTGCCGGCGAGCACGTCCGGCAGCACCCGCGCCTTGACCTCGGGCCGCGCGGCGCGCGCGATCGGCGGCGAGCCGATGGTATGGCTCATCAGGCTCGATGAGACGCCGCCGGCGCCGGCACGCGCCAGCTCCTGCGAGGCCACGATCTTCATGAACTGGTCGGCGGCGATTCCGCCATACTCTTCCGGGAAGCCAAGGCCGAGCAGCCCGATCGCGGATGCCTTGGCATAGAGCTCGCGCGGAAACTCGCCGTCCTCGTCCCATTGATGGGCATAAGGCTCGATTTCCCTGGCAACAAAGCGCCGCATCACCTCGCGAAAGGCCTCATGCTCGCCGGTGTAGAACGGGTTTGCCATCCGCGTGCTCCGTTGATTCTTCCCTCCGACGATGTCCGGATTTCTCCCGGTTCACTTGCGTCGAGTGGCTGCCATCGGTGCCGACGCCCGGCCCGGCGATTTGCCAGCCACTAAACGCAAGACAGTATCCTTATACGCCCCCTCCACTGCCAATTCATGGCATCAATTGAGCCAGGAACAGGCGGCGCAAGACTGCCGTTCCGGAGGAGGGAAATTTGCCGGTTCGTTATTACGACTGGATCGCGCATCATCGCCGGCGCACGCCGGACAAGATGGCGCTTGTCGATCTCGCCAGCGATCGCCGCTTCAGCTACGCGGAGCTCGACGCCCGCGTGTCGCGGCTCGCCGCCTGGCTGCGCGATGGGCTCAAGGTTGCCCGCGGCGACCGCGTCGCGGTGCTGGCACTGAACACGACGGATACGCTGGAGGTGCAGTTCGCCTGCTTCCGGATCGGCGCGATCTTCCTGCCGCTCAACACCCGCCTCACCGTTCCCGAGCTGCGCTACATCACCGGCGACGCCGCGCCGAAGGTGATGATCCACGACGACGATCTCGCCGAGACCGCGCTTGCGGTGGCAAAGCTCTGCAATGTCGCTGCGACCGTGAGGCTCGGCCCAGGCGGCGCCTATGAGGCTGGCATCGCGGCAGCCACGCCGCTCGAGCGGTTCGAGGAGGCCATGCTCGATGACATCTCGACCATCATGTACACCTCGGGGACGACGGGCCAGCCCAAGGGCGCGATCATCACGCATGGGATGACGTTCTGGAATTGCGTCAATCTCGGCGGCCCCGCCTACATCTCGCCGGCCTCGGTGCTGCTCACGGTGCTGCCGCTGTTCCACACCGGCGGGCTGAATTGCTACACCAACCCGGTGCTGCATGCCGGCGGCACCGTGCTGATCATGCGCGCCTTCGATCCCGGCGAGGCGCTGAAGCTGATCGGCGATCCCTTGCAGGGCATCAACGTGTTCTTCGGCGTGCCCGCGATCTACCAGTTCATGGCGCAGCACCCGGCCTTCGCATCAGCGGATTTCAGCCGGCTCGTCATTGGCGGCGTCGGCGGCGCGCCGATGCCGGTGCCGCTGCTCAAGACCTGGGAGGCGCGCGGCGTCGCGCTGCAGCAGGGCTATGGCATGACCGAGACGTCGCCGGCGGTGATGGTGCTCGACCGCGAGGATGCCGCGCGCAAGGCCGGCTCGTCCGGCAAGCCGGTGCTGCATACCGAGGTCCGCATCGTGCGGCCCGACGGCAGCGATGCGGCGGTCGGCGAGCTCGGCGAACTCTGGGTCAAGGGGCCGAACATCACGCCGGGCTACTGGAACAGGCCGGACGCCAATGCCTCCTCCTTCACCGACGGCTGGCTGCACACCGGCGACGCCACGCGGATCGACGAGGAAGGCTTCTACTACATCGTCGACCGCTGGAAGGACATGTACATCTCGGGCGGCGAGAACGTCTATCCGGCCGAGGTCGAGAGCGTGCTGCATCAATTGGCCGCCGTCGCCGAAGCCGCCGTGATCGGCATCCCCGACGAGCAATGGGGCGAAGTCGGCATGGCGATCATTGCCGTGAAATCCGGCGATTCGCTGACCCCGGCCGAGGTCCACGCGCATTGCCAGGCCAATCTGGCGCGGTTCAAATGCCCGCGCCTGATCGAATTCATCGAGGTCCTGCCGCGGAACGCGACAGGCAAAATTCATAAGCCGACGCTCCGGCAGCAATTCAGCCAGCCGAAGCCAACCGATACCGCGGCGTGAGCCAGACGCGCGCCGCGCGTTCCGGGATTCGCCGCGACAAGGATTGCCCCGCTGCCGTCTGCCGGGACCGGCTGCGGGTTCGTTGCGTAAGTCCCCAACCAAGATCAATCGAGGAAATTGCCTTTATGAAAACAACAACACTGTCGCTGCTGGCAGCCGCCACGGCGCTCTGCCTGTTCTCCACCCAGGCCGCCTTTGCACAAAAGAAGTATGATACCGGCGCCTCCGACACCGAGATCAAGATCGGCAACGTCGAGGCCTATAGCGGTCCCGCCTCCGCCTACGGCGTCATCGGCAAGACCGAAGAAGCCTATTTCAAGATGATCAACGACCAGGGCGGCATCAACGGCCGCAAGATCAACTGGATTTCCTATGACGACGGCTACTCGCCGCCGAAGACCGTGGAGCAGATCCGCAAGCTGATCGAGAGCGACGAGGTCTTCCTGGTGTTCAACGCGCTGGGCACGCCGACCCAGACCGCGGTGCAGAAGTATCACAACGCCAAGAAGGTGCCGCAGCTGTTCCTCGCCACCGGCGCCAGCAAGTGGAACGATCCGAAGGATTTCCCATGGACCATGGGTTTTCAGCCGAGCTATCGCGTCGAGGCGCGGATCTTCGGCAAGTACATCCTGAAAGCCAAGCCGGATGCCAAGGTCGCGATCTTCTACGCCAATGACGATTTCGGCAAGGACTACCTGGTCGGCTTGAAGGAGATCCTCGACAAGTCGAGCGTCAAGATCGTCGCCGAAGAGAGCTACGAGACCACCGAGCCCTCGATCGACTCCCACATCGTCAAGCTGAAGGACACCGGCGCCGACGTGTTCGTCAACATCTCGACGCCGAAATTCGCGGCGCAGGCGATCAAGAAGATCGCCGAGCTCAACTGGAAGCCGATGCAGGTGATGACCGACGTCTCGATCTCGATCGGCGCGGTCATGAAGCCCGCCGGGCTCGAGGCTTCGGAAGGCGTGCTGTCGGCCGGCTATCTGAAGGACGCGTCCGATCCGCAATGGAAGAATGATGAGGGCATGAAGAAGTTCATGGCCTTCGCCGAGAAGTACATGCCGGGCGCCAACCTCGCCGACGCCAATCTGGTCTATGGCTACGCCGCGGCGCAAACCATGGTGCAGGTACTGAAGCAGGCCGGCGACAACCTGACACGTGAGAACGTGATGAAGCAGGCCGCCAGCCTGAAGGATTTTGCGCCCGACACGCTGATTCCCGGCATCAGGATCAACACCAGCGCGACCGACTTCGCGCCGGTCGAGCAACTCAAGATGATGCAGTTCAAGAACGGGCAGTGGGAGCTGTTCGGCGACATCATCAGCGCCGAGACCGGCAGCTAGTCGAGCCTGTCATTCCGGGGCGCTCGCGATCGCGAGCGAACCCGGAATCTGGAGCTCGTGGATCGAGATTCCGGGTTCGCGCGCACGCGCGCCCCGGAATGACCAGCTTCAACTACCCGGCAAGAAAATCGCGAACGGCTCATCGATCGTCCGACGCAGATGCTCGCGATAGGCGGCGTAGTTAGCATCATCCGCCGACACCCGGCCGAGGCTTGGCTTGGGTACGTTCTTCACCGGCAGGAACGCGATCGGCGCGGCGACCGGCGTCAGCAGCGAGCCGCGGCCCGCGAGCAGCGTCGTGATGATGCCGTACATCTCGCCGGAATTGCGCGGGCGCGACACCGTGATCACGCGATGCTGGCCGTGCCGGTTGGTCACGAGGTAGACGAAGCCGGATTCATTGGGCACCGCCACCTCGCCATACTGGGTGTAATCGGAATCCTGCCGTTCGCCCTCGCGGAAGCCGAGCGACGATGCCGCTTCGTCCCAGGCGATCTCGGTGCGGTAGGCATAGAGCGCACCCTGCTCGCCGAACGACGGACGCACCGTGATGTAGGTGCCCTCGATCCGCGCCACTGCGCGGCGCGAATAGGATCCGAGGCTGTCGGGCGCGATCCCGCCATTGGCGGGTGCGGCCACCGTGATCGTCTCCGGCAGCTTGCGCAAGGACACGCCCAGCGCCTGCTCCAGCCGCACGGTGGTCGCCAGCGTGAACGGGCGGCGGCCGCCAAGCACCTTTTCCAGCGTCGACAGGCTGAGCTTGGCCTGCTCGGCCAGCGCCTGCCGCGAGATGCGACGGCGCGCGATTTCCTCGCGGATAGTCTCCGCGACCTGCTGGCTCTGCTCGGCGGATAGCTGCTTGTCAGGCGTCGGCATCCAGATTCCTGCCCGGTTCCCCTTGATTCCGCGCAGTCTAGCAGACCGGACAATCCATCACCAAACCGCACAAACCCGCCGCAGCCGGCGGCGGGCCGCGCCGGACGGTGGCCAATCATTGCCGATCATTCTGCTCGCGCCAAAACCGCCGTTCTCCATGATCGCGAGGCAGCGAAAGCCTCGCTCGGGAGTGACGAAAATGACGATTTACGATGCATGTGACAGCAGCCCGCAGATCCGCCTGTCGCGCAGGATGCGCATTGTGCTGTTCTTTCTGGTGGAAGGTGTGGCCGCGCTGGTGATCGGCTTTGCGGCCTTGTTCGTGAGTTTCGATCCGGTGTGGTCGGCCGAACTGCCGCGACAGGTGGTGCTGCGGCCGAGCGATGCGCGTTCCGGCTCGCTGCTGTTCAAGACCGACGACGGCTATGCCGACGCGACCAGGCTCGGCATCGACGTCGACCTCACGGTGTCGGGGCCGACGGTCCGCGCCCGCGTCACGCAAATCTTCCGCAACCCGACCAAGGACTGGGTGGAGGCGACCTATGTCTATCCGCTGCCGGCGGGCGGCGCGGTCGACACGCTGAAGATGGTGGTCGGCGACCGCGTCGTAGTCGGCGACATCAAGGAGCGGCAGCAGGCTCGCGCGATCTACGAGCAGGCCAAGCAGAACGGCCAGAAGGCCGCGCTCACCGAACAGGAGCGGCCCAACATCTTCACCAATTCGGTCGCCAATATCGGCCCCGGCGAAACCGTGCTGGTGCAGATCGAATATCAGGAGCCGGTGCAGCAGAACGGCAGCGAGTTCTCGCTGCGGGTGCCGATGGTGGTCGGCCCGCGCTACAATCCGCGCCCGGTGGTGCAGAGCGTCGATCTCCGCGCCGATGGCAACGGCTGGGGCGCCACCACCACCGATCCCGTGCCGGACCGCGACCGCATTGCGCGCGAAGTGCTCGATCCGGCGGAAAATGCGCCGGTCAATCCGACCAACGTCACGGTGCACCTCAACGCCGGCTTTCCGCTCGGCGAGGTGAAGAGCCATTTCCACCAGGTCAAGATCGAGAGCCCGGACAGCACCACGCGGCTCGTCAAGCTCGCCGAAGGCCCGGTGCCGGCCGATCGTGATTTCGAGCTGACCTGGAAGCCGGCCGCCGAGAAGGCGCCGTCGGTCGGGCTGTTCCGCGAGCATGTCGGCAATTCCGACTATCTGCTGGCCTTCGTCACCCCGCCGTCGGTCGAGCAGGCGCAACAGAAAACGTTGCCGCGCGAGGTGATCTTCGTGATCGACAATTCCGGTTCGATGAGCGGCACCTCCATCATCCAGGCCAAGGCGAGCCTGACTTACGCGCTCGGCCGCCTGCAGCCGACCGATCGCTTCAATGTGATCCGGTTCGACGACACCATGGACACGCTGTTCCCGTCGCCGGTCGCGGCCAACAGCGCCAATATCGGCAGCGCGACGGCGTTCGTCAGCGCGCTGCAGGCCCGCGGCGGCACCGAGATGGTGCCGGCGATGCGCGCGGCGCTGTCCGACACCAGCCATGGCGACGCCAATTACGTCCGCCAGGTCGTGTTCCTGACCGACGGCGCCATCGGCAACGAGCAGCAATTGTTCGAGACCATCGGCGCGCTGCGCGGCCGCTCGCGCATCTTCATGGTCGGCATCGGCTCGGCGCCGAACACCTATCTGATGACACGCGCCGCCGAGCTCGGCCGCGGCACCTTCACCCATATCGGCTCGGTCGAGCAGGTCGACGAGCGCATGCGCGGCCTGTTCGCCAAGCTGGAGAATCCCGCGGTGACGAATCTCTCCGCGAAATTCTCCGAGGCGACGGCCGACCTGACGCCGTCGGCACTGCCCGACGTCTATCGCGACGAGCCGCTGGTGCTGGCCGCCAAGCTCGACAAGCTGGCCGGCTCGGTCGAGATCAAGGGCCGCATCGGCGACCGTCCGTGGAGCGTGACGCTGCCGCTCGCGAATGCCGCTGAAGGCAGGGGCCTGTCGAAACTGTGGGCGCGCCGCAAGATCGCCGATGCCGAGGTGGCGCGCACCACGCGGCAGCAGAGCGCCGAGGACGCCGACAAGACCATCCTCGCGCTGGCGCTGGAGCATCAGCTCGTCACGCGGCTGACCAGCCTTGTCGCGGTCGACAAGACGCCGAGCCGTCCCGAGGGCGAGCCGCTGAAACTCTCCGAGCTGCCGCTCAACCTGCCCGCCGGCTGGGATTTTGCGAAGGTGTTCGGCGAGCGTCCGAGTCTGCCGGCCGTACCGGGCGAGCGTCGCGCCGACGCCGGCGACGGCAAGCTGCAGCTCGCTGCGCTGAAGCGGTCACCGGTCCCCACACAAGGTCCCGGCACGATCCAGCTGCCGAAGACCGCGACTGATGCGGAGCTGAAGATGATCGCGGGCGTGATCCTGCTCACGGTGAGCCTTCTCCTCCTGATGATCAACCGGCGTCAGACGTCGCCCCAATGACGTCGGATGAAAGGAGGAGGTGCCCCCCGACCTCCTCCTTCAAGCGCGCGCGCGGCCTTCCCACCCGTCCCCCAAGGGCCGCGCGCGCAACTCTTCCTCAACTCGCAATGTCATTCCGGGGCGATGCGCAGCATCGAACCCGGAATCTCGAGATTCCGGGTCTGGTCCTTCGGACCATTCCGGAATGACAGCAACAGGCGCAACAATGCCCCGCTTCGTCCCATCCCTCGCCTTCGCTCTCATCGGTGTGATCCTGTTCGGCCAGGGCGCCTACATCCATGCCAAGGCGCTGCTGGCGCAGGTGCTGCTGGAGCGCGCCTTCGCACAGAGCATCGCGACCGGCCAGCCGGTGAAGCCGTGGAGCTGGGCCGATACCTGGCCGGTGGCGCGGATCGAGGTGAAGCGCCTGCACGCCTCCGCGACCGTGCTTGCCGGCAGCAGCGGCCAGGCACTGGCGTTCGGCCCCGGCCATGTCGAGCAGACCGTCGATGCCGGCGAGCGGGGCGTCGCGGTCTATTCCGCGCACCGCGACACGCATTTTCGCTTTCTCAGGGATGTCACAATCGGTGACGAGATCGACGTCACGCGAAGCGACGGCAAGATGTTTCGCTATCGGGCCGATCGCAGCTCGGTGGTCCGATTCGATCAATCCGGCATCGATCCGACTACTGACCGGTATGAACTGGTGCTGTCGACCTGCTGGCCGTTCGACGCGCTGACGGCAGGCCCTGAGCGCTACTTGCTGCACGCGACCTTGATCGAAACGGATTCGCACGCGCGCGAATCGGGTTCCTGATAGGCAATCAATTTTGCGCCTGCCGGGATATTGCGCGCGGTGCCCTGACCTGCGCCAGCATGAGTTGCTACCCCCTTTCCCTCGCCATAAAAACAATGAAAAATCGCGCGCCTCACGGTGATCCGCCGTGGCCAGAGGAAACAAAGACAACAAGGATAAGGGCAGGCTCCATGGAAGCTTTCGCAAGCACCGCGTCTCATGTGTCCCACGAATGGGCGCCGCCCGCTGACGCCAGCGATATCGTCAAGAGCATCCACGCGATGCTGCATCCGCGCAACATCGTGCTGGTCGGTGCCACCGACAAGCCCGGCAATTACGCCGAACGGATCTGGAACAATCTGGTCAAGTACGGATATGCCGGCGGCCTTTATCCGATCAACGCCAAGCGCGAAGCGATCTGGGGCGTCACCTGCTACAAGGACTTCGCCAGCCTTCCCGAGAAGCCCGACCATGTGCTGGTGCTGGTGCCGGCCCGGTTCGCGGTGCAGGTGATCCGCGATGCGGCCGCGGCCGGCGCGCGCTCGGCGACCATCGTCACCTCCGGCTTCAGCGAGCTGCAGGATGAGGAGAGCCAGCGCCTCGCGGTCGAGCTGAAGCAGGCGATCAAGGAGACCGGGCTCGCCGTCACCGGCCCCAACTGCCTCGGCAATCTCAGCGCCGGCGAGAACCTGTTCACCAATATCGACGACCGCATCGTCACCATGGAGCAGGGCGCGGTGGCGATCGCCGGCCAATCCGGCGCGATCGTGATGGCGATCCGCCAGGCGCTGGAGGATCGCGGCGTCGGCGTCGGCTACATGGTCACGACCGGCAACGAATCCGGCCTCGAGACCCCGGACCTGATGAGCTACTTCGCCGCCGATCCGAGCATCCGCGTCATCGTGGTCTATCTTGAAGGCGTCAGGAACACGAAGGTATTCCGCGATGCCTGCAAGGCCGCGCGCGCCGCCGGCAAGCCGGTGATCGCGCTCAAGCTCGGCGCCTCCGAGGGCGGCCGCGCCGCGGCGATGGCCCATACCGGCGCGCTTGCCGGCTCGATCGAGACCTTCGATGCGATCTCGACCCGCGAAGGCGTGATCCGGGTGCGTGGGCTGGATGAACTGATCGAGACCACCGAGTGCTTCGTCCATGCCGATTCGCCGAAGGGCAATCGCCTCGCGGCGGTGTCGCTATCGGGCGGCAAGCGCGGCCTTCTGATCGACGCGTTCTATTCTGCCGGGCTGAACTTCGCGCCGCTGAGTCCGAACGCCTCGGAGCAGCTGGCGAAGATGCTTGGCCCCGGCAGCATCGTCGGCAATCCGCTCGACGCGGGCTTTGCCGCGGTGGTCGATCCCTCCGTCTACATGAAGTCGATCAAGATCATGATCGACGATCCCGACACCGATATCGTCATCATCGATGCCGAGCTGCCGAAGGCGCCGCACGAGCTGCGCGAGCGCAATCTGCGCATCGTCAACGAGATGGCCGGCCAGGCCAACAAGCCCGTGATCTATATCAGCGCGATGTCGATCGGCTTCACCGAATTCACCAAGGGGCTGCGCAAGTCGCTGCCCTATATCGCGGTCATGCAGGGCCTCGACCGCGCGGTCGGCGCGATCAAGTCGCTGATCGAATATGCCGGCCTGCGCAAGGAGGTGCCCGATATCGCCTCGAGCTCGAAGGCATCGGCGCGCGCGGTGCTGGAGAAGACGCTGAAGGCCGCCAACGGCGCCGCCGCGCTCGACGAGGTCGCCTCGAAGAAGCTGCTCAAGGCCTATGACATCCAGATCTCAAAGGAAGAGGTCGCGCAGACCGCGGCCGAGGCTGTGAAGATCGCCAAGAAAATCGGCTTCCCGGTGGTCGCCAAGGTTGTCAGCCCCGACATCCTGCACAAATCCGATATCGGCGGCGTGGTGCTGAATCTCGCCAATGCAGCCGAGGTGAAGAAGGCGTTCAACGACATCACCGCGCGGGTGAAGAAGCTGAAGGGCAAGCCGAAGCTCGAAGGCATCCTGATCGCGCAACAGGTCAAGGCCGACCTCGAGCTCGTGGTCGGCGCCTCGCTCGACGCCGAGATGGGCCCCGTCGTGCTGTTCGGCACCGGCGGCGTCGACATCGAGCTGATGAAGGACGTCGCGCTCGCCGGCGCGCCGCTCGACGCCGCCGAGGCCAAGGAGCTGATCGCCAGGACCAAGGCCGGGGTCAAGATGAAGGGCTATCGCGGCAAGCCCGCGCTGCACGAGCCGTCGGCAGTGAAGGCGCTGGTCGGTCTTTCCAACCTGATGGCCGACGCCAATGGCCGCATTGCCTCGATCGACGTCAACCCGTTCCTGATCAACAGCAAGCTCGGCGTCGCCGTCGACGGGCTGATCGTGCTGAACAACGCCGCCGCGAACAAGGCGGCGGGGCATTAGGCTCAATCGTCATGCGCGGGCTTGACCCGCGCATTCATCATCAGAAGTAAGTCGTTTCCGGATGGATTGCCGGTCAAACCCGGCAATGACAACCGTCGTCAGAAGCTCGCACCCCACTGCCGCGCGGTCTGCATCACCCAGTCGCGATAGAGTGTCAGCGGCGTCACGCCGGTGATGCCGCCGCAGCCGGCGGCGCCGTTCGGTCCCGTTGACCAGCTCACCACGCCGACGATTGCGGGGCCGCCTTGCTTGTCCTCGAACACCGGCGCGCCGGAATCGCCGGTGCAGGCCCCGAGCCCGTCGCGCACGCCCTGCCCGACCGGATCGACGAGACGGATCTGCAACGTGCCGGGCTTGCCGCTCGCGATCAGGCCGGCGACGCGGGTGGCGCCGCCGCTTTTGCCGTCACCGCGCACGGTGACGCCGACGCCTGCGATGGTGAAGCGGCCGCCGACCTGGATCGGAATGTTTGGCATGCCGAGCGCGGCGGGCACCTTGCCTGCGGCCGGCGCCGCGAGCTGCAGCAGTGCGACATCGGCGGTCGCGACATGATTGGCCATCGCCTGCATCCGGAAGCCGGGATGGATCGCAACCGTCCTGACGTCCTGCAGCTTCGGCTGCCTGTCCGCGCCATATTCGACGATCTTGTAATCGGCGCCGGGCTGCACGCAATGCGCCGCGGTCAGCACGACCTTCGGCGCGATCAGCGCGCCGGTGCAGAAATTGCCGCGCGAGCCGACGATGGTGACGACGGAGCGTGCAACGCCATCCGTCGACGGCGCGCCGCCGCCGACGATGGCCAGCGCCGGCGTCGCCGCCAACAGGCTGAGAAAAGCTGTCGCTCGAATCACGCTCGTCATGGAACCTTGTCGGTCGGCATCGGAATTGAGCCCATTCGAGGCGCGGCATTGCGTCGCTCGCACCAGGCTCTGGAGAACACGCAATATTGTACAGAGCATCCAGGCCTGCACGCGTCAATTGTCTAAATATCTAGGCGTCGATCACTACGCCGTTGAAGTCGCCGCCGGAATTCAGCACCGCCATCGCTTGCCGGCGCCACACATCGACGTCTTGTCGCGATACGCAACACCTCGGATCGCGCGCCGCGCGGCCCGACGATGTTCGAATGTGAACTGCGTCTCTTGATCGCCTGCATCGGAGCCGTAATTTCGGCGCGATACGAATACAACCTCCGGCAGCATATCGCATACTTACCTTCATGACTTTCTGGATGCCGGTGCCGTTGATCTCAACACGGCGTTCCATCCGCCATTTCGTTGAGTTAGAGGATAATATGAGGATAGCGATCGTCACGCCGATCAGGCTGTTCAGCGAGGGGCTTACCTCGAGTTTCCAGAACCACGCCGAGTTTGCGATTGCGGCGGCGGTGTCCGATCTCGCCGGCCTGCGCGAGACCCTCGAGGCCGGCAGCGTGAATGTCATTCTGATCGACGTCACACAGGGCATCGATCTCGATGAAGTGCGCGTGATCGCGAGCGAGCATGCGGATGTCGCGCTGGTGGCGCTCGGCCTCAACGAGGACCGGCGCGACGTGGTCCGCTGTGGCCGGGCCGGGTTCAGCGGCTACATCTCCCGGAACGCCAGCTTCGATGAGCTCTGCCGCGCGCTGTCGGACGTGGCATCGGGTCGGCTCGCCTGCAGCGCCGAGATTTCCGGCGGCCTGCTACGCGCGCTGTTCTGCATGGAACGTCAGACGGATACGATCGACGCGGACCAGGGACTGACGCGCCGCGAAGGCGAGGTTCTCAAGCTGATCGGACAAGGCATGTCGAACAAGGAGATCGCGCGCGATCTCAATCTCAGCCTTGCGACGGTCAAGCACCACGTCCATCACGTGCTGCAGAAACTCGGCCTACCGCGCAGGGCACAGGCGATGCGACGGGTGCGCGAAGCGCCGTGGATCGCATCATCGGCAGCGATCCCCGATCGGTCCCGCGAGCTCGACTGACATCAACATCCTGAATTCCGTGTTCGGCCGACGCGCAGTCCCGTTCGCGCACCTGCGCGCAAATGCACGCGCATGTCTGCCCAGGCGCGCACAATCGTGCGGTGGGATTGGTCCCGACTAAACCCTTCGATCGATTGTTCGAGATGCAGGATCGATCTCATGGACCGATCGATCCGTATCGTCGGCTCGATCCTTTCTGATCCGCCGCGGCGAATAGGGCTTTCGCGTCACAGCTGCCACAACTGCTCCAACGCAACGACATGCCGTTCTGCTGGTTCGCTGCGTGAAAGCAAATTGCCGCGGAAGACGGATCGGCTGCACGGATTTGCGGGCAGATCAGTCGGGATTGATTTCATGAATCCAGTTGCCGACATCGCTGGCCTGGCTGCCTTGTGGCAGAGAACGTTGGGCGGCGACCCCGCGGTGAAGATCGCGATCATCGACGGCCCCGTCGATTTCAATCATCCTTCGCTCAGGCAGGCCCGCGTCGCCAGGGGCGGCGAGTTCGTCGCACCGGCCTCGCCGATGATCCAGTCCGAGCACGGCACGCATGTCACGAGCGTCCTGATGGGTACGCCCGGCAGCCCGGTGCTCGGCGTCGCGCCGAATTGCAACGCGACCGTCTTCTCGATCTATCGCGAGGACACCTCCGGGCAGATCGAGCCGTCCTCGCAAAGCACCTTGGCACTTGCGATCAACCAGGCGCTCGCCGCCGGCGCCGACGTCATCAATATCAGTAGCGGCCAGCAATCCGCGACCGGCCAGGCCGACCGCATTCTGGTCGACGCGGTCCGCGCCTGCGAGCGCGCCGGCAAGCTGATCGTCGCCGCCGCAGGCAATGACGGATGCCGCTGCGTCCAGGTGCCGGGCAGCCTCGCTTCGGTGCTTGCGGTCGGCGCGTGCGATCCGGCCGGCAATCCGCTGCCCTTCAGCAATTTCGGCGACGCCTATCTCGAGAACGGCATCCTCGCGCCGGGCGAAAACATCGCCGGCGCCTCGCCGGTCCGCAATATCAGCCTGCGTTCCGGAACGAGCTTCGCAGCGCCGATCGTCACCGGCGTCGTCGCTCTGCTGCTCTCGTGCCTGCGCCAGACCGGACGCAAGGCCGATCCGCAAGCCGTCCGTGCTGCGCTGCTCGAAAGCGCAGTGCCCTGCCGCAGCGACGGCAGCGCCTCGCGCTGCCTCGCCGGACGGCTCGATATTCCCGCGGCTGTCGCCGCCCTGCTTGGCGAGCAGGCGGACGCCGTCATGCCGTCGGGTGCTACGGCCGCGTCTCCCCTCTTCCGGGGAGTGTCCGCGCGCCCTTTCGTCCAACCGTCATCCGCCGCTCAGCCAACTGCAACCAGAGAGGGTTCCATGGGAGATCTATCAGCAATGTCTGCACCATCGGCTCCGCGCATATTCGGGCCGGACGGCTCGGTCCTGCGCAGCAGCGCCGGGATCATGCCGAGCGAAGCGCAGCCTGCTGCGCCCGCAGCGCCTGCGGCCGCGCCCGTTGATCACGGCGTCGCCGCCGCGCCGATCGCGGCGCCGGCGCCCTATCCGTTTCACGCCCCCCATGCGGGCGGCGACCTGGTCTGGATGCCGACGCCGGCACCGCAGATCGTCATGCCGCCGATGATGATGCCCCAGATGGCGATGCCGGCGGCCGGCATGATGCCGCAGGCCTGGCTGCAGCCGCAGCAGCTGCCTGCGCTGATGCCGAGCAACGCGCTTCCCGTCGCGATGCCGCAGGCGCTGCCGATGTACGAAGCCCCCGCGGTTCGTACCAGCGAGAAGAGCTGCGGCTGTGGCGGCGGCATGCGTCCGCAGGGCGCCGCGGCGGAATCCACCGGACAGCTCGCGTTCCCGATCGGCCGGCTGTTCTACGATTTCGGCAAGGAGGCGCGCCTCGACTACTTCGTGCAGGCCATCGCCAATTGGCGCGACAGCCTGATCGGACGCGGCGATCCGGCGTTCGGGCCGGAGCGCGACCGCTCCGGCGATACCTCGGCGCCGTACAATCCGGCGATCATGGCGCGCTATCTGCTGAACCAGGCCGAAGGCGAGAGCGCGACACCGAGCGGATCCGGCAACAACTTCCCGGATGCCGATGCCATCATCTGGACGATGACGATCGACTCGATCCCGATCTATGCGGTCAAGCCGCTCGATGTGTTCGGTCTCGGATTCTTCGCCGCGCTGATCCTGGCGCTCTGGCATCAGGAGGTCTCGCATGACGATCCATCGAACACCCGAACCGTGGTACCGGCAGCGCGCGGCGGCGACGATACACCGCCGACCACGCCGCCGGCTTTCCCGCCGCGCGGCGGCGTTGCGCGGATCTCGATGGCCGGCTGGGTCGACAGCGCCAACACGACCAAGCTCCTGAACGGGACCGTGGTGCCGACGCTGGTGACCGACTGGCGCGGCTTCTACCAGTGGGATCTCTACACGCTGTTCGGACCCGATCCCGACACCTGGCCGGCCGGCGCGGAAGGCTTCCTCGAGCGGATCTACAACGAGTTCCGCAATGTCGGCCTCTCGCCGCAGGATCGCGCGCTGAACTATTCCGCGATGAATGCCTACAACACGCGGAAGATCTTTACCGACGTCGCCAAGAAGGGCTTGCGGCTCGATACCGTCGAGGTCGACCAGAGCGTCATCTGCCGCCCGGACTCGGTTTGTCACGACGTGACTTACCGCTTCTTCAATCCGACCCAGGTCCTGACCCAGGCGCGCGAAGTCTATCAGTACACGATCGACGTGAGCGACGTGGTGCCGGTGGCGGTCGGACCGCTGCGGCAGTGGCAGGTCTATTGACGCGATTGCTCCTCTGCGTCCGGAGGAGATCAGAACGTGGCGCGAATGCGTCACGTGGTCCAGGGGATCGACGCGATGAGCGATCCCCTGGGCGACGTCCAGCGACGGCTGCCCCGGTCGGTGTCCACCTCCCGTAGTTGCCGTCAATTCAAACCGAAAGAAGGAGCTGAACATGTACGCAAGGAACGACTTTGAGACCTTCGGCAGCGTGCGTAGCCCGATCCAGTGTGAGGGCATCGAGCGCGGACCGAAGCGGATTGCCGACGTGGCGACCAACGGGTCGGTCAACCCGCAGGGCTGGGGCGAAATCCTCGGCGGCGTCGCGCAGGCGCTGCCGGGCGTCCTCGGTGCTTTCGGCATCTGATCGCCAAACTCGGGGCCCGGCGATGTCGGGCCCCACCCATCCTCGAGGAGGCCGACATGATGCAGAAATCCACCGCCAGGAGCCCACAGCAACAGCAGCAGAACGGTCGCCGGATCGAGCCATCCGGCAAGATCGTCGTGTCGTCAGTGGTGAGCCACGCCTCGCTGATCGCCGCGATCAGCGACCGCAACCCGATCATCGCCAAACGCACCACATCCGACGAAGACAAATCCTGACGTCGTCGTCATCACCGAACCTATGGAGCCGATGCCATGGCAAAACCGCCCCGCAAATCCGGATCCGACAGCGCCGCCTCGCCGCCACCAGCGGAAGCACCTTCCGCAGCGTCACGCATGGCCCAGGCGCGGCGCCCGATGGAGGCCGCTCTGGTCGCCCGCCCGAAGATCGCCACCACCCCCACTCCGCCGACGACGCCGACCTATCTGGCGCCGCCGCAGGGCCCGGGGGCTCCGCAGCAGATGCGCCATGATGGCTCGCCGCATTCGGAGGAGCGGCTCAACACCGCGATGAAGATCCTGCTCGATCCCGCGGCGCGCGCGCTGCCGAGCAAGGTCTATTCCGGACAGGCGCGAAACTGGACGCGCAGGCCGTAATCGGCTTTGCGCGCCGAGCAGGCCGCGATCCGCAACCACGCACGCAACGGCCCGCCCGATCCGGCGGCGCGGCCGTTGCCGTTCGCCGGAGAGAAACATGAACGAGAACGGCAGTCCCCCTCGCATCAATCTGCGCCGCGCCGCCTTCACATGTGTGGGCCTCGGCACATTCCTGTTTCTCGCGGCCGGTACGCTGCGATGGGCCGGCGCCTGGACGTTCCTGGTCGAGATCACGATCGGCGGGCTGATCACCGAAGCCTGGCTCGCCCGGCACGATCCGGGGTTGCTGGCAGAGCGGCGCACCGCGCGCGACCAGGCGGGCTGGGACCGCGTCATCACGACGATCATGCCGCTGTTGTGGCTGACATGGCTGCCGCTGATGGCGCTCGACGCAGTCCGCTACCAGACATCGCTCGTCCCCTTCTGGTTGCAATGCGCCGGCGCCGTGATGATCGCGGCATCGTTCTACATCGTCTACCGGACCTACCGGGAAAACAGCTACGCCGCGCCGGTCGTGAAGATCCAGCGCGAGCGCGGGCATGCTGCGGTGACCACCGGACCCTACGCCTATGTGCGGCATCCGATCTATGCCAGCGGCCTCCTGACCTATGTCGGTACGCCGCTGCTGCTGGGATCGTGGTATGGCCTTGCCATCGTGCCTATCATGGCGGCGCTGCTCGGCTTGCGGTCGCTGATGGAGGAGCGGATGCTCACTGCCGAGCTCGACGGCTATGCCGAGTATCTCGCGCGGGTGCGCTATCGTCTGGTGCCGATGGTCTGGTGAGCTGGTTCCGCGTGGCGGATTTTGCCGCGAACTGGCGGCTTGCCTGATCGGCGGCAATTCCAATAAAGAAGGCTGGACGCGCGTTTACCTGTTGTCCTGCAGTCGGCCGGACGATCCGAGGCGAAGCCGTCGCTTTGCAACGGGCAGGACTTTGATGGTCGAGACTTTGATGATCGAGGCAGTGATCTGGGATTTCGGCGGCGTCTTGACCACCTCGCCGTTCGAGGCGTTCGCGCGCTATGAGACCGAGCGCGGCCTGCCGATCGACATCATCCGCCGCACCAACGCCGCCAATCATCTCGAGAACGCCTGGGCCAAGTTCGAGCGCGCCGAGATCGATATCGAGGCGTTCGACGCGCTGTTCGCTACGGAATCGAAGGCGCTCGGCGCCGAGGTGCGCGGCAAGGACGTGCTGCCGCTGCTCTCCGGCGACCTGCGCCCCGAGATGGTCGAGGCGCTGAAGCGCATCAAGGCGAAATTCAAGACCGGTTGCATCACCAACAATCTGCCGGCGAACGCGATCGGCAGCCGCAGCGGACGCACGCTCTACGTCGCCGAGGTGATGGCGCTGTTCGACCACGTCATCGAGTCCGCGAAGATCGGCCTGCGCAAGCCCGACCCGCGAATCTACCGGATGATGGTGGAGACGCTGCAGGTAAACCCGAAGAACTGCGTCTATCTCGACGATCTCGGCGTCAATTTGAAGCCGGCGCGCGAGATGGGTATGACCACGATCAAGGTTGCGAATGCCGCGCAGGCGATCGGCGCGCTTGAAGCTGCGACCGGCCTCACGCTGAGGTGAAGCGGGCTACGCGCCTATTCATGCCGCATTCACGCGGCGGCTTCTAATTGTCGGCCTCCCCCGGGTCACGGCGCGATCGCATCGTGACTCCTTTCCTGATCTGAGCATGACGTTCCGGAAAACCGACGTCCGCTTCTCCGGATCATGCCTGCGGAGGCACTTCCCATGAAACGTCTTGTCGTCGCCCTTGTCTCGGCTGGTTCGCTGCTGATCTCGGCTGCAGCGCTCGCGCAGACAACGCCGGCCCCCGCAACAGCGCCGGCGGCAGCTCCCGCGCAAGAGAGCGCGTCGATGGCGGCGCCCGTGCCCGGCGCGAAGCGCGCGGCCTGCCAGAGCTCGGCGAAGGCGCTGAAGGGCCAGGAGCGGCACGACCAGATGCAGCTCTGCATGGCGCAGGCGCATCTCGACTGCCTGAAGCAGGCGATCGACCAGAAGATCACAGGCCCGCAGCGCAAGGATTTCGTGAAGAGCTGCGCGGGTTGACGGCAGCCGGGCTACGAGATTCTTCTCCTTCCCCCTGAAAGGGGGAAGGTCGGGATGGGGGTCAGCCGCAGACGCCGGTGTAGAGAGTAGATCCCCACCGGCTTTGCTCTGGCGAGCAAAGCGAACCTCCCCTTTTCAAGGGGAGGTTCGAACTACTAACAACGTAGCCCGTATTGCGCTTGGCGGAAATACCCCGGAACCATGCGCTAACCCCATGCCTTTGCGGGCCAAACGAGCCTTGTGCTTTGCCGGCAACGAGCGCAGAACAGGTCCGAGTTCAAGGCAAATCCGGAGCTGATCCTCGTGGCTGATACCAGGCCCACCGCCTCGATCGAGGCCGTGGAAAGCGGCCTCGCCGCGCAAGGCTATATTGCGAGCCGGCAGATCGCGACCGCGGTCTATCTGTCGCAGCAGATCGAGAAGCCGATCCTGGTCGAGGGCCCTGCCGGCGTCGGCAAGACCGAGCTGGCGAAGGCGATCGCCGCATGGCGCGGCATGAAGATGATCCGCCTGCAATGCTATGAGGGCCTCGACGAGGCCAAGGCGCTGTATGAGTGGAAATACGCCAAGCAGCTGCTCTACACCCAGATCCTGAAGGACAAGCTCGGCGAGGTGCTCGGCGGCGCGCAGTCGCTGGCGGCGGCGCTCGACCAGCTCCACACCTTCGGCGACGTGTTCTTCTCCAAGGAATTCGTCGAGCCGCGGCCGCTGTTGCAGGCGCTGGAGCAGCCGGCCGGCTGCGTGCTCCTGATCGACGAGATCGACAAGTCGGATGCCGAATTCGAATCGCTGCTGCTGGAAATCCTCTCGGACTTCCAGGTCACGATTCCCGAGCTCGGCACCGTCTCCGCGGTGGCGCCGCCGACCGTGATCCTGACCTCGAACAGCGAGCGCGATCTTGGCGACGCCTTGAAGCGGCGCTGCCTGCATCTGCACATCGGCTTTCCCGAGCAGAAGCTGGAGGAGCGTATCGTCGAGAGCCGGGTGCCCGGCATCTCGCAGACGCTGCGCAAGCAGATGGTCGGCTTCATCCACGAGATTCGCTCGCTGGACCTGAAGAAGCTGCCCTCGGTCAGCGAGGCGATCGACTGGGCGCGCGTGCTGGTGCTGCTGCAGGCCAGCGAGCTCGACCACGAGATCGTCAAGGACACGCTCAACGTGCTGCTGAAATACGAGGCCGATATCGAGGCCGCGACGCCCCAGATTTCGTCCTTCATCGCCAAGGCGTCGCGCCAGGGCGTGTTCAGCTAGAGCATGATCCGGAAAAGTGTGAAGCGGTTTTCCGATCAGACCATGCTCAAGGAAGGAGCTAAAGCGCGATGACAATTCAATCCAATTTCGTCGCGCTTTAGAACATGCGCGAGAACCTGCATCGCTTCTTTCGCGCGGCGCGGGGAGCCGGGGTCCGGGTCTCGCCCGCTGAAAGCATCGATGCGATGCGGGCGGTCGCCCAGGTCGGCTTTGCCGATCGCGATATCCTGCGCGACACCTTCCTGCTGACGCTGGCCAAGACCCAGGACGAGAAGCGCGCACTCGGCGAATGCTTCGATCTATTCTTCAGCCAGCCCGAGCCGCAGCAGGAGAATGCCGAGCAGAGCAAGACCGACGACGGCAGCGAATCCGGCGCCAACCCGTCGGCCGACGAGCACGGCGATGTGTCGGACGGCGCCGCCAGCGAGAATGTCGGGCCGCTGGCGCAGATGCTGCTCTCGCAAAATCGCTCCGCGATTTCGAGCGCGATCGCCTACGCCTCCGGCGCCGCCTCGCTGCCAGATATCCGCTACTTCACCCAGCGTGGCATCTTCCAGACCCGCATCCTCGACGCGATGGGGATCCAGCGCCTGCGCGACGACATCGACGACCTGACCACGCGCAATCCCGCGCTCGCCGAACGGCTGCAGGAGGCGCTCAACGGCCTGCGCGGCACCGTTCGCGACGCGGTCTCGCAGGCCCTGCTGCTGTACGGGCGCGAGGAAGCGGAGAATTTGCGCAACGAAATCCTGCGCAACGCGCCGTTGGCGCGGATCGAGCCGCGGCAGGTCGAGCAGATGCGCGCGCTGATCCGCCAGATCGCACGCCGGCTGCGCGAGCGCTATTCCAAGCCACGCAAGCGCCAGCGCCGCGGTCATCTCGACGTCCGCCGCACGCTGCGCCGCAACGCGGCCTGGGGCGGTGTCCCCTTCCTCACCGCCTGGAAGCGCAAGCATCGCGACCGGCCGAAGATCGTCGCGCTGTGCGACGTCTCGGGCTCGGTCGCCCGCGTCTCGGACTTCTTCCTGCTCCTGGTCCACAGCCTGCACGAGGTGGTGGACGATGTCCGCTCGTTCGCCTTCTCGGGCCACCTGATCGAGGTCAGCGACATCCTGGAATCGAAATCGCCGGAAGAGGCGATGAAGGAGATCATGTCCAAGGTCGGCTTCGGCTCGTCCGACTACGGCAATTCCTTCGCCGATTTCGAGGACAACTGGATGAGCGCGATCACGCCGCAGACCACGGTGATCGTGCTCGGCGACGCCCGCAGCAACAACCTCGATCCGCGCGCCGATATCCTGCGCCGCATCGGCGAGCACTCCAAGCGGCTGGTCTGGCTCAACCCCGAAGGCCGCATGGTCTGGGGTTTCGGCGATTCCGAGATGCCGCGCTACGCGACCTTCTGCAGCGTGGTGCGGCAATGCGCGACCGCGCAGCAGCTCGAGCGCGCCGTGTCGGATATCGTCGCGACGTATCAGTAGGCCGCCAGCCGCGCTTTAGATGGCAAGCGACTCGCCGTGGAACAGCCACCCGACGAACGCAGCCAGTGTCAGCGCGATCGAGGCGAAGATGCCGACCAGCTTGATCGTCGTGATCGCCTTCAGGATCGAGACAGACCGCGCCGCCGCATGCGGGTCGCCGTGCAGCAGCAGCCATGCCAGGAGACAATCCTCGATCAGATCGCTGAGCAGGTACACCGCCGGCACGACCAGGCCGAGCCACGCCGCGGACGGATAGATCCGGCTGAGCCAGTGCGATGACGCCGCGCCCATCGCGCCCGCCAGCGCCAGCATGACGATGAGATCGAACGGAAACAGGATCGGAAAGACATACTTCATCCGCAGATCGGACTGCACCAGCTCGCCAAGCTGGTCGCCGGTGTAGCTGAGCGTCTTCTCCGGAAAGCGGGTGCGGAACCTGCTTGCGAACACGCGATCGGAATAGCTGCCGACCCACCAGAACAGTCCGAACGCCGCCACCACAAGTCCCGAGAGAATGGACGTCACGAGAGCTTGAGGGCTCATGCCGACCCGTTCCTGTTGTTGTTGAGGAAGCGGCGGCAGGCCGAAGGAAAGATGATCGCGTGCACCGCGGAGTCCCTGAAAGGGAGAAAATGTCGACGCATAAAGCAATGATCGACGAGCAGATTTCCATCTTTTCCGAAGTGTTGCAATTGAATTCTGGGAGCGCCATTGGCGGCCGACTCAACACATCGCAAACGGAATTGGATCTCTCACGGACACTCCGTCAAGGCCGAGTGTCGGCGAGCTGAAGCGACGCCGTCCTTGGCGCAGCTTTGGCGGGCCGTGGCGAGATTCAATTCGATCCAACGGCAGGCCACGCCGACGCGCATCGCGCTTCGGCGTCCCGGCACCACCGGCGGTCACGCCGCCGCCACAGAACCGTCTTCAATTGGAGATTGAATTTTCACCGCGTTCTGCCGTACATAGAGACCGCGAATTTTCACGGCGGCCGCGGGGGCAACGGATGCCGAAGGATATTGTGATTTGCTGCGACGGCACCGGCAACGAGATCGGTGACAATATTTCCAACGTGCTGAAGCTGTTCCGCGTCGCCGACAAGAATGACCGGCAGCGGATCTATTATCATCCCGGCCTCGGCACCGTCGGCCTGCAAAACGCCTGGGGCCGCTTCAAGCAGCAGATGCGCGGCCTGTTCGGGCTGGCCTTCGGCGCCGGTCTCGACCAGGACACGCTCGGCGCCTACCTGTTCCTGTGCCGAACGTGGGAGCCCGGTGACCGGGTCTGGATGTTCGGCTTCAGCCGCGGTGCCTACACGGTGCGCGTGCTCGCGGCCTTCGTCCATGTGATGGGCCTGCTGCCCGTCGACCAGCTCGACCTCGCGAGCTACGCCTTCGGCACCTACAAGAAAGCCAGCTCCGACGCCCAGAAGTCCGACGGCACATTCGACTATGCTCCGTTGAAGGAGGCTTGGCACTTCAGCCAGATTGCCGGCGGCCGCAACATCGACGTCGAGTTCGTCGGGGTCTGGGACACCGTGGCCTCGATCATCGTGCCGCGACAGGACAATTTCCTGTTCGACTTGCAGACGCTGTTGTTCACCCGCACCAATTCGAGTGTCAAACGGTTCCGCCAGGCGATCTCGATCGACGAGCGCAGGCGCATGTTCCGACTCAATCGCTGGATCGAGCCGCAGAAATTCCGCTCGGATCCGTTCGATCCGGCAACGGAGGTGGAGCAGGACATCAGCCAGGTCTGGTTTGCCGGCGTACACTCCGACGTCGGCGGCGGCTATCCGGAGGACCAGAGCGGACCGTCAAAGTTTCCGCTGATCTGGCTGCTCGAGCAGGCCAAGGCGGCCGGGCTGCACATGAATCAGGCGCTGATCGATCATCTCGCCTGGGGCATGCCGTTGCCGCCGCACAAGCACGAATATGTGCCGCCGAGCGCAACCGCCCCGCTGCACAATTCGCTGACCGCCGCCTGGGAAATCCTGGAATGGATTCCGAAGAGCGACAAATGGAAGGAATGGCCGGAGCGGAAATCCTTCCTCGGCTTCTATCTGCCGATGGGCGAGCCCCGTCCGATTCCGGATGGCGCGACCATCCATGCCTCGGTGCTGGAACGCATGGAGAAGGATCCGGCCTACAAGCCGATCAATATGCCGAAGACCTACAAGGTCGAGCCGATGACGCCGCCCCCGGTGCCACCCGCGCCGACGGCCTGAAGACCAAAGGCAGCTATCACCGTACACGCGGAGAAGACCCCTCACCCCAACCCTCTCCCCGTAAGCACAGGGAGAGGGAGCGCAGCTCCGTCGCTTTGGGTATTCGACCTGTTCTCATCACGCATTACGCGTCGATCGCGTCCTTGATCCGCTTGCGGCTGAGCGGCAGGTCGCGCAGCCGCTTGCCGGTTGCGTGCGCGATGGCATTGGCGAGCGAAGCGGCGGCCGGGCCCTGCCCGGTCTCGCCGTTGCCGAGGAACGGCTGGCCGGGACGGTTGATGATGTGGACGGCGATGCTGTCGGGCACGGCATTGAAGCGCAGGATCGGGTAGGTCTGCCAGTCGATGCTGGTGATCCTTGCCTCGTCGAACGTGACACTTTCATAGAGCGTCCAGCTCGTCGACTGCACGATCGCGCCCTCGATCTGGTTGGTGATGCCGTCCGGATTGACGACCTGGCCGGCATCGACGGCGGCGACCGCGCGCACCAGCCGGGCCCGCCCGGTTTCGCGATCGACCTCGACCTCGGACGCGATGGCGCAATAGGCGGCGAGATTCTTGTAGCGTGCAAACGCGAAGCCGTAGCCGCGATTTCGCGGCGGCTGCTGTCCGCGCGTCCAGCCGAATTCCTCCGCGGCCTTCACGACCACCGCGCGGCCACGCTGATCGTCGAGATGCCTGAGACGAAACTCGACCGGATCGGCGCCGGCGAGAGCGGCCAGTTCATCCATGAAGCTCTCGGTCGAGAACACGTTGTGATAGGCGCCGAGCGCGCGCATCGCGGAGATCCGCAGCGGCATCGCGGGGATGAAATGATGCATCACGTGCGCGTTCGGAAAATTGTAGATCGGGATCGCGTTGCGGTCGCCGCCCCCCTCCGGCAGCGGCAACGGCTTTGGTGCCGGCACCGCGAATGATCGCGCCATGTGCTGGGCCGCAAGCAGCGCGCCGGCGCCGCCCGGCCGCATCGAATGCGTGTTGCTCCACACCGCAAAATTCCAGTCGGCAATCTTGCCGTCGGCCGTGAGCGACGCGCTCAATTTCGTCACCATCGCCGGGCCATAGGGCTCCCAGCCGTGCTCCTGCTCGCGCATCCACTGCACCCGAACTGGGCGCCCTAGCAGCGCCCGGGCGATCAGCGCGGCGTCGGCCGCGGCATCGTCGGCGCCGTTGTGGCCGTAGCAGCCGGAGCCTTCGACATGGATCAGGCGGACGCTGGCGGGCGCCATGCCGAGCATCTCGGCGATCGCCTGCCGGTCGGGATAGACGCCCTGCGTGTGCGTCCATACCGTCATCGCGCCATCGATGAATTGCGCGACCGCGCAGGACGGCCCGATCGAACCGTGCGACTGGTAAGGCCGCGTGTAGGTCGCTTCGAGCGACCGCGCGCCGCTCACCGTGGGATCGCTACGCTGCAAGATCGCGAAATCCTGCGACGGCAGCGCGGTCAGCACGTTGGCCAGATCGTGCTGGTTCGGCAGCTTCGCGCTCTCCCGCCACTTCGCCGCCGCGGCCAGCGCGTGCATGGCCTTGACCGCCGAAAACTCCTTCTCCGCCACCACGGCCAGGAAGTTGCCGTCGCGCACGATTTGAATCACGCCGGGCATTTTCTCGATCGCGGCCGTGTCGCATTCCACGAGCTGCGCGCCGTAGCTCGGCGGGCGTACCACGCGCGCATGCACCATGCCGGGAAGCCGCATGTCCTGCACATAGGCCGCGCCGCCCGTGACCTTGGCAGGAATGTCGACGCGCGGCACCGGCTGGCCCATCACCTTGAAGCCCGCCGGATCCTTCAGGCTCGATGTCGGTTGCGCCTGGACGTGCAACATGTCCGAGGCGACAAGCTCGCCATAGCCCAGACGTCGGCCATCGGGAGCGATGACGGCCGCATTCTCGGTTCGCAAGTCCTCGGGCGGCAAGTCGAAACGCCTTGCTGCCTCCGCCACCAGCAGCGCACGCGCTTGCGCCGCGGCATGCAGGATCGCCGTGCCGCTGTCCTGCATCGAATGGCTGCCTGACGTATAGCCCTCGTTCGCCGTGAGTTTGGTGTCGGCGGTGATCACCTTCAGCGCATCGAAGGGAATATCGAGCTGCTCGGCCGCGATCTGCTGAAACGCGGTGCGGAATCCCTGGCCGAGTTCGGCCTTGCCGGTAAAGGCCGTGACCTCACCGTTGGCATCGATGCGGATCCAGGAATCCAGATTGGGCGATTTCGCCAGGCTGCCCGGCAACGCGGGGCTCTGCGGCTTCTGCTCCTGTGCGATCGCGCCGCGCAGCGAGAAACTGACGATCAGCGCGCCACCGCCGGCCAGCACGCTGCGGCGATCGAGAACCACCGGCGCGGTCATCGGATGCTCCTGTCGCTTGCGGCGTCGGCCGTATCCATCAACCTGGCGGCGCGATGCACCGCGCGCAGGATTCGCATATGGGTGCCGCAACGGCAGAGATTGGGCTCCAGCTCGGCACGGATCTGCGCATCCGACGGCTTCGGGTTGCGCATCAGCAGCGCCTGTGCGCGCATCATCATCCCGGCGATGCAGTAGCCGCACTGCGCCGCCTGCTCCTCCATGAAGGCGCGCTGGATCGGCGCCGGCGTGGCCACGGTGCCGAGCCCCTCGAGCGTCGTCACCGGCTTGCCCTCGACCAGGACCAGCGGCGTGACGCAGGACAGCACGGCCTTGCCGTCGACGATCACCGTGCAGGAGCCGCATTGCCCGAGCCCGCAGCCGAACTTGGCGGCATTGAGCGCCAGATCATTGCGCAACACATAGAGCAGCGGCGTATCCGCCTCCGCATCGACCTGATGATCCCTGCCATTGACCTTCAATGTCATCATGGCTTGCCTCGCTGTCTGGATTCCGGCGGCGTGTCGCGCGCCGCAAGCGACGTCGCTTGCACCGCCCGCGCATCGCGCTCCGCCTTGTCGAGATTGGCCCACGCCGGCCGCTTGCCGAACCGCTCGCGCAGATAGGCCGTGAGCGCGACCATCTGCGTATCATCGATGCTGGCGGCAAAGCCCGGCATGATCGGGCTGCGCTCGCCTTCGATAGCGCCGACGCCCGACAACACGATATTGAGGAGGTTGCGCGGGTCGGGGCTCGCGATCGCCGTGCTGAGCGCGAGATTGACGCCACCATAAGGCAACGCCCGGCTGCCCTCATGGCAGGAGGCACACGCGGCGGCATAGATCGCCGCACCGGCCGCATGGGTCTGTGCCGCATCATCCGACGACGATTGTGCGACGACGTCGGCTGGCCGTTTGCGATCCGGCGCCGGCGCGCCCGAGATATCGGCCATGTACACGGCGATGGCCCGCACGTCGCCGTCGGGCACCGTCGCCAGATTGCCGACCACTTCAGCCATCGGCCCGCGCGCGGTGCCATGATCGGCCTGCCAGCCGTGGCGCAAATAGGCGTAGAGCGCGTCGGCGGTCCACCGCACCGGGGCGTGGGAGGTGTCGTTCAGCGCGTAGGCGTGCCAATTGTCGACCTCGCCACCGGAGAACTGCGCATTCACCCGCTCGGCGCCGAGCGCGTTGCGCGGCGTGTGGCAGGCACTGCAATGCGCGAGCCCCTCCACCAGATAGGCGCCGCGGTTCCATTCCGTACCCTTCGTCGAGTCCTGAGGGGCATCGCCGCTGCGCAGATACAGCAGCTTCCACCCCGCGATCAGCGGTCGATAGTTCAACGGAAACGAAAGCTGATTCGCCGGCGGCGACGCGTGGACCGGCTGTCGCGTCATCAGGAACGCATACAGTGCCCGGTCGTCCGCATCCGAGACGTTGGTGAAATGGTCATAGGGAAAGGTCGGGTAGAGATGCTGGCCATCGCGCGCCACGCCCGAGCGCATCGCGCGGACGAACGCCTCCTCCGGCCAGCCCCCGATGCCGGTGTCGGCATCCGGCGTGATGTTGGATGAGAAGACGATGCCGAACGGCGTTGGAACCGGGAGCCCGCCGGCATAAGTCGCGCCGGCCTGCACGGTATGGCAGGTGTTGCAATTGCCGATCGCGGCGAGTTCGCGGCCGCGTTTGACCACATCAGGGTCGAAGGTATCGGCCCGCGGCGGCGCCATGGCGGCAATCTGCGGCCGCCAGGCGACGGCAAGGGCTGCCGCCGCGCCCGCGACCAGCACGATCGCGGCAATGCCTGTGATGATCCGCAGCTGACCTGTCATGCTGAATTGAGTTTGTTGTTGGGACGTGTATTAACACCTTTCGTTCCGGTATCGTTCGGCCAGAAGACCTCGATCACCGCCTGTTGACCTCAAGGAATCCTGAAAATCCCAAAGGGATCGCGCAAGGGATCATGACCGCCCAGCCCGCCCTCGATCGCGCATCCGGCCCGTCTCGCGATGCGCTGTCCGTGCTCAGTTCCGTGTTCGGCCTGTCGGGCTTCCGCGGCGCGCAGGAAAACATCATCCGCCACGTCACCGATGGCGGCAATTGCCTGGTGCTGATGCCGACCGGCGGCGGCAAGTCGCTGTGCTATCAGCTGCCGTCGCTGCTGCGCGACGGATGCGGCATCGTGGTATCGCCTTTGATCGCGCTGATGCGCGACCAGGTCGCGGGCCTCACTGAAGCCGGCGTCAACGCCGCTGTGCTGAACTCGACGCTATCCTATGAAGAAGCCTCCGAGGTCGAGCGGCGGCTGCTCGCGGGCGATCTCGATCTGCTCTATGTGGCGCCGGAGCGGCTGCTGACGCCGCGCTGCCTCAATTTGCTTGGCCAGGCGCAGATCGCGCTGTTTGCGATCGACGAGGCGCATTGCGTCTCGCAATGGGGCCATGACTTCCGCCCGGAATATATCGGCCTGTCCGCACTCGCCGAGCGCTTCCCCAAGGTGCCGCGCATCGCGCTGACCGCGACCGCGGACGCGCTGACCCGAAGGGAGATCGCCGAGCGGCTGCAGCTTGCCGACGCACCGCAATTCGTCGCGAGCTTCGACCGGCCCAATATCCGCTACGAGATCGTCGACAAGCAGAATGCCACCACGCAGCTGAAGAACTTCATCAAGGAGCGGCATGCCGGCGACGCCGGCGTGGTCTATTGCCTGTCCCGCGCCAAGGTCGAGGACGTCGCGGCGGCCCTCAGCGAGGCCGGCATTCCGGCGCTGCCCTATCATGCCGGGCTCGATGCCGGCGTGCGCGCCCGGCATCAGGACCGCTTCCTCAACGAGGACGGGCTCGTGATCGTCGCCACGATCGCCTTCGGCATGGGCATCGACAAGCCCGATGTGCGCTTCGTCGCGCATCTCGATCTGCCGAAGAGCATCGAGGCCTACTACCAGGAGACCGGACGTGCCGGCCGCGACGGCAAGCCGTCGGCGGCATGGATGGCCTATGGCCTGTCCGACATCGTGCAGCAGCGCCGCATGATCGATGAATCGACCGGCTCCGACGCCTTCAAGCGCGTCTCGGTCGGCAAGCTCGACGCGCTGGTTGCGCTAGCTGAAACGGTGCATTGCCGCCGGCAGCGCCTGCTCGGCTATTTCGGCGAGACCCGCGCGGAGGAAACCTGCGGCAATTGCGACAACTGCCTGACGCCGCCGCGCGTCAGCGACGGCAAGGTGCTCGCACAAAAGCTACTGTCCTGCGTCTACCGCACCGGGCAACGTTTCGGCGCCATGCACCTGATCGACGTGCTGGTCGGGCGGCTCACCGAACGGGTCAAGCAGTTCAACCACGACCAGCTGTCGGTGTTCGGCATCGGCCGCGAGCTCAACGAGAAGCAATGGCGCGCGGTGCTGCGCCAGCTGGTGGCGATGGGCCATCTGCGCGCCGACAGCGACGCCTTCGGCGCGCTTGTTCTGACCGACAGCGCCCGCGGCGTGCTGAAGGGCGAGACCGCGGTGATGCTGCGCGAGCAGCCGGAAGGCGCGCGCAACCGCGCAGTCCGCGGCAAGTCGCGCCGCGGCGAGCTCGCGCCCGCGGCCGACAGTCCGGGTGGCGTCGCAAATCCCGCGTTGCATGCGGCGTTGCGCGCCTGGCGCTCGGACGTCGCGCGCCAGCGCGGCGTGCCGGCCTATGTGGTGCTGCACGATTCCACCATCGACGGCATCGCCGCGATGCGGCCGGACACGCTGGGCGAGCTACGCAACATCGCAGGGATCGGCGACAAGAAGCTCGAGCATTACGGCGACGAGCTGATCCGCATTGTGAAATCCACCGACGGCTGAACAGCCCGTGTCGACGACTGCCGCCTGTTGGTGACGACATCGTGACACCGGCGCGACGCGGCCGTGCTTTGTCTCGTTGACGGCCGCTGGACGCCCACTCATGCTGACCACGTTTCCTTAACTCATTGACCAGAGGAGCCGAACATGAGCAGCAAGCCGACGATCGTTCTGGTTCACGGATTCTGGGGAGGCGCGGCGCACTGGAGCAAGGTGATCGTCGCACTCTCGCGCAAGGGGCACACCGGTCTGCAAGCGGTCGAGATGCCGCTGACCTCGCTCGCCGACGACGCCGAACGCCTGCGCAAGATGGTCAAGCAGCAGGACGGCCCGGCGCTGCTGGTCGGCCATTCCTATGGTGGCGCAGTCATCACCGAAGCCGGCGATCTGCCAAACGTGGTCGGCCTCGTTTACATCGCGGCCTTCGCGCCGGACGCCGGCGAGAGCCCCGGCGCCATCACCGCGGGCCTCCCACCGGCGGCGATTGCCAATGTCGCACCGGATAGCGACGGCTATCTCTGGATCAAGCCTGACAAGTTTCACGAGAGCTTCTGCCAGGATCTGCCCGCCGATGAAGCGCTGGTGATGGCAGTCACGCAGAAGGCACCGCTCGCCAGCACGTTCGGAGACAACGTCACCGCGCCGGCCTGGAAAAAGAAGCCGGTCTGGTGCCAGATTTCCAGCGAAGACCGGATGATCAACCCCGACAACCAGAAGCGGATGTCGGAACGGATGAAGCCCCGCAAGATCATCACGCTCGCCGCCGGCCACGCCTCGCTGGCCTCGAAGCCGGACGAGGTGACCGCCTTCATCGACGAGGCTGCGGCCAGTCTGGCAAATGCGTAAGCACGCGAGTTGTCCTGACATGGCCGGACGTGTTCCGGCCATGTCAGTTTGTGTCGCTGCGACGGGGAAGCCGATGGAGCCTCAAACACCTGGCTCTCGACGCTGGCACTCGCCGCGATGGGCGCGGCCGACACGATCAGCGTCGTGATCCGCGTCTCGCTGGTGCAGCTTGCGACGCCGGACGAGATGCGCGGCCGCGTCGGCGCGGTGAACTATCTGTTCGTCAACGCCTCCAACCAGCTCAGCGAGTTCGAGAGCGGCATCACCGCCGCCTTGTTCGGCACGGTGCCGGCTGCATTGATCGGCGGCAATCGGCACTGTTGCGGTGGCGCTGCTTTGGATGTGGTTGTTCCCGGCGCTGCGCAAGGTCCAGCGGCTGGAGTGAAGCGGCGCCCGGATACCGCAGCCCTTCGCCTCGCGGCATAGGAGCCATACCCGACGGGGCAACGCCTGCGCTTGCAGGCCGCGCCGCCCTGGCCCTAATCTTTGCCCACCGCGTCCAACGAGACACGGACAAGACACAACGATATAGGGAAGAGACGGCCCATGGCTCAGGAGAGCACCGCGCGCAAGGCTGCGCGCCCTGCCGAAAGTGGAACGTTCGATGCCGTGGTGATCGGCGCCGGGTTCGCCGGCATGTACATGCTGCATCGGCTGCGCGGACTCGGCTTCACCGCGCGGGTCTATGAAGCCGGCGGCGGCGTCGGCGGCACCTGGTACTGGAATCGCTATCCCGGCGCGCGTTGCGACGTCGAGAGCCTGCAATATTCCTTCTCGTTCTCCGAGGAACTCGATCAGGACTGGAGCTGGTCGGAGAAATATTCACCGCAGCCCGAAATTCTCGCTTACGCCAATCACGTCGCCGATCGCTTCGACCTGCGCAGCCAGATCGTGTTCGACACCCGCGTCACCGCGGCGACCTTCGACGAGCAGGCAGGCGCATGGCTGATCGAGACCGACCGCGGCGACAAGGTCACCGCAAAGTTCTGCATCATGGCGGTCGGCTGTCTGTCTGCGCCGAACCGGCCGGCTTTCCCGGGCATGGCGGATTTCCGCGGGCCGATCTATCACACCGGCGAATGGCCGCATGAGGGTGTCGACTTCACCGGCCTGCGCGTCGGCGTGATCGGAACCGGCTCGTCGGCGATCCAGTCGATCCCGATCGTCGCGCAGCAGGCCTCCGAGCTCACCGTGTTTCAGCGCACCGCGACCTGGTCGGTGCCGGCGTGGAACGAGCGGCTGTCGGCGGAATATCTCAAGGAGGCCAAAGCGCATTATCCGGAGCTGCGCGCCAAGGCCCGCGCGCGCCCGACCGGCTTCTATTTCCAATTCAACGCCCAGCCCGCCTTGCAGGCGAGCGAGCAGGAACGCGAGCGGCTCTATGAGGAGGCCTGGCAGCGCGGTGGCCTGCCCTTCCTCGGCGCGTTCGGCGATCTCCTGTTCGAGAAGGCCGCCAACGACACCATCGCTGATTTCGCGCGCGAGAAGATCCGCGGCATCGTCAAGGATCCCGCCACCGCCGAGCTGCTGTGCCCGCGAAACGTGTTCGGCTGCAAGCGGCTCTGCGTCGACACCAATTATTTCGAGACCTACAATCTGCCGCATGTGAAGCTGGTCGACGTGTCGACGACGCCGATCGATCGCTTCACGACGGAAGGCATTATCGTCGACGGCGCCGAATACAAGTTCGATGCGATCGTCTCCGCCACCGGCTTTGCCGCCATGACCGGCTCGTTCGATAAGATCGCGATCACCGGCCGCGGCGGGCAGACGCTGGCCGAGAAATGGCGCGCAGGCCCGCGCGCCTATCTCGGCCTTGCCTCCGAGGGCTTTCCGAACCTGTTCATGATCACCGGGCCCGGCAGCCCCTCAGTACTCGCCAGCATGATCCAGGCGATCGAGCAGCATGTCGACTGGCTGGCGGATTGCATCAGTCATATGCGCGACGTCGGTGCCGGCACGATCGAAGCGGTCCGCGACGACGAGGACGCCTGGGTCGCGCATGTCAATGACGTCTCCACGGTCTCGCTGCGCTCGACCTGCAGCTCGTGGTATGTCGGCGCCAACATCCCGGGTCGTCCCCGCGTGTTCATGCCCTATATCGGCGGCTTCCCGATCTATGTGCAGAAGTGCAATGAGGTGATGAACTCGGGTTACGACGGCTTCGTGCTGCAGGGCGGGCGCAACGGCAATGCACCGCCGCAGGTGCGTTTCACCGAGCGCTGGCAGGTGCCGCTCGACATCGAGGTGATCTCGCCGGCCGCGGTCGCCGCGAAGCGGGTTCCCGTGGTCTGAGGGCCGGCGGTATCCCCACCGGGATTGCGCATGATAGTGTCGCGCCGGTCCGTGCTTCGCATCGCGGACCGCACGGGGGACGATGGCCGACACCGCATTGCAGGGACTGGTCAAGCGGATCGGCGCGGATCACGTCGTGCGCCGGCTTGGGATCGAGGCCGCGCACGAAAAGCAGGTGTTCGGCCAGGGCACGCTGCTGTTCAATGTCGAGAACTGGAAGCTGGCGCCGCGGATCATCGAAACTGCGCTGAAAGTCGCCGGCCTCCATGGCCGCGCGCGACGCAATGCCGACCAGGTTGAGGTGCGACGCAATCTGGTGACGTCGGCGCGCCTGCCGGCGGCCTTCGACGGCTTCACCATGCTTCAGCTCAGCGATCTCCACGCCGACATCAGCCAGGACGCGATGCGGCATCTGATGGACATCGTGAGCGACATCGCCTGCGATATCTGCGTTCTCACGGGCGACTACCGCGGCAAGACCTATGGTCCGTTTGAAACGAGCCTCACGTTGATGCGGGATCTGTGCGCGCGGATCAAGCTGCCGCTCTACGGCATCCTCGGCAATCATGACGGCATCCGCATGACACCGGCGCTGGAGGCGATGGGCATCAGGATGCTGTTCAATGAGCAGGAGCCGATCACGCGCGATGGCGTGACGATCCACCTCGCCGGGATCGACGACGCGCACTTTTACCGCACCGACGACATTGCAAAGGCTGCCGCGGCGATCCCGCGCGATGCGTTTTCGATCCTGCTGGCGCATACGCCCGAATCCTACCGCGCGGCGGCGGCGGCCGGCTTCGATTTGATGCTGAGCGGCCATACCCATGGCGGCCAGCTCTGCCTGCCCGGCGGCATCGCGATCAAGCTGGAGGCGCGGCTGCCGCGTCGGATGGGCAGAGGCGCCTGGCGGTTCGGTGAACTTGCCGGCTACACATCGACCGGTGCCGGCACCAGCCTTGCGCCGGTGCGGCTGAACTGCCCGGCCGAGATCACGGTGCATACGCTGCGGCGGCTCGGCGACTGAGCTCTGATGCCCCGCCTGCACGCGGCAGGCATGGCAAGCGTAGGATGGTAGAGCCAACGGGTCCGCGCAACGCGCGGCTCGATGATAAACTCAGCGAAACCCATCGATCTCTCACCTGAACGATGATGGGTTTCGCTTCGCTCTACCATCCTACGAACCGACGTCGCAGGCGCGCATTGCCAAAATATCGAAAACAACCCCATGCAAAGGAGCCGGCGGCTGCCCGGATTTCGCAGGGAAGGACGTGTGGCCGATAGCCCTATCCGGTCGCCCTGCCGCAAGGACGGGGAGAGGGAACAGCGGAGGCCTCAGTTTCCCCGCTTCGCGTTCGCGCTCTGCTCGTTCACTGTGCAGGTGATCAGCAGCGTGTAGCCGCGCGCATTCCTGGCAATCTCGGCGGTTTCCTTCTTCATCTCCTCGCGCCACTCGGCGGTCCGGTACGCCACCGCGCTGTTGTCGAGAAAGTCGCGCAGCGCGCCGGTCTTGATCGCGAAATTGATGTTCTCCGGGATGGTCCCCGTTGCCCGCGCCATCCTGACCGCGTCGAGTTTGGCGGCCACCACGCCGACCACCGCGCCGGTAAGGTCGAACAGCGGACCGCCGCTGTTGCCTGGCTGCACGGCGGCGCTGATCTGCAGATGACGCGTGTCGTTGAGGATGCCGCTCAGCGAAGAGACAATGCCCGTGGTGACCGTGAAATCCGATGTCAGCAATCCGTGATAGGGATAACCGATCGCCACTACGCCGTTGCCGACCAGGATGGGGTTTTGCCTGAGGCTGACGACATCCTTGAACGGAGTCGGCGCCTGCAGCAACGCGAGATCATTGGTCTCGTCGTCGGACACCAGGCGCAGCTTGACCGGCGCCTCGCCGCTCAGGTTGCCCGTGATCTCGCTGCAGCCGCCGACGACATGGTGATTGGTGACGACATGGCCGCTGCTGCTGACCACAAAGCCGGTCCCCGTCCCCGATCTCGCCTGTTTCGCCGGCGGCGCGTTGGGTGCTGCCGCCTGCTGCGGCGGGGCAGCCGCAGGCTTCGCCGCGACCGCGAACTCGCCGGCATTGGAGACGCCGTTCTTCTTCACCGAGACGACGCAGTTGAGCAGTGCCGGCAGCAGCTGCGCGGTCTGATTGAGGTTGAACTGAAACAATTGTCCCTGCGCGAAGGCCGTCATCTGGCGCGCCTTGCGGAACTGGTTGATCAGGCTGGAATTCACCGGCATCTCGACATTCACGAGCTGGGTGCCGAGCGGCATGCCGTAGACGTTGAACGCCGGCTGGCCGTCGAAGGTCAGCGCCAGCGGAAACGCTTCGCCCGGCGTGAGACGCCAGCTGTCATGGGCAAAGCCCAGCCGCCAGCTGCCATTCTCGGCGATCGACATCATGAAGAAGATGCCGCTTTGATACGTGGTGCCTGCCGAGCAATGGGTGAAGGCGCCATTCTTGTCGTTGGTGAAAGCACCGCCCTTCCAGTTGCCGACCGTGATCGAGCCGTAGGGACCGCGGGCGCTCGACGGAGTTGCAGGCGCAAACAGCCACGCGGCCGCAACGGCCGCCCAGATCGCAACTCTCATGACGCGCATTCCCCCAGCCACAACCTATCATAGGGGGCGGCGAAATTCATCCGCAAGTGGTGCGCGGCTTGGTCCTTGGTCCTGCAGCCGCGCAATACCGCCGCAAATGAGGCGATCGCCACATCCTCAGGTTACAGAACCTATGTTCCTATTTTGTTCCTTTGTCAGCCGAGATGCTGTCCGTATTTAAGCCCCGTGTCCCAAGTTGAATTTTGGGGTGTCCTGATTCCGATAAAGCTAACGAAAACCGTAGCTTGGCCGATGTTCTCGGTAAGAATACTGAGTCGCACGTCAGATGTTCTGGCTTTAGCAATCGTTATGGTCCGCCAAGTGCTCTCCCTCCACGGGGAAGAAGTATTACCGGGGTTCTCCGTGGGTGAACGGAGTTCCAGCCGCCGCTACCGTCCCCCTTAGCATTCCAATGGAATAAGCCCGCCCTCGCGGGGGTTGGAAGCTGAGGGAGGTCGAGCAAGCCATGGGAAGCGAAAGTGCGCCTTCAAGGCCGGCTGAAGCCGCGTGGGAAGCGTTGACATTCGATGAGCCCGTCATCGTCGCGCTAGCCATTTGGGCCGCGCTATTGGTGGCCCACGTCATCGCGGCGTCGGTGTATTATTGGCGGGAGCGGCGCAGCCCGGAATGGTTGGCCGTTCTTGCGATCTTGGCCTACTGGCCAATCCTGGTGTCGATCATAGGTCTCGGCCTTGCTCTAAAATATCTGATCCGACCGCTGATCGGACAAATAAGACTGTTCCGGCGAAGGTCCGATATCAAAGGCGTCGTTGAGTAAGGCCGCCTCAGTTGGCGGCCTCTCCGTTTATGATGCCGATCCATCGGCGCAAGCTCGATTCAAATCGCTCGCGCACTTCTGCTTCCGAGTTAGCCGTCACGCCAAAAGAGAGCGGCGCGTCCCTTCCTGTAGTTGCGATCCATCCTCCGCAAGCCCGCGGCTGAATCTCTGGCACAATCCCCAGCTTGGGGCTGAAACATAGGCAAATGCAGCCCCGGTCGAAGCGCCCTCTAATACGACACCATGACGTCGGAAGAGATGCGAGCGATGGCAGCGCAGTGTGATGATGTGGCCTTGAAGCTACTCGCTCCCGAGCGCGCCATTGTCCGGAATGTCGCAGCCCAATCGGGTATGCTGGGACACCAATCCGAGATGCTATGTAGAGAGTGGCGATCAATCAGGCCTTCCAGCGAGACTGTTCCCCTCAAGGAAACGGCCCCAGCGCGTTGGAACGAACGCTGAGGCCGCCTTACCGCGCCGCTGAGAATAAAGCGGCCCCGGCACGCAGCTAGCGCCGGGGCCAGAGGGATTGTCATTCCATGAGAACTCGACCCTGCGTCCAATAGGTCTGCTCCCGCATTCACATGGGAAAGTCAGCATGCGTGTCATGGCAGATGCGATGCGGCACTCAAACAAACGGCCCCAGCACTCGGACAACGAGGCTGAGGCCGGGGAGCGCCCGTGGGGTAGGGAAAGATTATGGACACCCCCGCGTAAGCTAGAACCTCGATGGCACGGAAGGGCATTTGCATATGTGAATGAGTGTCCTGATTTCCCCAAGCGAGTGTCCTAACTAGGACAGCACCTCAACCGGGCGGCTGTCCGTATTGATGCCCCGTGTCCTAGGTTGATTTTGGAAGTGTCCTAATTAGAAAACGGCCCCAGCGCCGGGAGAGCGCTAAGGCCAAGTTGACGTCTCCAATGAGCTACGGCAGTTCAGCCGATCAGAAGCCAGCCTAAGCTGATGATGAACGCGACGAGCGATATCCCCGCCAAACCTATGAGGCTGAACTCGACGCCATCTAAATCGGTCCTGAACATAATGTTCAAAGTGTTACACGTCTGATCAGGCGGGCGCTTTAGCGTATGTCAGTCAGCGGCAGTGTCCCATTCCAGATTCCACCGGGCATCAGGTGTCCTGACTTCCCTCTCCGAGTGTCCTAACCGGGACAGTACCTCAACCGGCATTGCCGCCAAGGCGGACGCTACTGCGGCTCCCCGACGGAGGAGCGCGCCGGCGGATTTGGATCGCTGAACCAGTACCAGGATGCGAGGGCATGGACGCCGACGCCGATCAGGAAGATGCCGGCGTAGAGCTCGACTGCGTGATTCATCGCCAGCAGGCGGGCGTGCGGCGCGGCACCCTGGCCCTGGTAGGTCCAGACCCAATGCCCCACGGCGACGATGCCAATGCCGAGCGTGGCGATGGCTCGGCCGAATGCATTCATCCTCACGCGATGGTCTCCCAACTCGCCTGGCCCAGTAAAATTACCGGGCGAAGCTGACGCGGACCTGACATGGGACATCGAAAGAAGCCCGGATGAAGCCACGAAATCAGAAGCCCGCCAGCTCCTTCCCCCTGCAAGGGGGAAGGTCGGGATGGGGGTCAGCCGCAGGCGATGCTGCAAGCGGAGAAAGCAGATCCCCACCCGCTTTGCTCTGCGAGCAAAGCGACCTCCCCTTTTCAAGAGGAGGTAGGAATGCGTAGCCCGGATGGAGCCAACGGGTCGCGCGAACGCGCGCCCGGTGACAGGCTCCGCGAAAATCCGGGGATCGTGCAGCCGAGAGACCTACCCGGATTGCGCTGCGCTTCATCCGGGCTACGAAGCCACGAAATCAGAAGCCGGCTCGCCTCAGCCGTTCCTGAACGCGTAGGCGTAGCCGTTGAGCGCCGGTGCGCCGCCGAGATGCGCGTAGAGCACCTTCGATCCGGCCGGGAAGAAGCCCTTCTGGACCAGATCGATCATGCCCTGCATCGACTTGCCCTCATAGACGGGGTCGGTGATCATGCCCTCGAGCCGCGCGCTGAGGCGGATCGCCTCCTTCGTCTCCTCCGACGGCACGCCGTAGGCGGGATAGGCGTAGTCCTCGATCAGCACGACATCATCCTCGACGATGTCGCGGCCGAGCTCGACCAGCTTTGCCGTGTTCTGCGCGATCGACAGCACCTGCGCCTTGGTCTGCGCCGGCGTGAACGAACCGTCGATGCCGATCACGTTGCGCGCACGCCCATCGGCGGCGAAGCCGACCAGCATGCCGGCATGGGTCGAGCCGGTCACCGTGCAGACGATGATGTAGTCGAACTTGACGCCGAGCTGGCGCTCCTGCGCGCGCACCTCTTCGGCGAACCCGACATAGCCGAGCCCGCCATATTTGTGCACGGACGCACCGGCCGGAATCGCATAGGGCTTGCCGCCCGCCGCCTTCACTTCCTCGATCGCCTGCTCCCAGCTCTTGCGGATGCCGATGTCGAAGCCTTCGTCGACCAGCCGCACATCGGCGCCCATCACCCGCGAGAGCAGGATGTTGCCGACGCGATCATAGACCGCGTCCTCATGCGGCACCCAGCTTTCCTGCACCAGCCGGCACTTCATGCCGATCTTGGCCGCGACGGCCGCGACCATGCGGGTGTGGTTCGACTGCACGCCGCCGATCGAGACCAGCGTGTCGGCGTTGGAGGCGATCGCATCGGGGATGATGTATTCGAGCTTGCGCAGCTTGTTGCCGCCATAGGCGAGCCCGGAATTGCAATCCTCGCGCTTGGCATAGAGCTCGACCTTGCCGCCGAGATGCTTTGACAGCCGATCGAGCTTCTCGATGGCGGTCGGCCCGAATGTGAGCGGATAGCGCGCGAACTTCTCCAGCATGCTGGCATCCTCTTTGGTGGTCTGGAACGGCGGCCACAGCTATCACCCCTGGCGCGAAAGGTGCTCTCTAACTCGGCTCGCGTAGTTCCTAAAGATTGCTGGATCTGGCCCAAATGATATGTTTTCTCTCACAAAATTCGCTAATGGTGAGAGATTCTTCCATGCCCGCGCGTCTCGATCGCATCGACCTCAAGATGTTGAGATTGCTGCAAAAGAACGGCCGGCTCAGCAATGCCGAGCTGGCCGATCAGGTCGGCGTCAGCCCCGCCACCTGCCATCGCCGGACGCAAGCGCTGTTCGACGAGGGGTATCTCAGCGGCGTCCGCGCCATGGTGGCGCCGCGCAAGCTCGGCAAGGGCACGCTGGTCATGGTCGGCGTCGTGCTCGACCGCTCGACGCCGGAGAGCTTTGCGAGCTTCGAGCAGGCGGTGGCGAAGCTCAAATGCGTGCTCGACTGCCACCTCGTCGCCGGCGATTTCGACTACTTCCTCAAGATCCGCGCCGGCGATGTCGACGACTTCAAGCGCATCCATGGCGATCAGCTGATCGCGCTGCCCGGCGTGCGACAGACCCGCACCTTCTTCGTCATGAAGGAGGTCGTGGACAATGCGGCGCTGGAGTTCTGAACCTGACGTGATCCCGGCACGGGCCGGGCGCCGTGAGCCGGCAGATCGGCCGGCCTGCCCGAGAGAAGTAATCCCTACATCCGACTTGATGGCCGGCGCAAACCGGCGCAGTCTCTCACTAAATCCCCGCGGGGGGCGGGGGTCGCGCGCGGATGCGCGGGGGACATCATCCGCGGATGACAATCATGAACGCCACGGCGATCCGACTGGTCATTCCGTTGCTGGCACTTGCCGCCGGCGGCACGGCGGCGCTCGTCTTCGGCATCCGCCAAACCCAGCAAATCCTGGGCGGGAACACGCCTTTGACGGCGACGGCACCATCCGCGCCGGCGGCTCCGGCGCGAGACCAAAACAAGACCGCGCTGGCAAAGGCACAAACCGAGACCGCGGCACTGGCCGACGTGCTGGCGGGACCGGGACCGGCGCCAGCACCGGGCGGCGACGCGGTGCCGGAGTTCGACGTCGTCAACATCGAACCGACCGGCGAGACCGTTGTCGCCGGCCGGGCGCCACCGGGCACGACGGTGGAACTGCTGCGCAATGGCGAGGTGCACGATCGCGCCGTGGCAGACAAGTCCGGCCAGTTCGTCATGGTCCCGCGCCCGCTTCCGCCGGGAAACTATGACCTCACCCTGCGCATCACGCGCGACGGCAAGCAGGTGACCTCCAAACAAAGCGTGGCGGTGGCGCTCGAGGCTGCGACGAGGGAGCGGCCGATGGTGGCGCTGATGGCGCCGGACAAACCGGTCCGCGTGCTGTCGCAACCTGCGGCCACGGCGCCGGCGGCTGGGAAAGTGGCCATCGAGGCCGTCGAGACTGAACCGGACGGCAAGCTCCATGTGAGCGGTCAGGCAGCTCCCGGCGCGACCGTCAGGCTCTATCTCAACGGCAGCTTGATCACGTCCGCGACAGCCGACGAGGCGGGGCACCTCTCGGTCACGATCAACAAGGGCGTGACCGCCGGCAACTATCAGGTGCGGCTCGACGACGTCGACCCCGCCTCCGGCAAGGTCCGCGCGCGGGCCGAGGTGCCGTTCAACGTTCCGGACACGATGACGACCGCATCGATCCCGGCATCGCCAACCTCGTCCGGCCGTGCGGATATCGCCAAACCACAGCTCGCCGCCGCGGCAACCACCACCGCATCTGATGTGAAGTCCCCCTCCGCCGTGATCGTGCCGAAGATCACCACGACCACCGTCGCCCGCGGCGACAGCCTGTGGCGGATCAGCCAGCGCGCATTCGGCGCCGGACAGCGCTACGCCGTGATCTATCGGGCCAACTCGCAGCAGATCCGCAATCCCAATTTGATCTATCCCGGCCAGGTCTTCGTCGTGCCGGCAAAGTGAGACCGGCCTTTCGCCAACGGTCACTTGCCGGGGGATTTCAGGAACGCCACGATCCTGGCGCGATCCTCCGCCGAGCGCACGCCGGTATACGGCTTCATGCCGTTGCCCGACACCACGGCCTCGGGATCTTCGATGAAGCGCAGCAGCGTGCTCTCATCCCAGACGATGTCGGATGATTTCATCGCCTCCGAATAAGGAAAGTTCGCAACCGATCCGGCCTTGCGGCCGACGACATTGTGCAGGTTCGGGCCAACGCGGTTGTCGCCGTCCTTGACCGTATGGCAGGTGCGGCAGGAATTGTTGAACGCCTGCTCGCCGGACACGCCCGCATCCTGACCATGGGACGGCGACGGCGCCAGCGACATCAGCCCGCAAACGACGACGATGAATCCCGGCCGCATCGATCACTCCGTCGGCAATTGCGCCAGGCAAACAGGCGCGCGCAGCACCACGTCTCGGGTGCCATGCCGTCAACGCAGAGGCGCCGTGAAAGGTCCGCTCGCGGCAGGCCCCACATCTGGCGCAGATGCGCGCGCCGCACTAGATGTGCTGCCATGCAACACCCCGCCCTCGAGGATTTCGTCGCCAGCCACAAGCGCCTGTTTGTCCTGACCGGAGCCGGCTGCAGCACGAATTCCGGCATTCCCGATTATCGCGACAGTGACGGCAACTGGAAGCGGACGCGCCCGGTGACGATCCAGGCGTTTTTGGGCGAAGCGGCGACGCGGCAGCGCTATTGGGCGCGCAGCATGGTGGGCTGGCGGCGGTTCGGCCGCGCCGCGCCAAATGGCGCGCATCGCGCACTGGCCAAGCTCGAACAGCAAGGGCGCTGCGAGCTGCTGCTGACGCAGAATGTCGACCGCCTGCACCAGGCCGCCGGCAGCCAGCGGGTAATCGACCTGCACGGCCGGCTCGACGTGGTGCGCTGCCTCGGCTGCGGCGCGACGATGCCGCGCGAACAATTCCAGGACGAGCTCGCGCGACGAAACCCCGCCTGGCTCGCGCTCGATGCCGCCGACGCACCCGACGGCGACGCCGATCTCGAGCAGGATTTTTCGTCGTTCGTGGTGCCGGTCTGCGAGGCCTGCGGCGCCGTGCTGAAACCCGATGTGGTGTTCTTCGGCGAGAATGTGCCGCGCGATACGGTCGCGTCAGCGCAGGCCCATCTCGAGCAGGCCGACGCCGTGCTGGTGGTCGGCTCCTCGCTGATGGTCTATTCCGGCTTTCGCTTCGTCCGAATGGCAGAGCAGCGCGGCCTGCCGATTGCCGCCGTCAATCTCGGCCGCACCCGCGCCGACGAACTGCTCACGCTCAAGATCGAGGATAGTTGCGAGAGCGCGCTGGCGTTCTTGCTGTAGGCCGCTGGCCTCTCCAGGTCATTGCGAGCGAAGCGAAGCAATCTATCGTCACCCCACGCGCGGAGGGATGGATTGCGTCGCGGAGCCTGTCATCCAGCGGCGCCTTGCGCCGACCGGGTGGCTCGCAATGACGGAGCAAGCGGTCACAACCAGCTCTTACGCGCGATGGCGCGGCGCCTTGGCCATCGGCATGTTGGCGTTCCAGTGCGTCCAGCTGACGCTGGCGAGGCTGCCGAGATCCGTCGCCAGCGGGCGACGGGTACGGCGCTCGTACTCGGCGATGCAGCGGCCCGACTCGCCGATCTTGCGCTGCAATTCGTCGATCGTCATCTGCGTCGCGCGGCCGCAATTGGCCTTACCGAGCTGATCGGCCTCGATCGCCTTCAACGCCGCCCGCAGCTTCTTGAGCTGCGCGCGCTGCCAGGCAATGTGACTATCGCTGTCTGCCGTCATGTGGCCGCCACCATCTTCGATCGTTGCACGCCATTGGGAACCTCGATGTCGACCTCGAGCATCGAGACGAACTTGCCACGGTCCATCCGGACCACGACCTTGTCGGGGTCGACGTCGATATGTTTGGAAACCACGCTCAGGATTTCCGAACGAAGTGTCTCCAGGAGATCCGGCGCGCCGGTCCGGCCACGCTCATGCGAAAGCAGGATCTGCAACCGCTCCCGCGCGACGGGCGCCGATGCGGCGCGGCCGCCGAACAGCCGCATTACGTTCATCATGCCGCCCTCCGTCGCAGTAGCCGGTCCATCAGCCCCTTGCGTTGAACCGGTACGGTCATCTCCACCGCCTCGCCCATCAGGCGGCGTACCGCGTCGGTATAGGCCCGTGCCGGCGCGCTGCTTGCTGCGTTCAGCGTGACCGGACAGCCGACATTGGAAGCGCGCAGCACGTCCTGGCTTTCCGGGACGATGCCGAGCAAGGGGGTCGCAAGGATTTCCAGGATGTCGTCGATCGACAGCATCTCGCCGCGCGCGGCGCGGCCGGCATCATAGCGGGTGACCAGAAGATGCTTCTCGACTCGCTCGCCGCGCTCGGCGCGGACCGTCTTGGAATCGAGCATGCCGATGATGCGATCGGAGTCGCGCACCGACGACACTTCCGGATTGGTGACGATGATGGCCTCGTCGGCGTAGCGCATCGCGAGCGTCGCGCCGCGCTCGATACCGGCCGGGCTGTCGCACAGGATCCAGTCGAATTTGGTCTTGAGGTCGGCGATCACGCTCTTGATGCCCTCTTCGGTCAGCGCGTCCTTGTCGCGGGTCTGCGACGCCGGCAGCAGCCAGAGATTCTCCAGCCGCTTGTCGCGGATCAGCGCCTGCGGCAGCTTGGCGACGCCCTGCACCACGTTGATGAGGTCGAACACCACCCGCCGCTCCGCGCCCATCACGAGGTCGAGGTTGCGGAGGCCGACGTCGAAATCGATGACGACGACGTTCTGACCCATTTGCGCGAGCGCCGCGCCGAGCGCGGCGGTTGAGGTCGTCTTGCCGACCCCGCCCTTCCCAGACGTCACGACCAAAACCTTGGCCATTCTCTCTCTCCTTGTGGTCGGTCAGTTCAATGGTGTGATGCGCAGCATTTCGCCCTCGAGCCACGCCTGGGCGGGCCGGTTGCGCAAGCTGTCGGCGATTTCTTCCGCAGTCTGGTAGTAGCCGTCGATCGCGAGCAGCTCGGCCTCGATCCTCTGACAGAAGATGCGGGCTGCCGAATTGCCGTTGATGCCGGCCATCGCGCGGCCGCGCAGCGTGCCGTAGACATGGATCGAGCCGCCGGCGACGATCTCGGCACCGGAGCCGACCGAGCCGAGCACGGTGACATCGCCCTCGGCAAACACGATCGACTGACCGGAACGGACCGGGCTCTCCAGCAGCAGCGACGGCAACTTGGTCTTGTCCTTGTCCTTGTTTTTTTCCTGCACCTGCGGCTTCTGCGGCTCGACATGGGTGATCGCGCAGGCCCGGCCGCCGGTCAGAAGCGGCGGCATGTTGGCGCCGAGCTTCGATTCGTCGACGCCCTCGATGCCGAGGATGCGGATGTTGCGCTCACCGAGGCTGCCGATCAGATGCGCGATCGCGGTCTGGCTGAGATCGACCGCCGAGAGGTCGAGCACGATGGGCTTGCCGGTGAAGAAACCCGGCGACTTCGCCAGCGTCGCGTCGATCTCGGCCAGCCAGGACACCACGGGCACGACCGGCGAGAAAACGAACGCAACGTAGGAACGGCCGCGCATGCGGACCTGCTGACGTGCGACCTGTTGAGTTGCGTCCATCGCCCCTGACTCGGTTGTCTTGTCGAATGGTTAACAATCGGACCGCATGGTTAATCAAAGGTTAACGCAGTCAGGGTTTTCACCGATTTGGACAGCGCTCGCCCGGGAGCCTCGAAACGCGCTTTGGCGTTTGAACAGGTGCGGAATTGGGGGAGATACGACCGCGTTTTTGAGCTGGATCAATTTTCTTCGCGCCAGACGGGGTTATCATTCCGCGAGCGTTTGCAGACCACGTCATGACCCACTCCAGCTGGATCGAGATCCTGCGGTGCCCGAAATGCCGACGCACGGGCCACGCTGAGCTTTCCGAGGTCGCCCCGTTTCGCAACCGAATTGTTCGGGTCTCGGAGGAATTCGAAATTCGCGCCGACGAGCGCGGCGACGATTTCCAGTGCCGAGCCTGCAAGCTGCCAGCCCTGCCATGACAGCGGATGTCTTGGCGCGCATCCGCCAATCACGCCAAAAAATTGTCATTGGATCAATTAATTGCAGCTATTCCGGCTTGATATTCGCCGACTTGACGATCGGCCACCATTTCTCGACCTCGACGGCTGCCTCAGGTCGATCACCCGGACGAGGTCGACGCCGCAATCAAACTCCACTTGCGGGAGTTCGCGCCAACGGCGTGAGGCGTATCACCCGCCGGCAAGCGCGACCTAGCGGCGACGCGATCTATTTTGGTCTAAGAGGATTGGCCCGCCGAAGACCCGCGACTTCGTCGCGGGCCTCCCGGGAACGGCTACGCCGATCAGTGGACCGAACGGTCGGTGCGGGCAGCGGCCCGCGCGGTCGTCATCTTGTTGCGGGGCGTCAGAACGCTGAGCTGATGCGGCGTCGCCGACGTGGTGGCAACGGGCGCCTGCTCGCGGGCATTGGCGGCGCCGATCACGCCGGCCTGCACCGCCGAGATCGGCAGGCCCGCGGCCTCGTAGGTCGGAAGTTCCGCAGCGGACGCGGCGGTTGCGATCGCGAGAGCGGCGGCAATGGCGGAGAGGGAAATCTTGATCACGGAAGGCTCCTCAATGGCACGTGAGAAGCAGAGTTAGTCAGCTATTATTGCAATGCAATATCAATGTTGCCGCACCGCACAAATAATTGATCGCCCGCGTCCCTGGCGAGCACCATGGGCCGTCGTGAAAATGCTGCTCGTTAGCTTCGGGTGCCAGCCTGCCTCTGCTTCTGTAACGGCGTGATTGTATTCGCGGTGACGCGCGGCGTTCTCGGCATCCTGCCGGCCGCTTGCCATTGTCTCGAAATCACGACGACCGAATCGCTGGCTCATCGCCGACAAGCCCGCACGAATTCGGCTGGTCTCCTCTGTCGACCCGATGCGTCGCTCGACCTTCCGAACCGATGATGGTGCAGGTCCACGTCGGGGTACCCAACAATGATGATCCGCCCTCCTAGAATAGCGGCTTGCCGTGCGCCTCACCGTGGTGCGATGACACCACTTTGATGCGTCGAGCTCGTCGCAGTCGTCGGAATGTTCGCCTCATCCGGAGACATCAATGCCGCGGTATTTTTTTCATATCCACGGCGGCCATTCAGTGCTCGATGATGTCGGCCTGGATCTTCCCGACATTTTCGCCGCACGGACGACGGCGATTGAACTGAGCGGCGAGATACTCAAGCACGACGTGACGGAGCCATTCTTGCGTCATCTTCGCTGGCATGTCGAAATCAGCGACAGCCCCGAGCCGGGCGGCCAGTCACTGTTCGTCCTTCAGTTTTCCATTGCGGCATGAATAGCAGCGAACGCAGCGCTCGCTTGCGGCGCCTCGTGGCCATCTTAAAACTTCGCGATGGAACGAAGCGTGCAAGCTTGATGTCCATGAGGAGTACTCTGAAAGCCCCGGAGACACGCTGAGCTAAAGCTGCAATTCCCGTCCATTGTGGCCGGACCAATCGCCGGCTTGCTTTGGCTCGCAGAAACCAATCACGACTACACAACGGAGAAGACGCTTCGCCGAAGCGCTTTCAGATATCACCGCCTGGTGTCTCGAATTTGTATTCGCGCCTAGACCTGACCTCGGAGGTCCCGCATGGCAGCAAGGCACATCTGGTACGTCTCCTTCATTGATCAACGCGATGCTCCGCCCGACAGGCACGCACGAAGGACTGCGACATTCGTATCCGAACAGGATGCGAAGCAGTTCACAAGGAAACTGGCGGAGGACCAGCGCATCGAGAGACTTTCAGCTGGAACGATCAACCCGTATCGGCCTAAGCGGGTCATCGGATCCAGAGACATTGGCCAGTGGCTTGGCAAAACCTAGCCCGCCATGGTGATCCGCAGTTGAGCTTGATCCCATCGTGCAACGACGATCCATCTTTTGAAACGGCCGCGCCTGAAGAGTAGTTGCGAATGCGAATGATGAAACCAGGTTACTGCGCTCTTGCTGAACCACAAGGGATGACGCAAACCGTATTCCGATGCTTGGCTTGGGGTTTGATCCTAGGCCTCTTCATCGTCACCGATACTCCGCTGGCATTCCGTCCGCACACGTTGATATCGGCGAACATCGATCGTTTTGCAGCTCTGTTCATTATCGGGGTCGCCTTTTCGCTCGCCTATCCGAAGCACGTGCTGCCAATCCTGCTCGTCCTTCTCGCTATAGTCGTCGGCTTCGAACTCATCCAAAGACTGCTCCCCGACAGACATGGACACGTAAAGGACATGCTCGTCAAAGGCACTGGCTGCTGCGCAGGCGTCATCATCGCAACTGCCTTGCGACGCTCGTTTTCCGCAATCTCCAAGCGGACAGGCAGCCCGTTGATCTAGCGGGGATGATCATCGCGCGCGAAGCTCGATGAAAAAACGCCGGTCCGCCGCCGCTATTCGACGGATGGAGACCCGGTCGGCCCGGAATATGAGACGGCAAGCGTAGCAAGGACAGTCCTGTTGCTGATCTCGAGCTTGCGGAAGATGTGGTGCAGATGAACCTTGATGGTACCGTCGGCCACCTTCAGACGGCGGCCAATCTCCTTGTTCGACAAGCCCTCCGATACCAAACGCATGATCTGACGCTCGCGGTCCGTCAGCACCGCAAGATATTTCTCCGGGATCGTCGTTTGCGCGTAAGGGATGGCTTCTTCGTACGAGGGCGGAGGCAACGTCTTCTGGCCGTCGGCGACTTGCCGCAACGTCTGCAAGAGCGTTTCGGGCTCCTCCTCGCTCAGAAGCACACCGCAAGCTCCCGCTGCTGCGAGCATGGCGAGATCGCGATCCTCAACCGAGGCGGCAAGAAACACGAGCCGCACACCAAGCGCCCCGGAATTTGCGACCTCGAGCATGGCCTGCCCAGAAATGTCAGGCATCGACATGTCCAAAATGGCGATGTCGGGCGCAAGGCTCTGTATTGCCTTGAAGCAGCTCGCGATATCATTGCAGCGAGCAACAACTTTGAAATCACGCTCTGCTTCGAGCAGGCAGTTCAGACCCAATAAAACGACTGGATATCTACTGGCAATGACTACACGACTGAAATGCATTTCCGATCAACCCTCAGTCCCCCTCAGTTCAGATCGGCGCCCATGTCACTAATAAGCTACTCCAATATGAGACATTTCAGTAAGGTTTTGTTGTCGCTGGGTCCCGTGAATCTACCGCCTGGAGCGCGCCGACAAAGTGATTACACAACGCGTAATCGCAGCGACGATCCGTCGCACCCTCAGCGAGTGCCCGTCGACCAGGACCAAGAGATCACCCTCGTCGGTTTGGCGGCCCCAAATGCCTATAACCAACGGTATATAGGGATATTGGGGATTAGCATCTAACATTCTTAAATATTTTCGGAGTGGGTTAAGCGCTTTTCGTCCCAGGTTTGTTCCATCGACCAAATCTGAGGAAGCTTGTTTTTACGTCGTTCTTTTCAGCTGGGCGGGCCACCAAAAATGAGCCGGGTTCAACCGTTCAACCGCTTGTATCATTGTAGCGTCCGGGAGAGTTTCCATGAGACGACGATATCCTTTTGCCATTGCGCTGGTTGGTGAAAATAGTCTTCGCAAAGAAGGCCTTGCAAGAATTCTAAATTCGGAGAATTTCGTCCTAACCTCAATATACGACGCCGATGATTGGCCCGGCGACGAGGCGCTTCAGAAAGCCCCCGCCAGTCCGGCGCTGTTCCTCATCGTTCATAGTGGCGATGATTTTCGCCCGACAGTCGAGCAAATCGACTCGTTCAAGCGCCGTCACGCGGATGCACGTGTCGCAGTTGTCGCGGATCACTTTCAACTGAATGATCTGGTTGCCGCATTCCGAGCCGGCGCCACCGGATATTTCATCGACGTGATGAACTGCGACGCGTTCATCAAGTCCATCGAACTCGTCATGATGGGTGGGACGGTATTCCCGCCGGCATTTTTGGAGTCCGCTCTCGATGCCGAGAAACGCGAGGTGGACGATGTCGCTGTAGCCAACGATGACGATCATGCCGTCGCAACGGCAGATGACACGCTGGCTCAGCAACTTTCGCCGCGGGAAGTTTCAATCGTGCAGTGCCTGATTGAAGGCGATTCCAACAAGTGCATTGCGCGCAAGATCAAGATTGCCGAAGCCACGGTGAAGGTTCACATCAAGGCGATCCTTCGCAAGATTCGGGTTCAAAACAGAACGCAGGCGGCAATCTGGGGATTGAACCATCGATCTGCGGCTTGGTCGAGAAACAGCAGTTCGGCGCATCAGATCGTTGACGTGACCGAGCGGCTCCTCCCACCCGGCCGGGAAATTCCCAAGATCGCGAGAGCGGGCCGGCCGGCGCCACTTGGCGCGATCGACCATGCGGAGAACTACTTCGAAGTCTCCCTCACCAATGGCCATACCCGCAAGGACATGAGCAAAGCCGACGGGGCGATCCGACTGCGGAAATAGCCGAGACTCGTCCGGTCTGGCGCATCGACATCACCGCGCGGGATGATTTCCCGCGCGCGGCGAGCATTGACCACGCAGACGCGAAACGGAAGCGGAAATGATCTTGTTGACCGGCGGTGCCGGCTATATCGGATCCCACATCGCTGTCGCGCTACTCGACGCCGGGCTCGATGTCGTCGCGGTCGACAATCTTTCCAACAGCAACAGCGCCTCCCTCGAACGGATACGAGCCATCTGCGGGCGATCGGTCATTTTCCGGCATGCCGATATCCGCAATGAAGAGGCGATCTACCAAATCCTGCGCGCCCACGACGTGACCGCGGTCATTCATCTCGCCGGCCTCAAGGCGGTGGGCGAGTCCAGCGCTCAACCCATCACCTATTACGACAACAACGTCGTGGGAACGATGCGGCTCGTGTCCGCCATGACGCGAGCATCCGTCAAGACGCTGGTCTTCAGTTCATCCGCAACCGTTTACGGGACACCCGCGTACCTGCCGCTGGACGAGAAGCATCCTGTCGCACCGATCAATCCGTACGGCCGCACAAAATACTTCATCGAAGAAATACTGAAGGATCTTCATGAGTCCGACAAGGATTGGCGGATTGCCATCTTGCGCTACTTCAATCCGGTTGGCGCCCACGAAAGCGGACTGATCGGAGAAGATCCCCTGGACGTGCCGAACAATCTGTTGCCGATTGTAGCACAAGTGGCGATCGGACGGCGTCCGAAGGTGCATGTTTGGGGAAACGACTATGATACTCCGGACGGCACCGGGATCCGTGACTTCATTCACGTTGTCGATCTTGCATCCGGACATCTGAGCGCCCTGAGCCAACTGAGACAGCCCGGCCTTCTGACGGTCAATCTCGGAACAGGAAGCGGCAGTAGCGTCATGGACGTGATCCAGACATTCAAGGAAGTGAGTGGCCGGCCAGTCCCGTATGTGATCGACCAACGCAGGGTCGGTGACGTCGCAACCTGCTATGCCGATCCAACTCTCGCGAAGAACCTGTTGGGCTGGACATCAACGCGATCGCTGACACAGATGTGTGCCGACCATTGGCATTTCCAGATGAAGAACCCGAACGGCTATCGCGGCGCGTAGTCGGCGAGAGCCGTCTGCGTCTTCGAGAATTTCTGTCTTGTTCGAGGCCTACTCAATCCCGCGCAAGGCAGACGACTGCTCTCATCGGCCAGCTCAAGTAGCGCCGCCTGGTTAAGCCACCACTCACCAATGCTCGCAATTCGCAGAATGGCAGGATGACGCACCGAGTATTGGTTAATCCTTAATTGCTGCCTTCACTTGCTGTACGACAAGGCATCTTCGGGAACTGCAGGCTATCGTCCTGTGAACCGACTTTCGGTTCAAGGTAGGACGGAATGCTTCTGGACAACGAGACGACTGGCGCCACCATGTGTTCCGAGAGCTTCCGCGCTCGCGACCGTGGGGAGCCGGAAGCCCGGCTCACAATAGGCCAGGTCATCGGTCGAACTGCCAGTCAGTTTCCGAACCAGCCGGCGATCGTTTCGAGCGCTTTCGAGCCTCTGACATACAACGGTCTTGAACGCCAGTTGAACGCAATCCGCCGGCGGCTGCGCTTGGCCGGCTTCGATTGCAATACCCGGATCGGGGTCCTGATGCCGAACGGCCCGGAGGCGGTTCTCGCCATCGTGGCAGTCGCCTGCTGTAGCGTCGCGGTTCCTCTCGACCCACGCCTCTCCCTGCCTGAAATCGAGCAGCGTCTCGACATGCTGAACCTGAGCGCGCTCGTTGTGCTGCAGGGCAGTGCCCCTGAAGCTCGCCAAGCCGCGGCCCGCAGAACGCTTGCCATCATAGAAGCCGCTCCGGTCGGACAGGGCCAGCTTGGACTCGAGATCGCCGTGCAAGTTGCCGGCTCCCCTGCCATCGACGCCGAGCCGGATCCGCGCTCCCCCGCCTTCATTCTGCAGACGTCGGGCACGACCGCGCAGCCGAAGCTCATTCCGTTCAGTCATGACAATATGCTGGCGGCAGCCGAACGCCTTCAGGCCTGGTTCGGCCTCACGTCCCGGGACCGATGCCTGAGCGTGTCGCCCCCCTACTATTCCCATGGGCTCAAAGTGACGATCTTCACGCCGTTGCTGACCGGAGGCAGCATTGCCATCCCGGCGAACAGTGCCGTCGTCGCACTCGATGAGTGGTTCGATGTCCTGCGGCCGACCTGGTACTCGGCAGGCCCTGCGCTTCACACCGCGGTGCTGGACAAGGCGCAGGGCCTCGAGAATGCACAGGCTGCGCACACTCTGCGGTTCGCGATGTCGGGCGGCGCGCCGCTCCCGAGAGCCGTGCAGGACGGCCTGCAACACGCTCTCGGCGTGCCGGTGCTGGAGCATTACGGCTCCAGCGAGGCGGCCCAAATCGCCGCCAACCAGCTGCCGCCCGGTCCGAACAGGCCCGGCACCTGCGGAAGACCCTGGCCCGATACTGTGGCGATCGTTGGCGAGGATGGACATCCCTTGGCAGCCGGCGAGCGCGGAGAGATCTGGATTCGTGGACCGACCGTGACGTCGGGCTATCTCGATGCGCCGGAACTCAATCAAGCCGCTTTCACGAAGGGTTGGTTTCAGACCGGCGATATCGGCAGCCTCGACGAAGACGGCTTCCTTTCGCTGCACGGCCGCCTGAGCGAGCTGATCAATCGCGGCGGTGAGAAGATTTCTCCCGCCGAGATCGAAGCCGCGCTGTTGCGACATTCGGCGATCGCCGAGGCTGCGGCCTTCGCGATCTCGCATCCGCGCCTGGGCGAGGACGTCGCAGTCGCCATCGTCCTTCATCGCGGCGCGCAGGCGAGCGCTGCGGAGCTTCGGCTGTTCCTGCAACGCGAGCTGGCCTCGTTCAAGATTCCGAGACGTATTCTGACGCTCGACCATCTGCCGAAGGGGGTGACGGGAAAGGTTCAGCGGCGACGTCTGCGCGAGCTGGTCGACCGGCCACGGGGGCACCAGGCGACGATGCCGGAGCCCGTCGCGAACGGGCCGTTGAATTTGGAAGCCGAGTTGCTGACCCTCTGGCGCAGGCTGCTCAAGAACGAGGCCGTGACCGTTGACGATGATTTCTTTGCCAGCGGCGGAGACTCCCTTCTCGCCATGGAGATGCTGATCGAGGTCGAGCGGCTTGTCGGCTATCCCGTGCCGGAAACCATCATGTTCGGGGCAGAAACCGTCCGGCAATTTGCCGCAAGGGTTTCCGTACCAACGGACACGTGGACGACGCCGTTCTTCCAGCCCCATGCGCCTGGCACGCGGTCTCCGCTGTACTTTTTCAACGGCGACCTTGTCAGCGGCCACGCGAGCGTGCGGCGGGTGGTAGAGCTTCTGGGGCCGGATTATCCGATCATCTCGATCAATCCCCACGGTCTTCATGGCGAGCCGATTCCGGGCTCGATCGAGGCGATGGCCGCCGACCGCCTGCCGTTCATCCTGGCAAGGCAAGCGAGCGGTCCCTTTCTTCTGGGCGGCAAGTGCAATGGCGCCATGGTGGCGTTCGAAGTGGCCCGCCAGCTGATGGCTGCCGGCCACACGGTTGATTTGGTTACGATGGTGGACCCGCCGACTGTCAGTGCCCGTCCAATGCCGCGGGCGATCCTGGGGCTGCTGAAGCCGCTGGTTTCCCCTTATCTCTTGCGTTGGACCTTCGAGCAAATGGTGAGACTGGAGCGATATTTGAAGCTCCCGGCGAACGGGCGGACTGCGATCGCCAAGGTCGAGATTCCAACGGCGTTGTGGGACGCTCATTCAATCGCAATGGCGCGGTATTGTCCGGCGCCGCTCGAGATCCCGGTGGCCTTTTACGCGGCCGACCACGATGGCCGAGCGTGGCGGCATCTCAGCTCTCAACTGGAATTGATACAGGTGCCTGGCGGACATCCCGGCTGCCTGTTGATCGGTGCGGAACTGCTCGTGGATCACCTGCGGCGGAGATTTGAAAAACTCGCCTCGGGATCGAGCGCCACGTGAGAAATCGGACGTCAGCCATGACACGCCCCGATGAGCGGGCGGAGGATCGAGGCCGTCGGACGCCGAAGGCAGGAGCGCGCTGCACCCGCCTCGAACCCGGTCGATCGCAGCTTCACCTCGGCACAGTTGCAGCGCTGGCACAAGCAGCTACCGTGGGTAATCAGAAAGGGTCCGCACCTCGATCGAATTCCGGATATAATATCCGTTATCGACCTCCGCCGAGACAACGGTCAGAGATGCCCAACCACGACGTGTCCGCCAGAGGGATGCCTGTGTGTGACCAGCCCCCCATCATCGGACCTTGCATCGGATTTTGCGCGAGCATTGCGGCCTGGTCCTTCGGTCTTCCCGTCGCAGCGCGCGTTCGGTCCTCTGGCGTTGGAACGGGAAAGCATGCCTGAGACGGTTACCGATGTCAGCCTGGATGCCCTGGAGAGCATTGCGTGGCTTGAAACCTCATGGAAAGAGCTCGAAGCGCGAGTAACTCACTCGTTCTTCTTGTCCTGGCTCTGGATCGGCACTTGGCTACGGCACATCCCGAAGGGCGCGCAACCACACGTCCTCGTGGCCCGGTCATCAGGCAAGATCGTTGGCCTGGCGGTTGTTTGCCGACGGAAAGCGTGGAGTCTCGGGCCGTATGCACGGACACGTTGGCTGCTCAATGAAACGGGAGATACTCGTTTCGACCGATTGTTCATCGAGTACAACGGTATCCTTGCAGAGCAATCCGATGCCATCATATCGGCAGGTCTCAATGCGTTGACGTCCCGCTTGCGCCGCTCGGATCAGTTGGTGCTCTCCGGAATTGATCCGGACCTTGAGGCGACCGCCAGTCGCGCCGCAGGCCGGGCCGGGCTCGTGACCGAGGTGAAACAGGCTGACGCGGCATTGTGGGTTGACTTTGCCCCAGTCCACCAGCGAGGGGGGGACTATCGCGCCACATTGGGCCGCAGTACGCGCCAGGCCGTGAACCGCGCCATGCGGTTGTATGCCGAACGCGGCCCCGTTGAATTTCGGATCATGGAAACAACGACGGAGGCCCTCGCCGCGTTCGATTTGCTGAGCGACTTTCATCGGTCGCGATGGGGACGCAGGGGAGCCTTCGTCAATCCCGGCTTCCGTCCGTTTCACGAGGAGCTCATTGCGCGGGGAGTCCCCACGGGGGCCGTTCGCATCTCACGGACGCTGGTCGGGAACGAGACAATTGGGGTCGTGTACAATTTCGTGCACGACGGCCGTGTCCTGAACTACCAGAGCGGCTTTCTCTATGAGAGCGATAGCCGGCTCAAGCCCGGGCTCGTCAGCCATGTGCTGGCTATTGAGGACAGCATTGCACGCGGGGAAAGCGGCTACGATTTCCTGGCCGGTGGCGGCGGGCACAAGTCCCATCTGGCCAACAGGGAGCAAGCCATGACGTGGATCGCTGTAGGCAGAGACAGTCCAGAGCGCCACATCGAGGCCAAGCTCCGCAGTGCCAAGCGGATGCTGCGAACCATTGCCACGAATCTTCCAAAGAAGACCGCGGCTCTGTATTCCGTATTCGGAGCTGGTTCCTAACCGATCGGTTTGGGCTCCTTGGCGAGAACCAACGTCCAGGTCGGCGATGTGGCCGTGTCGTTGCAGCCTCCCTTTTTGACTGCCGGCCGGTCCAGGCGCTTACGCCTGGACTGCATCCATTGACCGTCTAGCGGTCCAATTCCCCTAGGAATATTCCCCCGCTTGCGCTTTTGGCGGAAGGACGCGGCGGCTCTGCCGCCGGGTCACCCAACTCAAGCAGGCCGATCCGGGTCGCCGGATGGGAACTGGCAAAAAATGGGTAATTACGATGGTCCATTGAGCCATGGCGGTGCGCGATTAAAATTTCAATCAGCAGTCCGCTCGAATGCCCATCGCAATACCGTTCGCAACCTACCGGCGGCACTCCGGATCGAGGCTAATAGAAAGCAAGTTGTGATGGCTTTTCGCACAGGTGCCTGTGAACAAAGCGAGCGGGAAAATAGTCGTTCCTTTGACGGGCCAGGCTATCGCAGACTCGAACGCGGGGCTCTCGGAGCCGGCGCCGCCCCTTTGAGCTTTCTGGACAAAGCGCTCGAGCTGAGACCCGGGATCGTCGCGCCGGTTCTCGAGCATGATGGTCTGGAGGTCCTGGCATTCATGCTCCATGTGGAGCAGGACGTCATCCGGGACCTAAGCACTTACCTCAACGAGGAAGAACATCGGCGCGCAGCGGGATTGAGATTGGAGCGCGATCGCCGCCGCTTTATTGTTAGCCGCGGGCAACTGCGCCAGGTCCTCGCTTCCAGGCTGGGAATTTTGCCCTCGGAGATCGAGCTGGAATATGGCCGGCTGGGCAAACCCCACCTCTCCCGTCGCATGCCCGCCCGCGACGTGCGCTTCAGCGTCTCGCGATCCGGAGAAGTAGCGGTCATCGCCCTCTCGATCAGGCAAGAGGTCGGGGTCGACATCGAGGCAGTTCTCCCTGTGCCCGAAGCGGACGAGATCGCAGCGCTCTGCCTGTCCACCTCCGAATACGGGTCCTACGCCGACCTCGATCCGGAAGACCGGCTGGAAGGCTTCCTCCAGCGCTGGACCCGGCTGGAGGCTGTCTCCAAGGCGCTGGGGTGCGGTTTGGGACAGCCGATTTCCTGGGATGAAAGGGATTGGGCTGTCCGAAGCTTCGTACCGCAACCTGGATATGTTGGGAGCGTGGTCGTCCGGAAGTGAACTGTCATCCGAAGTCGAAATTGCCGCGATGGTGCACGGAACAGGAAATGTCAGCTTCATCGATGAAAAGCCCGATGTCAACGCACGTGGTGCAGTTTTCGGAGCTGCTTGCAGACCTCGCGGTCAAGGACATCAAGGTCTGGGTGGATGGCGACCGGCTGCGCTGCAACGCCCCGGCCGGCGCGCTGACGGCGGAGCTTCGCGATCAGTTGCAGGGTCGGAAGGGCGAGATCATCGCGTTTCTGAACATGGCCACGGCCGCGGCCACGCAACCGCCTGCAATCATTCCGTTGCAGTCTCGCGGCACACGCACGCCCATTTACGCCGTACCCGGTCATGTCGGGGCACCGTCCTCATTCCTGGACCTCTCGAAGCACCTGGGCGGCGATCAACCGTTCTACGCCCTCCAGCCGCCTGGCTTCGATGGGCAGAGCGAGCCGATGGACCGCGTCGAAGATATCGCCGAGTACTTCGCCCGCCAGATCGTCGAATATCAGCCGACCGGTCCGTACATCATCGCCGGCTATTGCTCGGGCGCTCCAACAGCTTTTGAACTGGCGAAAATCCTGGGACAGCGCGAATCCGAGGTCTCGTGCGTTGCGCTGTTTGGCCCGCTTCACCCCACCACCTATGGGGAATGGCCGCGCCGGCTGTATTTTATTGCCAGGGGCAAGGCGGAATCGTTCCTGCATGAGACAGCGAAGCTGCCGACATTAGGCGCCCGTCTCCGATATTTCGGCAGTCGCCTGGGCGAGCACGTCCGCGCCCTCGTACCCCTCGTTGGCAAGAGCAATGAGCCTGTCGCGACAGACCCGGTGTTGGCGAGCAGGGCTCTGCTCAAATCGACGGCGATCGCGGCCTTTCAGCGGTACATTCCCACTCCGTATTCGGGTCGGGTTTGCATAATCCTTCCCAACAAAGCCTGGCTGCGATCGGGCGCCGCGCCACACCGATGGCTACGGGTAGTGCCGCATGCCGAATTTTACTTCGGGCCCGATGACTGCAACGAAGCCTCGATGCTGATGGAACCTGACGCACCTGCCATCGCGAACCTCTATCGCCAGGCAACCCAGAAGCTGAACGATTGACGTGATTTTCTTTTTTGGTTTTCCCGACGGGAGCGTATTTCATGAACGAAGTCCTACCTATCGCGCCGGAGGGCGTAGCGCTTCCCCTGCTGAAGGATTCCGATCATCAGGCGCTGGTTGTCGATTACAACGCGACGGCAGCACGCTATCCGTCGGACAGGACGATCATCGATCTCTTCCGCGACCAGACGACACGTAGTCCTGACGCTGAAGCGATCCGCTTTGGCGATGCAACGCTGACCTACCGGCAGCTCGACGAACGCTCCAACCAGATGGCCGCGTATTTGAGCTCGACCGGCGTGGGCCCAGGCCGGATTGCCGTTGTCTTCATGGAGCACTCCATTGAAGTCGTCGTGGCGATCCTGGGCGTGCAGAAGTCCGGCGCAGCCTATGTGCCGGTGGATGCGGCAACGCCGAAGGGGCGGATCACAACAATCCTGCAGGACATTTCCAACGGGACCGACGGGAGGGCTCCCGTGGCGATCACCCAGTCGCGCCTGCGTTCGGGCATTGCCTCGAACCTTGCCGACATTTTCGTGCTCGACGCCGATTTCGATTCGATATCGAATCAACCGGCCTCGGCCCGACCGTCCGCTGCGACGCCGGACGGCGCCGCCTATATCATCTTCACCTCCGGCTCGACCGGCACTCCCAAGGGCGTCGAGATCGAGCACCGGAGCCTGGTGAACTACATCTGGTGGGCCGCCCGGGTGTACAGCTCCGGCGAAAGTCTCGCATGGCCCCTTTTCTCATCCCTCGCATTTGACCTGACGGTCACAACGCTCTTTACGCCACTCATCACCGGCGGCCGCATCGTGGTCTATCTTGGCGATCCCGGAGTGCAGAGCATGGTCGCGCTCAAGGTGATCGACGACAATGCAGTGGATATCATCAAGCTGACGCCGGCACATCTCGCGATGATCCGCGACCGCAATCTTGAGACCACAAGACTGCGCAAATTCATCGTGGGCGGTGAGGACTTCAAGGCCGCGCTGGCTCGCGATATCACCAACGCTATTCCCCATCCTATCGAGATCTACAACGAGTATGGACCAACCGAAGCCACGGTGGGCTGCATGATTCACCGCTTCGACACCGACCGGGATCAATCCGCATCGGTGCCAATCGGTGTTCCGGCCGCGAATGCGGGAATCTACGTCCTCAGCAAAGAATATCAGCCCACCGGCCCCGGGATCATCGGTGAGATGTTCATTGCCGGCGACGGTCTCGCGAGAGGCTATTTCAATCGCCCCGATCTGACCGACGAGCGCTTCCGCACGGTCGCCGATCCCCGAGATGGGCGCTCGAAGCTGCGGCTCTATAAAACGGGCGATCTCGCCCGCTGGAACTCGGAAGGACGCCTGGAATTTCTCGGCCGCGCCGATCATCAGGTGAAGGTCGGTGGCACCCGTATCGAGCTCGGCGAGATCGAAGCACGGCTTCTCAAACACCCGGACGTTCACGAATGCGCCGTCGCCACCTCGATGACGAAAGCAGCGACACAAAAAACGGCCCAGATCGGCCATGGCGAACCGTCGACGCCCGAGGACGGCATCGCACGACTTGTGGCCTACTATGTCGCGTCGAAACCTCTGACCGTGGCGGACCTGCGCGCGCACCTCGCCGAAGAACTGCTGGAGTCCATGATTCCCACGCACTACGTTCGCCTGGAGCGGATGCCGCTCACGTCCAACGGCAAGATCGACCGCTCATCGCTTCCCGAGCCGACGGCGGAAAACATCCAGCCGGCGCAGGTCTTCGTCGCCCCCTCGACAGAGACCGAGAAGACGCTGGCCGCGCTATGGTGTCAACTCCTGAAGCTCGAGTCGATCGGACGCCACGACAACTTCTTCGAACTGGGCGGGGAGTCGCTGCTGGTGGTGCGGGCGGTGTCGCGCATGCGAAAGATCTTCGGCGTCGACGTGCAGCTTCGCAACCTCTTTGAGCGGCCGACACTGGCCGAACTGGCGGAAGTTATCGACGGAATGCGCTGGGTGGCCGATTCCAATGCCCCTTCCCTCTCGGAGGGACCGAGAGAGGAGGTCGAACTCTAGCCGGAAGGTCTCCTGGTCTTGGGCGGGACAGGAGCCTTTGAGTCAGGCTCATAGCAGATCGGATGAAGATGATGGACAAAGCTTGGAAGGCGGCGCGAGAGCCGGAGCTGCCTTGGATGGCGGCGGAGTATGAGCTCTTACGGGACCAGGTCCGCCGGTTCGTCAAGGAGGAAATCAAGCCCTGCGCGGATCACTGGGAAGAGAACGGGTTCATTCCCCGTTCGATCCTGCGCCGCATGGGCGAACTCGGTTTCTTCGGCATCCGCTACCCGGCTGAGTATGGTGGCGCCGAAATGGACTCTGTCGCGTCAACGGTGTTCGCCGAGGAACTCGGGCGCTCGACCTATGGCGGCGCCGCCGACGCGATGCTCGTCCATGCCGACATGGCTTCCTCGTACGTCTTTCACGACGGGACCAAAGCCCAGCGGGCCCGCTGGATGCCGGGCATTATCGACGGCGAGGTGATCACCGCGATCGCCATTACCGAGCCGGATGCGGGCTCGGACGTGAAAGCCATCCGCACACGCGCGGTGCGAGATGGCGACTCTTACGTGCTCGACGGCACCAAGCTCTACATCACAAACGGTGTCCACGCGGATCTCTACTGCGTCGCAGCCAAGACTGATCCCTCGGCAGGAAGCAACGGGATCACGATGTTCCTCGTCGAGAAGGGAACGCCAGGCTTCAGCGTCGCGCGCGAACTGGACAAGCTCGGCTGGCGCTCCTCCGACACGGCGGAACTTGTCTTCGACGGTTGCCGCATCCCCGCCGAGAACGTGCTCGGCGCGGAGGGACAAGGCTTCTACTCAATCATGCGCAACTTGCAGAACGAGCGCCTCGTCCTCGCCGCCATGGCGATAGGGATGGCCGAGGCAGCGATCGACATGACCCTCACCTACGTGAAAACCCGCCGAGCATTCGGGGGCGTCCTTTGGGACATGCAGGCGATCCGTCAGCGGCTCGCGATGCTTTCTGCGAAAGTGGAGGCAAGCCGCGGGTTTCTCTATGCCACCGCTTGGCGCATGGCGGCCGATGACGATTGCCTGCGCGAGATCTCGATGTTGAAGGCCATCTGCGGCGAACTCGTCAACGAGGTCGCGTATGATTGCGTGCAGTTCCACGGCGCCATGGGCGTTATGCGCGAGAGCGCGATCGAGCGCGTAGCGCGTGACGCCCGCGTCCTCTCCATCGCCGGCGGCGCGACGGAGGTGATGCTTGAGGTGGTCGCGTCGATGTCATGATCCTGACGCGGCGTTGAGGCGTCGCTCTGACGTCAGCTATAGGAAGGCAGGGTGCCGGCCCTTCGTGCGGCGGGCCGGGCGTGGATGACCTCGGCATCCGGGCCGCTCGCGGCGATCGACGCGGCCTACGGCGCGCCCGGATTCACCCCTAAAGCCCGGTAGGCGTCATTGCCGCCGAACACCAGCCAACGGAATCGGACTGCCGAGGTTTCCAGCCGATCGAACATGATCAATGGCCTGAACGTGGATCCCTTTCACGGCCCTTCCAGATGGGTCATTCATGCTCGCAAATTGCTGAGACCAGAGAAATGCCGTCGGCGTGGAGCATGCGATCGAAGGACCGACGGGCACAGTCAGGCAGGCTGTCGGGTTGTTGAAAATGCTGTCAAAGATGGTCCGGTAGAAATAGCCTTCCTTGGACGTCGGCGTTTGCCGCGGAAAGCGCTTGCTCGCCTCTGTGAGCATCTGATCCGAGACCTTGTTCTCGGCATGATGCTTCAAGCTTTCAATCCAGCTATATCCTACCCCGTCGGAAAACTGCTCTTTTTGACGCCACAAGATCGCTTGCGGCAACAGATCGGTAAATGCTTCCCGCAATATGCCCTTCTCCATCTTCTCGCCAGGGCACATTTTCTCGGCGGGGTTGATCGACATTGCGTAGTCCAGGAATTCCTTGTCCAGGAAGGGCACCCGGGCTTCGACCCCCCAAGCCGCCATTGCCTTGTTCGCGCGACAGCAATCATACTTGCTGAGTGCAAAGATCTTTCGGACCGTCTCCTCGTGGAATTCTTCTGCCGACGGCGCCATGTGGAAGTAGAGATAGCCGCCGAATACCTCGTCAGCGCCTTCTCCGGACAACACCATTTTGATGCCCATTGATTTGATTTTGCGCGCCATGAGATACATCGGCGTGCCGGCACGGATGGTGGTGACATCAAAGGTCTCCAGGTGCCGGATCACGTCCGGCAATGCGTCCAATCCTTCCTGCACGGTAAAAACAATCTCATGATGGACCGTGCCGATGTGAGCCGCCACGTCTCGCGCATGCTTCATGTCGGGTGAGTTTTCGAGGCCGACGGAGAACGAGTGCAGCCTCGGCCACCATGCTTCTTCGGTTTCCCCCGACTCGATCCGCTTGAAGCGGTGGCGCGCTGCGAGCGCCGCGATAAGCGACGAGTCGAGCCCGCCGGAAATAAGCACCCCGTAAGGCACATCGCACATCATTTGCTGCTTGACCGCAGCTTCGAGCGACGTTCGGAGTTCCTGCAGGGACACCTTCCTGTTTGGAAGAGTATGTGCCCACTGTGGATCATACCACTTGACGAACTTTCCGGCTTTGGCGCTGTAATGATGCCCCGGAGGAAACTCCCGGATCGTCTCGCATACGCCATCGAGAGCTTTCATTTCGCTCGCGACGTAAGTCGTGCCGTCGCTGCCCCATCCGATGTAAAGCGGAACAATGCCGATGTGGTCTCGGGCGACGAAGAAATCGCCACTGCGCTCATCGAAGAGGGCAAATGCAAAAATGCCACTCAGCATATTGCACACGGCAGGGCCGTACTCGTCGTAGAGATACAGGATGATTTCGCAATCGGACTTCGTTTTCCATGCGTGCGGCAGCTTCAGCGCCTCGCGCAAGCCGACATGATTGTAGATCTCTCCGTTCACGGCCAAAGCGCGACCCGCGGTCACGTCGAGAAGGGGTTGAGCGCCGTGCTCCACGTCGACGATGGAAAGGCGCTCGTGCGCGAGCACTGCGCCGTCGCTGGAATAAATGCCGCTCCAGTCTGGCCCGCGGTGCCTGACCGTCTTGGCCATCTCGAGCGCCCGGCTGCGCGCCGACTCAAGCGATTCTTTAAATCCAAAGATGCCAACGAAGCCGCACAAGGAGGTTGCCCCTTCTGTGAATTCAGATCGCAGCGAAGCGGAACAGCGGATCGAGAACGGCAAAGGTCACAAAATATTCAAGGCTCATATCAAGCGGAATTGCCTATGCCTAAGCGGCGGCACCGTCGCATAGGCGATAAAATATGCGGATGAGCGGCATCAAACTCCATGGCTGCTCGTGTCTTCCAATTCCAAATGGCCCCTGATGCGGGCTGACCGGGCGCTTCATGCGATCGACGGGGGCGCAAATTCCTCATTTCGCTCGACGTGCCAATCCCGACCACTATGCCGCTTCCGGCTTTGTCACCTGCTGTCGCGCCGCGAGTCTGCCGCGGTCACGTCGGTCCGGCCTATCACGACCGGAACGTTTGAACTGCTTAGCTTTCGAGGTGCCGCGTCGGGACCATCCTGGTATCGCAGAGAGACCTCGATGGTGTCACCCGGCTGCAACTCGGCATCCTCGTTCACGACAACCCGTTCAGGTCCTTTCTCGCTCTTTCTAATAATAGCAATATCCGGCTTGCTGCCGGATCCCCGTGCGAGCTGCGATCGAACCATCGAAGTGTACTGAAGCTTCTCACCGACGCTCTGCAGTTTCTCGCGAATCTGATTGAGCTTTAAGCTGGTCTCTTGCAGCTCACGGAACAGATCAAGCTTCCGCTGATCGTCGAGCTTGACCAACCGTCTGGCGTACTCGTCCTGCAGTTTCTTGACCTGGAGCAATTGCGCAGAGGTCTGCAGCCTCCGGGTTGCCGACAGCAGAACCGCGCGACGCGCATCCGTCACGCGAGGGCTGATCAACGATCCCTTGCCGAACAGGTCGGTCGCTTTCTGAAGATCCTCGACGTCGGACTGAAGTCCTTCTTCATCTTTCTTTTGCTGCTCCGACAGCACGCGGACCTCGTCGTCTCCCTGCCGAACGCTGCGCTGCAAGTACGCCTTTTCCTGCTGATAGTCATTCTGCTTCGTCTTCAGATATTCGGCTTCCGCATTGACGATTTCCGAAACCGCCGACCGAGCTATCGGCAGGTCGGCAAGAGAAGCGCTTGGATTGATCTGCGTCCCTTCCCCGAGTTCGCTCTTGATGCGCCACATCCGCGCCTGTTCCTTGGCGAGTTCTGTCCAGAGCGATCCATACTCGCTTCTCAGGTCGGCTGACTCGAGATACGGGTTGTTCATCCTGATATGCATGATGTCGTAGCCACCCGCCATGGCGATGAGCTGGCGCGCGGTGCTCGCCGGACGATAAGGGTACTCCCCCGGCTTCGACACGTCCCCGTTGACGTAAACAGGCCTGTACTCCGCCACGATCGCCGTGACCTGATCTGCATCTATGACGACCACGACCTCGCGGCCGTCCACAGTCCTCTGTCGAAAGACCTTGCTCGTCATTGCGGCCCCGACCTTGGCCCGAATCTCTTGCAACGGCAGGCCGGCGACCGGGACCATCCCGACCAGCGGCAACGAGATATTGCCATCGACCTGGACAGGCGCGCGCTGCCGCAACTCCGGTACGCCTGCCACCGCGACCTCCAGAACATCTCCGACGCTCACTCGATATTCGGCTTTCGCCTGCGCGGAAATCGTCAGGCCAACAGCCACCAGGCCCCACCTGACGCAACGACCTGGTTGACCGCGACGGTTGTCAAGATGGAAGAAATTACGCAGCTTGGCGTTCGGCATGGCGTGCTCGATGGCTCGGTCTCACGGATTGATCGACAATCTAATCCCGCAGCGCCTCGGCTCAACTGACCATCGTAGTTACTCCCGGCTACCCATTTATTGCCAATCCGCCTCCTGACCCGAATGCTATTGTTTTTGTCAGGGGACAGACTGCTTGACGGACTGCCTGGGAGTAACCGGTGAGTTATGCGTTTTTCACCAATTCGCCGGCCCCTACCGAGCGTTCGGCGCATTCGGTCACTGGCCGCAAGGCAATTGCGGCTGACCTTGGCAAGAATCGATTGGTCGCCTTGCTGGTATTGGCGGCAGGCGCCGAGTTCCTCCTCGTAGCTGTTGGGGCTTTTGCCGCTGCTCTGCTCTATTATCGACTGGTCCTTTCGCTCGACTATCCGGACGCTCCCAAATACATCCTGGAATCTCTTCTGATTGCCATGTTGCAGCTGCTCGTTTCCGTTGGGCTTCGGCAGTATTCGCGGATCCAGACGCAGCCCCGGCACATCTTCCTATGGAGCGGCGTCAGCGCCGTCTTCTTCGTATTCTCCTTCTTCATCTCAACGATATTTCTTCTCAAGATCTCGGACGGCTACTCGCGCGCCACCGTGATGGCCCAGGCGGCAAGCGTTATCGTCATGGTGCTCTTCGCGCGGGCAATTTGCTTCTCGTTGCTGCAACCTGCCATCGCATCCGGACTGATCGACGCCAGGCGCGTCATCCTCATAGGTGAACCGAGCCACTGCTTGGATTTTTCCGCACGAGTAAGCGCCACCGGAATCCGGACCATTCGCTCGTTCGAGTTGCGGAGCTTTCGCAAGGGATCTTCAGCACCGGAGCACTCCGAGGCGATCGAAGTGCTATCCCATGTCCGCGAACTGATCGCAGAGTGCCGGCCCCTGCGAGCGGATGACATTGTCATTCTGACTTCGGAGTCGGATGTTCGGGCGGCCCTCGCGCTCGCCGGCGCCCTGTCAGAGCTTCCTGTTGACGTTCACGTCGTCCCGGTCGGTGCAATCGACCTCATGGCCGTGTCGCGCATCACGCAATTCGGCAACATGGTGACGATGCGCATCTTCCAGTCTCCCCTGACGCCGTTCCACCGGGCGATCAAACGAGCCTTCGACATCGCGACCGCAATTGCCGGACTTGTCATAATCAGTCCGCTCTTCGTCATCCTTCCACTCGCAATCAAGCTCGATTCCCCCGGGCCGGTGCTATTTCGTCAGACACGGCACGGCTACAACAACGAGACTATTCGCGTGCTGAAATTCAGATCGATGACCGTGACGGAGGACGGCGACAATTTCAAGCAGGTGACCAGACACGATCCACGCGTGACCCGGTTGGGACGCTTCATGCGTCACACCAATATCGATGAGCTTCCACAGCTCTTCAACGTGCTGGTTGGCGACATGTCACTCGTCGGACCTCGTCCGCACGCGACCTCGCAGAACGAGAGCTTCGCCCGGCTGATTTCGTCATTTTCCCGCCGCCACAACGTCAAGCCCGGCATTACCGGCTGGGCACAGGTCAACGGCTATCGCGGCGAAACCGATACCCTGGAGAAGATGCAACGTCGTATCGAGCATGACCTGTATTACATCGACAATTGGTCATTCCTTCTCGATCTCAAGATCATCGCCATGACCCTCTTCTCCAGAAAGGCCTATTGGAATGCCTGTTAACGTGACGCCGCCTGCTTCATGCTGCCTATTTGAAATAGCAACGGCATTGCAGTCGATCTCGTTCCCGTTCAAACGGCGGAGCCTTGGGTTGTGTCATCAGTAAGCGCAGGTTCGAGACAATGCTGCAATCTCACAGAGCTGACAATTCGGCACCTCAGGACATTATCCCGCCTGATTTTAGCTCGCCGGCCGAATTCGTAAAATACGCCCTCGCCTTTTTGCGCCGCCGCGCCCCGATCATTCTGATGACAGGCTTTTTGTCGCTTGTCCTCGCCGCGCTCTATCTCGTTACCGCAACGCCGACGTTTACGGCCACCGCGCAGCTCATCGTCGACGCCAAAGCACCTTCGAGCGATACAGCGTCCGTCACGACGGCCGTGGAAAGTCAGATCGCTATCTTGAGGTCCGATGGCGTCGCTCGCGCGACGATAGAAAAGCTCGGTTTGGCGGATGATCGGGAATTTTCCGCAGGTGCGTTGCACCGCCTCAGCCAGACGACATCTCGGCTGCTCGGCTGGAGCAGGCCGGAAACTGGCGGCAACATCACGCGCGACGCGGTGGAAGCATTCGCGCGCAAGCTCACGGTTAAGCGCGCCGGTCTCACGTACATAGTCGATCTCGCCTTCAATTCCGTCGACCCCGATCGGGCGGCGGAGATCTTGGGCACCGTCGTGGAGACTTACGTTACGACGCAAATGGATGCGAAGTACAAGTGGGGACTGCAAAACGAGAAATGGGTCAAGGATCGTGTCAACGAATTGAGCAACCAGGCGGCGACCGCCAAGAGGGCTGTAACGGAATACAACGGGGCCAGGAACGGCGTCGCGGCTCCCGCGGGTATCGCCTCGTCGCAATCAAAGGACGAACTCCGCGAATTGGAAGCGACTGCCGACGCCGCCGCCAGGACCTATGACAATTTCCTCCGGATGCTGCGCTATATGGACGCCATGCAGCAGCAATCCGCGCCGGTGTTCGAGACGCGCTTGCTTACCGGGGTCTCTCATCCGTACACGGCCAGCTCACCCAACGCCCGATTGGTAATTGCAATAGCGATCCTTGGCGGCGCGCTTCTTGGCATCGGAATTGGATTGCTGCGCGACTGGTCCGACCGGGCGCGCGCACCGGCACGCTGGAGCGCAGGAACCGCATCCGGCGGAGGAACCGCAGTCCTCCAAGGGCCCAAGGGCAGCAGTGGGAGACCCCATTTTGACGGTTCATTCAAGGTCGACAAAGGTCACGCATACAAGGAGGCCAACCCCGATCTGTAGTCCCACAAGTTGGTTTCCGATCATCGACATCACCGCGAGACTGGACCGATCCTGTACATCATCGTCAAAAGGCGTTTGTCGGCGACCTGCCCTCACCTCGACGAAGACGGCACCGGTTCTGTTTGGATCTCCTCCACGGCTACCGGAGTAGGTAGTCCGGAAGGGCCGAATGCCCTCCGCATCCACGGAGTTACATTCGGCCCCTATCATGCGACAATCCGCCACATGATGGAAAGTTGGCTCTTGAACCTTCAGTCAGTGCGCAACCCACCATCCGCCCGCGAAGAACTCGATTACAATCGCCGGGCGTCGCGTGGCGTTCGCCAACGTTGGAATGCGCAATGACGAGCTTTTTTCAGGCGTCCGGCGGATCGGTGACCGTGCTCAGCAATATCCTCCGGCAGTCATGGCTGGCTATGGTCTATCGCTGCTCGGGCGCTGCCGTGTCCTTCCTCTTCGGCGTGAGTTTTGCGCGGATGATGACCATAGAGGAATACGGGGCGCTCATGTCGCTGATGACATTCGCGGTCGTCGCCTCCACGGTCGGCCTCTTCGGCCAGCAGTTTCGCGTGCTGCGGGAAATACCAAGCATCGCCGTCCGGAAATGTTTCCCCGAGATCAGCTCGATTGTCGCAAGGCAGGTTCGTTTGGCGTGTCTCGGCAGCATTGCCGTGACCTTGGTCTCTCTCCTCCTGTTCGTCGTCGCGCACGGCCGCGATGGGATATTCGGACGGTGGCAATATTGCACGAGCGTGCTGCTGATCTTGCCATTGGCTTTGATCGAAATGCAGGGCTCGTTGGGGCGCGCGCTCGGTTCCGTCAACCTCGCGCTCGTGACCAAGGATGTGTTGTGGCGGTTGCTCATCATACTGCTGGGCGGCTTTCTCTTCTTGACGTTTGGCCGTCCGCTGCAGGCGGGAGACGTTCTGATGATTGCGACCGGCGTCCTGGTCGTGCTGATCCCCGCGCAGAACGGTTACCTACGACGTCTCGCAGAGGGCTATAAGGTATTCACCGTGGCGGTGAATCGATCGAATGACCGGATTGTCGACATGGTTTCCGCTTCGGGACCGTTCTGGGTAACCAGCATCACCAGCGTGATGGGCGGCACGGTAGATGTCATCATCGTCTCGGTCATGGTCGGCCCGGACGCCGGCGGATATTACTACGCTGCCACCCGGATCGCGTTCTTGCTTGATTTCTTTCTGGCAACTTTCTGTGTACCCGCAGCGCCCCTCATGGCACGCTTGTTCGATGAAAATCGTCATGCGGAAATCACGCGCATCACGTCAGGAGCGTCACTGGCTGCGTTTGTCGCCGTCCTCGGCTGCGTCGCAACATTGGCGGTCGCCGGCGACCTCGCGCTAATGACGTTCGGAGCCGCTTTCACCCGCGCCTACCCAGTCCTGATGGTCTTGGCAATCGGCCTGTTGATTTCGACATACTTCGGCATCGGCGCTATCGCACTGAGTATGACGGGACACCAGCGGGCCGCTATGCAAATCGTGGTAACGACCTGGGCCGTGGGACTCGTGGCCATGATCAGCGCGACCTGGGCCTTTGGGGCTCTTGGAGCGGCAATTGCTGGTTCCTGCACAGCCGTGGCAACCAGGGCATGGACAGCGGCCCACATGTACGCCGCGGAGGGCATCGATATCACGGCCACCACGACGCTCATTGCGCTAGTAAGGCGCACAATGCGGCGAGGCCCATCCGAGCCGCTCATGGACGCGGTGCGGCCGGAAACCGGTGCGACCATTCTCGACTTGCGGCCGCGCGCGCGGCGGTCGGGACACGACGTGCGTGATTCGGGGAGATAGTTGAATGCGTTCGTTGCCATACGAGGACGCGACTGCTGTAATCGGAATTGGGCGCGAGAGACGGTACCTCATGGACCAGGATACATTCGATTACGAAGTGTCGGGAAACCCGATTTCGATCGGGCTGGTGAAGCTTCTGCACACGATTGTTGCGCGGAGTACGGGGCGTGGAATGGGACTCGCAATGCGAGCGGTCCGTCCGCTGATCCATTCCCAGACGCCTTGCGTCCATTTCGCGGACGGTAGCCGCTTGTACTTTGAGTTGGACGACGCCTACTGGAATGCTTTCTTTGTCGGTCAGCCCCATCGCACCTACGAATCAGACATAGCGATGCTTCTGCTGCGGCTGAAGGATGTCGACTACACGTTCTTCGATTGCGGCGCCAACATCGGGTACTGGTCAGTTCTCGTCACGTCGGAAATGCTGGGTCGCAAGCGCGCGATAGCTGTCGAGGCCTCACGGCAAACGCTCGCGATTCTCGAGCAGAACCGTAGTGCCAACGATCGGCGCTTCGAGATCTGCCGCAAGGCCTTGTTCGAGACTGACGGACAGATGTTGTCCTTCTCCGACGACGGATCACATGACGCCCGACACATCGTTACGTCGCAAGGTATGCCCTCAAAGCACATCGAACCAGTCGTATCGATCACGCTTGATTCGCTGGCACGGCAGCTGCAGATGACCGACCGCGATCGGCTCGTCGTCAAGCTTGACGTCGAGGGTGCGGAAATCTCGGCCTTCAAAGGGGCGCGCGAAGTGCTAAAGCGCGATACGCTGATCATCTACGAGGATCACGGCAACGACCGGAGCCACACGACCACGAGGTACATGATCGATACCGAAGGATTTCCGGTCTTTTCCATCGCTACGGACGGGGCAATTACGAAGGTCGAGGAACTCGGCGTTCTGGACAGGGTCAAGACGAACCCGAGAATTGGCTACAATTTCGTAACCTGCCCACCAGGGAGTGGATTTCACCAGTGGATGGAACGGGCTGCCGGCCGCGCATAAGCGCGCCGGGCGCCGCTACGGAAGATCCTGGCGGAGCGCCTTATAGATTGAGAGCCCGAGCGATCTGATTTCGTGCCTCACGCGCGAGCGGCCCACCGTCATCACCAGGGTGTAAGATTATTAGCTAAGACCCAGCAGTCCGTGCATCGCCGACTGGATGCCGTTCATTCGGGCCTCGAACGCAAGCTTTGTGTCGAATTGTCCACCCACGCCGATACGCGGCAGTGCAAGTTGATTTGGCTTGCGATCGGACACCTGTCCATGCCGCGTGGTCACCGCGGTCGAGAAGCCGACTTCCTCCGCAAGACGCTCCTCCCGAGTGTCACACGCTCCGGGGGTGCCGTAAGGGTAGGCGAAATGCCGGACGGGACTCTGAAGCAAATTCTCCAAATAGCTGCGGTTGCCCGCCATTTCGGCTCGCGCTGAGGCTGCATCCAGGCACGCCAGTGCCGGGTGGGAATCCGTGTGGCCGCCAATTGAAGCGAGAGGATGCTGCGCCAAGCTTTGAAGCTCGCGTTCATCCAGGAAATAGACGTCGTTCAATGCCGCCAGAGATACACCCGCACTGCGGAACGTTGGGGCGAGCAATTCGGCCCGGTTATAATCCTCGTGAACCCAAGTTGCCACCTTGCTCATGGCAGACGCCTTGCTGTTCAGATCGGGACAGGAAAACCGGATGCCCATCGCGTCAATGGTAACGGTGTCTCGCGAGCGAAGAACTTCGCGCAAGCCGAGCCACCACGACTGCAGCGTCCGCGTCGGAGCGCCCGTAGGAACATAGACCGTGAACGGGGCGTTGTTGCGCTCGAGGATCGGAAGCGCCGTCGAAACATTGTCTCGATAACCGTCATCGAAGGTAACCACAGCATAGCGGCGCGGCTGCGAATCATTTGCCAACCGCTCAAGACATGTTTCGAGGCTGACAATCTCCCACCCCTCGTGGTGCAGCCACTTGAGCGAATACTCAAAGAAGTCCTCTGATGTTCCGGTCATCAGCTCGGAGCGGAAATCCCGCTGAACCTCGTGAAACATCAGAATAGCGGCCCTGCCTGCAAAAATCTTGCGTAGAGCTGGCGTCAGTCCGGACCAGCGAACCGCCTGGAATAGCGCTGCCTTGAAACTCTGCTTCACGGCGCCCCCTTGTCACCGCTGGTCAGAGAATCCACCACACCAGTCCGAGCCCGGGTTAATTCCACGCGCGGCGCGCCGCCGATGTTCATCTTCAAATTGTCCATCGTAAGAAAAGTGAGCGTCTCGTACGCACTGGCAGGCATTGCCCCTCCATTTATCGTGGAACCGCTGCGTCTACGCAACTGCGACACCGGTACTCACTCATAGGTACCCCTCAATTCGCCCATCCCACCCTGAATGCGCCACCTGCCTCGGATAGCTTTCAAGGTAGCCTTTTTCTGTCGAGCACAAACAGCACCAGGCGCGGGCGGCTGTTGTGATCTGCGTATCGATGGAACGGCTCCTTAATGAAGGTACTCCTCGCTAACAAATACCTCTTCAACAATGGTGGCGCAGAGACCGTTCTGTTTCAGGAACGAGCGTTCCTGACGGACAGCGGGGTGGAAGTCATTGACTTCGCAATGCAGCACGAGCGGAATATCGAGTCACCCTACTCCACTCATTTTGTCTCTCGTCAGGATTACCGCAACGGCGGCTACCTCTCCAAGATAAGGGGTGCCCTCGCGCTGATCCACTCGCGCGAGGCTGTAAGCAAGCTCGCATCGCTGATCGACGAAACGCGACCAGACTTGATGCACTGTCACAACATCTATCATCAGTTGACGCCATCGATCGTCGGCGTCGCCAAGTCGCGCGGAATCCCGGTTGTCCTGACGCTGCATGATACGAAGCCGGTCTGTCCGGTACACACGCGGGCGCTCGGAAACCAATTGTGCTCGCTATGCCTCACCGGCGGATTCCATCACGTGCTGACGCATCGTTGTTCCGACGGCTCGTTGGCGCAGAGTGCCACGCTTTACCTCGAAGCGGTTACACAGCAGTGGCTCGGAAGCTACGAGAAAGTGGATCGCTTTATCGCACCGAGTCGCTTCATGCAGGATTCGGTATCCCGCCGCTTCTCCCCAGACCGAACGGTGCTGCTCTACAACGGCGTGGATGTCAGGAACATTTCGCCGCGCGGCCGGGACAAGGGATACGTTCTTTACTGCGGCCGGCTCGCGCCGGGCAAGGGTGCGGAGACGCTGTTGCGCGCCCATCAGGCGGCGGGATGTCCGTGGCCGCTTGTCATTGCGGGCACGGGCCCGCTGACTGATGACTTGAAGTCGCGGTTTGTACGAAACGTGCAGTTTGCGGGTCACCTCTCCGGAGACACGCTGAGCACAACGATAGCCGAAGCATCCGTGGTGGTTGTGCCTTCGGAGTGGTGCGAGAATTGCCCGATGTCGGTCCTGGAGGCGATGGCGCAGGGCAAGGCCGTCATTGCGACTCGCATTGGCGGCGTTCCTGAACTCATGAACGACCGGGAGACCGGATATCTGTTCGAGCCCGGCAATGCCGACGAGCTTCGAACCCATCTCGAGTGCCTCATGGGCGACGGCGAGCTCCGCGCACAGATGGGGGCCGCCGGACGGATTCGTGTGGAGAGGCACTTTTCCCTCGAAAAGCACAACGCCGAGCTGATGGCCGTCTACCGATCACTGCTGCCGGGCCGAACCTCGGTGGTGGCGGCGGTACATGGCGCAAGGAGTTCATGAATAGTTTGTAGATTTTAGGAGGAACTTGTAGTGAGTGCGGATCATCTTGTACTGAGGGTGATCATGCTTGGCCTGCGTGGATTCCCCAATGTGCAGGGAGGGGTTGAAACTCACGCGGAGCATCTGTGTCCCCATCTCAAAAAGTTGGGGTGCGATGTCAAAGTGATCGTCCGTTCCTCCTACATGCCGCCCAGTCGTGGCGACGAGTGGCACGGAGTGCGCTACCAGCGGGTATGGTGCCCGAAAGCGTCCGGCCTCGAGACGATCGTGCATTCGTTTCTCGGCGTGCTGGTCGCCGCATGGCAGCGACCGGACGTATTGCACATCCAAGCCATCGGGCCGGCTTTGATGGCGCCGCTCGCGCGATTGCTGGGACTGCATGTTGTCGTGACGCATCACGGCCCGGATTACGACCGCGAAAAGTGGGGCCCACTGGCCAAGGCGGTTCTGCACGCTGGCGAAGCCTGGGGCATGCGGTTCTCCGACGGCCGCATCGTGATCTCGCAGACCATTCTGAAGCTGGTGCGGGACAAGTACGGCTTGAACTCAGACCTTATTCCAAACGGCATCACCTTGCCCGACGTGCCAATCAGCACCTCAGCGCTCGAGAAGTTCGGGCTTACGCCGGGACGATATGTGCTGATGGTGGGCCGCCTGGTTCCGGAGAAACGACACCTCGACTTGATTCAGGCCTTTGCCGCTGCCAGGCTCGACGGATGGAAGCTCGTGCTGGTCGGGACATCCGAACATCCCGATGCCTATACCGCGGAGGTGACAGCGCGCGCCGAGGCGACTTCCGGGGCAGTCGTTGCAGGCTTTCAGTATGGCATCGCGCTACAGGAACTGTACGCCCATGCCGGAATTTTCGTCCTGCCTTCTTCGCACGAGGGCTTGCCGATCGCGCTGCTGGAAGCCTTGAGTTTCGGCCTGCCGGTCGTCGCCAGTGACATTCCCGCTCTTCTGGAGATCGGATTAGACGACTCGCACTATTTCCATTTGGGAGACGTATCAGCGCTCGCGGGTCGCCTGGCGTCCTTTGCTAGCAGTCCGTGGCCGCCCGAACTCCGCGAGAAAACGCGCCGCTGGTTGGCAGAGCGGGAGGACTGGCACTCTGTCGCCGAACGAACGCTCGGATGCTATCGCAGAGCCATCGAGCCACACCAGGACGTGCGGCGCCGGACCGCCCCTCCCCATGCAGCCTAGCGCGTTGTTCGGGTGGTATGGCGGCACGGACGTCCTGGCCGCCTTGCGTTGGAAGCGTCCCCAGCGGGCGCGACGCCGCGCCGATCTTCGGGCTGTCCTTCGCCCCCTGAATGAGCCGGAGTTGCGCTCAAGATGAATGCGCTCCTGACATTCTTTCTTTTCTTTGTTTTTGTGAGATCGTTCTCCAACGGAATCGATCGTCTGTACGGCACCGGCATTTCATCGGCTCTTTCGTTGATCATCATCGCGGTCGGCCTCGTGGCAGCCTGGAACATGCGACATGTCAGGATACACCGGAGACTCTTCACGCTGTTAATATGCTTGTCGGTCTTCACGGCCACTGCCGTACTGTCGCTTGTCGTCAATACGAGGAGCATCATCGATCAATACGCCGCGTGGTACGAAATCATCAGGTACGTCTACCTGTTCATGCTTGTGATATTGATCTCTTCCATTTATCAGTCTCCTGGCTTTTGCCCGAGCATCCATCGTGTTTTTATTGTTCTGCTGTTTCTGATGTCGGCGATCGCATTGTTCCAATACCTGGCCGGATATACGGAGCTCGCATCGCCATACGACAAGCATGCACGAGCGGCGGGCCCGTCCGCGCACCCGGTATCCTTCAGTCTCGAATTGGTGCTGGTCTTCTTCCTTTGCGAGCTGTCGCGTCGCAAACTGCGCCTTTCCATGGGATACAATGACATTGTCGTTTATCTGTTCTTTCTCGTCGCGCTCGCCCTCGCTGCGTCAAGGACTGGGGTCGCGCTACTCGGGGTGACCTTCGCCATATATATCTTTGCCCAGCGGCCTGCCCTCTTGCCGGCGTTCGCTGCAGCGTTCGTTATCGTCATATGGACATCTCCATTTGGAGCATCGTTTTCGGAGCTGAGCTCGGTTCCGGATTATATCTTGAGCGGGAACTACACGGTTTGGGATTGGCGCACGGCTCCGAGCTCCGTCCATTGGCGCATTTATCATTGGTACTATCTGTCCACGCTTGCACTCGAACAACCATTGATTGGATACGGCCCCGGTCAAACGGGGCTCTACAGCCCATTCGCCCTGCTTGCGCATAGTGCGTTCGTAGAAATGTTCTTCGAAACCGGCGTGGTCGGCCTGATCTCCTTTACCGTGTTCTGGTTCAGCCTTCCGCTGGCCGCAATGTCGGACCGGCAGAAGCTTGTTGCCTGCTATGGAAGGAGGTCGGCGCAAATCCAACCTCTGAACCTCTGGATTGCCATGTTCATTGGCGTAACGCTGGTGGCGTTGTTCGATGACAGCTTCAACAGGGAAACGGTGGCGTTGTCGTACCTGATACTCGGCACTTTCGTGGTGCTGGCCCAACCTGAAGCTGCTGTTGAACGCGCCCCCGGATCGCGTGAATCGCCGACCTCAATGATCGCCGGTTCGCGGACTGAAGCATTGGGGAGCCCGGGAGCCATCTGAGCCGAACTTCGCTGCTGTTATGCTGGCCCCTGCTAGGAATTCTTTGCGTGAAGACATACCTTGCCATTTCCCTCACAGCGCTCATGGTCCTCGAAGCTCTCGTCCCGTCACCGAGTGCCGGGGGCGAGCGTGCTCACCAGCCCATTTGCGTGTCCTTATCTATCGAATGCGTCGTATCGCAAAATTCCGGGCATGACGCCGGCATCTATCCACACGGAGTCAGAACCTCCTACTCGTGGTATGCCGGAGGCGCTGCCGCCACTGGAAACGGCGCTCCGCCTTCTGATTTCACTTCACTGACGGGTTGGGGGCAGATCTATCCGCAAGCTGGTGCTCCGAACGTTGCTGCCAATATCTATCTGAAGGACTATCGCGTCTTTGTACACTTGACGGGTGGTGGCTGGAGGCTCGTGCAGGATCAGGCAACGAATTCGGTCGATGGCGGGCACTACGTGGCGGATTTCTCCGACAACTCCTCTACAACGATGGATCTCATTCTTGAGCCCGACCGAAGCATCAGGATGAACTCGCCGTCGCTCGGCTACAATGATCATTTCTGGATGGAGCCAAGGGGCTCGTATGCTCCTGAAACGGTCGACGGAGTGTTCTCGTTGGCAGAGCTGCGCACCGATAGTGCGAACGCAAATCTGATTGCAAACTTCGGCGGAGACTGGTGGAGAGACACCTCGGCCCCGTACCTCTACCGTGATGGAGTGTTTGTGAACAATCCTGGCATCGGCATGGGGGCGTGGGTCCGACTGACGACGACCTACCAGTACTTTTTCTTCACGACCATGACCAGATCGCAGCTGCAGGCCGATCCACCGCCGCCCTTGCGATAGCCGACCTGAACTCTGGCTCTCGATGGAATTCTGACTAGCTGGCGAGGACCATCAAGGAGGCTCCGCCCAGGACGCGCACCGAAAGGTCCTCTCCGGCAATGCTCCGAACCAATTGCCGCCCAGCCATGGCGAGGGTTGATTTCGCGGTTCGCCATTCGGGATGAACATGGAGGAAATCCTCCATCCGGGTGTACTGGTTGTCGATAATCTCAAAACCGGTGTCGCGCAGCGTCGCCAGAGCGGTCGTCTGGTCGAAGTAATGCAGGTGACCGACCTCATTGCGCCGCTGGAGGGGCAGACCTCGCAGAACGCCGAGGATGGTCATGTCGAGCGGGATGTGAAACACGTAGTATTTCGCGCGCCCTCTGATCCTTCGCAAAAAGCCCATATAGTCATCGATGTGCTCGAAGACATCGATACACAATAGAAGATCGTAATTTTCGCTGGTATGCGAGAAGTCTCCGCAGTGGAATCGCAGATTGTCCCGCTCGCGCGGTTTGGCGGCGGTGATGGCATAGGGAGCGATATCGTAGCCAACGGCGGTCGAGTCACGGAAGATGTCGTGCTCGAGCAGAGCGTTCAGAACGCCTCCCACCCCGCAACCGATGTCGACGATCGTCCGGCAGGTGACGTTGTTGTCACGCACGATCTTGGCGATCTTCGCGGCCTTGGTTCCTGCATCTTCGTCATGCCAGCCTGGATGGGCTTCGGCATAACCTTTCCCGGTATAGAGATCGTTGGACCCGAACTCTGCCCCTCTGACGACAGCCATCGTTCTCTCCCTAAATTGCATTGCGCTCGCCTCAGCCTGTGACGGCAGCCGCGCCGAGGGCGTGCGTTCGAGTTCGTCGTACGCGATCAGGCGACCGCGTGTCCTTCCAGCGCTGTTGGATCGCCAAATTGTCGGGCTTCAGATTCGCCAATCCACGCGCCGCCATTCGAAGAGAACCGATCCATCTTCACCCGCGAGTGTGTTCTTGATCTTGAGGTTGCCGCAATAATCCTTGCGGGCTACCCCGGCACGCAGAACTCAATCCACGCTTGCACCGACAAGCATCGGTCGCCGCGACACACGTGCGTCGAGAACAAGGGATTTGCGCCCCATATACGTGTGTATAAATCACGATTTGAAGGTTTTTTCGCCATTTTTGCTCATTAACCAAACGGCTCAGCAGTCGGGGGGGCAAAATTCATTAAGCCCGCTGCTTTGAAATCTCCTCGCGGTTCGAGGCCTGCAGTGCATTGAAATCTGTTCGTGGTCGCAAGACCTTACGAGCACGCAGTATGTCGCGCGTCCCCCATGCGCGGCAGTGGAATTCTTCGTCCTCAATTTGGTCTGCAATGGAGAATTAGCTTGGCCGCTCTTGACGATGTCATCAATCAAAATACCACAGGCAATAGCGAAGGATTCCCGCTGGGCGTTCCTTCATCCTACTCTTGGTATTCCGGCAGAAACGGTGGCGGAGGCACCCCTCCTGCCGGCTTCTCGGCCATCACCGGATGGGGTCAGATCTATCCCGAGGTCGGGCAGACGGTTAATCCGGGCAGCGTCGACATAGCAAATTTCGAGACCTGGGTGCATCTCACGAGCGGCGGCTGGGTCAAGGTGCAGGACCAGGACACGAGCTCCATCGGAGGCGCCCACTTCACCGCTGACTTCGTCGGGAACGCGAACATTGCATGGAGTCAAACCACAAACGCGGATGGCAGCGTATCTGTCGATGCACCGACCAGCGGATACAACGACCATTTCTGGCCGGGCGGATCCCGCGGCACCTACACGCCCGGAACGATCGACGGCGTTTTCGTCACGGCGAGCATGAAGGTCGACAATCCGAACGAACACTACATTGCCAATATCGGTGCCGACTGGTGGAGAGACGCCACCGCCGGGTACGTCTACCAGAATGGTGTATTCGTGAATAATCCCGGCGTCGGGATGAGCAACTGGGTCGAGCTGACAACCAGCTATAAGCAACTCTATTTCACAACGATGAATGCGACGCAGTTGCAGGGCGATCTGCCGCCTCCGCTGCAGGGCGCCTCTTCGCCGGCGACACCGACGCAGCCGACGACGCCCACGACACCGACGACGCCGACCGATCCGACGATACCGGCGCAGCCGACGACGCCGACCGACCCCACGACGCCGACAAACCCCTCGACTCCGAGCGTGACCGCACCGGTGCTCGACGTCGCGGACAAGTCGCTCTGGGTGGCCGGCAGAGGCGGTCAGGTCGACCTGGGGACGACCGTTACAACGACCGACCCCAACGATAACCTCACCCTCAGTATCATGGGATTGCCGCGATACGAGACGATCACGACCGGCGACGGCACGACGCTCAGGGGCAACAACATCACCCTGACGTCCGCGCAGGTCGACAGCGGACTGACGCTGACATCGTACTACAAGGGCAATGCTCATCCGGTCGCGAACCTCACGCTGACCGCGAGCGCTATGGATCCGACCACCGGCGCTGTGATGTCGTCGGATCCGCAGACGATCCGCGTGACGGATCCTCGGCCGTCCGATTGGAGCACGGGGAGCCTGGCAAACCACGGCTTTGCGCAGTTGCAGCAGCAGATGGGCGACACCAGCACCCTGGCGAACACAGCATCGCAGACGACCGGTTGGGCCGATCAAGGCGCGCGAGCGTCCCAGGCAAGCCAGGGCTTTGCGCTGCTGAACCAGTATCTGGCCGGTAGCACCGGTCGGGTCGACGCTGGTCAGATCGTGGCGGCCATGTCGAATGGGACCGGCTGGACGCACAACTCGTTCCTGAGCAAGCCTCAAGGTTGATCCGGCTACTGCACCCGGGGGGCTCTGCGCCCGGGTGCAGTACCATCAACGTGTTGGGAATTGAAAACGGGTGGTCGATCGCGGGCAGTAACGGCGAAGGGACGGTCACGCGCGGGTCTTGGTTTCGGTTGGCTTCATCGCTCGCATCTGTTTCCGAGCGATAGAAATGCGTGCTGGCGCAACAGCTTCGGGTATGCGGCAAATTTGCGCGCAACATAACGGTGCAAAAATCAAGATTTGAAACTTTTTTCGCCATTTTTGCGCATTAACGAACCGTTCAGCAGTCGGGGGGCCACGTCGAAAATCCCACTGCTTTGAAATCCCCTCGCGGTTCGACGCCTAGTGCTTTGATGTTGCTTGCGCCTTTTGGCTGCGAGCAAGCGGTATGTCGCATGCTCTGTCGATGCGCGGCATTGGAATTCCCAGTCTTTGGAAATGCATGAGAAGGAACACTAACGCGGCCGGGTAGCCGCGAAGGGTTGAGTAAGAATGGCGATCCAGAACGGAAATGCCCCCGCCGCAGATCTAGGGCTTCGCGCGCTAGCTCTGTTCCTGCGCCTCCATGGCGTGAATACTGTGCCGGACCAGCTCCGCGATCGTTGCGGGAGCGACGAGATCGGCATCCGCGCGATGCTTCGCTGCGCGCGCGAATTCGGGGTCAAGGTCCGTTCGCGGACGATGGATTGGACCCGCCTTGCGGGTATCCAGCTGCCCGGAATCGCCTCGCTGCGTGACGGCGGATTTCTGCTGCTGGGCAAGATCGACGACCAGGTGGCGCTTGTGCTGCACCCGACCTCGCCGCATCCGAGCCGGATGACGCGCGCGGAATTCGAAGCGATCTGGGATGGCGGTTTGATCTGTGCTGGATCACAGAGCCTCGCACAGCGCGCACGTCATGCATTTGCCGGCATCCGCACGCGCTCGTTTGACCTGGGCGCCGGCCTGATGCACCGCGCCGGCGGGGGCCTGATGCGTGCCCGTGACGGCCTCACGAAGAGCTTCTTGACGATGAGACCTGGCATCCTGATGCGCGGGCCTCTCGACGATGTCGCAGACCATCCGGCGAACACCGAATCCCCGGCCGCCGGCGTCGACTCCGAAAACGACGATGAATCCGGGCTCATTGCGCTGGCGATCTTGCTGCGTTGCCATGGCATCGCTGCCGACCCCGGCCAAATTCGCCACCGGATCGGCGCAGCGCGCCTCGGCGTTACTGAGATATTGCGCTGTGCCAAGGAATTCGGGCTCAAGGCAAAGGTGCAGAGGACGAGCTGGAACAGGCTTGCCGTCACCCCGCTGCCGGGAATTGCGCTGCTGCGCGACGGCAGCTTCCTGATCCTCGGCAAGGTTATCGACGACAAGCTTCTCATTCAGCGCCCGCTGTCTCCGCGGCCCGAAGCAATCACCCAGGCGCAACTCGAGGCCATCTGGGACGGTGGCATCATCCTGATGGCCCGGCGCGCCAGCCTGACCGACCTCGCGCGACGCTTCGATATCTCCTGGTTCGTCGGCGCCATGCAAAAGTATCGTCGCCTGCTCGGCGAGGTGCTGGCGGCGTCGTTCTTCCTTCAGATCTTCGCCGTTGTCTCGCCGCTGTTCTTCCAGGTGGTGATCGACAAGGTGCTCGTGCATCGAAGCATGAGCACGCTCGACGTGCTGGTCGTCGGGCTTGTCGTACTGACCGTGTTCGAGGCCGTTCTCGAGACGCTGCGTGTCTATCAGTTCGCGCATACGACAAACCGTATCGACGTCGAGCTCGGCGCCAGGTTGTTCCGTCATCTGTTGGCGCTGCCGATCGCCTATTTCCAGGCCCGCCGCGTCGGCGATTCGGTGGCGCGCGTCCGCGAGCTCGAGAACATCCGCCAGTTCCTGACCAGCTCGGCGCTCACACTGGTGATCGATCTGCTGTTCACCGTCGTCTTCCTTGCGGTGATGTTCTACTACTCGACGACGTTGACGTGGATCGTGCTGGCGTCCTTCCCGCTCTACATCGGCATCTCCGCGGGAGCCGCGCCGCTGTTCCGTCGGCGCCTCGACGAGAAGTTCAATCGCGGTTCCGAGAACCAGGCCTTCCTGGTCGAGAGCGTCACCGGTATCGAAACGCTGAAAGCCATGGCGGTCGAGCCGCAGATGCAACGCCGCTGGGAGGAGCAGCTCGCCGGCTATGTGTCCGCAAGCTTCCGCGTGCTCAGCCTGAACAACACGGCGAGCCAGGCGGTCCAGATGATCAACAAGCTGGTCATCGCCGCGACCCTTTACTTCGGCGCCCGCCTGGTGGTCAGCGGAGACCTGACTGTCGGCGAGCTCGTCGCGTTCAACATGCTGGCCGCGCGCGTCAGCGCGCCGGTTCTGCGGCTCGCACAGATCTGGCAGGACTTCCATCAAGCCCGCCTCTCGATCGATCGTCTCGGCGACATCCTCAACACCATTCCCGAGCCGAGCTTCACGCCGGCTCGCGCGGCGCTGCCGCCGATCCGCGGCCAGGTCACATTCGAGCACGCGACTTTCCGCTACCGCATCGACGGCCCCGAGGTGCTGCACGACGTGTCCTTCAGCGTCGAGCCAGGCCAGGTCATCGGCATCGTGGGTTCGTCGGGCTCGGGCAAGAGCACCGTCACCAAGCTGATCCAGCGTCTCTATGTCCCGGAGAGCGGACGCGTGCTCGTCGACGGCGTCGACCTCGCGATGGTCGATCTGAGCTGGCTGCGGCGCCAGATCGGCGTCGTGCTGCAGGAGAACGTACTGTTCAACTGCACGATCCGTGACAACATCGCGTTGGCCGATCCGGCGATGCCGATGGAGCGCGTCATCGAAGCGGCAGAGCTAGCCGGCGCCCACGACTTCATCCTCGAACTGCCGGAGGGTTACGACACCGTCGTGGGTGAGCGCGGCAGCAGCCTGTCCGGCGGGCAGCGCCAGCGCATCGCAATCGCGCGTGCACTCATCACCGATCCACGCATCCTGATCCTGGACGAGGCGACCAGCGCGCTGGACTACGAAAGCGAGCGCGCGATCCAGCAGAACATGAGGCGGATTTCCGCCGGACGGACCGTGTTCGTCATCGCCCACCGGCTGTCGACGGTGCGCAATGCGAGCCGGATCATCACCCTCGAGCATGGCCGCATCGTCGAGGACGGCAGCCATGACGAGCTGATCCGCACCAACGGCCGTTACGCCAACCTCCATTATCTGCAGGCCGGTATCCATGACGTCCGCTAGCCGCAACATCGTCGCGTTCCCGAGACGCGAACCTCGCCGCCGCGAGCAAGAAATCGCCTTTCTACCGGCGGCGCTCGAGATCGCCGAATCGCCGCCATCACCGATCGGGCGCGCGATCGGGGCCTGCATCATCGCCGTGTTCTGCATCGCGCTGGTGTGGGCGACGCTCGGCAGCGTCGATATCGTCGCCAGCGCGACCGGCAAGATCGTGCCAGGCGGGCGCACCAAGCTGATCCAGCCGTTCGAGACCGGCGTCGTCCGCGCCATCCGCGTCCGCGACGGCCAGACCGTCAAGGCCGGCGACGTCCTGATCGAGCTGGACCCGACGATGACGGAAGCCGACCAGGAGCGCCAGAAGAGCGATCTGCTTGCAGCCGAGCTGGACGTCGCGCGGCTGCGCGCCGCGCTGGCCGCAGACCCGCTTGCGGCCTTCCAGCCGCCGCAAAACGCGAGTGCAGCCGATATCGAGATGCATCGCCAGTTCCTGATCAGCCAGCGCGCCGAACAGAGCGCAAAGCTTTCTGAAATCGAGCGCCAGCAGGGGCAGAAGGAGGCGGAACGGGCGACCACATCGGCGAGCGTCGCCAAGTTGGAGGCGACGATCCCGGTGCTGAAGGAGCGCGTCGACATCCGCAAGGGTCTCGTCGAGAAGGCATTGGCGTCGAAGGTCGTCTATCTCTCGGAGTACCAGGAGTTGGTCGCCATGCAGCAGGATCTCGTCCTGCAGCAGAGCCGGCTGCGCGAAGCCGATGCGGCGATCTCGCTGCTGAAGGAGACCAAGGACAAGACTGCCGCGGAGTATCGCCGCGCGACCTATGATGCCCTTGCGAAGGCCGAGCAGAAGGCTGCGAGCGCCGCCCAGGAGGTGGTCAAGGCGGATCGGCGAACGAAGCTCCAGCGCTTGACCGCACCGGTCGACGGCGTCGTGCAGCAGCTTGCCGTTCATACGGTGGGCGGCGTGGTGACGCCCGCTCAGGCGCTGGCCGTCGTGGTCCCGAGCGAGAGCCAGCTCGAGATCGAGGCCATGCTGTCGAACCGCGACATCGGCTTCGTTCATCCCGGCCAAAAGGCGGAGATCAAGGTCGATACGTTCAACTTCACCCGGTACGGGCTGCTTCATGGCGATGTGCTCAGCGTGTCGACGGATGCCATCACGCGCGAAAAGCAACAGGGCAGCCCCAATGACCGGACATTGGGCGCGGCACAGAGCAGCAGCGAGCCTAAAGGTCAGGAGCTGGAATACGCCGCGCGCGTTTCGCTCGACCGGACGCACATGCAAATCGAGGACAAGCTCGTCAAGCTCGGGCCGGGCATGGCAGTGACGGTCGAGATCAAGACCGGCACGCGCAGGATCATCAGCTACCTGCTTTCGCCGCTGGCACGGTACCGGCAGGAGGCCCTGCGCGAACGGTAAAGCGAAGCCCGTCGCCGGACGTTGCGGCCGGGCTGGGCGCCACTCGCGTGAGAGCGAAGCTCGTCGTGGTGGCGCCCGTCGTTAGGACGATTGAGATGAACTTGCCGGTGGATTGGCACATGCGCTATCGGCGCAGCGCTTCCAGACGCGATTTCGCCTCCTGGACTCCCGCGGCGTTGGCCTTGGCATAGAGGTCTTGTGCCCTGCGCTCGTCGCCGCGCGTGCCGTAAGTCCCCCACTTCGCAAGAATCAGGGGATCGTAGGTTTCTGCCAACGCGAAGCTCGCCTGGGCGCTGCCCATTTCCACGGCGCGCTCGAGTACAAGCCGCGCCGCGCCTATGTCGCCCTGACGCAGCAAGGAGCTCGCCCGCGCAACCAACCCTCCTGCTTCCGCAGCCTGCTCGGGAGCAGGCTGGGCAACCGCGCGAGCAGGCGCCGCTCGGGTCTGTTCGGCGGTCGGATTGGTGGCCACTTCGATGGACTTGTCCCGCGCGGTCGCACCGGTCGTCAACGCCGCGCCGTGCGCCTTGCGATCCTCGGCCTCATACGCATGGATTGCGCTCCGCGACAAAGGGAGGTGCTGTGGCTGCACGTCGATCCTGGCGCGCAATTGCCTCAATTCGGCAGCGCTGGCTTCCGCCGCCTGCTTCTGCAGCAACACTTCCTCGTTTGCCTTTGCCGCCCGCACCGTCTGGGTCTCGCTATCGCGATGCGCTGCCGCCAGATCTTGCTCCAGCCGTGCGGACCGCTCACGCTCCTTTTGCAGGTCCGCCGCAGCGCTCTTTCCCGCCGCTTGCAGCCGGGACGTTTCTTTGCCCGCTTCGGTCACGAGCACGGCCTTGCTCTCGACATCACGTCGCGCCGCCGCAAGATCCTGCTCCAGCCGCGCGGACCGCTCACGCTCCTTTTGCAGGTCCGCCGCAGCACTCTTTCCCGCCGCTTGCAGCCGGGACGTTTCCTTGCCCGCTTCGGTCACCAGCACGGCCTTGCTTTCGACATCACGTCGCGCTGCCGCAAGATCCTGCTCCAGCCGGGCGGACCGCTCATGCTCCCTTTGCAGGTCGGCCGCGCCGCTCTTTTCCACCACCTTCAGCCGGGATACTTCCTCGTCTGCTTTCGTCGCCAGCGCCGTCCTGGTCGCGACATCGCGCCGCGCTGCCGCAAGATCCTGCTCCAGCCGGTCAGCCCGCGCCGCTTGCAGTGAGTTCTGCAACTCTGCCGCACCGCTTTCCCTTTCCCGCTTCAGTCGGGCGGTTTCCTCGCTCGCTTTCGCCGCCAGCGCGGTTTGCGTCTCGACATCGCGGCGGGCAGCCGCAAGATCCTGCTCCAGCCGCACCAGTCGCTCACGTTCGTCCGGTGTGGCTTTGTGAACCGAAGCTGCGCCGCTCTCGGCCGCCTGCCTGAGCTCCGCCGCTTCTTCACCGGCCTTGCGTGCCTGCGCCTCGAAGGCGTAGATCGTGCTTCGCGTCTGGGAAAGCTCCTGTGCCAGCGCGTCGGCCTTCGCGCGCGATTCCCGCAGTTCGGCGGCCCCGGCCTCCACCGTCCGCTTCTGCCGCAGGGCTTCATCGGCCGCCTTTGCCGCCATCGCGGTCTGGGCCTCGACATCACGCTGCGCGACCGCGAGATCCTGCTCCAGCCGCGCGGACCGCTCTCGCTCCTTTTGCAGGGAGCCCTGCGACTCGGCCGCTCCGCTTTCGCTTTGCTGTTTCAGTCGGGAAACCTCCTCGCCTGCTTTGGTCGCCAGCGCGGCCTGGGTCTCGACATTGCTGCGAGCAGCCGCAAGATCCCGCTCCAGCCGCGCGAACCGCTCACCTTCGTCGGGTGCGAATTTGCTGGCCGAAGCCGTGCAGCTTGCAACCGCCTGCTTGAGCTCCGTCGCTTCGTCTCCGGATTTGCGGACTTGGGCTTCGTATGCATAGATCGAGCTCCGCGACAGCGAGAGGTCTCGTGCCAGCGCCTCGGCTCGTTCGCGCAATTGCCTGAGCTCGGCAGCTCCGACGTCCGCCGCCTGCTTCTGCCGCAGAGCTTCTTCCTTTGTCGTTGTCGCCAATGCCATTTGGGTCTCGACATCCTGCCGCGCTGCCGCCAAATCCTGCTCCAGCTGCGCGCTCCGCTCGCGCTCCCGTTGCAGGGACGACTGCAGCTCCATAGCGCCGCTCTCACGCATCCCCTTCAGCCGGGAAACCTCCTCGCCTGCCTTTGCCGCCAGCGCAGTCTGGGTCTCGACGTTGCGGCGCAACGCCTCGAGATCCTGCTCGAGCCGCGCGGACCGCTCGCGCTCCCGCTGCAGATCCGCCGCGCCGCCTTCCGCCGCTGCTTTCAGCCCAGACGCTTCCTCACCCGTTTTTGTCGCCAGCACGGTCTGGGTTTCGACATCACGCCGCGCTGCCGCCAGATCCCGCTCCAGGCGCTCCGCCCGCTCACGCGTCTCTTGCAGGGAGTTCAGCAACTCCGCGCCGCCCTGCGCGGCCTGCTTCCCTTGGACCGCCTTGTCCGTCAACGCGGCCTGGGCCTCGATATCGCGGCGAGCCGCCGCGAGACTCTGCTCCATCGACTCGGCCCGATAGCGCTCTTGCTCGAGGCGTTGCAGCAACTCGATGTCGCGTCTCGCATTCGTCAGTTCGCAGGAGAGCGACTCCGCCCAGTTGTATTCCCGTTTCGGAGCCTGCCCCGTGTCGCTGACGCTCGCTTGGGCAACCTGCACCGGTCTGTCATTGCCGCCTCGACCCGGCGGCAAGGCTTCGGGAGCGCCGCTCCTTGCCGCTTCGATGAAACCGAGACTGCGGGCGGCCGCCGCATGCTGCGGTTGCGTCGACGGGCCCGCCGGGGCCGGGGACGCCCGTGTTTCCGGCGCGCACGCCATTGCGAGCAAGGCAGCGGTCGTCCACGACAGCGCGGACCGTCCCGCCTTGGGCAGCAGCCGGCGCGACGAATCTGCGACGTCGCAGCGGGCGACTGCTCTGTCCTTGAAGGTAACCGGACTCATCCGCAATCACCTGTCGCGCGGCGACACGATCTGTTGAGGTACGGCATTATGCGCCGTACTGCAGCGCGAAGCCTACAGCCCGCATGGAGGACCCCACCCACCCCTTTCGGGTTAGGCCGCAGATCACGGCTTCACATAGGACCAGCCCTTCTCCTGCAGTTCCATCACGCGCACGACGCCTGACTTCACCACCTCCGCCTGGCGAACAATCGGGATGTCCTTGTTCTCGGCCTTGTGCATTTTTTCCTGGGTATTGCCGCAGGCCTTGAACGAGACCTCCGGCGTGCTCAGCGCCATTTCCTCGAGACGGGCTTTCACCGGCGAGGTGTCGTCGCGCAGCATGTGCAGGCCGGGTCCGAAGGTGACCACCTCGATCTTCACCTTCTCGCCGAGATCCTTGTAATATTGCGCAACGTTGACTGCGTTGTTGAGCGCGAGATTCATGGCTGCGGGATCGTTCGTGTTCACCTGCAGGATCAGGTTGTGCGACTTGGCGTTGGATGGAAGCCGGGCGTTGGCGTTGAGAGGAGACCGTTCCCTCTTGTGGGTCGTCGCCTTGCGCGAGACGTGAACCCTTTGGACCTTTTCTGAAACGTGCTGATAGTCCGCAGTGCGGTTCGTTGTTGTCGGTGTCCAATATCGTCCGCCGCCTTGCTCCGCCGCAGCGAATGAAGCGGCCAGGAGCGCCGTTGCGGCTCCGATGATGGTTACCTTCGCAATATGCTGAAACACGCGCATGGGTACCTCTCCTGTTAAAGACACGTTATTCAAATCCCTAGCCGTTGGGTTTTGCGGTCGGTTGTGGCCACCTGCAGGCAGCGGTGATCTTCGCGCGCACCACATCCATCCCGCCCAACGGGAACACCGCATCCAGCGCCGGTCCGGTACGGGGTGCGAGGTGAATACTGAGACCTCCGCCGTCCGGAAGGGACTGCAGAAAGCGAATCACGTCGCCGCCGAACGCAACGCCGGTCCCGGACGCAGGCACGGCTGCCGCGACCTGCTGCGGCGGACCATCGTTGATGCGGTAGGAAATCGCATATCCATCGCCGCGACCGGACACGCGGGATCCGGCGACGATCAGTTCGCTCCGCCCGCCATGGCAGCGAATCGAAAGCGTCATTCCGCTTTCGCCGGCACCGTCGCGCGATGACGTCGTGGCGATGGCGACCGGTGAATAGTCGAGCGGTGAAGTGGTCAGGCTGACGACCCAGCTGTTACCCTGGTTTGCCTGGGGCAGCGGTGACGCCCGCGGTGTCTTTTCGGAGCACTCCGGCCGTTCGGAGCGTTCCTTGGCGGAGCAATCGCGGAGCTGGGCGATCTGGCGAAGTCCTGCCGCCGGCGCCGAAGCAATGCCGCTTGCGAGCAAGACTCCAGCCACCGCGCAGGTCGCCGCGCGTCTCATTGCGATGGATTTGCGGCGGCGCGCGGCTCGCGATCGAGCCACGCCTGCGCTGCGGGGAAGCGCGTCAGGCCGGGAACGGTTGCGGCGAGATTAATCGTCTTCCACTTTTGGTCGAAGCCCGGCTGCTGCAGCTTGTCGATCCGCGAGAACAGATACTCCACGAAGCGCGCAAGGCGCTCATAGCGATTCGACTTTGTCGGAAAGTTGAAAGCCACCAGAGCGGTCGGCACCGCGATTGTCGTGACGCGCTCGCCCTGCTTGATGAGATTGGGATACTCCGTGGCCTCGAGCGAGGCGGGAAGATAAAAGTCTTCGAACCTCCTGTCATAGGGAACAGGCAGGAACTTGAACCCCGGCTCCCAGCGGCCGCGCACGAAAGCATCCACCGGCTTCGAGGTGATGAAGACGACCGCGGCCATCTCGCCCTTGCGCATCTGCTCGAGCGCGACCTGATGGGGAATGAAGGTTTTTTCCACATCGAGGCCAAGGCGGCTGAAGATCAGTGGCCCCGAATAGGCTGCCGCAGTACCCAGATTATTGAAGTTCACCTTCTTGCCGGCGAGATCGCTCAGGCTTTGGATCTCGGGACGAACGAAGATATGCAGTTCGGACGGAAACAGGTTCAACACGAAAGCGAGCCGTTGCTGGATATCGGGCACCTGGCTCCTGTACTCCTCGAGCACGTCGGAATTGATGATGGCGGCATCGATGCCGCGCAAATACAGCAGTGAGTTCACATTCTCCGTCGGGCCGCGCGTCACGACCGGCAACACATGCAGCTTGTCGCCATCGTCCACGACGCGGGCGATTTCGGCGGCAAGACGAATGGGCGCGCCCTCGAGCAGGCCCCCGGCGAGGCCGACCGTCCAGGCATTCATCGTCACCTGCGGCTTTTGCGGCGGTAGCTCACGTCGCAATTGGCGCGGTGCAGCAGGTTGCGCCTGTGCATCCACGGTGAACAGCGGAACGGTCGTAAGCAGCGGAATCAGCAGCCCCAGCATGCGCAACGGGTGCAATTCCCTTTTTGCGGTCTGTCCCATGGGATCTGCGCCCTCGCCGATCGGTCATTTTGTCGTAGTTTCATGCAGTTCATCGGCGCGCGCTATTTCTCCGCATGGGGGAGCCCACTACTCCTTCCGGATTATCCATTGTGCGTGTCCCCACGCCGCGGCAGCGAGGGATCGGCGTCCCGTACGGCTCGATCGCGGTCTGCAATTCGGCCGGCATCGGCAATGGCGTTTTGCCGCGTTGTTGTCGTTCTGCCGACGATCGGCGGCTTCGGTGCGGCAATTCCGCCCCGACCACGTCCCATGAACGGCTTCTGCTATTGCCCTGGCCATCGGCGTGCATTCAGCACAACTTGCGAACGCAAGCGGGCGCAACCGCAGTTTGGCGTACAAGGATCGTGGAAATGGCGGAGAGAGTGGGATTCGAACCCACGGTACGGTTTCCCGCACACACGCTTTCCAAGCGTGCGCCTTAAGCCACTCGGCCATCTCTCCGGGAGGCCCTCTCTTGAAGGGCTGAGGCGGATTTTGCAAGGGAGCGCAGGCCGGGAGCGCGAAATTTCCACAACAGATTGAAAACATTGGGTAAATTGATAGCGATGGCAGCCGCGCGCCGCGGGCTTGCGCGCGGCCGTGCGCGCTTTTGGCCGGCCGCCGGTCAGGGACCGGCGCAAATCAACGAGTGCATCCGATCAACCCGCCGTTTCGTCATTCCGGGGGCCTGCCGCCGGCGAGAGCCGGGAATCTATTGGGGCGCCTCGCTCGTGGAAGAATGGAGTCCGGGTTTTCGCCTTCGGGAGCCCCGTCGCGAGCATGCGAGGTTATGACCACTGACCGCGCAACACACTCAGCGTCGTCCCTGCCTAATGCGCAATTGCGCACGAAAGCAGCGACCCATAACCACAAATGCCGATTGTTGTGCGATGCGGCTCCGACGAGTCCCGTTCACAACATCCACCGCGGAGTTTGGGTCCCTGCTTTCGCAGGGACGACAGAACGGCGGATGGGCGAACCAACGCACCCATCCTGCATCGTCATGCTCGCCTCAGTGATATCGCGCGGCAAAATCCGCCGTGCGGCGCGGCCACAGGGTTGGTGGCTCCGGCAGCGCCGCGTTTCCCGCATTGTGCGTATCCTGCAGCGCCTCGATGAAGTCGGCGAACCATTGCTGGATGGTGCCGCTGTTGAGCTTCTCCATCATCGCTTCCCAGCGCATCCGCCGCTCGGTCAGCGGCATCGCGAGCGCAGTCGCCAAGGTGCGCGCCATGCCGTCGATGTCGTGCGGATTGACCAGCAGCGCGGCGTCGAGCTCGTTCGCCGCGCCGGCGAATTTCGACAGCACCAGCACGCCGGGGTCCGCCGGGTTTTGCGCGGCGACATATTCCTTGGCGACGAGGTTCATGCCGTCCTGCAGCGGCGTCACGACGCCGACCTGTGCGGTGCGGTAAAGGCCTGCGAGCACGCCCTGGCCAAAGCCCTTGTTGAGGTAACGGATCGGCGTCCAGTCGACCTCGCCATGCACGCCGTTGACGTCGGTGACGAGCTTCGCCACCTCGCTCTGCAGATTGCCGTAGGCTTCGATCGCGCCGCGCGAGGGCGTTGCGATCTGCAGCAGCGACACCGAACGTTTCAGGTTCGGATGCAGCGTCCACATCTTGTCGAACGCCTTGATGCGGTTGACGAGGCCCTTGGAGTAGTCGAGCCGGTCGACACCGATCGCGAGCTTCTCGCCGTTGAGGCTGCGCCGCAGCCGCGTCACGTCGGGATGCGTCATCGCCTTGGTCGCCTGCTGCGCGAACTTGCCGGGATCGATGCCGATCGGAAACACCGCGGCGCGGGTGCGGCCGAACGACGAATTGATCACGCCGTCACGCAGCTCGAAGTCGAGATCGTGCTGCACATAGCTCAGGAAGTTCTCGCAGTCCTCATCGGTCTGGAAGCCGATCAGGTCATAGGACAGCATCGCCTCGATCAGCTCGCGATGATTGGGCACGCCCGCGATCACCGCGCGCGCCGGCCATGGCGTGTGCAGGAAGAAGCCGATCGGCTGCGTGACGCCGAGATCGCGCAGCTCGGCGCCGAGTGCGAGGAAATGATAGTCCTGGACCCAGAACACGGAATCAGGCTTGCGGAAGCGCAGCAACGCGCGCGCCATGAACGCGTTCACTTCGCGATAGCTCGTGTAATCCTCGCGAGACGCACGAATCAGATCGGCGCGCGAATGCATCGCGGGCCACAGTGCCGAATTGGCAAAGCCTTCGTAATAGCCGCCATAGTGCGCGGCCGGCAGATCGAGCATCGCCAAGGCGCCCGCCCCGAGCGCTTCGACCTCCGCGAAAGGTTCCTTCAGGTTCCCGTCGCGGACGCGTCCGCTGGAACCAACCCATATTGCCCCTGTCTTTTCCACCACCGGCAATAGTGCCGCAGCCAGCCCCCCCGTCATGGGTTCATTGGGTTTTCCGCGCGAGACGCGGTTCGATACGACGACGAGGTTCACCAGGTCCCCTCCTGTTGGTCAACTCGCGTATTAACAACCATTCATCAAGATGGTTCCTGATCAAGGAATCTCCCAATTGAAACCAAATTCTGGCGAACACGCACGGAACTCGCGGGAACTCGCGAAAAGAAAATTGCGCGCGAGGTTGACGCCACGACGCAAAAGCACCGTATTCGATTCGGCTGCGATGAATGCGTCTCGGTTAGGACAGGCTAACGTCCCTATCAACGTCGAGCAGATGCGCCAGGAATTCGCGCACGTCGCTCGGTCCGTCGAAATGTCCGGCGACGCCGGTTGCGCGACGGCCGACGGAGAACGCGAGACCGTCGAAATCAGGCATGATCGCGAACACGGTCTCGTCGGTAACGTCGTCGCCGATGAAGAACGGACGCCGTCCCTTGAACGGCTCATGCGTCATCAGCTCGAGCACGCCGGTCGCCTTGGTGAAGCCGGAATGCTTGATCTCGCAGACGCTCTTGCCCGGCAGCACCTCGATCGGCGCATTCGGCAACTCGGCGCGGATCAGCGACACCGCTTCATAGATCGCCTTCTCCGCCTGCGGCGCCAGCCGATAGTGCAGCGCTAGCGAATAGCCCTTGTCCTCGAGCAGAATGCCGGGGCTGAGCTTTGCGATCGCGGCAAGACGGCGCTTCAATTCCTTGTCGAGCGGCGGCGCGTGTGCGGCGACCGCCTCGCTATCCGGCTGCAGCCGCATCTCGGCGCCGTGGCCGCCGATCGCGGGAAACACTTCCGGCGCGAAGATCAGGTCGATGTCGTTGAGGGAGCGGCCGCTGACCAGCGCCAGCGCGCCGTGGCTGCGCTCATGCAGTTGCTTCAGCGTGGTCGACAGTTCCGGCGGCACCCAGACCTCGCGCGGCGTCGGCGCGAAATCGAGCAGGGTGCCGTCGATGTCGAGCAGCACCGCGGCCTGGCGGAGCGGCGGAATCAGCGACGCCGGCATCGGCACGCTGTCCGTCTTGGCGTCAGGGGCGATGTCATCATCCATGGGCATTTCGGCCACGTCATGCTTCGTCATAGTCTACTCCACACATGCCAGTGGTCGCGCGACAGATTCGAGCGATTTCCGCTCGGCCGCGACGGCATAGCGCCATGCGACCACTGCGGCGACCATCATGAGTGCCGACCCCAGCAGGTAGCCGGCAAAGACGCTGTTGCGCGATCCGGTGTCGATCAGCACGCCGAACAGCGCCGGTCCAATCACGCCGCCAATGCCGGTGCCGATCGCATAGAAGGCGGCGATCGCGAGCGCGCGGACCTCCAGCGGAAACGTCTCGCTGACGGTGAGATAGGCGGCGCTCGCGGCCGGCGAGGCGAAGAAGAAGATCACCATCCAGGCGATGGTCTGGGTCTGCGCGCTGAGCACGCCGATCGAGAACAGATAGCCGGACAGCGCCAGCAGCACGCCCGAGATGCCATAGGTCAGCGCGATCATGGTGCGCCGGCCGAGCGTATCGAACAGACGGCCGAGCAGCAGCGGCCCGAGGAAGTTGCCGGCGGCGAAGGGGAGAATGTACCAGCCGACATTGCTGGCGGCGACACCGAAGAAGTCGGTCAGGATCAATGCGAAGGTGAAGAAGATCGCATTGTAGAAGAACGCCTGCGCGGCCATCAGCGTGAGCCCGACCAGCGAGCGCTGCCGGTAGGTGGAGAACAGCGTCACCGCGACCTCGCGCAGTGGCGTGTGATCGCGCATCCGGAGCCTGATCTTCTCGAAGTCTGCGCTCGACTGCTCGCGGCCGAGCACGGAGGTCTCGATATCGGCGACGATCTTGTGGGCGCGGTCGGGATAGCCGTGGATCATCAGCCAACGCGGGCTTTCCGGGATCCACATCCGCATCAACAGCACGACGAGGCCGAGCACCGCGCCGGTGAAATAGGCTATCCGCCAGCCGTGGTCCGGCGCAAGGAACGCGGGATCGAGCAGGATGATGGCGCTCAGCGCACCGATCGCCGCCCCGATCCAGAAACTGCCGTTGATGACGAGATCGGTCCAGCCGCGATAGCGGGCCGGCACCAGTTCCTGGATGGTCGAGTTGATCGCCGTATATTCGCCGCCGATGCCGGCACCGGTGAGAAAGCGAAACAGCGCGTAGCTCGCGACATTCCACGACAGCGCGGTCGCGGCGGTCGCCGACAGATAAAGCGCGAGCGTGATGAAGAACAGCTTCTTGCGCCCGATCCGGTCGGTCAGCCAGCCGAAACCCAGCGCGCCGAGCACGGCGCCGGCGAGATACGCGCTGCTGGCAAGACCGACATCGGCGTTGGAGAAGCTCATCGTCGGGCTGTCCTTCAGCGCGCCCGACAATGCACCCGCGAGCGTCACTTCCAGCCCGTCGAGGATCCAGGTGATGCCGAGCGCCAGCACGACGCGGGTGTGAAAGCGGCTCCAGCTGAGATTGTCGAGCCGGACCGGAATCGAGGTCTCGATGATGCGGTCATCGTCCGGCGTGACCGGAGCCACGGCCTGTTGCGTCGTCGCGGAACTCAACTGTCTCGGCTGCACTGTCATCAGAATCAACCAATGAGAAGAACCCCGGAACGATCCGTTCCAAGGCTCACTCACCCGGAATTGCGGCAAACGGAGTGCCCGCCACGCGGTGTCAACGCCGCAGGCCGGCAAGGGTTCCCGCAATGCGGCATAGGAACCGCGATCGCAGCGAGCTGTTCTCGGCTTAAAAGACACGGAGGCATCGATGGCCGCACACAAGAAAGCAACGCGCAAGTCGGCAAGGACATCACCGGCACGGTCCACGAGCACGACGCGTCGCAGGCGTGGCGTAAGCAAGAGGACGGCGAAGCGCTGGTCGCAGCGGGTGACAAAGGAGAGCGACGCGCTCGACCTCAAGCACGGCGTGTTCAAGCAGACCAGCGCGAAGAAGATCGCATCATCGCTGAAGCGATCCGCCGAGCACAGCGCGCGCCGCAAGAGCGGCGCCTACCGTTCCGCGCTCTCGATGCTGACCTTCTATATCAACCGCGCCGGCAAGACGCTGCCGAAGACCGAGCGGTCGCGCCTGGAGCGCGCCAAGGTCGAGTTGAAGCACCAGTTCGGACGGGATTAGCCGCATCATCTCGCCAACCAACAGCGTCGTCCCGGCGGAGGCCGGCAACTGTTATGTCGGCTTGGTCTGCAGGTAGGGCTTTCTGTCGCGCATCATGGCGTTGAGGACCGTTAGGAGCTTCCTGGCAACGGCAATGAGAGCGAGCTTGGCTGGTTTGCCGACCTGTCGCAGCCGCGCGTAGAAGGCCTTGAATGGATCGGCCCGACGAACCGCGTTCAGAGCCGCCATATAGAGGGCGTCACGAACGCGCTTTCGGCCGCCGGCGATCTTGCGTTTTCCACGGAAGGCGCCGCTGTCGACGTTGAAGGGGGCAAGGCCCGCGAGCGCGGCGATCTGCTTCGCTCCAACATGTCCAAGTTCCGGCATCTTCGCGATCAGCTGCATGCAAGCCACGGGACCCACGCCCGGCAGTGAGCGCATCAACCGCGCATCGTCCGCGATCTCCGGCTCGGCCTTGGTCAATGCGTTGATATCGGCCTCGATCTCGGCGATCTCGCCGTCGAGAACCTCAACGAGCCGACTGATCCGTTCGGCCATGGCGCAGTCGTCGGCCTCGCTGCGCCGGTTCTTCTCCTGCGCGCGCATGAGAACCAGTTGGTCCCGCCGTTTTGCAAGCCCTGCCAAAGCGTTGCGGGCGGGATTGGCGGCCCGCTCGGTTGCCGGCTGCATGACCCGGCCAAAGGCCGCCAGCATCCGTGCATCGATCGGATCGGTTTTGGCAAGTTGGCCGCTGGCCCGCGCAAAATCGCGAGCTCGAGCCGGATTGATCCGAGCGAAGCGGACACCGGCCTGGCTTAGGGCCTCGCGAAGCGCGAGATCATAGGCGCCCGTGGCCTCGAAGACGACCAGCGCATCGCATCGCCAACGCGCCACCTGCTGTGTGATGGCCTGTGCCGCGTTGGCGATGCGCCTGGACACGCCGTCAGCTTCATCAAAGATATCGAGATGCTTCTTGGAGACGTCGATTCCGACATAACGAGGGGGTATGATCACGGTGCCTGTCCCTGTGATGCGAGGTCTGTTGGCGCAGCCTCGTGCAACTGTTCAGGTTGGTAATGGAACGGGCGGGAGGCCGAGCCGGCTCACGGCGTCAAGCGCCAAGGACCCAACGGCTTCCCGCCCAACCCATCCTGACAGACTTCCAAGACACAGGGACCCATACGCCGTGGCCATCGGAAAGGGCAAGCGGCCAGTGTCCGTACGCCAACGAACGGTGGTGGTTATGGGTCCCGGCCTGCGCCGGGACGACGATAATAGATCAGCAATTGGTAGACCCGCGCGGGCCTTACGCCGCGCGGATATTCGCCATGAAGCGGTCGAGCTCCTCGCGCAGCCGCGAGCTCTCGACCGATAGCGAGCGGGCCGAGTTCAGCACCTCTTCGGAGGCGGCTCCGGTCTCGGTGGCGCCGCGATTCACCTGGGTGACGCTGGACGCCGCTTCCTGTGTGCCCTGCGCGACGTTCTGCACGCTGCGCGCGATCTCCTGCGTTGCCGCGCTCTGCTGCTCGACCGAACTTGCGATGTTGGTCGCGATCCCGGAGATCTGGCCGATGGTGCCGCCGATCTCCTTGATCGCGGCGACCGATTCCTGCGTCGCCGCCTGCATGCCCGAGATGTGGGTGGAGATCTCGTCGGTGGCCCTGGCGGTCTGGCTCGCCAGCGACTTCACCTCGGCGGCGACCACCGCGAAGCCGCGGCCGGCATCGCCGGCGCGCGCGGCCTCGATGGTGGCGTTCAGCGCCAGCAGATTGGTCTGCTCGGCGATCGCGGTGATCAGCTTGACGACGTCGCCGATCTCCTGCGCAGCGCGCGAGAGCTTGCCGATCCGCGCGTCGGTCTGCTCGGCCTGACGCACGGCTGAATCGGCGATCTGGCTCGACTCCTTGGCGCGACGGCCGATCTCGTCGACAGACGCCGACAGTTCCTCAGTCGCGGAGGCGACCGATTGCATGTTGCTGGAGGCTTCCTCGGAGGCGCCGGCGACCTGGCTCGACAGGTTCTGCGTGGTCTCCGCCGTTCGGGTCAGCGTACCAGCCGCGGATTCGAGCTGCACGGCGGAGGCCGACACGTTGGAGACGATCGAGCCGACGGCAGATTCGAATTCGTCGGCAAAACGAATCAGCTCGTTGCGCCGCGCGGTCGCACTTGCCTTGTTCTGCGCCTCCTGGGTCGCGGCATCGCGTTCGGCCTTGGCGATCGCCTGGACCTTGAACTCCTCCACGGCGCCGGCCATCTCGCCGAGTTCGTCGCGGCGGCCGAGACCCGGCAGCACGACGTCGAAATTGCCTGCCGCGAGCTCGCGCATTGCCGCACACATCGCCGCGATCGGTCGCGAAATACCCTTGCCCAGCAGGAACGCCCAGACCAGCCCGAGCACGAAGCTGCCGGCGGCCAGCATCAGGATCAGCCGCTCGGTCTCGCCGATCATGGTGTGCGATTCGTTTTCAAGCCGCTTCTGATCGGCGAGCAGATCGGACTTCATCGCCGCCGCTCCCTGGCTGATGGCGGCCGCGGACTCCGTCATCTCGACGGTCAGTTCGTCGATCGACTTCGCATTCGCGATCAGCTTGGCGAGGGCCTCGCGGTACTCTTCGAGCAGCGCGGTGATGTCCTTCACGCTCTGGGTGATCCGCTCGTTATTCGAGGTGATCGCTTTCACCAGATTGTCGGCGAATTTCAGCCGGGCGAGCGCGCTCGAGGCGACCGTCTTGTCGCCGTTGACGACGAAGGTATTGACGGCCCCGGTGATCGACTGGAGCTGGTCGGCTACCTTCTTGGCGCCGAACTGGATCGACTGCAGCTCGGAATCATCGGCATTGCTCGGCAGGTCGTCGAGCTTGTAGCGCATCGAGGTTGCGCTGCGGGTCAGCTTGTTCTGCGCGGTCTGCGCGCTGTCATCCTTGATGCGGACGATCTCGGCGAATATCTTGGTGAAGGCGCGGAATTCGCGCTCCAGCTTGGTGATCTGCTCGAGCCGGGCCGGATTGGTGGTGCCCTTCATCGACGCCATGATGGCATCCTTCAGGCTGCCCTCGGCGGCGAGCGCGGCCTTGGCGTCGTCCTCCTTGCCGGTCGCGACGAAGTAGCGCGCCAGCGAACGGTAGGAGATCAATTCGCGATCGATGTTGCGGGCCAGATCGGCTTCCGCGACGCTCTGGCGATAGGAGCCGACGCCGGCGGAGACCCGCTCGAAGCCCATATAGGCAAAGCCCATGGTCGCTGCCGACAGCGCCAGCGTGACGGCAAAGCCGAGCATGATCTTGGCGCGAAATCTGAGGGTTGGGATCCTGATCGACAACGATCGCTTCAGCCCCGGCATTCCAACCCCCGTCTTCATTCTGAAAACCACGCGGGGTCCGGCGGCAACCCGCCCCAGACCTCGGAGCGCAAAACTAAGGCAGAATCGATAAGGCCCGGTAAATGGGCAGCGGCCGCCCAGCCCGGCGCGATACTACCTTGGTCGGGCTAGGCGGGTGGGTAAGGTGATTGACGCGGGGGTCCGGCCCGATAGTTTAGAACCGATCAAACCTGTCCCTGCCCGGGCCAGGAGAACACATCGGGAGGTGTCCCATGTCATCGCGTCGACCGGCGCCATTGGCGCTTGCGGCGAGCGTAGCTGCCGGCGCAATAGCCCGGCCAATGGCATTTCCCCTCACGACCTGAAAGACACGGGCGAGCCGGAACGCCAGCCATCGCGGCATGCTCCGGATGCCCTCACGACCCGCGCGGGTTCAACCGCCCGCGCCAAGAAAAACAAAAAATTCTGGTCAGGGAGAGCGCCTTTGGCGAAGCAGAACGGTAGCGCCGCCGACAGTATTGTCGTGGTGCAGGCAAAGACCGACGGGCCGCGGGAAGCAGCCGACGAGATCGCGCGCCAATTGGCGTCGGCTGATCTCGCGATGCTCGTGGTGTTCGTGTCGCCGGTCTACGAGCCGCAGACATTCATTGCCGAACTGTCCAGCCGCATGCCCGCCGTTCCGATCTTCGGCTGCACCACGGCCGGCGAATTGTCGCCCGGCGGTTGGGACGAGGACAGTGTCGTCGCGATGGGCTTCAATGCTGCCGATTTCGTCATCGCGGCCCGGCCGCTGTTCGAGCTTTCGACATTTCGGGTCGACCACGGCCGCTCGATCTGCACCGAATTGCAGAACGAATTCGCGCAACGCACCGAGCATTGCGATCACACCCATGATTCCTTCGGGCTGCTCTTCATCGACGGCATGTGCCAGCGTGAGGAGACCATCATGTCGGCGATCTATGCATCGCTCGGCGATATCCCGGTGGTCGGCGGCTCCGCCGGCGACGGCCTGCGCTTCGAGAAGTCCTGGGTCTTCCATGGCGGCGAGGCCTTTACCGATGCCGCCGTCCTGATCCTGATCCGGACCCGGCTGCCGTTCCGCCTGTTCAAGTGCGACCACTTCGAACCCACCTCGACCAAGATGGTGGTGACCGAGGCCGACATCGAGCACCGCATCGTCAAGGAACTGAATGCCGAGCCGGCCGCGCTGGAATATTCCCGTGCCGTCGGCCTCAGCGACAGCAAGCTCGAATTGTTCTCATTCGCCGCGCACCCTGTGCTGGTTCGTGTCGGCGGCGCCTATTACGCGCGGTCGATCCAGCGCACCAACCCGGACGGATCGCTGCAATTCTTCTGCGCCATCGACGAGGGCATGGTGCTGACGGTGGCGCGCGAGCGCGACCCGATCGATGTGACGAGCCGCCTGCTCAAGGAGCTGACCGAGGATCTCGGCGAGGTCTCGATGTTCATCGGCTTCGAATGCGTGCTGCGCCGGCTCGACGTCGAGCAGCGCCAGCTGTCGCGGGAGATGTCGGAGCTCTATCGCCGCAACAAAGTGATTGGCTTTCAAACCTATGGCGAGCAGTATCGCTCCATGCATGTCAACCAGACGCTGACCGGCATCGCCATCGGCAAGCGGGCACTCGCGCCGCAATGACGGATACCAAGACCACGCGAATTGCGGCGCTCGAACGCGAGGCCGAGAAGCTGCGCAAGATCAACGCGGCGCTGATGTCGCGCGTCGAGCGATCGACCGATCAGCAGCTCAACGCCTTCTCGCTGTTCGAGACCGCGATCGCGCTGGATCAGCAGGTGCGCGACCGCACCCAGCAGCTCAAGCAGGCGCTGCAATCGCTGGAGAAAACCAATGGTCGCCTGCTGCAGGCCAAGCAGCAGGCCGAGGCGGCGAGCTCTTTGAAATCATCCGTGCTGGTGTCGGTGACGCACGATCTGTTGCAGCCGCTGAATGCGGCGCGGCTGACGCTGTCCGCGCTGACCGAGATGGCAAGCGAGTCGAAGAGCGTCGCGCTGACCGATCAGATCGACCGTTCGCTGGCGACGCTCGAGGACATGCTGCGGACGCTGCTCGACATCTCCAAGCTCGATGCGGGCGTGCTCAGGCCCGAATTCGGACCGGTCGCGATCGCGTCGCTGTTCGAGCCGCTGGAGCAGGAATTTGTCGCGACCGCCGCCAAGCGCAATCTCGGCTTCCGGATCATGCCGTCGTCTGCGGTGGTTCGCTCCGATCCGCTGATGCTGCGTCGGATCCTGCAAAACCTTGTCGCCAATGCGCTGCGTTACACCCAGCGTGGCAGCGTGCTGATGGGATGCCGGGCCAGGGGCGATAACATCTGCATCGAGGTGCACGACACCGGGCCGGGCATTCCGGAAGCGCAGCGCGAAGCCATCTTCGTCGAGTTTCAGCGCGGCGAGACCAGCGCCGGCGACAAGGCCGGCATCGGGCTAGGTCTTTCGATCGTGCGCCGGTTTGCCGACCTGCTCGGCCATGACATCAGGCTGAGCTCGCGCGCCGGCAAAGGCTCGGTGTTCTCGGTCACCGTGCCCCGCACCCAGGATCCGGTTGCGGTCCCCGTGCGCGAGCAGGCCAGCGTCGACTACCGCTATGGCGGCATGGAGGGCGCCAAGATCCTGCTGATCGAGAACGACCTCTCGAGCGCCGAGGGGCTCGCCCATCTGCTGGAGAAATGGGGCTGCGACGTCGCGGTGACGATCTCCAAGACCGAGGCGCTCGAGCGCATCCACGCGCTGGACGGCATTCCCGACGCCATCATCGCCGATCTGCATCTCGACAATGGCGAAACCGGAATTCAGGCCGTCGATGTCATCCGCGGCGCGATCAACGCCAAGGTACCGGCGATCATCGTGACCGCCGACTACTCGGCCAAGGCTGCCTCCGACGTATCGGCCTTCGGCCATGAGCTGTTGAAGAAGCCGATCAAGCCCGCCGAGATGCGCTCGCTGCTGTCGTTCCTGCTGGCGGCGGAGCAGTCGGGTGTGCGATTATGATTCCGCGCCATGCGACGACGGCGAGGCCGTCACCGGCGCGTGGTCGTGCTTGCCGAAGTCCAGCTTCGACAGTGCGATGATGGCCTCGGTCCGGCTGCGCACCCCGAGCTTGCGCAGGATCTCCGAGACATGCACCTTCACGGTGGTGACCGAGATATCGAGCTCATAGGCGATGTGCTTGTTCTGCAGGCCGCGGCAGATCATGTCGAGCACGCGAAGCTGCTGCGCGGTGAACTGGCCGAGCTGCTGCACCAGCTCGCGCGTCTCGGCCTGGGCCTTCCGCGCGGCGGCGGTATCGCGGAAGCGCGGTGGCAGGCACACCGCGCCTTCGAGGATGCCGCGCAACAGCCGCGCCAGCTCGAGCTTCGGCGTCGACTTCGGGATGTAGCCGGAAATGCCGAGCGAGATCGCGCCGCCGACGATCCGGGGATCGTCATGCGCCGACACGATCACGAGCGCGCTGCGCGGCGCGGCGGCGCGCACCCGGTAGGCGCCGAGCAGGCCCGTGGTCCCGGGCATCGACAGATCGAGCAGGATCAAATCCAGGCCGTCGCGCGCCGCGATCACATCCAGCGCACCGTCGATCGAGGTCGCCTGCAGCACCTCGGCATCGGGAAACTCGGCCCCGATCACGCCGATCAGGGCGGCACGGAACAGCGGGTGATCCTCGACGATCAGCAGTCGAGGCGTACCCGCCTTGCCGAGCGGCGGCTCGTCCGCCAAAGGCGCGGTCGTGGTCAATGCTGCGCCGCCCTCCCTCGGATGCTCATGACAGCCATTGTGTGCACGACGTTATCTCAAAGCCGGGTGGCAGCCTATAGGCGGGATTTCCAATGCGCCCGCCTCGCAGTGCAGCACGGCTAGGGCGCCTTCTCCGCCTTTGCGCCCGAGCAGGCCTCCGGGACCGGAAGCGGAATCTTGCCGAGCTCGATGATCGCCTTGTTGCGGCTGAACAGCTTCAGCTTGCGCAGGATCTCGGTGACATGCGCTTTCACGGTGGATTCCGCAAGCTTGAGCTCGGTGGCGATCTCGCGGTTCTGCAGGCCGCGGATGATCAGATGGAGCACGCGGATCTGCTGCGGCGTCAGCTTCTGAATGCGTTCGCGCAGCGTCCGCGCCGTCTCGGACTGTTCCAGCGCACCGACCGCGACGAAATCCCGCGGCGCCGAGACCGACCCGCTCAGCACACGCGCGATCGCCTGCGAGAGCTCGCCGAGCGAGGTCGACTTCGGCAGATAGCCGACCGCGCCCATCTCGAGCGCCTCGCGGATGGTATGCTTGTCCTCTTCGCTCGAAACGATGGCGATCGGCAGCCGCGGATAGCGATCCCTGATCTTCTGAAAGCCGGAGAAGCCGACCACGTCGGGCAGCAGCAGATCGAGCAGCGCCAAGTCGATATTCGGCTCGCTGGCAAGGATGCCAAGCGCCCCCTTGATCGAGGTGGCCTCATAGATCCGGGCATCGGGATGCGAGATGCGAATGGCGTTGCCAAGCGCCTCCCCGAACAGGGGGTGATCGTCGATGATCAGGAACCCCATCATGAGGACCCTCGCACTGCAATTTGCGAATCGCAGCTTCTAGTTCGATCCGCCGGTATCCTGCACGCTCTGCAGATAGACATATACGTTTCTGAGCTCGTCGTCGTTGAAGACGTCCTTCCAGGCCGGCATGCCCTTGGCTGGCCGCCCGTCATGGACCGTCTTCCAGAAAGTCGATTCCATATCGTCAGCATAGCGCTTCTTGAGCAGCCTGAGATCGATCTTTCGCTCGGCCTGCACCGCGTCCGGGCCGTGGCAATGCGCGCAGGTTCCGTTAAAGACCTCGCGCCCGGCGGTGGCGTCCCCTTTGGCATCGCCGGCGGTCGCGGCGGTCTGAACCGGTTTCTCGGCCGCGGCCGCCTGCCCGACCGTGACGGGCTCGCTGGAGCCGACGGATGACGTCGTCGCCCGGTCCGCCTCGCCGAACTTCACCGGTGCGCCGTTCGGCACGCCATATTTGGCAAACAGGGCGGAAATCTCCGGCTGCAGCGCCGGCAGCACGCCGTCGACTTCATCGCGCAGCGCGCCGGACGCCTTGGCGAAACCGATCGCGGTCGCCCAGAGCAGGCCGTCGCCCTCGGTCGACACGATCTGGTATTTGTCGCCGTAGCTGGTCTTGTTGAGCCAGCCGGCCACCGGTGCCCAGATGAAGGCGATGTCGACCTTGCCCTGTTCGAGCGCCGCCATGCCCTCCTCCGGGCTGAGCACGGTCACCTTCCGGATATCGTCGCGCAGCGCGAGCAGGTTCTGCGGCGTCGATTGATACTGCACCGCAACCCGCAATCCCCTGAGGTCGTCGATGCCGGCAAGCTTGCGGTCCTTGCTGCCGACCAGTGCGTAGCCCTCATGGGCGATCGGCTTCGAGAAGATCACCGCCGGGCCCATGAAATCGTCGATCAGCGGCAGGCCGACCATGGCGTCGCACTGCTTGCTGAGCAGCGTCTCCCGCACGGTGCGCTTGCCGAAATAGGACTTGTACCAATTGGTGCTCACCGTACGGCCGAGCTTCTGCGCCACCGCCTGGCCGATCTCGAGATAGAGGCCGGGCTTGCCCGGGTCGTCGCTCGAGAACGGCAGGTTGGTCGGGTCGGCGCAGAGCCGCAGCGGCGGTTTTGTCTCGCCGGCGCCGGCCGCCAGGGCCGGCACCATGAGCAGGGCGGAGAGCAGCACGGTCCGGATTGCATGTTCCAACCGCGTGTTGCGCGAGGGGGTGCGCAGTTCGTTTCGGGCGATGCAAGACACGGACAATGCTGCCTCCTTGACGATCGTTACTGCAGGGCGAACACGAACAGCGAGCCACCTTCGGGCGCCGCGGCGACCATCTTCTTGCCGATGTCACCGAGGAAGGCCGGCAGCGCCGCGGTGCGTCCGACCACGATCGCGACATACTGCTTGCCGTCGACCGAATAGGTCACGGGACCCGCGCCGATGCCGCTGCCGAGGTTCTTGCTCCACAGCACCTTGCCGTTCTTGGCATCGATGGCGCGGAAGTCGCCGTGCAGATTGCCGGAGAACACCAAATTGCCGCCGGTCGTCAGCGTGCCGCCGTTGAAGGGCAGGTCTTCCTTGATGCTCCACACCTTCTTGTTGGCGATCGGATCCCAGGCCACGAGTTCGCCGAGGAAGCCGCCGGGGCCCGGCTTGGTCGGGAATTCGGCGCCGAGATAGAACACGCCGCGCTTGTAGTTCACGTCAGAGACCGACCAGTCCATGCAGACATTGTTGCTCGGGATGTAGACGAGGCCGGTCTGCGGGTTGAACGACATCGGCTGCCAGTTCTTGCCGCCGATCAGGTTCGGGCAGATGTCCTTGGCGGGATGGCCCGGGCCCGGACGCTTGTCCGGATCCTCTTCCGCCCGCATCGTGTTGATGTCCCATTTCTTGGCCCAGTTGGCGAAGACGTATTTCTCCGCGGAGATCATCTTGCCGGTCTCGCGGTTGGCCACGAAGAAGAAGCCGTTGCGGTCCGCCTTCATCAGCACGGGCGTCTCGGTGCCCTTGATCTTGAGGTCGGCGAGCAGCAGCTCGTTGACACCGTCATAGTCCCAGGCGTCGGCCGGCGTGCCCTGGATGTGCCACTTGATCTTGCCGGTGTTGGGATCGATCGCCAGCGTCGAGGCCGTGTAGAGGTTGGTCAGCTTGCCGAAATTGCCGTCGCCGGTGGAGCGCACTGCGGTATTCCACGGCCCCGGATTGCTGGTACCCCAGTAGACCGTGTCGGACTTGGCATCATAGGAGCCGACCAGCCAGGCGGCGCCGCCGCCATGCAGCCCGGTGTCGCCCTTCCAGGTCTCGCTGCCGGGCTCGCCCGGCGCCGGCACCGTGTAGGTCTGCCAGAGCAGCTTGCCGTCCTTGAGCGAGAACGCCTGCAACGCGCCGCGGACGCCATATTCACCGCCGCCGAAGCCGGTGATGACCTTGTCGCGGACGACGAGCGGCGGCGAGGTGATGACCGAGCCCTGCTTGTAGTCGACGACCGTCGAGGTCCAGAGCTCCTTGCCAGTCTCGGCGTCGAGCGCGGTCAGCTTGCCGTCGAGCCGGCCGACGAAGATCTTGCCGTCGGCATAGGACACGCCGCGATTGTTGACGTCGCAGCAGGCGTATTGGAGCACGTCATCCGGAATGTCGGGCTGCCAGGTCCATTTGCGGGCGCCGGTCGCGGCATCGATCGCATAGACGTATTTCGGACCCCACGAGGTCGACACATACAGGTTCTTGCCGATCACGACCGGCGACGACTCGTTGGAGCGGAGCGAAGCCAGCGACAGCGAATAGACCAGCTGCAGCTTGCCGGCGTTCTCGGAGTTGATCTGCTTCAACGGGCTGAAGCGCGTATTGCCGTAGTCGTGGCCGGCGATTGCCCATCCGTTGGGATCGGACGCCGCCTTGACGACGGAATCATTCGCTTTCGACGCACCAATGCCTGCCAGCACCATGGCGACCAGCGACACGCCGGCAAAGAAAATCCCGCTCCTCAGCTTCATTGGCTTCCTCCAATATGGTTTCGTTGCCGCGATGGATGCATCGCGCGCGCGGATCGCTACCGAATTTCATGAACCAGCGATCTTCTGCCGCTGCGTCGGCGATGAAAATGACAGCAACGCCTTTGCGTCGTTATAGGCGGAAGGTAGTAGCGATCGCGGCGACGATTTTGGCGTGCGGCGAGCACCGTCAGCTTGCCGAAAACCGCTTGCGCTGCCGGGCAATTTCGTCGCGCCGGAGTGCGCCGCCGGCAGCTTGCAAATTGCCCATTGAACGGCTGCCTGCTAGGATCGCAGGCACTGCCCGGCGCCTTCATGACAAGGTCGCGACTACGACTTTGATCGCGGTTACGACCCACATGAAGCGTGGTCTACTGGGCCCATAACGAAGCTATTGGGAGAAACGCGTGTCTACAGTCAAACTGACGGTAAACGGCAAGGCGGTCTCGGTCGACGTTGAGGACCGAACCCTCCTCGTGCACCTCTTGCGCGAAAACCTGAACCTCACCGGCACCCACGTCGGCTGCGATACCAGCCAGTGCGGCGCCTGCGTCGTGCATGTCGATGGACGAGCGGTCAAATCCTGCACCATGCTGGCCGGCCAGGCCGCGGGCTGCAACGTCACCACGATCGAAGGCCTCGCCAAGGGCGACGAGCTGCACCCGATGCAGGCGGCGTTCCGCGACAATCATGGCCTGCAGTGCGGCTATTGCACCCCCGGTATGATCATGTCCGCGGTCGACATCGTGCACCGGCATGGCGGCAAGCTCGACGAGGAAACGGTTCGCCACGAGCTCGAAGGCAACATCTGCCGCTGCACCGGCTACCACAACATCGTCAAGGCAGTGCTCGACGCTGCCGGCCGCATGAAGGTTGCGCAGGCCGCCGAATAGCGCGCCACGCACCGCGTACGATCAAGCTCACCACCGCCGGTCTCGATGGAAACGGCGGCAAATCGAATCTCCGGTCGGGAGGACTAGACAATGGGTGTTGAAGGAATTGGCGCACGTGTCGTGCGCAAGGAAGATCGCCGGTTCATCACCGGACAGGGACGTTACGTCGACGACGTCAAAATGGTCGGCATGAGCTACGCTCACTTCATCCGCAGCCCGCATGCGCATGCCAAGGTCAAGGGCATCGATTCAGCCGAGGCCATGAAGATGCCCGGCGTGATCGCAGTGCTGACCGGACAGCAGATCGTCGACGACAAGGTCGGCAATTTGATCTGCGGCTGGGCCATCACCTCGAAGGACGGCTCGCCGATGAAAATGGGCGCGTGGCCGGCGATGGCGCCGGAGACCGTGCGCTTTGTCGGACAGGCGGTCGCGGTCGTGATCGCCGAGACCAAGAACCAGGCCAGGGACGCCGCCGAAGCGGTCGTCGTCAACTACGAAGAACTTCCCGCGGTGCCTGACATCAAGGCCGCGATCAAGCCGGGCGCCGCGCAGCTTCATCCCGAAGCTCCCGGCAACATCGTGTATGACTGGCATCTCGGCGACGAAGCCGCGGTCAAGGATGCCTTCAGCAAGGCGGCCAATGTGGTGACGCTCGACCTCACCAATAACCGCCTGGTGCCGAACGCGATGGAGCCGCGTGCGGCGATCGCGCATTACGACCAGGCCGAAGAGCACTACACGCTCTACACGACGTCGCAAAACCCGCACGTCGCCCGCCTCGTGCTGTCGGCGTTCTACAACATCGCGCCCGAGCACAAGCTGCGCGTGATCGCGCCCGACGTCGGCGGCGGCTTCGGCTCCAAGATCTACATCTATCCGGAAGAGATGGTGGCGCTGTGGGCCTCCAAGAAGGTAGGGCGCCCGGTGAAGTGGACCGGCGACCGTTCGGAAGCCTTCCTCACCGACGCGCATGGCCGCGACCATGTCTCGAAGGCGGAGTTGGCGTTCGACAAGGACAACAAGATTCTTGGCCTGCGGGTGAAGACCCACGCCAATTTCGGCGCCTATATGTCGCTGTTCTCCTCGGCGGTGCCGACCTATCTCTACGCGACGCTGCTGTCGGGCCAGTACGTGATCCCGGCGATCTACGCCGAGGTGATCGGCGTCTACACCAACACCACGCCGGTCGACGCCTATCGCGGCGCCGGCCGCCCCGAGGCGAGCTATCTGATCGAGCGCATGATGGAGACGGCGGCGCGGCAATTGAAGGTCGATCCGACCGAGCTGCGCAAGAAGAACTTCATCACCCAGTTCCCGTATCAGACGCCTGTGATCATGGCGTATGACATCGGCGACTTCCACGCCTCGATCGATGCCGCGATGAAAGCGATCGACTATGCCGGCTTCCCGGCCCGCAAGGCCAAGGCGAAAGCCGACGGCAAGCTGCGCGGCATCGGCATCTCCTGCTATATCGAGGCCTGCGGCATCGCGCCGTCGAAGGCGGTCGGCAGCCTCGGCGCCGGCGTCGGCCTGTGGGAATCGGCGGAGATCCGCGTCAATCCGGTCGGTACCATCGAGGTGCTCACCGGCTCGCACAGCCACGGCCAGGGCCACGAGACCACGTTCTGCCAGATCATCGCGGAGCGGCTCGGCGTGCCGATCAGCCAGGTCTCGATCGTCCATGGCGACACCGACAAGGTTCAGTTCGGCATGGGCACCTACGGCTCGCGCTCGCTCGCGGTCGGCGGTACGGCGATCGTGAAGGCGATGGAGAAGGTCGAGGCCAAGGCCAAGAAGATCGCGGCGCATGCGCTCGAGGCGTCCGAGAGCGACATCGTGATCGAGAACGGCGAGTTCAAGGTCACCGGCACCGACAAGTCGATCGCGCTGCCGATGGTCGCGCTCGCCGCCTACACCGCGCACAATCTGCCCGAAGGCATGGAGCCCGGCCTGAAGGAGACGGCGTTCTACGATCCGACCAACTTCACCTTCCCCGCCGGCGCCTATATCTGCGAGCTCGAGGTCGATCCGGGCACCGGCAAGACCTCCTTCGTCAACTTCGTCGCGGCCGACGATTTCGGCCGGCTGATCAACCCGATGATCGTCGAAGGCCAGGTCCATGGCGGCCTTGCACAGGGCATCGGCCAGGCACTGCTCGAAGGCGTGGTCTATGACGGCACCGGTCAGCTCATGACCGCATCCTTCATGGACTACACCATGCCGCGCGCGGACGATCTGCCCTCGTTCCAGCTCTCGCACACCACGACGCTGTGTCCGGGCAACCCGCTCGGCGTCAAGGGCTGCGGCGAGGCCGGCGCGATCGGCGCCTCGGCTGCCGTGATCAATGCGATCACGGACGCGATCGGCAACAACAAGCTGGAAATGCCGGCGACGCCCGATCGCGTCTGGCACGCCATTCACGGTTGAGGGAGGAAGAGCCATGTACGAGACAAATTATCACCGCGCTTCCTCGGTCGCTGACGCCGCCGCAACCTTCGCCAAGGGCACGGAATCAAAATTCGTCGCCGGCGGACAAACCCTCCTTCCGGTGATGAAGCAGCGTCTTGCCGCGCCTACCGACGTGATCGACCTCTCCAAGGTGCAGGAGATGATCGGCATCGAGGTTTCGGGGGATACGGTCACCATCAAGGGCGCGACTCCGCATTACGATGTGGCGCAAAGCGACGCGGTACAGAAGGCGATCCCGGCGCTCGCCGATCTGGCGTCGATGATCGGCGATCCCGCCGTGCGCTATCGCGGCACGATCGGCGGCTCGCTCGCCAACAATGACCCGGCGGCGGATTATCCGGCGGCGGTGCTGGCGCTCGGCGCGACGGTCAAGACCAACAAGCGGTCGATCGCGGCGGAGGATTTCTTCAAGGGCCTGTTCACGACGGCCCTTGAGGATGGCGAGATCATCACCGCAGTGTCGTTCCCGGTTCCGGCCAAGGCCGGCTACGCCAAGTTTCCCAATCCCGCCTCGCGCTTCGCGCTGACCGGCGTGTTCGTCGCCAGGACCAAAGCCGGTGACGTCCGCGTCGCCGCGACCGGTGCTTCGCAGAGCGGCGTCATGCGGGTCGCGCCGATCGAGCAGGCGCTGAAGGCAAACTGGGCGGCCTCGGCGCTCGACAGCGTGACGATCCCGGCGAGCGGCCTGCTCGCCGACATCCACGGGTCGGCGGATTACCGCGCCAACCTCGTGAAGGTGATGGGACAGCGGGCGGTGACCGCGGCCGGTTGATCAAGCATGATCCGGAAAAGTGCGAGGCGGTTTTCCGGAAAGATCATGCTCAAACAAAGCGCTAAAGCGTGATGACGATTCTCATCGCGCTTTAGCGCCTAAACACAAGTCTGCAACGGCGCGCCGCAATGCGCGCCGTTCGCGTTTTTACCGGCGGCACAGGACAAAAGGTGCTTGCCACATCCGGCTTTAGGCGAGACAATTTAGCTAATCAGCTAATTAAAAATACCGTCCCACGGACGGCTGGGAGAACGCATGAAGTTCGGCAACCAAGCCAGCCGCGACATCTCAGCCGCCTAGCGCCCCGCAACCAACGGAAGAACAACGTGCTCGATAAACCCGCCTCCCAGACCGCCGCTCGTACCTCGGGCCCGCTCGCCGGCTTCCGCATCGTCGAATTCGCCGGCATCGGCCCCGGCCCGTTCGCCTGCATGCTGCTCGCCGACATGGGCGCCGAGGTCATCACCCTGGACCGCATCGGCGCCGGCAAGAATTTGAAGGCGGTTGCAACCCGCGGCCGCAAGGTCATTGAGCTCGATCTCAAGAACAAGGCGGCGGTTGCCGAAGTGCTCGACCTGCTCGGCCATGCCGACGCGCTGATCGAGGGCTTTCGTCCCGGCGTGATGGAGCGCCTCGGCCTCGGCCCTGATGTCGTGCTCGCGCGCAATCCGAAACTCGTCTATGGCCGCATGACCGGCTGGGGCCAGGAAGGCCCGCTCGCCAATGCCGCCGGCCATGACATCAACTACATCTCGATCACAGGCGCGCTGGCTGCGATCGGCACCAAGGAGAAGCCGGTGCCGCCGCTCAACCTGGTCGGCGATTTCGGCGGCGGCGCGCTCTACCTCGTGGTCGGCGTGCTCGCCGCGCTGCTGGAAGCGCAGAAGTCCGGCAAGGGCCAGGTGGTCGATACCGCGATGTGCGACGGCGCGGCCTCGCTGATGTCGATGTTCTACGACATGGCCGCGCAGGGCCGCTGGAGCGGCGGCCGCGACCAGAATTTCCTGGACGGCGGCGCGCATTTCTACGGCGTCTACGAGTGCTCCTGCGGCAACTTCATCTCGATCGGCTCGATCGAGCCGCAGTTCTACGCGCTGCTGCGCAAGCACGCCGACCTGACCGACGCCGACTTCGACGCGCAGATGGATCGCAAGGCCTGGCCGGCGCTGAAGGAGAAGCTGACCCGGGTGTTCAAGAGCAAGTCGCGCGCGGACTGGTGCCAGATCATGGAAGGCACCGACATCTGCTTCGCGCCGATCCTGACCATGGAGGAAGCGCCCAAGCATCCGCACATGGCCGCACGCCAGGTGTTCGTCGAACGCCACGGCGTGACCCAGCCCGCCCCCGCGCCGCGCTTCTCGCGCACACCGTCCGCGATCCGCGAGCCGGAGTTGGCGAATATTGGCGACGTGACCAGCGCGTGGAAGGCGGGGAAATAAATCTCGCTGTCGTCCCGGCGAACGCCGGGACCCATAACCACTGAACGGAGTTGTTGCGCACGCCCCTACCGCGGGACTACCACCCGACACACCCGATGGATTCCGCGGTATGGGTCCCGGCGTTCGCCGGGACGACAGCTCTGGCTGAGCGCTAGCGTGGCATTACGGCGTCCTTACGCCGCGTGATCGACCTTCAGCACGCCGCGGCGGATCTGGTCTTCCTCGATCGATTCGAACAGCGCCTTGAAGTTGCCTTCGCCGAAGCCGTCGTCGCCCTTGCGCTGGATGAACTCGAAGAAGATCGGCCCGATCGCGTTGGCCGAGAAGATCTGCAGCAGCACCTTGGTCTGGCCGCCGTCGACCACGCCTTCGCCGTCGATCAGGATGCCGTTGGTCCTGAGCCGCGCGACGTCCTCGCCATGCTTGGGCAGGCGGGCGTCGATTCGCTCGAAATAGGTGTCGGGCGGCGACGGCATGAACGGCAGGCCATCGGCGCGCAACCTCTCGACCGTCGCGTGGATGTCGCGCGCGCCGCAGGCGATGTGCTGGATGCCCTCGCCGCGATAGACGTTGAGATATTCCTCGATCTGACCGGAATCGCCGGCGTCCTCGTTGATCGGGATCCGGATCTTGCCGTCCGGGCTGGTCAGCGCGCGGGAGAACAGGCCGGACGCGCGGCCCTCGATGTCGAAGAAGCGTATCTGGCGGAAGTTGAACAGCTTGGCATAGAAGCCAGTCCAGACATCCATGCGGCCGCGATGGACGTTGTGCGTGAGGTGATCGACGTAATACAGGCCTGAGCCCGCGGGGCGCGGGTTGGCCGCGCCGAGCCATTCGAACTCGGCATCATAGGCCGAGCCCTTGGCGCCGTAGCGATCGACGAAATAAAGCAGGCTGCCGCCGATGCCCTTGATCGCGGGCACATCGAGCGTCTTCGCTGCGGGCGCGACATCCGCCGGCTCCGCGCCGAGCGCGATCGCGCGCTCATAGGCACGCTTGGCGTCGACCACGCGGAACGCCATCGACGGCGCGCAGGGGCCGTGCGCGGCGACGAAGTTGAAGCCGTGGCTGCCCGGCTCCTCATTGACGAGATAGTTGATGTCGCCCTGGCGATAGACCGTGATGGCCTTGGTCCGGTGGCGGGCGACCGCGACGAAGCCCATCAGCTTGAACAGGGCGTGCAGCTCCGCCGGATTCGGATGGGCATATTCGACGAACTCGAAGCCGTCGGTGCCCATCGGGTTCTCAGTGCTGATTTCGGCCGGCGGCGCATCGTGCGGAAACGGACCCATGACGGTAACTCCCTGATTTGTCTGGCGATCAGTTTCCGTCACCTGCTGCGCAACGTGCGTGCAAAATAGGTCTCATTTTGCTATTCTCGCGCACGATCCGTGCATGAAATGGATACTCCACGCATGCCTGAAGTGGACGCATTCGACCTGAAAATGCTCGCCGCGCTGCAGGACGATGGCCGGCTGACCAACCAGCAGCTGGCCGACCTCGTCGGGCTGTCGGCATCGCAATGTTCGCGGCGGCGGATGCGGCTGGAGGAGGAGAAGGTCATCGCCGGCTACCATGCCGACCTCGCCGGCGAGGCACTCGGCTTCGGCCTGATCGCCTTCATCCACATCACGCTTGCGACCCACTCGCCCGACAACGCCAAGCGGTTTCGCGAGCTGGTCAACCGCGTCGACGATATCCAGGAGGCCTACGCACTGACCGGGGATGCCGACTACGTGCTCAAGGTGATGCTGCGCGACCTCAAGAGCCTGTCCGACATCGTCAACAACGTGCTGATGCCGCACCAGAGCGTGGCCCATGTGCGCTCCTCGATCGTGCTCGACCGCCTGAAGGAGAGCACCAGGCTGCCGCTGAAGTCGCTACAGGCGTGATGGCTCGAATCGAGGGAAATCCGCCATTCGCTTTTGTGGCTTGGCTTGCGATCATTCCGGCAACGGCAAGAGAGATGAACCATGGCGCTGCAGCTGCGACCGAACTGCGAATATTGCGACAAGGACCTGCCACCCAGCGCCACCGACGCGCGGATCTGCTCCTATGAATGCACGTTCTGTGCGGATTGCGCCGAGACCAGGCTCGGCAATGTCTGCCCGAACTGCGGCGGCGGTTTTGCGCCGCGGCCAATCCGCCCGGCCAAGCCGTGGCGGCCGGGTGTCTGCACGGTCAACCAGCCGCCGTCGGACAAGCGGGTGCATTTGAAGTACAGCCTCGAGGACGTCGCGGCGAATACGGCGCGCTTAAGGGATGTCAGGCCCGAGGAACGGTGAGGTTTGCACGCCTGTCGGGCACCCTCCCCCTGAAAGGGGGAAGGTGGGAGAGGGGTCAGCCGCGAGCGCTGGCGTCTACGGAGAGACCAGATCCCCACCCGGTTTGCTGCGCAAACCGACCTCCCCTTTTCAAGGGGAGGTGAAGCCGCGGAATGCGCGGAGACTTACTTCGCCGCGATGATCGTGCCTTCGACCTCGCCGAAGCCGACGCGATAGCCGTCGCCCTGGCACCAACCGCGCATCACAAGCGAATCGCCGTCCTCCAGGAAGGACCGCGTGACGCCGCTGGCGAGTTCGACCGGCTCGGTGCCGTTCCAGCTGATTTCCAGGAGACTGCCGCGCTGATGCTTTTCGGGGCCGGAGATCGTGCCGCTGCCTAGGAGATCGCCGACATTCATCGCGCAGCCGCTGGAAGCGTGGTGCACGAGCTGCTGGACCGACGACCAGTACATGTATTTGAAGTTGGTGCTGCAGATCGTCTTCGCCTCGTTCATCGCACCGGCACGCAGCGCGACGTCGAGCTGCATGTCGTAATTGTTCGGCTGGGTCTGCTTGAGGTACGCCAGCGGCTCCGGCTGCTGCGCCGGGCCCTGCATGCGGAACGGCTCGAGCGCCTCGCGCGTCACCACCCACGGGCTGATCGAAGTCGCGAACGCCTTGGCCTGGAACGGGCCGAGCGGCACATACTCCCACTGCTGGATGTCGCGCGCGCTCCAGTCGTTGAGGATGACGAAGCCGAAGATCATCTCCTCGGCCTGCTTCTCCGTCAGCATCTCGCCCATCGGCGAGGCCTGGCCGACGACCACGCCCATCTCGAGTTCAAAATCGAGCCGCTTGCAGGCGCCGAAGCTCGGCACCTCAGCGGTCGGCGGCTTCAGCTGGCCGCGGGGGCGTCGCACTCTGGTGCCCGAAACGACGACGGTCGAGGCGCGGCCGTTATAGCCGATCGGCATATGCAGCCAGTTCGGCTGCAGCGCATTGTCCTTGCCGCGGAACATGACGCCGACATTGGTGGCGTGCTCCTTCGACGAATAGAAGTCGGTGTAGCCCGAGACCGCAAACGGCATGTGCAGCCTGACGTCGGCCATCGGCACCAGCGCCCGCGCCCGCAATTCCCTGTTGTCGCGCAGCTCCGGATGATCCGAGCGCAACAGTTCGCTGATCCGTGCCCGCGTCGCCGACCACACTTTCGGCCCGAGCGCCATGAAGGCGTTGAGCGACGGCTGCGAGAACACGCCGAGCGGCCCGACATCGAGCCGCGAGTCCTGCTCGAGCTCCCAGAGGTCGAGCACATAATCGCCGATCGCAACGCCGACGCGCGGCGCAAGACCATCCTTCGACGAGAACACGCCGTAGGGCAGGTTCTGGATCGGGAAGTCGGAGGTCGGGGCGACGTCGATGAAGGAGCGGAGCTTTGGGTCGTTGGGGTGGGGCATGATGATCCCGGTGCAATCAGATGCGATGGCTGATGTTTATTCACCCTCCCCTGGAGGGGGTCGAGACGAGCGAAGCTCGCTCTTGGGTCGACGCGAATGAAATGAGCGGCGGGGTGGGGTGACGGTCTATCCGCGAAGCACACTGCCCGTGTTGAGAGATCACCCCACCGCGGTACGCATGTCGCGTTGCTCCATGCGTACCGACCCTCCCCCTCCAGGGGAGGGTGAAGACCTACGGCTTGTTCGGATCGAACTTCTTTTCCAAGCCCTTCCAGCAATCCGAGTAATCGTCCTGCAGCGTCGACGACTTCGCCGCATGTTCGGTCACGCGCTGCGGGAAGCGGGTCTCGAACATGAAGGCCATCGTGCCGGTCAGCTTCACCGGCTTCAGCTCGCTGTTGCTGGCGTGCTCGAAGGCTTCGCGGTCGGGGCCGTGCGGCAGCATGCAATTGTGCAAGCTGATGCCGCCGGGCACAAAGCCCTGCGGCTTGGCGTCGTAGACGCCGTAGATCAGGCCCATGAACTCCGACATGATGTTCATGTGGTACCACGGCGGACGGAAGGTGTTGTCGGCCACCATCCAGCGCTCCGGGAAGATCACGAAGTCGATATTCGCGGTGCCCACGGTCTCCGACGGCGAGGTCAGCACCGTGAAGATCGACGGATCGGGATGATCGAAGGCGATCGCGCCGACCGGCGAGAAGGTGCGCAGATCGTATTTGTAGGGAGCGTAATTGCCGTGCCAGGCGACCACGTCGATCGGCGAATGCGGCAGCGTGGTCTTGAACAGCGAGCCGCCCCATTTGACGTAGAGCTCGGTCGGCGTGTCCTTGTCCTCGTAGCTAGCCACCGGCGTCAGGAAGTCGCGTGAATTGGCCAGGCAGTTGGCGCCGATCGGGCCGCGCTCCGGCAGCGTAAACGCGCCGCCGTAATTCTCGCAGAGATAGCCGCGCGCCGGGCCGCCGGGAATTTCGACGCGGAATTTGACGCCGCGCGGGATCACGACGATCTCGCCCGGCTCGGCGTCGATGCGGCCGAACTCGGTGACGAAGCGCAGATTGCCCTGCTGCAGCACGAACATCATCTCGCCATCGGCATTGTAGAAATGCTGATCGACCATCGATTTGGTGATGAGGTAGATGTGCGCCGCCATGCCGGCCTGGGTGTTGGCATCACCCGCCGTGGTCATGGTCTGCACGCCCTGCAGGAAGGTCATGTCTTCCTTCGGGATCGGCGCGGGGTCCCAGCGCAGCTGTGCGATCGGCATGTCGTATTCGTGGCACGGCGCGGTGCGCCACAGCCCGGCATCGGCCTTGGCGAAGCGGCCGGAGTGCCGCACCGATGGGCGGATGCGATAGAGCCAGGAGCGCTCATTGGTGCCGCGCGGCGCCGTGAACGGCGAGCCGGACAATTGCTCGGCATAGAGCCCATAGGCGCAGCGCTGCGGCGAATTGCGCCCCATCGGCAGCGCGCCGGGCAAGGCCTCGGTCTCGAAACTGTTGCCGAAGCCGGACATGTAGCCCGGGGTGACTTGCCCTGAGCTGCGGACGATCTGATCAGGCGAGGTATTGATGTTCATCGCTATCCTCCTTGCAGGGCGGCCCACATTTCCTGGTCGCGCTTGTCGGTCCAGATCACGGGATCGTCGATCCCCGACGCCTCGTCATAGGCGCGCGAAACGTTGAACGGCAGGCAGTGCTCGTAGATCGCAAAGCTCGAGAACTTCGGATCCATCACCTCGCGCGTCGCCGCCATCGATTCCTTCAGGCTGCGGCCCTTGGCGACGGACGATTCGGCGGCGCCGTAGAGCGTGGTGACGAAATCGCGGGTCATCGCGATCGCATCGCGCCCGGTGGCGAGGCCCTTCAGCGCATCGCCGCGGCCCGGCGCGATCGCCTTCGGATTGAAGGCGCGGATCTCGTTCAAGGTCGTCGGCCATTCGCGCAAATGCGCATCGCCGCAATAGCAGGCCGAGTGATATTCGATCAGATCGCCGGAGAACATCACCTCGGCATCCGGTACCCAGGCGACGATGTCGCCCGAGGTATGGCCGGCGCCGAGCTGCATCAGCCGCACCTCACGCTTGCCGAGATAGATCGACATCTCGCCCTCGAAGGTCAGCGTCGGCCAGGTCAGGCCGGGGATGCTCGCGGCATCCTGGAACAGCCGCGGGAAGCGGCCATATTCGGAATCCCAATCCTGCTGGCCGCGCTCCTCGATCAGGCGATAGGTCTCCTGCGAGGCGACGATGCCCTGCGCCTTGTAGGCCGAGGCGCCGAGCACGCGCACCGCGTGATAATGCGACAGCACGACATATTTGATCGGCTTGTCGGTGACGGTCTTGACCCGCTCGATCACCTTGTTCGCCATCGCCGGCGTCGCCTGCGCGTCGAACACCAGGCAGCCGTCGTCGCCGACGATCACGGCGGTGTTGGGATCGCCCTCGGCGGTGAAGGCATAGAGGTCGGTGCCGATCTCGGAGAAGGTGACCTTCTTCTCCGAAAGATCCGTGGTCGATGCGAAACCTTTGGCCATCAGTTCAATCCTGTCCGTTTGCTCAGTGCTATTGTTGTTGTTGCTGCTGTTGCTGCTGGCTTGCATCAAGCATCCGCCGCTTCGCCAGCGCGATCGCCTCGCGCAGCACGTCGAGATCGCCGATATGGTTGGCGAGCACCAGAACCAGCGCGGCATCGAGATCGGCGCTCTGCGCCTCGGTGAGGCCGCGATGGGCCTCGACGATGGCGCGGAAGGCGTCGTCGGGCTTTGCGAAATTCGAACTGGTCGACAGCACCATGACTGCTCCTCAGTTCAGGCCGGCCGCGCGTGCCAGCGCCGCATCGAGCTCCGGCCGTGCCGCGTTGCGGAAGCGTGCGGCGACATAGCCGTCCGGCCGCAGCAGATAGGCGGTGCCGGGCTCGGCATCATACCGCTTGCCGGCAAGGCCCTGCGCGTCGACCAGCCCGCCCTCGCCGCCGATCCGGATGCTGCCGACGCCCTCGGGGACGTCGACAGCAGCGCCATTGCCAAACTCCAGCAGCGTGAAGCGCGTTCCCTGCCTGATGAAAACGTCGGTCAGATAGGTGGAACCGCCGCCCCGCTCCGTCACCGGCGCATCCGGCATCGAGGCGCCGGGCCGCGGGCCGCCGCGCCAATCGTCGCGATCGCCGCTCGACAGCGGCGTGTCGTAGACCGACGGCACCGACAGCCGCCCGCCATTGACCATGCGCTTGCCGAACTCGGTATCCTTGGCAAGCGACAGCACGGCCTGACGCAGCCGCGCTTCCTGTTTCGTCACCGGCGCCATGAAGTCGGTCGAGCGGGTCGACTCGCGGATGTTCTCATCCGCCGCCGCGCTGCGCTCGATCTGATAGCTCTCCAGCAAGCCCTCCGGCGACAGCCGGCGCAGCACGCGGTCGAGCTTCCACGCCAGATTCTCGGCGTCCTCGAGCCCGGAATTGGCGCCGCGTGCGCCGAACGGCGAGACCTGATGCGCGGAATCCCCGGCGAAGATCACCCGGCCGTGGATGAACTTGGCCATCCGGCGGCACTGGAACTTGTAAAGCGAGATCCATTCGAACTCGAACTTGTCGTGCCCGAGCATGCGCTCGATCCGCGGCCGGACATTCTCGGGCTGCTTCTCGGCCACCGGATCGGCATCCGGATTGAGCTGCAGGTCGATCCGCCAGATATCGTCCGGCTGCTTGTGCAGCAGCGCGGAGCGTCCGGCATGGAACGGCGGATCGAACCAGAACCAGCGCTCGGTCGGAAACGCCGCCGTCATCTTGACGTCAGCGATCAGGAACTGGTCCTCGAACACCTGGCCTGCGAATTCCGCGCCGACCATCTGCCGCAGCGAGGAACGGGCGCCATCGCAGGCGACCACGAAGGTCCCGTGCACCTGGTAGGAGCCGTCGGGAGTTGCGATGGTCAGCGCAACGCCATCGTTACGGCTCTCCAGCGCGATCACCTTGTTGCGCCAGCGCAGGTCAATTTCAGGCAGTTGCCCCACCCGGTCGACCAGATAGGCCTCGGCATAGAACTGCTGCAGGTTGATGAAGGCGGGCCGCTTGTGGCCTTCCTCAGGCAGCAAATTGAATTGGTAGAGCTGCGAGGCGCCGTGGAAGATCTTGCCGACGCTCCACACCACGCCCTTCTCGACCATGCGGTCGCCGACCCCGAGACGGTCCCAGAACTCAAGCGAGCGCTTCGAGAAGCAGATTGCGCGCGAGCCTTCGCCGATCCGGTCGGCATCGTCGAGCAGCACCACGCGCTGGCCGCGCTGCGCAAGATCGATCGCGAGCGACAATCCCACCGGCCCGGCGCCGACCACGACGACGGGATGCTCCGCGACATTGGCGCCCGAGCGCTCCTGGTCGGGGTGACGGCGATAGCCGAACTGGGTTTTGGCCTGTGCCGTGTTGGCGTGTGCCATTGCGTGACCCTGGATGTTTCCCTTGCGCCGCGGCCTCTGGCTGCGGTTCTGTGTGACCGGCCCGCGACCGGGACCTTGCGAGCCGGCCGCGACCTTGCTAAATTAGTCTCACTTGCAACTATCTTAAACCCCCAGTCGGGGCTGCCGTCAACTCAAATTGGAGAGATTTTTGGCACGGACCTCTGCAAGCCAGCCTCCAGCCCGCCCGCGCAGTGCCGTGGAAGCGGAGGTGCGCGACACTATCGCGCCGACCAAGAAGCGCCTCGATCTCTTCCATTTCATGCCGTTCCGCCTGAACCGGCTGGCGGCCGAGGTGTCCTCGGCGCTGTCGAGCGAATATCAGGCGCGCTACGGGCTCGACATTCCGGAGTGGCGCGTGCTCGCAACGCTCGGCTTCCGCAGCGATCCCTGCAGCGCGCAGTATATCGCGCACTGCACGCGCACCCATAAATCCACCATCAGCCGCGCGGTGTCGGCGCTGATGGAGCGCGAGATCGTCGAGCGCGTCGAGAACGCCGACGACCGCCGCGAATTCCGCCTGCGACTGACCAAAGCGGGCCAGACGCTATACGAGGAGCTGATCCCGCGCCTGCTGCGCAAGGAACAGGAGATCCTGTCCTGCCTTTCCGCACAGGAGCGCCGCGACCTCGGCCGCCTGCTCGGCAAGGTCGAGAGCAGCCTTGAACTGGTGCAGACCAGCGAAGAGGCCGACGCGAAGGACGTGTATTAGGCCACAGCCATACCTCCGCTGTCGTCCTGGCGAAAGCCAGGACCCATACGCCGCGGCCTGTGTTGTGAACGGGACTCGTCATTCCAGCGAGCCCAACAAAGGACATTTGTGGTTGTGGGTCCTGGCTTTCGCCAGGACGACGCCGGGGTTGGCTTCACGCCCAACTCAACTTAAAACCATGCGGGGCGACGCGCAGTCTCGAAGCCGGGATGAAGTGGAGTGTGCCCTACGCCTTGTCTATATGCTTGGCGATCACCGGAAAATAATTGTCCTTCGATCCCTTGTCGATCGCTTCCTGCAGCACCGTGCCGATCAGCTCCGCGCCGCGGATCTTGATGCCCGCATCGGCAGCGAGCTCCAGCGCGTAGGACAGATCCTTCAGCGCATATTCGGTCGAGAATGCGCGCTCGGGAAATACACCGGGCACGATCGCTTTCATGCCGTGGTTGCGCAGCGCAAAGCTGTCGGCCGAGCCCTTCGACAGTGTCTCAAGCAAGAGCTTCGGATCGACGCCATTGTGCTTCGCCACCGCGACGGCCTCGGCCAGCGCATTCACGGTCTCGAACAGCACCATGTTGTTGAGGATCTTGGTCACCTGCCCGGCGCCGACGTCACCGCAATTGGTGACATCGGTGGCGAAGCAGCGGATCAAGGGCTCGATCGCGGCATAGAGCGCGGGCACCGCGCCGACCATCACGCTGAGCGTGCCGTCCTGCGCCGCCTGCCGCGTGCGCGCGATCGGCGCGTCGGCCCACGCCGCGCCCTTGGCCAGCAACTGCGCGGCGAAATCGCGGGTCTGGCTGACTGACGACGTGCCGAGATCGACCACGACCTGGCCGCTTCTCGTATTCTTCAAAATGCCGTCGCCTTCGAACACCGCGCGCACGTGCCTGGCGCTCGGCAAGCAGAGGAACAGCACGTCGCTCTGCTTGATGACGTCGGCGACCGACGCGGCAACCTCGGCACCGTCGGCGCGCAACCGCTGCAGCGGTTCGGCCGAGAGGTCGAACGCGACAACGCGTTTGCCGCTCTTCCTGACCAGGTTGCGGCAAATCGGCTCACCCATCACGCCGAGGCCGATGAACCCGAGAGTCCTGGTGTCAGTCGTCTTGGTGTCAGTCATATAGCTTCTTCTTTGACGTTTCTTGACGTGTTGCAGACGTGCCTCGCCGATCGGCGAGGCTATTTCGCGAACGATCGCGACGGCGCCAGATGCAGTGCGAACGCATCGACCTTGTCGCTGGCGCGCGGATAGATCTCGCTGACGATCGGATCGTGACCGGGAATGAAGCGGTCCGGATGACCGGCGAGCCGCTCGACGGTCTCCCAGCCCTGCGCCATGTCGCCGACATTGTAGACGATCGGGAACGGGCTGCGCTTGTGCAGGTTCGCATAATAATGCGCGGCGTCCGACGCCAGCACGACCGGGCCGCGCGCGGTCTCGATGCGCACCACCTGCAGGCCGTCGGAATGGCCGCCGACGCGATGCACGGTGACGCCGGGTGCGATCTCGCCGTCGCCGGAGTGGAAGTTGACGCGCTCGCCATAGACGTGGCGCACCATCTGCGTGACGTGCTCGATGGAGAACGGATGGCGCAGCATACCGTTGCACATGCAGCGGCCGGTCGCGTAGCTCATCTCGCGTTCCTGCAGATGGAATTTGGCGTTCGGAAAGCGATCGAGATTGCCGGCGTGGTCGTAGTGCAGATGGGTAACGATGACATCCTTGATGCTGTCGGCGCTGACGCCGAAGCCGGCCAGCGCATCGACTGGGTTGAGCGTCAGCTTGCGAGCGCGCGCCTTGGCCTCCTCGGCGTTGAATCCGGTGTCGACCAGGATGTCGCGGCCGTGGCCACGCACCAGCCAGACGAAATAATCCAGGTCCTGCGCGGTGGTGTCGTGCGGATCGGGCACCAGGAAGTTGAGGTGGGGCGTGCGCGGCGACATCGTCGCATAGCGCAGGGCGTAGATCTCGTAGGCGTTTCCCATCGGTTTCGCTCTTGTTTGCAAGGCCTGTTTTGACGGCTTGTTTTTGAATGGCCTGCCGTCCCGAACACAAAGCCATCGCCTCGCGCAAAGGTCAAACCGCGCAGAGTGCGACGAGCGCATGACAGGGTGGCGAGAGTGAGTGCGATCACATGATCGGCTCGTGGGAACCAGCACCGTGCCGTGATGGCGATGGCCGCCGTGACCGCATGCTGCTGCACTGCGGTCTGGCTGGTATCACCGCGATAAACGATGCTGCCGCAAGCCGTTGACGGGGATTTGGCCGTGGTTTGATAATGGATTTTCGCTAGAGTAAGGTTCCCGAGGCGCAGGCTGGAAGCGGCGCCATTTCACTGGAATGCCGCGATCTGGATTTGCTGCGATTATGAAAATCCGCCTTGCCTTGCTCGCCACGCTGATTTTTTCAATCGCGGCGCCCGCTTTGTCCTTTGCCGCCGGCGACCGTTTCGCGCTGGTCATCGGCAACGCCAAATATCCCGACGCCGACGCACCGCTGAAGGAGCCGGTCAATGACGCCCGTGACGTCGCCGACGAGCTCAAGCGCGACGGCTTCACCGTCGAGGTCGGGGAGAACCTGACCGGCGACGGCATGCGCCGCGCCTTCGACCGGCTCTACGGCAAGATCAAGCCGGGCTCGGTCGCCCTGATCTTCTTCTCCGGTTACGGTATCCAGTCGAACCGGCAGAGCTACATGATCCCGATCGATGCGCAGATCTGGGCCGAGGCCGACGTGCGCCGCGACGGCTTCAGCCTCGAGACCGTGCTCGGGGAAATCAACAGCCGTGGCGCCGGGGTGAAGATCGCCTTGATCGACGCCTCGCGGCGCAACCCGTTCGAGCGGCGCTTCCGCAGCTTTTCGGCAGGGCTGGCCCCGGTGATCGCCCCGAACGGTACATTGGTGATGTATTCGGCCGCGCTGTCGTCCGTCGTCTCCGACAATGGCAACGACCACAGCCTGTTCGTGCGGGAACTCCTGAAAGAGATCCGCACCCCCGACCTGATGGCCGAGGAAACGCTGAACCGCACCCGCGTCGGCGTCACCCGCGCCTCGCGGCAGGAACAGGTGCCGTGGATCTCGTCGTCACTGGCCGAGGATTTCTCGTTCATTCCGGCCGGCACGGGCGGGCCGTCGAACGCCGCGCCGGCACCCGCCGCGTCGCCGTCACCCGAGGTGGCAGCGGCACCGCCGGTCGCACCTCCGCCGGCTCCGCCCGCAGCAACGCCGACACCGCCTGCGGCAACCCCGACGCCACCAGCGGCAACAGCGCCGACACCATCACCGGCGCCGCCGAAGCCTCCGGTCGCGGCAGCGCCGACCGCACCGTCACCCCAGCCCAAGGCGCCCGAGATCGCCCTGCCACCGCCCGCGGCTCCGCCGCCAGTGGTGATCCAGCCCACGCCGGCGCCGAGCAATTCGCCTGTGCTCGCCGATGATCCGACGATCAAGAGCCTGAGCGAAAAGCTGGACAAGAATCCCGATGACGCAGCGGCGCTGTATCGCCGCGGCCAGGTCTATGCCAGCAAGGGGGCCTACGACCTCGCGGTGAAGGACTTCACCAATTCGCTGCGGCTGAACCCGAAGGATGTCGAGGCCTATAACAACCGCTGCTGGGTCCGCACCGTGATCGGCGACCTGCAGGCGGCGCTGAAGGACTGCAACGAGGCGCTGCGGCTGCGTCCGAACTTCGTCGATGCGCTCGACAGCCGCGGGCTGATGAACCTGAAGGGCGGGCAGAACAAGAACGCGATCGCCGATTTCGACGCCGCGCTGAAGATCAACCCGCGGCTGACCTCGTCGCTGTACGGGCGCGGGCTCGCAAAGCAACGCAACGGCGCAGTCGCGGAGGGCGATCTCGATATCGCCAACGCCAAGGCGATGGACCCGAACATCGTCAAGGAATTCGCCGACTACGGCGTGCAGTGACAACGGACGAAGGTCTGCCCGCGGCTCGAACCGCTGACGGAATTGAGCGACTAATCAGAGGGTGCGTGCCGGGCCGCAATGCCGGCAATCAATCTGGATAGTCGTTGGAACCGCGCCAGCCTGCGCAGGAGGGACCGCAATGTTCAAGCCGTCGGCAAAGGCCGCCATCGTTTCAATCATGACCGTTGGCGCCGCGCTGTCGTTTTGCCTGGCGGCCGCCCGCGCCGGTGACGATGTCACCGAGGACCAGATCATCAGGGCGCTGACGCCCGACAAGAAGCCGCTGACCCGCGGCCTTTCGGCCGGCCCGCAGACCACCTCGCCGGAGCTGAACGCAGACCAGGCCAAATTCGTGCAGAGTGTCCGCGGCCGCGCCACCCGCTCGCTGTCCTCGGCCGAGCGCGAGGAAATCGCGACCATCGTCCAGGACAAGCCCAAGATCGACCTCGAGATCAACTTCGACTACAACTCCGCCGACATCAGCGCGAAGTCGCTGCCGTCGGTGCAGGCGCTCGGCCGCGCCTTGACCAATCAGGACCTGAAGGGCTCGACCTTCGTGGTCGCCGGCCACACCGACGCCGCCGGTGGCGAGGACTACAATCAGGGCCTCTCGGAACGCCGCGCCGACGCCATCAAGCGCTATCTCGTCGACAAATACGGCATCAACGGCACCGATCTCGTCACCGTCGGCTATGGCAAGAGCAAGCTGAAGGACCCGAGCCACCCGATGGCGGAGATGAACCGGCGCGTGCAGGTCGTGAACGTGGAAAACAAGGCCACCGCCGCCAAGTGATGGGCGGTGGCGTGGCCCCTTTTTGAGGCTACAATGCGTCCCGCACCCCGGCGGGGCGCATTTGCTTTAGGGCCAATGCTGTTGGGCCGAGACCCAAAGCGGCCCACAGGTGACCCGCCTCACATGTCAGGGCATGATCCGGAACAATGGCACCGGCCTTCCGAATGCCCAGGCAATACGATAGCGAGCGTGATGAGACTTCGACCAACGCCCATGACGCGCCAAGCTCTGGATTGATCAGGCGATGAATTTTTCCCAATACCTCAAGCCTGCGCTCGGCACGGTGTTTTTCCTCGCCCTCGCGATCGCCTATTACGCGTTCGAGCACCGCTCGCATCCGGAGGAGAAGGAGACGCCGGGCCAGGCACTGGTCGTGGTGACGAAGTCGACCAATGCCTGCTTCTCCGACATGGTCCGCGTCACCGGCTTCATCGTGCCGCGCCGCGAGGCGCAGGTGAATGTCGACCAGGACGGCTCCAAGGTCACCGACGTGCTGGTCCGCGAGGGCGATACCGTGACCGAGAACCAGGAACTGGCGCGGCTGACCCCGCCGCCGCAGCAGGCCGCACAGGCCAATGCCAAGCCGCTTGTGCTGCGGGCGCCGGCCGCCGGCCTCGTCACCGAGGTGCGCACCGCGCCCGGTGCGCCGGCTTCGCCGCAGGCTCCCCCGATGTTCAAGATCTCGATCAACAACGAGATCGAGCTCGACGCCGAGGTGCCGGGCTTCCAGCTGCTGAAACTCAATCCCGGCGCCAATGTGCGGATCAGCCGCGACGATGCGCCCGACATGGTCGGCAAGGTCCGCCAGATCTCGCCGCAGATCGACCGCACCACCCAGCTCGGGCATGTCCGCATCACCATCAACAACAATCCGACGCTGAAGGTCGGCATGTTCGCGCGCGCCAATATCGACGCCAAGCGCTCCTGCGGCGTCGCGGTGCCGCGCACCGCGATCGACCGCCTGACCCTGCAGGTCGTGAAAGGCAACACCGTCGAGACCCGCAGGGTGCGCGTCGGGCTGACCTCCGACACCTCGACCGAAATCCTTGAAGGCCTCGACGTCGGCGAAATCGTCGTGGCCGATGCTGGCACCTCGCTGCATGACGGCGACCAGATCAAGACCATGTTCGCCGACGAACTCGATCGCACGCGATCACGGTAATTCGGGCACGCTAATGGCTTTGAACATCTCGGCATGGTCGATCCGGAACCCGCTTCCCTCGATCGTCTTCTCGATCATCCTGCTCGTGCTGGGCTGGGTCTCCTTCACCAAGCTCGCGGTGACACGGCTGCCGAGCGCCGACATTCCGGTGATCTCGGTCGCGGTCTCGCAATTCGGCGCCGCGCCGTCGGAACTTGAATCGCAGGTCACCAAGACCATCGAAGACGGCGTCTCCGGCGTCGAGGGCGTGCGCCACATCTCCTCCTCGATCACCGACGGCCTGTCGGTGACCACGATCCAGTTCGCGCTGGAGACCAACACCGACCGCGCGCTCAACGACGTCAAGGACGCGGTGACGCGCGTGCGCGCCAACCTGCCGCAGAACGTCACCGAGCCCCTGATCCAGCGCGTCGACGTGATCGGCCTGCCGATCGTGACCTATGCCGCGATCTCGCCCGGCAAGACGCCGGAGCAGCTGTCCTATTTCGTCGACGACGTGGTCAAGCGCGCCCTGCAGGGCGTGCGCGGCGTCGCCCAGGTCGAGCGCATCGGCGGTGTCGAGCGCGAGATCCTGGTCTCGCTCGATCCCGACAAGCTGCAGGCAGTGGGGCTCACCGCGGTCAATGTCAGCCAGATCCTGCGCGGCACCAATGTCGACGTCGCCGGCGGCCGCGCCGAGATCGGCAAGAACGACCAGGCGATCCGGACGCTGGCCGGCGCCAAGACGCTGAACGAGCTCGCCGGCACCATGATCCCGCTGTTCGGCGGCGGCGAGATCCGGCTCGACGATCTCGGCACCGTCACCGACACCATCGCTGACCGGCGCACCTTCGCCCGCTTCAACGGCGAGCCGGTGGTCGCGCTTGGCATCAAGCGCTCCAAGGGCGCCAGCGACGTCGTCGTCGCGGCCGCGGTACAGAAGCGGATCGACGCGCTGAAGGTGGCCTATCCCGACGTCGACCTCAAGCTGATCGACACCTCGGTCGAGTTCACCAAAGGCAATTACGAGGCCGCGATCTCGACCTTGTTCGAGGGCGCGATCCTCGCCGTGATCATCGTGCTGCTGTTCCTGCGCGACATGCGCGCCACGATCATCGCGGCGGTCTCGCTGCCGCTGTCCATCTTCCCGGCATTCTGGGCGATGGACCTGCTCGGCTTCTCGCTCAACCTCGTCTCCTTCCTCGCCATCACGCTCTCGACCGGCATCCTGGTCGACGATGCCATCGTCGAGATCGAGAACATCGTCCGCCACATGCGGATGGGCAAGACGCCCTATCGTGCCGCCCTCGAAGCCGCCGACGAGATCGGCCTTGCGGTGATCGCGATCTCACTCACGATCATCGCGATCTTCGCGCCGGCGAGCTTCATGTCCGGCATTGCCGGGCAGTTCTTCAAGCAGTTCGGCATCACCGTGTCGGTGCAGGTGTTCTTCTCGCTGCTCGCCGCGCGCTTCGTGACGCCGATGCTGGCCGCCTACTTCCTCAAGCATCATGACCACGACGATCCACCGCCCGGCCCGATCCTGCGCGGCTATCACAGCCTCGTCACCTGGTCGGTGAAGCACTATTTCATCACCGTGCTGATCGGCTTTGCGATCTTCGCCGCGTCGATCTGGAGCATCACGCTGCTGCCGCAGGGCTTCCTGCCGGCGCAGGACACCGCGCGCTCGCTACTCGCGATGGAGCTGCCGCCCGGCTCGCAGCTCGCCTACACGGAGAAAGTCACCGAGGAGATCGTGGCGCGGCTGCGCAAGCGGCCCGAGGTACGAAGCGTGTTCGTCGACGGCGGCCGGGTGCCGCCGGGCCTCCAGGAAGTCCGCCGCGCCGCGCTGATCATCAACTACACGCCGAAGGCCGACCGCAAGATCACCCAGCGTGAGCTCGAGCTGTCGATCGGCAAGGAGCTCGATAACGTCCCGGATATCAGGTTCTGGTTCCTCGACGAGAACGGCCTGCGCGCGATCTCGCTGGTCGTCACCGGCACCGACAGCAACATCGTCAACAACGTCGCCAGCGAACTCGCGACGCAGATGAAGCGGATTCCGATCATCGCCAACGTGATCTCGGAGACCGCGCTCGACCGGCCCGAGCTGCGCATTCGCCCGCGCGCCGAGCTCGCGGCCCGGCTCGGCGTCTCGACCGAAAGCCTGTCGCAGACCATCCGTGTCGCCACCATCGGCGACGTCGGCCCGGCGCTGGCGAAGTTCGACGCCGGCGACCGCCAGGTGCCGATCCGCGTCCAGCTCGAGGACAATGCGCGCAGCGACCTGCAGATGCTGGAGCAGTTGCGGGTGCCGCTCGGCCAGCGCGGCGAACGCGGCGGCGTGCCGCTGTCCGTGGTCGCCGACATCCAGCTCGACCAGGGCCCGACCAGCATCAACCGCTACGACCGCGAGCGGCAGGCCACCGTCGCCGCCGATCTCGTCGGCAATGCCGCGCTCGGCGACGCCACCAAGCTGATCTACGACCTGCCGGTCATGAAGACCCTGCCGAAGGGCGTGAGGGTCAGCCCGTCCGGCGACGCCGAGAGCCTCGCCGAACTGTCCGACGGCTTCGCCACCGCGATCACTGCCGGCCTGATGATGGTCTATGCCGTGCTGGTGCTGCTGTTCGGCACCTTCCTGCAGCCGATCACCATCCTGTTCTCGCTGCCGCTTTCGATCGGCGGCGCGATCGGCGCGCTGCTGCTGACCGGCAAGCAGCTCACCACGCCGGTGTGGATCGGCATCCTGATGCTGATGGGCATCGTCACCAAGAACGCCATCATGCTGGTGGAGTTCGCGGTGGAGGCGATCCGCGACGGCAAGGCGCGCGAGGAAGCCATGATCGACGCCGGCATGAAGCGCGCCCGCCCGATCGTGATGACCACCATCGCGATGGCCGCCGGCATGACGCCGTCAGCGCTCGCGTTCGGCGCCGGCGGCGAATTCCGCTCGCCGATGGCGCTCGCGGTGATCGGCGGCCTGATCTTCTCGACCGCGCTGTCGCTGGTGTTCGTGCCGGCGATGTTCATGGTGATGGACGACATCGGCGGCCTAATCTGGCGCTTCGGCAAACGGCTCGTGGTCTCGCATGCCGACCACGAGCTGACCCCGAACGAGCACCAGTCCGACGACACCAAGCGGCCGCCCGGCCCGCCGAACATGATCTCGCCCGCCGCGGAATGAGCTGAGCTCGCACCGCGTCGGCGGTGCGACCCGTACGAGATGACGTACTCCAAAAATATCGAAAACAACCGCATGCAAAGGAGCCGACGGCGGCCGGCATTCGACACGGCGACTTGACACGTCGGGCAAATCAGGGGTATTTTTCCAAAATTCCGAAATCGTGCAGGCATCGCTCGCAATGGCCCGGGTGCGGGGAATCTCCGCATACTCCGGCTATCACCATATGCGCGGAGGCGGCTCCTCACCCTAACCCTCTAAGGGCAAGCATCGCTTGTCTCGCTCCCGTAGGAACGGAGCGAGGGAGCGCAGCGCCGTTGCGGTCGCTATTCGACCTAGGGGCGCGTACTCATGAACTGGGAAGCACACTTTCAGGCGCGAACCAGACATGCGACCTGACGGTCAGGGATATCGCCTTTTGACCCACATCAGAAGTCGGCATTTGCGTACCGACGCGACTGGCCGTGCCCAACTGGGACCGTCGACCGCCAGACTCCGGCGCGCTTGATGTGTTGCTTTTATTTTTCCCACCAGCAGCTTATTCTTCGCGTTCCAACTATTGCAAGGGACCTGATGACCGTCCGTCTAAAGGGATTGGGAGCTTGCGCTATCTTTTCGGGGAGTATTCATTCGACGTCGACCGGCGCGAGGTGCATCGCGGGGTAGACGTCGTCTCCGTCGCGCCCCAGGTTTTTGACCTGATCGATTACCTAATCCGCAACAGGGATCGAGTTGTCAGCAAAGACGACCTCATCAGAGCCATCTGGAATGGGCGCATCGTATCTGACGCGGCTCTGACAACCCGGCTGAATGCCGCCCGGATTGCGCTCGGCGATTCCGGCGAGGAACAGCGCTTCATCAAAACACTGCCGCGCAAGGGCTTCCGTTTCGTCGGAGCAGTCCGGGAAGAGCTGGAACAGGTGGACGCAGCAGTTACCGACCACCAGCAGGTAGAACTTCAACAACCCGACCTTGCGCTCCCCGACAAACCCTCCATCGCCGTACTGCAATTTGAGAACATGAGCGTCGATCCAGAGCAAGAATTCTTCGCCGAAGGCATGGTGGAAGAAATCATCACGGCTCTGTCGCGCTTCAGATCGCTGTTCGTCATCTCGCGCAATTCGAGCTTCACCTTCAAGGGCCGCGCAGTCGATATCAAGGAAGTGGGGCGAAGGCTCGGCGTGCGGTATGTCCTCGGGGGAGCTGTGCGGAAGGCGTCAGGGAAAGTTCGCATCACGGGGCAGTTGATCGATGCGGTTACTGGCGCGCATTTATGGGCGGACAGGTTTGAGCGTGACCTGACCGATGTCTTCTCTCTTCAGGACGAAGTTACCCTCGCCGTCGTCTCGGCTATTCAGCCAAAGATGCTTCAAACAGAGATTGCAATGGCGACGCGGCGGCGACCAGAGAACCTCACTGCCTATGACTTTTTTCTCCGAGCCATCCACCAGTATCACCTGACGACCCGCGAAAGTTTAGCCGAGGCGATCAAGCTGGCTCATCGCGCTTTGGAGCTAGACCCGGGGTTCGGCTCTGCGGCGGCTTTGGCAGGTGACTGCCATGCGAGCAACGTCGCTCTAGGGTATGCCAACGATCCCCAGTTCGACTGCAAGGAAGCAGTTCGGCTTGCTCGTTTGGCATTGAGCATCGATGATGGTGATCCGGACACGCTGTCGAGGATTGCAGTAATCTTGGCGGGCATAGTCGGCGATAGCGAAGCCGAGATCGAAATGGCTGACCGGGCGGTCGCGCTCAACCCAAACTCGTGGCGCACTTGGAACAACAGAGGCTGGGTCTATATATTGGCGGGGCTTCCAGAGGAAGCGATACGGAGCTTTGAACGCGCCGTTCGCATGAGCCCCGTAGACCCGCTGCTACACATGACCTTTTTTGGCATTGGGAATGCCCTTTTGAGGCTTAGCCGCTTTGACGAGGCGATCGTACTATTTAAGAAAGCCCTTCGTCATAACCCCTCCTTCACGCCAGCTTACCGCGGCCTTGCGTCCGCCTTCGCCCATCTCGGACGCGACGCTGAGGCGCACGAGGCGGCGGGGCGCGTGCTTGAGGTCGATCCGGCCTTTACAATATCGGCGTGGATCGCCCAGGTTCCCAAACACTCAACGCTGTTTGTTGAGGGTCTTCGGAAAGCGGGGTTGCCCGAATAACCCGCTGCGTAGAATGTCCGCTTCTGGCTCATTGCGTTGTGGACGCCGGCATCGGAGGTCTGCTTTTGGCCCTTAGCTGACATGTCCAAGCACGCCTCTTTTGTCCGCTTCTGACGGTAATGCGGACGCCGCTCGGGAGGATGGACTTATAGGTACACGTCCTTCCTCGTCGCGCACTAATAGAGCCGCGTGCGATAGGCCTCTTCCATCGCCTTCTCGGCGACCTCGACCTCGATCGCGGCGGTCTGCTCGGCGATGATTCGGCCAAGCGTCGGAAAGCTGTGGCGCTCGACCTGCGCGGCGGGATTCCAGAGCTTCGAGCGCATCAGCGCCTTGCCGCAGTGGAAGTAGGTCTCGTCGACATGCACCTTGAGCCCGATGATCGGCGTGACGTTCTGCACCGTCAGCGGCGTCAACAGATCCGGCTCCTGCGAGATCTCGGCCCGCCCGTTGACGCGCAGCGTTTCGTTGATGCCGGGCACCATGAAGATCAGCCCGATCCCGGGCGACGCGATGATGTTGCCGAACGTATCGACTCGGTTGTTGCCGCGCCGATCCGGGATCAGCAGCGTCTTGTCGTCGAGCACGGAGACGAAGCCCGGCGCATCGCCGCGCGGACTGGCGTCGGCATGACCCTTGCCGTCGCTGGAAGCAATGACGAGGAACGGCGACAGCGCGATGAAGTCGCGGCAGAACTTGTCGAGATGGTAGAGCACCTTTTTCTCGGCGAGCGGGCTCAATTGCCCGAAATGCGCACGAAGATCCTCCTGCGATTTGACCGGCGGCTTGCCGCCTGCATTCTGGTCACCCATATCGAACCTCCCGTTTGGTTTGTCTCAATTCGTTGAGCATGATCTTGTCGGAAAACCGCTTCGCACTTTTCCGGATCATGCTCTATACCGCGTCGATGCCACACCAACTCGCGACGAAGAGGGCATAGGCCTTGGTGACCTTCTTCAGCGAATCGAGCTGGACCCGTTCATTGAAGCCGTGCGCGTTCTCCATCCTGGCGCCGAAGCAGAATGCGGGAACACCATAGTCCAGGCCATAGAAGCGTGCATCCGTCAGCGCGGTCGAGGGAAAATCAGTCAGCTTGCGCCCGAACACATGCTCGTAGACCGAGCCGAGGACCGCCTCGCTCTCCTGAACCTCGGTCGCTTCATAGCCCGGCGACAGGAAGCCGGACCAGACGATCTCTGGCGGATTGTTGGCGAGGAACGGATGGGCCCTGGCGGCCTTGGTCACGCACGCGACGATCTCGGCCTGGCCGTCGGCGATTTTCCATCCCGGCAGGATGCCGATCCGGCAATCGACGTCGCACCACGCCGGCACGCTGGAGGCCCAGTCGCCGCCCTTGATGATGCCGGGATTGAAGTTGAGCGGGTGATGCACCGCGCCGAAGTAGCGATGCGACTTGGCACGCTCGTTCCACTCCGCCTCGAGCGCGTCGAGATGGCCGATCAGATGATAGGCGGCGCGGATGGCGTTGGAGCCGGTGCCGGCACGTGCGACATGGACCGGGATTCCGCGAACCTTGAGGCGAAACCAGATCACGCCGACCTGGGCGCGCATCAACCGTTCCTCGGTCGGCTCCGGCAGCAGGCAGGCATCGGCACGGTAACCTCGCTGCAACGTCGAGAGCGCGCCGAGACCGGTGCTCTCCTCCTCGATCACGGATTGCAGATGGATGCGGCCCTTCGGCGCAAAGCCCGCGGCCTTCACCGCATCGAGCGCGTAGAGCGCGGCAATGGTGCCCGACTTCATGTCGCCGGTGCCGCGGCCATAGAGCCAGCCGTCCTCGACCACCGGCTGGAACGGGGGCCGCTCCCACATGTCGAGCGGCCCGACCGGCACCACGTCGCAATGCCCCTGAAGGATCAGCGAGCGTCCCTCCTCGCGCGCCGGCCGATAGGTGCCGACGACGGTCCGCGCGCGGGAAAAATCGGTCTCGACCGGCCCGTAGCCGGGCAGCGTCTTCAGTTCGTCCTGATTGATCACCCAGTCGTCGATCTCATAGCCACGCTCGCGCAGCAGCTTCGCGAACATGTCCTGGCACGGACCTTCCTGGCCGCGCGTGCTGGGAATCGACGAGAAGGCGATCGTGGTCGCGAGCTGCTGCTCGAAGGCGGCGTCGACAGCCGCCTCGATGCGCTCGCGCGCGCCGGCCGGAAGGGGGACTGAACGGCTGTCGGTCATGAATTGATCCTTGCTGTGGGGCGTGCATCGGCCGCGACCGCCAGGCCCGGCTGGTCGAAGAAATCGCGCCCGGGAATCGCGTCGAGCAGATCGCGAGTGTAGGCTTGGCGCGGCGCGGTGAACACTTCGGCGGTGGTGCCTTCCTCCACGATACGCCCCTTCTGCAGGACGATGACGCGGTCGGCGATCTCGGCGGCGATCCGCAAATCGTGCGTGATGAAGATCATCGCAAGCCGCATCTCCCGGCGCAACTCGGCGAGCAGCGCCAACACCTGGGCCTGCACCGAGACGTCCAGTGCCGACACCGCCTCGTCGGCGATCAGAACCCGCGGTTTCAGCGCCAGCGCCCGCGCGATGCAGATGCGCTGGCGCTGGCCGCCCGAGAATTCGTGCGGGTAGCGATCGGCGGCGGTCGCCGACAGACCGACCCGCACCAGGAGCTTGTTCGCCTGGGCCATCGCCTCGGCCCGCGACGTGCCATAGGCCATCGGACCGCGCGCGATGGCATCGCCGACCTTCTGGCGTGGATCGAGACTGGCAAACGGATCCTGGAACACGATCTGGAGCTGGCGCCGCGCCTGGCGCAACGCCTCGCCGCGCAGCTGCCGGAGATCCGCGCCGCCAAAGCGGATGGCGCCGGCGTCAGGTTCGGTGAGCCGCATAATCATGCGCCCGAGCGTCGACTTGCCGGAGCCGGATTCGCCGACCACCGCGAGCGTCTCGCCCTCGTGCAGCGTCAGCGAGACGCCATCGGCGGCGACCACCTCGCGCGGCGGCTGCAACCAGCCGCGCTTGACCCGAAAGGTCTTTTGCAGGCCGATGACCTCCAGCAGCGGCTCGGGACGCGCGATGGCCTCGTGGATGCCGGCGAGGCGCGCCTTCGGCACCGCGTCGATCAATTCGCGCGTGTAGGCGGCCTGCGGACTGCGAAGCACCTCGCTGGCCGTGCCCTGCTCGACCACCTTGCCATGGCGCAGCACCACAACGCGATCGGCAACGTCGGCGACAACGCCGAAATCATGGGTGATCAGCAGCACGCCCATGCCGCGCTCGCGCCGAAGATCGTCGATCAGGTGCAGGATCTGGCGCTGGGTCGTGACATCGAGCGCGGTGGTCGGCTCGTCCGCGATCAGGAGCGCGGGGCGGTTGGCCATCGCCATCGCGATCATCACGCGCTGACGCTGGCCGCCGGAAAGCTCGAACGGGTAGCTCTTTTCGAGCAACTGCGGATTCGGCAGCCCGACCTGGGTCAGCAGCGTCAGCACCCGCTCGCGGAGTTCGGTCACCGAGGGCGCAGGCCGCTGGTGCGCCAGGATCATCTCCTCGATCTGTCTGCCGACGCGCTTCAGGGGATTGAGCGAGGACAACGGCTCCTGAAAGATCATCGCGGCGTTGCCGCCGCGCAGCTTGCGGAGAGCGCGGCCGTCGAGCTTCGATGGATCCTGCCCTGCAACCGTCACGGCGCCGGACGCGATGTCGACACCCCGCGGCAACAGCGACAGCACCGCATGCGCGATCATCGACTTGCCGGAGCCGGATTCCCCGACCAGGCAAACCACCTCGTTGGGCCTGATTTCAAACGACACATTCTCGACCGCGAAGGGCCGATCGCCCCCCTTGGGGAGCGCGATCGAGAGGCCCTCGACGGCAAGAACGGGCGCGCCGGACTGCATGGCTTCGCTCATGAGCGGCGCCTCGAGACGCGCGGGTTGAGGACATCCGACAGTCCCTCGCCGAACAGGTTGATCGCCAGCACGGTGACGAGGATGGCAAGGCCGGGAAACACGCTCATCCACCACGCGTTCCGGATCACGGTGCGGCCCGCGCCGATCATGAAGCCCCACGACATCAGATTGGGGTCGCCGAGCCCCATGAAGGACAGCGCGCTCTCCAGCAGGATCGCAGTGGCCACCGTCAGCGACGTCACCACCAGGATCGGCGAGATCGCGTTCGGCAGGATATGGCCGAGCACGATGCGCCAGGTGCGTTCACCCTGGCACAGCGCGGCCTCGACGAATTCGCGGTGCCGCAGACGGAGGAATTCGGCGCGCGTGAGCCGCGCCAGCGGCGGCCAGCTCACCGCGCCGATGGTCAGGATGATCGTCAGCAGCGACGGATTGAAGGTCGCGACCAGCAGGATGGCCAGCACGAAGGCCGGAATGGTCTGGAACAATTCCGTCATCCGCATCAGCACCAGATCGACCTTGCCGCCGAAATAGCCGGACATCGCGCCGATCACGACGCCGATCGCCATCGCCGCGAGCGCCGAGGCGATGCCGATCAGGAGCGACACGCGTGCGCCATAGGCGACGCCGGCGGCGACGTCGCGGCCGAGCGTGTCGCCGCCGAGCCATAATCCGTCCTCGCCGGGCGGCGTGAACGGCGCGCCGACCATCTCCCAGGGCGAGACCGGAAACGCGATCGGCGCGATGACCGCGACGACAACAACGACCAGCAGCAGGACGAGGCCGATCATTCCGCTCGGATGACGCAGGAAGGCGCGCACCGTGTCCATCACGCCGCTCCCGTGGTCATGCGGGGATCAATCAACCGGTAGACCAGGTCGGTGAGCAGGTTGAGCGCGATCACGACGATCGAGAGGATCAGGAAGATGCCGAGCAGGACCGGATAGTCGCGCTGCAGCAGTGCCTCGAAAGTCAGGCGACCAAGGCCCGGCCAGGCAAACACCGTCTCGATCACCACAGCGCCGCCGACCAGCGCGCCGGCCTGCATGCCGGCAACAGTGACGACCGGCACCAGCGCATTGCGCAGCATGTGGCCGACCACGATGCGCGTTCCGGACAAGCCCTTGGCGCGCGCGGTCTTGATGAAATCCTGCTGCGCGACCTCGATGATCGAGGATCGCATCAGCCGCGCATAGATCGCCAGATAGATCGCCGCCAGCGACGTGACCGGCATGATCATGTGTTTCATGATGTCGAGCGCATGCTCGACCGGCGAGAGCTGGACGTTGATGGTCTCGTAGCCGAACGGCGGCAGCCAGCCGAGCGTCACCGAGAACACCAGCACCAGCATCAGGCCGAGCCAGAACACCGGCGTCGCGTAGAGCACGAGCGAGAGCACGGTGAACACCGTGTCGAGCACGCTGCCGGCCGCGAGCCCGGCCAGCGCGCCGAGCGCGGTGCCGATCAGGAGCGCGAGGCAAAAGGCCGTGACGGTCAGCAACAGCGTCGCCGGAAGCCGTTCGAGGATCAGATCGACGACCGGACGGCGCTGGCGATAGGAATAGCCGAGATCGAGCCTGACGACGCGGCCGAGGTGGCTCACGAGCTGCACGAAATACGGCTTGTCGAGGCCATATTCCTTGCGCAGATCGTCGAGCAGCTTCGGATCGGACGCGCCGGATTGCCCGGCCATGACCTGAGCCGGATCGCCGGGCGCGGCGCGCACCAGCACGAAGTTGAACGTCGCGATGGCGAGGATCACGGCGACGAGTTGGGCGATGCGGCTGATCGCCTGAAGTCCGATCGTCGCGGCGCTGCCGAGCCGGGTCACGATTTGTAGACCGACCCAAAGGTTTCGTGCGAGCCGATGCCCGTCGTCACGATGTTCTTGAACGCCTTGTCGTAGATGATGGGATATTCGATCTCGAGCGTCCAGGCCACCGGCACATCCTCGACCAGGATCTGCTGCACCTTGCTATAGAGCTCCTGGCGCCTGGCTTCATCGAGCGTCACCGCGGCCTCGTCGAACAGTTTGTCGACTTCGGGATTCGAATAGCCTTGCGTGTTGGAGAACAGGATGCCCTTCTTGATGTTCGACGAAATATAGGTGCGAGCGACGCCGAGCGCGGGATCGCCGAGCTGGTAGAGCAGATTCTGGGTCATCTCATAGTCCCAGTTGCCGACCTTCTCGGCCCACCCGGCCATGTCGGTGCCGACAAGCACGAGATCGATGCCGACCCGCGCAAAACTCTGGCGGAAGAATTCGCCGGCACGCTGATAGGACTCGCCATAGGGCGGCACGATGTACTTGATCTCGGCGCGCTTGCCATTGGCGCCAGGCTTCAGTCCCATGTCGTCGAGCAGGGCCTTGGCCTTGTCGACCGAAAACTCGTAGCGCTTCACGTTCGGATCGTAGAACCGCGTCTTCGACGAGATCGGTCCGGTCGCCACCTTGGCATTGCCGAAATAGACCCGCTTGCTGAACGCCTCGCGATCGATCAGGTGCATCACCGCCTGCCGGAACCGCTTGTCGTTCATCGGGGCGATGCGGTTGTTCATTTCGAGCCACTGATGCGGCGCGAAATACTCGTAGCCCTTGGTGGTGAATTCGAGATTCTTCTGCGCCTTGAAGCGCTGCACGTCATAGAATTCGACGTCTGACCATTGCACGAGCTGCACCGTGCCGTTCTCGAGCGCCAGCGCGCGCGAGGCCGCATCCGGAATCACGCGATAGACGATCTCGTCGAGATAGGGCTGGTCCTTCTGATAGTAGCCGTCGTGGCGGACGAGATGAACATGCGAGCCGCGCACCCACTCCTTCAGCTTGAAGGGGCCGGTGCCGATCGCCTTGTCGTTCTCCGGGTTCTTGCGGTAGTCGGTGCCGTCATAGATGTGCTTGGGCACGATCGGGGCGGACGTGCAATCGAAGCAGCCGATGAAGGGTGCGAACGGCTGCTTCAGTTTGAACACGACCGTGAGCGGATCGGGCGCCTCCGCCGACGCCACACGGGCGAAATTTTGCCGTGCGCGCGGATGCGTCTCCACCAGCAGCTTCATGCAGCTGAAGACCACGTCCTCCGAGGTCATCGGCTTGCCGTCGTGGAAGGTGATGCCCGGAAACAGCTTGAACGTATAGGTCAGGCCGTCGGGCGAGATCTCCCAGGACTGCGCCATGCCTGGCATCGGCTTGAGATCGGCGCCGTATTTCAGCAGGCCTTCGTAAATCTTGCCGCCGAGCGTCAGGGTCGGCTGCTGCTGGTTCAGCGCGGTCACCAGGACCGGCGGCTCGGGCTGGATGATGGTGTTGAGCGTCCCACCGCGGGTCTGGCCCACCGCCCGCGTGATGCCGAACGGGATGGCTGCACCGCAGGCCAGCATTGCCTTGGTGAATTCGCGTCTGTTCATCGGACCTCTCCGTCTCCGCGCTCTCACATTCGATTTCGGCGAATGCCGCGGGGTGAGGCATTGTTGCCAAACGCTATATCCCGCGCTACCTGAAGGGGGACAACAACCATCGCGATCGGGCCAAGTGGCCCGGAAGATGCATGAGCACCCTGCGAAAACGACGATCGATCAGGAGCTCACGACACTTGAAAGTCGCAGCGCGACGAAATGACACCACCGGCTTGCGCGTTTGCCGCAAGCAATCGGGTCCCGCAGCCGCCGCGCGCTATGCCGGACAGCTGCAACAGGTCGAACGGCCGCTCGCGGCGATGGCGGCCTCCTATCCGAACGAAAGCACCAGCGCGCGACACGCGCACCGACGCGATCAATTCATCCTGCAGACCGCGGGCGTCACTTCAATGATGACCGAGCGCGGCCATTTCGTCGTGCCGCCCGGCCACGGTCTGTGGATTCCGGCCGGCGTAGCGCACCAGTCGCGGGCATGGGGCGAGGTCGAGATCCAGACCATCTATGTCACGCCTGACCGCATCAGGAATGCTCCGGCGACATGCCGCCTGATCAAAGTCTCCGCGCTGGTCGAGGCGTTGATGGAAGAAGCGGTGCACATGCCGACCCGTTACGATCCGGAAGGGCGCGACGGCAGGCTGGTCGATTTCCTGCTCGACGAGATCGGCAGGATGCCGGAAGTGTCGCTGCATGTGCAGGTGCCGCCCGATCCGCGGCTCGCCGCAATCTGCGAGGCCGTGCTGGTCGATCCGAGTTCCGATCTTACGCTCGACGAGTGGGCCGATCGCTGCCAGCTCAGCCGGCGGACATTGACGCGTCTGTTCCGGCGCGAGACCGGCCAGAGCTTTGCGGCCTGGCGCCAGCGGGTGCGGCTGCTCGAAGCGCTGGCGCGGCTCGGCGCCGGCGAGGCCGTCACCTGCGTTGCGCTCGACGTCGGCTATGAAAGTCCGAGCGCTTTCGCCGCGATGTTCAAGCGCGAGCTCGGCGCCGCGCCGCGCCAGTATCTGCGTTGGGCCGATCCCGAAGTGGTGATGCGGTAGGCGCGTTCGCGTCACGCATCTATCGAAATGCAAAACCCCTGCGGTCAACGGGAGAGACCGCAGGGGTTTGCAGGTGGATGGCGTGAGGCCAGCAAGGCTGGGTGTCACCCCAAGGACCGGCGGCCGGATCAAAGCGGTACCGGCCTCATCATGCAAGCACGTCTTTTAGGCAGGAGTGCGTCAACATCCGCAAGCGGCGCGCGCGAGAAAATCTCACCTTCGCGCGCGCGTTGTATGCGGTCCGATTCAGTCGTTGCGGGCGACCGCCGTCAGCTTGGTCATGTTGTGCAGCATGATCCGGCCGCGTTGCAGGTCGACGATGCCGTCCCTGCGCCAGGTCTGCAGCTGCCGGTTGACGCTTTCGCGCGCGGCACCGACGAAGATGCCGAGCTGTTCCTGCGAGATGTGCACCTCGGAACCGAAATCCTCGGCCAGCGCGCATAGCCGCCGTGCGAGGCGGACCGGCAATGGCTGCAGCACGGATTCTTCCATCCGCTCGCTCTGCCAACGAATCCGCTGGCAGAGCAATTCGATCAGCCTGACCGCAACCTTCGGCTCGCGCTCGAGGAAGCCGAGGAAATCCTGTCGCCGCAACACGAATAATTCGCTGGGCTCGCCCGCGGTCGCATCCGCGGTGCGGTCCTGACCGTCGAGCACGGCGACTTCGCCGAACAGATCGCCGGATCCCATGAAGTTGAGTGTGAGCCGGCTGCCGTCGGAAGCACCGGTCTCGATCCGAATCTGGCCGCGGCGGACCCCAAACAGGGCATCGCCGGGATCGCCTTTCTGGAACAGCACCTCACCGGTCGCGAGCTGCTGGGTGTGGCAGAGGCCGGAAAGCCGCTGCAACTCGTCCGCACCGAGATCGGCGAACATCGGATTCATCTTCAGAATGACCGCAAATTCGGCCTGTTTGCTCATTGTACTGCCTTCCAAATCCAATCCGAGCAGTCCCCTGACGCCCGGTTAGCAAAAATCACCCTCATAAGAGTGTGGGAGAGGTCACATAAGTTCATGCGGTAACGGATTATTTTTCCGGTCATTGGAGCCAGCTCCCGCTTGCGGGATAAACTCGTGTGATCGGCCGTGACTTTCTGCAACGGAACCCCGCTTGCCCGGCCTGGAACAACGACATGAGAGCACTGAAATTCGCCGGGGCCGCCATTGCTGCCGTGATCGTGATCATCGCGTTGGTGGCTGTGATCGGGATCCCGTCCTCGTTCCTCACATCGACCATCACCGACCGGGTCGAGCGCGAGACCGGCTACAAGCTCACCATCAATGGCGGTGCCAAGATTGGCCTCTGGCCGAAGGTCAATCTGACGCTGCGCGACGTCGTGTTGCAGGACCCGCGCGGGCGCGACGTCAACAACCGGTTCGCGGCAAGCAGCGTCGAAGCCGAGATGACGCTGTCGAGCCTGTGGTCGGGCCGGACCGACATCACCGACCTCGCGATCGTCAAGCCGGTGATCAACCTGCCGCTGCAGCGCGAGCGCACCCGCGACCACAATCCGCCGGCGAAATCCTCCGCGCCCGATGGCGGCGGCATCACGATCCGGCATGTCAGCGTCAGCAGCGGCACCATCGTCTTCGCCAATGTGCGCGACCGGATCGAGAGCCGGATCGACACGCTCAACGCGGACGCGACCATCGGCGACGACCGCAAGATCATCGTGACCGGTGACGCACACGCCGGCGACAAGCCGCTGAAGTTCGAGATCCGCGCGACCGCGCCGCAAGCATCGCTGGAGCGTCAGAGCGTGCCGGCCGAATTCAGCATCGATGCGCCCGGCCTGTTGCCCGCCGCGATCAAGGCGAATGCGGAAGCGCGGCTGAACGGCACGGTGGTGATGTTCAACGGCGTGTCCGGCACGCTGGGCGATGGCGGCTTTACCGGCTGGGCTTCGGTCGATTTCGCCAGCAACAAGCCGTTGGTGAAGCTCGATCTCGACTTCCAGCGCATTGCGATCGCGATGCCGCCGGGCCAGTCCGGCACCACGCAGCCGCTCGGCACCAACACCTGGAGCAACGCGTCGGTCGATCTTGCCGGGCTCAACTATGTCGACGCGCAGGCGCGCATTTCGGCGGCGGAGCTTGTGATCGGCGACGGCCGTTTCACGCAGGCGGCAATCGATGCGTCCATCGACAGCGGCGTGCTGAAGGGCCGGCTCGCCAATCTCGGCGCCTATGAGGGCACCGCCGATGGCGACGTCACCATTGACGCGCGAGCTACGAATCCAACCTACGCGCTGCGGCTCGACCTCGCCGGGGTGCGCGCGCTGCCGGTGCTGAAGAGTCTCGCGGAATTCGACAAGCTCGACGGCAGGATGCAGGCCAAGATCGCGCTGACCTCGCAAGGCGGCAGCGAGCGCGCCATCGTCGGCAATCTCGCCGGCACCGCCTTCATCGTATTCCAGGACGGCAAGATCCTCGGCCTCAACGTGGCGCAGATGATCCGCAACCTCACCACCAGCACCTTGTCGGGCTGGCAGGAGAGCCAGGAGCTGTCGACCGATCTCAGCCAGCTCTCGGCCTCGTTCAAGGTCGACAAGGGCCAGGCCGTCACCACCGATCTCAACCTGATCGGCCCGCTGGTGAAGATGACCGGGGTCGGCACGATCGACCTCAACACCCGCCAGATCGGATTCCGCGTCGAGCCGCAGCTCGTGATGACCACCGAAGGTCAGGGCCGCGCCGGCAATCCGGTCGGCCTCGGCATTCCCGTGATGCTCGAGGGACCCTGGGTATCGCCGCGGATCTATCCGGAGATGCAGGGCATCCTCGACAATCCGCAGGCCGCCTATGCCAAACTGAAGGAGATGGGCAAGGGCCTGTTCGGGGCGAACGGCCAGGGGCTGAGTGAGGGCCTCAACGGGCTGACCAATCTGCTCAACGGCGCGCAGGGCGGCACAGGCCAGCCACCGGGCGGCGGCGCCGGCCAGGGCAACCCGCTCGGCGCGCAGCTTGGCGACACCATCGGCAATTTGCTGCAGCAGGGCCTCTCCACCCTCAACCAGAGCAACGCGTCGCGCTCGAGCCGCGACCTGAGCCAGCCCGCGCCGCCGGCCCCCGACCAGGCCCCGCCACCGCCCCCTCCGCCCGGCGAGACCGCCGAGCAGCACGACAGTCCCGCGATGAAGGACGTGCTGCGTCAGCTGTTCAATCGCTGATATTCCCGGATATCCCCCGCCGATATGAAGGGATAACCATGCGGCCCGAGGAGCCGCCCCGCCCAGCCGATCCGTGCTAAACAGCGGCGGATCATGCGGCGCACCCGATCAGGGGCCGGACGAGGCTGGATGAGCGCGGCTACGGACAAGGGCAAGAACTGGTTCCTGCGCGGCGGCCTGTTCGCCAAATACGTCCTCGCGCTGGTCGGCCTCGTCGTGTTCGTGCTCGCGGTCAACGGCGCGCTCGAGACCTGGATCAGCTACCGCGGCATCAAGGGCACGCTGACGGACGCGATGAGCGAGAAGGCGGACGCCACCGCCAAGCGCATCGAGCAAGCGATTTCCGATCTCGAACGGCAGATCTCCTGGGTGACCCGCGCCTCCTCCAACACGATCGAGCTGCGCCGTGCCGACTACGCGCAGTTGCTCGGCCAGGTGCCGGCGGTGAGCCAGCTCACCCTGATCAGCGGCCAGGGCCGCGAGCTGCTGCGGCTGTCGCGCCAGACCACCACCGTCAACTCCAACGCCGACTTCTCCCGCGATATCAGATTCACCGAGACCATCGCCCGCGGCACCGCCTACGCGCCGGCGTATTTTCGCGACGGGCGGCCGTTCATGTCGATCGGCGAGCAGCATTCCGGCTTCAATGCCGGCGTCACCATGGCAGAGATCGACCTGCGCTTCCTCAATGACTATTTCGGCGATTCCCAGGTCGGCCGGCTCGCGCATGCGTATGTCGTCGATGCCAAGGGCCGGGTGCTGGCGAGTTCGTCGAAGGGGCCGGAGGTCGGCAAGGACCTCGCCGCGCTGCCGCAGGTCACCGCGGTGCTGTCGCCAAGTGGCAGGCCGATCGCCTCCGGCAAGGATGTCGACGGCAACGCGGTGCTGACGACAGCGACGGCCGCGCCGAACCTCGGCTGGCACGTGTTCTATGAGCAGCCGACCGCGCAGGCGCTGTCGCCGATCCGCGACCAGCTGGTGCGCATCGCGCTTCTGATCGCGCTCGGCCTCGTGGTCGCGATCATCGCCGGCACAATCCTGGCGCGGCGCATGCTGGAGCCGATCACCGCGCTGCGCACCGGCGCGCGGCGGTTAGGGGCCGGCGATTTCGGCCATCGCATCGAGGTGAAAACATCCGATGAGCTGGAAGAGCTCGCCGGTCAGTTCAACAGCATGGCCACCCAGCTTGCCGAGACCTATTCCGACCTCGAAGCCAAGGTGAAGGAGCGCACCCGCGACCTCGCGCAATCGATCAACGAGCTGAAGGTGCTGGAGGAGGTCGGCCGCGCGGTGGCGTCCTCGCTCGACCTCAATGCCGTGCTGCCGACGGTCGCCGCCCGCGCGCTCGAGATCACCCATGCCGACGCCGTACTGATCTATGGCTATGACGCGGCACGGCGCACGTTCAACCTGACGCAATCGATCGGCATCGATGCCGTGGCCGAAGGCCGTCATCGCGCGATCGATGCGGCCAACAGTCCGCTCGGCGAAGCCGCCGCGAAGGGCGAGCCGCTGGCGTTTCCCGATCTCGCGGCAAGTCCCGATTATCCGCCCGATCATCCGCTGCGCGATGTCGTGGTCGGCGCCGGCTTCCGCTCCGTACTCGTGGTGCCGCTGGTCGACCAGCAGGGCGTGCTCGGCGCGCTGGTGGTGCTGCGCAAGGCGGCCGGCGACTTCCCGTCGAGCCTGATCGGCCTGGTGAAGACCTTCGCGCACCAGGCGGTGCTGGCGATGCGCAATGCGCGGCTGTTCACCGAGGTGGACCAGAAGAGCCACGCGCTGGAAGCGGCCAATACCACCGTGCGCGAGCAGGCCGACAAGCTGCGCGAGCAGACCGAAGCGCTCAAGGACTGGAACAAGTCGCTGGAGCAGCGGGTCGAGACCCAGCTCGGCGAGCTCGAACGGGTCCGCCGGCTCGAGCGCTTCCTGGCGCCGCAGGTGGCGCAGCTGATCGCCTCGTCGGACAATCCCGAGGGCCTGCTCGACAGCCACCGCCGCGAGGTCACCGTGGTGTTCTGCGACCTGCGCGGCTTCACCGCCTTCACCGAGGCGACCGAGCCCGAGGAGGCGATGAACGTGCTGCGCGAATATCACGCCGCGCTCGGCAAGCTGATCTTCAAGTATGAAGGCACGCTCGACAAATATGCCGGAGACGGCGTGATGATCCTGTTCAACGCGCCGATCCAGCTTGCCGACCACACCGCGCGCGCCGTGAAGATGGCGGTGGAGATGCGCGACACGGTCGGCCCGCTGACCGAGAAGTGGCGCAACCGCGGGCACAGTCTCGGCTTCGGCATCGGCATTGCGCTCGGCTATGCCACGCTCGGCCAGGTCGGCTTCGAGCAGCGGCTGGAATATGCCGCGATCGGCAGCGTCACCAACCTCGCCTCCCGCCTGTGCGGCGAGGCCAAGGCCGGCCAGATCGTGGTGAGCCGCCGCGTCTACGGCATGGTCGAACCCTACGTCGAAGGCCGCGCCATCGACGACCTCGTGCTGAAGGGATTCAATCATCCGATCCTGGCGGCGGAGATCCTGCGCTGGAAGGACGAGCCGTCAGCGGAAGCGGCAGCGGAGTAAGCGGCACACTCTCCCCAACGTCGTCCCGGCGAAGGCCGGGACCCATTACCACCGCTGTCATTTGTTAGAGTACGCTGCGGCCCCACCCTACCTCACAACCACCATGTGTGGTTATGGGTCCCGGCCTTCGCCGGGACGACACCAAATGTGGGCCCCGTTCCCGATTCAACTATCAAACAGCCAAGGGAGAAACACACGCCGGCAACCTCGCGATGCCGCCGCGCGCGAGTCATGCGATTAACCACCCTCACACAGGAGAGGGCGCAGGGAAGGCCGGGCGCCGACTGCCACGAACCTCAAAATCACCATCCAGTGAATCTGACTGCGCGCGCAATCACGATCACGGCCCCACCCACCCCCTCCCAGGAATAACCCCTCCCCCTCCTCGCTCGCGTCATGACGGGCGCGTGCGAACGCGCGGCCGGCGACAACAAGAACAAGCAGGACGGGTTTGATGACGGGTTTGGATGGGACGCACGCGGCGGCGTCGGTGGTGGCGTTGCATTGCTCGCTGGGGTCGGGACGGCAATGGACCAAGCTTGCGGCGGCGCTCGGCGGCGACCGGTTCATGGCACCGGATATTTCCGGCTATGGCGTTGCCGCCTGCGGGCGCGACTGGCCGCGGACGCTGGATGGCGAGATCGCGCGGCTTGAGCCCTGGCTCGCCAGGGCCGACGGGCCGATCCATCTGATCGGGCATTCCTATGGCGGGGCGATCGCGTTTCGGCTGGCGACCACCTCGCCTTATGCGCAGCACATTCGCAGCCTGACGCTGATCGAGCCGGTGTTACCCACGCTGCTTCGTGACACGCCCGCCGACGCGCGGCTGTACGATCGCTTCGCGCGGATCGCGCAGATCGTCTCAAAGGATATTCTCGACGGCGCCGTGATGGAGGCGGTCGAGGCGTTCACCGCGTTCTGGGCCGGCTCCGGGCCGCGCGAGCAGTTCTCGCCGAGCGGACGGCTGCGGATGATCGAGCAGGCTGACAAGCTGGCTTGCGATTTCGCCGCCGCGCTCGACCTCGACGGGGTGGCGGAAGCCGCGCGCGCGTTGCAGGTGCCGACACTGCTGCTGTCGGGCGGGCTGTCGCCCTATGTGACACAGCGCATTGTCACCAAACTCGCCGCGCTGATCGATGGCGCCGAGCTGCGGCATCTGCCGGGTGCCGGCCACATGCTGCCGGCGACGCATGCCGATCGGGTCAACCCGGAAATCCTGCGGCATATCTGGCGCGCCCAGGAGCTGGCGAATTTGGAGCTGGCGAAGCTGGAGCTGGCGGCGGATGCGGGACCGGCCGACGCAGCGCAGCCGGCTGGCTCGGCCAGGCGGCATCTGGTATTCAGGAGGCCCTCATTTTGGGAATAGTCTGCAGATGATTTTGCCCCGCACGCGCGCTTCAGCCCTCGCCGCCTCCGCGCTGCTCGTGCTCGCGGCTTCTCCCGCGCTCGCCGCAGGAGAGGCCGACACGGTGCCGAAGGGCGCGGCGGTGACGGTGCTGAAGGCCTCGAAATTTTGCTTCGGCAATATCGTCGAGGTTTCGGGCATCGTGCTGCCGCGCGACGAGCAGCAGATCCGGCCCGATCGTTTCGGCTTGAAGGTGGCGGAGGTGATGGCCGATCCCGGCGACACCGTCACCGCAGGGCAAGTGCTGGCGAAGATGACCGACGGCGCCAACTCGGTCAACGTCACGGCGCCGGTGGCGGGCACGATCTCGGGCTCGTCGGCGATCGTCGGCGCGCCGGCCTCCGGCAAGGACGCGCTGTTCTCGATCATCGCCAAGAGCGAGTACGACCTGGTCGGCATGGTGCCGACCCGCGATATCGCCAAGCTGAAGACCGAGCAGACGGCCCAGCTCAAAGTCCTCGGCGCCGGCGATCTCGACGGCAAGGTGCGGCGGATCGCGCCGACGGTCGAGCCGAACAGCCAGCTCGGCCAGGTGTTCATCGGCATTGGCGCCAACAAGCGGCTGCTGGTGAATTCGTCTGGCCGCGCCCAGATCAAGACCGGGCAGAGCTGCGGCGTCGCGGTGCCGCTGACCGCGATCCTCTATTCCACCGCCGGCACCGTGGTGCAGGTGGTGCGCGGCGGCCGCGTCGAGACGCGGCGGGTCGAGACCGGATTGATGTCGGCCGGACAGGTCGAGATCCGCGACGGCATCCAGGAAGGCGACATCGTCGTCGCCCGCGCCGGCGCGCTGCTGCGCGAGGGCGATCCGGTGCGGCCGGTGGGCGCCAGCGCGGATGCGAAATAGGCGCCACCACATTCACAGTGTCGTCCCGGGCAAGCGAAGCGCGACCCGGCGTCGCGGTGCCGCTGACCGCGATCCTCTATTCCACCGCCGGCACCGTGGTGCAGGTGGTGCGCGGCGGCCGCGTCGAGACGCGGCGGGTCGAGACCGGATTGATGTCGGCCGGACAGGTCGAGATCCGCGACGGCATCCAGGAAGGCGACATCGTCGTCGCCCGCGCCGGCGCGCTGCTGCGCGAGGGCGATCCGGTGCGGCCGGTGGGCGCCAGCGCGGATGCGAAATAGGCGCCACCACATTCACAGTGTCGTCCCGGGCAAGCGAAGCGCGACCCGGGACCCATAACCACGAATGCGCGAATAGGATCGCGCTCGGGCCACAGCGCGGAGCCACAATACCCGGTCGTGGTTATGGGTCCTGGCTTTCGCCAGGACGACATTGAGGGGACGGCGAGCCTCAGCCGCCGAGCTTGATGTCTTCCAGCAGCGAGGACGACACGCTCGGCACCTGCTCGCCTTCCGACGCGCGCGAGATCGCGACGCGGGTCTTGTTGAAGGCGCTTTCGGCGCCGGCCTGGGCGTTGAGGTTGTTGAGCAGCTCGGAGACCAGCACGCTGTTCGGCGCCTTAGAGTCGTCGGCGACCTTGCCCGGCGTCGCCGAGCTCAGCACGATGGTGTTCTCCGGCGGGCTGATCGGGGCGAGACCGTGCGAGAACGCGCGGAAGCGGCGCTCATAGGGATTGCGGCGCGAGGCGTCGAGCACGACGAGCTTGGCCTTGGCGCCGCGCTCCTTCATCGCATCGAGCACGGACTCGACGCTGACGCCGGTGCGCTTGACGTCGGCTTCCTTCCAGATCGTGGCGTCGACCGGGATCATGTAGCTCTCGCGGCCGACCTGCACGCCGTAGCCGCCGAAGAACAGCATCACGACGGTGTCGGGACGAATCTTGGCCTTCATGCGCTCGACCGCGCGGAACATGTCGTCCTTGGTCGCATCCTCGACCACGTCGACGTCAAAGCCCTCGCGGCGCAGCGCCGACGACAGGGTGCGGGCATCGTTGATCGGCTGGGCCAGCGGCGCCGCGGCGTCCGGGTAGTGGCCGTTGCCGATGATCAGCGCGAGGCGGGAAGTGCCTGCCGGAATGCTGCCGGTCAGCTCGGTGGCGGCGACCTTGTCGCCACCCTTGACGACATCGAGGGTGCGCTTGTTGAGCGCGGCATGGGCGCCAATCGCCAGCGACACCGTGCCGGCCACCGCCACGCAGACGGCGATGGTGCGGCGGGAAATGCGAAGCTGCCTAAGGTCCATAGCGTTCCTAAGTCCCAATTCTTATCCCGATGGCGCTCAAGCGAAGATCGCGCCAGTTAGTCGCGTCAAAGACGTTCAGGTTTAATGGGGTTGAGGTGTGTGTGCCGTTGAATTGAACTCAATTTGCGGCGCCGCAACAAACGCTCCTTTAACCCGGACGGCCGCCCGGGGCAACCCGAATTGCCGCATGCCACCGCCCGGCAGAGGCCATTGACGCCGTTAAAATCCCGTTACGTGACCTCAGTCACATTTGTGTTTTGTAGCGATTCATGTAGCTTTCCAAAGGCTTGCGGGTTTGGGGCAGAGCGACAGGAAACACCGTCGGGCGGCGGCGTTAACCGGTCCTCGGGAAAGGGGATTCTTTGAGCTTGTTGGGCCTTCACGAGATCGCAGGCGCGGTGTGCCGGTCGCTGACCGCCCGAAAGGACGGCCCATCGCTGTACGACGTCTGCGACCCCGTGCTGCAGGCCTATCGCGGCGGCGATGCCCATCTCGGAAAATTCTACCGGACCGCGCTCGGCAATCCGCCGCTGCGCGCGCTGCTCCGCCGCACCGGCCTGCCCGCGCTCGACGATCCCGACCGCCTTGCCGGCCTGCGCGCGGCGCTCACCGCGGCGCGCGACGTCGCGACGCCGGACTGGGCCGCGATCGGCACGCCCGTCGCGGCATTGATGGACGGTATCGGCGTGCACCACCCGGCCCCGCCCGCCGCGACCGCACCTAGCCGCCCGCCGGAGGTCGCCGAGATCGACCGCGTGATCCGCCTGACCGGCGCGCATCTGTTGCGCTCGTTCGGCAGGAACGGCTTCATCCCGACCTACGCCGCCTTCAACCTGATCGGCGACCCCGACGTCGGCGGGCGCGAGCTGCTGATGGCGCTGACCGGGCTGAACGCGCGCGGCTACAAGAACTCGACCTTGCTGTTCAATCTGGCGCGGATCTTCATCGCGCATTCGCCGGCGCGCGCGCTGATCAACCCGGCCTGGCGCGGCATCGCCGAGCCGATGTGGGAGCCGGTGCAGATCCGCCACCGCTCGGCCTATTACGACGCCTTCTTCACCGAGGCGCTGCTCGGCTTCGTCGAGACCGGGCTTGCCTCGCCGGATGAAGCTGCTACCGCGCGGCGCGCGGTCGCCGACATGGTGGATTTCTGCCTCAAGACCAGCGCCGAGGAGGTGCCGTCGCATGACGGCTCGACGGTGAAGGTCATCACCGCGCTGGCGCCGGGCCGGCATCCGCGCTTCTCGCGCTTCTTCGCGCAGATCAAGCAGGATCTCGGCTTCGGCATCTATGTGCCGGACTGCGACACCACGGCGTGCTCGTTCTCGGCGGCGACCCAGGCCGGCTCCGACGATCCGATCCTGCAGCAGCCGCTGCTCGACTTCTACCGCGGCTACCAGGTGCGATCGGGCGCCAACGAGCCGCGCGTCACCGTGCCGCTTAACGACAACATCGATTACGAGGGCGGCGTCGTCACCTGGATCGACAATCTCGCCGGCGAGCGGCCCTATGGCAACGACCTCGATCCGACGCTGAATCTCGACATCCTCGAGGTCTCGTTCCGCAACCTCGCCCGCTGGCAGATCATCGAGACGCCGCAGCGGCTGGAGACGGTGCAACGCATCATCGCTTTCCAGAAGAATCTGGTCGAAAGCGGCGCGTTCAAAAATCCGCGCTCGCACATCTATTATCTGCCCGAGCTCTATTCGGCCTATTTCGGCCGCTGCTATGCCGCCTTCGTCGCGCTGCCGCTGGCGGCGCAGCGCATCATCGATCCCGGCAACGTGTTCGCGCTGATCCGCGCCCGCGTGCTCGGCTATGTCACGCACGAGCTGATCGCCCACGAGATGAACCCGTTCGACGCCGCGCTGGCGCTGATGGCGCTGGCGCATCTCGGCGCCGAAGTCTCGACCTTCACGCCGGCGCTGCACTGCATCGTGCAGGGCCTCGGCGAGGGCGGCCGCAAGGGGCCCTACCGGGCCTATGAGTGGAATAAGATGAAGACGCCGACCCGCATCCTGGTCGGCGGGCCGGAGGTGACCTCGGCCTTCGTGCTGATGGCGCTGGCGCTGGCGAAGCGACGAATGGCCGCGGTGTTGTAGCCCGGACGGAGCGCAGCGAAATCCGGGGGCTGCCGACGCAGACGCACCTCCCCGGATTGCGCTTCGCTTCATCCGGGCTACGGATAAAGACCAACGCCTCGTTGATACCCGATGACGCTGCGCTCTACTCATCCGGGCTGCGGGACTTCACCCTCCCCTGGAGGGGGAGGGTCGTATCGCATCGCGCGAAGCAAGATGCGATACGGGGTGGGGTGATCTCTCAACACGGGCACTGCTCAAGTGGACAGACCTTCACCCCACCTCGGCTCGCATTGCGCTGCGCTTCATGCGACCCGATCCTCCCCCTCCAGGGGAGGATCGCGGACATCGGGATGACGCGAAGTTGAAACTGGCGGAAACGCAACAGCACTGGCACGGTTGCCCAATTGCCCGCACAATCGTTGGGCACTGACCTCTGCACGCTAAAAGCCATTTGAACGATAAGAACCTGGCCGGGAACGCCGATGTTCAAGACGCTGCTCACCGCGGGCCTGCTGCTCTCGCTGCCGACGCTGGCTGTCGCCGCCGACATCACCGGCGTGCCGAAGATCCGCGACGGCGACCAGCTCATGATCGGCAGCGTCCGCATCCGGCTCGCAGGCATCGACGCGCCGTCGACCGACCAGCTCTGCCTCAACACCAAGGGCGAGCGCTGGACCTGCGGCGTCGCCGCGCGCGACGAGCTGATCAAGCATGCCGGCAACAAGACCTGGACCTGCCACGCCCGCTCGGTCGATCGTCGCGGCCGCACCATCGCGCGCTGCGAGGTCGACGGCGAGGACATCCAGAAATGGCTGGTCGCGAGCGGCTGGGCGCTGGCCTACACCCGCGCCTCGCATGACTACGAAGCCGACGAGAAGGCCGCGCGTGAGGCAAAAGCCGGGATGTGGCAGGGCGCCTTCATCGCGCCGTGGGACTGGCGGGTGCGCAACAAGAAGACCACCGTGCTCGGCGCGGTGAAGCCGCCGGATGGCGCCAACGCGATCCTGCTCGCCTCGGCCTCCGGCCCGGTGGCGCCGTCACCCGACTGCACCATCAAGGGCAATGTCAACCGCTCCGGTGAATGCATCTTTCACCAGCGGACCAGCCGCTGGTACGCCAAGATCGAAATGAAGATCAGCAAGGGCACGCGCTGGTTCTGCTCGGTCGAGGAAGCCGAGGCCGCCGGCTGCCGCGAGACGCGGCGCTAGTCGGAAGTGCGATTGGGTTGTAGCCTCATCGGCACCGCTTGCGACGCTCTTTATGAGGAGAAAGTCCCCACCCGGATTGCATCTTCGATGCAATCCGACCTCCCCCGCAAGCGGGTGAGGACCACGGCATGACCGATGTCGAGATCAAGCCTCCTTCCGCGCGCCGGCGCAGCCGCCTCCGGCAAGCGCAGATACTATTGCTGCTCGTTCTGGCGATCTACCTGATCGCGGCCTATCTGCTGCTGCCGGCGTTGTGGACGCATTACGAGCACCAGAAGGGCCTCGCCAATCTGCCGATGGTGACGCGCACCGCGCAGGGTATTCCCGGCGATCCGATGAATGTCGGGCTGATCGGCGACAAGAGGGACGTGGTCTGCGCGATGCACGAGGCCGGCTGGTATCCGGCCGATCCGGTCACGCTGAAATCCTCGATCGAGATCGTCGGCAGCGTGCTGCTCGATCGTCCCTACAAGGATGCGCCGGTGAGCAACCTGTTCTATCTCGACCGCCGCGAGGATCTCGCCTTCGAGCGGCCGGTCGGATCGAGCGCGGACCGCCGCAATCATGTGCGGTTCTGGAAGGTGCTCGATCAGGGCGAGGAGAAGCGTCCGGTGTGGCTGGGTGCCGCGACGCTCGACCGCAGCGTCGGCGTCAGCCACTACACTGGCGCGGTAACCCATCACATCGCGGCCGACCTCGACGCCGAACGCGCGCTGCTCGCCACCGACCTCGAGTCCGCCGGCATGGCCACCGCGAAATATCAGGTGACCGGCATCGGCCCGACCTTCAACGGTCGCAATGGCGGCGGCGATCCCTATTACACCGACGGCGAAATCTGGGTACTGCGGCTGGTCGAGGCCTGCCGCAAGAACCACGGCACCGTCGAGCAGCTCCCGAGCCCTGCCGCGACCGAGTTCAAGGACCAGATCTGGCGCGCGGTCGTCGAATCGATCGGCAAATAGCATCGTGTCCCGCGGTTTTGGAAACGCTGGATTGCTTCGTCCTGCTCGCAATCGTAGCCGCGATGGAATAGTCTCCGCGCCTGACCCCTCACACGCATGATTTGCGCGCTTTATCCAAAAGGAACAGGACGATGACCGTTCGCGCGGGCCGGGAATTTCTGGCCATCCCCGGGCCCACCACGATGCCCGATCAGGTGCTGCAGGCGATGCACCGCCCGGCGCTCGACATCTACTCCAACGAGATGGTCGAACTCACTGACAGCCTGCTGCGCGACCTCTCAAGGCTGTTCGCCACCCAGGGCAAGTCCTACATCTACATCTCCAACGGCCACGGCGCCTGGGAGGCGACGCTCTCCAACGTGCTGTCGCGCGGCGACAAGGTGCTAGTGCTGGAGAGCGGGCGCTTCGCGATCGGCTGGGGCCAGGCTGCGGCCGCGATGGGCGCCGAGGTCGAGGTGCTGAAGGGCGACTGGCGCCGCGCGATCCGCGCGGCCGAGGTCGAGGAGCGGCTGCGGCGCGACAAGGAGCACACGATCAAGGCGATCCTGGTGGTACAGGTCGACACCGCGTCCGGCGCCTATAACGACATCGAGGCGATCGGCAAGGCGATCAAGGCCGCCGGCCATCCTGCATTGTTCATGGTCGACACCGTGGCCTCGCTCGGCTGCATGCCGTTTGAGATGGACAAATGGTACGTCGACGTCGCGATGTCGGGCTCGCAGAAGGGCCTGATGACGCCGCCCGGCCTCGGCTTCGTCGCCGCCAATGACCGCGCCTGGGACGCCCACAAGAAAGCCGATCTGCGCACGCCCTATTGGGACTGGACCGAGCGCGAGGGCTCGGAGCACTACCGCAAATATGCCGGCACCGCGCCGGTGCATCTCTTGTTCGCTTTGCGCGAGGCGATCAACATGCTGCATGCCGAAGGCCTGGAGAATGCGCATCTGCGGCATCGGCTGCTCGGCGAAGCCGTGCGCCGCGCGGTCGCGGTCTGGGGCGAAGGACAGGTGCTCGGCTTCAACATCACTGAGCCCGCCGAGCGTTCCAACACCGTGACGACGGTGACCGTGAAGGGCGCGGATCCCGCCGCGATCCAGCGCTATGCCAAGGAGAAATGCGGCGTGGTGCTCGGCACCGGCATCGGCGATTTGCAGGGTCAGGCCTTCCGCATCGCGCATATGGGCCACGTCAACGCCCCGATGATCCTCGGCACCCTCGGCGTCGTCGAGGTCGCGCTGACAGCGCTGAACATCCCGCACGGCAAGGCCGGCGCCGACGCCGCCATCCAGTGGCTCGGCGAGAACGTGAAGGCGTAGGCCGAGCGCAGGCAGCGACCCGTCATCCTGAGGTACGAACGAGGCCGCACGCTCCGCTGTCGTCCCGGCGAAAGCCGGGACCCATAATCCGTGGCGAATATTGTGGGCAGCCTCGTCGTTCCACCGGCGCACAACAATGACCATCGGTGGCTATGGGTCCCGGCCCCCGTGCGCAATTGCGCGCCAGGCCGGGACGACACTGAATGTTTGGCGTCGCTTGTGAATAATACGCCCACAAGGGTGACGGGAGGCAATGCATGCAACGCATTGCTAAGGCACGAGCACTTTTCGTCGTCATCATTTTCCGCTTTACTGCCGGCAACAGCCGGGCACGGATCCCTGCGACACAACAAAATGGAGGGACCGCTTGGCATCGGTGGAATTGCGCGGCCTGGTCAAGCGGTTTGGATCGTTTGTCGCGGTTGATGATGTTTCGCTCACGATCGATCATGGCCAGCTGGTCTGCCTGCTTGGGCCGTCCGGCTGCGGCAAGACCACGACGCTGCGGCTGATCGCCGGGTTCCTCGAACCATCCGACGGCGAAATCCGCGTCGGCGAGCGCGTGGTGTCTTCGAAGGCGCGCACGCTGCCGCCCGAGCAGCGCAACATGTCGATGATCTTCCAGAGCTACGCGCTGTGGCCGCATATGACGGTGGCCGAGAACATCGTCTACGGCCTGCGCTTGCGCAAAATGGATCGCGACACCATCGCCAAGAAGCTCGCCGCGATCCTGGTGACCACCAAGCTGGAACCACTGGCGCAGCGCTATCCGGGCGAGCTTTCCGGCGGCCAGCAGCAGCGCGTCGCGCTGGCGCGCGCGCTGATCGTCGGCCCCGAGACGCTGCTGCTCGACGAGCCGCTGTCGAATCTCGACGCCAATCTGCGCGAGGAGATGCGGTTCGAGATCCGCCGCCTGCACGACGAGTATCGCTACACCACGGTCTATGTCACCCACGACCAGTCCGAGGCGATGACGACCGCCGACCTGATCGCGGTGATGAATGCCGGCAAGATCGACCAGCTCGGCGCGCCTGAGGACATCTATGCGCGGCCGGAATCCGAATTCGTCGCGCGCTTCATCGGCGCCGCCAATGTGATCAAGGGCACCGCGCGCGATGCGAACCACGTGGAGTTCGCTGGCGCTACGCTCGAGGTGGTCGGCGCCACGCTGACGGCCGGCCAGAGTGCGCCGGTCGCGATCCGCCAGCATGAGATCCAGCTCGCGACGCGAGCCCCCGCCGCGGAGCAAAATACGCTGAAGGCCGTCGTGACGCGGCAGGTCTATCTCGGCATGAATCGCGACTACATGGTGGAGACTGCTGACGGCACGGCGCTGCGGGTGACCACGCCGACCGAAACCGCGGTCGAGAGAGGCAGCGAGGTCTGGCTGACCTTGCCGGCCGCGCGCTGCCGGGCGCTGAACCGATAACAACAAGAAACGGAGCGACGCGATGCGGAAGCCGATTTCCAGACGCGATGTCCTGAAAGGCTCTGCGGCGCTTGCGGTCGGCACGGTGTTCGCGTCACCGGCACGCGCGGCCGCACCCGCGCCGGTCGCGATCACGCCCGATCTCGTCGCGGCCGCGATCAAGGAAGGCAAGCTAGTGTTCTATTCGTCGATGGACCTGCCGGTCGGCGAAAAGCTCGGCAAGGCGTTCGAGACCGCCTATCCCGGCATCACCGTGCAGATCGAACGTTCCGGCTCGGAGCGGCTGTTCCAGCGCGTGGCGCAGGAATTCGATTCCAACATTCACGCCGCCGACGTCGTCAACAGCGCCGATGCCTCGCATTTCATCCCCTGGAAGAAGAGCGGCTGGCTGATGCCGTTCGTGCCCGAAGACGTCGCGAAACATTTTCCCGACAACTATCGCGACCCCGACGGCATGGCCGTGACCACTCGGCTGTGGCTGTCGTCGATTGCCTACAACACCAACCTGGTGAAGGCGGAGGACGCGCCGAAGAGCTTTGCCGATCTGCTCGACCCGAAATGGGTGGGCAAGATGGTGAAGGGCCATCCCGCCTATAGCGGCACGATCATGACCACCACGTTCCAGATCGTGCGCGAGCTCGGTTGGCCGTATCTGGAGAAACTCGCGAAACAGCGCGTGATGCAGGTGCAGTCCTCGACGGATCCACCGAAAAAGCTCTCGCTCGGCGAGCGCGCCGTGATGGCCGACGGCAATGAATATGGCATCGTGCTCTTGAAGGAAGCCGGACAACCGGTCGAGCCGGTCTATCCGACCGAAGGCACGCCGACGATCTCGGGTCCCACAGGCATCTTCGCCGGCGCGCCACATCCGAACGCCGCAAAGCTGTTCCAGGCCTGGCTGCACACCCGCGAGACCCAGCAATTCTTCGTCGACTTCACCGGCCAATATTCGCTGCACGCCCAGGTGCAGCCGAAGGCCGGCCGGCGCAAGCTTTCCGACATCAAGCTGATGAAAGAGGATCCGGCGGGGGTGGAGGCGATGACCGAAGAGATCAAGACGCGCTATGCGCGACTGTTTCGGGTGTGAGGATGGAGGTCGCCGTCACGCTTTCTTGCCTTGCCCCGCTCGCAGGGGGAGGCCGACGCGCATCGCAAGATGCGCGGCGGGTGAGGGGGACTCTCCGCACGCTGTGCTCGCCGAAGCAGCCCCTCACCCCAACCCTCCAAGAGCAAGCTTCGCTTGTCTCGACCCCGCAAGAGCGGGGCGAGGGAGCTGAGACAGTTCACCGCGGGTCAACATGACAACAACAACCACCTCCCCGGCCTCCCGCCCGCGCATCGACTGGACCCGACCCGTACTGTGGCTGTTCGCGGCGGTGCTCATCCTGCTGATCCTGCTGCCGTTGTCGTGGCTCGCGGTGTTCGCCTTCACCGACAAGGGCCGGCATCCGACGCTGCAAAACTTCGTCACGCTGTTCAGCAATCCCGATTTCCTCGATCCGCTGCTGACGACCGCGATCATCGCGACCACGTCGGCGCTGATCTGCTGCATCGTCGCGGCGCCGATCAGCTGGCTGGTGTCGCGCACCGACATGCCGGGGCGGCAGACCATCCGCGCGCTGGTGACGGCCTCGTTCGTGACGCCGCCGTTTCTCGGCGCGGTCGCCTGGGAATTGCTGGCGGCGCCGAATTCGGGACTGTTGAACCAGCTCTACCGGCTGTTCGCCGGCGAGGATGCCGACCCGCTGTTCAACATCTATTCGATGACCGGGATCATCTTCGTGATCTCCTGCTACACGTTCCCGTTCGTGTTCGTGCTGGTGGCCAATGCGCTCGACACCATGCCGGGCGAGTTGGAAGACGCCTCCGCGATCCTCGGCGGCAATGCCTGGACCACCGCGCGGCGGGTGACGATCCCGCTCGCACTGCCCGCGCTGGTCGCGGGCGCCCTGATCGCGTTCCTGCAGGCGATGACGCTGTTCGGCTCGCCGGCGATCCTGGCGCTACCGGCCGGCTTCCACACCATGACAACCAAGATCTGGAGCCTGTTCCAGTATCCCCCTAAGCTCGAGCTCGCGGCCGCCGCCGCGGTGCCGCTGCTGGTGCTGACCGTCCTGCTGCTGCAGGGCCAGAAGGCGCTGCTCGGCCGCCGCGGCTATTCGGTGATCGGCGGCAAATATGGCGCGCCGCGCCGGGTCGAGTTGCGCGGCTGGCGCTGGGCGGCGCTCGGCTTCTGCCTCCTGGTGCTGCTCAACCCGGTATTCCTGCCTTACCTCGCGCTGCTCAATGCCGCGTTCTCGCCGAACGCGACCACGCTGGTGACGCCGTCGACGGCGACGCTGCACAACATCGTCTTCGTGTTCACCGAGCTGTCTTCGACCCAGCTCGCGCTCAAGAACACCGTGATCCTGGGCACCGCGACCGCGACGATCGGCACCATCCTCGCGCTCGTCATCGCCTATGTCACGACGCGCAAGGTGATCGCGGGCCACCGCGTGCTCGGCTTCCTCGCCACTGCGCCGGTCGCGGTGCCCGGCATCGTGCTCGGCGTCGGCCTGTTCCTGAGCTACACGCGGCCGCCCTTCGTACTCTATGGCACGCTATGGATCCTGCTGCTGGCGTTCCTCACCATCAATTTGCCCTCGGCCTACCAGCAATTGCAGGCGGCGTTCGCGACGATCCATCCCGAGCTCGAGGAGGCGAGCCGCATCCTCGGCGCGACCCGGCTGCAGGCGCTGCGCCAGATCACCGCCCCCTTGCTGCGCACCGGCGTGATCGCGACCTGGTGCTTCATCTTCATCGGCGTGATGCGGGAACTGTCGGCGGCGATCGTGCTGTTCACCTCGCAGACCAAGGTGCTCTCGGTCCTGATCTACGACCTCAACGAAGGCGGCGACCTCGCCGCGATCGCGGTGCTCGGCATCGCGATGCTGGTGATCACCTTCGCCGTGGTGCTGGCGGTGAACCGGATTCCGATGTCCGGCGGGAATGCGGGGGCGAGGCTGCGGAACGGGTAGCTCGCTCTGTCCCCACGGTCGTTGCGAGCGAAGCGAAGCAATCCATCGGTCCGCATACGCGGAGCCACGGATTGCATCGTCGCTTCGCTGCTCGCAATGACGAGGATAGTGAGGACGTCCAATCACCCGCCCATCTGGCAATCGCCACATTCATCCCGATATAGAGCGGAACCCCGCACCATGAGGATCGTGTGACCCAATCCACCAAGACATCGCCCCCCGTCGCGCCGCGCCGGCCGCATTCCTTCACCACCCACGGCATCACGGTGACCGACGACTATGCGTGGATCAAGGATCCGAAATGGCAGGAGGTGCTGCGCGATCCCTCGATCCTCGATCCCGACATCCGGACCTATCTCGAAGCCGAGAACGGCTACACCGAGAGCCTGCTCGGCCATACCGACGCGTTGCAGAAGCGGCTGGTCAAGGAGATGCGCGGGCGGATCAAGGAGGATGATTCCAGCGTGCCGTCGCCGGACGGCCCGTTCGCCTATTTCCGCAAGTTCCGCGAGGGCGGCCAGCACGAGCTGTACTGCCGCACGCCGCGCGACGGCGGCGACGCCCATGTCGTGCTCGACGGCGACGCGCTGGCGAAGGACCACAAATATTTCAAGTTCGGCGGCAGTCGGCATTCCAACGATCACCGCCTGCACGCCTGGAGCGCCGACACCAAGGGCTCCGAATATTTCTCGATCCGGGTGCGCGACTGGGCCACCGGCGGCGATCTCGACGACCTCGTCGAGGAGACCGACGGCGGCGTGGTGTGGGCCGCGGATTCCAAGAGCTTCTTCTACGTCAAGCTCGACGACAATCACCGGCCGATGCAGGTGTGGCGGCACAAGCTCGGCACCAAACAGGCCGACGACATCCTGATCTATGAGGAGCAGGATTCCGGCTGGTTCACCCACCTGCACGAGAGCGCGAGCGGCCGCTTCTGCGTGATTGCCGGCGGCGACCATGAGACCTCCGAACAGCGGCTGATCGATCTCTCCAATCCCGATGCGCCGCCGCGGTTGGTCGCGGCACGGGAGGAAGGCGTGCAATATTCGATCGCCGACCGCGGCGATGAGCTGTTCATTCTGACCAATGCCGACGACGCTATCGACTTCAAGGTCGTCACCGCGCCGCTCACCGCGTCCGAACGCAGCAACTGGCGCGACCTGATCCCGTATCGCGAAGGCGTCTATGTGCTCGACGTCGAGCTCTATGCCGGCCACATGGTGCGGCTGGAGCGCGCCAACGCGCTGCCGGCGATCATCATCCGCGACCTCAACAGCGGCGAGGAGCACGCGATCGCCTTCGACGAGGCGGCCTATTCGCTCGACACCATGGGCGGCTACGAGTTCGACACCACCAATCTGCGGTTTGCTTATTCGTCGATGACGACGCCGTCGGAAGTCTATGACTACGACATGGCGACGCGGACGCGCCGGCTGCGCAAGCGCCAGGAGATCCCGTCCGGCCACAACCCGGCCGACTACGTCACCACCCGCATCATGGCGACCTCGCATGACGGCGCGCAGGTGCCGGTGTCGATCCTGCATCGCAAGGACTTTGTCCGCGACGGCAAGGCGCCGCTCTTGCTGTATGGCTACGGCTCCTACGGCATGGCGATGCCGGCCTCGTTTGCCGCCAACCGGCTGTCGCTGGTCGACCGCGGCTTTGTCTATGCGATCGCGCATATCCGCGGTGGCGCCGACAAGGGCTGGGGCTGGTATCTCGACGGCAAGCGCGAGAAGAAGACCAACACATTCGACGATTTCGCCGCCGCCGGGCGGGCGCTGATCGAGGCGGAATATACCGGTGAGAAGCGCATCGTCGGCCATGGCGGCTCGGCGGGCGGCATGCTGATGGGCGCGGTCGCCAACCGCGCCGGCGAGCTGTTCGCCGGCATCGTCGCCGAGGTGCCGTTCGTCGACGTGCTCAGCACCATGCTCGACGACACGCTGCCGCTGACGCCGCCGGAATGGCCGGAATGGGGCAATCCGATCGAGAGCGAGAAGGATTTCCGCACCATCCTGTCCTATTCGCCCTACGACAATGTCGCGGCCAAGGACTATCCGGCGATCCTGGCGATGGGCGGGCTCACCGATCCGCGCGTCACCTATTGGGAGCCGGCGAAATGGATCGCGCGGCTGCGCGCCACGATGCGCGGCGGCGGCCCGGTGCTGCTGCGCACCAACATGGGCGCCGGTCACGGCGGCGCCTCCGGCCGCTTCAACCGCCTCGACGAGGTCGCGATCGTCTACGCGTTCGCGCTGTGGGCGGTCGGGATGGCGGAGAAAGCGGAGATATAGGGCACCGTAGCCCGGATGAAGCGTAGCGAAATCCGGGAACGATCGCGCCGGCTGCGAGAACCCCGGATTGCGCTTCGCTCCATCCGGGCTACGGGCCGGTTGGCTTGCGCACTCCCTCCCCACCGTCGTCCCGGCGAAAGCCGGGACCCATACCGCGTGATCCATCGAGCAAGGAAGTCGCAGTCCCACGGCATTGCCGGTCTTCGCCAAACTCCTCCCTGTGGCTATGGGTCCCGGCCTTCGCCGGGACGACGGTGGAATGTATGGCGATCGCTTATCAAGCGGACGACGGCGGTGGTTGTGGTGGCTACCGCCCCTTCGCCTTCCGCCACGCCGCGAAATCCTTCAGCGTCTGTTCGTCGGTCGCAGGATAGAGCCCGAAGATGCCGCGGCCGTTCTGGACCTGCTCGGTGACGAAATCCTCGAACGCGGTCATCTCGAAGGTCTCGTCGGCGATCTCGTCGGCGAGATGCGCCGGGATCACGATGACGCCGTCGCTGTCGCCGAGGATGACGTCGCCGGGAAACACCGGCGCATCGCCGCAGCCGATCGGCACGTTGATCTCGATCGCCTGATGCAGCGTGAGGTTGGTCGGCGCGCTCGGACGATGATGAAAGGCCGGGAAGCCGAGCCGCGCGATCTCGGCCGAATCCCGGAAGCCGCCGTCGGTGACGACGCCGGCGCAGCCACGCTTCATCAGCCGCGTCACCAGGATAGCGCCGGCCGACGCTGCGCGCGCATCCTTGCGGCTGTCCATCACCAGCACCGCGCCCACAGGGCAATCCTCGATCGCCTTGCGCTGCGGATGCGAGCGATCGCGGAACACCTCGATCCCGTTCAGATCCTCGCGCGCCGGCATGTAGCGCAGCGTGAAGGCCTCGCCGACCATGGTCGGCTGATCCGGGCCGAGCGGATGAACGTCCTGGATCATCTGGATGCGCAAGCCGCGCTTGAACAGCGCGGTCGCGACCGTCGCGGTGGAGACAGATTTCAGCTTGTTGCGGGTGGTGTCGTTGAGTTTTGACATGATGCTTTGTCCCCGGCTGTCATTCCGGGCACGCGAAGCGTGAACCCGGAATCTCGAGGTTCCGGGTTCACTTCGCGCCCCGGAACGACGGTGTGATGAACTAATAAATCGACGGCTCGCCGACCGGCTTGCCAAAACCGGACTCGAGGAAATCGAAGTCGCAGCCCTCATTGGCCTGCTTGATGTGCTTCGAGAACATCCAGCCATAGCCGCGCTCGAAGCGCTGCTCGGGCTGCTTCCATTCGGCGCGGCGCCTGGCCAGCTCTGCCTCCGGCACATCGAGATTGATGGTGCGCGCGGCGACGTCGAGCGTGATGCGGTCGCCGTTTCGCACCAGCGCCAGCGGGCCGCCGATATAGGATTCCGGCGACACGTGCAGGATGCAGGCGCCGTAGCTGGTGCCGCTCATGCGCGCGTCCGACAGCCGCACCATGTCGCGCACGCCCTGCTTCACCAGCTTGGTCGGGATCGGCAGCATGCCCCATTCCGGCATGCCCGGCCCGCCCTGCGGGCCGGCATTGCGCAGGATCAGCACGTGATCGGCCGTGACGTCGAGATCGGGATCATCGACCGCCTTCTTCATCGACGGATAGTCGTCGAATACCAACGCAGGCCCGGTGTGCTTGAGGAAACGCGGATCGCAGGCGCTTGGCTTGATGACGCAGCCATCGGGCGCGAGATTGCCCTTCAACACCGCGAGCGCGCCTTCCTTGTAGATCGGGTTGTCGACGGTGCGGATCACGTCGTCATTGTGCACCTCGGCGCCATCGATGTTCTCGCCGAGCGTCCTGCCGGTGACGGTGATGCAGTCGAGATGCAGATGCGGCTTGATCCGGTTCATCAGACCGGGCAGCCCGCCGGCATAGAAGAAATCCTCCATCAGATAGAGGTCGCCGCTCGGCCGCACATTGGCAATCACAGGTACCTTGCGGCTCGCGATCTCGAAATCGTCGAGCGAAATGTCCTGGCCGGCGCGGCGCGCCTGCGCGATGAGGTGAATGATGGCGTTGGTCGAGCAGCCCATCGCCATCGCGACCGTGATCGCGTTCTCGAAGGCCTTGCGGGTCTGGATCTTCTGCGGGGTCAGATCCTCCCACACCATCTCGACGATGCGGCGGCCGGCCTCCGAGCTCATGCGGATGTGGTTGGCGTCGGCCGCGGGGATCGACGAGGCGCCCGGCAGCGTCATGCCGATCGCTTCCGCGATCGCCGTCATCGTCGAGGCCGTGCCCATGGTCATGCAGGTGCCGTAGCTGCGGGCGATGCCGGCCTCCATGTCGACCCAGTCCTTGTCGGAGATCTTGCCGGCGCGGCGCTCGTCCCAGTATTTCCAGGCGTCCGAGCCGGAGCCCAGGGTGCGGCCCTTCCAGTTGCCGCGCAGCATCGGTCCGGCGGGCAGGTAGATCGCCGGCAGGTTCATGCTGGTGGCCCCGAGCAGCAGGCCGGGCGTGGTCTTGTCGCAGCCGCCCATCAGCACCACGCCGTCGACCGGATGGCCGCGCAGCAGTTCCTCGGCATCCATCGCCAGCATGTTGCGGTAGAGCATCGTGGTCGGCTTCAACAGCGATTCCGACAGCGACAGCGCCGGCAGCTCGAGCGGAAAGCCGCCGGCCATCAGCACGCCGCGCTTGACGTCGTCGACCCGGCTCTTGAAATGCATGTGGCAGGGCTGCGCATCCGACCAGGTGTTGATGATCGCGATCACCGGCCGGTCGCGCCACTCTTCCGGCGCGTAACCCATCTGCATCGCCCGCGATCTGTGGCCGAAGGCGCGCAAATCGTCGGGCGCAAACCAGCGCGCGCTGCGCAATTGATCCGGGGTCTTGTTCTTCTTCGTCATCGCCATTGTCTCGATGTCATGGGTCTCGACATTGCTCGCACGCGCGCGGTTCGGGCGCGCCTGCCCTGCGTCAGGCATATACTCGATTTTCTGACGTGTCGTCCCGCGCCCGGCGCAGACGTGCCGTTCGCTCAACGTGCGCCGCACAGGCTCCGCAATGTGGCGATCGGAACGTAAACCGGCCGTGGCCTACTTTTGCTGCGCCGTCATCACGATGCGGACCAGATCGGCGGCGTTGCGCGCGCCGAGCTTCTTCATGATGTTGGCGCGGTGATCCTCGATCGTGCGCGGGCTGATGCCGAGGTGGCGCCCGGCCTCCTTGTTGGAGGCGCCCGCGGTGAATTGCTCGAGCACCTCGCGCTCGCGGCGGGTCAGCGGCTCGCGACCCGGGAAATGCAGCGCGGCGATCCGCGACGCCGAGGTCTCGGCCTGGCGCCTGGTGTAGGCGTCGATCGCCTCGTTAAGACGGCTCACGATCTCGTTGCCGCGGAACGGCTTCTCGATGAAGTCGAGCGCGCCGTTCTTGATGGCGCTGACCGCCATCGCGATGTCACCCTGACCGGAGATCATGAAGATCGGCGCCGGATAATCCTCGCCATGCAGCTCCCTCAGGATATCGAGGCCGGATTTGCCGGGAATATGCACGTCGAGCAGGATGCAGGCCGGTGTCCTGCTGCGCGCCACCGCGAGCAGCGCCGCGCCGTCCGCAAAGCAGATCACCTTGTAACCAGCGGTCGACAGGACCACTGAAAGCGTCTCGCGAACGGCAGGATCGTCGTCGACTACAAAAATTTCCCCGCGCGGAGCGCCATTCTCAACCATATGCATCGTCCATTAGTGGTGAAACGTGCTGCCCTGACCGCACAAGAACTAACTCGACCATCTCGATCAATGGACCCGTATTTGTACGGGACGTCCGCTTAACGCACAAGTAGCACCGCGTTCCCTAAAAGTGGGGGGGCAGTGGAGAAACATGCATGGAAAATGCAGCGTCGGACCGCGTTGCGGCGCGCTTGGACGAGGGCAATGATCCCTGCGGTCTGATCGTGACGGACTTGGTCGCGCTGATTGGCCATGTCCAGGCGAGCCTGCAGCTGATCGAAGCGGCGATTGCGCGAGAGGCCTTGCTGGCCGCGCGGCAGGCCGACGCCGACACCGTCGTTCTCGACGACGTTACCCCGCGCTACCTCACTGCATCCACCGCCCTGAAGGCATGCGATGCCGGCCTCGGCACGGCGCTCGACCGCCTGCGCGATTCCGGGGCAGCAGCGCGTCTGCTGAACTGACCCGCCGCCACGACAGGTTCGGCCCAATCACCTCGACTGTCCCGACGACGCCCAACCCATCAGTCGACGATCTGTTCCACGCATCGTCCGGATTGGCCGCGGGCCTTGCCCGCCCGGTCGGATCAGGTCGTCCTGACGTCAGGCCCTGGCCCGCTCTTCGTCCGCGGACGATCGCCGTTTGCTCGGCTTGCCCTTGAGAAAGCTGACGTCCATTTCGGTGCCGTTGACGCGGACCAGTTCGCAACGGCGATAGGCAAGTCCGGTCGAGGACAGCAGGAGGAAAAACTCCTTCAGGTTGAGCCCCTGAATGGAACCTTCGACGGTCAGCGAGGCATCGGTGTCGGAGATGGCATTGAGCTGGCAGTCACGCCGCCAGGTGCCGTCGATGGCCATGATGCAGACGTCGACACCCCGGCTGAAGGTGACCCGCTCAATGGATTTGCCGTCCTCGGTCATTGCTCAATATCCGACCGCCATGGCAGGCTTCGGCATGGCGAGCACGCCCCGCACCCCGCTCGGCCGGTACAGGCCGCGCCGCTCGGGAATCGGCTTGAACGTGTCGGTCAGGCCGACCACGGTTTCGGCGGCGCCCAGCACCAGGAAGCCGTCGGCCTCCATCAACCGGGCGAGACGGTTGAAGATATTGATCTTGGTGTCCTGATCGAAATAGATCAGCACGTTGCGGCAGAAGATCACGTCGAACGAGCCGAGCTGGGAGAAATCGTGCAGCAGATTGAGCTGGCGGTGCTGGACCATCGCGCGCAACTCGGGATTGACCTGCCAGAATTCACCCGACTGCTTGAAGTACTTGACCAGCATCTGGATCGGCAGTCCGCGTTGCACCTCGAACTGGCTGTAGATGCCGGCCTTCGACTTCTCCAGCACCTCCTGCGACAGATCGGTCGCGATGATCTCGACGCGCCATCCGGCAAGCGCCGCGCCCATTTCCTTCAGGCACATCGCCAGCGAATAGGGCTCCTGGCCGGTCGAGCCGGCGGCGCACCAGATCCGGACGCTACGGCGCGTGGCGCGTGCCTTCAGCATCTCCGGCATGATGGTGTCGCGGAAGTGCTCGAACGGCACCTTGTCGCGGAAGAAGAACGTCTCGTTGGTGGTCATGGCCTCGACCACCTGGACGGTGTGCGTGGACGAGCCCGCCTTGATCTTGGCGACCAGGTCGGGGATGCCGGACAGGCCGCTTTTGCGCGCCAGCGGCAGCAGGCGGCTCTCGATCAGATATTGCTTGTCCGCGGACAGATCGAGACCGGACTGGTCCTTCAGGAGCTTACGCAGATACTCGTAGTCGGGGGGCGTCACGGGAGCCTCACAAGGGACTGAATGGTGAAACTGGGTGTCAGGCTTCGGCCGACGCGTCGAGCGCCAGCAGACCCACTTCCTGGAATTTCGCGATCACGATGTCCTTGTCGAACGGCTTCATGATGTATTCGTTGGCGCCGGCATGCAGCGCCCGCGAGATGTGGTCGATGCCGTTCTCGGTGGTGCAGAACACGACCTTGGGCTGATCGCCGCCGGGCATGCGACGGAGCTGCACGAGGAATTCGAAGCCGTCCATCACGGGCATGTTCCAGTCGAGCAGGACCGCATCCGGCAGCGCGCGCTTGCAGGCCTCGAGCGCGACCGCGCCGTCCTCGGCCTCGATGACGGTGAACTCCATTCCTTCGAGGATGCGGCGCGCGATCTTTCGCACCACGCCGGAATCGTCGACGACGAGACATGTCTTCATGTGTTGGCCTCCTTGTGGAATCCACCGTCTCCGCGGTGGAGTGTTACGCTGCAGCAGCTGTTTTGGGCACCAGTTCGAGCACGCGATCGACGTCGAGGACGACCATGAGCTGGCCGTCGAGGCGGTGGACGCCGCCGGCGAGCTTGGCCATGCGGGGATCGAGGTTGACCGGGTTGTCCTCGCGGCTGTCGTCGGGCAGCCGCAGCACCTCGCCGATCTGGTCGATCAGCAGGCCATAGGATTCGCCGCGCTGGTCGACGCCGACCGCCATCGGCAGCTGGCCGTCATCGGCCTTCGGCAGCCCGAGCCGGGCGCGCATGTCGACCACGGTGACGATCCGGCCGCGCAGATTGAGCACGCCGGCGATCTCGCTGGAGGCCAGCGGCACCCGCGTCAGCCGCTCCGGCATGAACACGTCCTGCACCCGCGAGATCGGCAGGCCGAACAGCTGCCCGCCGATCACGGCGGTGACGTATTCGGCCATCGCGCCTTCGCTTGTCTCGGTCTTGCTGGTCATCAATCCTTGTCCTTATCCCGTGTCATGCCGCCCGGCGCAGTTCGGCGGTCTGCTCTTTCAGCGCCGCGATCAGCCCGGGACGGTCAAACTTGGCGACATAGTCGTGGAAGCCGGCCTGCCGGCCGCGCTCGATCGCCGCCGGCGACACCATCGCCGACAGCGCGATGATCGGCAGCCCGATCAGATTGTGGTCGCTTCGGATGTTCTCGGCGAACTCGAAGCCGTTCATCTCGGGCATCTCGATGTCGGTCAGCACGACGTCGAAGGCCTGTCCCGAACGCAGCGCGGCGAGCCCTTCCTGCGCGCCGCCCGCGGTCCTGACCTTGTAGCCGGCGGCCTTCAAGACCGGCGCCAGCATGTTGCGGAAGAACGCTGAGTCATCGACCAGCAGCACCGACTGCGCCGAGGCCGACGGGCGCATCTCCTTGCGCGAGAACCAGTCGGCGAACGCCATCGGCAGGAAGTGGCCGACGTCGATCACCTCGGTGGCCTGGCCCTTGATCACGGCCGAGCCCAGAATGCCGTCCTGCGAACCCGCGACCTCGATGTTGAGCCGCTCCTCGACGATGTCGATGATCTCGTCGACCACGAGCCCCATCGAGCGGCCGTCGTCAGCGAACACCAGGATCGGCTGCGAACCCTGCGACTGCACCTCGACCCCGGCCATCTGCACCAGCGGCATCAGCTGCTCGCGGTACTGCACCATGTAGCGGCCGTTCGAGAGCTCGATCTTGTCGGTTGCGATCTCCTCCAGCCGGGTGACGAGGCCGAGCGGCACCGCCTTGGGCTGCGCGGAGCCGGCGCGGAACACCAGCAGCGAGGTCAGCTGCTCGCCGCTCGCCGCATGGGCGTTCGCATTGTCGTCGGCCAGGTCATGGGCCGAGGAGCCGGACGCGCCCAGCGCTTTTGCGATGCCGTTGGGGTCGATGATCATGATCACGGCGCCATCGCCCAAAATGGTGTTGCCGGAGAACATGTCGATGTGCCGCAGTTTTGTGGACATCGGCTTGACCACGATCTCCTCGGTGTGGAACACGCCGTCGACCACGATGCCGAAGGTCTGGCTGCCCACTTGAGTGACCACGATGAAGCCGTTCTCGGCGTCGGTTGTGGTCGCGCCGTCGTCGATCTTGAGCAGCTTCTTGAGGTGGATCAGCGGCAGCAGCTTGTTGCGCAGGCGCAAGACCGCGGTGTCCTTGATGCGCTCGATGCGGTGCTCGGAGTTGGCGCGGGCGCGCACCAGCTCGACGACAGACAATTGGGGAATCGCAAAGCGGTCGCCGCCGGCTTCCACGATCAGGGCGGAGACGATCGCAAGGGTCAGCGGGATCTTGATGGTGACGGAAGCACCCTCGCCGGCCACGCTCTTGATGTCGATGGTGCCGCCGATCTGGTCGATATTGGTGCGCACCACGTCCATGCCGACGCCGCGGCCCGACACCGAGGTGACCTGGGCGGCGGTCGAGAAGCCCGGCGCGAAGATGAACTTGTGGATCTGGGCCTCGGTCATCTTCTCCAGCTCGGCCTCGGTGACGAGACCGTTCTGGAGCGCCTTGGCCTTGATCCGCTCGGTGTTGAGCCCGCGGCCATTGTCGGCAATGCAGATGATGATGTGGCCGCCCTCGTGATAGGCGGACAGGCGAATGGTGCCCTGTTCTCCCTTGCCGGCGGCGACCCGCTCGGCGGTGGTCTCGAGCCCATGATCGGCGGAGTTGCGCACCATGTGCGTCAACGGATCCTTGATCAGGTCGAGCACCTGGCGGTCGAGCTCGGTGTCGGCGCCGTGCATCTCGAGCTCGATCTGCTTGCCGAGTTCGCCGGAGAGGTCGCGGACGATGCGCGGCAGCTTCTGCCAGGCATTGCCGATCGGCTGCATGCGCGTCTTCATGACGCCTTCCTGCAGCTCGGCGGTGACGTTGGAGAGCCGCTGCAAGGGCACCTTGAACTCGGTGTCCTCGTTGCGGCGGGAGATCTCCAGCAGCTGGTTGCGGGTCAGGACCAGCTCGGAGACCATGGTCATGAGGTGTTCGAGGGTGTCGACATTGACCCGGATCGACTGGTTGGCGATCTTGTCGCCTTCCTGAACGTCCTCACCGGCGGCCTTGCGGGCCGGCTTCTTTGCAGCCTCAGCCGGCTCGGCGGCGGGAGCCGCAGCGGCAGGCTTCACGACCGGCGCCGGTGCGGCGACTTCGGTCTCGGTCTCGCGGAAGGCGCGCTCGAGCTCGTCGAGCGAGACCTCGCCCGGACGCAGCGGACGCTCCAGCGTCTGCACCACCAGCGTGCCATCGGTCATTGCCGCCTGCACGGACGGGGCTTCGACGACCGGCACGTCTTCTTCAGCAGCAACTGCCATCGCCGCCATGCCGTGCTCGACCATGGCCTCGAGCTGATCGATCAGATCGCGGTCGTTGCCTTCAGGCTCGGCCTCGGTCGCCTCGAGCCCTGCAAGGATCTCCTTGATGCGGTCGATCGAGGACAGGATCAGCGTCACGGCTTCCGCCTTCACCGGCATGCCGTCGCGGAATTTGCCCATCAAGGTCTCGCCGGCATGCGCCAGCGCCTCGAGCCGCGGCAGCCCGAGGAAGCCGCAGGTGCCCTTGATGGTGTGCACTAGCCGGAAGATGTTATCCAGGATCTTCGCGTTGTTCGGATCCTGCTCGAACTGCACCAGCTGGTTGTCGACCGTATCCAGGCTCTCGCTGCTCTCCGTCAGGAACTCGCGCAACAGATCGTCCATGGATAGGTCCCCTCAAGGTGCTACGGAACACTCGCCTTGCATCGATAACTGGGCCGGCTTCACGGCGACGTTAATTTTGCCGTCCGTGCAAATACGGACGATGAAGCCCTTCTGCAGTTCGACGACGCATCACGACATCACGGCCGGTCTCACGAGGACAGGCCTTACCACCCGGACGGGAAAGAGCCCGTTCCACCAGTCATCGCAATTTGAACTAATTGGAATCGAGGACCGCTAAGTCTTGCGAAACGTTCGCGACATGCCGATCGCTTGCATCCGAACGCGATCGCTCATTGGTTGAACCGGGCGGGATGGCTAAGCGCAGCCAAAGAAAAGGCGGCGGAGTTTCCTCCGCCGCCTCGATAGTCGATGTCTGTCGCGGCTACGCTTAGCGGAGCAGCTGCAGCACGCTCTGCTGCGACTGGTTGGCCAGCGCCAGCGCGGACACCGCGATCGACTGGCGGGTCGACAGCGCCTGGCTGTTGGCCGCTTCCTCGTTGGTGTCGGCCAGCGTCAGGTTGGACGAGCCGGTCTGCAGCACGTTGATCAGGTTCTTCGAGAAGTCCTGGCGGATCTGCACGATCGACAGGTTCGAACCGAGGGTCGAAGCCTGGGTGCGCAGCAGGCCGCTCGCGTTGTTCAGCGTCTTCAGCGTGGCGTTGGCCGAAGCGTTGTCCACGAAGTCCGTGCCGGCGGTCAGCTTGGTGAGGTTGAGGCCGGTGGCGTCGAAGGTCACGCCCTGGATCTTCAGCGTCGAGGAGCCCGTCTCGTTGAAGGTCAGCTTGAGCTGATCGCCATTGAGCAGGTTGATGCCGTTGTACGACGCGTCCTGGGCGGTCGTGGTGATCTGGTCCAGGATGTTGTTGTACTGGTTGACCAGGTTGGCGCGGTTCGCCAACGCAGTCGGGTCCTGCACCGGAGCGCTGCCCGTGAGGCCGTTGAACAGCTTGCCGGCGCCGGCCGCCGTGCCGCCGATCGTGCCGATGGTCGCCGAAGCGGCATCGTTGGTGGTGCTGATGGTGAGCGCACCGGCCGCACTGAGCGAGGCCTGCAGGTTGTTGGCCGCCAGCGCGGCGTTCAGGTCGTTGAGGGACTTCACCTTGCCGGCACCGGTGCCGAAGGTGATGTTGGTCGCAGTGCCGTTGCCGGTCGCGCCGATGGTCAGCGTGAGGGTGTCCAGCGCGCTCGCGCCGGCCGTGCCGTTTGCGGTCGCCGTCGCACCGGCCGGGAGGCCGAGCTGTGTCGCGTCGCCCGAGCTGAACGTACCGACCGTGAGCGAGTCCGCGGCGCCGGCGGTGTTGGTGCTGGTCAGGACCAGCTTGCCGGTGCCGTCGATCGAGGCGGCGACCTTGGCGCTGGCGCCGACCTGCGTGTTGATGGCGTCGCGAACCTGGGTGGCGGAGTAGTTCGTGCCCGAGTTCAAGGTCACAGTCTGGCTGTTGATCTGGAACGTCAGGTTCGCGCCGGCCGCGGTGAGGTCGATGCCGGTATAGGCGGCGGTGCTGGTGAGGGTCGCATTGGTCGGGGTCGCGGTGCCGAGAAGGTTGTCGGCGGTCGCGCCGGGGATCGCGGCGGTCGTCACCGACGACTTCGCGGAATAGCCGACCGCAGCCTGCAGGGCCTGGTTGGCGACCGACTTGGCGCTGTCGACGAGCTTCTGCAGCGAGGTGATGCCGGTGTTGGCGGCCTGCAGTACCTGCACGCCGTTGCCGATGCCGTCCAGCAGGTTGTTGATGTCGCTGGCGCGGTTGTCGAGCGACTGCGCCGTGAAGAAGTTGGTCGGATTGTCGAGCGCAGTGTTGACCTTCTTGCCGGTGGACAAGCGGTTCTGCGTGGTGGCGAGCAGGTCAGCGGTCGACTGCAGCGAAAGCAGATTTTGACGGACCGATGCCGAAAGAACGATGCCGGACATACTGGATACCCTTCTGGATGAACACGATTGACGCGACGCCGTAAATTTCGCACGGCGACCCACGCCACACTGGTCCGTCGGCGCTACCCGTTCGTTAAAGGGCTGGTCCGTACAAATACCCAGGACGGCCTTGCCGGTGATTCGACGGGCGGCCGGCGCGATGGCTGGCCCCGGCAGCGCGCGGTCGGCGCCGGACCGACGTCATGGCCCTGAATTTCCTGCGCATGTGCAGGACTTGCGACATCCCGGCGCGGCCGGCCCGGCGCGTCGATAGCCGGCGTTGCAAGCCACCACGATGCCAAGTCCGGCGAGGAACAGAGTTAATGGAAATCAACAAATGAGAGACAAAGTCGCGCTCGTATCTCGCGCCGCGCGGATCGACGTCGATCACCGGCGCCGGCGGCGGCCGCGCCGTCTGCCCTCTAGAGGGTATAGTTTCGACACCACAACCCTTGTGCAATTGGACAGGCAAGCTATGTTCGCAGTCCTTCCACACGCCAAGAGTAGGTGATGCGAGACCGTAGTGCTCCCGCCCTCGGCAGGAGCAGCAATGTCCGCGGTATCGCGTCCGCCCAATCGTCTGTTGCAAGCACTTCCCCCCACGGAGTACGCGCAACTCCATCCCCTTCTGGAAACCGTCGACCTGACCAAGGAAACGGCGCTCGCCGATGCCGGCGCGCCGGTGCAGCGGGTTTATTTTCCGCATAGCGGCGTGGTCTCGATGATGATCAATCTGTCCGACGGGCAATCTGTCGAAATTGCAACCGTCGGTCGCGATGGCATCGTGGGCGCGTCTGCCGCCCTGCACGAGCGGCCGCCGCTTGCCGACGCGATTGTCGTGGTGCCAGGCTCGGCCTCGATGATGCGGGCGGAGGATTTCCGCGAGGCAGCAAATCGCAGCGCGGATTTCCGGACCCTGGTTGCGCTCTATGAGCAGGCGCTGATGGCGCAGACGCAACAATCCGTCGCCTGCAACGTTTCCCATCCGGTGGAGGCACGGCTGTCACGATGGCTGCTGCGCGCGCGCGATCTGTGCGGCAGCGAGGCGTTGCCGCTAACCCAGGAGATGCTGGCGCAGATGATCGGCGTCCGGCGCAATGCGGTTTCGATTGTCGCGCATGGGTTTCAGCAGGCCGGCATCCTGCGTTACAGCCGCGGTCATATCGAGATCACCGATATCGACGGGCTGCGGAAGGCGGCGTGTGAATGCTATACGACGGTCAAGGCGCACGCCGAACAATTGATCGGGCCGGAAGACTGACCGCGCGCCGCCCAGCCCCAACTGTGACCGACCACACAACCCGAATGTGCGGCGATAGGTCTATTCCTATTGGAACCAAGACATGTTTCCATTGGAACCCTGACGTGCCAGAATAGGTTGCAACGACGTCAAGCTGCACGCGTCAGCCCTGGGCCCAGAGACAAGCTTTGCCGGCAGGCTGGAGGTTGCTTTGGAAACGGTTCCGCGATCACCCAACGGATTCCTGGCGTCGCTCTCGGCGAGCGATTTCGAATTGATTCGGCCGCATCTGCGGACGGTCGACCTCGCGGCCGACTCGGTCCTGGTCGAGACCGACGAGATGCTCAAGAGGACATACATGCCGCACAAGGGCGTGATCTCGCTGGTGGTCAAGCTGGCAAGAGGCGAGCGCGTGCAGGTCGCGATGGTCGGCCGCGACAGCATCTATGGCGCATTCGCCCCGCTCGTCGAAGGGCCTGTCCTCAACAACGCCACGGTGCTGGTGCCCGGCGTCGCCTCGACCGTGGAACTCGAGCCGTTGCGCGCAGCTGCCGGCCAGAGCCCGACGCTTCGCGCGAGATTGATCCGGCACGGGCTCGCCGTCTACGCCCAGATCCAGCAAACGGCCGGCTGCAACGCCGCGCACACCGTGGAGTCACGGCTGGCGCGATGCCTGCTGCACACGCGCGATCTCTCCGGCAGCAACAAGATCGTCCTGACGCAGGAGGCGATGGCGCAGATGATCGGCGCGCGCCGCAACAGCGTGTCGCTGGTCGCGCATACGCTGCAACAGGCCAATTTCATCCACTACAGCCGCGGACACATCGAGATCACCAACGCGGATGGGCTGATCAAGACGGCGTGCGAATGCTACGCCGCGGTCAAGGCGCAATATGCGGGACTGCTGAGTTGTCAGGAAGTCGGCCGCTAGAGCTTTTTATCTTGCCGCGTTGTCGTCATGCGACCCGGCACCCGCTTCGCCCGAAAGCGCTCCGACCGCTGTGCAAGCCGTACTTCTACGGCGTGCGATTTTCACCGTCGGATAACGCTGTTTCCCCACATTCACGTGGACGCACGGGGGAGCCGATGTTCACGTACCAGACGACCGATCGGAAAGAAGCGCGGCGCTTCCGCATGGCCCAGTTCAACGGCCGGACCGCCACCGTACGGTCGGCCGGCGCGACCGTCACGGGACGCGTGCGCGCGATCGTCGAAAGCAAGTCTGGCGCGACGGCGGCGTGGCTGGTCACGATCGTTCCGGATGAACCGAAGGCATCCGCGCCGGCCGCGCGGCTCGCGCCGCGCCTGTGCTTCGCCGCGGAAGACGGCTTCTGAGAACCGGGTTCTAGCGAACCGAACGTCGCTCAGAGCGTTTCGATGGAATCGGGACGCGGCTCCGGATTTCAGTTTTGACGCGTCTTCTTTACGCGAACCAGTTCGCTTGAAAACGCTCTATGCGGAATGCAACAGGGCCTTGCGGACGAGGTCGGCGGTGTTGCGCGCGCCGAGCTTGCGCATCGCCTCGGCGCGGTGGCTCTCGAAGGTGCGCGGGCTGATGTTCATCCGCAGCGCGCCCTGCTTGTTGGAATAGCCGTCGCTGATCAGGCTGAGCACTTCACGCTCGCGCTTGGTCAACGGCTTGCGGCCGGCTTCCGGCGCGAACATGACATCCGGCGACCGGGAGCCTGCCGGCTTGTCGTCGCCCGGCGGCTTGAGTTCCGCGGCCGGGACGGCATTGGGATAGAGGTCGGAAATCTGCTTCAGCATCGCGGACACGCGCTCGGTCTGCTCGAGCGCGTTCTCGATCACCTGCCGCAGATAGACACCATTGCCGGGCGCGTGCGCGAATTGCTGACTGTGCTGTTTCAGCTCGTTCATATAGAGCAGCAGCGCCGTCACCGGCCCATTGAACTGCCGGACGATTGCGGCACCGGCGTCCGCCTGCGGCCGCGGCGTTGCGGGTTCCTGAGTCTCAAGCGGCTGCGGCTCGAGCGTCGCGGTTCCACCCATCCATGCCGGAAGGCGCGCCTCGGCTCGGTTGTCATGTTGCGTCATAAGTATGGTTTACCAAAGGTGAACTTGTGGCCGCGTTAACACGGGACTCCGTAAAACTACGGGTGACGCAACTGTGACCTTGGGCCCCGACCTGCCAAGCAGGCGCAGATTACCGCTGATTTGGCAACGAATCTCGCATATTTGAGTCGAATTACAGTATTCTTACGGGACGGGTGGCGAGGTCGTCGCCGGCGGGATTCGCGGCCCGACCTCAACGGTTCGGCCGGCGTTTCCCGGCTCGTTGGTTCCGGGTTGAACATGGCAGGACTTCACGGCCGGCATCGCCTCAGGGGCGCCGGAGCCGAAGAAATTTCTGCAGGAACCGCCCCGAAAGAACGAACCTGAACCACCAATACGCCATTCGCCGGGTCGTCATCGATCATCCCTCTCGAGCATCGGGATGGCGTCGGCATACCGCACGCGGGCGCCCGCACCTATGAGACGGTTCACATCAACCGAGCAGGGTGCGCATCGGGCAGGGATCGGATCAGGCGAATGTCAATTTACAGCCCCGACGGGCGTCGCGATGATCACCGCCTCTCGATCAGCAATAAGGGCGCGGCCATGAAGCGAGGGCGGAACGGATCCTGGATTTCCTGGATGACGATTGCGGCGCTCGCCGCGGCACTGCTGCTTGGCGCCGGCGCGCATGCGCAGACCGAGCCGACCAGCAGTGCCGCGCCGACGCCCGACAACGCGGTCATGCTCACCATCTTCTTCAAGCATGATCAGTCGCGACCGCTCGGTGAGCTCAATGCCCAGCTTGAGCGGCAGGGCTTCTACAAGGCGTTTCCGCCCGAGGGTGTCGAGGTCGTCAGCTGGTACGTGATGATGGGAATCGGCCAGGTGGTGACGCTGCGGTTGCCGGCATCGCGGCTGCGCGAGGTCAACCGCGTCATCGAGAACAGCGCCTGGGGCGCCTACCACACCGAGTTCTACCCGACCTACGACTACAAGGCGGTCGGGATCGGCAATCACGAAAAAGCAAAGCAGTAGCTGGTCGCATCGAGACCCTGCCGGGAGTCACGGCTGCGCGCCGGAGTTGCCGGTTTTGGCCGAAGACCGGGCTAGCGATTGGATCCGATCCACCGCCTATGCGTGGGCCCGCGAGCGCTGGCTCAATCGCTTTGCCAGCGTCCGCAAATCCTCGGCGCGCCCGCTGCAAAGCAGGCGGCTGAATTCGTCAGGATCTATGGAGGCGGGCGGAAAATCGGCTGGGTTGCGTGCGACACGGCGTAGCCAGGTCAATCGGAAGAGACGCTTGAGCATCTTCATGGTTGTCAGCCCCGATGAGCGTCATTGTTAAATCGCGGCAATGAAATTTGGTTCCACAGCTTGTGGTCGCCCGACGCAAAATTTGGTTCAACGCCGTCAGGCGAACAGCGCCTTGCGCTTTTGCACGCGCGCAATGGATCGCCGCACCGCGACCTGATCGAGTGATCCATCCTGCACCGCACCCGCGACCGCCGCGGCGATGCCGGCCATCTCCTGCTCCTGGTCGAACAGATTGTTGCCGATGCAGATCATGTCCATGCCGGCGGCGATCGACTGCAGGCTGGCCGCGCTTGTGCCGAGCGCCTTCTGCAGCCCCTGCATCTGCATGTCGTCGGTGATCAGCAGCGTCTCGGGCAGGCGACGGCGAAGCCGGCCGAGCCCGGCCGATGACAATGTCATCGGATGCTGCGCGTCCCACTGCCGGACAATGGCGTGGCTGACCAGTACCGCATCGCCATAGGTGCGCGGCGCCAACGCGTAGAACAGTTCCTCCTGCTCGGGACGCAGCGCATCGGAAATGTCCATGAACTCCAGGTGCGAATCGACGCTTGCACCGCCGATGCCCGGAAAATGCTTCAGGCAGAGGCCTACTCCCGCCTGCCGCGCCGCAGCGTCGACCAGCCGGGCATTGGCCTCGACCTCACCGATATCGGGCGAATAGGACCGCTTCATCTTGCCGATGTTGGGATTGTCGGGATTGTAGTCGACGTCGATGACAGGCGCGAAATTGTAGCGGATGCCGAGCCGGTGCAACTCGCCGTAGCTTGCGGCCAGCACCGTCTGCTTTTCCGCGCGCGCGAGCAGATTGAACTCCTTCGCGCTCGGCAGCGGCTGAAAACCGCAGGTGTCCTTGAGCCGGCGCACCAGGCCGCCCTCCTGGTCGATGAAGACCAGCGGCCGCGACGGCAGCACCGCGATCTCGGCGCAAAGCGACTGCACCTGCGCGGGCGAGGCGATGTTGTTGTCGTATTGCCGGGTCTGGCAGGAATAGTCGAACAGGATCACCCCGCCGAGCCCGAATTGCGCGGCAAATTCCTTCAGCCAAGGCGGAACGACCTTGCCGTGGAAGCCGAGGATGAAGAGTTCGCCGACGGACATGGCCGCTCGATTCGGTTGCCGCATGGAATCAGCCGTGCCCGATGGAATAGCACGCTGCGGCGGCGGTAAGAATATGACGCAGGCAGCAGTTCGACTGCGTTCCCCGTGCTCGCATCACTATGTTAAGACACGCCGGCGGGCCTCGCTCGCCGCCACGACACAAGGACTTTCGGAAACGCCCATGACAGCAGCTTACGTCCCGCAAATGGCCCTTTACCGCCAGTGGCTGAAGCAGACGCGCGGCCTTGAGTTTGCGGATTTCGAGGCGATGCGGCGCTGGTCGGTCACCGATATCGACGGCTTCTGGCAGAGCGTGTGGGATTATTTCGACCTGCGCTCGCCGACGCCGCATTCGGCGGTGCTGGCCGAGCGCAAGATGCCGGGCGCGGTGTGGTTTCCCGGCGCTTCGGTGAACTACGCGCGCCAGGTCTTCCGCCATGTCGCGCCGGCGCATGCCGCAGGCCTGCCGGCCCTGATCTCGAGCGGCGAGGACGGCAAGCTCTCGGAGACGAGCTGGCCCGAGCTGCAGCGCAAATCGGCCGCGCTGGCGCTGCATCTGAAGGCTAACGGCGTGCGCGCCGGCGACCGGGTCGCCGCCTACTTGCCGAACATTCCCGAGACGATCATCGCGTTCCTCGCGACCGCGAGCCTGGGCGCGGTCTGGAGCGTCTGCGCGCCCGACATGGCGGCGCCCGCGGTGATCGATCGCTTCAAGCAGATCGAGCCGAAGGTGCTGATCGCCTGCGACGCCGTGACCTATGCCGGCCGCCGCCACGATCGGCAAGGTGTGATCGAGGAATTGCGGCGCGCGCTGCCGACCGTGCAGCATGTCATCCTGCACAGCGACGCCGCGCCGTCCGAGACGCGATTGTCATCGATCCTCGCGGGCCGGAGCGCGGCGATCGACGCCTTCGAGCCGGAATGGCTGCCGTTCGATCATCCGCTCTGGATCGTCTATTCCTCAGGCACCACCGGATTGCCGAAGCCGATCCTGCACAGCCATGGCGGCATCATCGTGGTGGCGCTGCCGCTCTCGACGCTGCACAACGATATCGGCTGCAGCTATCAGCCAAACTCGTTCGGCGAACGCTTCCACTGGTACTCCTCGACCGGCTGGATCATGTGGAATTGCCAGGCCAACGGCCTGCTCAACGGCACGACCTGCTGCATTTTCGACGGCAGTCCCGGCGGCACCAAGGACAAGCCGGACTGGACCACGCTGTGGCGCTTCGTCGCCGACGCCAAGGCCACCTTCTTCGGCGCCGGCGCGGCGTTCTTTGCCAATTGCACCAAGGCGGAGATCGATCTTGCTGCCGTCGGCGATCTCTCGGGCCTGCGCACGCTCGGCTCGACCGGCTCGCCGCTCAGCGCCGACACCCAGGCCTGGTTCAACGAGCGCTTCGCCGCGCTTGCGAAGCACAACGGCAACGCCGCGCAGGCCGATATGTGGTGGGCCAATATTTCCGGCGGCACCGACTTCGCCGGCGCCTTCATCGGCGGCAATCGCGAATTGCCGCAGACGCCGGGGATCATGCAATGCCGCCTGCTCGGCTGCGCGGTGGAAGCGTTCGACGAGCAGGGCCGCGCGGTGATCGACGAGGTCGGCGAGCTCGTCTGCACCGAGCCGCTGCCCTCGATGCCGCTGCGCTTCTGGAACGATCCCGGCAACGCGCGCTACCTTTCCAGCTATTTCGAGACCTACCCCGACAATTTCGACGGAAGTGGCCGCGGCCCGGTGTGGCGACATGGCGACTGGCTCAAGATCAACCCCGACGGCTCCTGCGTGATCTATGGCCGCAGCGACGCCACCATCAACCGCCATGGCCTGCGGATGGGCACCAGCGAGCTCTATTCCGCGATCGAGGCGCTGCCGGAGGTGCTGGATTCGATGGTGGTCGACCTCGAATATCTCGGCCGCGACAGCTACATGCCGCTGTTCGTGGTGCTGCGCGAGGGCATTGCGCTCGATGCCGCGATGAAAGCCAAGATCAACAAGGCGGTCGAGGCCGGGCTGTCGCGCCGCTTCCTGCCCAACGACATCTTCGTCGTGGCGGAAATTCCGCGCACGCTGTCCGGCAAGAAGCAGGAGCTGCCGGTCAAGAAGCTGCTGCTCGGCCATCCCGTCGAGAAGGTCATCAATCGCGATGCGATGGCCAATCCCGGATGCCTCGACTGGTATCTCGACTTTGCAAAGAGCTATCTGAGCAAGCAGGCCGGCGCGGCGTGACGGCCGCTGAATGCCATTCGCGTTTGGGATCTCACGACATGTCTTCACCCAGCTACATCGACCCGCTCAACGGAAAACTGTATCCGCTGGATATCCCGCGCTGGTGCTCCGACGAAGGCAAGCCGCTCCTGATAACGCCGCTGCCGGGCATCTCCCGCGACGACATCGATCGCGCGACGCAGTCGCTGTGGCGCTATCGCGCGGTGCTGCCGGTCGAAATCGGGCAGCCGATCACGATGGGCGAAGGCTGCACGCCCGCGGTCGAGAAGGCGTGGGATGACCTGCGGCCGCATTTCAAGCTCGAATGGTTCAATCCGACCGCAAGCTTCAAGGATCGCGGCACCACGGTGATGCTGTCGTTCCTGCGCCAGCTCGGCGTCGATGCGGTGCTGGAGGACAGCTCCGGCAATGGCGGCGCGTCGGTTTCAGCCTATGGCGCGGCGGGCGGCATGCGGGTCAGGATCCTTGCGCCGGCCACGACGTCGCCGATGAAGGTGGCGCAGATGCACGCCTTCGGCGCCGAGGTGCAGCTGGTCGAAGGCCCGCGCGAGGAATCCGAGGCGGAAGCGATCCGCCAGTCGAAGCAGATCTTCTACTCCAGCCACAACTGGCAGCCGTTCTTCCTGCAGGGCACCAAGTCGCTGGCCTACGAGATCTGGGAAGATTTCGGCTTCACCGCGCCCGACAACGTGATCATGCCGGTCGGCGCCGGCAGCAGCCTGCTCGGCTGCTATATCGGCTTCAAGGAACTGCTCGCGGCCGGGCAGATCGCGCGACTGCCGCGCCTGTTCGCGGCCCAGCCGCTCAATTGCTCGCCGGTCGATGCCAGCTTTGCCGCCGGCGTCGATACGCCGGTCGATCGCGCGGTCCGCAAGACCATCGCCGAAGGCACCGCGATCAAGCATCCGCTGCGGCTGAAGCAGATGATCGCGGCGCTGAAGGAGAGCGGCGGCGGCACGGTGGCAATTCCCGAGGACGGCATCGTGGCGGCGTTGAAGCGATTGGCGCAGACCGGCCTGTTCGTCGAGCCGACCTCGGCCACGGCCGCCGCCGCGCTCGACGTCCTCAAGGCGCGCGGCGCGATCCGGCCGGCGGAGCGCACCGTCGTCATCATCAGCGGCACCGGGATCAAGGCGGCGGGGCTGATCACGGAGCTGCTCGGAGCGGGCTAGCTTTGGCGCGCTCCGAAGAGCTGTGACTAAAGCGCGATGAGATTAGGTTGAATCGTCATCGCGCCTTAGCTCTTTGCTTGAGCATGATCTCCGCGCAAACGCGTCCCGCGTTTGTCGCGAGGGAAAAACCGCTTCGCGCTTTTCCGGACCATGCTTTAACCCGCCTTGCGCAGCCTCAGGGATTCGTAGAACGCCGTCTCGAAATTGATGTAGCCGATAAAGGACGTCGGATCGCCAAACGGCAGGATCTGCGTCGCCCAGTATCCGCCAAAGCCGTTCTGCCGATCGATCCAGTAGAACAAATTGGCGAGACCGGCCCAGCCGAGCGCGCCGGCGGGGCGACCGGTCGGAGCCTGCTCCTCGTTGATCATGAAGCTCAACGCCCAGGACTTCGACTGACCGGGGAAGAACTCGGCGTCGTTGGCGAGCGATGTGATCACGCCGGTGATCGCGGTGACCTTGTTGTTGCCGAGATGGTTCTTCTCCGCCATCCGCACGGTCTCCGCCTTCAGGACACGCCCGTGCTCGCCGGCGCCGTCGTTCAGCCACATCCGGATGAAGCGCATGTAGTCGCCGATGGTGCCGTAAAGCCCGTGGCCGCCCATGTGGATTTCGGGATTGGCCGGTAGCTCGAAATCCATCGGCGTGAGCGAGCCGTCGGCGTTGCGGGCGTGAATGCCGGCGAGCTTGCGGCGCATCGCGTCGGTCAGCTCGAACGTCGTGTCCATGATCCCGAGCGGCTCGAAGATCCGCGTCCTGAAGACCTCGCCGAGCCGGCGGCCGGTGATGGCCTCGACGATCTGGCCGCACCAATCCATGTTGGTGCCGTACTCCCAGCGCTCGCCCGGATCGAACAGCAGCGGCGTCATCAGCGAAGCCTTGGACGCCGTGATGACGCTGGGCTGCCCCTTCTCCTGCGCCAGCCGGTTATAGGTGTGATTGATGAAGTCGTAGCTCAGACCCGCGGAATGGACCATCAGCATGCGGGTGGTGATGTCGCGCTTCGGTGCACGCAACACCGGCTCGCCCTTTTCGTCAAAGCCCTCGATCACCTGGAGCTTGCCGATGTCGGGCGCGTAGGTCCTGGCGGGTGCGTCGAGATCGAGCTTGCCTTCCTCGACGAGCTGCAGGACGGCCGTGCCGGTGATCGCCTTGGTCGTCGAGAAGATCGCGAACACGCTATCGGCCGTCATGTCGGCGGGCTGGTCGAGGCGGCGCTTGCCGGCGGCACCTTCATAGATGTTGCGATGGCGGTCGGTCACCATCGCAACGACGCCGGGAACGCGCGAGTTTGAAGTCACGACGCCATCGAGAATCGCATCTGCTGCTGCACTGAAATTCGTGCTCATTGTCGTCCTCCCATATTTGCTCTGTGATGTGATCTGCCTCGGGCGGGACGCCTGCATTCCACCAGCTGCTTCCCGCCCGATCTTCGCTTGCGTGACACGGCGTAGCCCGGATGAAGCGAAGCGAAATCCGGGACCAGTGTCACCGTTGCGACATATGTCCCGGATTGCGCTTCGCTCCATCCGGGCTACGAAATCAGCCCTACTGCGTGGCAAAACCGCTATAGCCGCTCGCGGCGACCTCGTCGCATTTCTGGCGATAGGTGCCGACACCGCCGCAATAGGACAGCACCCGGCGCGGCTTGCCCTCGACGTTGGAGCCCAGGTACCAGGAGTTGGTCTTGGCGATCAGCGTTGCGTTGGCGGTCTCGTCGTGATGCGCCACCCACTGATCTTCGGTATCCCTGGTCGGCTCGATGACGTTCAGGTTCTTGCCGCGCAAATATCTGATGCAATCGGCGATCCACTCCACCTGCTGCTGGAGGCAGGTGGTCATGTTACAGAGTGCGGCCGAGGGCGCGAGCGGCACCGCTGTCGTGAACAGGTTCGGATAGCCATGGACCTGCAAGCCCATCGTGGTGCGGATGTCCCTGCCCCAATCGTCCTTCAGCGATCGCCCGTCGCGGCCGCGGATGTCGATGCGCGTCAACGCTCCCGTTCCGGCGTCGAAGCCGGTCGCCAGGATGATGACGTCGAACTCGTGCACCGTGCCGTCGGCGGTCTGGATGCCCTCAGGCGTGATGCGGGCGATCGGATTGTTCTTGACGCCGACGATCTCGACATTGGGCCGGTGGAAGGCCTCAAGGAAATTGCTCTCCAGCGGCACCCGGTGCGTGCCAAAACCGTAATCGGCGGGAATCAGCAGTTCGCACAGCTTGGGGTCTTTGATCCGCTCGCGCATCTTCTCGCGCACGAATTGGGTGATCTCGGCGTTGACGGCTTCGTCGAAGAACAGTTCGGCAAAGGACGAGACCCACAGCTTCAGGGATCCGTCGTTCCAGCAGTCCTCGATCACCTGGCGGCGCTGCTGTGGCGTCAGGTCGGCCCAGGCGTGCTCGAAGTCGAACTCGAATCCGGTGAACGTCTTCGGCAGCCGTTCGGTGAGGAACTTGAACTTCGACTTGTAGGCTTCGGCGTCCGCTGCATCCCATTTCGGGTTCTTCATCGGGATGATGTATTGCGGGGTGCGGATGAACACCTTGAGGTGGCCGACCTCACCGGCGATCGACTGGATCACCTGAATTCCGGTCGCGCCGTTGCCGACTACGCCGACGCGTTTGCCAGCGAGCTCGATCGGCCCCTTGGGCCAGCGCGCGGTGTGGAACAGCTTGCCCTTGAACGTCTCCTGTCCCGGGAAGGACACATGCGGGGCCGAGAGCATGCCGCAGCAGGTGACGAGGAACTGGGTATCGATCACGTCGCCCTGGTCGGTCGCAACCAGCCAGCGTTGCGTCGCCTCATTGAAATGCGCGCTCTTCACCGTGGTGCCGAACTGGATGTCCTTCCTGAGGTCGAGGCGGTCGGCGACGTAGTTCAGCCAGCGCTCGATTTCCGGCTGCCCCGGGAATCGCTCGCTCCAGCTCCAGCCTTTGTAGAGCTCCTCGGAGAACAGGTACTGATAGGTGTGGCCTTCGGAATCGAAGCGCGCCCCGGGATAGCGGTTCCAGTACCAGGTGCCGCCGACGCCAGACCCGGCGTCGATCGCCTTCACACTCAGTCCCTGCTCACGCAGGCGGAACAATTGATAGAGACCGGCGACGCCGGCGCCGACGACCACGGCGTCGAGCTTGGTCGTTGCATGCGCACCATTGCTTCCATTCGACCTTGTGACGGCCTCGGTCATGATTTCCTCCTGTGTCTGGCTTCTCGCACGCACCTTTCCACCCGCGGTGTCGCCGGATGATGGTGCGTTGCGTCAATTTGGGTCTCGGCCGCTCGCGCTATCGCCGAAACGCAGAGCAGGCTACGGGCCGTTCGGCCGCGCGGCTTGAATGAAACCGACAATCTCTGGAACGCTGCCGCTCAATTGCCCGACCGGCCAATGGTCTCCTTGGCAAATGGCGAAAGCGGCCTATTCTGCGCTCAGCCGTCCGGCCAAGAACAAGCGGTCAACCGCGCCACCAATCCCAGGGAGGAGGCTCGCGCGATGGGCCAGTTGATCACGGTCGAAGAGCTGCCGCGCTACGCTCCCGGCGAGATGAAGCTGGATAGTTTGTCAGTCGGGAGAAGCGATTTCCGGCTGCGAATTTTCCGCTATGCGCCGTCAGACATCTGGGTCCCGCCGTCCGCAAACTTCCTCCTGGTGCTCTATCGCGACGGCGTGACGTCGATGAACCGCCGCGTCACCGGCGCATGGAAGCAGGATCACGTCGGTCGCGGCGTCACGTCGCTCATGACGCGCGCGGAGCCGTCAAGCTGGCATTGGAACAACGACATTGAGGTCAGCCATTTCTACATCTCGCCTGCCCTCATGACGAAGACCGCGAGCGATGCCTTCGACCGCGACGCCGAAACGATCGAGATTCACGACCTGCTCAAGGTCGAAGACCCGATGCTGACCTGGATCAACGATCAAATGGTCCAGGAAGTCGCCGCGGGCGGTCCCGGTGGACGGCTCTGCTATGATGCGCTGGCGCTGCAGGCGAGCGTGCACATCCTGCGGAAATATGCGGCGATTGAGTTCAAGATGCCCTGCGCGCAAGGACGCTTTCGTCCGGCACATGCCCGGCTGATCGAGGACTATATCGAGCAGAACATCTTCCGGAACATCACGCTGGAGGAACTCGCGAATATCTGCAGTTGCACGCCGGTCCAGTTCGCCCGCAAATTCCGCGTGCATTACGGCATGCGGCCGCATGCCTATGTCCTGCGGCGCAAGGTGGAGCATGCGTGCCAGCATCTGCGCAAGGACCGCGTCGCGCTGAAGGAGATCGCGCTGCTCGCCGGCTTTGCCGATCAAAGCCACCTCAATCGCGTGTTCCGGCAGCACATGAACGTCACGCCGGCGGAATACCGCCGGCAGGTCTGCGAGCACACCGTCCAGGCGTGAGACAGGGTCTGCGACGGACTCACACCGGTGACGGGTTCAACCGCGCAAAGCCTTCCTGGATTCGGTAGGGATAGTACGGATAGGCCGGCATCACCGCGCTCGCGCGATCGAGACGCGCGATCTGGTCCGGCGAGAGCGACCAGCCGACCGCGCCGAGATTGTCGCGCAGCTGCGCCTCGTCACGCGCACCGATGATCACCGACGAAACGCTCGGCCGCGTCAGCAGCCAGGCAATCGCGATCTGTGGCACGCTGCGGCCGGCCTCTGTGGCGACCGCGTCCAGCGCGTCGACGATCGCGTAAAGCTTCTCGTCGTCGATCGGTGGCCCGAACTGCGCGGTCTCGTGCAGGCGGCTGTTGGTCGGTAATGGCTGGCCGCGCCTGATCTTGCCGGTGAGGCGGCCCCAGCCGAGCGGACTCCAGACCAGCGCGCCGACGCCCTGGTCGAGCGCGAGCGGCATCAGCTCGGATTCATAGTCGCGGCCGACCAGCGAATAATAGACCTGGTGCGCCACGTAGCGCGGCCAGCCTTGCCGCTTGGCAACACCGAGCGCTTTCATCAGATGCCAGCCGGAGAAATTCGAGGCGCCGACATAGCGCAGCTTGCCGGCGCGCACCAACGCGTCGAGCGTCGACAGCACTTCGTCGACCGGCGTGAAGGCATCGAAGGCATGAAGCTGCAGCAGGTCGATATAGTCGGTGTTGAGCCGGCGCAGCGCGGCGTCGACCGCGGCGACGAGGCGATATCGCGACGTGCCGGCATCGAGCGGACCATCGCCCATCGGCAGGCCGGTCTTGGTCGAGATCAACACCTTGTCGCGGCGGCCCTTGATCGCGGCGCCGAGGATCTCCTCCGACGCGCCGTTCGAATAGACATCGGCGGTGTCGAACAGATTGACGCCGGCATCGAGACAGACGTCGATCAACCGTCGCGCCTCGCTGGCGTCGCTGCGGCCCCAGGCCGAAAACAACGGCCCCTGGCCACCGAACGTGGCGGTGCCGAAGCTGAGCACCGGGACTTTCAGGCCGGATGCACCGAGATTGCGGTATTCCATGGTCAGACTCCCTTGATCCGATTCATTCCGCCGGGCACTGCGCGGCGAGCGCGATCGGCCGATCGAGGCGCAGGCTCCACAGCGCAAGCAACAGGCCGATTGCAGTGATGACGGCGGCCACCAGCGGCAGCGCGCCGAGGCCAAGACCGCGATCGATGGTGACGCCGCCGGCCCAGGCGCCGAGCGCGTTGCCGAGATTGAAGGCCGCGATGTTCAGGCTGGAGGCCAGCGTCCGCCCTTCGACGCCGGCGGCTTCGAGCACGCGGAGCTGCAGCGGCGCGACGGTCGCGAACGCGGCGATGCCGAGAATGAACAGCAGCACGACCGCCAATGCCTTGATCGAGACGACCGCCGTCAGCGCGACGAGCACGGCGGCGAGGCCGCCGAGCGATACCAGCAGCGCCCGCGCAAGTCCCTTGTCGGCGAGCCGTCCGCCCGCGACGTTGCCGATCGCAAGGCCGGCACCGAACACCAGCAGGATCGGCGACACCGCGGCGTCGGAGAACCCGGTGAGCCGCGTCAGGATCGGCTGCACATAGGTGAAAACCGCGAACAGCCCGCCGAAGCCGAACACCGTCATGGCAAGTCCCAGCAGCACCTGCGGGCGGCCGAGCACGGCGAGCTCCTCGCGCAGCGGCGCAGGCCTGTCGTTGGCGCCGACATGGCCGGGGACGAGCACCGCCAGCACGATGAACGCAATCACGCCGATCGCGGCCACCGCCCAGAACGCCGCGCGCCAGCCGAGCATCAGGCCGAACCAGGCTCCGAAGGGCACGCCGAGCAGGGTCGCGACCGTGAGCCCGATGAACATCGTGGCGATCGCCGACGCACGCTTGTCTTCCGGGACGAGGCTTGTCGCCACCACGGAGCCAACGCCGAAGAAGGTGCCGTGCGCCAGCGAGGTGAGAATGCGCGCCGCCATCAAAAGCCCGTAGCTCGGCGCCAGCGCACACGCCGCATTGCCGAGCGTGAAGATCGCCATCAGCGCCAGCAATACCGCCTTGCGCGGCATCCGCCGTGTTGCCAGCGTCAGGATCGGCGCGCCGACGAACACGCCGAGCGCATAGCCGGAGATCAGCAGGCCTGCCGCGGATACGGATACCTGCATGTCGGCGGCGACTTGCAGCAGCAGTCCCATGATGAGGAATTCGGTGGTGCCGATGCCAAAGGCACCGGCGGTCAAGGCAAGGACTGCAGCAGGCATGTGTCGCTCCGGACAAGAGGATTCCGCAAAGCGAGATAGCGGTCCGGGCGGGGAAGGATTAGAATGGCCGCAATCCAATCATTTGTGACGTGAATTCAAGATGGCCCGCACAGACACCAACCGCTCCGGCGAGATGGACGTATTCGTCCGCGTCGTCGATCTTGGCGGCTTCACCGCTGCCGCGAACAGCCTGCGCCAGACGCCGTCGGGCGTCAGCAAGCTGGTCTCCCGGCTCGAGACGCGGCTCGGCACGCGGCTGGTCAACCGCACCACGCGCAAGCTGCAGCTCACCGAGGAAGGCCAGGTCTTCTACCAGCGCGCCCAGCGCATCCTCGCCGATATCGACGAAGCCGAACGCGAGGCCGCCTCATGCGTGCCGCGCGGCCATCTCACCGTGAACAGCAACATCCCGTTCGGCATGCTGCATGTGATGCCGCTGCTGCCGCGCTTCATGCGCGAGCATCCCGACATCACGCTCGACATCGTGCTGACCGACACGCTGGTCGATCTGATGCAGGCACGCGCGGACATCGCGATCCGGGTCGGTCCGCTCGGCGCCTCGCGGCTGATCGCACGCAAGCTCGGCACCAGCCGCATGGTGGTGGCCGCCGCGCCGTCCTACCTCGCCCGCTTCGGCACGCCGAAGACGCCGGCCGACCTCGCCGGCCATCGCGGCATCGGCTGGACCTTTCCGCGCAGCATCCGCGGTTGGCCGTTTCGCCGCGCCGAGAAGATCGAGGAAGCGCTGCCGCCGCCGGTCGCCCGCGTCAGCGACGGCGAAGCCGCGCGTCAGCTCACGCTTGGCGGTATCGGGCTCGGAAGGCTGGCGCTGTTTCACATCGGCCCCGACATCGAGGCCGGTCGCCTGGTGCCGGTGCTGCAAAATCTCAATCCCGGCGACCGCGAGGACATCCACGCGGTCTATGTCGGTCACGCCGGCCCGCTGCCGGCGCGGGTCCGCGCTTTCATCGATTTTCTTGCGCAACACATCCGCGTCGGCGATCCCTCGCTGCGGCGCGGCGCTGATGGAAGATGGAAGGTCGTAGGCGACAAGTGAGTGTTCAATGACGCACGAGCCCCCGGCCTTCCAGTCCGTCACCGAGACGATCCGCATCGCCGCAGAGCCAAGGCATGTGTGGGACGCGATCATGGACCCCAAAGCGGGCGAGAGATGGCGCAACGCGCATTTCAGGACCGATTGGCGGATCGGCGCGCCGATCGACATCGAGGCGGAGATCGGCGCAAAGCGCTATCGCGACAAGGGCCGCGTCCTCCATGTCGAGCCGCCGATGCGGCTCGAATACTCCTATTGGTCGCGAGTCTCCGGCCTGCCGGATGTTCCGCAATCCTATGCGACGATCACGATGATGCTCGTGCCTGACGGCGGCGAAACGGTGCTGACCGTCACCCAGCAGGTGCCGCCTTCGCCGATCCGCCGCGGAAGCGGCTGGGAAATCGGGCCCGACTCAGGCGCCAAACATGTTGCCTTCTACTGGCGCATGACGCTGCCGCGCCTGAAGCAGGCGGTTGAGCAAGGACGCGCCGCGCAATAGCGCGGTCTATGCCCGCTTCAGCAGGAAGAGCTGCGTGACATAGGGGAACACCACTTCGTCGGCGTCGCCGAGACCGGCCTCGCGCAGGATATTGTCGGTTTTGTCGCGAAGAGCCGCCTTCTCCGCATCAGGCAAATTGGCGACATAGCTCGTCGATGCGATGCGCTCGAAGACGTCCCGTCGCTTCATCCGGTGCGGATGGTCCTGCACGATTTCCCTCTCAAGCACGAAGCGCGGGTCCTTCAGGATCCAGCGCCAGCGTCCGGTCCGCTGCCGGGGCGTGTCGCCCGCATAGCCCTCGATCATGACGGACAACGCCTCGACCCACGGCGTGCGATCGTCCCGGTTGTTCCAAACCAGCGCAAGCGTCCCGCCGCGATGCAGCAGTCGCGCGATCTCGGCGACCGACGCCTCGTTGTCGAACCAGTGAAACGCCTGGGCGCAGGTGACGAGGTCGACGCTGCCGGTTTCGAGATTGATCGCATCGGCGCGCGTGTTGATGACCTCCACCCCGGCTTCCCTGGACAGCCTGGCCGACATCTCGGCGACGGGCTCGACCGCGACCAGGCGCGCAGTCGCGGTCAAATGCTGCAGCAGCAGGCGGGTGAATTTGCCGGTTCCGGCACCGAGGTCGACGACGCAGCGCGCGGCCGCAAGCGGCAGCGCGGCGACAATCTCCGCAGGGTAGCTCGGTCGGCCCGCCTCGTAGGCGGCGACCGCGACACGATAATTCTCGGCAGTGGGGTTCAGTGTCATTGTTGCTTCTCCTGCGTGCCAACCATCCGCGGAACGGTATAGAGCAGCGCCTGCACAGGACTGGAAGAGCGCGCCGATTCAAAATCCGCTGAAGACCTCTCACCTTTGCGTCAGCCCCGCAGCTCCACTGCCCCCTGTTGAAGGTGCGCGCATTTTGAATAATTTGCTTCGGCGGGTTTAGCATAGCAACCTTACGCGCTTGTGGTGCATCAACATCGCAGTTCCAGGTTGCAAGTTGCGGTTGGCTGAACGACAGTCCGCGACGGCGGATGCGGTCTGTCGCGCTTGTGCGGGACAAGCCCGATCCCGCCCCGCACCGGAGCGACTATGCAGCGATCCAGGGCAGTCTTCATCACGGCTATCGTCTACGCCCTGATCGGCCTGGCCCTCGCCGGCGGCGGCATTTGGCTCGCCGCACTGGGTGGATCGCCCTTCTACATTGTCCTCGGCGTCGGCATTCTCGCCACGGCTGCGTTGTTGCTGGCGCGGCGCCATCAGGCGCTATGGCTGTTTGCGATCGTGCTGCTCGGCACGCTGGCGTGGGCCGTCTATGAGGTGCGGTTCGACTGGTGGCCGCTCGCGGCGCGTGGCGACATCATCTTCCCCATGGCACTCTGGTTGCTCACGCCGGTGATCGTTCGCGCCCTGAGACGAAGCGGGCCGGTGTCTTACATGCGCGCGACGGCGCCACTCTGGATCGGCGTCGTCGCTGGTGCGGCGGTGCTCATCGCCGGGCTGCTGTCCAGCTATCACGACATCAACGGCACGATCGCCGAGTCCGGCTCCGCCGTGCCGCAAAGCGAAGCCGACCCGCAGCCGGACGGCGACTGGCGCGCCTATGGACGCACACAATTCGGACAGCGCTATTCGCCGCTGAAGCAGATCACGCCTGACAATGTCGGCAACCTCAAGGTCGCCTGGACCTTCCGTACCGGCGACGTGAAGACACCAGACGATTCCGGGGAGACGACCTTCGAGGTCACCCCGATCAAGGTGCGCGATACGCTCTATCTCTGCTCGCAGCACCAGGTGCTGTTCGCGCTCGACGCCAAGACCGGCACGGAGCGCTGGCGCTACGACCCCAAGCTTGTGCACAACAAGACGTTCCAGCACATGACCTGCCGCGGGGTCTCCTACCATGAAACCGCGCAGGGCGCCGTCGACAGCAGCGGCAATCCGGCGCCGGCCGAATGCCCGCGGCGGATCTTCCTGCCGGTCAATGACGGACGCATGATCGCGCTCGATGCCGACAGCGGCAAGCTCTGCGATGGTTTCGCCGATCACGGCATCCTGGACCTGCAGCAAGGCATGGGGATCAAGACCGCCGGCTTCTTCGAGCCAACGTCGCCGCCGGTCGTCAGCGACAAGATCCTGGTCGTGGCCGCCGCGGTGATCGACAATTATGCGGTCGACGTGCCGTCGGGCGTGATCCGCGGCTTCGATGTCTATACCGGCAAGCTGGTCTGGGCCTGGGATTCCGGCGCGGCGGACGAGAACGCACTGCCGTCGCCGACGCGGCATTACACCAACGGGTCACCGAATTCCTGGATCACGGCCTCGTTCGATCCGAAATTGAATCTGGTCTACATCCCGACCGGGAACAACGGACCTGACATCTGGGGCGGCAATCGCGATGCGCTGGTCGAGCGCTATTCCAGCGCGATCGTCGCGCTTGACGTCGACACCGGCAAGCGCGCCTGGTCGTACCAGACCGTGCATCACGATCTCTGGGACATGGACGTTCCCTCGCAACCGAGCCTCGTCGATGTGACGACGGCCAAGGGTGTTGTTCCCGCGCTGATCCAGCCGACCAAGGTGGGCAATATCTTTGTGCTCGACCGCAGGACCGGCGAGCTGATCGTGCCGGCGCCGGAACGCGCGGTGCCGCAAGGGCCCGCGCCCGGCGACCGCTCCGCACCGACGCAGCCGTTTTCCGAACTGACCTTCCGCCCGGAGGCGAAGCTGACCGGCGCCGACATGTGGGGCGGCACGATCTTCGATCAGCTGCTGTGCCGGATAATGTTCCACCGCTTGCGCTACGAAGGCACCTTCACGCCGCCGTCGTTGCAGGGCACGCTGGTCTTCCCGGGCAATCTCGGCATGTTCGAATGGGGCGGCATCGCGGTCGATCCTGTCAGGCAGATCGCCATCGCCAATCCGATGTCGTTGCCGTTCGCCTCCAGGCTCATTCCGCGCGGCCCGCTCAATCCTCCGGCGCCGACGGCCGAGAAACCGGTCGGCAGCGAGGTCGGGGTGCAGCCGATGTATGGCACGCCGTTCGGCGTCGGTATCTCGAGCTTCCTCTCGCCGCTCTCCGTGCCGTGCTACCGGCCGCCATGGGGCTCGATGGCCGCGATCGATCTGAAGACGATGAAGATCGTCTGGCAGCATCCCAACGGCACAATCCGCGACACCACGCCGCTGCCGCTTCCATTCAAGATGGGTGTGCCGATGCTGGGCGGGCCGATCACCACGGCCGGCGGCGTTGCGTTCTACACCGGGACCTATGAGTACACGATCCGCGCCTACGATGTGCGCAACGGCAAGGTGCTCTGGGAGGATCGCCTGCCGGCCGGCGCCCAATCGACGCCGATGAGCTACGAGGCTGGCGGCAAGCAATACGTCGTCACCGCGGCCGGCGGCCACGGCTCGTTCGGCACCAAACGCGGCGACTACGTCATCGCCTATGCATTGAAGGATTGAGCCGCGTCATCGAGGCCGTCATCTTCCTTCTCCTTCGTTCTGAAAGGGGGAAGGTCGGGATGGGGGTCAGCCGCAGGCGATGCTCTCTGCGGAAGGCGCGGATCCCCACCCGCTTTGCTCTGGCGAGCAAAGCGACCTCCCCTTTCCAAGGGGAGGTGGAACTGGCCCAACTGACTAGCGCCCAGACGGGTTGGCAAATCCGGCCAAAGCCGCTAAAGGTCCGCCCCCTTTCACAGACAATCCGAGCATGACATGTCGAGCGCTTCGCCCGCCGTCTCGATTGGCGTCGATTTTGGCACCAGCAACACCGTGGTCGCGCTGTCCGACGGCGCCGGCCGCGTCGAGGCGATCCGTTTCGACCATGGCGGCCGCACGCATAGCGTCTATGTGTCCGCGCTGTGCTTCTGGGAGGAACGGCCCGGCGCCGGCCTGCATCCGCGCGCCGAGGGCGGCCCCTGGGCGATCGAGCAGTTCCTCGAGGGACGCACGATCCATCGCTTCATCCAGTCGTTCAAGACCTTTGCGGCAAGCGCGGCCTTCAACACCACCCAGATCTTCCGGCAACGCTACAAGTTCGAGGACCTGCTCGCGGCGTTCCTGCGCACGCTGACGCGCCATGCCGGCGAAGGATTCGACTTGGGCGCGCCGACCATCATGGTCGGTCGTCCGGTGAAATTTGCCGGCGGCAATCCCAATGACGAGCTCGCGATGCAGCGCTACCGGGCTGCGTTCGAGCGGCTCGGCGCCGGCCATGCGCGCTACGTCTACGAGCCGGTCGGCGCGGCGTTCTCCTTCGCGCGCACACTGGACCACGATGCCACCGTGCTGGTCGCCGATTTCGGCGGCGGCACCAGCGACTTCTCCGTGATGCGGTTCTCGCGCAAGGGCGGCGTGCTGCGCGCCGAACCGCTGGGCCACGCCGGCATCGGCATCGCCGGCGACACCTTCGATTACCGCATCGTCGACCACATCGTCTCGCCGCGGCTCGGCAAGGGCACCAGCTACCGCTCGTTCGACAAGGTGCTGCCGATTCCCAATCACTATTATTCGAGCCTTGCCCGCTGGCACCAGCTCGCGATGATGCGAGGCAATGGCGATTTGCGCGAGTTGCAGCAGCTCGCGCGCACCGCGCTCGATCCGGCGCCGCTGCACGATTTCATCACCATTGTCGACCACGATCTCGGCTTCGCGCTGTATCGCGCCGTGTCGGACACCAAGGTCGCGCTGTCGAGCCGCGACCGCGTCGAGTTCCGCTTCACCCGCGAAGGCATCGATATCGGCGCGACCGTCACGCGCGACGATTTCGAATCCTGGATCGCCGACGACATCGAACGGCTGGGTACAACGGTGGACGAGGCGCTGGCAAAGTCGGGCATCACCGCGCGCGACGTCGAGAAGGTGTTCCTGACCGGCGGCACCTCGTTCGTGCCGGCCGTGCAGCGCCTGTTCGCCGAACGTTTTGGCGCGGCGCGGCTGACTTCGGCGGATCAATTCGAATCGATCGCCTACGGCCTCGCTTTGATCGGCCACACGCCCGATCCCGACCGCTGGACCTTCGCCGAAGCCGCGTGATGGCTGGCTTCGCGCCTTGATCCCGGCTCAATAGACGACTACATCACGTCAATCATCAATCCCTGAGGATGCCGACGACCATGGATTTCACCCTGACAGCAACGCCCATCAGCCTTGCCCTCGGGGATATCCATGCCTGCATCGATCACGCTCTCTCATCTGACCCTGTCTGCGCCTGACGGCCGGGTTCTCCTTTCCAACATCGATCTGAACTTCGGACCCGAACGCACCGGCCTTGTCGGCAGGAACGGCGTCGGCAAGACGACGCTGCTCGGCCTGATCGCGAGGGTACGCACGCCGCAATCCGGCACGGTCTCGGTTCAGGGACGCGTCGGGATGCTGCATCAGACGGTTCAGCTGAAGCCGGATGAACGCGTCATCGACCTGTTCGACGCGCGCCGCGCACTGGCCGCGTTACGCCGCGCCGAACAGGGCGTTGCGAGCACTGAAGAGCTTGCGGATATCGACTGGACGCTCGACACCCGTATTGCGGCCGCGCTCGAACGCGTCGGACTGAGCGACTTGCTGGACGCGCCGCTGGCAGCGCTGTCCGGCGGACAGGCCACCCGGGCGCGCCTCGCCGCGCTGACCTTCGCGCAGCCCGACTTTCTGCTGCTGGACGAACCCACCAACAATCTCGACCGCGTGGGGCGCAAGGCGGTGATCGACCTGCTCGCCGACTGGCGGCATGGCGCCATCATCGTCAGCCACGACCGCGAATTGCTGGAGACGATGGATGCGATCGTCGAATTGACCTCGCTGGAAGCCAGGCGGTACGGCGGCAATTGGCGCCAGTACCGCGCACGCAAGGCCATCGAACTGTCGGCGGCACGACACGATCTGGCCGATGCCGAGAAGCACGTCGCCGAGATCGACCGTAACGCCAGAGAAGCCAGCGAACGGAAGGCGCGCAAGGACGGCGCAGGTGCAAGGAAGCGCGCCAAGGGTGATCTGCCGCGCATCGCCGCCGGGCTGCGCAAGGACCGCAGCGAGGACACCGGCGGCGAGAACGCCCGTCTCGCCGAACGACGGCGGACGCAAGCGCTCGAACTTGCCAGCGCGGCGCGGCAACGCATCGAGGTGCTGCAACCGTTCTCGGTGCAGCTGCCCTCGACGAATCTGCCGGCGAGCAGGATGGTGCTGCGAATCGACGCGGCCGACGTCGGCTACGGCGCGGACGCGCCGATCCTGCGCGATCTCACCTTCTCCATGTCGGGTCCGGAGCGTGTCGCGATCATTGGCCCCAACGGCGCCGGCAAGACGACGCTGCTCAAGCTCGTCAGCGGCGACCTGACCGCGGCGCGCGGCACCGTCGAGGTGATGACCCGCTTTGCGATGTTCGATCAGGCGGTCAGCCTGCTCGATGCGTCGGCCTCCATCCTGGAGAATTTCCGGCGCATCAATCCGGATGCCGACGAGAACGCCTGCCGCGCGGCGCTGGCGCGATTCATGTTCCGCGCCGATGCCGCGCTGCAGCCCGTCGCGAGCCTCTCCGGCGGCCAGCTGCTGCGCGCTGGTCTTGCCTGTGTGCTGAGCGGCGTGAGGCCTCCGCCTTTCCTGATCCTCGACGAGCCGACCAATCACCTCGATATCGAATCCTTGGAAGCGGTCGAGGCCGGCTTGCGCGCCTATGACGGCGCGCTGCTGGTCGTGAGCCACGACGAGGCCTTCCTCGAGGCCATCGCGATCACGCGCAGACTGGATCTCGCGTCGTGGAGGTGACGCGGAGAGCGGAGCAATTGCTTTTGCGCAATCGATGTTTCGAACGACGAAGATTGGTCGGGAATTGAACAGCCGAGCACGCGTCGCCTTGGGGTAGGTCGTAAGGCGCGGTGCTCGGCTGTCAGGCCGCGCGGCGGTGCGGCCATTCCGCCAGCCTCGCTTGTCCCCAAGCGCGAGGCCGTCGGAGCTGAATCTGGTCTGTTGCTAAATCCGCGCCGTCGAATGGAGCGCGTTTCTCCAAAGGGCAAATGCGACGAAGCCAGCGAGCAACAAAAAGCCGCCACCGGCCGCGATCAGGAAATGCGCGAGCGTCATCTTGGAACATCCCAATTGAAAGGCTTCATGCGGAGCGATATGCGCCGCAACCTGGCAATCAAAAGCACTTCAAAATTGATTTGCCCCGCCGGCCGCCGCCGGACAGCCCGAAAGGTGGCTGGCACTGCGCTCTGCCCACCCTTCGATTTCAGAGAGGTCGTCCAGCCACTCGGCTGTTGCCGCTCATCGTGCGGTTCGTCACACCGCTCAACTGTCACGAGGATAATCGATAAAATTTTATCGACAATCGAAACGAAAAATTAAGGTTACCGACGCCACCGCTCCAGGTTCGACCCCGGTGCCGATACCCGGTGACGATGGATGGGATTGTCGAGATCATCCTTCGGCAAGGATCGATCGCGCCCGGGGGGCTCCCGCCAAAATATCGAAAACAACCCCATGCAAAGGAGCCGGCGGCCGCCGCTTCGGCCTGAGTGGCGGTCAATTGGAGTAATTTCCTCCGGACGAAAGTTCGCAGGGCATGTCACGGTTCGACGCGCTGCCTCGCTTGCGGCCATACGCGGCGTGAAGCGGAGGCCGTTCCTGATACGGCGAACCAGTCTCCAGCAAACAGATCGTGGAAACGGGATGGCGAGGGAGATTCACGCTTTCGTCAGAGCCACCCGCGGCGGAGAGCTGGATTTCGCTACCGCGTCGGCATGGAGCACCGTGAGTTCGTCAGGATCGAAGTCGGCGAAGGCCTCGCGCACAAAGCGCAAGAATGCCGCCACGCGCGGAATGCCGGTGCTGCCGCGACGGTACATCAGGTGGATGCCGAAGCTCGGCGGGCAAGACCATTCCGGCAGCAGTCGTGTGAGCCGGCCCGACGTCAGGATGGTCGGATCGAAGCAGGCCATGTAGATGACGCCCGCGCCAGCACAGGCCGCTACGATCAGGCCTTCGCGATCCGGCGTGACGAACGAAGGACGCACCGGTATCGTCTCGAGCTTCCCCTTGCGCTCGAATTTCCAATGGTCGAAGGGACCGGTCGACCAGGCTGGACGAAACAGCAGGCAGCGATGATTGACGAGATCGGCAGGGTGCTCCGGTGCACCGAAGCGACGCACATAGTCCGGCGAGGCATACGCCGCCGGCTTGCCCTGACCTAGCCGTTGCGCGACGAGCCGAGACGGAGGAGGTTCGCCGACGTACAGCAGAACGTCGAGGTTCTCAGACTGCATGTCGCGAGGGTCCTGCGTCAGACGCGTTTCAACGAGCAACTCGGGGTGCCGATCATTCAGACTGGCCAGCCTCGGCATCAGGACATAGCGGCTGAGCGGCGCCTGCACGCCTACTCGCACGATACCGCTGACTCGCCCGCGCCTGTTCGTGAAGCCATCGGTCAGCTCGGCAATTCGGGCGACGATGTCGACAGCCCTGCGATAGACGTCGGCCCCTTCCTGGGTGAGCTTGAGCTGGCGCGTCGTCCGGTTAAACAAGGGGACCTTGAGCTCGCGCTCCAGTTCGGCAATGCCGCGGCTGACCGCCGAGGGCGTCAAGTCCATGATCCGCGCCGCCGCAGCGAAGCTGCCGCTGTCGGCCGCGCTGATCAGCATCTCAAGGCGATGACCGCGATTCAAGACGAAATCCCCCATGTGCCAGCCGGCGCCCCTATTCGTGATATTAACTCACGACTGAAATTCAGCCAAGCTGCTCGACGCGACGCGGCCTCCGTGCCTACGCTGCATCCGGAATTTGCTTGTCGGGGAAGCGTGATGCAGAAGCCTGCGTTTGCTGCGATCGCCGCATTGGCTGGCACGATGGTGACGTCGGCCAGCTTTGCCCAGACCACTGCAATGTGCGCAGGCCCGGCCGGCGCAGCGTCGTGGGCAGAAGACCGCGAAGCGGTGACCGCTGCACCAGGGAATCACAGGGTGATCTACGAAACGGCAGACCTGCGCGTGCTGGAGGTGACTGTTCTTCCGGGCGAGCGCGAAGCCTCGCATCATCATCGCTGGCCCAGCGTGATGGTGGTGGACTCGCGCCCACCCTACGTCAACTACGACAAGGATGGCAAAGTATTCCAATCGGTCGTGCAAGGGCAGCAATCGGTCGAGCTCCCGCTGATGGTCCGGCTGCCGGCTCAAGCCGAGCACGCGATCGAGAACACCGGCAACAAGCCTTTTCACGCCATCCGCATCGAATACAAGCGGCTATGTGAGCAGTGAATGCGAGCGAATTCTCACCCCCGACCGCGCAAAGCGTCGCGTGCCATGCTCGGATACCCGCTGTTCGCCGCGTCATTCCTCGCTCTCGGTTTGCACATCCTTTGCATTTCCGGCCCCGCAATGCATGCAGCGGCGAGGGAGCGCCTTGCGCAGACCATCGCGGAGGAGGATCGCGGCTTCTGCGAGCAATTCGGTACACAGTCCGGAACAGCCGGGTTCGCTGCCTGTCGCCGAGAACTGGCAATGGTTCGGCAACGTCAGGCCGAGCGCGATAGCGCCGCAGCTCTGGCTCCTTAAGGGTTCATCTCAAAATCAAGGCAGATCGAACACAGGAGAGGGATGTGATCAAGCAGTCTGCGATAGCGTTTGCTTTTCTTGTGGCAATCGTTGGGTCGGCCACGGCCCAGGTGACACGCGTGGAGGTCTACCCCATTGCGTCGGTCACGCTCGCTGATTCCGATTTCCTGGCGGGGCGCAGCAACGGCCAACCGGTGACGATCGCGGGCGAGCTGCACATCCCGAAGGCCGGCGCTGACAGGTTGCCCGCCGTTATCCTGCTCCATGGCGCGGGAGGTATGGGCGGCGTGGGCGGCTCGATCGACGAGTGGTCGAGAGCCCTCAACCAACTCGGTATCGCGACATTTGCCATCGACAGCTTTTCAGGACGAGGAATTATTTCGACCATCCTCGACCAGGCGCGGCTTGGTCGTCTGAACATGGTTGCCGATGCCTATCGGGCCCTCGACCTGCTGGCCAAGCATCCGCGAATCGACCCGCATCGTATAGCCGTGATGGGCTTCTCCAGAGGTGGACAATCGGCATTGTACTCGGCGATGAACCGATTGTATGCGACGCTCGGTCCGGCCGACAAGCTGCGTTTCGCGGCGCACGTCGCCTTCTATCCCGATTGCACGACGACGTACCGGGATGACAGCGACGTCAGCGACAAGCCCATCCGCATCCTCCACGGCACCCCGGACAATTACAACCCCGTGGCACCCTGCCGCGCCTACGTGGAGCGGCTGACGAGCGCGCACAAGGACGTCAAGCTGATCGAGTTTCCCGACGCCTATCACGTCTTCGACGCCCCGTCTCTCCGCACCCCGCTGACCTTGAAGGGAGCCGCGACGACGCGGCATTGCCAGCTCGTAGAAGCGGACGATCATCAGATCGTCAACCACGAGACGCAGAAGCCCTTCAGCTACGCCGATGCCTGCGTCGAAAAGGATCCGATGCTCGCCTACAACGAAGCTGCGAGCAATCAGGCTCACCTAATCGTTCGGGATTTCCTGACTGAGATTTTCCAGCTTAAGCCGTAGGAGCCCGCCGAAAGGCAATCGCAGCGACCCGATCTGCTTCAGTCCGAATCGTGTTGCCGCGCTCGCAATCGGGTTGAGCGCTCCTTCAACAGGATCAAACAGTATCGTCGGGTGGCGACGCGCGGCGAAAGCTTTGCCACCAACTCCCTTGCCTTCGTTCAACTTGCGTCAGTCGGGCTAGGGCTGCGCCTTGATTGGTCCGCGCCCCAGCATGCCGAAGCGGATCGCGGAAGCTGAATCCAAGGAAGCAGCCCGCAAAAGCCGGGCGTGTTTTTGCAGGATTCGCGCGTCCGCGAACGGCTCAATGATGGCAAATTCACCGGTCGCGCGACCCACCGGGTCTGCACCGAGGTTCTCCACCGTCCGAAATCCGGTGGACCGAGAAACGCCCGGCTCTATTGGGTTTTCGCACGTCGCGATCAAATGGCGGAGAGGGAGGGATTCGAACCCCCGATAGGCTTGCACCTATGCCGCATTTCGAGTGCGGTGCATTCAACCACTCTGCCACCTCTCCGATGGCCCGGGTGATTTGCGCCACCCGCGGTCGGGGCGTGTTCTAGGCGAGGATGGCGGGACAGACAAGGCGCTGCAATAATATTTCCGTCACCCGTGCCTCGTGCCACCGAAGCACCGGGATACGCCAAGAAAGCGCGCGGAAACAAAGCGCTAGCAGAACGGTTCTGGTTCGATCTGCGCGCGGGCGAACCAGCCGGAGCAGGAGCGGGCCATGGAGCATGTGACGATTCGAGCCAATGGTGCGGCGTTCCACGTCGCGCGGACCGGGAGCGGCAAGCCGCTGCTGCTGCTGCACGGCTGGCCGGAATTCTGGCTGACCTGGAAGCCTGTCATGGCGCGGCTCGCCGGCCGCTACACCCTGATCGCCCCCGACCTGCGCGGCTTCGGCGACAGCGACAAGCCGCACGGCGCGTATGGCCCCGATCAGCATACCGACGACATGCTGGCGCTGCTGGACGCGCTCGGCGTCGACAAGGCCGGCGTGGTCGGCCACGACGTCGGCGGTGCCGTGATGCAGCCCCTCGCCCGCAAGGCGCCCGAGCGCATCGCCGGACTATTTTTCTTCGATTTCGTCTATCCCGGCATCGGGCCGCGGATGGCCGCGCCCGACCGGCTGAACCACATCTGGTACCAGTCGTTCCACCAGATGGAGATGGCGCCCGCGCTGGTCGGCGCCAGCAGAGACAGCTGCCGCACCTATATCGGCCATTTCCTGCACCACTGGTCGCACCGCAAGGCCGCGTTCGACGACGTGATCGACGACTTCGCCGACAATTTCTTCAAGCCCGGCAATCTCGCCGGCGGCTTTGCGCATTATCGCGCGTCACATGCGGCGCGCGTGAAGATGATGCACGGCGAAGCCCCCATGCTGCCGCCGATCACTGTGCCGACCTGCATCCGCTGGGCCGAGCACGATCCGCTGTTTCCCTATGCCTGGACCGACCGGCTGGGGGAGACCTTCTCCAATCTGGATCTGAAGATGTTTCCCGATGTCGGGCATTTCCCGCATCGCGAGGACCCCGACCGCGCGGCCACCGAGATCGCCGGCTTCTTCGAGCGGATCAATTGGAAGTAGAAGTGGTGGGACCGCCAGGACGCGACAAAAACTGGCGGTCCCGTGCCGCTTCTTAATATTGCTGGCCGGGAAGTGCGGCTTCGCCGGTCGGCGGGAGCGACACGGGCCACGGTAGCGACCGACGCCGAAACGGCAACGCGAACCCGATCTTAACCTAACCGATCAACCTTACCGCGCGTAGTCCGGGGCCGCTGTAATCACGGATGAATTTGTCCCGGATTGCACGGAGCCCGTCATCGGGCGCGCGTTCGCGCGACCCGTTGGCTTCATCCGGGCGTCGCACGTTCCACCCCCCCTTGAAAAGGGGAGATCGCTTGCTCGCCAGAGCAAAGCGGGTGGGGATCTGCTCTCTCCGCAAACAGCATCGCCTGTGGCTGACCCCCATCCCGGCCTCCCCCTTTCAGGGGGAAGGAGAAGGCAGACCGTAGCCCGGATGGAGCGCGCGCGATCGCTGCAGCCCGCGCGGCTCAGGCGTCGGCCTTCTTGGCTTTTTTGGCCTTTTTCTCGCTCTTTTCGCTCTCGTCGTCCTTGTCTTTCTTCTCGGCCTTCTTCTCGTCCTTGCCGTTCTCCCGCTTGCGATTGGTGTAGCGGGCATTGCCAAGCCCGGTTCCGATCGTCAGCACGCCCCAGCGCGCGACGTCCTGCATGAACGGGACCTCGGCCAGTCCCTGCACCACGCCGTCATTATGCATCACGATCGCGGTGTCATGATCGCCGATCTGCGGGATCGCCTCGACCAGGCTCGCCGGCAAGTTGAATTTGCTGCTCTCCCAATTGCCGGGCAGGTTCTGCGCCCCCTTTTCGATCGATCCGTCGTCATTGATGACGCCGGGACAGGCGATGCCGATGAACGGCGCGAGCTTGAGATTCTCCTTCTCGGCGGCGGCAATCAACTCCTTCAGCATCTTCACCAGCCGCTTCACCGCACCCTCGCGCGTCGGCTCGTCATCGGCGTGGCGCCATAGCTCCGATTTCCAGACCGCCGCCTTGGAGAGATCGGGCGCCTTCTTCCAGCGCGTCTCGACAACGCCGCAGCGGATATTGGTGCCGCCGATGTCGACGGCGAGGACGCCGTCATGGGCCTCGAAAATCCACGATGGCGCGAGATGCAGCGTGCCGATCAGGCCGGCATCGTCGGGGTGAAAGCGGATCGGCACCATGTCGACCTTGAAATCCTCCGACTTCAGGATGATCTCGGTGCGCGCGATGGCGAGTTCGCCGAGCCTGGAGTCGCGGAAGCCGCCGCCGACCACGATGCGCTCGGTCCTGGCCCAGGCCTTGGTGTTGAGGAAGCGCCGCGTCACATAGGCAAGCTCCTGGGCAAACTCCTCGATCGCGCTGTGCACGACCGCGGAGGCCTCGGTGTCGTCGCCGACCAGCAGCTCATCGAGCTTCTTCTTGCTGATCTTGTCCGACGGCTCGTCGCCGAACGGGTCTTCGTCGGATTTGCGCAGCGGCTTGCGCCAGCGGTCGAGGATCTTGCGGAACGCGCCCTTGGAGGCGCGATCGCCGAGAAAGCCCTCGTCGTCCTTCAGCTCGATGTTGAAGCTGTCAATGTCGACAGACGGCAGCCGCGCGGCACCGTGGTGCGCGATGCCCGTGGTCAATCCAGTGTCTTCGGCCATTTGCCCGTGCCTGCCCGCTTGAGGTCGGGTCGTTAACGGCGGGGAACCCGATTGGTTGCTTGCGCGCCGGCCCCATTCGATGGACGGAATTGCCGACGAAACCGGCTCCACGGGTGCGGCGGACACCCTGGGCCAGCCCGTGCCAGACCATCCGTCGCCAGAGCGGACCGCGACCCGGGCGCAGGCTTGAGTCGCCAATCCGGGCCAAAACCATGCCAAACCCTTCATTTTTGGCCGGTTTTTGCCCTGCTTTACCTTGACTCTCGGTCGTTTACGGCTATAAGTCCCCCATCCGGCGCGGGGATTTCTCGCGCCGATCGTTTTTGTGCGGACCATTTGGGAATTCATTCCCTTCGCACGAGACACGCAACCCATAGCGACTGAACAAAAAGCCGACCCGGGCGAACCGTCCGAGGCCGGGATCGAACACGAAGGAATCAAACGATGTTCGCAGTCATCAAAACCGGCGGCCGGCAGTACCGTGTCGTTCCGAATGATGTACTCGAGATAGGCAAGATCGCCGGCGATGTCGGCACGATCGTGCAGCTTGGCGAAGTTCTGGTGCTCGGCGGTGACACGCCGGTGCTGGGAACGCCCACCGTGGCAGGCGCGTCCGTTGCAGCCGAAGTGCTGCAGCACAAGCGCGGTGACAAGGTGATTGCGTTCAAGAAGCGTCGCCGCAAGAATTCACGCCGCAAGCGCGGCTATCGGGATGAGCTCACGGTGCTTCGCATCACCGAGATCCTCGCCGATAACGCCAAGCCGACCGTCGGCCCGCGGCCGAAGAAAGAAAAGGTCGCAGCGCCCGCCGATGGCGAGGACGCCGCGCCGAAGGCGGCCAAGAAGAAGGCGCCCGCAAAGGCGCCGGCCGCCAAGAAGGCTCCGGCCAAGAAGGCCGCGGCCAAGGCTTAAGAAGAAGTGATCGTCGCGCTTTCAGATGTGAAGCGTGACAAAACGTGAAATGATTCCGTCAAGGAATTGATCTAGAGATCAAAGCGAAGTCGGAGACGAGCCATGGCTCACAAAAAAGCAGGCGGTTCATCGCGTAACGGACGTGATTCCAAAGGCAAGCGCCTTGGCATCAAGGCGTTCGGTGGCGAGCGCGTGATCCCCGGAAACATCATCGCGCGTCAGCGCGGCACCACCTGGCATCCCGGCCTTAATGTCGGCATGGGCACCGACCACACTCTCTTCGCCAAGATTGAGGGTCATGTCGAGTTCCGTGCCAAGGCCAACGGCCGCACATTCGTATCGGTTATCCCGATGGCGGAAGCGGCCGAATAGACGGTGGACACATACGAGTCCGCCGGGTCCTGTTGAACCGGCGGAGTCGCAAAGGGCTCCAAGGGGAGGCGGGATAACCGGCCTCCCCTTTTTGTTGCGCGCGTTCCACTTCGACCGCGCGTGACGTTCCAAGCGTTGCGTACCGATTTTTTCGCATCACAGGAGCTCGACATGTTGCAGGACATCCCGACGCCGACCTTGCGCGAGGCAAGAGCTTGCGTCCTCGAGACCGAACGGCTGACATTGCGCAAGCCGACGCTCGCGGACGTAAAAGCAATCGCACGCCTCGCCAATGACCGCCGCATCGCGGAGAACACCCGCCGCCTGCCGCATCCCTATACCCAGGATGATGCCATCGACTTCGTGCGTGCGCTCGGCGCCGGCGGACGCGAAACCGTTTTCCTGATCGAGAACAATCACACGCCGATCGGCATGGTCGGCATCGACTGGCGCGAGGAGACGTCGGCCGAACTCGGCTACTGGCTCGGCGTCGACTATTGGGGCCAGGGTTTCGGCACCGAGGCCGCACGCGCGGTGATCGATTACTTCTTCGAGGAGTTCGATCTCGACCAGCTGATCTCGGGCGCCCGCGTCGTCAATCCGTCGTCGCGCAATATCCTCGAGAAGTGCGGCTTCCAGTGGGGCGGCGTCGAGCTGCACCGCTTCGAGGCGCTGGGCTCGTCGAGCCCGGTCGACTGCTTCCGCCTGTCGCGCGGCGTCTGGACATCGCTGAAGCGCTGGAACAACTCGACCCGGCGGGAGAGCTGAGTCTTCTGATCTTCACCCTCCCCTGGAGGGGAGGGTCGACGCGAATGCAATGAGCGGCGGGGTGGGGTGACGGTCTCTCCACTCGGGGGCTGCCCGTGTTGAGAGATCACCCCACCCCGTCTCACATTTCGCTACGCTCAATGTGATCCAACCCTCCCCCTCCAGGGGAGGGTGAGAATCAGGCCGGCGGATTCACCGCGGAGTCCGTGCGTCCAAGCTGCTGTTCGCGCACGAAGATGTAGAGGCCGGCCGCGATGATAACAGCGGCACCGACGATGGTGGCCCAGGACGGCACGTCGCCGAACACTACGAAGCCGAAGATCACCGCCCAGACGATCATCGAATACTGGTAGGGCACCACCACGCTCGCCGGCGCGAGTTTCAGCGAACGATTGACGCAAAGCAGCGCCGCGACCGAGATGATGCCGGCGGTGAAGAACAGCGCGAGGCTGCCGGCTGACGGCGTCACCCAGCCGAACGGCGAGAGCACGAGGCCCAGGATGAAGGTGCCGCCGAATTGCGACGTCGCCAGCACGATATCGGGGGTCGCGCGCAGCGAGCGCGTGATCAGCATCAGCACCGCAAACGACAGGCTGCCGCCAAGCGCGATCATCGCCGGCCAGCTGATCGTCTGGGCCGACGGCCGGAGCGCGATCAACACCCCGCAGAAACCGACCAGGATCGCGGTCCAGCGCCGCCAGCCGATATGCTCGCCGAGCACGAGGCCCGACATCGCGGTGACGAAGATCGGTCCGGCCAGATAGTAGGTGATGACGTCGGCGAGCGGCAGATAGACGGTCGCCAGGAAGAACGCCGCAACCTCCACCGTCGACAGCGTGACCCGCAGCAATTGCAGCCACGGCCGTTCCAGATGCAGAAAATCCGCGCGCCGCTGCCATACGATCGGCAACAGCACGAGCAGCGCCGCGCAGGCGCGCAGCCACAGCAATTGCCCGACCGAATAGGTGGCGACGATGAATTTGCCCATCGCGTCGCCGAACGAGAACATGAAGATCGACAGCAGCATCAACCCGATGCCGGCGAGCCGCGCCGATCGATCGTCGTAGGAGGACAGCTTTGCGAACAGGCTCATGAATCGACTTGCGCTTTCTTTTGTCGGGCCTGGCCAGGGACGGCGTCGCTTCCGCTCGCCTATGCCCGAGTCGTCAGGTTTTAAAGGCGTGGATGCCCGGGACAAGCCCGGGCATGACGAATTGAACGGATTGCCGCACCTGCGCCGCTGCGATACCGGTAGCTCATCCGGCAACAAAAAGAGCAGGAAACGCCGCATGAGCGAATTCGACCCCACCCAGCATCGCATGGTCCCCGCGCAGCGCTGGTTCGAGGATTTCGTGCTCGGCGAGCGCTTCGTGATTCCGAGCCGGACCCAGACCTCGGCGGTGTTCGCGGCGTTCCAGACCGCCAGCGGCGACACCCATCCGATCCATTACGACGTCGAATATTGCCGCGCGCGCGGCATGCCTGATCTGCTCGCCCACGGCCTCCAGACCCTGGTGCACACCGCGCCCGGCGCCGGATTGTTTCCCTATGTCGTGGAGGAATCGCTGATCGGCTTCCTCGAGCAATCGAGCAAGTTCCTGAAGCCGGTCTATGCCGGCGATACCATCTACCCCTCGCTGGAGGTGATCGAGCTGTCACCGGGTAAGACCACCGGCGTCGTGACGCTGCGCTCGACCGTGCACAACCAGCGCCGCGAGCTGGTGCTGGAGGGGATGCAGAAATTCCTGGTCCGGCGCAGACCCGGCTAGGAGCGTGATCCAGAAAAGTGTGAAGCGGTTTTCCCCCGCGACGAACGCATAGCGTTTGCGCGGAGATCATGCTCAAACAAGGAGCTTGGGCCGTAAAAAGGCCCGAAAATTAAGGCTTTTCGCTGAAGTCAGGGCCTTTCCGGGTTGCCGCCGCGGCCACCCTGCCCTAACTAGTGAAAATCATGAAATTCCTCGATGAAGCCAAGGTCTATATTCGCTCGGGCGACGGCGGTAACGGCTGCGTCGCGTTCCGGCGCGAGAAGTTCATCGAGTTCGGCGGTCCGTCCGGCGGCAATGGCGGCCGCGGCGGCGACGTCATCATCGAGTCCGTCGACGGACTGAACACGCTGATCGACTATCGCTACCAGCAGCACTTCAAGGCGCAGAAGGGCGGCAATGGCATGGGCAAGGACCGCCATGGCGCCAACGGCAAGTCGATCGTGCTGAAAGTGCCGGTCGGCACCCAGGTGTTCGACGAGGACCGCGAGACGCTGCTGCACGACTTCACCGAGCTCGGCGAGACCTTCGTGCTGGCCAAGGGCGGCAATGGCGGCTTCGGCAACGCGCATTTCAAATCCTCCACCAACCGCGCGCCGCGCAACGCCAATCCCGGCGCGCCGGGCGAAGAGCGCTGGATCTGGCTGCGGCTCAAGCTGATCGCCGATGCCGGGCTGGTCGGCCTGCCCAATGCCGGCAAATCGACCTTCCTGTCGGTGGTCAGCGCGGCGCGGCCGAAGATCGCCGACTATCCCTTCACCACGCTGCATCCGCAGCTTGGCGTGGTGAATTTCGGCGGCCGCGAATTCGTGCTCGCCGACATCCCCGGGCTGATCGAAGGCGCGCATGAAGGCGCCGGGCTCGGCGACCGCTTCCTCGGCCATGTCGAGCGCTGCCGCGTGCTGCTGCATCTGGTCGATGCGACATGCGAGCATGCCGGCAAGGCCTACAAGACGGTGCGCACTGAGCTCGAAGCCTATGAGGGCCAGCTCGCCGACAAGATCGAGATCGTCGCGCTCAACAAGATCGACGCGGTCGCGCCCGACGAACTGAAGAAGCAGAAGGACCGCCTCAAGCGGGCGGCGAAGAAGACCCCGCTGTTGCTGTCAGGCGCGACCGGCGAAGGCGTGCAGGATGCGCTGCGCGCGCTGGTCGACGTGATCGGCGAGGCGCCGGTGTCCAACAAGGCCAAGGGTCAGGCGGAGCCGTGGGCGACGCCGGTGCCGCAGGGTTGAACGGCACACATCGATTTTCCGAGCCACCTCGTGGCGCCTCTTGCTTCCACCTCCCTGCCAGACCGAACCCATGAAACGCCCCGCGCTCAAGAACTTTCGCCGCATCGTCGTCAAGGTCGGCTCGTCGCTGCTGGTCGATTCGCAGGCCGGCGAGGTGCGCGCGTCCTGGCTCGCCGCGCTGGTCGACGACATCGCAAAGCTCCACAAGCGAGGCTGCGAGGTCATGGTGGTGTCGTCGGGCTCGATCGCGCTCGGCCGCAGCCGCCTGAAGCTGCCGCGCGGCCCGCTGAAGCTGGAAGAGAGCCAGGCCGCCGCAGCGGTCGGCCAGATCGCGTTGGCGCGGATCTGGTCGGAGGTACTCGGAGATCACGGCATCGGCGCCGGGCAGATCCTGGTGACGCTGCAGGACACCGAGGAGCGCCGCCGCTATCTCAACGCGCGCTCGACGATCGCCAAGCTGCTGGAATGGGGCGCGGTGCCCGTCATCAACGAGAACGACACGGTCGCCACGACAGAGATCCGCTATGGCGACAATGATCGCCTCGCCGCCCGCGTCGCCACCATGGCGAGTGCGGATCTGCTGATCCTGCTGTCGGATATCGACGGCCTCTACACCGCGCCGCCCGCGGTCGATCCCGACGCCAGGCTGATCCCGGTGGTCGAAAGCATCACCTCGGAGATCGAGGGGATGGCCGGCTCGGCCGGGTCCGAACTGTCGCGCGGCGGCATGACCACCAAGATCGAAGCCGCGAAGATCGCGACCACGGCCGGCACCCACATGCTGATCGCCTCCGGCAAGATCGAGCATCCGCTTGCTGCGATCGCCGATGGCGGCCGCTGCACCTGGTTCCTGACCCCCGCCAATCCCGTTACCGCGCGAAAACGCTGGATCGCGGGCTCGCTCGAGCCGAAGGGCACGCTGACCATCGATGCCGGCGCGGTCGCGGCGCTGCGCGCCGGCAAGAGCCTGCTGCCGGCCGGCGTGATCCGGGTCGACGGCCAGTTCGCCCGCGGCGATGCCGTGGTGGTGCGCGGCCCCGACACCCATGAGATCGGCCGCGGCCTGGTCGCCTACGACGCCGAGAACGCCGAGAAGATCATGGGCCGCTCCTCGCCCGATGTGATGGCCATTCTGGGCATCAGCGGCCGATCCGAGATGATCCATCGCGACGACCTTGTGATCGGCCCGGCCGGGGCGATCCCGCCCAAATAGGCCCAAATAACTTGCTGGGCCGAGCGGGCGGCCTGCCGCCCACCTGCCATGCCGGTTCCGCGCCTCGCCACCCTTCAATTGCCATGCTAGAACATGGCCTTAGTCCAAAGCTGGTAGTTTCATGAGCGCCCCCCTGAAGGCGATCGACGGCAACGCCGATCTCACCGCCCTGATGACCGACCTCGCCGCCAAGGCGCGCGCCGCCGCGCGCGTGCTGGCGCTGGCGCCGCCGGAGCAGAAGGAACGGGCGCTCGCCGCGATCGAGCGCGTGATCCGCGCCAATGCGGCGGCCATCCTCGCCGCCAATGCCGAGGATGTCGCCGAGGCGCGTGCGAGCGGCATGACCTCTGCCTTCGTCGACCGCCTGACGCTGACGCAGGCGCGCGTCGCCGGCATGGCCGATGGCGTCGCGACCGTACGCGAGATCATTGATCCGGTCGGCGCCGTCACCGAAAGCTGGCAGCGGCCGAACGGCATGACCATCGAGCGCGTCCGCGTGCCGCTCGGCGTCATCGGCGTGATCTTCGAGAGCCGGCCCAACGTCGCCGCCGACGCCGGCGTGCTGTGCCTGAAGTCCGGCAACGCCGTGATCCTGCGCGGCGGCTCGGACAGTTTCCGCTCCTGCCGAGCGATCCATGATTGCCTGGTGCAGGGCTTGCGTGAAGCCGGCCTGCCCGAGGCCGCAATCACCTTGGTGCCGACCCGTGACCGCGCGGCCGTCGGCCTGATGCTGACGGGATTGAACGGCGGCATCGATGTGATCGTACCGCGCGGCGGCAAGAGTCTCGTCGCACGCGTCGAGGCGGAGGCACGCGTTCCGGTGTTCGCGCATCTTGAGGGCGTCAACCACATCTACGTCGATGCCAGCGCAAGGCTCGATATGGCCAAGGCGGTCGTGCTGAATGCCAAGATGCGCCGTCCAGGTGTCTGCGGCGCCGTCGAGACCCTGCTGGTCGATCGCAAGGCTGCCGGGACGCAGCTGAAACCGCTGGTCGAGCTGTTGATCGATGCCGGCTGCGAGGTGCGCGGCGACGACGTCGTGCAGGGCGTCGATGCCAGGGTGAAGCCCGCATCCGACGAGGACTGGGACACGGAATATGAGGACGCCATCATCTCGGCGAAGATCGTCGACGGTCTCGATGAAGCGATTGCGCATATTCAAAATCACGGCTCGCATCACACCGATGCGATCGTGACGGAGGATGCCGCGGCCGCGCAAAGATTTCTCAACGAGGTCGATTCGGCGATCGTGCTGCACAACGCCTCGACGCAGTTCGCCGACGGCGGCGAGTTCGGCTTCGGCGCGGAGATCGGAATTGCCACCGGCAAATTCCACGCCCGCGGGCCTGTCGGCGCCGAGCAGCTGACGAGCTTCAAGTACCGCGTCCACGGCACCGGGCAGACGCGGCCGTGATCATTGTCGCACGCGCACGGTAAGCCATTGCAGCAAGCATCGACCGTGTCGTTATCCGCAGCCCAGGCGCTTCCGTTCTATACCAACGGCATGCGCATCGGGCTGCTTGGCGGCTCGTTCAATCCGCCGCACGCCGCGCATCGCGCCATCAGCCTGTTCGCGCTCAAGCGCCTGCAGCTCGACCGCGTGTGGTGGCTGCTGACGCCGGGCAATCCGCTGAAGAACCATGACGGCCTGCACGCGCTTGCCGAGCGCGCCGAGGCCGCGCGCCGCGTTGCCGACGATCCGCGCATCGACATCAGCTGTCTCGAAGCTGTCATCGGCACCCGCTACACTGTGGACACGATCATCCACTTGCGCCGCCGTGTCTCCGGTGTGCACTTCGTCTGGATCATGGGCGCTGACAATCTCGCGCAATTTCATCGCTGGAAAGATTGGCGGCGCATCGCATCCGATGTGCCGATTGCCGTGATCGACCGTCCGCCCCAGAGCTTCCGCGCCCTTGCCGCACCGGCGGCGCAGGCGCTCACGCGCTATCGCATGCCCGAAAATCAGGCGACACGGTTGGCCGACCAGCAGGCGCCGGCGTGGGTGTTCCTGACAGGAATGAAATCCAATCTGTCTTCGACCGGCCTTCGGAACCCGGACGGGAGCTGGAGAACGGCATGAAGCGCAAAAGGGTTACTGGAATATTGAAACCATTAACCCCACATGCGTAGTATGGCGCGTGGGGCCGAGGATTCGGCACCCGCGATACAGTGAAAGGAATGGTCCCTGGCCACATCTGTATTGTCAAAGTCTGTTTTACCCAAGGTTCCAAAGACTGCGCGTAAAACATCGACGAAAACCGCGGCCTTGCAGGCGCAACCGGACGCCGACAAACCGGATGCCAACAAGACGCTGAGCCTGATCCTCTCCCGCCTCGAGGACATGAAGGCGGAAGAGACGGTCACCATCGACCTTCGGGGCAAATCCGCATATTCCGACTACATGATCGTCACCACCGGCCGGGTTAACCGGCACGTTGGCGCGATCGCGGAAAATGTGACGAAGAGCCTCAAGGAGAACGGGATCAAGAACATCCATGTCGAGGGCTTGCCCAACTGCGACTGGGTGCTGATCGATTCCGGCGAGGTGATCGTGCACGTGTTCAGGCCCGAGGTGCGCGAGTTCTACAACCTCGAGCGGTTGTGGACTCAGAACCCGGCGGTCGCGGCGGTCTAAGGGGTATCGAAGCCGATGCGAATCGGCTGCAGCGCAGCTAGTCTGCGTTGATGCGTCTCGTCGTGATCTGCATCGGTCGTCTGAAACAGGGCCCTGAACGGGAGCTCGCCGAGCGTTACCGCGAGCGCTTCGAGGATATCGGTCGCAAGCTCGGGTTTCGCGGCCTCGAGATCCACGAGATCGCGGAAAGCCGCGCGCGCGACGCGGGAACGCGGATCGCCGAGGAGGCTGCGGCGATCTCCGCATTGCTGCCTGAGAAGTACGCGCTGGTCGCGCTCGACGAACGCGGCAAGAGCATCGACAGCGCGAGCTTTGCCCAGCAGCTCGGCCGCTGGCGCGACGAGGGAACAGCACATACTGTCTTCGTGATCGGCGGTGCGGACGGACTTTCGCCTGAATTGCAGCGCAAGGCTTTGTTGCGAATTGCATTCGGCTCCGCGACCTGGCCGCATCAAATGGTCCGCGTCATGCTTCTGGAACAGATTTATCGCGCCGCAACCATTTTGGCCGGCCACCCCTATCATCGCGCGTAAGGCGTGGTGACGGACAGTCGAAACCACTGAACTCACGCGAATGCAGCACAAGCGGGACACAGCTTCGTATTCGGCTTCGCATGCCGGCACCGCGCGCCGCCGCCGGCTGCCGGCATCGCTGCCGCTGTCGATCGCGATATTCGCCGCATATCCGCTGGCCGCGGCGCACGCGCAGGCGACACCACCCGCACAACAGCCCGCGCCGCCCGCACAGCAGGCCGCAACCGCGGAGACATCTCCCGATGCAATCAAGCAACGCGAGCAGGAACTCGAGGCCGCGCGCGAGCAGCAGCGCAAGGCGACCGAGCTGCAGGAGAAGCTGAAGGCCGACATCGCCGCGATCGGCCAGGACCGCAGCAAGCTCAATCAGCAGCTGATCGACATCGCCGGCCAGGTGCGCGGCGTCGAGACCCGGATCGCGGACGCCGAGGCGCGCCTGCAGCCGCTCGACGGCCGTGAGCGCGAGATCCGCGCCTCGCTCGATTCACGCCGCTCCGAGGTGATCGAGGTGCTGGCCGCGCTGCAGCGCGCCGGACGACGCACGCCGCCGGCGCTGCTGGTGCGGCCCGAGGACGCGCTGCAGTCGTTGCGCACCGCGATGCTGCTCGGCGCCGTGGTGCCGGAGTTGCGCGTCCGCGCCGAGAAGCTTGCGACCGATCTCGCCGAGCTGGTGGCGCTGCGCAGGACCATCTCGACCGAGCGCGACGCGCTGGCGGCCGACCGCGACAAGCTGAGGGAAGACCAGACTCGCCTGGCGGCGCTGGTCGATGAGCGGCAGCGGCAGCAGAGCGCGGCCGAAAAGGACATGGAGGCCGAGGGCGCCCGCGCCATCGCGCTGTCGAAGCAGGCCGACAATCTGCAGACCCTGATCGCCAAGATGGAGCAGGACCTCAAGAGCGCGGCCAAGGCCGCCGCCACCGCCAGCCTCCAGGGGGCGCCGGCGACGGTTAACGGCAAGCCGAATCTGGGGGCGCTCAAGGACCCGGCCCGCATGAGCCCGGCGGTCGCTTTCGCCTCGGCCAGAGGCCTGTTCTCCTATCCCGTGAACGGCACCAAGATTCGCGAATTTGGCGGTTCCGACGGCGCGGGGGGCGTACAAAAAGGCATTTCTTTGGCGGCCAAGCCGGGCGCGCAGGTCACAACCCCGTGTGACGGCTGGGTTGTTTACGCTGGTCCTTTCCGCAGCTATGGACAACTCTTGATCCTCAATGCCGGGGGCGGGTATCATGTCCTGATCGCCGGGATGGAGCGTATTTCGGTAAACATCGGCCAGTTTGTACTTACGGGGGAGCCGGTTGCGACCATGGGGTCGACGTCCCAAGTTGCATCCATTCTCGCGACAAATGCGAGCCAGCCAGTGCTCTATGTCGAGTTCCGGAAAGACGGCACTCCAATCGATCCAGGTCCATGGTGGGCCGCAAATGAAGGCGAAAAGGTTCGCGGATGATGCGCAAGACTTCGGTAATTCTCCTTAGCGCCGCCACCGGCGCGGCCCTGACGCTTTTCGTCACGCAGCCCCGCGCTGTGCTGATGGGATCGAGCGCGCGCGCCGCGACGTCGGACACCTATCGCCAGCTCAATCTGTTCGGCGACGTGTTCGAGCGGGTGCGCAGCGACTATGTCGAGAAGCCCGACGACAGCAAGCTGGTCGAATCCGCAATCTCCGGCATGCTGACCGGCCTCGACCCGCACTCGAGCTACATGGACGCCAAGAGCTTCCGCGACATGCAGGTGCAGACCCGCGGCGAGTTCGGCGGCCTCGGCATCGAGGTCACGATGGAAGACGGCCTGATCAAGGTCGTCTCGCCGATCGACGACACCCCGGCTTCGAAGGCCGGCATCATGGCCAACGACATCATCACGACCCTCGACGACGAGGCCGTGCAGGGCCTGACCTTGAACCAGGCCGTCGAGAAGATGCGCGGTCCGGTCAACACCAAGATCAAGCTCAAGATCATCCGCAAGGGCCAGGACAATCCGATCGACGTCACGCTGGTGCGCGACAACATCCGCGTCCGCTCGGTGCGCGCGCGCGTCGAAGCCGACGACATCGCCTATATCCGCATCACCACCTTCAACGAGCAGACCACCGAAGGCCTGAAGAAGGAGATCGCCACTCTGCAGGGCCAGATCGGCGACAAGCTGAAGGGCTACATCATCGATCTCCGCAACAATCCGGGCGGCCTGCTCGAAGAGGCGGTCACGGTGTCCGACTCCTTCCTGGAGCGTGGCGAGATCGTCTCGACCCGCGGCCGCAATGCCGAGGAAACCCAGCGCCGCGCCGCCCATCCGGGCGACCTGACCAAGGGCAAGCCGGTGATCGTGCTGATCAACGGCGGCTCGGCATCGGCCTCCGAAATCGTCGCCGGCGCGTTGCAGGACCACAAGCGGGCGACGCTGGTCGGCACCCGTTCGTTCGGCAAGGGCTCGGTGCAGACCATCATCCCGCTCGGCTCGGGCAATGGCGCGCTGCGCCTGACCACCGCGCGCTACTACACGCCGTCGGGCAAGTCGATCCAGGCCAAGGGCATCGTGCCCGACATTGAGGTGCTGCAGGACGTGCCGGAAGAGCTGAAGGCGCGCACCGACACCAAGGGCGAAGCCTCGCTGCGCGGCCATCTGAAGAACGACGGCGACGAGAAGACCGGCTCGCAGTCCTACGTCCCGCCGGACGCCAAAGACGACAAGGCGCTGAAGATGGCCGACGACCTGCTGCATGGCATCAAGTCGACCTCGAGCGCGCCGGCGGCGCCGGAGGCTGCGCGCGACAAGGCCGCGGTCGACAAGCCGGGCAACAAGGCCGCGAACTGATTTAATCCGATCGATTCGGCGAACAGGGCGGCCCGCGGGCCGCCCTTTCTGCTTTCGGTGTCCACCCGTAACCGTGCTTTGCCGGGGAGCCCGGCGCGCGGGAATGCACCGCATCGTGCTATCGTTCGCGCTGTTGATTCGGGGAGGGTCATGGCAGAAGCGGCCGACGAACTGAGCACGCCGCTTGGGCAGAAGGCCGTGGGCAGGACGCGCCGGTTTCGTCTGCCATTCACGGCGATGCAGGCGTTCGCCGTGCTGCTCGGGCTCGTGCTGGTCGGCTTTGTCGGCATCGCGCTATTCAACGACAACCCGCTCGGGGGCGAGCCGATCGCCCGTGTCACGCTCCGCAATCCCCCGCCCGCCGCCGCTGACGACAAGCACGCTCCAGCCGGCCAGGTGGCGGCCGAACCGGCTGCCAAATCCGCCGCCAAGGCGCCGGCCACAGCCAGCGACGCGAGGACTGTCACCATCATCGACGGCTCCAGCGGCAAGCGTCAGGACGTGGTGATCGGCGCCGGCGATCCGGCCGACAAGGCCGATGGCGATACGCCGCCGCTCGCGATGACCGGCATCGATCCGCGCCTGCTGGAAAAGTCACGCTACGGCATGATCCCGGTGGTCGCCGACGGCCTGAAGCCGTTCACGGTCTACGCGGCCGAGGCCGACCGCGCCAAGGCCGCCCGGATGCCCGTGGTCGCCATCGTGGTCGCCGGCCTCGGCGTCGGCGCCGCCAAGACCACCGACGCCATCATGAAGCTGCCGCCGGCGGTGACGCTGGCCTTCACGCCCTATGGCTCCGATCCGGGCAAGCTTGCGGAACGCGCCCGGTCCCAGCGCCACGAGATCCTGTTGCAGATCCCGATGGAGCCGTTCGACTATCCCGACAACGATCCCGGGCCGCAAACCCTGCTGACCACGCTGAGCAGCGAGCAGAACCTCGACCGCTTCTATTGGCACCTGAGCCGCCTGCAGGGCTATGCCGGGATCGCCAATTTCATGGGAGGCCGGTTCGTTGCGGCCGATCCCGTGATGCAGCCCATCGTCCGCGAAGCGGCCAAGCGCGGCCTGAGCTATTTCGACGACGGTTCCACCCCGCGTAGCGTCGCGCAGACCCTCTCCGCGGGCCAGTCATTGCCGTTCGCCAAAGCCGATTTCGCCATCGACGCGGTGCCGACGTCGGCGGAAATCGACCGCGCGCTGGTCAAGCTGGAAACGATCGCCAAGGAACGCGGCACGGCGGTGGGCGTCGCCTTGGCGTTGCCGGTCTCGATCGAGCGGCTCGGCGCCTGGCTCAAGACACTGGACTCCAAGGGCATTATGCTTGTGCCATTGACAACGGCGATGCTGAAATCAAAATCGGGCTAAAGATCAATCCGTTGGTGCTGCTCGAGACCTTGCCGGGGGGCCGGGTCGGGCGGCGCCCGAACTGTGCGAGGTAGCGGCAGCATGGCACGTTATGAAGACCTGCCCTATCGAACCTGCGTCGGCATCATGCTGCTGAATACAGCGGGGCTAGTCTTCATCGGACGCCGCGCGGGCGGCATCGAGCATGTCGACGACGCACATGTCTGGCAGATGCCGCAAGGCGGCGTCGATCCCGGCGAGGATACGTTTCAGGCCGCGCGGCGCGAGCTCTATGAAGAAACCAGCATCAAGTCGGTTGAGAAGCTCGGCGAGGTCTCGGACTGGTTGATCTATGACATCCCGCGCACCGTCGCGGGCCGCGCCTGGAAGGGCCGCTATCGCGGACAGCGGCAAAAGTGGTTCGCGTTGCGCTTCACCGGCGATGAGAACGAGATCAACGTCGCCAATCCGGGCGGCGGCCACAAGGCCGAGTTCATCACCTGGCGCTGGGAGCCGATGAAGAATCTGCCGGGCCTGATTGTACCGTTCAAGCGTCCGGTCTATGAGCGCGTCGTGAAGGAATTTGCCGGTCTCGCAGCCAAGTAGCCGGCCAGGTCAACGCGCGACGTACCCACCGAGATGTCATCAGATAAGCCCTATCGCCCCAATGTGGGCATCGCGCTGTTCAACGCCGCCGGACGCGTGCTGATCGGCCACCGGATCAAGGACGACGGTCCGGAGATCGTGCTGCCCGGCCTCGAATGGCAGATGCCGCAGGGCGGCATCGACGCCGGCGAGGATCCGCGCCAGGCCGTGATGCGCGAATTGTGGGAGGAGACCGGGGCGGTCAACGCCGACTATCTCGGCGAGACCGACTGGATGACCTACGAATTCCCCGCCTATGACGGGCCGGCATCGCACCGGCTGGCCAGCTTCCGCGGCCAGCGCCAGAAATGGTTTGCGCTGCGCTTCACCGGACGCGACGAGGAGATCGATCCGTTGACGCCGCGCAACGGCCAGCCCGCCGAATTCGATCAATGGCGCTGGGAGCGCCTCGACCGCGTTGCCGATCTCGTGGTGCCGTTCCGCCGCGATGTCTATCGCGCGGTCGCGACCCGGTTCGCTGAATTCGCCGGCTGATCCTGCGGCGGAATGCGGCGCGCGTCGCCCGGCGTCATGCCGTAGGTCGAGCGGAAGACGCGATAGAAGGTCGCGATGCTGTCGAAGCCGCACGAGAACGCGATCTCGTCGATGCTGCGCTCCCGCATGGCGTAGAGCGCGCGCCTCGCCGCCTTCAACCTTGCCGCCGTCAGCGTCCGCGCAAATGACAGGCCGGTCGGCTCGAACAACGCATGCAATTGCCGCAGTGAGATGCCGAGCTCGGTGGCAACCGCGGCCGGCGTGAGCGAGGCGCGATGCAGGTCGCGGAACAGAATTTCGCGGGCGGCATGAAGGTAACCGGCATGCAGCGCGGCACGGATTTCGTCCTGACGTGGCCGCACGCGGCCGCGCGCGAGCAGCGCCAGGCGCACCATGTGAGCAACGTCGCCAGCGAACTGCCCGGCTAGCGCGAGATCTCGCGTCATCGAGCGGAACATGGCGCCGACAAGCCGGGTCAGGCTCGCATCGCGCGCCAGCGCGACCGGCGGCGCGTCCTCGATCCGCGCGCCGAGCACGAGCTCGTCGGTGACCGGGATCTTGAGGCTGAAGAAGTCAAAGCCGTCGGTCCGTTCGGGTGTCGAGGCAAACGGAAGATTGGAATGGCCGAACACCAGGTCGCCGTTGCGCACAAACTGGACGCGATCGCGACCGATATTCATGTGGCCGGGGCCGCGCACCTGCCAGGCGAGATGCAGGCTGTTGCTCGGAACGCGCGCGATGTCGGATGCGGTCCGGCTGACGCGGTAGGAGGAGGCCGACATTTGCGCCAGCACGGCACTGCCCACCGGCGTCGCGGAGAAGCGCCCGCTGAAATCGGCCCTCTTGTCGCGCTCGAGCTCGATCGTGACCCCGAACAGGCTCTTGCCGCGCACCTCGCACCAGTGCTCGAAACGGTCCTGCGGGCGGAGAGCATCGGTGGTAAAAGTCAGCACGGCAGCTTGTCCGTTATGTCAGGAATGAAATCGCGATGCGGTCGGGCCAAATCGTCGTCGCGCTGCAGCTTGTCATTTGTGCACGATCCCTGCTGTAAGCTGCTTCACATATTTGCAGGTCGTTCGTTCGGGCCGACCGCGAAGATGCGGACTTGTCGAGAAGAGGCGAGCCGCCGCAGCATCTCTTCCTCATCGTCGGCAATCAACCGGCTCTGACTTGCAATATCGGCCGCGAGGATCGCTGCGACCTTGCGCTTCATGAGTACCAGCCCCCGAACGCGGATATGCCGGGGAGAATGCCGCCAGACGATCCCGCGCGCAACAAGCATTGAACGCTCGCCAGGGCGTGGCGAGCGTTGAAATATTCAAGCCTGGGTAGGCGATGACTGGAAGAGTGTGAGCTATTCCACTAAGGGGGTCGGCTCACTCGACGCAAAGGCGCGATCGCCGGTCAGCAACCGCGCCTTAGTGCATAGCCGTCGTGTTGAGCTCTTGCTGGATGCTCTTGAAGTGGTCGAGCCGCTCGATCGCGTGGTCGAGCTCGGAGCCCTCCTTCTCGGCGAGCTTCTCCTGCATCTCGTTGATCGTCTCGGCGAACTTCGCGCGATCGATGTCAGCAAGCGCGGTCGCGACGTCGGCGAGCACGGTGAGACCCTTGTCCGAGACCTCGGCGAGGCCGCCGAGCACGATCACCTTCTCGCGCTTGCCGGCGGTCGTGATCGTCAGGATGCCCGGACGAACCGTGGCGATGACCGGAGCGTGTCCGGCGAGCACACCGAAATCACCCTCCACACCGGGGACGTCAACCTGATCGACCTCGCCGGAGAAGGCGAGCTTTTCGGGAGAGACGAGATCGAAGTGGAAGGTGGCCATGGTCTTTCCGTTCTTTGCGCTGTCACCCGCGGGCTCGACCCGCGGGTCCATCAGTCAAAATACTTCTCGTGCGATGGATCGCCGGATCAAGTCCGGCGATGACGACATCATGAAGCTTAGGCCGCCTCGGCGGCGAGCTTCTTGCCCTTCTCGACGGCTTCTTCGATGGTGCCGACCATGTAGAACGCCGCTTCCGGCAGATGGTCGTACTTGCCCTGGCAGAGATCGCGGAAGCCTTTGATGGTGTCGGCGAGGTCGACGAACTTGCCTGGCGAGCCGGTGAAGACTTCAGCGACGTGGAACGGCTGCGACAGGAAGCGCTCGACCTTGCGGGCGCGGGCGACCGTCAGCTTGTCCTCTTCCGACAATTCGTCCATGCCGAGAATGGCGATGATGTCCTGCAGCGACTTGTAGCGCTGCAGGATTTGCTGGACCATACGCGCGGTGTTGTAGTGCTCCTCACCGACCACGAGCGCCGACAGCATGCGCGAGGTCGAGTCGAGCGGATCCACCGCCGGGTAGATGCCCTTTTCCGAGATCGCGCGCGACAGCACCGTGGTGGCGTCCAGATGCGCGAACGAGGTGGCGGGCGCCGGGTCGGTTAAGTCGTCGGCCGGCACGTAGATCGCCTGCACCGAGGTGATCGAGCCCTTCTGGGTGGTGGTGATGCGCTCCTGCAGCGCGCCCATGTCGGTCGCGAGCGTCGGCTGATAACCCACCGCCGAAGGAATACGGCCGAGCAGCGCCGACACTTCCGAACCCGCCTGGGTGAAGCGGAAGATGTTGTCGACGAAGAACAGCACGTCCTGGCCCTGGTCGCGGAAGTGCTCGGCGACCGTCAGACCGGTCAGACCGACGCGGGCGCGGGCGCCCGGCGGCTCGTTCATCTGGCCGAACACCAGCGCGCACTTCGACTTCACGCTCGGATCCGGATTGTGCGGATCGGCGTTGACCTTCGATTCGATGAACTCGTGATAGAGGTCGTTACCTTCACGGGTGCGCTCGCCGACGCCGGCGAACACGGAGTAACCACCGTGCGCCTTCGCGACGTTGTTGATCAGTTCCTGAATCAGCACGGTCTTGCCGACGCCGGCGCCGCCGAACAGGCCGATCTTGCCGCCCTTCGCGTACGGAGCAAGAAGGTCGACGACCTTGATGCCGGTGACGAGGATTTCGGCTTCCGTGGACTGATCGGTGTAGGTCGGCGCTTCCTGATGGATGGCGCGCACGCCTTCGGCCTTGATCGGGCCGGCTTCGTCGATCGGCTCGCCGATCACGTTGATGATGCGGCCGAGCGTGCCTTCACCGACCGGCACCCGGATCGGCTCGCCGGTGTCGGTCACTTCCTGACCGCGCACCAGACCCTCGGTGATATCCATCGCGATGGTACGCACCGTCGACTCGCCGAGATGCTGCGCGACTTCGAGCACCAGGCGGTTGCCGCCGTTCTTGGTCTCGAGCGCATTCAGAATCGCCGGGAGGTGGCCTTCGAACTGCACGTCGACCACGGCGCCGGTGACCTGGGTAACGCGACCGATCTGGTTGGCTGCTGTAGCCATGGACTGTTCTCCTTCGAAATCTGCCTTAGACCGCCTCAGCACCGGAGATGATTTCAATCAGCTCCTTCGTGATCTGGGCCTGGCGGGTCCGGTTGTAAGTCAGGGTTTGCTTGCGGATCATTTCGCCTGCGTTGCGCGTCGCGCTGTCCATCGCGCTCATCTGGGCGCCGTAGAACGAGGCGTTGTTCTCCAGCAGCGCGCGGAAGATCTGCACCGCGAGGTTGCGCGGCAACAGGCTGCCAAGGATCTGGTCTTCCTCGGGCTCATATTCGTAGGAGGTCGAGGGAGCCGCATTGGCCGCGGGTGCAGCCACCTCCAGCGGGATGATCTGCTGCGCGGTCGGGATCTGCGCGATCACCGACTGGAAGCGCGAATAGAACAGCGTACAGACGTCGAATTCGCCGGCCTCGAATCGCGCCAGCACCTTCTGGGCAATGTCCTCGGCATTAACGAAGCCGAGCTGACGCACCGCACGCAGATCGAGATGCTCGACGATGCGGCTCTCGAAGGTCCGGCGCAGCTGCTCGTAGCCCTTGCGGCCGACGCAGAAGAACTTGACGTCCTTGCCCTGCGCGAGCAGCGACTGCGCCCGCTCGCGCGCCAGGCGCACGATCGAGGAGTTGAACGCGCCGGACAGGCCGCGCTCGCCGGTGCAGACCAAAAGCAGGTGCACCTGGTCCTTGCCGGTGCCCGCAAGCAGCGCCGGCGCGCCGGGCGTGCCGTTGGCCGCGGCGGCGATGTTGGAAATCACCGCGTCCATCTTGGTGGCATAGGGCCGCGCCGCTTCGGCGGCGTTCTGCGCACGGCGCAGCTTCGAGGCTGCGACCATCTGCATGGCCTTGGTGATCTTCTGCGTCGCCTTGGTCGAGGCGATGCGGACCCGCATGTCTTTTAGTGACGCCATTCTTCGTTCACCCCGGCGATCCGACCACAATGGTCAGATCGCAAGCCTCCGTTCGTCACGCCCGGCGGCGAGCCGGGCGACGCCCCATTCGTTATGCAAACGTCTTGGCGAAACCTTCGACCACCGCCTTCAGCTTGGCAGCGGTGTCGTCGGAGAGATCGCGGCTGGTGCGGATCGCCTCGAGGATATCGGCGTTCTTGCCGCGCAGCAGCGACAGCAGGCCGTCCTCGAACGCCTTCACCTTGTTGAGCGGCAGCGGATCGAGATAGCCGTTGGTGCCGGCCCAGATCACGCAGACCTGCTCTTCCATCTTCAGCGGCGAGAACTGGGGCTGCTTCAGGAGCTCGGTCAGGCGCGCGCCGCGGTTGAGCAGGCGCTGGGTCGAGGCGTCGAGGTCGGAGCCGAACTGCGCGAACGCCGCCATTTCGCGGTATTGCGCGAGCTCGCCCTTGATCTTGCCGGCGACCTTCTTGGTGGCCTTGGTCTGCGCCGACGAACCGACGCGCGACACCGACAGACCGACGTTCACCGCGGGGCGGATGCCCTGGAAGAACAGGTCGGTTTCCAGGAAGATCTGACCGTCGGTGATCGAAATCACGTTGGTCGGGATGTAGGCCGACACGTCGTTGGCCTGGGTTTCGATGACCGGCAGCGCCGTCAGCGAGCCCAAACCATGGTCCTTGCCCAGCTTGGCGGCACGCTCGAGCAGACGGGAGTGCAGATAGAACACGTCGCCCGGATAGGCTTCGCGGCCCGGCGGACGGCGCAGCAGCAGCGACATCTGGCGGTAGGCGACGGCCTGCTTGGAGAGGTCGTCATAGATGATCACGGCGTGCATGCCGTTGTCGCGGAAGTATTCGCCCATCGTGCAGCCGGTGAACGGCGCGATGTACTGCATCGGAGCCGGATCGGACGCGGTCGCCGCAACGACGATCGAGTATTCCAGTGCACCCTGCTCTTCGAGCACCTTGACGAACTGCGCGACCGTGGAGCGCTTCTGGCCGACCGCGACGTAGACGCAGTACAGCTTCTGGGTCTCGTCCGGCTGGGCGTTGAGCGGCTTCTGGTTCAGGATGGTGTCGAGCGCGATCGCGGTCTTGCCGGTCTGACGGTCGCCGATGATCAGCTCGCGCTGGCCGCGGCCGATCGGGATCAGCGCATCGATCGCCTTGAGGCCGGTCGCCATCGGCTCGTTCACCGACTTGCGCGGAATGATGCCGGGCGCCTTGACGTCGACGCGCTTGCGTTCGGTGGCCTGGATCGGGCCCTTGCCGTCGATCGGGTTGCCGAGCGCGTCGACGACGCGGCCGAGCAGGCCCTTGCCGACCGGCGCGTCCACGATCGCGCGGGTACGCTTGACGGTCTGGCCTTCCTTGATCTCGCGGTCGGCGCCGAAAATCACGATACCGACGTTGTCGGTTTCGAGGTTGAGCGCCATGCCGCGCGTGCCGTTCTCGAACTCGACCATTTCACCGGCCTGAACGTTGTCGAGACCGTAGACGCGGGCGATACCGTCACCGACCGACAGCACCTGGCCAACTTCGGTGACCTCGGCTTCCTGGCCGAAATTCTTGATCTGGTCCTTGAGGATCGCAGAAATTTCTGCGGCGCGGATGTCCATCAGCCTGCCTCTTTCATCGCGTTCTTGATCGAATTGAGTTTGGTGCGAAGCGAACTATCCACCATGCGGCTGCCGAGCTTGACCACCAGGCCACCAATAATGGAGGGATCGACCTTCACGTTGAGCGCGACGTCCTTGCCCGTCACTGATTTCAGTGCGGCCTTCAGCGCGTCGAGATTCTTGTCACTGAGCTGCTCGGCGACGGTGACTTCCGCAGTCGCCTCGCCCTTGAACTTCGCCACCAGCGCGCGATAGGCACGGATCACATCGGTAACGGCGAACAGCCGGCGATTGGCGGTGAGCACCTTGAGGAACTTGGCCGACGTGCCGGCGATGCCGGCCTTGTCGAGCACCGCGGTCAGCGCCTTCAGCTGGGTGTCCGCGGCGAACACCGGACTGCGGACGAGGCGCTTGAGATCGGCGCTCTCGTTGAGCATGGCTTCGAACTTGTCGAGGTCGGCCCGGACTTGATCGACGGATTGCTCGTCGCGCGCCAACTCGAACAGGGCCGTTGCGTAACGACCGGACACTCCCGAAACGGACGGATCTTCAGCAGCCACGAGCTCGCTCTTTTTTGCTGTCAAATTCGCAAGGGAAAAACCGTCGCCACCAAAGCAGCGCCTAGCGATCCAAGCCCTTGGAATTCAAGCGGGACTTCGATTTTCGACCGGCACAGGACGCGCCGGGACCGTTAAAATCGCGGCTTTGCTAACATAGCAATCGCGCAGGTGCAACATGACGGCATCGTGAGTGCCGCCTTGTCGCATGCGCTTTTTGCCGATCGCGACCGGCGGTCAAACCGGAAAATTTGGCGCGCGGAAATCCGGCGCGCCGGACCCGATTCGCGCCGCCGCGATTTTGTTCCATCGAAATTTGCATAGGCCTATGGCCGAGCGCGCAGGGAACTCCGGACGAGCTTCGGTTTCATTTGGCGATTACTTACCGAAAACTTACTGTAGCCTCGATAATCAGTATTGGTAAGTATATTTGTTGTTAAAAATTGGTTAAATAGCAAGATTACGGAACCTCGATCGACTACCCCGAGTCGGTAACAAGATATTTCAGCACGAGACAATCGGGATTTACTGCCCAATTCGTGCCTCATTGGGAAACCAAACGGCCTTGGTCAACGAAGGGACGGGGGTTCCACTTGCCGCGTTAGCGGCAATACTGTCTGAGGGTCTTATCAATGCTGAATATCAAGAAGGCGGCGGGCAACGTAACCCGCTCGCGTACGGCGCTTGCGTTTGTAGCCGCAACTATTCTGGTCGGGGGCAGCGTGACCGAGGCGTCCGCAAAGTCCCGGCACCACCATCATCGCCACCACCATCATCACCACGCCCGCGCCGAAGGCTCGTCCTGGCGCGACGCCAATGCATCGATCCAGCCGTCCGGCGGCCACTCGTTCTCTGGGATGGCCTCCTTTTACGGCAATGAGTCGGGCAGCCGCACCGCTTCCGGCCAGCGCTTCAACCAGAACGCCATGACCGCCGCCCACCGCTCGCTGCCGTTCGGCACCAAGCTCCGCGTCACCCATGGCGGCCGCAGCGTCGTCGTCACCATCAACGATCGCGGCCCGTTCATCCGCGGCCGCGTGCTCGACCTCTCCACCGGCGCAGCCCGCGCCATTGGCCTGACCGGTGCCGGCGTCGGCCGCGTCACCGCCGAGGTCGTCTCGTAAGCGCCTTCAGTAAGCGTTGCGTTGCGTAACGGCCGCGAGGCCTGCTTCGCGCCCAAAAAAGGCCTGCCGTCGCAAATGACGGCAGGCTTTTGCTTTTGCGGGCTCAGTAGAGCGCGATGACTACTCTTCTATCCGTCATCCCGCTCTACTTCTTTGTCTTGAGCATGATCTTGCCGGAAAACCGCTACACACTTTTCCGGATCATGCTCTACAGGAAGCTCTGCGGATCGACGTCGACCTCGAGCTTCAGATTGCCCTTGGTCTTGGGACCTGCATCGAGCCACTCGCGCAGATATTGCGGCAGGTCGACATTGCGCAGCGACTTCACCAGCAGGCGGAAGCGGTAGCGGCCCTTGATGACGGCGAGCGGCGCCTCAGCGGGGCCGAGCACCTGGATCCGCTCGTCGAGCGGCGCCACTGCGGCGAGCTTGCGGGCAAAGCCTTCCGCGGTCGGACGGTCGCCGGCGGAGACGATCAGGCTCGCCAGCCGGCCGAACGGTGGATAGCCGGTGCGCTCGCGAATCTCGATCTCGCTGGCATAGAACGCCTCGCGGTCATTGGCGATCAGGGCCTTGATCACCGGATGCTCCGGCTGGTGGGTCTGCAGAAAGCCGACGCCGCGGCCCTGCTCGCGGCCGGCGCGGCCGACCACCTGGTTCAGCAGCTGGAACGTCCGCTCGGCGGCGCGCGGATCGCCATTGCTCAAGCCGAGATCGGCGTCGATGACGCCGACCAGATTGAGCCGCGGGAAGTTGTGGCCCTTCGCCACCAGCTGGGTGCCGATAATGATGTCGACGCGGCCCTCGGCGATCTCGTTGAGCTCGGTGCGCATGGTCTCGATCGAGGTGATGAGATCGCTCGACAGCACCATCGTCCGGGCCTCGGGGAAGATGTGGGCGGCTTCCTCCTGCAGGCGCTCGACGCCGGGCCCAACCGCGACCAGCGATTCCTCGGCCGCGCAATGCGGGCAGATATTCGGGCGTGGCATCGAGAAGCCGCAATGATGACAGACCAGCCGCTGACGGAACCGGTGATCGACCAGCCATGCATCGCAGATCGTGCAGGCGAAGCGGTGGCCGCAGGCGCGGCACAGCGTCAGCGGTGCATAGCCGCGGCGGTTGAGGAACAGCAGCGCCTGCTCGCGGCGCTCGATCGCATGGCGGATTTGCCCGGCCAGAACCGGCGAAATGAAGCGGCCGCGCGGCGGCGGCGCGCGGCGCATGTCGATCGCCTCGATATGCGGCATGTGCTGGCCGCCGAACCGCGACGGCAGAGCCACGCGCTGGTAGCGCCCCTTGCGCGCATTGACCTCGCTCTCGACCGACGGCGTCGCCGATGCCAGCACGATCGGGATCTTCGCGATATGGGCGCGGACCACCGCCATGTCGCGCGCGTGATAATGCGCGCCATCGTCCTGCTTGTAGGCCTGGTCGTGCTCCTCATCGACAATGATGAGGCCGAGATCGGCATAGGGCAGGAACAGCGCGGAGCGGGCGCCGACCACGACCGGCGCCTTGCCCTCGGAGATCGCGGCCCAGTTCCGCGCGCGCGTGCGCGGCGTCAGCTCCGAATGCCATTCCAGCGGCCGCACGCCGAAGCGCTGCGCGAAACGGTCCAGGAACTGGCCGGTCAGCGCGATCTCCGGCATCAGGATCAGCGTCTGCTTGCCGCGCCTGATATTCTCGGCGATCGCCTCGAAATAGACTTCGGTCTTGCCCGAACCGGTGACGCCGTCGAGCAGTGCGACGTGAAAGCTGCCGCTCGCAGCCAGCGTCCGCATCACGTCGACGGCGCTGCGCTGCTCGCGCGAAAAATCCGGCTGCGCATAGGAGGGATCCGGAACGGGCGGCGGTGCCGGCGGCGGCATCGCCTCGACCTTGAGGGTGCCTTCGTCAACCAGGCCGTCGATCACGCCGGAACTGACGCCGGCCTCCCGCGCCGCCTCCGACTTGCCGTGCAGCAAGCGGTCCGACAGCACCTCGATCACCCGCTGGCGCGCCGGCGTCAGGCGCCGCGGCGGCTCGCCGACCAGCCGCACGCCGAGCCGCATCCGCTCCGGCCCGAGATTTTCGCCCATCCGCAGCGTCATCCGCAGCACCATGCCGCGTGCCGACAGGGTGTAATTGGAGACCCAGTCGACCAGCTGGCGCAGCTCCGGCTTCAGCGGCGGAACATCGAGCTTCTCGCTGACGTCCTTGAGCCGGTTGTGCAGCCGCGGATCCGGATTGGCATTTTCCGCCCACACCACCGCGACCACCTCGCGCGGCCCCAGCGGAACGCCGATCACGTCGCCCGGAGCAAGCTCCATGCCGCGCGGAACGCGGTAGGAATAGGTCTGGTTCAGCGCGACAGGCACCAGCACGTCGACGACACGAGTCGTCGATGCAGAGGCTGGGCCGGGGCGCGTGGTATGGTCCATTGAAGCAGAAACCCTGAATCCGAGCGGGCTAGAGATTTGGTTTCTGATTGAATCAGAACCAAATCTCCAGCTTCTTGTTTTGACGCGTTTTCTTCACGCGAACCGGCGTCCACTTCGCTCGAAAACGCTCTCCCACCGCTTCGCTCTCTTAGCGAACGGTAAACGAAGGCAGTGCGATATAATCAGGAGATGAGCAGCGCCAATAGCCCTTAAGACACGGACTTAAGACACGGACATGGCCCGAACCGATCAGCCCATCCAGCCGCTCGAGCTCGACTGCGCCGACGCATCCGTCACGCAGGAGATGACGCGCTGGCTGTCGCATCTGCGTGCCGAGCGGCGGCTGTCGCCGAAGACGCTCGAGGCCTATGCCCGGGACGTGCGCCAATGCCTCGCCTTCCTGGCCGGACACTGGGGCGCGCGGGTGACGCTCAAGGCATTTTCCGCGCTCGAGGCGAGCGACGTGCGCGCCTTCATGGCGATGCGCCGGACAGAGGAGATCGGCGGGCGATCGCTGATGCGGGCGCTGGCGGGCCTGCGCTCGTTCGGACGTTTCCTGGAACGCGAGGGCAAGGGCAAGGTCGGCGCGCTCTCGGCGATCCGCGCGCCCAAGGTGGCGAAGAGCCTGCCGAAGCCAATTCACATGGAAGCAGCGAAACGCTTCGCCGACGCCGACGAGCGCGCGGACGAAACCCGCGAGACCTGGATCCTGGTACGTGACGCCGCCGTCATGGCGCTGCTCTATGGTTCGGGCCTGCGCATCTCCGAGGCGCTGGGGCTGAAGCGCCGCGACGTGCCGAAGCCCGGCGAGGGCGACGTGCTCGTGGTGACCGGCAAGGGCAACAAGACCCGCATGGTGCCCGTGCTGCAGAACGTGCTGCAATTGATCGCGGACTATGCCGCGATCTGCCCGCATCAACTCAGCCCCGCGGGGCCGATGTTCGTCGGCGCGCGCGGCGGTCCCTTGAGCCCGCGCATCATCCAGCTCACCATGGAACGGCTGCGCGGCGCGCTCGGCCTGCCCGACAGCGCAACGCCGCATGCGCTGCGGCATTCCTTCGCCACGCATTTGCTGAGCCGCGGCGGCGATCTGCGCGCGATCCAGGAATTGCTCGGCCACGCATCGCTGTCGACCACGCAGATCTACACCGGCATCGACAGCGAGCGCCTGCTCGAAGTCTATCGCTCCGCGCATCCCCGAGGTTGAACGTTCGGTTCGGAAAAAATAAAGCGCGGGCTTTGGCCCGCCGTCATGCGCCGTTCATCTTCAGACGGTTACCCAAAACCGTTCGGCCCTTGCCTTGTGCACCGCATTCGGCAATCGTGACGCGGTTTCATCCGGAGGGGAATCATGAGCGCACATGAAAGTATGGAGCACGCGGAGCATGCCGAGCATGCGTCGGGCGAGAACAAGAAGATCGCGCTCCTGATCGCCGTGATCGCCCTGTGCCTGGCGCTGTCGGAAACGCTCGGCAAGGGCGCCCAGACCGAATCGATCAGCAAGAATGTCGAGGCCTCCAACCTGTGGGCCTTCTTCCAGGCCAAGAGCATCCGCCGGACCGCGGTGCAGACCGCGGCCGAACAGGGCAAGCTGAACCTCGCGACCACCACCGACGAGGCGGCAAGGGCCGCGCTGCAGAAGCAGATCGACGATTGGCAGAAGACCGCGGCGCGCTATCGCTCGGAGCCGGAAACCGGCGAGGGTTCGGAGCAGCTCTCCGAACGCGCCAAGCACGCCGAGCATGAGCGCGACGAGGCCACCGCGAAATATCATCATTTCGAGCTTGCCTCCGCCGCCTTCCAGATCGCCATCGTGCTGGCATCGGCGACCATCATCACGGGCATCATCGCGTTGGCCTGGGTCTCCGGCCTGGTGACGCTCGCCGGCATCGTGATGACGGCGCTCGGCTTGTTCCAGCCGCACTTGCTGCATCTGCATTGAGACGCAAGGCTTTTGCTCCATCATCCTGAGGCGCGAGCGGAGCGTGCCCCGAAGGATGACGGAACGGAGAGTCCTGCTTAGAGAGGCTTGCTGGTCTGATGCACGCTTTTGCGGAAGCGCGCGATCACGCGCAGCGTGCGCGCCGCCCAGCCCTCGCCGTCGCCGCTGATCATCTCGCGAATGCGCCGCTTGATCGGCTCGACCAGCGCCGTGGCCTTGGCCCGCAGCGCCATCACGAAATTATAGAGCGCCTCGAACCAGGGCATCTCCAGCAGTTTCGGCCGCGTCACGTCGAACAGGAAGGCCGTCACGCCAACGCCGACGAACTTGGCGAACAGGATCAGCGAGACCGCACTGAACCAGTATTGGTTCGCCAGCAGCCAGAGCCCGATCAACTTGAGCGGAAACAGCGGGATCACCGGCACGACGAAGACAATCAGCGTCATCGCCGGCGACAGCGAATCGACCCGGTCGGCAAGCCACTGCTTGAGCGCGCGGAGCGGAATCCACGCCACCACCCGCGCCACGATCGGCTCGAGATGGTCCCATAGCCAGGCCTCGACCAGGAAGACGATCGCAAGCAGGACCCAGAACGGCTGAAGCAGGCGGCGCAGCATCGCTATGATCTCGACCCGGCCTACGCCGGACTTTCGATCATCACATATGGATGGCGCGCTTGCCCACCGCAAGCGCGGCTTCCTTGATCGCCTCCGAACGGGTCGGGTGCGCGTGGCAGGTGCGTGCCAGATCCTCGGCCGATCCGCCGAATTCCATCAGAACGCAGGCTTCGTGGATCATTTCGCCGGCTTCGCGGCCGACAATGTGGACGCCAAGCACCCGATCCGTCTTCGCATCTGCGAGAATTTTCACGAAGCCGTCGGTGGTCTGATTGACCTTGGACCGGCCGTTCGCCGTGAAGGGGAATTTGCCAACGGTGTACGCGACCCCGGCCTGCTTGAGTTCTTCCTCGGTCTTGCCGACCGACGACACTTCCGGCGTGGTATACACAACACCTGGAATGACGTCGTAGTTCACGTGGCCGGACTGGCCCGCGATGATCTCCGCGCAGGCAACGCCTTCGTCTTCCGCCTTGTGCGCGAGCATCGGCCCGGCCACGACGTCGCCGATCGCATAGATACCCTTCACGTTGGTCGAGAAGTGCGCGTCGATCTCGACGCGGCCGCGATTGTCGAGCGCAACGCCGGCCTCCTTCAGCCCGAGCCCCTCGGTGTAGGGCACCCGGCCGATGCAGACGAGCACGACGTCGGCTTCGATGGTTTCCGCAGCACCGCCCGCGGCGGGCTCGACCTTGGCCTGCAGCGTCTTGCCGGAGCTATCGACCGCGGTGACCTTGGCGCCGAGCTTGAAGACGAAGCCCTGCTTCTCGAGCATGCGCTGAAATTGCTTTGCCACCTCGCCGTCCATGCCGGGCAGGATGCGGTCGAGGAATTCCACGACCATGACGTCCGCACCGAGACGCCGCCAGACCGAGCCAAGCTCGAGCCCGATCACCCCCGCGCCGATGATCAACAATTTCTCCGGCACCTTCTCCAGCGACAGCGCGCCGGTCGAGGACACGATGCGCTTCTCGTCGATGTCGATACCTTTCAGGCGGGCGATATCGGAGCCGGTGGCGATCACGATGTTCCTGGTCTCGACGGTCTCGGACTTGCCGTCGCCGGAGACCTCGACCTTGCCGGCGCCGAGGATCTTGCCGGTGCCCTTGAGCACGTCGATCTTGTTCTTCTTCATCAAGAATTCGACGCCCTTGACGTTGCCGTCGATGCCCTGCTGCTTGAAGTTCATCATCGCGGGCAGATCGAGCTTCGGCGCCGGGACACTGACGCCCATCTTGGCAAAGGCGTGCCCGGCTTCCTCGAACATCTCGGAGGCGTGCAGCAGCGCTTTCGACGGCATGCAGCCGATGTTGAGGCAAGTGCCGCCCAGCGTCGCGTTCTTCTCGACGACGGCGACCTTCATGCCGAGTTGCGCCGCGCGGATCGCGCAGACATATCCGCCCGGGCCGGTGCCGATGACGACGAGATCGTAAGAAGCCATGATAGAACGTCCTGTAGCTAAGCTCTGTGACAATTACGCGGGCGCGATCGTGTCGGCAGACCGCCGCCCGCCCTTGATCGTGTGCTAGCGACCGCCCGACACGTCGAGGATCGCGCTGGTGACATAGGAAGCCTCGTCCGAGATCAGCCAGACGATGGCGTTGGCGATTTCATCGGCCGTGCCGACACGCTTCATCGGCACCATGTGGGCAAGCCGGTGCGCACGATCGGGCTCGCCGCCCGCGGCGTGGATGTCGGTGTCGATCAGGCCGGGCCGGATGCCGGCAACGCGGATGCCCTCATTCGCGACTTCGTAGCCGAGGCCGATCGTGAAGGAATCGATCGCGCCCTTGGAAGCGGCATAGTCGACATAGGTGTTGGGCGCACCGAGCTTCGCCGCAACGGAGGAAAGATTGACGATGACGCCGCCCTTGCCGCCGTGCTTGGTCGACATGCGCTTCACCGCCTCGCGCGCGCACAGGATGCTGCCGGTGACATTCACCGCCATCATCTGCTGGATACGCTCGGCCGACATCTCGTCGACACGCACGCCGCTCTTGCCGACGATGCCGGCATTGTTGACGAGCGCGCCGAGCGTGCCGAAGCCGTCGGCCGCCTTGAACAGCGCCAGGATGTCCTGCTCGCTGCCGACATCGCATTTCACCGCGATCGCCTTGCCGTTCCTGGCCTCGATCGCGGCGACGACCTCGTCCGCCGCGGTCTTGTTGGATGCATAGCCGACAACGATGCGATAGCCGCGTGCGGCGGCAGCAAGCGCGGTGGCGCGGCCGATGCCGCGGCTGCCGCCGGTGATGACAACGACCTTATCCGTCACTTTGATCCCCAAATGTGAGCACCCAACAGATCGCGGCGCCCGAGCCGATCGGGCGCCGCGCGCGATACGATCTCAGAGGTCCAGCACCAGGCGGGCCGGATCCTCCAGGCTCTCCTTCACACGCACCAGGAAGGTAACCGCTTCCTTGCCGTCGATGACACGGTGATCATAGGACAGAGCCAGATACATCATCGGGCGCACCTCGATCTTGCCGCCGACGACCATCGGCCGCTCCTGGATCTTGTGCATGCCGAGGATGCCGGACTGCGGCGCATTCAGGATCGGCGTCGACATCAGCGAGCCGTAGATGCCACCATTGGTGATGGTGAAGGTGCCGCCCTGCATCTCGTCGATCTTGAGCTGGCCGTCGCGGGCGCGGCGGCCGTAGTCGGCGATCGACTTCTCGATCTCGGCGATCGACTTGTGGTCGCAGTCGCGCACCACAGGCACCACGAGGCCGCGGTCGGTGCCGACCGCAACGCCGATGTGATAGTAGTTCTTGTAGATCAGGTCAGAGCCGTCGATTTCGGCGTTGACCGCCGGGATGTCCTTCAGCCCCTGCACGACCGCCTTGGTGAAGAAGCCCATGAAGCCGAGCTTCGAGCCGTGCTTCTTCTCGAACGTGTCCTTGTAGAGGGCGCGCAGCTTCATCACCTCGGTCATGTCGACCTCGTTGAAGGTGGTCAGCATCGCGGCGGTGTTCTGCACGTCCTTGAGGCGGCGCGCGATGGTCTGGCGCAGCCGGGTCATCTTCACGCGCTCCTCGCGCGCGGCGTCGTCCGCCGGCGACGGCGCACGAACCTGCACGGCGGCGGCCGGCTGGTTGACCGGGGTCGGCGCCGAGGCGGCCTTCTCGATCGCGGCCAGCATGTCGCCCTTGGTCACGCGGCCGTCCTTGCCCGAGCCGGGAACGGTGGACGCATCGATGCCGCTTTCAGCGGACAGCTTGCGGACCGAGGGTGCCAGCGGCGCATCCGCCGGCGGCGCCTTCGGCGCGGCCGGGGCCGGGGCGGCAGAAGCCGCGGCAGCCGGTGCGGCCACCTTGGCGGGAGCTGCAGCAGCCGGCTTGGCGGCCGGGGCGGCGCCGTCATTGATCTGTCCGAGCAGCGCGCCGACGGCAACCGTCTCGCCGTCATTGGCGATGATCTCGCCGAGCGTGCCGGCGACCGGCGCGGGCACCTCGATGGTGACCTTGTCGGTCTCCAGCTCCACCAACGGCTCGTCCACCGCGACGGCTTCACCGGCCTTCTTGAACCAGCGGCCGATCGTGGCCTCGGTCACGGATTCGCCGAGCGTTGGAACGCGAATTTCAGTCATGGTCTTTTCCTCGATAACCCTGCGGTCGCAAAATTTGCGGTCGTGAAACTTGTCCGCCACCGCCCGCAAAGCGAGCGATCCGGTACTCCGTGACGACAGCACTTCTGCTGGATGACGCGGGATACCGGATGCCCCGCATTCGCGGGGCATGCTTCAATGAAAGTCGTTAGTTCAGTGCGTCGTCGAGCAGCGCCTTGAGCTGCGCCAGATGTTTCGACATCAAGCCGGTAGCGGTTGCCGCCGATGCCGGACGGCCCGCATAGCGCGGACGCTTGTTGGGTGCGTGGATCTGGTTGAGCACCCATTCCAGATAGGGCTCGATGAAATGCCAGGAGCCCATGTTGCGCGGTTCTTCCTGGCACCAGACCACCTCGGCACCCTTGAAGCGGCCGAGCTCCTGCACCAGCGCCTTCAGCGGCACCGGATAGAGCTGCTCGACGCGCATCAGATAGATGTCGTCGATGTCGCGCTTCTCGCGCCCCTCGTAGAGATCGTAATAGACCTTGCCGGAGCACAGCACGACACGACGAATCTTGTCGTCCGGCTTCAGCTTGATCTTCTCGTCCGGCAGCATCTGCGCGTCATCGTACAGAATGCGGTGGAACGTAGCGTTCTTGCCGAGCTCCTCGAGCTGCGACACCGCGCGCTTGTGGCGCAGCAGCGACTTCGGCGTCATCAGGATCAGCGGTTTGCGGATCTCGCGATGCAGCTGGCGCCGCAGCACGTGGAAGTAGTTCGCCGGCGTGGTCGGATTGACCACCTGCATGTTGTCTTCGGCGCACATCTGCAGATAACGCTCGAGGCGCGCGGAGGAATGCTCCGGTCCCTGCCCTTCGTAGCCGTGCGGCAGCAGGCAGACGAGGCCCGACATGCGCAGCCACTTGCGTTCGCCCGAGGAGATGAACTGGTCGAACACCACCTGCGCGCCGTTGGCGAAGTCGCCGAACTGCGCTTCCCAGAGCGCCAGCGCGTTCGGCTCAGCCAGCGAGTAGCCGTATTCGAAGCCAAGCACCGCCTCTTCCGACAGCAGCGAGTTGATGACCTCGTAGTGGCCGGTGTCTTCGCCGCCGAGATGATTGAACGGCGTGTAGCGGCTCTCGTCCTCCTGGTCGATCAGGACGGAGTGGCGCTGCGAGAAGGTCCCGCGCTCGGAATCCTGACCAGACAGCCGCACATGATGACCTTCCTGCAGCAGCGAGCAGAATGCCAGCGCCTCGCCGGTCGCCCAGTCGATCCCAATCCCTGTATCGATCGCCTTGGCGCGATTGTCGAGGAAACGCTGGATGGTGCGGTGGACGCGGAAACCGTCCGGCACCCTGGTGATCTTGCGGCCGATGTCCTTGAGAACGGCGACATCGACGCCGGTGACGCCGCGGCGGGCGTCTTCTTCCTGATCGGCGATCTTGAAGCCTGCCCACTTACCGTCGAGCCAGTCGGCCTTGTTCGGCTTGTAGCCGGCGCCGGCTTCGAGCTCGGCGTCGAGCCGCGCGCGCCAGTCGGCCTTGGCCTTCTCGACCTCGCCCTCGGTCAACACGCCGTCGGCGACCAGCCGCTTGGCGTAGATCTCCAGCGTTGAGGGGTGAGAAGCGATCTTCTTGTACATCACCGGCTGGGTGAAGGCCGGCTCGTCGCCCTCGTTGTGGCCGTGGCGCCGGTAGCAGAACATGTCGATGACGACCGGCTTGTGGAATTTCTGCCGGAACTCGATCGCGACCTTGGCCGCGAACACCACGGCCTCCGGATCGTCGCCATTCACGTGGAAGATCGGCGCATCGATCATCTTCGCCACGTCGGACGGATAGGGCGACGAGCGCGAGTAGCGCGGATAGGTGGTGAAGCCGATCTGGTTGTTGACGATGAAATGCAGCGAGCCGCCGGTACGATAGCCCTTCAGGTCGGACAGGCTGAAGCATTCAGCCACCACGCCCTGGCCTGCGAAGGCCGCGTCGCCATGCATCAAAAGCGGCAGCACGGAGATGCGCATGTCCGGCGGATCGCCGTGCTGGTCCTGCTTGGCGCGCACCTTGCCCATCACGACCGGATCGACGATCTCGAGGTGCGACGGGTTTGCGGTCAGCGACAGATGGATGTTGTTGCCGTCGAACTCGCGGTCCGAGGAGGCGCCGAGGTGATACTTGACGTCGCCCGAGCCTTCGACCGAGTCGGGGTTGGCCGAACCACCCTTGAACTCATGGAACAGCGCGCGGTGCGGCTTGCCCATCACCTGGGTCAGCACGTTGAGGCGGCCGCGATGCGGCATGCCGACCACGATTTCCTTCACGCCGAGATTGCCGCCGCGCTTGATGATCTGCTCGAGCGCCGGGATCAGCGATTCACCGCCGTCGAGGCCGAAGCGCTTGGTGCCGGTGAACTTGGTGTCGCAGAACTTCTCGAAGCCGTCCGCCTCGATCAGCTTGTTGAGGATCGCGCGGCGTCCCTCGGGCGTGAACGAGATCTCCTTGTCCGGCCCCTCGATGCGCTCCTGGATCCACGCTTTCTGTGCGGCGTTCGAGATATGCATGAACTCGACGCCAAGTGTCTGGCAGTAGGTGCGTTCACAGATCTGCACGATCTCGCGCAGCGTGCCGTATTCGAGGCCGAGCACGTGGTCGAGGAAGATCTTGCGATCGAAGTCCGCCTCGGTAAAGCCGTAGGAGCGCGGATCGAGCTCCTCGCGGTCGCGCGGCGCCTCGATGCCGAGCGGATCGAGCTTGGCGTGGAAATGGCCGCGCATGCGGTAGGCGCGGATCAGCATCAGCGCGCGAACCGAATCCCGGGTCGCCTGATGGACGTCGGCATCGGACAGCTCGGCGCCCTTGGCCTGCGCCTTGGCCGCAAGCTTGGTGCCGACCGCCTTCTCGACCTGGGCCCAGTTGCCGTCGAGCGCCGAGGTCAGCTCGTCGCGTGGCGTCACCGGCCAGTTGTCGCGGCCCCACGAGGCGCCCTCGGCGTTCTTCTGGACGTCGGCCGGGGCGTCCTTCAGGCTTTTGAAGAAATCCTGCCACTCGGCGTCGACCGACGACGGGTCCTGCTCGTAGCGGGCGTAGAGGTCGTCGATGTAGGCGGCGTTGGTGCCCTGCAGGAATGATGAGAGTGCAAAAGCGGCGTTCGCGTCTTGGCGAGACATGGGCAGTCCTGGTGATTTTTTCGGTTCGCGCGTAGGAGACGGCGCTGATGCCGGTCTGGAAGTGCGCCGGCTGGGTTGATACCCTTTACCCTATCTAGGACAGATATTCCTGCCTAAAAGAACCAAGAAATGAATTTATTTTCATTTTTTATTGATCGGCATTCTGGCGACAAAGCGCAATAAAAGAGCGGGTTCCCCAAGGAGAACCCGCCCCAAATCACGTCAAATCTCGAAGGGAACTTGCCGGACGGCGGTTACTTCAGCATCTCCGCGAGCGTCTGCCCGAGGCGCGCCGGCGACGGCGACACCCTGATGCCGGCGGCCTCCATTGCCGCGGTCTTGGAACCGGCGTCGCCCTTGCCGCCCGAGATGATCGCGCCGGCATGGCCCATGCGGCGGCCGGGAGGTGCGGTGACACCGGCAATGAAGCCGACCATTGGCTTCTTGCGGCCGCGCTTGGCCTCGTCCTTGAGGAACTGGGCGGCGTCTTCCTCGGCGGAGCCGCCGATTTCGCCGATCATCACGATCGACTTGGTCTTCTCGTCGGCCAGGAACATCTCCAGCATGTCGATGAACTCGGTGCCCTTGACCGGGTCGCCGCCGATGCCGACCGCGGTGGTCTGGCCGAGGCCCTCCTGGGTGGTCTGGAACACCGCCTCATAGGTCAGGGTGCCGGAGCGGGAGACGATGCCGACCGAGCCGGGCTTGAAGATGTTGGCCGGCATGATGCCGATCTTGCATTCGCCGGCGGTCATCACGCCAGGGCAGTTCGGCCCGATCAGCCGCGACTTCGAGCCCGAGAGCGAGCGCTTCACCCGCACCATGTCGAGCACGGGAATGCCCTCGGTGATGCAGACGATCAGGGGGATTTCCGCATCGATCGCCTCGCAGATCGCGTCGGCTGCGCCCGGCGGCGGGACATAGACCACGCTGGCGTCCGCGCCGGTCTTCTCGCGCGCTTCGGCGACGGTGTCGAACACCGGCAGGTTGAGATGGGTCGAGCCGCCTTTGCCCGGCGCCACGCCGCCGACCATCTTGGTGCCGTAAGCGATCGCCGCTTCCGAATGGAACGTGCCGTTCTTGCCGGTGAAGCCCTGGCAGATGACCTTGGTGTTCTTGTCGATCAGAATGGACATGGTTCGAGATGCTTTCGCGAGACGATCGGTGAAGGGACTCTATGATTTGAGCATGATCTTATCGGAAAACCGGAGACCACTTTTCCGGATCATGCTCAGTGAATACGCCGGTACACGCCGGTGAGCACGTCGGCCCACCCTTCCGCGTCAGGCGAGAACTGGATTTTCATGTTGTAGGTGTTGTCGTCGACGACCTCGTAGACGTGACGGGCATTGCCGCGCAGCGAGCCGCGCACCAGGATCAGCGACTTGCCCGCCCAGCCACCGGACGCCGGTGACGGCGGGTAGTAGCCGAGCGAGTCGTGCCAGAACAGTTTGTAGGCCCGGTCGTCGCGGTCGTAGGTGAACACGCCGTGGGTGGCGAAGCTTTCCTTGCCGTCGCGGGTCTGCACGCTGTCCTGGATCAGGTAGAAGCCGTTGAGCGCGATGCGCGCAACGACATGCGAGGTGGCCGGACCGCCCGCGGTCCAGCGCGACGGATAGACCATCTCTTCGCCGCTCCACTCGCCCGCAAACGCCGCGAGCTTGCGGTGTTCGTCCAGCGGTGTCGGAGCGTCGAGATGATCGGCCATCGTTAGCCTCCCTTGACGGCTTTCACGATCTTCTGTGCAGCGTCATCGAGGTTGTCGGCGGGCAGGACGTTGAGGCCGCTCTCGCGGATGATCTTCTTGCCCTGCTCGACATTGGTGCCTTCGAGGCGCACCACCAGCGGCACCTTGAGGCCGACCTGCTTCACAGCGGCAACCACGCCCTCGGCGATCACGTCGCACTTCATGATGCCGCCGAAGATGTTGACCAGGATGCCCTTCACGTTCGGATCGGCGGTGATGATCTTGAACGCGGCCGCGACCTTCTCCACGCTGGCGCCGCCGCCGACATCGAGGAAGTTCGCCGGCTCCATGCCGTACAGCTTGATGATGTCCATGGTCGCCATGGCGAGGCCGGCGCCGTTGACCATGCAGCCGATCGTACCGTCGAGCGCGACGTAGTTGAGATCGTATTTCGACGCCTCGATCTCCTTGGCGTCTTCCTCGGTCTCGTCACGCAGCGCGACCACGTCCGGATGACGATAGAGCGCGTTGCTGTCGAACGACACCTTGGCGTCGAGCACGCGAAGCTGGCCCTGCTTGGTGACGACGAGCGGATTGATCTCGAGCATCGCCATGTCCTTGGCGGCGAAGGCGGCATAGAGCTGGCCGGTCAGTTTCTCGGCCTGCTTGGCGAGATCGCCGGTCAGCTTCAGCGCCTTGGCAACAGTGCGGCCGTGATGCGGCATGATGCCGGTCGCGGGATCGACCGAGAACGAGACGATCTTTTCCGGGGTCGAATGCGCGACCTCCTCGATATTCACGCCGCCTTCGGTCGACACCACGAAGGAAATTTCGGAGGTCTCGCGATTGACCAGGATCGAGAGGTAGAACTCCTTGTCGATGTCGGAGCCTTCCTCGATGTAGAGGCGATTGACCTGCTTGCCGTGCGGACCGGTCTGCACCGTGACTAGCGTCGCGCCGAGCATCTGCTTGGCGAATTCGCTGACCTCGGCGGCCGACTTGGCGATGCGGACGCCGCCCTTGTCGCCGGCCGATGCTTCCTTGAACTTGCCCTTGCCGCGGCCGCCGGCATGGATCTGGCTCTTCACCACCCAGATCGGGCCGGGCAGCTGCTTGGCCGCCGCGTCGGCCTCTTCCGGCTTCAGCACCGGCACGCCGCGCGAGATCGGCACGCCGAATTCATGCAGCAAAGCCTTGGCCTGGTATTCATGGATATTCATGGAAAGACGCTCCCAAACCCTCGTGCGGCGACCTTTTACGTCAGCCTTGAGACTGGCATACCATATACCAAAGCTCGCGCAACTAAAAAACCCACCGAAATTTCATTGCCTTGCACCCGACAGGCGATTGAAACCGCCTATCGGGCCATTGCCAATCCAGATTACTTGCCGAGCAGATCGGGCGCGATCTTCTTGCAGGCGTCGACCAGGCCCTGCACCGCACCGACCGACTTGTCGAAAGCCTCGCGGTCCTTACCCGCCAACTCGATCTCGACGATGCGCTCGACACCCTTGGCGCCGACCACGACCGGCACGCCGACATACATGTCCTTCACGCCGTACTCGCCGTTGAGATAGGCGGCGCAGGGCAGCACGCGCTTCTTGTCCTTCAGGTAGCTCTCGGCCATCGCGATCGCGGACGCGGCCGGCGCGTAGAAGGCGGAGCCAGTCTTGAGCAGGTTGACGATCTCGGCGCCGCCGTTGCGGGTGCGATCGACGATCTCATCGATGCGCGCCTGCGAGGTCCAGCCCATCTTGACGAGGTCGGGCAGCGGAATGCCGGCGACGGTCGAGTAGCGGGTCAGCGGCACCATGGTGTCGCCGTGGCCGCCGAGCACGAAGGCGGTGACGTCCTCGACCGAGACGTGGAATTCGTCGGCCAGGAAATAGCGGAAACGCGCGGAGTCGAGCACGCCGGCCATGCCGACCACCTTCTTGTGCGGCAGGCCCGAGGCCTTCTGCAGCGCCCACACCATGGCGTCGAGCGGGTTGGTGATGCAGATGACGAAAGCGTCGGGCGCGTACTTCTTGATGCCGGCGCCGACCTGCTCCATGACCTTGAGGTTGATGGAGAGGAGATCGTCGCGGCTCATGCCGGGCTTGCGCGGCACGCCGGCGGTGACGATGCAGACCTTGGCGCCGTCGAGCGCTTCATAGGAATTGGCGCCGACCAGATTGGAATCGAAACCGTCGACCGGCGACGACTGCGCGATGTCGAGCGCCTTGCCCTGCGGCACGCCCTCGGCAATGTCGAACAGCACGACGTCTCCGAGTTCCTTGAGGCCGACGAGGTGCGCCAGCGTTCCGCCGATCTGTCCAGAGCCAATCAGAGCAATCTTGTCGCGTGCCATGGGAAATCAGTCCTTTGAACTGTGTACGGGAGGGAGGGAAGTCGGTTGCAAGGGTGGTTATCCCTTTCGAATGATCCATTCAAGTCGCGGCCTGCCCGATTGCGGGCCCTGCCTGGAATTCGATCAGGCATGCCAGCAACATCCGCCCGGAGACACGAAAAGTTGCTCCGAACCGGACCGCGCGCAATACGAAATTTCGAGACGGAATTTCGCGGCTGAATTTCAGGTCTCGACCAGGCCGGTCGACGCGCCGCTCGCGGAGGAGTCCTTCCGGCCGTGCGGCAGCGCCAGGTAGGATTCCGAGCTCATTTCGATCAGGCGCGAGGATGTGCGCTTGAACTCCATCGCCTCGACGCCTTCGGTCGCAAGGTACAGCGACACCGGATCGGCCTCGGCCGAGGCCATCAGCTTCACGGCATTGTCATAGAGCGTGTCGATCAGCGAGATGAAGCGCTTGGCGGCATTGCGCTCAGCGTAGTCCATCACCGGAATGTGGTCGATCAGGATCGTATGGTAATCGTGCGCGAGCCTGAGGTAGTCGGACGCGGCCAGCGGCTTCTCGCAGATGTCCATGAAGCTGAAGCGCGCGACGCCGTGCGCCGAGCAGGGCACGTTCAGGATCCGTCCCTTGATCGGAATGAGGCGCGCCTTGCACGGCGCATTGCCGGTCATCTTGCGCCAGGCCGCGTTGAGCGCGGCATCGGCCGCGTCATCCGCGGGCACCAGCCACATCTTGACGCCGACGAGTTTCTCCAGCCGGAAGTCGGTGCGCGCATCGAGCCGCAACACGTCCATGTGGTCGGAGATCTGCGCAATGAACGGCAGGAACAGCGCGCGATTGAGCCCGCCCTTGTAGAGATCATCCGGCGCGACGTTCGACGTCGCGACCACGACGGTGCCGAGCTCGAACAGCTTTGCGAACAGCCGGCCGAGGATCATCGCATCCGCGATATCGGTGACGTGAAATTCGTCGAAGCAGAGCAGCCAGGCTTCGTCGAAGATCGCCTGCGCGGTGAGCGCGATCACGTCGCCATCCGCGATCTCGCCGCGCGCGATCTGCTGACGATAGCCGTAGATGCGCTCATGCGCCTCGGCCATGAATTCATGGAAATGCGCGCGGCGCTTGTGCTCGACCGGGCTCTGCTGGAAGAACAGATCCATCAGCATGGTCTTGCCGCGGCCGACCTCGCCGTGGACGTAGAGCCCGCGCGGCGGCTTGTCGTCCTTGTCGCCGCCGAACAGCCGCCCGAGCAGGCCTGGCTTGCGCTGCGGCTTGTAGCTCGCGAGCCGCTCATCCAGCGCGCCGAACGCCTCGGCGGCGCGGGCCTGCGCGGGATCCGCCTCGATCGCGCCGGAGGCGACCAGGGACTTGTAGTGCTCGAGAAAGGAACTGGGCGAGGTGGACAGCATGAGCCTACCTTACGGCCCTAGTGCGCGGCAAATTGCAAGCCGTGAATTGTGCCAGTGGCTATGCAGGCAGGTATGCAGGCGCAAACCCTTGCATACCACGGCCGACCGCATGAGCCTTGCCGGGGCGCCTTAAAACGCGATCTGCAACACCTTACGCGCAGAGGTCGTAGGAATCCTCGACCACATAGGGTCCGCCGCCGGTCGACGCGCGCGACGAGAACAGCACGAAGCGGTCTGCCATGAAGGTGCGGCTCGGGAAGTAGCCGCGCACGGACAGATAATCCGCGACGTCCTGGCTCGAAGCGTCATGCAAACGCGCGAGCGTGACATGTGGCGTGAATTTTCTGCCCTCGGGATTGAGCCCCATCCGCTGCATCATCCGCTCGAGCTCGGCCTGCAGTTCGATCAACGGCCGGCTCGGCTCGACGGCGGCAACCACCGCGCGCGGCTTGCGTCCGCCGAAGCTCGACAGGCCCTGCAATTTGACCTCGAACGGCTTGCGGTTTACCCGAAACAGCATCGTCGCGATCTCGTTGGCCCACATGCCATCGATATCGCCGATGAAGCGCAGAGTGACGTGATAATTTTCGGGATCGATCCAGCGTGCGCCGGGAAGGCCGCCACGCAAGCTGGAGAGGGTTTGGCCGATGTCGGCCGGAATTTCCAGTCCAGTGAACAGACGCGGCATCGCAATAATCCTCGATGCTTGGCGCGGGTTTTGGGAGCCCGCACCCTGTAACGGCCCGGCGACGAATCACCGATGTCTATTTGTACCCGAGATATGTGACTCTGCGAAGCATGACCCGTTAACAGCTCGTAAACCTACGGACACGACACGGCTCACTGCCTGCGCTTCAACTGCGTTGCCCTGATATTGCGCCGAGAAATGCCTCCACTGTGGGCAGGATATTTTTCACAACGATGTCCACACCTGCTGCCGTCGGATGCATGCCGTCGGCCTGGTTGAGCTTGGCATCGGCGGCAACGCCATCGAGGAAGAACGGATAGAGCGGCACGCCAAGTGTCTTCGAGAGATCCGGATAGATCGCGTTGAACTTCGCTGCATACTCACTGCCATAGTTCGGTGGCGCGAGCATACCGCACAAGAGCACGGCGATCTTGCGCGCCTGCAACTTTGTGATGATGTCGGTGAGCGCGGCACGCGTGACGGCGGGATCGATGCCGCGCAAGGCATCGTTGGCGCCGAGCTCGACAATCACGGCATCGGTTCCATCAGGCACCGACCAGTCGAGCCGCTCGCGGCCGCCCGAGGCGGTGTCGCCGGACACCCCGGCATTGCTCATCTCGACCTTTATCCCCTTGGCTTCCAACGCCTTTTGCAGCCGGATCGGGAATGCCGCCGGGCCCGGGAGGCCGTACCCGGCGCTCAGGGAATCGCCCAGGACCACCATCTTGATCGGCTTCGCCGGGCCTTTCTCCAGCCTTGGCGTCTGCGCGCTGGCCGCCGTCATCAAGCCCATAAGCAACACGAGTATGTGCACGAAGATTCTCAACCGGCCCTCGACCGCAGCTGCGGAAGTGCCATATGACCGAACCATGGACAGTCTCATCGAATCCTCTTCACTGACCGACGTCGAGCCGGACACCATTGCCGTCAGGAACGTCAATCTCTCGCTCGGCACCGGCGCGGCACGGGTCCATATCCTCAAAGATATCAGCCTTCGTGTGGCGGCGGGTGAGGCCATCGGCCTGATCGGCCCGTCGGGCTCGGGCAAGTCGACCTTGCTGATGGTGATGGCGGGGCTCGAACGTCCTGACAGTGGAGAAGTGGTCGTCAACGGCACCTCGTTCAATGCCCTCGATGAAGATGCGCTGGCGCGCTTCCGCGGTCGCCAGGTCGGCATCGTCTTCCAGTCATTCCACCTGATCCCGACCATGACGGCGCTGGAGAATGTCGCGGTGCCGCTCGAGCTCGCCGGCAATCCCGATGCCGCTGCGCGCGCCGCGCAGGAGCTGCAGTCGGTCGGGCTCGGCGAACGGCTGCATCATTATCCGACGCAGCTCTCCGGCGGCGAGCAGCAGCGCGTCGCGATCGCGCGTGCGCTTGCGCCCGACCCCGCGATCCTGGTGGCCGACGAGCCGACCGGAAATCTCGACGAGACGACGGGCAAGCAGATCGTCGATCTGCTGTTCACCAAGCACGCCGAGCGCGGCATGACCCTGGTGCTGGTGACGCACGATCTCGCGCTCGCGCAGCGCTGCGACCGCGTCGTGCGGCTGCGCTCCGGCCGCATCGACGGACCATCCACGACATGAGCATCGCGTCCGAAGTCGCGGTGCAGGGCCGCGCGTCGTCGCTTGCCTTCCGTTATGCGCTGCGCGAATTGCGCGGCGGCCTGCGCGGCTTTTACGTGTTCATCGCCTGCATCGCGCTCGGCGTGATGACGATCGCCGGCGTCGGCTCGGTCGCCGCGAGCCTTGGCGACGGCCTGTCCCGCGAGGGACGCACGCTGCTCGGCGGCGACGTCGCGTTCTCGCTGATCTCGCGCGAGGCCAAGCCCGACGAGGTCGCTTATCTGCGCACGCGCGGCGAGGTTTCGATCGCGGCCACGCTGCGCGCGATGGCCCGCAGCAATGACGGCAAGCTGGCGCTGGTCGAGCTCAAGGCCGTCGACGGCAAATATCCGATGCTCGGCGAGCTGACGCTCGAGCCGAACATGTCGGTCGCCGATCTGCTCGCCGAACGCGACGGCATCTACGGCGCGGCCGCCGATTCGACGTTGCTGGCGCGGCTTGACCTGAAGCTCGGTGACCGCGTCACCATCGGCAGTGCGACCTATCAGATCCGAAGCGTGGTGGTGGCCGAGCCCGACAAGCTCGCCGGCGGCGTCGGCCTCGGGCCGCGCTTCCTGGTCAGCGAAGCCAGCCTGCGCGCCACCGACCTGCTGCAACCGGGCAGCCTGGTGCGCTGGATCTACCGCGTGAAACTGCCTGACGGCGCCAACGACGATCGCGCCACCACCGCGCTGATCGACGGTGCACGCAGCGCAGCGCCGGAGGCCGGCTGGGAGGTCCGCAGCCGCAGCAATGCCTCGCCGCAGCTCGAGCGCACCATCAACCGCTTCACCCAGTTCCTGACCCTGGTCGGCCTCGCGGCGCTGCTGGTCGGCGGTGTCGGCGTCGCCAACGCGGTGAAGAGCCATATCGACCGGCGTCGCGACGTCATCGCCTCGTTCAAGGCGCTCGGCGCCACCGGCCGCGACGTCTTCACGATCTACTGCACGCAGGTGGTGGTGCTGGCCGGGATCGGCTCGGTGATCGGGCTCGTGCTCGGCGCGGCGCTGCCCTTCGTCATCGTCGGCCTGTTCGGCAGGCTGCTGCCGCTGCCGGTGGTGCCCGCGCTGCATCCCGACGAGCTCGCGCTGTCCTTCATCTATGGCCAGCTCACCGCGCTGGCTTTCGGGCTGTGGCCACTCGGCCGCGTCCATGACGTGCCGGTCGCCTCACTGTTCCGCGAGACCGTCGCCAGCGAGTGGCATCGCCCGCGCTGGAGCTATCTGGCGCTGATGGCCGTGGTGATCGCGCTGCTGATCGGCGTCGCGATCGGGCTTGCCTATGACAAGCGGGTCGCCGCCGTGTTCGTCGCCTCGTCGATCGCGGTGTTCCTGCTGCTTCGCGGAATTGCCGAGCTCCTGATGGCGGTGGCGCGGCGGTTGCCGCGCAGCCGCATGACCATGCTGCGGCTCGCGATCGCCAACATCCACCGGCCGGGCGCGCTGACGCCGTCGGTGGTGCTGTCGCTGGGGCTCGGGCTGGCGGTGCTCGTCACCATCACCCAGATCGACGGCAATCTGCGCCGGCAATTCCTGGCCGCCCTGCCGGAGCGGGCGCCGTCGTTCTTCTTCATCGACATCCCCTCCACCGAAGCCGACCGCTTCAATGCCTTCCTGTCCAAGGTCGCCGCCGGCTCGACCGTCGAGGACGTGCCGATGCTGCGCGGGCGCATCGTCGCCGCGCGCGGCGTCAAGGCCGACCAGCTCAAGCCGTCGGTCGATTCGGAATGGGTGCTGCAGAGCGACCGCGGTCTGACCTATACCGGGGAAATCCCCAAGGGCTCGAAGATCGTCGAGGGCGAATGGTGGGGGCCGGACTACAGCGGGCCACCGCTGGTCTCGATGGAGAAGAAGATCGCCGACGGCCTGTCGTTGAAGATCGGCGACGAGATCGTGGTCAACGTGCTCGGACGCGACGTGCCGGCGAAGATCGCCAACCTGCGCAACATCGACTGGCAGGGCCTCGGCATCAATTTCGTACTGGTGTTCTCGCCGAATGCCTTCAAGGGCGCGCCGCACAGCCATGTCGCGACCCTGACGGAACCACATGCCGATTCCGCCGACGACGCGCGCATCATCAAGCAGGTCGCCGACGCGTTCCCGATGGTGACCAGCGTGCGGGTCCGCGAGGCGCTGGAGACGGTCGGCAGCGTCGTCAGCAATCTGGTGCTGGCGATCCGCGGCGCCAGCGCCGTGACGCTGATATCCGCAATCCTGGTGCTCGGCGGCGCACTGGCCGCCGGACACCGTCACCGCGTCTATGACGCCGTGATTCTCAAGACGCTCGGCGCCACGCGGGTACGACTGCTTGGCGCCTACGCGCTGGAGTATCTGATGATCGGTTTTGCAACCGCCGTGTTCGGGGTGATCGCCGGCTCGGTCGCGGCCTGGCTGATCGTGACGCGGCTGATGACGCTGAGTTTTATCTGGCAGGCCGGCAGCGCTGCGCTGGTCGTGGTCGCCGCGCTGGTCGTCACGGTCGGACTGGGGCTCGCCGGGACGCTGCTCGCGCTAAACCAGAAGCCGGCCTCAGTGTTGCGGAATTTGTGACAAAATGTAGCGGCGCGAGCGCCCGTTTTTGCCTATAACGCTAGGGCAGAGCGACATTCGGCCGCGCGTGGAAGCTTGCGTCGGATGTGTTAATTTCCCACATACCAATCGGGTCGGATAGTCGGTTTGAATGACACGGAATTAATGTTCCGCAAACCGAGCCATCTGAGATAGATTTACGACCGGCGCCGCAAATCCCTTGCGCTCCACCGGGACCAACCACGGGAATTCGACCATGTCGGACCTAGACCGCAACTACGCTTCTCCTTTCGGCCGGGCCGCCGGGCGCATTGACGCTGCGGCCGTCGACGCCGGTCTGCGCGCCTACATGCTGCGCATCTACAACTACATGAGCATCGGCCTGGCCATCACCGGCCTCGCCGCGCTCGGTGTCTACATGGGTGCGGTGACGACCGACCAGTCGGCCGCCGTCGCCAAGTTCGGCAACGCCTATCTGACGCAGTTCGGCTACGCGATGTTCGTGAGCCCGCTGAAGTGGCTGTTCATCCTCGCCCCTCTGGCGATGGTGTTCGTCATCTCGGCCGGCATCAACCGCCTGCAGCCCGCGACCGCCCAACTCCTGTTCTGGGTGTTCTCGGCGCTGATGGGCCTGTCGCTGTCGTCGATCTTCCTGGTGTACACGCACACCTCGATCGTGCGCGTGTTCTTCATCACCGCGGCGACGTTCGGTGCGCTGAGCCTCTACGGCTACACCACCAAGCGTGACATGAGCGGCATGGGTTCGTTCCTGTTCATGGGTCTGATCGGCATCATCATCGCGAGCCTGGTCAACCTGTTCCTGGCGAGCTCGGCGCTGCAGTTCATCGTGTCGGTGGTCGGCGTGCTGGTGTTCGCGGGCCTCACCGCCTGGGACACCCAGCGGCTGAAGAACGACTACATCTACGGCTACGCCTCGCAGGGTGGCGTGATGGCAGAGCGTGCGGCAATCACTGGTGCGCTGTCGCTCTACCTGAACTTCATCAACCTGTTCACGCTGCTCCTGCAGCTGCTCGGCCAGCGCGACTAAGCGCCTCGAGCGAGCCGATCGATCCGAGCCCCGGCCACACGGCCGGGGCTTTTCTTTTGCGCGAGGCAAAATGCGGCATAGCCCGGATGGAGCGCAGCGTAATCCGGATAAGTCTTTGGAGAGACCGGCCCAGGATTGCGTACGCTTCATCCGCGCTACGGTTTCTTCTCCTCCCCCCCGAAAGGGGGAAGGTCGGGATGGGGGTCAGCCGCAGACGACGGCGTATGTGGAGGGAGAATATCCCCACCCGCTTTGCTCTGGCGAGCAAAGCGACCTCCCTTTTCAAGGGGAGGGTTGGAACGAGAGTAGCCCGGATGGACCCAAACGGGTCGCGCGAACGCGCTTAGACCAGCGACAGCTTGCGATCGATCACGAACAGCACGCGTTCCAGTTCGTGGCCGCGGCGGAGGATCAGGCCGGTCGCGGAAATCACGCTGTACATGCCCTGCTTGCGCGCAAGCCGGGGATCCTTCTCGATCCGGTAGATCGGCATTTCGGATGCGCGCCGGAACACCGAGAACACGGCACGGTCCTTCAGGAAATCGATCGCATAATCGCGCCACTCGCCGTCGGCGACCATGCGGCCGTAGAGATTGAGAATGCGGTTGAGCTCAAGTCGATTGAATGTCACGCGGTTGGGCTGAGGGGTCGCGGCGGCGGTGCGCGCCGCGGCACGACTCCCGCTCGGATCAGTGTCCTCCGAGATCAAACTCATCGAGCGCCTCCTGTCACCTCGGTGACAATCGGGTTCCGAAGGCCCCTGTTCGGGATCGTCACGAGAGCGACATGATCGCGCTAAGCTAGGGGGCCCGCAAGGGGCCAATCGCAATGCAACCGGGCCTTAACCACCGCCGCGCGCGGCGGATTGTCCGGAAAACCGCAGAGTCACGGGAACGTTAGCGGAATCATATTGCTGCCCCACTTCCGCCCATCGCCCGCCTCGCTGCCCTGCGAAAAGGAAACCCTGCGTTGGCCCGGTCCTTTCGGTTCCGGATTCCTCAGCCCCCAGCCCCCCGGGGCCGTCGGGATCGGGCCTGTTCGCAGGGGAGTCAAATCCCAACACTGGGCCAACGAAAGTTGGTCCTTTTTGTTTTTGGGACCTGCGCAAGCAAGACGCGCGCGCCAAGCCCCGGCGCCTTCCTTTCGGCAAATCACTAAATGCAGGTTTGTCGCCATGCGCGGGCGACGACAACATGCGTGCGGCCCAGCGACGCGACTGGCCGAAGCCAGCGCATCGCGCCTTACTGTGGCGAGGCGCTAGTGAAGTGAGGTGAAGGCAGCGCCGAGCATCGGGCCCGGCTTGTCGCGGTTGCCGTCCTGGACGTACACCGCGGCAGCATCGACACCGTCACGCGTGATGTTCTCCAGCGGCACGGTCCAGCTCCCGGACGAACCGTTCCAGTCACCGACCTTGAGGAGATTGCGCACCACGTTGTGGTAGGTGATCTCGCGGCCGCGGTTCTCGCCGCGCGCGATCGAGATCGGCACCGACTTGGAGATCGAGCAGATCCAGACCTCGCCGCGCGACACGGCAGGCGACTTCGATGCGGCGACCGACACATTGATCTGCTTGCCGGTCAGCGTCATCGTCACCGGCACCGACATCACGCTACCGCCCTTCTCGGTGTCCTTGATCGCGCTCTCGATGCTGGCGCGGTCGCTGCCGATCACATGCGCGGAGCCGTTGATCACAGCCTGCGGTGTGTAGACGTCGCGATCGCCGCGCACATGCGAATAGGCCTTCTGGCGCGCGCTGAAACGGGAATCGGCCAGCGTGTCCTTCCAGCCGAGATAGTCCCAATAGTCGATCGGCATGCTCAGCGCGATGACGTTGGGGTCCTTCGCGAGGTCACCGATGATCTTGTCCGCGGGCGGACAGGACGAGCATCCCTGTGAGGTGAAGAGTTCGACGACAGCACGCGGATCAGCGTGGGCGGGGCGGATGATCGCGACGATTGCGCAGATGCCAAGGGCGCTCGACCATCGCGAGATACAGTTATAGGCCATCATCGCTGTCATACTGCGAACCAGTCGTGATGATTTCCATCCGTAATTGTACGGAGCATGAAGTCTGTCCCTGAACTTGCGTGCCCCAAAACGCGAGAAAGCGGCCTTTTCATAGGCCGCCTTCTTTTTAGCCGCTACTCACTAAGCAGTGAGGCACCGATCACAAATCCGCGTTGGAGCATGGTCCGGAAAAGTGTGAAGCGGTTTTCCGGATAGACCATGCTCAAACAAGGGGCCCTTAGGCCGCGAGTTTGCGCAGCACATAATGCAGGATGCCGCCGTTGCGATAGTAATCGAGCTCGTCCAGCGTATCGATGCGGCAGAGCAGCGGGACATCCTTTTTGCCGCCGTCAGCGGAGACGATCTCGGCCGTCAATGTCTGGCGCGGCTTCAGATCGCCCTGCAGCCCGCGGATCGTGACCTTCTCGTCGCCCTTGAGGCCGAGCGAGGACCACGACGTGCCGTCCTGGAAGGTGAGCGGAAGCACGCCCATGCCGACCAGGTTGGAGCGATGGATGCGCTCGAAGCTCTGGCAGATCACCGCGCGCACGCCGAGCAGACGGGTGCCCTTCGCGGCCCAGTCGCGCGACGAGCCGTTGCCGTATTCGGCGCCGGCGAACACCACCAGCGGCACGCTCTCCTGCTGGTACTTCATCGCGGCATCGTAGATCGACATCTGCTCGCCGTCGGGCCAGTGCCTGGTCAAACCGCCTTCCGGAATATTGCCGTCGGCGCCCTTCAGCATGAAGTTCTTGATGCGGATGTTGGCGAAGGTGCCGCGCATCATCACTTCATGGTTGCCGCGCCGCGTGCCGTACTGGTTGAAGTCGGCGGGGCGCACCTGGTGCTCGCTGAGGAACTTGCCGGCGGGCGAGGTCAGCTTGATCGAACCGGCCGGCGAGATGTGGTCCGTGGTGATCTTGTCGCCGAACATCGCGAGAATCCGCGCGTCGACCACGTCGGTGACCGGGTCGGGCTGCTTCTTCATGCCCTCGAAATAGGGCGGGTTCTGCACATAGGTCGAGCTCATGTTCCAGCGATAGGTCTCGCTTTCCGTGGTCTTGATCTTGCGCCAGTTGGTATCGCCCTTGAACACGTCGGCGTACTTCTTCTTGAAGATCGTCGCGGTGACGTACTTCTTCATGAAGGCGTTGATCTCCTTGGCGGTCGGCCAGATGTCTTTGAGGAACACCGGCTTGCCGTCCTTGCCGATGCCGAGCGGCTCGACCGCGAGATCCTTGGTCACGGTGCCGGCGAGCGCGTGCGCGACGACGAGCGGCGGCGAGGCGAGGTAGTTCGCCTGCACGTCGGGCGAGACGCGGCCTTCGAAGTTGCGGTTGCCCGACAGCACGGCGGCGGCGACGATGCCGTTTTCGTTGATCGACTTCGAGATGTCTTCCGGCAGCGGGCCGGAATTGCCGATGCAGGTCGTGCAGCCGAAGCCGACCAGGTTGAAGCCGACCTTATCGAGATCGGCCTGCAGGCCGGAATTGGCGAGATATTCCGCCACCACCTGGCTGCCCGGCGCGAGCGAGGTCTTTACCCACGGCTTGGCCTTGAGGCCCTTGGCGGCCGCCTTGCGCGCCAGCAGGCCGGCGCCGATCAGCACGCTCGGATTCGAGGTGTTGGTGCAGGAGGTAATCGCCGCGATCACGACGTCGCCATGGCCGAGATCGAAGTCACGGCCCTCGACGGCATAACGCTTCTGCTCGCCCTCGGGCTTCTTGTATTCGCCGACCAGCGCGGTCGCGAAACCGGTCGACACCGCCGGCAGCGCGATGCGGCCTTCGGGGCGCTTCGGCCCGGCCATCGACGGCACGACGTCGCCGAGGTCGAGCGTCAGCGTGGTGGTGAACACCGGGTCGGTCGACTTGGCGGTACGGAACAGGCCCTGCGCCTTGGCATAGGACTGCACCAGCTTGACGCGATCGGCCTTGCGGCCCGAGGTCTTCAGGTAATCGATGGTCGCGGCGTCGACCGGGAAGAAGCCGCAGGTCGCGCCATATTCGGGCGCCATGTTGCCGATGGTCGCCTTGTCCGCGACCGAGAGATAGTCGAGGCCCGGGCCGAAGAACTCGACGAACTTGCCGACCACGCCGAGCTTGCGCAGCATCTGGGTGACGGTCAGCACGAGGTCGGTCGCGGTGACGCCTTCCTTGAGCTGGCCCTTGAGCTTGAAGCCGACCACCTCAGGCAGCAGCATCGACAGCGGCTGGCCGAGCATGCAGGCCTCCGCCTCGATGCCGCCGACGCCCCAGCCGAGCACGGCGAGGCCGTTGACCATCGTGGTGTGCGAGTCGGTGCCGACCAGCGAGTCGGGATAGGCGACCTCGAAGGTGCCGGTCTTCCGGCCGACCGTCATCTTCTCCTTCTTGGTCCACACCGTCTGCGCCAGATATTCGAGATTGACCTGGTGGCAGATGCCGGTGCCGGGCGGCACCACCGAGAAGTTCGAGAACGCCTTCTGGCCCCACTTCAGGAACTCGTAGCGCTCCTGGTTCTGCTTGTATTCCTCGGTGACGTTCTTCGCGAACGCCTTGTTGTCACCGAAGAAGTTGACGATCACCGAGTGGTCGATGACGAGATCGACCGGCACCAGCGGGTTGATCTTCTCGGCATCGCCGCCGAGGCTCTGCATCGCGTTGCGCATCGCCGCGAGGTCGACCACGGCCGGGACGCCGGTGAAATCCTGCATCAGGACGCGCGCCGGGCGGAACGCGATCTCGTGTTCGAGCTGGCGCTTCTTCAGCCACTTCGACACCGCGACGATGTCTTCCTTCTTGACGGTGCGGCCGTCCTCGTTGCGCAGCAGGTTCTCCAGCAGAACCTTCATCGAATACGGCAGCTTCGAAATCCCCTTCAGTCCGTTCTTCTCTGCCTGGGGCAGGCTGTAATAGACGTAGGACTTGCCGCCGACCTTCAGGGTCTTGCGGCATTTGAAGCTGTCGAGCGAGGTCATGCGAGGAATCCCAATTCTCAGTTATACCCGGCAAGGGTAACTAAACACCGGCGATCGACACTGGCCAAGGGATGGCCTGGGGTGGGTTGCGGCCGCCGATTGTGTGTGCTGCATCAAGTTCCGGGCTTATAGAACCTTTCTAGAAGCGCCGCCACACCGACAAGCGTGCGACAGCGTTGCGCGACCCAAAAATTCTCACGCGGTAGCGAAAGATTTCAGAGGGCTGTGACAAGACGAACCATGCGGCTCTCGGGACGAAATCTGAAATGCGTGCGCGGCGGGCGCGAGGTGTTTTCCGGCCTCGATCTGTCGGCCACGTCAAGCGAGGCGCTCGCCATCACGGGCCCCAACGGCGCGGGCAAGACCTCGCTGCTGCGGGTCCTGGCGGGGCTATTGGTTCCCACCGAGGGTGTGGTCGCGCTCGAAGGCGGCGACGCCGAGCTCAGCCTGCCGGAGCAGGCCCACTATCTCGGCCACCGCGACGCCCTGAAGCCGGCGCTGAGCGTTGCGGAAAATCTGTCCTTCTGGCGGGAATTCCTCGGCGGCGAGACCAAGGACGCCGGCCGCTGCCTTGCCGCGGTGGCGCTCGACCACGCCGCGCATCTGCCGGCGGCCTACCTTTCAGCCGGCCAGCGCCGCCGCCTGTCGATCGCGCGCCTGCTCTCGGTGCGGCGGCCGGTGTGGCTGCTGGACGAGCCGACATCGGCGCTCGATGCGGCCGGACAGGCGCTGTTCGTCGACCTGATGCGCGACCATCTCGCACAAGGCGGCCTGATCGTCGCGGCGACGCATCTGCCGCTCGGCATCGATGCGCGTAATCTGCGGATGGGAGGCGCGGCATGAGCGCGCTTGGCGCCTTGATCCGGCGCGACATCCGCATCGCGCTGCGTGTCGGCGGCGGCGCGCTGATCGGCGTGCTGTTCTTCCTCACCGTCACCGTGCTGATGCCGTTCGCGGTCGGACCGGATCTCGCGCTGCTGTCGCGGCTCGGCCCCGCCATCCTCTGGCTCGGCGCGTTGCTGGCGAGCCTGCTCACCCTCGACCGCCTGTTCACGGCCGACCACGAGGACGGCTCGCTCGACCTCATCGTGATGGCCCGGACGCCGCTGGAACTCGCCTGCGCCGCCAAGGCACTGGCACACTGGATCGCCGCCGGGCTGCCGCTGATCATCGCAACCCCGGTGCTCGGCCTGCTGCTCAATCTCGACGGCACCGCGACGCTCGCCGTTGCGGCGACGCTGCTGGCGGGAACACCGGCGCTGACTTTCACCGGCATGATCGGCGCGGCATTGGCCGTGACGCTGCATCGCGGCGGGCTATTGCTGGCGGTGCTGGTGCTGCCGCTGTCGATCCCGGTGCTGATCTTCGGTGTCGCGGCCTCGCAGGCGGCAATATCGGGGCCTTTGCCGTTTGGAACACCGTTCTCGATCCTCTGCGCGCTGTCGCTTGCCAGCCTCGTGATCGGCCCCTTTGCCGCCGCCGCGAGCCTGCGGCACGGGCTGGACTGAAATGAGCCCGATCAAATCTCGCCGGGAGGAAATCGGCCAATTGCCTGCGACACACCGGACGATTATCAGGGTGCCATGACGCTGACCGACCTCGCCAACCCGACCAAGTTTCTGGCGCTGACCGCGCGCATCCTGCCGTGGCTCGCCGGCGTGACCGCGATCCTGCTCGCGATCGGGCTCTACCAATCGGCGATGGCGCCCGACGACTACCAGCAGGGCGCCACGGTGAAGATCATGTTCATCCACGTTCCGAACGCGTGGCTGTCGATGTTCGTCTGGGGCGTCATGAGCGTGGCCGCGCTCGGCACCCTGGTGTGGCGGCATCCGCTCGCCGACGTCGCCGCGAAAGCCGCAGCTCCGATCGGCGCCGCCTTCACCTTCCTTGCGCTGGTCACCGGCTCGCTGTGGGGCCGGCCGATGTGGGGCACCTATTGGGAGTGGGATGCGCGCCTGACCTCGGTCTTGATCCTGTTCCTGATGTATCTCGGCCTGATGGCGCTGTGGCGCGCGGTGGAGGACCCGTCGCGCGCGGCGCGGGCGGCGGCGGTGCTCACGCTGGTGGGCGCGATCAACATCCCGATCATCAAGTTCTCGGTCGACTGGTGGAACACGCTGCATCAGCCGGCCTCGGTGTTTCGCGCCGGCGGGCCGACGCTCGACAAGGCGTTCCTGTGGCCGCTGCTGGTGATGGCGATCGCGTTCTCGCTGCTGTTCATCACCTTGCACCTGGCGGCGATGCGCAACGAGATCCTGCGCCGGCGCGTGCGCAGCCTGCAGATGATGCAGGCGAGCCGCGTCTCGTTCACGAGCGAGACGGGCGGCGGTTCGCAAGCAACCGCGTCAAACGAAATCGGAGCGGCGTGACACGATGGCGCTTGGTCCCTACGCCTCCTTCATCGTGACGTCCTACGCGCTGGTCGCGGCGGTCGTGCTGCTGCTGATCGTCTGGATCATCGCCGACTATCGCCGGCAACAGGCGCGTCTCAGAGAGATCGAGGCCAGCGGCGTGACGCGCCGCTCCGGCCGCAGTGCGGCAGATACAAGATGAGCGATCAGGCGACCAACCGCCCGCCGCAAGCCCGCCGCCTGCTGGTGGTGCTGCCCCTGCTGATCTTTCTCGGCCTCGCCGGGCTGTTCCTGCTGCGGCTCTATGGCGGCGATCCCTCGAAAATCCCGTCGGCGCTGATCGGCCGGCCGGCGCCGCAGACCGCGCTGCCCGCGCTCGACGGCCTGGTGCGGGACGGCGCGCCGGTCCCCGGTCTCGATCCCGCCGCCTTCAAGGGCAAGGTCTCGGTCGTCAATGTCTGGGCGTCGTGGTGCGTCCCCTGCCACGACGAGGCGCCCCTGCTGACCGAGCTCGGCAAGGACAAGCGCTTCCAGATCATCGGCATCAACTACAAGGACTCGCCCGAGAACGCGCGGCGCTTCCTCGGCCGCTACGGTAATCCGTTCGGCATCGTCGGCGTCGACGGCAACGGTCGCGCCTCGATCGAATGGGGCGTTTATGGCGTGCCCGAGACCTTCCTGGTCGGGCGCGAGGGCACCATCGTCTACAAGCTGGTCGGCCCGGTGACCCCGGACAACGTCAACCGCGTGCTCAAGGCCGAGATCGAGAAGGCGCTCGCGGCGGGCAGCTAGTGACAGCGGCTTATTGGCCTCCCTCTCCCCGTCCTTTACGGGGAGAGGTCGAAATTCGCGCGAAGCGGGAATTTCGGGTGAGGGGCTCTGGACGGTGTTTGTAATAGGCTCCGAGCCTGTCCGTGGAGAGACCCCTCACCCCAACCCTCTCCCCGCAAGAGCGGGGCGAGGAGCAGAGCGGTGATCACCCCTTCCGCACGTCGCCCGCGTCGGCCTCGCTCGCCTCCAGCGAGACCGGCTCGAGGTGATAGCGCTTGGTCAGCGGCATCTGGGCGATGGCAAAGATCATGGTCAGCGGCGTCACGCCGAACACCTTGAAGTTCACCCAGAAATCCGTGGTCTGCGTGCGCCAGACGAGCTCGTTGAGCACCGCCATGCCGGCGAAGAACAGCGCCCAGCGCATGGTGAGGATGCGCCAGCCCTGCGGCGTCAGGTTGAACACCTGATCGAACATGATGGCAATGAAGGACCGGCCGAACAGGAGCCCGCCGCCGAGCACGGCCGCGAACAGCCCGTAGATGATAGTCGGCTTGACCTTGATGAAGGTCTCGTCGTGCAGCACCAGCGTCAGCGTGCCGAACACCAAGACGATCGCGCCGGTCACCAGCGCCATGATCGGCACGTGCCTGGTGACCACATAGGATGCGATCATCGCGGCCACGATCGCCACCATGAACGCGCCGGTCGCGACGAACAGATGGTATTTGGCGTTGGCGATAAAGAACACGAGCAGCGGCCCGAGTTCGGTCGCCAGCTTGAACAGCGGGTGCGGCTGGGTCTTGTCCATCAATCGATTCCGGCAATTGCCTTGGCAAAATCCTTCGCGGCGAAGGGCGCGAGGTCCTCGACGCCTTCGCCGACGCCGATGAAATGCACCGGCAGCTTGTGCTTCTCCGACAGCGCGACAAGGATGCCGCCGCGCGCGGTGCCGTCAAGCTTGGTCATCACGAGCCCCGTGACGCCCGCCGTACGATGAAACGCCTCGACTTGCGACAACGCATTTTGTCCCACCGTGGCGTCGAGCACGAGCAGCACCGCGTGCGGCGCCGACGCATCGACCTTCCTGATGACGCGCACGACCTTTTCCAATTCGTTCATCAGCTCGGACTTGTTCTGCAGGCGGCCGGCGGTGTCGATCAGCAGCACGTCGCGCTGCTGCTCCTTGGCCGCGGTCAGCGCGCTGAAGGCAAGGCTCGCCGAATCCGAGCCCTGGGCGCCGGCGATGACCGGCGACTTGGTGCGCTCGCCCCAGACCTTGAGCTGCTCGATCGCCGCGGCGCGGAAGGTGTCGCCGGCGGCCAGCATGACCTTGCGGCCCTCGGCGGAGAATTTCGCAGCCAGCTTGCCGATCGTCGTGGTCTTGCCGGAGCCGTTGACGCCGACCACCAGGATGACGAACGGCTGCTTCGCGGCATCGATCTCGAGCGGCTTCGCCACCGGCGACAGCACCTTCTCGACCTCGGTCGCGACCACCTCCTTGACCTCGTCGGCCGAGATCGCCTTGTCGTAGCGCCCCTTGCCGACAGCCTCCGCGATGCGGACCGCGACATCGGTACCGAGATCGGCGCGCAGCAGCACATCCTCGATGTCATCGAGCATGGCCGAATCGAGCTTGCGCTTGGTGACGAGGTCGGCGACCGCGGTCCCGATCGAACTCGAGGTCCGCTTCAGGCCGCCCTTCAGCCGCTGCCACCAGCTCTGTTTTGGAGTTCCCGCAGTGGTATCGTTCATGGCGCGGACGTGTTAGCCGTTTCGGCCCATAAACGAAAGTCTCGACGAATTGATCGATGTTCCCCAATTGACCGCGGAAGAAATCCTGGGCCGGGTGCTCCACCGCGACGGGCTGATGCTGGTGATCGACAAGCCGGCGGGCCTGCCGGTGCATCGTGGTCCCAAGGGCGGGCCCAATCTGGAGGCCTCGTTCGACGCGCTGCGGTTCGGCCTGCCGCGGCCGCCGGTGCTGGCGCATCGGCTGGACAAGGACACGTCTGGCTGCCTTGTCCTGGGACGCCACCGCAAGGCGACCGCCTCGCTCGGGCTGTTGTTCAAGCACAGCAAGATCTCGAAGACCTATTGGACGGTGGTCGAGGGCGGCCCTGCCGAGGATGAAGGCACCATTGACATGCCGCTCGGCCGGCTCAACGCCGAGCGCGGCTGGTGGCAGAAGCCGGACCCGGATGGCCAGAAGGCGATCACCAACTGGAAGGTGCTGGGGCGTAGCGACGGCCTCACCTGGCTCGCGATGGAGCCGGTCACCGGCCGCACCCATCAGCTGCGGGTGCACTCGGCGGCGATGGGCTGGCCGATCGTCGGCGACAATATCTACGGCAACGGTCCGCGCTTCGGTGAGCCGACCCTGCATCTGCATTCCCGCGAGATCGGCATCCCGATCTCCAGGAACAAGGACCCGGTGCATGTGGTGGCGCCGGCACCCGAACACATGCGGGAGCGGCTCAGGGCCTGCGGCTGGAACGGCGACTAAGCATGATCCGGAAAAGTGCGAAGCGGTTTTCCAGCCCCAACCTCATCGCGCTTTAGCCTCCGTGATTTTACGGACAATTATCCTTTACGGAACATTCAGGCCCATCGGATAGTCCTGCAGGCGGCTTAGAAAAAGCGCCGCGACGGCTCAGGACGAGCAATGCTGAATGATGGACAAGCTATTGTCGACGAGGTCGAGGCTGCGATACGCGCCGGCTCCGCCGATAAATGCCTGGCCACGGCAAGACGCGTCACCAGCCTCTTCCTCGCATCCGCCGGCAAGTTCAACAGCGAACAGATCGAGCTGTTCGACAACGTGCTCGAGCGTCTGGTGAAGACCATCGAGTTGCGCGCGCTCGCCGACATCAGCGCCCGGATGGCGCTCACCGACATCAGCGAGCAGCTCGCACCGGTCGCCCAGGCACCGCCCGCGATCATTCGTCGTCTCGCCAGCAATGACGAGATCAGGATCGCGCGGCCGATCCTGCAGGAATCGTCGCGGCTCAGCGCGGACGATTTGGTCGAGATCGCACGGACCAAGAGCGAGCAGCATCTGCTCGCCGTCGCCGGCCGCTGGTGGCTGAAGGAGGTCGTCACTGACGCGCTTCTGGCGCGTCGCTTTGCGAGCGTGAGCCACCGCCTGGTCACCAATCCCGGCGCCAAAGTATCGCCGGGCGGATTTGCCGTCATCCTCGCGCAGGCCGAACACGATCCGGTGCTTGCGGTCGAGACCGGCATTCGCGCGGACCTGCCGTCGGAGCTCCGCCTTCAGCTCCTGCGCCGCGCGACGGAAGAGGTTCGCGGCCGTCTGCTGGAACGCGCCCCGCCCTATCTGTTCGAAGAGATCCGGCACGCGATCGCCGCGGTCGCCGCCGGCGTCGAGCGCGACATGTCGCAGGTCCGCGACTTCACCGCGGCCAAGCACCACGTCGCGAAGCTGAAGGACGACGGCGAGCTCAACGAAGCCTCACTGCTCGGTTTCGCCAGGCAGCGAAAATATGAAGAGACCATCGTTGCGCTGGCGTATCTTGCGCAGTCGAACATCGAGGTGATCCGCTCCCTGATGCAAAGCCTGCGCAGTGAAGGCCTGCTGGTGCCGTGCCGGGCGGCAGGCCTGAGTTGGGATACCGCCGCCGCGGTAATGGAATGTCGCTATACCACCGGCTCCATGGGACCGGTCGAACTCGCCCATGCGAAGGGCCAGTTCACGAAATTGACCCGCGAAAACGCCGATCGCCTGCTGCGGTTCTGGCAGGTTCGCGCGTCGCAGCCGGCAAGGCTGGGCGGGCGCACGCACTGAGTGCGTCATGCACGATGCGCATGTAGAGATTCAACCTGTCAAATAGCTCGTTCAGTATCATCACCTGCGAAATACAGGTGATCCGCTGCTCCGGAGGCGCCATGCGCGGGCTCCCCATATTCGTCGTCCTGGCGAAAGCCAGGACCCATAACCACCGCATTCGGTGACCGTGCGAGATCGCGGCCCCAGCGTCGCGCAACAATTGAGATCTGCGGCAATGGGTCCCGGCCTGCGCCGGGACCACAATGGGAGCGAACTTTCTCAGCGGCCGGATGCAATGAGCCGCGCATTGTCATGGCCGCGGATAGTCATCGCGCGCACCATGCCCTGCACATCTCTCTCGATCGCGACCGGCAGGAAGTGCTCGGTGCGGCCCTGCGTGCCGCTCTCGATCAGCACCTCGCGCGTCGCGCCGACTTCCGCATCAAGCCGGCGCAGCAGCGCGGCTTCGCCTGCCGCGCGCAGCCGCCTGGCGCGCTCCTTGATCGCGCCGCCATCGACCTGCGGCATCCGTGCGGCCGGCGTGCCCGGACGCCGCGAATAGGGAAACACGTGCAGGAAGGTGAGATCGCATTCCTCGACCAGATCGAGCGAACGCGCGAACATCTCTTCAGACTCGGTCGGGAAGCCCGCGATGATGTCGGCGCCGAGAGCGATGTCCGGCCGCAGCCGGCGAACCTGCGCACAGAAATCGATCGCGTCCTTCCGCGAATGCCGGCGCTTCATCCGCTTCAGGATCATGTCGTCGCCGGACTGCAACGACAGATGCAGATGCGGCATCAGCCGCGCATCGTCGGCGATGACATCGAGCAGGTCGCGATCCGCCTCGATCGAATCGATCGACGAGATGCGCAGCCGCTTCAGCTCGGGCACATGGCGCAGGATCTGCCGGGTCAACTGGCCGAGTTTCGGCGCGCCGGGCAGGTCGGCGCCATAGCTCGTGAGATCGACGCCGGTCAGCACGATCTCGGCATGGCCGCGCTCGACCAGCGCGCGGACCTGATCGACCACCGCGCCCATCGGCACCGAGCGCGAATTGCCTCGGCCGTAGGGGATGATGCAGAAGGTGCAGCGATGATCGCAGCCGTTCTGCACCTGAACGAACACCCGCGGCAGGCCGCGTTCGAAGCCGTCGAGCAGATGCGGCGCCATCTCGGTCACCGCCATGATGTCGGCGACCGCGACCTTCTCGCTCGCATCGATGCCGAACGGCGCCTCGAACGCAGTGCGCGTCGCCTGCCAGGCGTCGCCGCGCATCTTCTCGTCATTCCCGACGACGCGATCGACCTCGGCCATCTCGGCGAACATCCGGCTTTGCGTCTGCGCCGCACAGCCGGTGACGACGATGCGCGCATGCGGGCGTTCGCGTTTCAGCTTGCGGATCGACTGCCGCGCCTGCGCCACCGCCTCGTTGGTGACGGCGCAACTGTTGATGACGATGGTGTCCGAAAGCCCCGACTGCTCGGCCTCGCGGCGGATCACCTCGGATTCGAAGGAATTGAGGCGGCAGCCAAAGGTGACGACATCGACGCCCATAACGATCAAGCAACGCTGGCGAACAGCGCCGGATCGAAGCGGCCCTCATACTCGAAATCGGCGGTGCCGGTCATCAGCACGTGATCGTCGCGCTCGCGCCACTCGATGCCGAGCTTGCCGCCGGGCAGCGTGATCTCGACGACGCGGTTGGCACGCTTCAGCCGTGCCGCCGCGACCGCCGTCGCGCAGGCTGCCGAGCCGCAGGCCCTGGTCAGGCCGGCGCCGCGCTCCCAGGTGCGGATCGTGATGTGGTCGCGATCGACGATATGGGCGAGCGTGATGTTGGCGCGCTCCGGAAAGATCGGATGGTTTTCCAAAAGCGGCCCTAAACGTTCGAGATCGTAGGCATTGACGTCATCGACCCAGAAGATCGCATGCGGATTGCCCATCGAGACCACCGATGGCGAGTGCAGTACCGGATTGTCGATCGGCCCGACCTGCAGCTCGATGTAGCGGGTGTCGCGAAATTCCTCAGCCAGCGGAATGTCCTGCCAGCCGAACTTCGGCGCGCCCATGTCGACGGTGTAGAGATCGGGCGCCGGCCCCTGCCAGCAATTGAGCAGGCCGGCGCGGGTCTGGAACGTCGCTGATGTCTGGCCGGTCTTCTCGAAGATCCGCCGCACCACGCAGCGCATGCCGTTGCCGCAGGCGCCGGCCTCCGAGCCGTCATTGTTGTAGATCGAGATGAACGCTTCGGTGCCGTCGAGCCGCGGCGGCTGCAGCACCATCAGCTGGTCATAGGGCACACCGGCCGGCGAAGCCACGGCGCGCGCCTCCGCCGCCGACACCTGTGCCCGACCTTGTGCCGCTGAATCGCGCAGGTCGACGACGACGATCTCGTTGCCGATGCCGTTCATCTTGGCGAATGCGTGATTGGCGAGCGCGCTCATCGATTTTCCCAAATTCTGCCCGGTTATATGGCGAGTGGTGGCCACTTAGCCAGCCTGAATGGTCCCATGACACATCTGTCATGGGACGAATGCAGAACTTGCGTGTTAGGAATATCGCATCTCGCGGACCGCGCGCCGGGACAGATCGAGCGGCCGTTCGAGGAAGGGGATGGAGAATACCAATGAACCGTATCAACACGCTCCGCGCGGCCCTGGTCGCGCTGCTGCCCTTGGCCGCGATCGCACTGGCAAGCCCGGCCCCTGCCCAGTCGCCGTCAGCCTCGCCCGCTCCCGCAGCGAGCCCGAGCCCAACTCCTGCCCCGACACCATCGGCGACGCCGGTGCCCCCGCCGGCCGAGACCAAGTCGCCGGCCGACAGCCCGGCCGCAGCGCAGACCCCGGCGCCGGCGCCGGCAGCCCCGGTGCAGACCGCCGATCCCTTCGGCGAGCCGTTCACGCTGGAGCCGAAAAAGGTCGTGATGCTGAAGGGCACCGCCAATTGGGATTCCGCCTTCGACGCGCTGATCGAGGCGTTCAAGCAGCTCACCGCGCGGCTCGACAAGGACGGCGTCAAGGCATCGGGCAATCCGATGATCGTCTACACCTCGACCGACGACACCGGCTTCACCTTCATCGCCGAGATCCCGGTCGATCAGGACGTCAGGAACCTCGGCAAGAACATGAGCATGGGCAATTCGCCCGACGGCAAGGCGCTGAAGTTCGTTCATCGCGGTTCCTACGACAACATGGACAACACCTATGAGGCGATCACCAACCACCTCGACGACAAGAAGCTCGAAGCCAAGGACACCTTTATCGAGGAATACATCACCGATCCGCTGAAGACCGCGGAGGACAAGCTTGTGATCAACGTCTACGTACCCCTGAAGTGAGCCAGATGACCCATCGCCTACCCCTTGGCCTCCCCTTCGCCGCCACCCTGATCGCGACCGCGCTGCTGGCTGCGCCCGCACTGGCCAATGACGACTTTCCGCCGGCGATTTCGGTCACCGGCGAGGCGACCGTGTCGGCGCCGCCCGACCAGGCGCAGCTTGACGCGGGCGTCACCACCGACGCCAAGACCGCACGCGAAGCCGCCGAAGCCAACAATATGACGATGGCCAAGGTGCTGGCCGCACTGAAGGGCGCCGGGATCGCGGAGAAGGACTTTCAGACCTCGCGGTTGTCGCTGCAGCCGCAATTCGCCAATCGTGGGCCGTCGTCGCCGAACGCCCCGCCCAGCATCGTCGGCTACCACGCGAGCAATCGCGTCACGATCAGGCTGCACGATGTGAGCAAGGTCGCCAGCGTCATCGACGTGCTGGTCGGCGCCGGCGCCAACGATATCGGCGGGCTCAATTTCTCGGTGTCGCAGGCCTCGAAGCTGCTCGACGAGGCGCGCGAAAAGGCGATCGCCGACGCCCGCCGCAAGGCGGAGATCTACGCCAAGGCCGCCGGCGTCACGCTCGGCGCGCCCGTGAATATCGCGGAGGTCGGCTCGGCGCCGGTCCCGGTGTTCCGTCCCAAGATGGCGACGGCAGGCTTCGCCGCGCCGACGCCGGTGGCGCAAGGCGAGGAAACGCTGACGGTCAATGTCAGCGTCTCCTGGGCGATCAAGGAGAAGTAAGAGGCTACAGATCTCTCGTCTCCTTCCCCCTGAAAGGGGGGAAGGTCGGGATGGGGGTCTGCCGCAGGCTCCGCTGCAAGTGGAGGGAACAGATCCCCACCCGCTTTGCTCTGACGAGCAAAGCGACCTCCCCTTTTCAAGGGGAGGTGAAATCGTAGCCCGGATGGAGCGCAGCGCAATCCGGGGCCGACTTTTCCGCGGATGGACTTTCCCGGATTACGCTGCGCTCCATCCGGGCTACTCTTTTCCTAAATCTCGAACACCTGCCCGGGCTTCAACGTCAGAAACTTCTCGCGCGGCACGCTCGCCGCATCGAGCGCTTCGCCAAGCGCGATCGCGGGCGCGTCGATCGCCTCGTCGGTCAACTGGAATGTGCCGTGGTGATGCGCCAGCGCCTGGGCGGCGCCGCAATCGGCCAACGCCTTCACCGCATCCTCCGGGTTCATGTGCTGGTCGCGCATGAACCAGCGCGGCTCATAGGCGCCGATCGGCAGGATCGCCAGCCGTAACGGACCGTGCGCCTCGGCCACCCGGCGGAAATGTCCCCCGTCGCCGTAGCCGGAATCGCCGACGATGTAGAGCTTTCCGGCCGGCGTCTCCAAGACAAAACTCGCCCACAGCGCCTTGTTGCGATCGAACAGCCCGCGCGCCGACCAGTGCCGCGTCGGAACCAGCGTCGCGGCAAGGCCACTGCCGAGCTCGACGCGCTGATGCCAGTCGAAGGCCTCGGCTTTGATCGCGGCATCGGATGCGCGCATCGTGACGTCGTTGCCGAGCGGTGTGATCACGCGAGGTCCAAATGCCCCCGCAAGCTTCGACAGCGTCGCGACGTCGAGATGGTCGTAATGGCCGTGCGACACCAGCACGACATCAATCCTGGGCAGTTTCTCGAACGCGATGCCGGGATCGTTGTGCCGCTTCGGCCCGGCAAAGCTGAACGGCGAGGCCCGCATCGACCAGACCGGATCGAACAGGATGTTGAGGCCCGCGGTCTGGATCAGCCAGCTGGCATGGCCGACGAAGCAGAGCCGCACCTTGTCGCCCTCGACGCGGGACGGCGGCGTATCGGCATGGGGGCTCGGCGCCCATTCCGGCCAGACCGCGCGCTTCCGGCCGCCCCCGAACTGCCAGCGCAGCACCTCACCAAGCGATTTCGGCGGCGAGCCGTCCGGATCAAAGAAGTGCAGGCCGTCGAAATGATCGGAGACGGGGCCGTCGTAGGTTTTCATGGCAGTCATCCAGATCGAGGGCACACCGATCGCCGCGGCGGCTCCGGTCAAGGTTGCAAGAAGGCGGCGGCGGGTGATCAACACGCGGGTTCCGGAATAGGAGGCAGGCTCCGGTTATATGGGTGGCGCCGGCGAATTTCGGAACCAAGACGGCAAATCGACGTAATTTCAGTACCTTACTGTCCGAACTGAGCGGATTTCAGCGAAACTTTCCTTGACTTTGCCGCCCCGGCAGCGTTTAACGCGGCCACTTTCTCGGAAAGCTCCGTCTTTTCGACCCGCCGACTGGTCCTGGAGGCCAGAGGCCAACGCCCGACAGCGCGATGCGCCCTCGGGCGCGAAAGTGTTTGGATTTCCTTCTCCCTCCCCCGCTCTTGCGGGGTGAGGGGCTCTCTCCGCGCACTATGCGTGTGGATAGCCCGGTACCCCCTTCACCCGCCGCGCACGTGCGCGGCGACCTCTCCCCGCAGGCGGGGAGAGGTAAAAGAGGACAACGGCATTGTTCGACAATCTGTCGGAACGGCTTGGTGGCATTCTCGATCGTCTGACGGGGCGCGGCGCGCTGACCGAAAAGGACGTCGATGCCGCGATGCGCGAGGTGCGCCGCGCGCTGCTCGAGGCCGACGTCGCGCTCGAGGTGGTCCGCAGCTTCATCGACCGGGTCCGCGAGCAGGCGATCGGCGCCACCGTCGTCAAGTCGGTGACGCCGGGCCAGATGGTGGTGAAGATCGTCCATGACGAGCTCGTCGCCACGCTCGGCTCCGACGGCCAGACCATCGATATCAATTCCGTGCCGCCGGTGCCGATCATGATGGTCGGTCTGCAAGGCTCCGGTAAGACCACCACCACCGCGAAGCTCGCGCGCCGCATGGTCCAGCGCGACAAGCGCAAGGTGCTCATGGCCTCGCTCGACGTCTACCGCCCGGCGGCGATGGAACAGCTCGCGGTGCTCGGCCGCGACCTCAACATTCCGACGCTGCCGATCGTCGCCGGCCAAATGCCGCCGCAGATCGCAAGGCGCGCGCTAGAGGCCGGCAAGCTCGGCGGCTACGACGTCGTGCTGCTCGACACCGCCGGCCGCACCACGCTCGACGAAGACATGATGAAGGAGGCGGCCGAGATCAAAGCCGCCGCCAACCCGCATGAAGTGCTGCTGGTCGCCGACTCCCTCACCGGCCAGGACGCGGTCAACCTCGCGCGCTCGTTCGACGAGCGCGTCGGCCTCACCGGCATCGTGCTGACGCGCGTCGACGGCGACGGCCGCGGAGGCGCGGCGCTGTCGATGCGCGCCGTCACCGGCAAGCCGATCAAGCTGATCGGCACCGGCGAAAAGACCGACGCGCTGGAGGACTTCCATCCGAACCGCATCGCCGGCCGCATCCTCGGCATGGGCGACGTGGTCTCGCTGGTCGAGAAGGCCGCCGCCAATATCGACGCCGAGAAGGCCGCGCGCACGGCCGAGCGGATGCGCAAGGGTCAGTTCGACCTCAACGATATGCGCGAGCAGCTGCAGCAGATGGCCAATATGGGCGGCATCGGCGGCCTGATGGGCATGATGCCCGGCATCTCCAAGATGAAGAACCAGATCGCGGCGGCCGGCATCGACGACAAGATCCTGAAGCGCCAGGTCGCGATCATCGATTCGATGACGCGGCAGGAGCGCAAGAACCCGGACATATTGAAGGCGAGCCGCAAGAAGCGCATCGCGGCGGGCGCCGGCCAGAGCGTCGAGCACGTCAACAAGCTGCTGAAGATGCACCGGAACATGGCCGACATGATGAAGGCCATGGGCAGCGGCAAGCGCGGCCCGCTCGCCGGCATCGCGCAGGCGATGGGATTTGGCGGCGGCATGAAGCCGCCCTCGGCCGAGGAGATGAAGGCGCTCGCCGAGAAGATGCAGGGCGGCGCCGGCGGCCTGCCCAATCTGCCGAAGGATTTGCCGGCCGGGCTGCGCGGCGGCCTGCCGAACGTGCCGGGCCTGACCGGCCTTTCCGGCAAGCCGATGCTGCCGGGCCTCGGCGGTTTCCCGGGCAAGAAGAAATGAGGATTCGTCGCGACGGCTCGCATACGGCCGGCGCGACGCGGAATGCCAATCAATCGAACACATCGACCTTTGAAGGAGAACTGAATGTCCGTTGTTATCCGCCTCGCTCGCGCAGGCACCAAGAAGCGTCCGGTCTATCACGTCGTCGTCGCCGACTCGCGCTTCCCGCGCGATGGCCGCTTCATCGAGCGTCTCGGCCACTTCAACCCGCTGCTGCCGAAGGACAACGAGTCGCGCCTGAAGCTCGACATGGACAAGGTGAAGGCCTGGCTCGCCAAGGGTGCGCAGCCGTCGGATCGCGTGACCCGCTTCCTCGACGCCGCCGGCGTCAAGAAGCGCGCACCGCGCAACAACCCGGAAAAGGCCGTGCCGCGCAAGGAGCGCAAGGCGCAGGCCGAAGCCGCCGCCAAGGCTTAAGGCTGAACGGCGACCACGGTGGCTGCACCGGTCTGTGTCGCCCGTATCGGCGCTGCGCATGGCGTGCGCGGCGCCGTCAGGCTTTGGACCTTCACCGAAGATCCGCTGGCCGTGAAGGACTACGGTCCGCTGATGACCAAGGACGGCACGCGCCAGTTCGAGGTCACGCATGTGCGTGAGGCCAAGGACCATCTGGTGGTGACGCTGAAGGGCGTCGCCAGCCGCGATGATGCCGAACGGCTCAACGGTCTCGAGCTCTACGTTCCGCGCGACCGGCTGCCGGACACCGACGACGGCGAATACTACCACACCGATTTGATCGGGCTCGCCGCGGTGACCACGACGGATCAGCCGCTCGGCAAGGTGATCGCGATCCATAATTTCGGCGCCGGCGACATCATCGAGATCGCCCCGCCGCAGGGCGCGACGATGCTGCTGCCGTTCACCAATGCCGTGGTGCCGACCGTCGATCTCGACGGCGGCCGCGTGGTGATCGACCTGCCCAAGGAAATCGACGGTGAGAGCGACGGCGACGATCCGTCGGCGGCCTGACCGAGAATAATCTTCAACCTGTCATCCGGCCCTGCTGCTCGAGCCAGTCGCAGAACACCGCGCTGTGCGGATCGTTGCTGCGCCCCGCCGGGAAGTAAGCGAAGTAGCTCCGCGCCGGCAGGCTGACATCCGGAAACGGCGTCACCAGGCGCCCGGCCGCGAGATCGTCCGCGATCAGCGCGGTCGGTCCCATCGCGACGCCGAGACCATCGAGCGCGGCCTGGATCGTCAGATAGAAGTGATCGAAGGTCAGCGCGGCCGCCGGCTCCAGCGCGGATTGCCCGGCCTCGGTGAGCCAGTCGCGCCACAGCCGCGGCATCGACGTGACATGCAGCAGCGTGTGCCTGGAGAGATCCGCGATCTCATTGAGCGGCAACTGCGCCAATAGCGACGGACTGCACACCGGCAATCTGCGCTCCGACACCAGGAAACGTGACGAGAAGCCGTGGAAGGTGTCGGGGCCACCGCGGATCACGACGTCGAATGATTCAGACAACGCGTCCACCGGATCGTTCGACGTGCTCAGGCGTACCTCGATATCGGGATGCTCGGCGCGAAACCGGCTCATCCGCGGCAGCAGCCAACGCAGGCTGAAGGTCGCGAGCGCATTGACGCGCAACACCGCGACCGCCAGATCGCCGCGCCGCTCGCGATGCTGCTGCACGGCGGCGGAAATCCGGTCGAGCGCAGGTGCGAACTCTGCCAGCAATGCCGCGCCTGCCGGCGTCAGCACCACGCGCCGCACCGATCGCCGAAACAGCGATGGCGCGCCCAGCCATTCCTCGAGCAGGCGGATCTGCTGACTGACCGCGCCATGGGTCACGCTGAGCTCGGCGGCGGCTTCCTTGAAGCTGCCGAGCCGGGCGGCGGCCTCGAAGGCACGCACCGCATTGAGCGGCGGCAGGCTGCGGCGCGGGACGAACATGATCCCTCAATACAAGATTTTCTAACGCATGATCCGATTATTACTGATTTGTGACAAGCGCCTTGGCGGCGCATACTGCCATGCAAGCTCCTTGCATAGCTTTTCTTTTCTGAGGTCCCCTCCTGATGCTCGCCCACCCAATTTTTAGATTTTCTTGCATTGGAGGGCGGCAATGAGCGTGTCGGCCGAAACCGGCACGACGCGGCCCGACCGTGCCCGGTCAACCCGCACCCTGACCGTGACCGGGCTCAACCACGCCCTCCACGACGGCTACACCGACGTCATCTACGTGCTGTTGCCGGTCTGGCAGGCCGAATTTGCGCTGAGCTACGGGCTGCTGGCGCTGCTGCGCGGGCTCTATGCCGGCGCCATGGCCGGGCTGCAGATTCCGGTCGGACGCATGGCAGAGCGGATCGACGGCAAGATCATCCTGATTGCGGGCACGGCGCTGTCGGCGCTCGGCTACGCGTTTGCTGGATTCTCCGGCGGTGTCATTGGCCTCGGCCTGGCGCTCGCGCTCTCCGGCGCGGGCTCGAGCACGCAGCATCCGATCGCATCCGCCGCGGTGTCGCGTGCCTATGGCGCGGCGGCGCGCGGGCCGCTCGGCATCTACAATTTCTCGGGCGATCTCGGCAAGGCGGCGATCCCGGCCCTGACCTCGATCCTGCTGGTGATCATGTCGTGGCGGCACACGCTGCTCGTGCTCGCTCTCGCAGGCTTGCTCGTCGCGGTCTGCATTGCGCTCTGGATGCCGGCCGTCGGCAGGGGCGCCGAGCACAAGGCGACATCAGCATCGCGCGGCGCCAGCACAGGCCGCGGCTTTCATTGGCTGCTCGCGATCGGAATTCTCGACACCGCGGTCAGGATGGGCTTTCTCACCTTCCTGCCGTTCCTGCTGCGCGATAAGGGCGCCTCGCTGCCGACCAACGGCCTCGCGCTGGCGTTGGTCTTCATCGGCGGCGCCGCGGGAAAATTCACCTGCGGCTGGCTCGGCGCGCGGGTCGGCACGCTGCGCACCGTGCTGATCACCGAAGGCGGCACGGCGGCGCTGATCGTCGCGGTGCTGGCGTTGCCGCTCGCACCGGCCATCGTGCTGCTGCCGCTGCTCGGCGTGATGCTCAACGGCACGTCATCGGTGCTCTACGGCACCGTGCCCGAGCTCACCCCCGCGCATCAGACCGAGCGCGCCTTCGCGCTGTTCTATACCGGAACGATCGGATCGGGCGCGATCGCGCCTGTTATCTACGGCCTGCTTGGCGACGCGCTCGGCCCGAGGCTCGCGACCGCAGCAACCGCGCTCACGGCGCTGGCGATCTGTCCGCTTGCGGTCGTGCTGGCGCGGCATCTCGCGGATGATGCGACGAAGGCGTGACGCATAGCATGCCTAAGTCCGCGCGACTGCCTGTCTTCTCCTTCCCCCTGAAAGGGGGAAGGTCGGGATGGGGGTCAGCCGCGGGCGACGCTGCAAGCTGACAGAGCAAATCCCCACCCGCTTTGCTCTGACGAGCAAAGCGACCTCCCCTTTTCAAGGGGAGGTTGGCGCTGTGCCCGGACTGCGCTTCGCTCCATCCGGGTTACCTAAGCAATGGTGCCACGGAGGACAATAATGACAAGCACGCACAAGGCCTGGCGGCTGCACGCCCACAACGATCTGCGCTTCGAGGATGTTGCGACGCCGAGGCCTGCGCCCGACGGCGTCGTGGTGCGGATCGAGGCCGGCATGGTGCTGTCCTACACCAACAAGCTTCTGTCGGGCGCGCTGCCCTACAGCCTGCCGCCGATGCCGTTCGTGCCGGGCACCAACGCGATCGCGCGCGTCGTCGCCGCGGGCGAGAACGTCACGCATGTGCGGGGCGGCGACCGCGTGTTCCTCAGCCCGCATCTGCGCGGCGACGTGCCGGATCGCGATCCGCCGCAGATCCTGATCGGCCTCACCGCCACGGTGACGACGCCGGAGGCGTTCGCACTGCAGGCGCGCTGGCGCGACGGCGTGTTCGCCGAGATCGCGCACTGGCCGGCCGCCTGCGTCACGCCGCTTGCCAATCTCGACGACAAGCCGGCCGCCGAGCTGATCGGGCTCGCAAAACTGATCGTGCCGTTCGGCGGATTGCAGCGCTCTGGCCTGCGCGGCGGGCAGACCATCATCGTCAACGGCGCGACCGGCTATTTCGGTTCGGGCGGCGTGATGCTCGCGGTCGCGATGGGCGCGGGCCGCGTCGTCGCCGTCGGACGCAAGGAAGCCGCGCTCGAGCAGTTGCGCGACGCGTTCGGCCCGCGCGTCATTCCCGCCGTCGTCAGCGGCGATGCGGCAGCCGACCTTGCGGTCATCCGCCGCGCCGCCGGCGGCACCGCCGATGTTGCGCTCGATCTGCTCGGCGCCGCCAAGAGCACCTCGACCACACTGTCCTCTCTGCGCGCGCTCAGGCGTGGCGGCCGGATGGTGCTGATGGGTAGCGCCGAGGTGCCGCTCGAACTCTCGTTCCGGGAGATGCTGGCCAATGACTGGGAGGTGGTCGGGCAGTTCATGTACGACCGCACGGCACCAGGCCAGCTCGCCGGCCTTGCCGCCGAAGGCCTGCTGGACCTGCGCAAGATCAACGTCGCGACCTTCAAGCTCGCCGACTTCCGCCGCGCAGTGGATGCGGCCGCGATGATGCAGAGCCTCGACCTCACGGCCGTGGTGCCGTAACCAGAGGCCATGACATCGCAAGAGACACCGGCCCAGGCGACACTCTGGCGCGCCACCGTGCTGACCCTGTTCCCGGACATGTTTCCGGGGCCGCTCGGCGTGAGCCTGGCCGGCAAGGCGCTGGCTGGCGGACTCTGGGCGCTGGAGGCGCGCGACATCCGGGCCTCGGCCACCGACAAGCACCGCAGCGTCGACGACACGCCGGCCGGCGGCGGTCCGGGCATGGTGCTGCGGGCCGATGTGCTGGCGGCGGCGATCGACGCCGCCGATATCGTGCCTGACCGTCCGCGCCTGTTGATGAGCCCGCGCGGTCGGCCATTGACCCAGACCCAGGTCGCGGAGCTGGCGGCCGGGCCCGGCCCCCTGATCGTCTGCGGCCGCTTCGAGGGCATCGACCAGCGGGTGATCGAGGCGCGAGGCCTCGAGGAGGTCTCGATCGGCGATTATGTGCTGTCCGGCGGCGAAATCGCCGCGATGGCCCTGATCGACGCCTGCGTCCGCCTGCTGCCGGGGGTGATGGGCAAGCAGGCCTCGGGAACCGAGGAAAGCTTTTCCGAAGGACTACTGGAATACCCTCAATACACTCGCCCGCAGGAGTTCGAGGGCCGGCAAATCCCGGAAATCCTGATTTCCGGCGATCACGCTAAGGTCGCGGCATGGCGACTGGCCCAATCCGAGGCCCTGACGGCGGTCCGGCGGCCCGATCTCTGGGCCCGCAAGGCCGGCCAAAAAGCCGCTCCGCGCCGGACAAAAAACACGACAGACGGGTGACAAACCCTGCGCTTTGCCTTATACGGGCGGCCAAATCCGCACCCGCGCAGGATAGATGGACGTTTGCGCAGCCCGCGAAAGGCTGGGCGCGCCGCCGATGGAGATTTCAATGAACCTTATTCAGCAGCTCGAAAAAGAGCAGTTCGACAAGCTCGCCGCCACCAAGGAAATCCCGGAATTCGGACCCGGCGACACCGTCATCGTCAACGTGAAGGTGGTCGAAGGCGAGCGCACCCGCGTGCAGGCCTATGAGGGCGTTTGCATCGGTCGCTCCGGTCAGGGCCTCAACGAGAGCTTCACCGTGCGCAAGATCTCCTACGGCGAAGGCGTCGAGCGCGTCTTCCCGGTGATGTCGCCGATGATCGACTCGATCAAGGTCGTGCGTCGCGGCAAGGTTCGTCGCGCCAAGCTTTATTATCTGCGCAACCTGCGCGGCAAGTCGGCCCGCATCGTCGAGAAGCAGGACCGCCAGACCGCCGTCGGCGAGTAACGTTTCCCTCAGGGGATGTGACCAAAAGCGCGGGGCCTGCCCCGCGCTTTTTTGTTGCGGCATATTTATCTGACTTGCAGGCCCGCGCATGGATCGATTGTCGCGGGCGCGAGCCCTGTGTTAGAAATTTAGAATGGTTCCGGATCAAGCAAGCCAGCCCTGCCAGCGCGTCGTGATTGACGATCGCTCGCGGCTGCCCGGCCGCTTCTTCGGGCGCTTTGCAACGTCGGCAACGTCTGAGCTTAGAAGCGCAGCGTAACGCTGCCTGGACGCTTTCGCCTGCTCGCGCGCTTAAGACGCGCTCATGCCATCCCACCACTGAATTTCTTCTGGAGCTGAAGCTCATGTCCAAACCGACCACGCTGTACGACAAGATCTGGAACGACCATCTGGTCCACGAGGCCGACGACGGCACCTGCCTGCTCTATATCGATCGCCACCTGGTGCACGAGGTGACCTCGCCGCAGGCGTTCGAAGGGCTGCGCGCCGCCGGCCGCAAGGTGCACGCGCCCGAGAAGACGCTCGCCGTCGTCGACCACAACATCCCGACCACCGATCGTTCGAAGCCGAACCCCGATCCTGAAAGCATCGAGCAGATGCGGGTGATGGCGGAGAACGCCAAGGAGTTCGGCATCGAATATTACAACGAGTTCGACAAGCGCCAGGGCATCGTTCACGTCATCGGCCCGGAGCAGGGTTTTACGCTGCCCGGCACTACCATCGTCTGCGGTGACAGCCACACCTCGACGCATGGCGCGTTCGGCGCGCTCGCGCACGGCATCGGCACCTCCGAGGTCGAGCATGTGCTGGCGACGCAGACGCTGATCCAGAAGAAGGCCAAGAACATGCGCGCGATCGTCGACGGCAAGTTGCCCGAAGGCGTGACCGGCAAGGACATCATCCTGGCGATCATCGGCGAGATCGGCACCGCCGGCGGCACCGGCTACGTGCTGGAATATGCCGGCGAGGCGATCCGTGCGCTCTCGATGGAAGGCCGCATGACGGTCTGCAACATGTCGATCGAAGGCGGCGCGCGCGCCGGCCTGGTTGCGCCCGACCAGAAGGCGTTCGATTTCCTGCGCGGCCGCCCGAAGGCGCCGAAGGGCGCCGCCTGGGACGCCGCGATGCGCTACTGGGAGACGCTGCGCTCCGACGAGGGCGCGCATTTCGACCACGAGATCCGGCTCGACGCCGCCAAGCTGCCGCCGATCGTCACCTGGGGCACGAGCCCTGAGGACGTGATCTCGGTGACCGGCTTCGTCCCCGATCCGGACAAGATCGAGGACGAGGCCAAGCGCATCTCCAAGCATCGCGCGCTGAAATATATGGGCCTGTCCGCCGGCACGAAGATCACCGACATCAAGCTCGACCGCGTCTTCATCGGCTCCTGCACCAACGGCCGCATCGAGGATCTGCGCGCCGCTGCGAAGATCGCCGAGGGCAAGACCGTCAACGCCAATGTCAACGCGATGATCGTGCCAGGCTCGGGCATCGTGAAGGAGCAGGCGGAAGCCGAAGGCCTCGACAAGATCTTCATTGCGGCCGGCTTCGACTGGCGCGAGCCGGGCTGCTCGATGTGCCTAGCGATGAACCCGGACAAGCTGAAGCCGGAAGAGCGCTGCGCCTCGACCTCGAACCGCAACTTCGAGGGCCGCCAGGGCTTCAAGGGCCGCACCCATCTGGTGTCGCCCGCGATGGCCGCGGCCGCCGCGATCGCCGGACACTTCGTCGACGTCCGCGACTGGCGCTAGGGCAAGCGCCAGATTCTCTTTGCCGCGTTTTCTTCACGCGAACCGGGCCACTTCGCTCGAAAACGCTATTGCTTCGTCTCAAGCTCGAGCCGTTTCGGAAACGGCTCGTTAACGGGGCGCACGCACACTGCCTCCTTGCGAAAACCAGCCTTCGCAAGGAGCGCGTGCCGTGGCCGATAAACCCGAATTCGTCGACATGATCAGCGACGCGACGCGCCAGAAGCGCCGTCGTGCCGTGGCGCGCATCATCGATCCGCTTTCCGAGGGGAAGGAAACCTCGCGCCTCAGCCACTGGCCGCCGGAGCGCTGGACGCAATGGCGGATGGAAAACCTGACGCCGTGGAAGATAAAGTCCTGGAAGCTGAAGAACTGGGATTAGCGCCCCTTTCTTGACGCGTTTTCTTCACGCGAACCGGCGCGCACTTTGCTCGAACACGCTCCAGCGCGCAAAGAGAGGGACCCAGCAAGACGGGCGCCGTGGGGCCCGCTGTCATTTCAAACTTTACCAATAGACCCGGTACGGCCGCCAGTAGTGGCGATGGTGCCACCACGGCCGGCAGATCCGGCGCGGACCGTAATAGGTCCAGACCACCCGGCAACGGCGGTGATGATAGTAGGCCGGGTAATAGTAGGACGATCCGTAGAAGAAGCGCCGGTGATAGAAGTGCCGGCGGTAATAGGGCCGATAGCCGTAGCGGTAACCGCCGCCGTAGAAGCGGTGGTAGCCACCATAATGGCGATGGAAGCCGCCATAGCGATAGCCGCCATGGAACGCCGGCGCGGCGCGGAAGCCGCCACCATGGAAGCTGCGGCCGTGAAATCCGCCGCCGTGGAATCCACCACCGCGGAAGCCGCCGCCATGAAAACCGCCGCTGCCATGGCCGCCACCGCCATGCCGGACTTGGGTCGTCATGGCATCGGCCGCAGACTTTGCCGCGGGCGCGGCGCCCGGGCTCACCAGCGACAGCGCTTCGGCGCGCTGCTGCGAAGCGACCGACAATGCGAAGACCGCGGCCGCCGCAACGCCGAGACGGCGCACCAATCCGCGCCGCAAATAGCTCTCCCTCATCTCTGAACCTCCCTGACAACGGCAATGAGCACCACGCTGCTCGGCAGCCGGTTTCATTGCGTTCATTGCAGTCGCTCCCGGCATGACGCTAGAAATGCCGACGTGAATGCGCCATGAACGCGCAAAACGCTGCGGCGAAACGTCCGGGAGAAACGTCAGTGACTGTCTATGTGATCGTGCAACTCAAGATGACCGATCGCGCCGCCTATGATCGGTATCAGGCGCGCTTCTTCGACGTGTTCAGGAAGTTCAACGGACGCCTGCTGTCGGCCGACGAACGGCCCGCGGTGCTCGAGGGCAGCTGGGATCGCGACAAGCTGGTGCTGATGTCATTCCCTGACGAAGCCGCATTCCGTGCATGGTCGGAATCGCCCGAATATGTCGAGATCTCGAGGGATCGCAAGGCGGGTGCGCAAGGCATTGTGCTGCTGGCGAAGGGCTTCGCGCCCTGAGACGGACGGAGCAGCTCCGATCGGAGCTGCTCTCTCGTTGCAGCGCTGGTGTCGCGCATTGCGCGACTGCACGCATCACCAGAACGGGCCGAACCCGAAGCCGAAAGTGAATGGCGCCGGCGCAGCATAGGGGTACGGCCGATAGTAATAAGGCCGCCCGTAATAATAGGAGCCGTACGGACGATAGTAGGAATAGGGCCGATAATACGGACGGTAATAGGGACGGTAGCCGCGGTGATAGTAGCGACGATGGTAGTGGTGATGATGGCGCTGCGCGCTGATATCAGTCGCCTTGCCCGCTTGCCGCTGTGGTGCCGCGGCCTGCGGCGTGGCTGATGCCGCGGCGGTTGCCGATGCCGGCGCCGTCAACGCGAATGCACACGCGACAGCCGCAACACCGATCCATCTCATCATGATCAACTCCTGCAGATTGCGATGGATATCATCTCGCGTGGCTGAATCTGCTGGTTTGATGGCTGAGAACGACAACAGGCCCGCTGCTCACGGGCCTGTGTCTCAACTGCGCTGATACGCCGCGCGATCAACGGCGCCAGTGGCGACGATGCCCCCAGCCCCAGCCGCGGTGATGTCCGCGATGCCAGCCACGATGCCAGCCGCGCCCGCCCCAGCGTACCTGCGTGGTCGCCTGGTTCGCGTCGTCCTGAACCGTTGCGGCTGTACCCGGCGTGGCGAGCGACATCGCGCTTGCACGCTCGGCCGGCGCCGCCAACACCAACACGGCACCGACAGCCGCGAGCCCCAGAACCTTCATCGCCTTCATGAATTGTCTCCTTGATCCCTTTAAGTCACGTCTTGCAACGACGACTCGAACCTCTGCTTGATGCGCTTTCCTCACGCGAACCGGTGTCCATCCCGCATCACACGCGGGACAGGCTCCGCTGGAAAACGCTCGAGCTTTCGAATCGACCCCGTTGCCGCGACGCAGATCGCTAGCAGAATGCAGACGACGTGAATGGGAAGTGAATGACTGCGCCACGAACATGAATGCTGCTGGCGCGATCAGGTTCCGGCACTCCGTGCGATTTTTCGCGTTCGTATGCAAACGACATAGACGATGGTCGTATCTGGCGTTCTGTCCGTTGCAGGAGATTGCCGCGACACAAACAAGCACACGGAGGTGGCTGCTTCGAACAGCCCTCGCGGCGCTGAGCGGTTCCATCATGCTCGCCGATGTCGCGCTCGCGACCGGGCGGCGGCATGGGGACCGCGAGCCATCTCATGCAGATGCTGATGGCGGCGGTGGTCTATGGAACGACAGGATTGATCGCGGCTGTTGCGATGATCGGCGCGACGCGCCGACGTATGCGCAACTAGCCCGGCCGCCAGAAGCAGTTCATGCGCGGCGTGATCACGGTACCGCTCGGCCGGTGCTCCTGCACATAGGTCGCGGTGCAGTCGCGCACGGCGTTCGGACCGGGGTTGTAGCGCGGGATGACATCGGGTTCCCAATGATCGGGCTGCGACCGGTAGATCGGCACCCGCTTCAGCCGGCGGCGCTCGACGACGCGCGCGCGCGCGACCGGTGCCGCCTCGCCGACGCGCGCCTCAGCCGCCGCGCTCTGAGCCTGCACCTCTGTCGCCGGGAGCGAGAGCCCGACTGCTACAGCCAACAGCGCTGCCGCCACGATCCGTTTCATTACGCCCACCCAAGCTCGATTCTTGAGCCCCATTCGTGGGCGGCACGGTCTCCCATTGCGCCGCCAAGGTCAACTGCGCTGGCGCCGCCGATAGCACTCGCGCTAAAGGAGTGTCATGTGGACCACAGAAAAAGCCCCCTCGCTCGCTGAGATGGAGGCCATGGCGCACGAGGTTTTCGAGCGCCTGCCCAAGACGTTCCGGGCCCTCTGTGAGGGTCTGATCATCCGCGTCGACGACTTTCCGACCGACGAGGTGCTCGACGAGATGCAGGCCGAGAGCGAGTTCGATCTGCTCGGCCTGTTTCACGGCATCGGCCTGCCGCAGCAGAGCCATGGCGACGTGGCCCGGCTGCCCAACCTGGTCTGGCTGTACCGCCGGCCGATCCTGGACTACTGGGCCGAACACGACGAGACCCTCGGCCACATCGTCCGCCACGTGCTGATCCATGAGATCGGGCACCATTTCGGCCTCTCCGACGCCGATATGGAGGCGATTGAGGCCGATGCGGGCTAAAACGGAAAAGGGCTCCAGCCCTGCAGAAATGGCCCTTTTACCGCTGTCACATTCGCGATAAACATCCGGCCGATATCCGCTATTTTTTGCCCGGGAAGAGCACCGATGGACAAGTTCACCACGCTGGAAGGCGTCGCGGCGCCGCTGAAGATCATCAATGTCGACACCGACATGATCATTCCGAAGCAGTACCTCAAGACCATCAAGCGCACCGGCCTTGGCAAGGGGCTCTTCTCCGAGCAGCGCTACAAGGATGACGGCAGCGAGAACCCCGATTTCGTCCTCAACCAGCCCGCCTATCGCAACGCGAAGGTGCTGGTCGCCGGCGACAATTTCGGCTGCGGCTCGAGCCGCGAGCACGCGCCCTGGGCGCTGCTCGACTTCGGCATCCGCTGCGTGATCTCGACCTCGTTCGGCGACATCTTCTACAACAACTGCTTCAAGAACGGCATCCTGCCGATCCGCGTGTCGCAGGAGGACCTCGACAAGCTGTTCGACGACGCCGAGCGCGGCGCCAACGCGACGCTGACCATCGACCTCCCCAACCAGGAGATCCGCGGTCCCGACGGCGGCAAGGTCAAGTTCGAGATCGACCCGTTCCGCAAGCACTGCCTGATCAACGGCCTCGACGACATCGGCCTGACGATGGAAAAGAAATCGTCGATCGACAGCTACGAGACCAAGCTCAAGGAACGCGCCTGGGCTTGAGGCTCAGCGCATTATCGTGCCCCGGTGCCGTCAGGCGCCGGGGCTTTTCTTTGCCAAATTCGCTCGCCACAAACCCGCTGATAGCTGACGCGCATGCTGCCTGACATCGTCACCTTCTGGCACGGCTCGATGGACGCGCTGCGCCAGACCTGCCTGCGCTCGCAGGCGGCGGCGGGGCACAAGGTCACCGTCTACAGCTTCGATCCGATTCCCGGCCTGCCCGACGGTATCGGCAATGCCGAAGCCGAAGCCGTGCTGCCGCACTCGTTCGCGGAGAAGCTGCGCCCGGCGCAGCCCGACGGCTCGTGGCGCGACTGGACCATGCTGCAGTTCAGCGACTTCTTCCGCATGCGGCTGATGGCGCGGCGCGCCGGTCTCTGGCTCGACGCCGACGTGCTGCTGCTGAAGGGCGTCCAGCTCGACCTGGCAAAGCCCTACTTTGCCTGGGAGCGGCCGCGGCAGCTCGGCAACTCCGTGCTGTATCTGCCGCCCGACGATCCGATCGTGCGCGCCTTCGAGGCGCTGATGCAGCAGGACGAGCTGATCCCGGACTGGCTGGCGCTGCGCCACCGCCTGACCTTTGCGATGCGCCGGCTGCGCGGCAAATCCAACCGCCTCGCCGACATCCGTGTCGCGATCTACGGCCCGGCGGCGCTCACCGCGCTGGCGCGCCGCGCAGGCGAATTGCAGCACGCGCTGCCGAAGCGATCGTTCTACGCCGTGCATGCCGAGCCAAAGCTGTTCTTCGAGCCGTCGGATTTTTCGCGCCACCTGAACGATCCCGGGATCATCGGCCTGCACATCTCGCCGAAAGGACGCGGCAAGGAGGCGCCGATCCCGGGCAGTCTCTACGCGTGGGCGGCGGAGAGGTTTGGGGCGCGATAATCACCCTCCCCTGGAAGGGAAGGGTCGACGCGAATGAAGTGAGCGGCGGGGTGGGTGACAGTCTCTCCACGCATACTCTGCTCGTGTTGAGAGATCACGCCACCCCGGCTCGCATTTCGCTACGCTCGACGCGATCCGACCCTCCCCCTCCAGGGGAGGGTGGAATTAATGCCCCATCGCCGCGATCGCGTCGGCGATCGCGATCGTGCGCCTGGCCATCTCGGCGTGCAGGCGCTCGACCATGCGGCCGTCGAGCTGGATCGCGCCGCGCGAGGCGTTCTCCGGCTTTTCGAAGGCGGCGATGATCTTGCGCGCCTCGGCGACCTCGGCCTCCGGCGGCGTGAAGATCGCGTTGCAGGCATCGATGTGGCTCGGATGGATCAGCGTCTTGCCGTCGAAGCCGAGATCGCGGCCCTGCGCGCATTCCTCGGCGAAGCCGTCGACATTGCTGATGTCGCTGTAGGGCCCGTCGAGGATCTCGAGGCCGTGCGCGCGGGTCGCCAGGATGCAATGCGTGATCATCGGGATCATCGCCGCGCGGCCCGGCTTCATCCGGATCCGGGTCTCACGCGCAATGTCGTTCGGCCCGAACACGAAGCCGGCGAGCCTGGTTTCGGAATCCTTCGATGCCGCGGCCAGCTTGTCGGCGTCGAGCACCGCGCGCGCGGTCTCGATCATCGCCCAAACCCGGATCGAGGCAGGCGCATTGATGTCGCTGAGACGATCGGCGACGGCGTTGAGATCGTCGACCGTCGAGATCTTGGGAACCAGGATGCCGTCGGGCTGCGCCTTGCCGGCCATGCCGATGTCGTCGACCCACCAGGGCGTGTCGAGCGCGTTGATGCGGATCAGGACCTCGCGCTTGCCAAAGCCCTTGGCCGCGACCGCCGTGGCGATCTGCTCGCGGGCTGTGGCCTTGGCGTCGGGGGCGACCGAATCCTCAAGGTCGAGGATAATGCCGTCAGCCGGCAGCGTCCGGGCCTTTTCCAGCGCCCGTGCATTCGATCCCGGCATGAACAACAGGCTGCGGCGCGGACGGGTCATCGACATTCTCCTTGGGGGCTCGGGCTCCGCCGGTGTCCATTGTTTGGGCATCGGGCGGGAACCATTCTTCAAGGCTGCCGTATCATCTCAGGCCACGCGCCGAAAGTCTTGTTCCCGTTACCCGCATGTGGTTAGCCAGAGGCCATGAAATTCTTTCCGAAACAATTGATCGACGGCTACCGGACGTTCGCGACCCAGCGACTGCCGACCGAGCAGTCGCGCTACCGGGACCTGTCGGAGCGCGGCCAGTTTCCCGAGACCATGGTGATCGGCTGCTGCGACTCCCGCGTCTCGCCGGAGGTGATCTTCGACGCCGGCCCCGGTGAATTGTTCGTGGTCCGCAACATCGCCAATCTGGTTCCGGTCTATCAGCCCGACAGCAACGCCCACGGCGTCTCGGCCGCGCTGGAATATGCCGTGACCGTTTTGAAGGTGAAGAACATCGTGGTGCTTGGCCACGCCCAGTGCGGCGGCATCCGCGCCTTCGTCGACAAGATCAAGCCGCTCACGCCGGGCGACTTCATCGGCAAATGGATGCAGATGTTCATCAAGCCAGGCGAGGTCGTCGAGCAGCGCGACCATGAGACCATGCAGGACTTCGTCACCCGCATCGAGAAGGCCGCGGTGTTCCGCTCGCTGGAGAACCTGATGACCTTCCCGTTCGTGCGCGAACGCGTCGAGAGCGGCGAGATGCAGCTGCACGGCGCCTATTTCGGCGTCGCCGAGGGCTCGCTGTTCGTGCTCGACCGGGTCGCGAAGGAATTCATCAGCGTCCGCGACGAGCTGAAATCGGGCGAGTAGATCTACTCGTTGCCGTGATGGCCGCTGCCCCAGCGGTCGGAGATCGCGAGCATGAAAGACGACACCACGAATACCAGGTGCACGCCGACCAGCCAGGCGAGCTTGCTGGGATCGAACGCGGTATCGAGGTTCATGAACGCCTTCAGCACCTGAATCGCCGAGATGGCGACGATCGAGGCGAGCAGTTTTTGCTTCAAGCCGCCGAAATCGACCTTGGTCATCCAGTCCGGCCAATCCGGATGCCCTTCCGGATCGATTTTCGAGACGAAGTTCTCGTAGCCCGAGAACACCACGATCAGGATCAGATTGCCGGTCAGCGAGATGTCGATCAGCGCCAGCACGCCGAGAATGATGTCGGATTCCTTGGCATCCGGCACATGCAGGATGAAGTGCCACAGCTCCATGCAGAACTTGAACAGCAACGCCGCGAGGCTGATGACGAGGCCGAAATAGAACGGCGCCATCAGCCAGCGGCTGTTGAACAGCAGGTTCTCGAAACGACGTTCAATCCGCTTCAGCGTCGGATTGGGCCGATAGGTCCCCGGTTGTTCCGCTTCCGCCATGCCACGCGCTTCCTGACACCGTATTCCCGCGGCAGCTTTTATGCCGCCTTCTGCTTGGCGGTGATCAGCTTGCGGTTGATCAGGACTTCGGCGATCTGCACGGCATTGAGCGCCGCGCCCTTGCGCAGGTTGTCCGACACGCACCAGAACGACAGGCCGTTCTCCACCGTCGCGTCCTCGCGGATGCGGCTGATATAGGTCGCGTCCTCGCCGGCCGCCTCATAGGGCGTGACGTAGCCGCCCGGCTCGTGCTTGTCGATCACGAGGCAGCCTGGCGCGCGGCGCAGGATGTCGCGCGCCTCGTCCGGCGTGATCGGATTGGCGAACTCGACATTGACGGCTTCGGAGTGACCGACGAAGACCGGCACGCGCACGCAGGTCGCGGCGAGCTTGATCTTCGGATCGAGGATCTTCTTGGTCTCCGCCATCATCTTCCACTCTTCCTTGGTGTAGCCGTCTTCCATGAAGACGTCGATCTGAGGAATGACGTTGAAGGCGATGCGCTTCGGAAACTTCTTATTGACCAGCTCGTCATTGGTGTAGACGGCCTTGGTCTGCGAGAACAATTCGTCCATCGCGTCCTTGCCGGCGCCCGACACCGATTGATAGGTCGAGACCACGACGCGCGTGATCGTCGCCTTGTCGTGCAGCGGCTTCAGCGCGACCACGAGCTGCGCGGTCGAGCAGTTCGGGTTGGCGATGATGTTCTTCTTGGTGAAGCCGGCGGTCGCATCCGCGTTGACCTCCGGCACGATCAGCGGCACGTCCGGGTCCATGCGCCAGGCCGAGGAGTTGTCGATCACGACCGCGCCGGCGGCGCCGATCTTGGGCGACCATTCCTTGGAGACCGAGCCGCCAGCCGACATCAGGCAGATGTCAATGTCGGAGAAGTCATAGTGCTCGAGCGCCTTCACCTTCAGCGTACGGTCGCCATAGGAAACCTCGATGCCGACGCTGCGGCGCGAGGCCAGCACGACGACCTCGTCGGCGGGGAATTTGCGCTCGTCGAGAATGTTGAGCATTTCGCGCCCGACATTGCCGGTCGCTCCGACCACCGCGACTTTGTAACCCATCGTTCACTCTCCGACGAAAAATGCCCGTTCCCCCGCCAGCTGCGGAAAGGGAAGAGGCAGCGCTTCTATGCGAGAAACCCCGTCAAGACAACGTTGCGTAGCTTTTGAGCGTTTTGATGCGTTTATTTCGGGCCGATCCGGCCGCGCCCCATCATACGAGAATTCCGTCAGCACTGACGAGCTTCGTCGACGAGGTGTACGCCACGCTCTCCCGGCTGTTCGCCTATGTCGCCGTTCTCGCGCTGTTCGTCGTCCTCGGCAACTATCTATGGCAGCAGCTGCCCGACGCAACGGCGATGGTGGCCCCTGCCGCCGCAGGCTGGAGCCCGGCCGGCCGCACCGCCCCAGCGTTTGCCGTGAGCCGGCTCGATCTTCGAGATAAAACAGAGATTTACGAGATCCTCCGGCACCCCGAGGGCGGCCGCAAGGACGTCTTCCGCTGGGCCGATGCCACCGGTGCAGCGGTCGCCGAGCTGGAAATCTACCGCCCCGGCGGCGAGGCCATGGGGCCCGCGGTCACCGAGATTGCCGAGCGGCTCGACCCGAGCGGCGTCCGCGAGCTTGAGGCTGCAGGCATCGTCGACAGCAAGTTCGGCAGCGTCACCCTGCTGCGCCCGGCGCGGCAGGACGGCGACCGCGCCTGCCTCGGCTTCCTCAAGCAGGCCGACGCGCCTGACCTCCGGATCTCCGGCTGGACCTGCCAGGGCGCCAGCCTGCCGGCCCGGCGCGCCGCGATCGTCTGCATGCTGAACCGCCTGACCCTGCTGGCCGCGGGCAACGATCCGCGGCTCGCCGCCCTGTTCGCGCATGCCGAGCTCAAGCGCACCGACTGCGTTACCTCCGGCGCGCCCGCCCTGTCGGCCGACTGGGTCATGGGCAGCGAGAACCCACGCCTGCGCGGCGCCCTTTGATGGCGAGACCGTGGCAAGGCACTGGTTTTCATGAAACTTTTGCGCTTGGACACGCATTATCTCAGCCGGTGTGGCGCAATTGACCTAGTGACGACCTCCCCACCATGGCTACAATGTGTTCCGAGTGATTTTGGCGGACGCGCCAGCCCCGATGGGGCCGTAATGACGAGGATGCGATGACCTTGAAATTCCCTGCCGCGAACAAGCTCGTGGTGTTGCTTGCCGCGGCTGCCGTCACCGCAACCGCGTTCGGCATGACCGCGGCCAGCGCGCAGAGCCCGGCCAAGCGCAAGCAGCAGGAGCAGTATGACCGCGACGGCCGCCGCTATTACGGCGCCCAAGGTCCGAACCGTGTCTATCAGCAGGGTCCGCGCACCCGCGTTTACGTCACCACGCGCTCCTGGCTCGACGCCGGCACCGAAGTGCTGCCGGGCGACCGCAAGTTCAACGACTACGCCTATCCGCCGGAGATCGGTTATCCCACGTTCGCGCGCGAGAACAACAACCGCCCGATCGATCGCCAGCCGCTCAGCCCGCCGGCCGATCTCGGCGGCTATCCGCGGAATTTCCCGTTGTACTGAGAATTTCGGCGAGCAGCCGATACGAAAATGCCCGGCTCCGGCCGGGCATTTTTTATTCGCTGTCATTCCGGGATGGTCCGAAGGACCAGACCTCAGATGCGCAATTGCGCATCTGAGAATCTCAAGATTCCGGGTTCGATGCTTTCGCATCGCTCCGGAATGACGGCAGAGCTGTCACGCGTGCAGCTTCTGCAATTCCTTCAGGATCGCCTCGCCCATCTGGCTCGTGCTGGCCGGCGTGGCGCCTTCCGACTTGATATCGGCGGTGCGCAGGCCGCTGGCGAGCACCGCCGCGATCGCGGCATCGACCTTGTCGGCGAGTTCGCCCATGTCGAAGGAATAGCGCAGCGCCATGCCGAACGACGAGATCATCGCGATCGGGTTGGCGAGGCCTTGGCCGGCGATGTCGGGCGCCGAGCCGTGCACCGGCTCGAACAGCGAGCGCCGCTTCTTCGTCTTCGAGTCGACTTCGCCGAGCGAGGCCGACGGCAGCATGCCGAGCGAGCCGGTCAGCATCGCCGCGATGTCGGACAGCATGTCGCCGAACAGGTTGTCGGTCACGATGACGTCGAACTGCTTCGGCGCCTTGACGAGGTTCATGCCGCCGGAATCGGCGAGCTGGTGCTCGAGCGTGACGTCCTTGTATTCGCGCGCGTGAACCGCCGTCATGACCTCGTTCCAGAGCACGCCCGACTTCATGACGTTGCGCTTCTCCATCGACGTCACCTTGTTGCGGCGCTTGCGCGCCAGGTCGAAGGCGACGCGGCCGATACGCTCGATCTCATAGGTGTCGTAGACCTGGGTGTCGATCGCGCGCTTCTGTCCGTTGCCGAGATCGGTGATGGTCTTCGGCTCGCCGAAATAGACGCCGCCGGTGAGCTCGCGCACGATCATGATGTCGAGGCCCTCGACAACGTCGCGCTTCAGGCTCGAGGCCTCGGCGAGCGCCGGGTAGCACACCGCCGGACGCAGATTGGCGAACAGGCCGAGATCCTTGCGCAGCCGCAGCAGGCCGGCCTCGGGGCGGACCTCATAGGGCACGCTGTCCCACTTTGGACCGCCGACCGCGCCGAAGATCACGGCGTCCGCCGCCGTCGCCTTGGCCATGTCGCCCTCGGAGATCGATACCTTGTGGGCGTCATAGGCGGAGCCGCCGACCAGGCCCTGCTCGGTCTCGAACTTCGCGATGCCCTGCGCATTCAGCCAGTCGATCAGGCGCTGCACCTCGGCCATCACTTCGGGGCCGATGCCGTCGCCGGGGAGAAGCAGCAGTTTATGGGTCGCCATGGTGTTACCTCGAGCTAATCGTTGTTGTCGTTGCCGGGCAAGAGCGCGAAGCGCGTCCTCGCACAGATGACCCGGCAATCCATCCCGCTTCGAAAGGTCTCTCTGAAGATGGATGGATGCCCGGGTCGAGCCCGGGCACGACGAGCGGGGAAATCCGGCCGGAGTGCTAAAACGCCGGAGCCGGATTGGCAAGGCACCCCGGATCGGCCCAGAATGGTCCCAACGGGCAACCCGCGCCTTCAGAAGCCAACAAGACGGATCCCATGACCGCAGCCATCGTCTACGCCTTCGCCTCGGCGATTTTCCTCGGCGCCGGGGTAGTGCTGGCGCAGCTTGGCCTGCGCACCGTCGAGCCGCTGTCGGGCGCCGCGATCAGCGTGCCCTCTTTCACCCTGTTGTTCCTGGTGCTGTCGCCGCTGATCCTGCATGGCGAGCCGGTGGTCTGGCGCGCACTGCCGATCTTCGCGGCGATCGGGCTGTTCTTCCCGGCCTCGCTGACGCTCCTGACCTTTGCGTCGAACCGGGCGCTGGGGCCGGTCATCACCTCGACGCTGGGCAATCTGGCGCCGCTGTTTGCGGTCACCGCCGCCGTGGTGCTACTGCACGAGCCCTTGCTGCCGCAGCAGCTCATCGGCCTCGTCGTCGCGGTCGCGGGCGCCGCCATCATCACCGTGACGAGGCCGCGCGACCTCGGCCATTGGCGCAGCTGGGCGCTGCTGCTGCCGCTCGCGAGCGCGCTGGTGCGCGGCATCGTGCCGCCGATCGCCAAGCTCGGCCTTGCGATCTGGCCGAGCCCGCTATGGGCCTGCCTAGTCGGCTATGTCATGTCCTCGCTGGTGGTGCTGACCGTGCAACGGGTCCGCAAGGGCAGCTTCATGGTGCAGGCGCCGCGCGAGGGCCGATTCTGGTTCGCGCTGACCGGGATCAGCAACGGGCTCAGCGCGCTCAGCCTGTTCGCCGCGGTCCGCAACGGCCCGATCACGCTGGTGGCGCCGCTCGCAGCGATCTATCCGCTGGTCACCGTGGTGATGAGCGCGATGATGCTCAAGCATGTCGAGATCACGGCGCGGATCGTCGGCGGCACCCTGCTGACCGTGATCGGCGTCGCGCTGGTCCTGATCGCCTGATTGCCTGATACGCAAGACAGTGTTGCGGGCATCGGCGCTGGGCAGCGCCGCCGCGGCCTGTCACAATGGCCGCATTGCCGGAGTGAATTGTGAGAGCCCCCGCCCCGTCCTACCCGCATCCCGCGCGGCTGATCCTTATTCTGTCGCTCGCACCGACGGTCGGTCTCGGCATCGGCCGGTTTGCCTATTCGCTGGTGCTGCCCGACATGCGCGACTCGCTGGCCTGGTCGTATTCGGCCGCCGGCTTCATGAACACGATCAATGCCGCCGGCTATCTGGTCGGCGCGCTGCTCGCCTCGCGCCTGATCGAACGCTTCGGACTTGCCGCGTCGGTGCGCTGGTCGACGCTGGCCTGTGCGCTGTCGCTGGCGCTTTGCGCCCTCACGGGCAATTTCGTGGTGCTGAGCTTTGCCCGCCTGCTGGTCGGCTTCGCCGCCGCGATCGGCTTTGTCGGCGGCGGCGCGCTTGCGGCGACCATCGCGCAATCGCGACCCGAACGCGCGAATTTCCTGCTCAGCCTGTTCTATGCCGGGCCGGGCGTCGGCATCTTGGCATCCGGATTGATCGCGCCCTTCGTGCTGCAGGGTTTCGGCGCCGGCTCGTGGTGGATCGTGTGGTGGGCGATGACGCTGCTTTCCGCGATCATGACCGTGCCGCTGATGCTGGCGCCGCTCCACGCGAACACCGCCGCCGGCGGCATCGTGCGGACCAAATTCGCTGTGATGCCGGTCCTGATCTACCTCGCCGCCTATTTCCTGTTCGGTGCCGGCTACATCGCCTACATGACCTTCATGATCGCCTATGTCCGCGACGGCGGCGGCGGCGCGGCTGCACAGAGCGCGTTCTGGAGCCTGATCGGCGTCAGCGCATTCGTGACGCCCTGGGTCTGGGGGCGGGTGCTGGCGCTCGACCGCGGCGGGCTCGCCACCACCATCATCCTCGGCGTCAACGCGCTCGGCGCCAGCCTACCGATCTTCGGGCATTCGCCGCTGCTGCTGGCGATCTCGGCGCTGGTGTTCGGCGTCGCCTTCTTCGCCGTGGTCGGCTCGACCACCGCCTTCGTGCGTTTCAACTACCCGCCGCAGTCCTGGCCGACTGCGATCGCGGCGATGACCATCGCCTTCGGCATCGGCCAGACGCTCGGACCGATCGTGGTCGGCGCCATCACCGACGCGGTCGGCAGCCTGTCATTTGCGTTGAACGTCTCGGCCGCGATGCTCGCGCTCGGCGCGCTGCTGTCGGCGTTTCAGAGGAAGGTCGGGCCGTAAGCCTGCGTCGTCCCGGCGAAGGCCGGCAACTGTTATGTCGGCTTGGTCTGCAGGTAGGGCTTTCTGTCGCGCATCATGGCGTTGAGGACCGTTAGGAGCTTCCTGGCAACGGCAATGAGAGCGAGCTTGGCTGGTTTGCCGACCTGTCGCAGCCGCGCGTAGAAGGCCTTGAATGGATCGGCCCGACGAACCGCGTTCAGAGCCGCCATATAGAGGGCGTCACGAACGCGCTTTCGGCCGCCGGCGATCTTGCGTTTTCCACGGAAGGCGCCGCTGTCGACGTTGAAGGGGGCAAGGCCCGCGAGCGCGGCGATCTGCTTCGCTCCAACATGTCCAAGTTCCGGCATCTTCGCGATCAGCTGCATGCAAGCCACGGGACCCACGCCCGGCAGTGAGCGCATCAACCGCGCATCGTCCGCGATCTCCGGCTCGGCCTTGGTCAATGCGTTGATATCGGCCTCGATCTCGGCGATCTCGCCGTCGAGAACCTCAACGAGCCGACTGATCCGTTCGGCCATGGCGCAGTCGTCGGCCTCGCTGCGCCGGTTCTTCTCCTGCGCGCGCATGAGAACCAGTTGGTCCCGCCGTTTTGCAAGCCCTGCCAAAGCGTTGCGGGCGGGATTGGCGGCCCGCTCGGTTGCCGGCTGCATGACCCGGCCAAAGGCCGCCAGCATCCGTGCATCGATCGGATCGGTTTTGGCAAGTTGGCCGCTGGCCCGCGCAAAATCGCGAGCTCGAGCCGGATTGATCCGAGCGAAGCGGACACCGGCCTGGCTTAGGGCCTCGCGAAGCGCGAGATCATAGGCGCCCGTGGCCTCGAAGACGACCAGCGCATCGCATCGCCAACGCGCCACCTGCTGTGTGATGGCCTGTGCCGCGTTGGCGATGCGCCTGGACACGCCGTCAGCTTCATCAAAGATATCGAGATGCTTCTTGGAGACGTCGATTCCGACATAACGAGGGGGTATGATCACGGTGCCTGTCCCTGTGATGCGAGGTCTGTTGGCGCAGCCTCGTGCAACTGTTCAGGTTGGTAATGGAACGGGCGGGAGGCCGAGCCGGCTCACGGCGTCAAGCGCCAAGGACCCAACGGCTTCCCGCCCAACCCATCCTGACAGACTTCCAAGACACAGGGACCCATAACCACAGCTGGTTGTGATGGAAGGAAGCGTCTCCCCTCGTAGCTATTCCCTCGGCCGCGGAGTATGGGTCCCGGCTTTCGCCGGGACGACGGCTAACTCCCGCTGAACGAATTGTAGCCCTGGTCTTCCCAGTAGCCGCCCTTGTAGTCGTTGGTGACTTCCATCGAGAGCACGTATTTCGGGTTCTTGAAGCCGAGCTTGGTCGGGACCCGGATCTTCATCGGAAAGCCGTAGGCGCGAGGCAGGATCTCGTCGCCGAATTTGAACGTCATCTGGGTCTGCGGATGCAGCGCCGAGCGCATGTCGAGCGGCGAGTTGTAGCCGTCCTTGTCGGCGCACTGGAACCAGACATATTTGGCGCGGGTGTCGGCGCCGACCAGCTTGAGGAAATCGCGCAAGGGCGTACCGGTCCAGCTGCCGATCGCGCTCCAGCCCTCGACGCAGATGTGGCGCGTCACCTGCTTGACCTGCGGCAGCTTGTACAATTCGTCGAGCGTCCAAGACTTCTTGTTCTCGACCAGCCCGCGCACTTCGAGCTTCCAGTCCGCTGCCGCAATCTCAGGCGCGTCGTCGAGATCGTAATAGGCGTTGAACGGGAACGGCTTGGTGATCATGCTCTCGGGGAAGGTTGGCGCCAGCGCATCCGGATTGAACATCCAGGCCTGCACCGCATCGTTGAACTTCGAAACGTGCTTCAGCATTTCCTCGGCCGACGACGAATCGACCACGTCGCAGCCGGTGAGCAGCGTTAGCGCGCCGAGGCTGGTGCCCGCCGTGATGAAGCGGCGGCGCGTCAGCTCCGGCATCGTCTTCACCGCATCGCGCACGAGCAGCTTCTTGTCGACACCGGTGATCAGGAGCTTGCGGAGACGACCCATGACAGACCTCCTACAGCATGATCCGGAAAAGTGCGAAGCGGTTTTCCGAAAAGATCATGCTCAAGAAACAAGAAGCTAAAGCGCGATGACGATCTCATCGCGCTTTAGCGTCCGATGATCATGGCGCGCAGGCTCTTCGGCACCAGCAGCGCGAGCGCGACATGGATCACCAGGAAGGCGACGATCAGCGCCATGCAGGTGAAGTGAACATAGCGGGCGAAATCGTAGCCGCCGAACAGCGACACCAGCCAATGCAGCTGCACCGGCTTCCACATCGACAGGCCGGACAGCACGATGACGACGCCGACCACGATGATGCCGGCATAGAGCAGCTTCTGCACCGAATTGTATTTGCTGAGATCGTCATGCGACAGCTTGAAGGTCAGCGCCGCCTTGGTATCGGCAATCACGCCGCCCGGGGTGATCGGCAGCAGCTTCTTGCGGAAGCGGCCGGTGGCGAAACCCAGCGCCAGATAGACCAGGCCGTTGACCATCAGCAGCCACATCGCGGCGAAATGCCAGAGCAGCGCACCGCCGAGCCAGCCGCCGAGCGTGATGCTCCGCGAGAAGGTGAAGCCAAACAGCGGCGAGGCGTTGTAGATCTGCCAGCCGGACATGATCATCAGGATCATCGCGAAGGCGTTGATCCAGTGCACCATGCGCACCCAGACCGGCTGGATCGCCTTCGCGGGTGTCGCGGTCTCTGCCTGGTGGTCGCTGACGGCAAGGCTCGTCATGGGATATCTCTGCTCGTGGCCGTTACCGGGTTATACGCCCGGAACCGGCGTTCCGTTACGGGGGCAGGCATCATCAGTTTGATATAGGCTGCTTCATTTGGTCACAAAAATGCGAGCCGGGGCGAGGCGCCGGCTCGCGGTTTCGTAAGGCGTTTGGGACCAAATCGGGCCGTCGGGTGTTACGTCGCCGGCATCAGCACGGTGTCGACCACATGGATGACGCCGTTCGACTGGTTGACGTTGGAAATCGTCACCATCGAGCTGCCGCCCTTGGCATCGACGATCCAGACCTTGCCGTCCTGCTTCTTGACGGTCAGCTCCTCGCCCTCGGCGGTCTTCAGCCTCTTACCGTCGGTAAGGTCGGAGGCCTCGAGCTTGCCCGGCACCACATGGTAGGTGAGGATCTTGGTCAGCGTCGCCTTGTTCTCGGGCTTGACGAGGCTGTCGACGGTTCCGGCCGGCAGCTTGCCGAACGCGGCATTGGTCGGCGCGAACACCGTGAACGGGCCCTTGCCTTCCAGCGTGCTGACCAGGCCCGCGGCCTTCACCGCGGCGACGAGCGTGGTGTGGTCCTTCGAGTTGACGGCGTTCTGCACGATGTTCTTCGACGGGAACATCGCGGCGCCGCCGACCATCACGGTCTTTTCGTCGGCGCGGACCGGCGCCACGACAGTGGACGTGATCGCAAGCGCGCTGAAGGCGGCGGCGGCGAGATAGGCAATACGCTTCGACATGGTTTCGTCTCCCGATGAGTAGGCCGACCGGCGAGGCTTCGCCGGCGTTGAAGGGGCAACAACGGCGCGTCCTGGTTGATGAGTGCGTCGTCGTTGGCCGAGCTACGGCAGGTTTTCCGGACGGTTTCCGGAAATAATTCTTTGTGATTGTTGAAACCGAGCGGCGCGCGCTGCGTACGCTCGACGCTTCGCGCAACCCGCCAGGCATTCCATTCAGCGGAATGGACGCGTGCGCTGCCGCGAGCAATTTGCTTGCCGCTGCTCTTCGATTGGTTCAGCTTGAGGTTGCGGCACGGCTTCGCAGAAAGCGGCCGCGGGGAGGCAGCATGAGCAGCATCACGGCTGACGACCACGCCGCACCTGCGGTGAACGATGCAAGCAGCGACGTCGGTCCGCTCGAGCAGAAGCACCTGCAATACGCCAACTACCGCGCGGTTGCGGACACGACCGAGATCACGAAAACGCATTGGCACATCGCCACCGCCAACGCGCTCGGCTGGGGCTTCGACGGCATGGACGGCGTGATCTTCGCGCTGATCTCGCCGATGGTGATCAAGGAATTTTCGCTGAGCCTGCCGGAATACCGCTCCGGCATGCAGATCGCACTGTTCGTCGGCATCGCCGGGCTTTATTTCTGGCCGTGGCTCGCCGACCGCTACGGTCGCCGCACGCTGCTCGCCGTCAACATCGCGCTGTTCTCGCTTCTGATGCCGGTCGCGGCGATGTCGCCGACCTTCGCGGTGTTCGTGATCGCGCGCTCGCTGTTGTTCTTCGCGCTGAACGGCGAATGGTCGCTCGGCTCGATGCTGGTGGCGGAAACCTGGCCGGCCCGGCTCCGCGGCCGCGTCATCAGCATCACCCGCTCGGCCTGGTGTCTCGGCGCCACGCTCGCCGGTGCGATCACGGGCCTCGTGGCCGCCAATTTCGGCTGGCGCATCGCTGTCATGGTGCCCGGCGTGATCGCGCTGCTCGCGATCTATATCCGCTCCACCTGCCCGGAATCGCCCTATTGGGTGCGCGCGCAGGACCGCAAGCGGCGCATCTCGGAGACGCTGGCGCGCGGCGGCACGGTCAGCGCCGAGGACAGCGCCTGGTTCGGCAAGGCCAAGTCGGTCGGCATCCGCCAGGTGTTCATGCCCGACGTGCTGCCCGCCACGCTTGTCGCGCTGTTCGTCGCCTGCGCCTCGACCTGCATCTACGGCACGGTCGGCGCCTGGATGCCGCTGTATCTGTCGACCGAGAAGCACTGGTCGACCGCCGAGTACAGCCTGTTCTACGTGTTCTACGGGCTCTGCGGCTTCCTTGGACTTTGTGTGGTGGGCTGGCTGATCGACAAGATCGGCCGCCGCCGCACCTTCATCATCACCCTGATCGAGGGTGCGATCTTCATGACGCTCTGGGTCTATTCCGAGGACCGCGTGCTGCTATGGGCATTCGGGCTCGCCTGGTGTCTCGGCTTCCTCGGCTTCTGGGGACCGAGCACAACGCTGACCGCGGAGATCTTCCCGACCCGGATCCGCGGCGCCGCCAACGGCGTGGTTTGGGCGATCGCCTATTTCGTCGGCTTCGTGCTGTTCCCGTTCGTCTCGATCGCGCTCCAGCAGCACACCGGCTCGTTCGCGCTGTCGTTCCTGTGCATCCCCGTGCTGATGATCGCGATGGCGGTCGGCGTGTTCCTGTTCGTGCCGGAGCATACCGGGAAGGAATTGAACGAGATCATCGAGTGAGTCGCGCGGGGCTCGTCGTTTGTAGCCCGGATGAAGCGCAGCGAAATCCGGGACAGCTTCTCCGCGGAAAAGCCCCCCGGATTGCGCTTCGCTCCATCCGGGCTACAGAGTTCCAACCTCCCCTTGAAAAGGGGAGGTTGCTTTGCTCGCAGAGCAAAGCGGGTGGGGATCAACGCTCTCCGCATACAGCATCGCCTGCGGCGGCCCCCCATCCCGGCCTTCCCCCTTTCAGAGGGGGAGGAGAAGACGGACCTCATCTAATCCCGGTTCGCCGGCGTCTGGATGAAGCCGCGGTTGTGGGTCGGGCTGATCAGGATCTCGTTCATGCAGACCCGTGCCGGCATGCTGGCGACGAAGGCGATGGTGCGGCCGCAATCCTCCGGCTGCAGCATCTTGGCCTGCTCGGCTTCGCTCGGCACCACCGGCCGCTGCTTCAGGATCGGGGTCGCGACCTCGCCTGGCGACAGGCAGCAGGCGCGCAGGCCGTTGACGCATTCGTCCATGTTGAAGGAATGGGTCAGCGCCAGCACCGCGTGCTTGGTCGTGGTGTAGGCCGGGCCCGGCATCTTCGAGACGTGGCGGCCGGCCCAGGACGCGACGTTGATGATGCAGCCGTCCTTCTGCTTGCGCATCGTCGGCAGCACCGCGCGCATGCAGTAGAGCACGCCGTTGAGGTTGATCTCGACGAGCTTGTCCCAGCCTTCCAGTTCCATGTCGGCCCAGCTCCGCTTCGGCACGTTGATGCCGGCGCTGTTGACCAAAAGGTCGATGCGGCCGTGCCTGCCGACGATCGTCTCGGCGGCCTTGTTGACGTCGGTCTTGTTGCTGACATCGAGCGGGATCGCCTCGGCCTTGCCGCCCATTTTGGTGATGTTGGCCACCACGCGGTCGAGCTCTTCCTTGCGGCGGCCGGAGACCACCACCGTCCAGCCGTCCGCAGCCAGGAACTCCGCCCCGGATTCGCCGATTCCGGTGCCGCCGCCGGTGACCCAAGCCACGCGTTTCCCATTATTTGTCATGCAAACTGTCTCCGTTGCTTTCTGAAGGGCGTTTTTGCTAATCCAGCCGAAATCTTCCGGCCCTTCGCCCCTCGGGGAATGTTTGCATGAACACGACCACCAACGCCAATCTGTTTTCCCGCCTGTTCGACGGCCTCGACGACCCCAACCGGCTCGCGATCGAGCAGCTCGACGGCAGCCGCATCTCCTATGGCGATTTGATCGCGCGCGCAGGCCAGATGGCGAATGTGCTGGTTGAGCGCGGCGTCAAGCCGGGCGACCGCGTCGCGGCGCAGACCGAGAAGTCGGTTTCGGCCCTGGTGCTATATCTCGCCACCGTGCGCGCCGGCGGCGTCTACCTGCCGCTCAACACCGCCTATACGCTGAACGAGCTCGAATACTTCATCACCGATGCCGAGCCGGCGCTGGTGGTCTGCGATCCTTCCAAGCAGGACGGCATCAAGGCGATCGCTGCCAAGGTTGGCGCCAAGGTCGAGACGCTCGATGCCAGCGGCAAGGGCTCGCTGACCGTGGCCGCCGACAAGGCGGCGAAGGAATTCGCCACGGTGCCGCGCGGCAACAACGATCTCGCCGCGATCCTCTACACGTCGGGCACCACCGGCCGCTCCAAGGGCGCGATGCTGTCGCACGACAATCTGGCCTCGAACTCGTATTCGCTGGTCGACTACTGGCGCTTCAGCGACAAGGACGTGCTGATCCACGCGCTGCCGATCTATCACACCCACGGCCTGTTCGTGGCGAGCAACGTGACGCTGTTCGCACGCGCCTCGATGATCTTCCTGCCGAAGTTCGATCCGGACGTGATCATCAAGCTGATGGCCCGCGCCACCGTGATGATGGGCGTGCCGACCTTCTATACCCGCCTGCTGCAGAACCCCGGCCTGAACAAGGACGCGACCAGGCACATGCGGCTGTTCATCTCGGGCTCGGCGCCGCTGCTCGCCGATACCCACCGCGAATGGTCCGATCGCACCGGCCACGCCGTGCTCGAGCGCTACGGCATGACCGAGACCAACATGAACACGAGCAACCCCTATGACGGCGACCGCGTGCCCGGCGCGGTCGGCTTCGCGCTGCCCGGCGTCTCGGTGCGGGTCACCGATCCCGAGACCGGCAAGGAGCTTCCGCGGGAAACCATCGGCGTGATCGAGGTCAAGGGCCCGAACGTGTTCCAGGGCTACTGGCGGATGCCGGAGAAGACCAAGGCCGAATTCCGCGCCGACGGCTTCTTCATCACCGGCGACCTCGGCAAGATCGACGACAAGGGCTATGTCCACATTCTCGGCCGCGGCAAGGATCTCGTGATCTCCGGCGGCTTCAACGTCTATCCGAAGGAGATCGAGAGCGAGATCGACGCCATGCCCGGCGTGATCGAGTCAGCCGTGATCGGCGTGCCGCATGCCGATTTCGGCGAAGGCGTCACCGCCGTCTTGGTCTGCAGCAAGGGCGCCGACGTCAGCGAGGCATCGGTGCTGAAGGCGCTCGACGGGCGGCTCGCGAAGTTCAAGATGCCGAAGCGCGTCTTCGTCGTCGACGAATTGCCGCGCAACGCGATGGGCAAGGTGCAGAAGAACATTCTGCGGGATACCTACAAGGATATTTACGCGAAATAAGCTCCGTAGCCCGGATGGAGCGAAGCGAAATCCGGGACCACTCTATCAGCTGCGAGACCCCCGGATTGCGCCTCGCTCCATCTGGGCTAGGCGCTGCGGAAATAAGTGCGCAAGGATCTTTACAGGACGCGGTGACGGGGACCCGGCATGGATCGAGAGCAGGCGGCCGAACTGAAAAAGCGCCTACTGAACGTGGGCCGAGCGCTCGATCGTACCGTCATGGCCATGGGGCAAATCGACCAGGCCGAGCGCGACGCCTTGTGGGGGCATCTCAACGAACTGTACGAAATCGTCCACCGAAAGCTGTTGGTGGGCATCTATGCCCAGCATCCGGACCTAAAACCTCCACCGATGCCCCCGCATTTCTTCGGCGAATTGACGTGGAGCGAGGTACTTCTCCCGCCATCGGTGACCGAAGATCAACTGGACGAAGTCATCTTCTCGCTTTTGAAGTCCCGCTGGCGGAAAGTTGTGGCGTTCGTGACCGATGCGGAAAAGCGCTTCAAGGAACTCGGTTGGACTATCACCTATGAGGCGACGGCGGCCCGATTGCAGGCGCTCTCTGATTTGGATCGTATCGAGAGCGCTGGCGATCTGCGATACTGGGGCAACAGCGAGGTCCGGTTGAAGCACTGACTCCGGCTGTTCACCGGCATGAACCCCGGATTACGCTTCGCTCCATCCGGGCTACGCGCTGCGGCTAATGCCCGCCGGCGAGGCTGATCACGAACCGCCCGCCGACGATGAAGAGATAGGCCCCGAACGCCACCTCCAGCGCCCGCTTCGACAGCGCGTGCGCGACCTTGACGCCGAGCGGCGCGGTGACGAGCGTGGTCGGCATCACCAGCAGCGCCCCGATCAGCGAGACGTAACCGAGCGCGAACGGCAGTTGCAGCGCGGCGACCTCGGGAAAGCGCGCGGCGGCGGGCCAGCCGGCATAGACATAGCCCAGCGCACCGGGAATCGAGATCAGCACCGCAAGCGCGGAAGACGTCGCGACCGCCTGATGGATCGGCCGGCCGTAGAAGGTCATCAGCAGATTGGCGAACAGGCCACCGCCGATGCCCATCAGCGTCGAGAGCAGGCCGACGAAGAAGCCGTAGACGCGCATCAAGAAACCCTTCGGCACGTCGTCGCCGAACTTCCAGGTCTCGCGCGCCAGCAGCAGGCGCGCGGCCGCCGACCACGCCACCATCACGAACACGATCTTGAACAGCCGCTCCGGCGCGAAGCGCGCGGTGACGCTGCCGGCGGCGACGCCGATCACGATCGGCAGCCACCAGCGCTTCAGGATCTCCATGTCGACCGCGCCGCGACGATAATGGGCGCGGAACGAGCTCAGCGATGTCGGGATGATGATCGCGAGCGAGGTGCCGATACACAGCGGCATCCGCACCTCGAGCGGCACGCCGGCGAGGCGAAAGCATTCGTAGAACACCGGCACCAGGATCGCGCCGCCGCCGATGCCGAACAGGCCGGCGAGAAAGCCCGACAGCGCCCCGACCGCGATCAGCAGCAGCGCAAGATCAAGCAGCTCCGTGAGATCGAGGCCGGCCATCATGTCCTTCGCAGTATCGATGTAGGGCCACACCAGGTTCTCCGGCGCCGTCCTGTGACTGTTCGCGGTGAGCAATAGCCCCTTTTGGGATTCGGGAGTATCTATGCTCTTGAGCAGGCTCTCTTGCGAAATGCGGAAGGATCGGGCTTGGACCAGCTTGCGGCGATGGCGGCCTTTGTCCGCGCGGTCGAGAGCGGCAGCCTGTCGGCGGCCGCGCGCTCGCTGCCGAGCTCGCTCACCTCGGTGAGCCGGCAGATCAGCGCGCTCGAGGAGCATTTCGGCACCCGCCTGCTGTTGCGCACCACCCGCCAGCTCGCGCTGACCGACGACGGGCGCATTCTCTACGAGCGCGCGAAATCGATCCTCGGCGAGGTCAGGGAGATCGAGGCGGCGCTGGCGCGCGACCCGCATCAGCCATCAGGGCGGATCCGCGTCAGCTCGCCGAGTCTGATCGGTCGGCTCGTGATCGCGCCGCTGCTGGTCGAGTTTCTGCGCCGCTATCCGGCACTGTCCGTCGACCTTCTTCTGGTCGACCGCGCCGTCGACATGGTCGAGGAGGACATCCATCTGGCAATACGCATCGGCCGCTTGCGTGACTCGCAGCTGATCGCGCGGAAGCTCACCGATCTGCGGATGATCGTGTGCGCGTCGCCGGACTATCTGGCTCGGCGCGGCGCGCCGCGGACACCGGACGATCTTGCCGGGCATGACTGCCTGGTGTTTTCCGATTCGCCCGGCAGCGCGGAGTGGCGCTTTGCCGACGGCAGCAAGACGGGTCGCAAAATCCGCATATCCGGTCGGCTCTGGATGAATAGCCTCGACGCGCTGGTCAGCGCGGCGCGGGAGGGGGCCGGCATCGTCCGCGTGCCGTCCTGGCAGGTGCAGTCCGAGCTCGCCGACGGTCGCCTGGCACGCCTGCTGATCGACCACGAGCCGGCGCCGACGCCGCTGCATCTGATGCTTCAGCCGTCACGTCTCGCATCGCCTAAGATCAGGGCATTTGTCGATTATCTGGTGGAACAGTGGGGTAAAATCGATGCCTTGCGGAGCCCGTTTTCGGGCAGCTGAGCGCGCCGATCGATCCACGAAGATTTAGATTCATTACTTGGTTCGCCAGACCTTGCATCTGGTATACCACACTGCGGATCAACCAGAATTCGGCAACTCTAACAATGAACTTCGGTTCGACCGAAGGCTATTTGGCCGTTGCGCGGGGTGATCCGACTCCGTAAATAGAACTCCTCTACCGCGTTCCCCGATGGGCCGGCCGCGGTCCCTCACAACATAAAGCCCGCCGATGACCGCCAGGATCGAACGACCGCTTTCACCCCATTTGCAGACCTACCGGTGGACGCTGACGATGGCGCTGTCCATCGTCCACCGCGCCACAGGTTTGGCCCTCTATTTCGGCACGCTGCTGCTGGCCTGGTGGCTGATCGCCGCCGCTTCCGGCCCCTCAGCTTACGCCAACGTCCAGGCCTTCACCGGCAGCGCGATCGGCAAGCTGATCGTGTTCGGCTACACGTGGGCGCTGATGCACCATCTGTGCAGCGGCATCCGGCATTTCGTCTGGGACCTCGGCTACGGCTTCAAGGCCAATGAGCGCGAAGCCCTGACCTGGGGCGCGCTGGTCGCCGGCATCGCGCTGACCGTTTTGGTCTGGATCATTGCCTACGCCGTGGGAGGTGGACGATGAGCGGCCCCTCCTCGATGCGCACGCCGCTGGAGCGCGTCCGCGGCCTCGGCTCCGCGCACACCGGCACGGGCGATTTCTGGCGCCAGCGCCTCACCGCCGTTGCGATGACGCTGCTGATCGTTCCCGTGATCGTTGTGGTGATCACGCTGATCGGCCGCAACCATGCCGGCGCGGCGCAGATCCTCGGCTCGATCCCGATCGCCATCATCCTGCTGCTCTTCATCATCGCCAGCACCTGGCACATGAAGATCGGCATGCAGGTCGTGATCGAGGACTACATCCATAACGAGAAGCTGAAGATCGCCAGCGTGATGGCGAACAACTTCTTCTGCGTCGCGGTCGCATTGGCCTCGATCTACGCAATCCTCAAATTGTCGTCGGGAGTTTGATCCATGGCCGGTGAAGGAAACGGCAAGGCCACCAACGGTGGCCCGGCCACGAACGGCAAGGCCTACCCGATCCAGGACCATACATACGACGTCGTCGTGGTCGGCGCCGGCGGCGCCGGCCTGCGCGCGGTGGTCGGCTGTTCGGAAGCCGGGCTGCGCACCGCCTGCATCACCAAGGTGTTCCCGACCCGCTCGCATACGGTGGCGGCGCAGGGCGGCATCTCGGCCTCGCTCGGCAACATGCATCAGGACGACTGGCGCTGGCACATGTACGACACCGTGAAGGGGTCGGACTGGCTCGGCGACCAGGACGCGATCGAATACATGGTGCGCAACGCGCCCGACGCGGTCTATGAGCTCGAGCATTGGGGCGTTCCGTTCTCGCGAACCGAGGACGGCAAGATCTATCAGCGCCCGTTCGGCGGCATGACCATCGACTTCGGCAAGAGCCAGGCGCAGCGCACCTGCGCTGCCGCCGACCGCACCGGCCACGCCATGCTGCACACGATGTACGGCCAGTCGCTGCGCCACTCGGCCGAGTTCTTCATCGAGTTCTTCGCCATCGACCTGATCATGGACGACCAGGGCGTCTGCCGCGGCGTGATCGCGCTCAAGCTCGATGACGGCACGCTGCATCGCTTCCGCGCCCAGACCACGATCCTGGCGACCGGCGGCTATGGCCGCGCCTATGCCTCCTGCACTTCGGCGCACACCTGCACCGGCGACGGCGGCGGCATGGTGCTGCGCGCCGGACTGCCGCTGCAGGACATGGAGTTCGTCCAGTTCCACCCGACCGGCATCTACGGCTCGGGCTGCCTCGTCACCGAAGGCGCCCGTGGCGAAGGCGGCTATCTCGTCAACTCCGAGGGCGAGCGCTTCATGGAGCGCTATGCGCCGTCGGCCAAGGACCTCGCCTCGCGCGACGTCGTCTCGCGCGCGATGACGATCGAGATCCGCGAAGGCCGCGGCGTCGGCAAGAAGAAGGACCACATCTTCCTGCACCTCGATCACCTCGATCCGAAGGTGCTGCATGAGCGGCTGCCGGGCATCTCCGAATCGGCGAAGATCTTCGCCAATGTCGACGTCACCCGCGAGCCGATCCCGATCGTGCCGACCGTGCACTACAATATGGGCGGTATCGCAACGAACTATCACGCCGAGGTGCTGACCAAGCGCAACGGCGACGACAATTCGGTGGTGCCGGGCCTGATGGCGATCGGCGAAGCGGCCTGCGTCTCGGTGCATGGCGCCAACCGCCTCGGCTCCAACTCGCTGATCGACCTCGTGGTGTTCGGCCGCGCCGCCGCGCTGCGGCTTGCCGACAAACTGACGGCCAACGCCAAGCAGCCGGAGCTGCCGAAGGATTCCGCCGACCTCGCGCTCGGCCGGCTTGATCATTTCCGCCATGCTTCCGGCGGCACGCCGACCGCGAAGCTGCGCGACAGCATGCAGCATGTGATGCAGAACAATTGCGCGGTGTTCCGCACCGGCGACGTGCTGCAGGAAGGCCAGAACCTGATCCACAAGGTCTATGGCGGCGTCGGCGACATCTCGGTGTCGGACCGCTCGCTGGTGTGGAATTCCGATCTGATCGAGACGCTGGAATTCGACAATCTGATCGTGCAGGCGGTCGTGACGATGGATTCGGCGGCGAACCGCACCGAAAGCCGCGGCGCGCATGCGCGCGAGGACTTCCCGGACCGCAACGACAAGGACTGGATGAAGCACACGCTGACCTGGATTGATCCGGCCGGCAAGACTGCGATCGAGTACCGTCCGGTGCACAGCTACACGATGACCAATGACGTGCAGTACATCCCGCCGAAGGCGCGGGTCTACTGAGAACGAAGGCGAGCAAGCATGGTTGAATTCGCACTTCCGAAGAATTCGAAGATTTCAGGCGGCAAGACCTGGCCGAAGCCGGCGGGTGCCACCGAGACGCGCGAATTTCGGGTGTATCGCTGGAACCCGGACGACGGCAAGAATCCGAGCGTCGACACCTATCATGTCGACACCAATGATTGCGGTCCGATGGTGCTGGACGGCCTGATCTGGATCAAGAACCACATCGACCCGACGCTGACCTTCCGCCGCTCCTGCCGCGAAGGCGTCTGCGGCTCCTGCGCGATGAACATCGACGGCCAGAACACGCTGGCCTGCACCAAGTCGATGCACGACGTCGGCGCCGGCGGCGCGGTGAAGGTCAATCCGCTGCCGCACCAGCCGGTGGTGAAGGACCTGGTCCCCGACCTCACCAATTTCTACGCCCAGTATGCCTCGATCGAACCGTGGCTGAAGACCACGACGCCGACGCCGCAGAAGGAATGGAGGCAGAGCCACGAGGACCGCGAGAAGCTCGACGGCCTCTACGAGTGCATCCTGTGCGCCTGCTGCTCGACTTCGTGCCCGAGCTACTGGTGGAACAGCGAGCGCTTCCTCGGCCCCGCCGCGCTGCTGCAGGCAAACCGCTGGGTCACCGACTCCCGCGACGAGGCGACCGGCGAGCGACTCGACAATCTCGAGGATCCGTTCCGCCTCTATCGCTGCCACACCATCATGAACTGCGCCAAGGCGTGTCCGAAGGGCCTCAATCCCTCCGAAGCGATCGCCGAACTCAAGTTCAAGCTGGTCGAACGCCAGATCTGATCCGACGCGGCCGCGGCTGGCGCTGGTATCAGCGGCCGGCCGCGGCAGGCCGGATCAGGATATCGGCGCCGACCGCATCGACGCCGGATCGATCGAGGTCGAGTACGACATCGACGATGCTGTGATCGTCCGGATCCATCGTCACGGTGAAGCCGAGATCGCGGCACATCCCGATCATCGTGGTGTTCTCGGTCAGCACCTGGCCGGACAGGCGCTTCAAGCCCTCCGATCGCGCATAGTGGATCAGGAGTTGCATCAGCGCCCAGCCGAGCCCTTTGCCCTTGAGATCGGACTGCAGCAGGATCGCGTATTCGGCATTCTCGTACAGCGAATCCGAGTGCAGCCGGACCGCACCCATCATCTCGCCGGTGTTCGGATCGAGCGCCACAAACGCCATCGCGCGCGCATAGTCGAGCTGGGTCAGGCGCGCGATGAAGGCGTGCGAGAATTCCTTCATCGCATGGAAGAAGCGCAGCCTGAGGTCTTCGGCGGTGACGCGCTTGAAGAACTCGCTGACCATCGGCTCGTCTTCCGGCCGCATCGGGCGCACCGTGACACGCGAGCCGTCGCGCAGCGCAAGCTCACCTTCCCATTGCGACGGATAGGGCCGCACCGCGAGCCGGGTGTGGCCGGCAAATAGCCGGGTGGGCTTGCGGATCGCGACCCGCGCATCGAGCGCGAGCACGCCGCTCTCGTCCGCCAGCATCGGGTTGACGTCGAGCTCAGCGACCTCGGGAATGTCGGCCGCCATCTGCGCCAGCTTGACGAGGGTGAGCGCCACCACATCGGCCGGGACCGCCGGCACATCGCCATAGCCGCCGAGCAGCCGCGAGACGCGGGTGCGTCCGATCAACTCGCGGGCGAGATTCATGTCGAGCGGCGGCAGCGCCAGCGCCTTGTCGTTGATCACCTCGACCGCGGGGCCGCCACGCCCGAACACGATCACCGGACCGAAGGTCGGATCTTCGGCGATGCCGAGGATCAGTTCGCGCGCCGCGCGCCGTACGATCATCGGCTGGATCGTCACGCCTTGCAGGATGGCATCGGGCCGGGCACTTCGTGCCCGCGCCATGACCGTCCGTGCAGCTTCAACGACGCTGTCTTTGGTGCGCAGGTCGAGGATCACGCCGCCGACGTCGGAGGCGTGCCGGATGTCGCGCGAGAACACCCTGATCACGATCGCATGTCCTTCGGCGAGGAACGGTGCCGCCTTCTTGGCAGCGTCCTCGGGACTATCGGCGACGAGCGTCGTCACGATCGGAATATGATAGGCCGCGAACAGCGCAACGATCTCGGCCGGATCGAGCCAGGCACGTCCCTCCGACAGCGCGTTCACGACGACGTGCCGCGCCGCCGCCGTCTCCGGCGTGAACACCGATGCGACGCCCGGCGGGGTTGCGGCGAGCGCGGTGGAGGCCTCGCGATAGCGCACCAGATACATGAAGGCGCGCACCGCATCGTCCTCGGTCGGGAAATGCGGAATGCGCGCCGCCTCGAAGATCGCGCCGGTGCGCTCGTCGGCGCCGACCCAGGCCGCAAGCACCAGTGCGGCGACCGCACTCCGCTTCGTCCTGCGGTCGCGGACGCATCGCGCCACCGCCTCGGCAATCCCCTCGGCCGGAGCCACCGCGGTTTCCACATTCGCGACCAGCACCGCGTCGCTGTTCGAATCATCGAGCAGTGCGCTGAGCGCCGCCACGTAGCGGTCGGCATCGGCATCGCCCGCGATGTCGACCGGATTGGCGCAGGACCAGCCCGACGGCAGCACCTTGTCGAGCCGCGCGATGGTCTCCGCCGTCAAAGTCGCCGGAACGCCGCCGAGCTCGGCCAGCCGGTCGGTCGCGAGGATGCCGAGCCCGCCGCCATTGGTCAGGATCGCCAACCGGTTGCCGCGCGGAACGAAGCCGCGGCCGAGCAGCTCGGCGCAATCGAACAGCTGGCGCAGGTCGTAGACGCGCAGCATGCCGGCGCGGCGGAATGCGGCATCATAGACCGCATCGGAGCCGGCCAGCGCGCCGGTGTGGGTCGCGGCGGCCTTGGCGCCCTGCGCCATCCGTCCCGACTTGACGATGACGACCGGCTTCAACCGCGCCGCGGCGCGCGCCGCCGACATGAACTTGCGCGCGTCCTTGACGGCTTCGAGGTAGATCAGGATCGCGCTGGTGTGGTCGTCGAGCGCGAAATAATCCAGGAGGTCGGCGACGTCGACATCGAGCTGGTCGCCGATCGACGCGATGCCGGAGAAGCCGAGCCGCCGTTCCGCCGCCCATTCGATCATCGCCGACGCGACCGCGCCGGACTGCGAGATCAGGGCAACGTGCCCGTCGGACGGCTGATGCGAGGCGAAGCTCGCATTCAGCTTGACGCGCGGCACCATGACGCCGAGGCAATTCGGCCCGATCAGGCGCATGCCATGCCGTCGCGCCGTCTGCCCCGCGGTCTCCGCGAGCGAGCCTGCGCCATGGCCAAGACCGGCCGACAGGATCGCCGCGCCGGCAACGCCGGCCGAAGCCGCCTCCGCGACGATCTCCGGAACCGCCGCCGCCGGTGCGCTAATGACGACGAGATCCGGAACGAACGACAGCGACTTCAGGTCGGGAACTGTCGGCGCACCATCGACGTCGGCATAGTTCCGATTGACGACGCCGACGCGGCCGGTGAAGCCACTCGCTTTGATGTTCCTGAGCACCGCCGCGCCGAGCGACGACGGACGCGGGCTGCCGCCGACGATTGCGATGCTTCGAGGCGAAAATAGCCGCTCCAGGCCGTACGTCGACATTGCAGGGTCTCGCAGGGAACACGCGGAGGCGCCCGCTTCATGCGCCCTCGACCAACTCTACTGCTTCGCTTGGCTGCATGCACCTATCGCAGTTTCGAATAGAGATGGTGAAACTGCGTTGCCGATCAATGCAGGCCGAGCGCCTGCGCGAGATTGAAGGTCAGGAAGCTCGCGACATAGGCCAGCGCGAGCATGTAGATGAACGTCACCACCATCCACTTCGCGCCGCCGGTCTCGCGGCGGATCACCGCGAGCGTCGAGGCGCATTGCGGGGCGAAGATGTACCAGACCAGCAGCGACAGCGCGGTCGCCAGCGTCCATTTCTGCGCCAGCACCTGGCCGATCTGGTCCGCCGCCTCCTTGCCGCCCTCGATCGAATAGACGGTGCCAAGGGCTGCGACCGCGACCTCGCGCGCCGCCATGCCCGGGATCAGCGCCACCGCGATCTGCCAGTTGAAGCCGATCGGCCGCAGCAGCGGCTCGAGCGCATGGCCGATCATCGCAGCAAAGCTGTAATTGATCGCCGGTCCCTCGGCGCCGGCCGGCGCCTGCGGGAACGAGGCCAGGAACCAGATCAGCACCATCATCGAGAGGATCGTGGTCCCGGCCCGGTACAGGAACATCTTGGCGCGGGTGAACACGCCGATCGCGATGCTCTTCAGCCGCGGCATCTTGTAGTCGGGCAATTCCAGCATGAACGGCGCCGGCGCATGGTCGCGCCACAGGAAGAACTTTGCGATCGCCGACACCGTCAGCGCGCTGGTGATCCCGGCGGCATAGAGGCCGAACATCACGAGTCCCTGTAGGTTGACGAAACCCCACAGCGTGGTCGCCGGAACGAAGGCGGAGATGATCAGCGTGTAGACCGGAATGCGCGCCGAGCAGGTCATCAGCGGCGCGATCAGGATCGTGGTCAGGCGGTCGCGGCGGTTGTCGATGACGCGCGTCGCCATGATGCCGGGAATTGCGCAGGCAAAGCTCGACAGCAGCGGAATGAAGGCGCGGCCATGCAGCCCGGCGCCGCCCATGATGCGGTCCATCAGGAACGCGGCGCGCGCCATGTAACCGAAATCTTCCAACAGCAGGATGAACAGGAAGATGATGATGATCTGCGGCAGGAACACGATCACGCTGCCGACGCCGGAGATCACGCCGTTCTGCAGGAAGCTCTGCAACAGGCTCCAGCTTTCGGGCAGCAAATTGTGGATCAGCTGCCCGAGCGCGGCGAAGCTGTCCGACAGAAATTCCATCGCGGGCTGCGCCCAGGTGAACACCGCCTGGAACATCACGAACAGGATCACGGCCAGGATCACGAGACCCCAGACCGGATGCAGCACCACCGAATCGATCCGGTTGGTCAGCGTGTCGGGCTTGGTCGGCAGCGTCACCGCCGCGGCGATGATGCGGTCCGCCTCGCGCTGTGCCGCCTTGAGGTCGGCGATTGTCGGCGTCGTCCACTCGCTGGCCGCCGCCTCATGCGACTTGGCCAGGAATTCGTCGGTCCGCTTCAGGAGCTCGTCGATGCCACCCTTGCGGACCGCGACCGACGTCACGATCGGCAGGCCGAGCTCCTGCGACATCCGATCGATGTCGATCGTGACGCCGCGGCGCTTCGCGATATCGATCATGTTGAGCACCAGCATCATCGGCCGACCGACCCGCTTCAGCTCGAGCACCAGCCGCAAGGTCAGCCGCAGATTGGTGGCGTCCGCGACGCAGAGCACGAGATCGGGCACCGCCTCGCCGTCGAAGCGACCGAGCACGATGTCGCGGGTGATCTCCTCGTCCGGACTGCGGCCGCGCAACGAATAGGTGCCGGGCAGGTCGAACACGGTCACGCTGCGGCCCTCTGGCGTGACGAAGCCGCCGGATTTGCGCTCGACCGTGACGCCCGGATAGTTGGCGACCTTCTGACGGCTGCCGGTCAGGCTGTTGAACAGCGACGTCTTGCCGGTGTTCGGCGCGCCGACCAGCGCCAGGCGCAGGGATGCAGTGGTCATTCGACGATCACAGCCATGGCTTCGCTCCGGCGCAGCGCGATCGTGATGTTGTCGACGCGCACCGCGATCGGGTCCTTTCGGATCGTGCCTTCATGCAGGATTTCCACGCGCGCGCCCTCGACAAATCCCATCTCGACCAGGCGCTGCTCCAGCTCCTGCGGAGACAGCGATGAGCCCGTCACGAGCGCATCGAGCCTGATGATCTTTCCGACAAAACCGCGATCCGCATGTCCGAGCCGGACGTCCTGCAATTTATCCCGGGAGCTGTTTGGATCGCCTGTCATGCGGCCTGTTTTTCAGCAGGTAGTCACAGGGTCAAGCGTTTGCCCGTGAGAGGTTTTAGAACTCCTAAAAACAGCGCCCGGAAGCGCCATCCAGGCCGATTTTCCGCTTGACTGCCGGCGAGCTGCTAACGAGGTCGTGATACCGCCGCGCCGCAGCCGCCCGTGCTGCCCCGGACGCGAGCCGGCTGCGAATTGATCGATCCGGGTTGGCCTCCGGTAACCTTGACAGGTCGCGGAATGGCGAATGAGCGTCCGCGCCGCGCCCGGCGGCGCCGTTTCGCTTCCTCCCGCGCAACGGTTTGCGTTATGGTCCGCGCGGAGCCGGAGCGCCCGTGCAGACCGCACAACGCAATTCGCTGAGACTGCTGCAATGGATGATGGCCGCCGCGCTGGCCCTTCCGCTGGCGCTGTTCGTTTTTGCCTCCGCAATGTCCTGGATATCGACCAGCGAGGCCGCCGACCAGGAGATCCGGCGCACGCTCGATGTCGCCCATGAGCACGCGCTGAAGGTGTTCGAGACCATCGATCGAGGCCTCGCCGAGGTCACCGAGGTCGTCCGCGGCATGGGCGATGCCGATATCGTCGCGCGCGAGAAGAGCCTGCACCAGCGGCTGCGGCAGGTCGCCATGGCGCTTCCCCAGGTGAAATCGGTCTGGGTATTCGATGCCAACGGCCGTGCCCTCGTCAACAGCCTGGTGCAGCCGGCCCCCGACGTCGACTTCTCGGACCGGGATTACTTCCGGATCCATGCCCAGGGCGACATCGGCACCTATATCGGCGAGGTGCTGACGCCGCGACCGCCTTATCTGGGCTCGCGGTTCTTCAGCGTCGGCCGGCGCCGCAACGGCGACGACGGCAGCTTTGCCGGCGTGATCCAGGCCTCCGTGCTTCCGGAATATTTCGAGAATTTCTACGCCAGGATCGGCCGCGAGCCCGGCAGCTTCCTGGCGCTGATCCGGACTGACGGCGCCGTGCTGGCGCACTTCCCTGCCGTTGACCACGATGTCCGGTTCGAGCCGAGCGGCCCGCTCGGGCGGCAGATCGTCGCCAATCCCGAAGCCGGGACGATGACGATCCAATCCCCGGCCGACGGCATCGAGCGGCGCATGCGCTACCAGCGGCTGGCTGGATACCCGATCTATGTCAGCGCCGGCCTCGAAACCTCGGCGATCCAGTCGCGCTGGAGGTCGACCATGGCCCAGCACCTGATCTTCGGGATCCCGGCCACCGCCCTGCTGTTCGGCCTGCTCGCACTCGCCTTCCGGCGAACCCAGCGCCTGCAGGAGGAGGCCAACCGGCGCATCGAGGCCGAGGAGGCATTGCGGCACGGCCAGCGGCTCGAGGCACTCGGGCAGCTCACCGGCGGCGTCGCGCACGACTTCAACAACCTGCTCACCGTGATCCGCGCGTCGGTCGACATGCTGCGGCGGCCGGACCTGCCGGAGCCGCGGCGGCAGCGCTACATCGATGCGATCTCCAACACCGTGAACCGTGCCGCCAAGCTGACCAACCAGCTGCTTGCATTCGCGCGGCGGCAAACCCTCAAGCCCGAGGTGTTCGACGCCTGCCAGAATGTCCGCACCCTGAGCGAGATGATCGCAACCCTGATCGGCGCGCGCATCGAAATCATAGCGCAAGTGCCGGACGAGACCTGTCTCGTCAACGCCGATGCCGGCCAGTTCGAGACCGCCATCATCAACATGGCGGTCAACGCGCGCGACGCCATGGACGGCGTCGGCCGGCTCACGATCGCGGTCCGCGCCGTGGACAGACTGCCGTCCGCGACCAGCACGCCGCCGAACTCGCCCGGCCATGTCGCGGTGTCGGTGACCGACACCGGCGTCGGAATTCCGCAGGAGCTGTTCGGCCGCATCTTCGAGCCGTTTTACACCACCAAGGAGGTCGGTCACGGCACCGGCCTCGGCCTGTCCCAGGTGTTCGGTTTCGCCAAGCAGTCGGGCGGCGAGGTGACCGTCACCAGCGAAGTCGGCAAGGGCGCGACATTCACGCTGTATCTGCCGCGCGTCGTCGGCGGGCATGGCGCGCGAGCGCAGCGCACCGACGACGCGCCCTCGGTCTATCGGACCGGCGCATCGGTCCTGATCGTCGAGGACAATGCCGAGGTCGGAAAGTTTGCCGCCGACACGCTGACCCAGCTCGGCTGCACCTGCGTGCTGGTGGACAACGCCACCCACGCGCTGGAGGAGCTGGCCGTCGACGCCGACCGGTTCGACCTGGTGTTCACCGATGTCGTGATGCCCGGCATGAGCGGCATCGAGCTTGCGGAAGAGATCCGCCGGCAGCGCCTCGATCTTCCGATCGTGCTCGCCTCCGGTTACAGCCAAGTGCTGTCGCAACAGGGCAACGGCGGCTTCGAGCTGCTGCAGAAGCCCTATTCGGCCGAGCAGCTTGCGCGCGTGCTGCACAAGGCAACGCGCTCGCGCCGGCTGAGGCGCGATCAGGCGCCGGCGGGGTGAGGTAGTTGCGCGGCACATCTCAAGCACGCTGTCGTCCTGGCGAAAGCCAGGACCCATAACCACCGCAGTTGATTGGGAACGGGATCGCGGCTCCAGCGTCGCGCAACAATTGGCATTCGGGGTAATGGGTCCTGGCTTTCGCCAGGACGACGATGAGGATGGTTCTCGATTCAAGATACCAAACAACGCGGTGTCATCACCCGAGCAGCACGCGAGTGACCGCCGGAGGCGGAACCGGGTAATTTGCCTGGCGTTATCGTGCCATGGGCAAAGCCGAGGCAAAATCCAAATCGTCGGACGGGCCGTCGTCGGCCAGGACTGCATCGCCTCGGAAAGCGAGCGCAAAGGCGGCCGATCAAGAGCGTAAGGATCCCGCGCCAAGCGAAGCGGACGAGAAGTCGGAATTTGTCGAGGTTATCGCCGAAGGCGGCGACCATGTCGAACCGCCGCCGCCGGAAATCGTCGAACCCGATCCCGAATTGTCGGCCGAAGAGGCCGAGCAGGCGCGCAAGGACTATTTGCTGACGCGGTTCTGGATCAGCGCGCGCGGCTATTGGGGCCGAAGCGGCGACCGGCTGGCGTGGCTGTTCACGATCGGCCTGCTGCTGCTGATCGTCAGCAATGTCGCCGTTCAGTACGGCATCAATGTCTGGAATCGCGCGATCTTCGATGCGATCGAAAAGCGCGACGCGGCCAGTGTCTTCCACCTGACGGCCATCTTCTTTCCGCTGGCGATCGGCAGCGTGCTGCTGGGGGTCGCGCAGGTGTTCGGCCGCATGGGCATCCAGCGGCGCTGGCGTGCCTGGCTGACCAACGCCGTCGTGTCGCGCTGGCTGACAAACGGCCGCTACTACCAGCTCAACCTCGTCGACGGCGATCACAAGAATCCGGAGTACCGGATCGCGGAGGATCTGCGGATCGCGACCGATTCTCCGGTCGACTTCATCGCCGGCGTGACGTCGGCGCTGCTCTCGGCCGTCACCTTCATCGTCGTGCTCTGGACCATCGGCGGCGCGCTGACGGTGACGCTGGGCGGCTCGTCGATCAGCATCCCGGGCTTCCTGGTCATTGCCGCGATCATCTATGCGGCGATCGCGTCGGGCTCGATCGCGGCAATCGGCCGCAGCTTCGTGCAGATCTCCGAGGACAAAAACCAGGCGGAAGCGGAATTCCGCTACATCCTGACCCGCGTGCGCGAGAATGGCGAAAGCATCGCGCTGCTCGGCGGCGAAACTGAGGAGCGCGACGGCATCGACAAGACGTTCTCGAACGTGTTGCGGCAATGGGCGCGGCTCGCCGGGCAACACATGCGCACGACGCTGGTGTCGCAGGGATCGAATCTCATTGCGCCGGTGGTACCCTTGCTGCTGTGTGCGCCAAAATTTCTCGACGGCAGCATGTCGCTCGGTCAGGTGATGCAGGCGGCCTCGGCCTTCACCATCGTGCAGACCGCGTTCGGCTGGCTGGTCGACAACTATCCGCGACTCGCCGACTGGAACGCCTGCGCACGGCGCATCGCTTCGCTGATGTTGTCGCTTGACGGGCTGGAACGCGCCGAGACCGGCGACGGCTTCGGCCGCATCGAGCGCGGCGAGACCGAGGGCGAGGCCATGCTGAGCCTCAACGATCTCTCCGTCACGCTGGACGACGGCACCGCCGTGGTCGGCGAGACCGAAGTGGTGATCGAACCGGGCGAGCGGCTTTTGGTCGCCGGCGAATCCGGCACCGGCAAGAGCACGCTGGTGCGCGCCATCGCCGGCCTGTGGCCGTGGGGCGGCGGCAGTGTCGGCCTGCACGCAGACCGCCGCCTGTTCATGCTGCCGCAAAAGCCCTACGTGCCCTCCGGCACGCTGCGACGCGCGGTGGCCTATCCCGGCGCGGCGGAGGACTGGAGCGTCGATGAGATCAGCCGTGCCCTGCACAAGGTCGGCCTCGACCATCTCAAGGACAAGATCGAGGAGGACGCGCCGTGGGACCAGACCCTGTCCGGCGGCGAGAAGCAGCGGCTCGCCTTTGCCCGCCTGCTGCTGCACGCCCCCGACATCGTCGTGCTCGACGAGGCGACGTCCGCGCTCGACGAGAAGAGCCAGGACAAGATGATGGAGACGGTGACGACGGAACTGCCGAAGGCGACCATCGTCAGCGTCGCGCACCGCGTCGAGCTCGAAGCGTTCCATAGCCGCAAGATCGTGCTGGAGCGCCGCAAGGGCGGCGCCAAACTGGTCAGCGACGTCGACCTGATCCCGCGCAAGGGCAAACGAAGGCTGCTCGGCCGCTTCCTGCGGCAACGGCAGGCAGCGGGCAAGGCGGCGTAACGGGCGTTGGCGCTGCCGTCAAAACCGGCTATGCATGCCGCGCTTTTGACGAGGCCATGCGTGATCCCGAGCAACGACATATCGCCGGCGCCGTTCGGCGCCTTCGCGCCCAATGCGGCGCAGGCCGCCATCATCCGCCTGGCGCATGGCTCAGGATTGAAGCGCGGCGCATTCCGGCCCTGGCTCTCGCGGCTCGTCAATCTGTTCGGCGCGGGGCCGCTCGACGTGACCTATCAGGGCGCATCGTTCCGCTTCTATCATCAGGCGAGCGCGACCGAGCGCGGCGCGCTGTTCAATCCCGATTACAACCTTGAAGAACTCACCTTCCTGCGGGCTCATGTCGGCGCGGATGGCACCTTCGTCGATCTCGGCGCCAATGTCGGCACCTATGCGCTGGCGCTGGCGCGCGATGTCGGGCCCGGTGGCAAGGTGATCGCGATCGAGCCGCATCCGGTGACGCATGCGCGGCTCAAGTTCAACACCCAGGCCTCCGGCTTTCCGCAGGTGCGCCTGGTTGCGGCGGCCGCCGGCCCGACCGATGGCGAACTGATGATCGAGACCGACGGCGACAATCTCGGCGCCAGCCACATCGTCACCGGCATGCCGACGGGCAAGGCGTTCAAGGTGCCGTCGCTGCGGCTGCAACGCATCCTCGACGAGGCCGGCGCGAGCAAGGTCGATGCACTCAAGATCGACGTCGAGGGTTTCGAGGACCGCGTGCTGATCGGCTTCTTCCGCGACGCGCCGCAGTCACTGTGGCCCGGCGCGGTGGTGATCGAGCATCTGTCGAAGGACGAATGGACTGACGACTGCATCGCGGACATGCATGCACGCGGTTACGTCGAGCAGGGCCGGACGCGGAGCAACACGCTGCTGGTGCGGAGCTGAGATGTCTGCGGCTGAGATCGGCCGCGCCAGTCGATGCTTGTCTTCTCCTTCCCCCTGAAAGGGGGAAGGTCGGGATGGGGGTCAACCGCAGATGACACTGTCTGCGAAGAGAGCTGATCCCCACCCGCTTTGCTCTTGCGAGCAAAGCGACCTCCCCTTTCCAAGGGGAGGTAAAACAACGCGGATGCAAGTGCATCACAACAAGGGAGGCTCGCGATGATCGACCATATCGGCTTTTCTGTCTCCGACTATCAACGCGCGAAGGCTTTCTACCAGACGGCGCTGGCGCCGCTCGGCTACGGCCTGATCATGGAAGTGCCCGCGGAGGTGACCGGGCACGCGCCCGCCGCGGGCTTCGGCGCCGACGGCAAGCCGGATTTCTGGATCGGCGGCGAAGGCGCGATGAACAAGCCGGTGCATATCGCCATCACGGCCAAAGACCGCGCCACCGTCGACGCCTTCTACAAGGCCGCGATGGCGGCCGGCGGCCGCGACAACGGCGCGCCCGGCATTCGCGCGCATTACCACCCGAACTATTACGGCGCATTCGTGCTCGATCCCGACGGCCACAATATCGAGGCGGTCTGCCACACGCCCGGGTGAAACATCGGAACGCCGCGGCGCGCGATCCGTTGTCGCTGCGAACTTCGATGGAGCGATCAATGCGCGCGACGCGATCTGCCATCGGCAACCGCCGCGGGGCCTCGATATGATGCCGATCGAGCCTCCCGAGATTCCACCGACGACGCCGGGCACACCGAGCGAACCGCCGCCGGGAATTCCGCCCGGCAGTCCACGCCCCGAGGTTCCGGAGCCGGTGCGCGAACCCGGCGAGCCGTCGCGACCGGACGAGTTGCCCGGCAAGACACCCGACGAATCACCGGTGCGTGGACCGCCTGGACCGTCCGGCCCGCCGCCTGCGACAGATCGGCTCGCCGGCCGGTGAGTCGCTCTTGCGCCCAAGTTCCACGTCGATTGCAAATGTGTCGGCGCGTTTCTTCTGAACGCGCGGTGAACAACCACACATGCAACCCGTTATAATGTCGAAATAAACTTCGCCGATGATTCGTGGCTCGCCACAATCCGGCCTAACGGCTGGCGGTTCATCGTCCTGCCGAATTGTTCGGTTCTCACTTTGCTTTCCTGCCCAGACTTTCCGCCGGGGACTCCTAGACAATGACAAAGCTTCGTCTCGTGCTGCTTGCCACGACTGCGCTGACGGTGATGCAGTTCGCCACCTCAGCGTCGCACGCCCAAACTTCGCCGCTGGTCGTCGCACAGGCGCAGCAGAAGGAAGAAACCGGACCTGACGGAAAGCCGAAGGCGCGGCCAGCGCCGGGCGCGCCGGGTGCTCCTGCACGTCCCGCACCGCCGGCCGCAGCGCCGCATCCGCAGGCGCCACCTCCCGCCGCGGCACCCGCGCATCCTGCTCCGCCGGCCGCAGCGCCCGCGAAGCCGACCCCGCCTGCGGCACCTGCCCGGCCCGAGCCGCCCGCGGCCGCACCGGCAAAGCCGACGCCGCCTCCGGCAGCCGCACCACATCCGGCACCGCCGCCGGCTCCCACACGGCCCGAGCCGCCTGCGGCGCGCCCGACGACGCCTCCGCCGTCGGCTGCTCCCGCACATCCTACACCGCCTCCGCCCGCGGCTGCCCCCGCGAAACCGGCGCCGTCGCCGGCACGGCCGGAGCCGCCCGCAGCAGCGCCTGCGAAGCCGACCCCGCCACCGCCGGCGGCCGCCCCCGCACATCCCACGCCGACGCCACCGCCGCCGGCCGCAGCACCGCAGCGACCCGGCACGCCGCCGCCCGGCGCAGGACCCGCGCACACGCCGCCGACGCCGGCGCCTGGCGCCACGCCGAATGCCGCGCCGGCAGCACGTCCCGGCACCCCGCCCACGGCGGCAACGCCGACACCGACGCCCGCAACGCCGGGAGCTCCGACCACGGCGCCGGCCGAACGCCGCCCCGGCGATCGTCCGGGTGGCGAACGCGGTGAGCGTCCTGGCGGCGCCAAGCAACCGCCGGGCACGCCGCCCGCGGCGACGTCAACGCCCGCGCCTTCGGCAACGACAACGCCTCCGGCAGCAGGGGCACGACCGGGCACTCCGCCCGCCGCGACAGCTCCCGGTGCGACACCGACGCCTCCGGCAGCCGGCGCACAGCCCGCACGTCCAGGCACCCCGCCTGCCGCAACAACGCCTCCGGCACCCGGCGCGACGCCGACGCCACCGGCGCCAGGTCAGCAGGGACGTCCGGCGACACCGCCCGGAACGCCTGCGACCCCGGGCGCGGCAATGGGCGCGCCTGGCGCGACCCCGGCTCCGGGTCAACCGGCACGACCGGGCGTTGCGCCCGGCGTGTCGCCAGCCCAGGGAGCTGCCATGGGCGCGCCGGCGCCGTCGGTCGTTCCCGGCTCGCCCGCCGCAACGCCACCGCCCGGCCGCGCGCAATACGCGCCGCCGACGGTTGCGCCGGCCTTCCGCGCCGCGCCAGCGGTCGCAGCGCCGCTGCCGCCGCCTCCGCGGCATGACAACATCAAGCCGCTCGCGATCGGTGCCGCGGTCGGCGCCGGCGTGGTGGCCGGCGCCATCATCGGCGGAAGCATCGCCGACCTGCACAGCCAGCGGCAGGAGGTCGTCGAAGGCGGCCGCACCATCTACACCGAGCCGGACCGCGTCATCATCCGCGATCCGGGCGGGCAGGCCTACGTGCGCGGCGACGACGTCTATCGCTTCCGCTATGGCGCGCGTGACATCCGCACCGAGACGGTCGGCGGCGAAACCCGCACCGTCGTGGTTCGTCCCGACGGCAGCGAGATCATCACCGTGGTCGGCTCCGACGGCCAGATGTTGCGCCGTATTCGCAGGGATACCGGCGGACGCGAGGTCGTCATCATCGACAACAGCTATCGCGATCCGCGGGCGGTCGGCGGCTTCTATGTCGACGCGCCGCCGCCGGTGGTCAACATTCCCTATGATCGCTACATCGTCGACGCTCAGGACGCATCGCCCGACGTGATCTACGAGACCATGGAGGCACCGCCGGTGCAGCGGATCGATCGGCGCTACTCGCTGGACGAGATCCGCTACAGCCCCAATGTCCGCATGCAGATGCCGAGCATCGACGTCAACACGATCAACTTCGACTCGGGATCGTGGACCATCCCACCGGACCAGGCGGCGAGGTTGCAAGTGATCGCCGACGGCCTCAACCGGGCGATCCAGCGCAATCCGCGCGAGGTGTTCCTGATCGAGGGCCATACGGATGCGACCGGCAACGACACCGACAATCTGTCGCTGTCCGACCGCCGCGCGCAATCCGCCGCCGAACTGCTGACGCAGCAATTCGGCGTGCCGGCGGAAAACCTGACCTCGCAGGGTTACGGCTCGCAATATCCGAAGGAGCAGACCGACGGACCGAGCCGCATCAACCGGCGCGTCACCGTCCGCCGCATCACCCCGCTGCTCAACGGCGGCACTGCCTCCGCCGCGCCGCCGCGCTGAGCCGCGACATCACGTTACGAAATGGCCGGGAGCGACCCCGGCCATTTTTGTTTGTTCTCCTTCGCCCTGAAAGGGGGAAAGGTCGGGATGGGGTCAGCCGCGGGTGACGGTGGCTGCGGAGAGAGCAGATCCCCACCCGCTTTGCACTCGCGAGCAAAGCGACCTCCCCTCTTTAAGGGGAAGTTGGAGAAGCCTCGATGCTCACACTAACCCTCCAACAGCAAACCTTGTTCATCTCGACCCCGCAAGCGGGAGAGGTACAGCGGGCATGCCTCGTCTCAATCTCATCATGCGTTACTTCCCCGCGCCCAGCCCCAGCGCCTCGACCATCACGCGAAACACCTCGGTGTTGTCCATCGAGCCGTGGACGCGCTCGCTGCCCGGCCCAGTCGCGGTGAGGATGACATCCTCGCCGGAATGCACGCTGGCGCCGATCATCGCCGGCAGATTGCCGAACCGCAGCACGACGCCGGGGACGTCCTTGTACTTGTCGTTGGCCTTGAAGGTGTCGGGCTGGTCGCCCTTCACGGTCGGCTCGTTCGGATCGTCGAGCTTCGGGCGGAACGTCTCGTAGTGATCCGGCAGGCTGGCCGAGAAGATCGCAAGCCGCCGGCTGACGTCGACGCGTGACGGATAACCTTCGGCGTCCGGCGCCGGATAATTCGGGAAGCCCGCCTTCTCATAGACGCCGACGCGCTCACGCAGCGGCACGTTGGGTGTCGCCGCCATGTCGTCGTTGATGGTGCCGACCAGGCCGTTCGGATGGTTGTGGTCGGCTACGACCAGGATCAGCGTGTCGTCGTTGCGCGCTTTGGCCCAGTCCTTCGCCCCCCGCACCGCATTGTCGAGCATGATGGTGTCGTAGACCGCGCGCTCCATGTCGAGCAGATGGGCGTATTTGTCGATCAGGCCGGACTCGACCATCAGGAAGAAACCGGACTCGTGCTTCGACAGCACCGTCAGCGCGGCCTGGACCTGCTCGGTCAGGTCCGGCTGCTCGGGGAATTTCCTGACGCCGCCTCCCTTGAGGAATTTGCGGTCGAGCGCGCCGTCCATGTTGCCGGCGGCGAACAGGCCGAGCAATTGGCGGGTATCAGCTTTGGCCGCGAGCGTGGTCAGTTCACTTGCGGTCGTCGCGACCGGATAGCCGGCATCGCGGAAGCGCGCGAGATAGTCGATATCGTCCTTGCGTTTCGATCCGGACGTGGATTGCGGCAGGAAGTTCGCGGAGCCGCCGCCCATCAGCACGTCGGGCTTCGCGTCGAAATATTGCGCGACGATCGCGTCATAGGCGGCGCGGCGGCGGGTATGCGCAACCATCGCCGCCGGGGTCGCATCTTCGATCTCGGTGTTGGTGACGATGCCGACGGCGAGGCCCGCCCGGCGCTTGGCGAGGCTCGCGATGGTCTCGACCCTGGGATCGTCGAGCGGATCGGGCGTGCGATCGGCGTAGACGCCGAGCGCATTGACCGCGGCCTTGTGGCCTGTGGCGTAAGCGCTCGCGGCATTCGCCGAATCGGTGATGATCGAGTCCGAGCCCGCGGTCGCAACCAGCGCCATATGCGGCATGTCGTCGATCGCGAGCTTGCCGCGGCTCTTGCCCTCCGCGATTCCCTTGGAAAGGATTCGCGCGGCGACGCGATGCGACGGCGACATCCCGTCGCCGATGAACAGGATCACGTTCCTGGCCTTGCGCGCGCCAGTGTCGTAGGCGGTCCAGGTCACTTTCCGGCCCTGCGCGCCGTCGCTGACTTCGACGGCGACCTGCCCGGGCTTGGCGAGCGAGACATCGCGCAGCAACAGCGCCGACTGGTCTTTTCCAGCCTCCCGCTCGGTGAATGTTCCGGACTGGCCGAAAGCGGTCGCATAGTCAGCGCCATTCAGCGTGACCTTGAGCCTGGCTTGATCGACCACCCCGGGAAGCTCGACCTTGAAGTCGAATTTGGCGCCGACGAGGATATCGGCGCGGTCGATCGGATAGATCGTCTGGGCGAACACCGGCGCTGCCGACAACGCCAGCGTGACGGCCACGCCGGCAACTCGATTGATCATGATCGATGCTCCGCTCCTTGCGCATCCATGCGCATCGGGGCGGAGGCTAGTGGCGCCGAATGACGGCGCAATGAGGCGCCGCCGGGGCGTATTGCCGCAAGAGCCGGCGCGATTTCAGCGCGCCATCTGCTGCGGGTCGTAGAAGAAGCGCTCCTCGACCAGCTCCTCGCCGCGCCAGGTCTGCCAGGCGACCTCCTCCATGCTGCGGACCTTGCCGTCCTTGGCCGTGAATTCGAAGCGCCAGCAGATCGCCGAATGATCGCCCTCGAGCAAAAGCGGCCCGAGCCGCGTGGTCTTGACGCCAGCGACCGCCGCCAGCACCGCCGCCTCGCGCGCCGCCAGCGCCTCGCGGCCGACGCGCCACTCCCCGTCATTCTCCTGGGTGCGGGCATCGACTGAATAGAAATTCCTGATCGCGCCGACATGATCGTTGGATTCCACCGTGTCAGCGAAGGCTTGCAACGTCCTAAGCGAGGGCATAAGCACTCTCCATTTACAGACTGATAGTCGGTATTTATCGACCAAGAGTCGGTAAGTCAACTGGCGCCGCTACGGAACCTGGGCTAGAGATGGATGATGGCAACCCAGGCCGAACGGCGCGAGAAAACCAGAGCCGCCATCGTCAAGGCGGCGCGGCGCATCTTTGGCGAGCGCGGCTTCGCCGCTGCGACGATGGACGACATCGCCGCCGGCGCGCGCGTCGCCAAGGGCGCAGTCTATCATCACTTCCCGACCAAGGAGGCGGTGTTCGAAGCGGTGTTCGAGCAGGTGTCGGTGGACCTCGTCGCCGATCTCGACCGCATCTCGCGCGCCGAGAACGATCCGCTCGCGGCGATGGCGGCAGGCACGCAGGGCTATTTCGCGGCGTGCTCGAAAGGCCCGACCGGCCAGATCATCTTGCGCGACGGCCCCGCCGTGCTGGGCTGGGAACGCTGGCGCGAGATCGACGCCAAGCATTTCGGCGGCAAGTTTCCGCGCGCGCTGGCCGCCGCGATGGACGCGGGCGTGATCGCCAAGGAGCCGATCGAGCCGCTGGCGCGACTGCTGCTCGGCGCGGTCACGGAGGCGGCGGTTGCGGTCTCCGCGGGGCCGGACATCGGCAAGACCGGCACCGATTACGCGCGGGCGTTCCGCTCGCTGCTGGATGCGCTCAGGGTGAAGTAGCCGATATTCATCCCCACGTCGTCCCGGCGAAAGCCGGGAGGTGGATTCACATTCGAAGTGCAACACTTGAGCAAAAGCCTCGGCAGGCGTGCGGTAGTCAAGGCATTTGCGCGGGGTGTTGTTGTAGGCGGCGATGAACTGGCGGAATCTGGCGGTCGAGAGGGTTACGAGATCGGTCTTGCGGGGAATAAAGCGGCGCATCCTGCCGATGGCGTTCTCGATGCCGCCCTTCTGCCAGGGGGCGTGGGGATCGCAGAAGAAGGTCTCGATCGAGAGGCGGTGCAGCGCCAGGTGACCGGCGAACTCGGTGCCGTTGTCGAAGGTCACGGTCTGGCGCAGCTCTTGTGGCAGGGTCGCGAAGAAGCCCACGAGATGGCGGGCGACACCGCGCGCGACCTTGCTGGCAAGGCGGATGCCGAGCAGCAGACGCGAGGTGCGCTCGTGCACGGTCAGCACGGCCTGACCGTATTTCGAGAACATCATCAGGTCGGCCTCCCAGTGTCCGGGCACGCTGCGGTCGGCCACTTCGATCGGCCGATTTGCCAAGGAAACACGGCCTTCGATGAAGCTTGCGGGGCTGCCGCCCCTCTTGCCGCGGCGGCCGCGCTTGCTCTTGGCGCGCGGCAGATAGCGCCGCCAGTTGAAATCCGTGGTGCGCCTGAGTTGGGCATAGATGAAGCGGTAGATGGTCTCGTGCGAGATCACCTTGCGCCCGGACTCGCGGGCCAGCCGGCCGGCGACCTGCTCGGGCGACCAGCCCCGGCGAAGGCGTTGCAACACCGCGCGGCGCAGGCCGGGCTCCCGTTCGAGGCGTCCGCCCGTCCAGCGCCGCGCTCGCATCTGGTGCTGGGCATAGTTTGGCTTGTAGCCGACCTGGCTCCCCCGATTGCGCCTTAATTCCCGAGAGACCGTTGATGGCGAGCGATCCAGAGCTGCCGCGATTTGCCGGACCGAGCTGCCATTGGCCGATAGGCAGGCAATCTCGCATCGGTCGTCCAGAGAGAGCTGCTTGTAACTCCGCCCCATGGCAACACCTCCTCAAGGAAGTGTTGCACTTCGTTTGTGAACTCAGGGGGCCCATAACCACAGGAAGGGATCGTGGAAGCGCGCTGGAGCACCAGCGTGCTTCATAAACCACGGCCGGTGGTTATGGGTCCCGGGTCGCGCTTCGCTTGCCCGGGACGACGAGGCGAGAGAGCGCCGCCTCAGTCCTTATCGTTCTCAAGCTGGAAGATCTGCGAGCCTTCGCCGCTCGAGATGAGGCCTGTCTTGTTGTAGAGACCGAGCTTGGCGCGGGTGTCGGCGATGTCGAGGTTGCGCATGGTCAGCTGGCCGATGCGGTCGGCCGGCGTGAAGGCGGCGTCCTCGACCTTCTCCATGCTGAGCCGCTCCGGCGCATAGGTCAGGTTCGGGCTCTCGGTGTTAAGGATCGAGTAGTCGTTGCCGCGGCGCAGCTCGAGCGTCACCTCGCCGGTGACGGCGCGCGCCACCCAGCGCTGCGCGGTCTCGCGCAGCATCAAGGCCTGCGAATCGAACCAGCGGCCCTGGTACAGCAGCCGGCCGAGCCTCATGCCGCTGATGCGGTACTGCTCGATCGTATCCTCATTGTGGATGCCGGTGACGAGACGCTCATAGGCGATGTGCAGCAGCGCCATGCCGGGCGCCTCGTAGATGCCGCGGCTCTTCGCCTCGATGATGCGATTCTCGATCTGGTCGCTCATGCCGAGGCCGTGGCGGCCGCCGATCGCATTGGCTTCGAGGAACAGCGCGACCGGATCCGCAAACGTCTTGCCGTTCAGCGCGACCGGCTGGCCCTCCTCGAACCGCACCACGACCTTCTCGGGCTTGACGTCGCAGTCGGCGCGCCAGAACGGCACGCCCATGATCGGGTTGACGATGGTGATGCCGCTCGCAAGGCTCTCGAGATCCTTGGCCTCATGCGTCGCGCCGAGCAGATTGCTGTCGGTCGAATAGGCCTTCTCCGCGCTCATCTTGTAGGCGAAGCCTTGCGCGGTCATGAACGCCGACATCTCGGCGCGGCCGCCGAGCTCGTCGATGAACTGCTGGTCGAGCCAGGGCTTGTAGATGCGCAGGCTCGGGTTGGTCAGCAGGCCGTAGCGATAGAAGCGCTCGATGTCGTTGCCCTTGAAGGTCGAGCCGTCGCCCCAGATGTTGACGCCGTCCTCCTGCATCGCCGCGACCAGCATGGTGCCGGTCACCGCGCGGCCGAGCGGCGTGGTGTTGAAATAGGTGATGCCGCCGGTCGAGATGTGGAACGCGCCGGACTGGATCGCGGCGATGCCCTCATGGACCAGCTGGGTGCGGCAATCGACCAGGCGGGCCTTCTCGGCGCCGAAATCCATCGCCTTGCGCGGGATCGCGTCGTAGTCGGCCTCGTCGGGTTGGCCGAGATTGGCGGTGTAGGCGAAGACCTTGGCGCCTTTCAGCTTCATCCAGAGCAGCGCCGCCGACGTGTCGAGCCCGCCCGAGAACGCGATGCCGACTTTTTCGCCGGTGGGCAGGCTTTTCAGAATCGTACTCATAGGACGGTCCAATCGGTCGAAATCAATGATGTTTCTGTTCTGAGCATGATCTTTCGGAAAACCGGCTTCCACTTTTCCGGATCATGCTCTGCGGCGAATATCAAATTTCCGCTGGCGGGGCACGCCTTTAATCAGACCCAAATCAGGCCTCGGGCTGGCTGGACGCCGCCTTGCCGCCCCGGCGCCAGCGCTGCATCCACCGGTAGCCGGGCATCGCAAGGCGCGTCAGCGCGGCATCGACCTGGGCGTCGGTCAGCCGGGTCGCTGCCCAGCGGTAGATCAGCGCGTAGAACAGCCAGACCGTGAAGAACGACACCAGGCCTGCGATCGCCACATCGGTGAAGAAATGGCCGCCAAAGGCCATGCGAAGCCCGCTGGTGACGATGCCGAACACGGTGGCCCCGGCGAAGGCCAGCGGCCGCCAGACAGGCGGCGTCAGCGCCGCCGGCGCATAGGTCCAGAACGCGGTGGCGCCCTCGCCGGAAAAGAACGAGCAGTTGCGCGGGCAACCGCCGCGCGGGTCCCACCACGGCACGAATTGCAGGTCGCCGCCGAACTGCGTCACGAACACCGGCCGCGGCCGGCCCCAATAATTCTTGAAGGTGAGGTTGGTGAGCACGCCGGCCGAGAGCAGCATCGTGGTGAGCAGGAACACCGCGGCGCGGCCGGACATCAGCATCGGCCGGTCCGGGCGGATGAATTTCCAGACGATGGTCACGATCGCCGGCAGCACCAGCGCCCAGGCGATCCACATCGCCGCATCGCGCGCGAACGATGCCACCGCGTCGAGCTTCATCGGAAAGGTCTTCTGCGCGGCATCGTAGAACATGGCCGCGAGCTTCAGGTCGAGCTCGGGATAGATCCCGAACAGGATGCCGACGATGAGCGCCAGCGCCAGCGCGATGAAAAGTCCGGTCCGGTTCATGGCGCGCGGTTTAGCCGAGGCGGATGAGCATGAAAAGTGCGCGGTCATTCTTTACCCTCCCCTGGAGGGGGAGGGTCGGCTCACGTTGAGCGGAGCGAAATGTGAGACGGGGCGGGGTGAGGGTCTCTCCGCCTCTGCACTGCCCGAATTGAGAGATCACCCCACCCCGCTGCGCATTGCGCTCCGCTCCATGCGCAACGACCCTTCCCCTCCAGGGGAGGGTGAGAGCTGTCATCACGGCCGCGGCGATTGCGACGGCAAGGGCGGGGGCGGCGGCAACGGTCGCGACGGCTCGCGCCAGGCGCCGGCGGTGCGGCCGGCGATCAGCCAGTAGACCAGGCCCGCGACGATGCCGGCGCCGGTCATGATCTCCATGTGCCGGCGCACGATGCCGTGGAATTGCATCATATCGGGATCGAACGGAACCAGGCCGAGATAACAGGCCGCGCCGACGATGGCGCCGCCGACGGCGTAGGCCAGCACGCTCCGGATGAAGAACGCCTCGGTGATCAGCACCACGATCAGCGCCGGCAGCAGTGCAAAACCCGAGATGAAGATGAAACCGAAGCCGAGCACGACGTTCACCGCGCTCTGGTCGATCTGCCCGCCGAAATCGCTGATCTCGGGATACAGCACCGCGACGACCACGATGATCCCTGCCACGAAGCAGGCCATCAGGAAGCCGAAGGCGACGACTAACAGGCGGCCGATCAAGGCCATGAGGTCATCCCATCATTGGACAACGTTGACACGAGATCCTCCACCGTCCATGGCCGGGCTTGTCCCGGCCATCCACGTCTTACCTTTGTCTCGGCGAGAGAAGACGTGGATGCCCGGGTCAAGCCCGGGCATGACGACGGAATATGTGGACACGTCTCAATCCGTCATCGCCATCGCGCGTAGCGCCTGGCGCTCGCGGGCGGAGAGCTTTTCGGTCTCCGACTTGAGCTGGCCGCAGGCGGCGAGGATGTCGCGGCCGCGCGGCGTGCGCACCGGCGAGGAATAGCCGGCGTTGAAGATGTATTCGGAGAATTTTTCGATCTGCTCCCAGTCCGAACATTCGTAGGCGGTGCCCGGCCACGGATTGAACGGGATCAGGTTGATCTTCGCAGGAATGCCCTTGAGCAGCTTCACAAGGAGCTTCGCGTCGTCGAGCGAATCGTTGACGCCCTTGAGCATCACATATTCGAAGGTGATGCGCCGCGCGTTGGAGGCGCCGGGATAGTCGCGGCAGGCCTGCAGCAGCTCCTTGATCGGATATTTGCGGTTCAGCGGCACCAGCTCGTTGCGCAGCTCGTCGCGCACCGCATGCAGCGAGATCGCGAGCATCACGCCGATCTCGTCACCGGTGCGCTGGATGTTCGGCACCACGCCAGAGGTCGACAGCGTGATGCGGCGGCGGGAAATGCCGATGCCCTCATTGTCGGCGACGATCAGGAGCGCATCGCGCACCGCGTCGAAATTGTAGAGCGGCTCGCCCATCCCCATCATCACGATGTTGGTGACGCGGCGCGTGCCGTCCTCGCGGTCAGCCCAGTCATTCAGCCGGTCGCGCGCCACCATCACCTGGCCGACGATCTCGCCGGCGGTGAGGTTGCGCACCAGCCGCTGCGTGCCGGTGTGGCAGAACGCGCAGTTCAGCGTGCAGCCGACCTGCGAGGAAACGCACAGCGTGCCGCGGTCGGTCTCGGGGATGTAGACGCACTCGACCTCGTGCGGCCGCTCGACCTTGTCGCCGCTCGGCAACCGCAGCAGCCATTTGCGGGTGCCGTCGTTGGAGATCTGCTCGGCGACCACTTCGGGACGGTCGACGGTAAAATGCTTCTCGAGCTCGGCGCGCATGTCCTTCGAGACGTTGGTCATCTCGGCAAAGCTCTTGGCGCCGCGGAAATACATCCAGTTCCAGAGCTGCTGGGTGCGCATCTTGCGCTGGCCGGCCTGCACCCCGATCTCGCCCAGGCGATCGGCGATCTCGGCGCGCGACAGCCCGATCAGCGACGGCTTGGCCGGCGGCACATAGGTCTCGAGCGGAACCTTCTCGACCAGCGCGCTGGCGCCGGAGACGGCATGGGTGGTCACGGTGTCGGTCATGAAACCTCAAATAGGCCTTCCAGCCTGTGCTGGAAAGCCACCAAATACCTCGATTTCAGGCCTTAAGTCGCTTCTCTAGCGTCGGCAGTCCTGCCCGAGCCGGTCGAGCGCCTGCGCCAGGCCCTTCAGCGAAAAGGTGTCCGTCGTCTCGGTGCCCTTGGCCGAGACGGCTTTTACGGTCAGTTCGGCCGATTTGCGCATGGATTCCACCATCCGCTCCTCTTCGGCCGCATTCTTGATCCAGAGGCCGTCACCCTGCGTGTACATCGCATAGGTCCCGCCGCCGACCTGAAGCGTCGATTCGGAGCCCGGCTTCACCGTGTAGCCGATCATGATCGAGACTTCGTTGACGACCTTCTCCGCCGGACGGGTGGAGATGAAGGCATAGGCCGGATCACGCGGCCGGTTCGCCGGATTGGTCTTCGACGACGACGGCTTGGCGAGCGCAAAGCACACCTTCTTGCCGTTGGGCGATGCCGTGTACGCGCCCCAGGTCCCGAATTGGCCGATCAGCGTCGGCTCGGCGCCGCCGGCCGCAGCCGCGGCCGCCGAAGGCGCCGGCTTGGCTGCTTCCTTGGCCGTATCCTTCTTGGGCGCAGCCTGCGCCGGCGCGAGCGTGATGAACCCGCACAGGATACAAGCAACCAGTGATGTCAGAATCTGCCGCACGGCCAACTGGTTCCCCCATCATTGTGACTGCAAGATGGCCCGGCGATTCCCCTCCGCCGGCTCGGATTGGATAACCGGGAAACGCTTTTTTGGGAAGGCAGTTAGGCCGAAAGACGAACGCCGCTCACCGTCGCGCGCGTAATCGCGACGCGTTATCACCTGGCGCGCGCAGCGCGCTGCTTCTCCCATTGCGCATCGGTCCATTGCAGCAGGTCCTCGGCACCGGAACTGCGCAAGTGCGCGCCGCCATCCTGCACCACCATCTCGCCGTTGATGTAGCCGCCCTGATCCGAGATCAGGAAGGTCGCGAGATTGGCGAGCTCCGCATGCTCGCCGGCGCGGCCGAGCGGATTGCGATGCGCCCAGCTCTCGCCGCGCCCTTCGGGGCGCAACTGTCCGGTCGCACCTGCGGTCGGGAACGCGCCGGGCGCGATCGCGACGGTGCGGATGCCCTTCGGGCCCCACTCCACCGCCAGGCTCTTGGTCATCGCCAGCACCGCGGTCTTGGCCATCGAGGACGGCACCGTGAACGCGCGCCCGGTGATGGTCGAGGTCGACAGGATCGAGAGCACCACGCCCTTGTGCTTGCCGTCGATCCAGCGGCGGCCGGCGGCAAGCGTGCAGTACATCGTGCCATGCAGAGTTGGCGCGAGGATCGCGTCCGCCGCACGGAATGACAAATGTTCGCTCTGCGCAATAAAGGTTGCGGCAGCATTGTTGACGAGAACGTCGATCGGCGCGTCCTGCCAGACCTGATCCATCATCGCTTCGACCGCTGCACCGTCGCGGATATCGCAGCGCGCGATGGAAACCTTGGCGCCAAGCTCGCTGCGGAATTTTGCTGCGGTTTCCTCCAGCAGCCCCTCGCGCCGCCCGCAGATGATCAGTTCGGCGCCGAGTTCAGCAAAGCGGTAGCCCATCGCAGCGCCAAGGCCGGAGCCGCCGCCGGTGATCAGGATGCGCTTTTTCGCTAGCAGGCCTTTTTCAAACATAGTTTGATCCCTCCGCACTGTATTGTCGCTCCGCCGCAAATCCGGCATGAAGCTTTCAGCTCTTTTGCGTCCGAAACTCAGGTGTGTCCATGAAAGCCATCCTCTGCTCGCAATACTGTCAACCCGACGATCTCGTGCTGGCTGATGTGCCCGATCCGGTGGCCGCGCCAGGCGAAGCCGTGATCGCGATCAAGGCGGCGGCGCTGAATTTCTTCGACATCCTGATGATCCAGGGCAAGTACCAGATCAAGCCGCCGTTCCCGTTCTCGCCGGCCGCCGAAGTTGCCGGCATGATCGAAAGCGTCGGCGCCGGCGTCACTGACCTGAAGGTCGGCGATCGCGTCGTCGCTTCCTGCGGCCACAACGGCGCGCGCGACAAGATCGCGCTGCCGGCGAATTCGATCGTGAAGATTCCCGACAATCTCGACTACGACCGCGCCGCCGGCATCATCATCATCTACGGCACCGCGCTGCATGCGCTGGAAGATCGCGCAAGCCCGAAGCCGGGAGAGACGCTCGCGGTGCTCGGGGCCGCCGGTGGCACCGGCCTTGCTGCGTGCGAGCTCGGCAAACTGATGGGCTTGAAGGTGATCGCCTGCGCCTCGTCGGATGAGAAGCTGGCATTCGCCAAGCAACACGGCGCCGAGCTGACGCTGAATTATGCTAAGGAAGATCTGAAGGAAGGCCTGCGCAAGCTGACTGACGGCAAGGGTGCCGACATCGTGTTCGATCCGGTCGGCGGCTCCTACGCCGAGGCTGCGCTGCGCTCGACCGCATGGGAAGGCCGCTTCCTGGTGATCGGCTTTGCCGCCGGCGACATTCCGAAGATCCCGCTCAACCTCGCGCTGCTGAAGGGCTGCGATATCCGCGGCGTATTCTGGGGTGCATGGGCGCGGCAGAATCCGGACAAGAACCGCAAGAACCTCGAGAAGCTCGTGCAGTGGACCGCGGAAGGCAAGATCTCCTCGCATGTCGACCGCACCTTCCCGCTGTCGCAAACCGCGGAAGCCCTGAAGGTGCTCGCCGGCCGCAAGGCGATGGGCAAGGTGATCCTGCACCCGGGAAGCTGAAGAATTCCGCAGCCCGGATGGAGCAAAGCGAACCCGGGTTACGCCTTAACCTCCCCTTGAAAAGGGGAGGTCGCTTTGCTCATCAGAGCAAAGCGGGTGGGGATCGGCTCTCTCCACATACAGCGGCGCCCGCCGCTGACCCCCATCCCGACCTTCCCCCTTTCAGGGGGAAGGGGAAGAGCCTCCATTCACGCCACGCTCATTTCTCTTCCGGCACCCCGCGCTTCAGCGCGGCGCGGGCGGCATCGCGGTGCTCCGGCGTGATGTGGCTCGTCACCATGCGGATAGCGGTTGCGAGCACCGCGGCGTCATCGGTGAAGCCGAGAATCGGCAGCATGTCGGGCACGAAATCGAACGGCAGGATGAAATAGGCGATCGCCCCGAGCAGCGCCGCCTGCACATGGCGGGGCGTCTGCCGGTCAAAGGCGCAGTAATAGGCGGCCAGCAGGTCCTCCGCGAAAGGCAGGCTCGCCACCACCTTCTTGAACTTGATCCAGAAACGGCGGCGCACGCTTTCGGGGTCCTGCGCCAGCCGGTCGGCAGGCCCAAATCCCACGCCGTGTTCGCTCGATGTCATCGCAAGGTTCCTCGACGCCGCGCCAGTTCGGCGGCGGACGAAGCGAATCTGGGGATATCGGCGGACCCGTGCAAGGTTCCACGCGCGGGGTCAACTGACCCCAAGCTGCCTTGCGATCGCGTTCATGGCCTTGGCGAGGTCGATGTCGCGCTTGGTCACCCCGCCGACATCGTGGGTCGACAGCACCACCTCGACCGTCTTGTAGACGTTTTTCCACTCGGGATGATGGTCGCTCTTCTCGGCGACCAGGGCGGCGCGGGCCATGAACCCGAAAGCCTCGTTGAAGTCCTTGAACACGAAAGTCTTGGCGATCGCCTCGCGGCCGGACGTCTCCGACCAGCCGGCCAGTTCCCAAAGGGCGGCCTTCCTCGCCTCCGCTGACAGCCGTTCGACCATGGTAACCCTCCCGTTTAGCGCCGACTTTAGCCTAACAACCGGCCTCCGGGATGGGATCCACGCCCAAATTAAGGCCGAAATCGCGTCCTATCGCCGCTGGTAACCATGACGGAGTTGTAACATCTGTCCATTCAGTAATTTGCTACACATAGAGGATGTATGCGCGTTGGTAGTTTTGCGAGATTGAGCCCCGACGATTGTTTGCGAGATCGATGACAGACGGCTCCGCCAGCATGTCGCCCAAGCCGCTGCGTTCGGCAAAGCGGCGGCTGATGTTCGTTTTGATCGCGGGCGCGCTGGCCATCATCGGCACGTTGCTGGCCGGCTATTATTTCGCCGTGCGTCCGGTGACGCTGCGGATCGCGGTCGGTCCTGCCAACAGCGATGACCTCAAGGTCGTGCAGGCGCTGGCGCAGGCCTTCAACAACCAGCAGAACACCCAGGTCAAGCTGAGGCCGGTGCAGACCGAGGGCGCTACCGCCAGCGCCCAGACGCTGGCCGACGGCAAGGCCGATCTCGCCATCATCCGCGGCGATCTCGAGGTGCCGAAGAATGCCCAGGCGGTCGCGACCCTGCGCAAGAATGTCGTGGTGATGTGGGTTCCGCCCGCCAAGGGCAAGGTTCGGAAATCCGCGCGGATCACCAAGATCGCACAGCTCGCCGGCCGCAAGATCGGCGTCGTCGGCCGCACCCCGGCCAATGTCAATTTGCTGAAGCTGATCCTGACGCAATACGGCGTCGACCCGATGAAGGTCGAGATCGTTCAATTCCCGGCCAATGAGGCGGCGGAAGCGATCAAGAATCTCAAGGCCGACGCCTATCTCGCCGTCGGCCCGGCCAACAGCAAGATCACGATCGATGCGATCACGGCGTCGGTCCGCGACGGCGGCGAGCCCAGCTTCCTTGCGATCGACGCCTCCGAGGCGATCGCGCAGAACCATCCGGCCTATGAGGCCGCGGAAATCCCCGCGGGCTCGCTCGGCTCCGCCGACCGGCCCGACGACGAGGTGAAGACGATCAGCTTCTCGCACCACATCGTTGCGCGGAAGGGCCTGTCGGACTCGACGGTCGCGGCATTCACGCGGCAATTGTTCGCGATCCGGCAGTCGCTCAAGACCGATTTCCCGCTCGCCGCCAAGATCGAGACGCCGGACACCGACAAGGATGCCACCATTCCGGTGCATCCCGGCGCCGCCGCGTTTGTCGACGGCGAGGAGAAAACCTTCCTCGACCGCTACAGCGACTACATCTGGTGGAGCCTGATGGCGTTCTCGGCGATGGGCTCGGCCGGCGCGTGGTTCGCCGGCTATCTCAAGCAGGACGAACGCAACACCAACACCTCGCAGCGCGAACGCCTGCTGGAGATGCTGAAGACCGCACGGCAAAGCGATTCGATCGAGGAACTCGACCAGATGCAGGCGGAGGCCGACGACATCCTGCGCCACACGCTGGACTGCTTCGAGCACGGCGCCATCGAGGAAGGCACGCTGACCGCGTTCAACATCGCGCTCGAGCAGCTTCATAACGCCGTCGCCGACCGCAAGGCGCTGCTGTTCAGCATGCCGCAGAATTTGCAACGGGCTGCGACGCAGTTCCGGGCGGCGGGCACGGCGTAGACGGCGCCCCCATTCTCTATCCGCAAACTCCCCTTGCCGCTCCCGCTTGCGGGGGAGGGAGCCTGAGAGGCGTGCACACCTTACGATCTGGGCAGTTGCCCAGTCTCCCGCTCCCGCGCTTCCCTGTAATCTCTCCGTCATGGAATTTTTCTAGGTCTTGGCGCGCCTGCGGCGCATTGTCGCTGTGACCTGAGGAGGCTCCCCATGACGATCCGGTTCTCGCTCACCCGCCGACGCTTTCTCTCCACGGCGGCTGCGGCCGGCGCCGGCGTGATCGCGATGCCCTATCTGTCGCGCGCCGCCGACCGCCCCGTGATCACCCATGGCGTGCAGTCCGGCGATGTCAGCGTCGACGGCGGCGTGGTGTGGGCGCGTGCGGACCGGCCGTCGCAGATGATGGTCGAGGTCGCGACCACCGAGTCCTTCAAGGACGCCCATACGCTGCCGCCGGTCACGGCGCTGCCCGAGAGCGACTTCACCGCCAAGATGCTGCTGGAGAACCTGCCCTCCGGCCAGGACATCTTCTATCGCGTCCGCTTCCGCGACCTCGCCCATATCGACATCGTCGGCGAGCCGGTGGTCGGACGCTTCCGCACCGCGCCGAGCGATCGCCGCGACGTCTCCTTCGTGTGGGGCGGCGATGTCGCCGGCCAGGGCTGGGGCATCAATCCCGACGACGGTGGCATGATCACCTTCGCCGCGATGAAGAAGCACGCTCCGGATTTCCTTCTGCACTCCGGCGACACGATCTACGCCGACGGCGTGATCCCCTCCGAGGTGAAGCTTCCCGACGGCAAGATCTGGAAGAACGTTACGATACCCGAGAAGGCCAAGGTCGCCGAGACGCTCGACGAATACCGGGCCGCCCACAAGTATAACTTCCTCGACAACAACGTCCGCGCCTTCAATGCCGAGGTGCCGATCTTCGTGCAGTGGGACGATCACGAGGTGACCAACAACTGGTCGCTGTCGAAACAGCTGCCGGCGGCCTACAAGGAGCGCGACATCACCGTGCTCGCGGCGCGCGCGGCAAAGGCCTTCCACGAGATGTATCCGATGCGCGAGAGCATCGTCGAGCCGGGCCGCGTCTATCGCACGCTGAGCTACGGTCCGCATCTCGACGTCTTCATGCTCGACGAGCGCAGCTATCGCGGCTCCAACGGCCCGAACCTGCAGGAGCAATACGGCCCCGACGCCTATTTCATCGGCCCGGACCAGATGGCCTGGCTCAAGCGCGCGCTGCTCAACTCGCGCGCCACCTGGAAGGTGATCGCCTCCGACATGCCGCTCTCGCTGATCGTCTATGACGATGCGGCCAACAAGAAGGGCTCGGAAGCCTTTGCGCAGGGCGATGGCCCGGCGCGCGGCCGCGAGCTCGAGATCGCCGATATCCTGCGCTTCATCAAGACCGCGGGAATCGTCAACACGGTGTGGCTGACCGCCGACGTGCATTACGCCGCCGCGCACTACTACAACCCGAACAAGGCCCAGTTCCAGGAGTTCGATCCGTTCTGGGAATTCGTCTCCGGCCCGCTGCATGCCGGCACGTTCGGTCCGAACGAGCTCGACAACACCTTCGGCCCCGAGGTGAAGTTCATCAAGGCGCCGGGCGAAGGCAACCAGAACCTGCCGCCGTCGGCGGGCATGCAGTTCTTCGGCCACGTCAAGATCGACGGCAAGAGCGGGCAGATGATGGTGAGCCTACGCGACCGCGTCGACGCCGAGCTGTGGGCGATCACGCTCGACCCGAAGCCGGTCTAGTTCGGTCACAGCCACGGCGGAACCGGACTCTTTGTCTTGACGGCCTTGCCTCCAAGGCGAGGCAACGCGATTGCCGGGGATGGACCTTCCCGGCCTCTTCCGGTACCGATGTCAGAGCCGTTATGCTGGGGGCCCGGAGGGGCGGAGCATGAGGCGCTGCGAATTCTTTCGCGTGCTCGGTGGTATCGTCGCGAGGTTTCGGCCTCGCCGCTTTTTGGTCGTCGCGATCGCAGTGTTCGCGCTGCTGCCGATCGAAGCCAGCGATGCCGGCTGGCTGCCCGATCTCTTCAGGAGCTCACCCAAGCATGCCAAGTCGCCGAAGCGCGCGAAGGCGACAAGGGTTGGCAAATTGGCAAGGCACCGCGCTCCGCCCAGGCACCGCGCCATGCGGCTGGCCGCCCTTGGGCCAGTCACCCTGCCGCTTTCAGCTCTCAAGCCGGCCGCTGCCAAATGCGATCCCGCGACGTTCCGGATCGTGCTGGATGTCGGACATACCGCGCAATCGGAAGGCGCGATCAGCGCGCGGAATGTTGCCGAGTTCACCTTCAACCTGCGCCTTGCGAAGCTGATCGAGGAGAGGTTGAAAGCCGAAGGCTTTGCCGAAACCAGGCTGCTGCTGACCGAAGGCAAAGCGAGACCGAGCCTCTTCAAGCGGGTCGCCGCCGCCAACAATCTGCACGCGGATCTGCTGATGTCGATCCACCATGACTCCGTGCCCAACAAGATGCTCGAGGACTGGGAGTTCGAGGGCAAGAAAAGCCACTTCAGCGACCGCTTCAGCGGCTACTCCGTGTTCGTCTCCCGGGACAATCCGGACTTCAAGACCAGCCTCCGGTTCGCCGAACTGGTCGCCGGGGAACTGAAGGCCCAGGGCCTGCATTATGCCGAGCAATACAGCCAGGCTATCATGGGTCGTTACCAGCACCCGTTGCTGAACAAGGATACCGGCGTCTACAGCAATGATGAACTCATCGTGCTGAGAAAGACCGCGATGCCCGCGATCCTGCTGGAGGCGGGCTCGATCATCAACCGGGACGAGGAACGCGAGATGAACTCGCCCGAGCGCCAAAACCTCATCAGCAGCAGCGTCGCTTCCGCCGTGAAGGAATTCTGCGAGCCGCGATGGGCGCTGCTCGGTCCACCCTGACGGCCGAGCGATCAACTCCTCCTCAGCCCGGCTTGCCCGACTTGATCTGCTTGAACTTGGCAAGCGCCTGCTCGAACTTGGCGTTGAACAGCCACATCGCATCGAGGATCTCGCGGAAGGTCGCGGATGTTCTTGCCCGGTCGGCCCGACCGAACGCGAAGACGCTGTTGTTGCGCAGATATCGCATGATCCTGGGATCGGAAATTCCGTAGCCGACGAGGTTGCCCGATTTGAGCGCTGCCCTGGTCGGCGTGGGAATGATCTGGATCAGCTCAAAGACCTTCATCTGATCGATCGGGTCCGGCAGCGCTTTCTGGATCGCCGCGACCTGCGGGAAAAGTTCGGCGTGCGCGTTCATGAGGCCGTCCCGCACGGCGGTCCAGTGATTGAACCTGTGGTCGAGGTTGCCGACCCGTGCCTCTTCCCGGTCGTCGCGACGGCTCAGCGCAGGATCGAGCGTCGCGATCGACCCCTTGATGGCGGCCCACTTCCTTCGGCCGTCGCGATCCTCGGACGGGCCGGTCTGCAGGCTTCCTTTATAGGTGTTCGATCGTGCATTGCCCGCATTCTGCTTGCCGTTCGTTTCGGCAAAGAAGAGGCCGAGGCTGATACGGCCCGCGACCGCGGCGTCGGCGGCGTCAAGACCCTTGGCCCGCGCGATCACCGTCGCCAGATCGACCACGTCCTTGAATGGCGTATCGGATGTTTGCGCACCGGCGGGCGGCGCCTCCATGACGTCGAAGAGCTTCCTGTAGTCATCGAGCAGCGGCTCATTGTCGGCGTTGAAGTAGGCCGGGGGGATTCCGAACCTGTTGGGTCTTCCAATCCTGGACGGAAGCGCATCGGTGAGGTCCTTGTAGGCGCTCATCATCTCGACACGGGCCAGATAGATCGCCTGGCCCGGCAAGTCGGGCAGCGGCTGCTTCGAATCGATCTGCGCGCGGCGCTGGCGCAGGATGGCCTCGAAATTCCGCAGGGCATTGTCGTAGGTTTCGCGGGCAGCCGACTGCGCGCTCGTCAGCGCGGCCGGCTCGGCGATCGCCGGCGACACGAAACCGGCGATCGGATGCATTGCACCCGGCGCGAGGAACAGCCCAAGAGAGAGCACTGCTGCGGGCACAGCAGCAGATGTCCTGTTCGCCATGACGGCTTCCCGATTCGTCACCGAATCCGACGCACCGGATCGTAGACGACGAACGCGGCGGCGGCGAGGGCCGAAGCCCCGCAATCCGTCACTGTCGCCTTCGCAGCGCCGCCTCCAGCGCCTCGCTCGAGCACGGCTTGGTCAGCCGCGGCTTGTCGGCGAGCGATGCCGGCAGCCGGATGTCCGCACCATAACCCGTGACGAACGCGAACGGCACCTTGAGCGCATCCAGCCGCTCGGCGATCGCGAAGGTCTTCTCGCCCCTGACGAGGCCGACGTCGAGCAGCGCGAAATCCGGCGCGCGTTCGGCGATCAGCTCGAGCGCGCGGGCGACGTTCGCAGCGGTGCGCACCGTGCGGGCGCCGAAGCCGAGGATGGTGTCCTCGAAATAGAGCGAGATGATCGGATCGTCCTCGACCACGAGGACATCGCCGGGCATGCCGGCATTGGGGGCGAAGTCCATGGGCGTGCCAGTTTCCGTTTGCTAGAGCTTCTTGTCTTGACGCGTTTTCTTCACGCGAACCGATGTCCACTTCGCTCGAAAACGCTCCAAGGCATGGATGAGAGACCGGATCGCTCCGGCCGAATGGCCCGCGACCGGCGCCTGAGAGCACGCCGGCTGTTCCCGAGGTGAAACCATCACATCGCGGGCCGCGCCGTCTGTTCACTAGTGAACATAAATCCGGGAACCTTTCGATTATTGTCGGGTTGGGTTTTCAGGAATTTCCCATGATCGCGAAACGGACCGAGTTGGCCGGGACGAGTGACCGGCCGTTCAACAATCTTTTGCGCCGGCTGAACGACGCCGATTACCAGTTGATCGCACCGCATCTGGGGCTGATCGACACGCAGGCCAATGACCTGCTCTACAGCCCCGGCGATGATGTTCAGACCGTGCATTTCCCGTGTGGGCCGAGCCTCGTCTCGTACATGGTGCCCAATGAGGACGGCCGCGATGTCGAGACCATCCTGGTCGGTCGCGAGGGCGCGGTCGGCGGCATCGTCAGCCAGGGCTTCCTGCCGGCCTATACCCGCATCACCGTCAAGTTCGGCGGCCCGTTCGCGCGGCTGCCGATCAGCAAGCTCGACGCCGCCAAGCTGAAGTCGATCTCCGTGCGCAACATCTTCGCGCGCTATGCCGATTGCATGCTGGCGCAGATTTTCCAGTCGACCGCCTGCAACGCGATCCATTCGATCGAGCAGCGCGCGGCGAAATGGATCATCTCGGCGATGGAGCGCACCAATGGCAACGGCATGGTGCCGCTTACCCATGAACAGCTCTCGACTTTGCTCGGCGTCGGCCGCAGCTACACCAGCCGCGTGATCCAGAACTTCAAGGCGGAAGGCGTGCTGGAAACGCGCCGCGGCGCGATCGTGATCCGCGACGCGGACAAGCTGCGGCAGCGCTCCTGCCTGTGCAACGACGCCGTCAAGGATCATTTCGAGGAAGTGCTGCGCGGCGTGTATCCAAGCGAGGACAACCCGGCGAACTAGGGTGTGTACTTATAATTCATCGCATCCGCCATGCTTCCGGAAGCCCGCTAAACCCGACATCGCCGTAGGGGTCGTCCTATCGCCCCAAGCCCGCGCGCTTAATGAGCGCTTAACGCTTTTGCGCAACAGATAGGATCACCAGCGCGGAATTAGTCCTAGTTATGAGTGCGAGCCGAGCTCCCGAGGAGGGGAATCGGATGGGACTGCTTTTTGTCGGAGCGCTGGCAGGAATCCTGGTCGGCTTTGGCTGGTTCGCGCCTTCCCGAGGGTATTTCCTTGGGTGTGGGTCAAGACCCTGTTTCGACAAGGTTGCAGTCGCCCGACCCACAGAGCCAATGCCGGCGGCGTTAGCGCCAGCGCCTGCGATCGTGAAATCGAATTCTGCAACCCCGGCAAAATCCGGCAGGAGACCATCATCGAAGAAACACGGACCGCCCGACCTCGCCAAGGCGGCGTCCCCGCGGACGAGGATCAACGTCCCGACACCCGAACACGCCGCGGGCACAGCAGATCCTGTCCTCACCAAAGCGAAGGTCACGATTGCAGCGCAGATAGAGGATCCGGGATCGGCCGAATTCAGCGACATGAAGCGCGCCATGCGAAAGAACACGTTCGGACGCGCCGTGGATACGATTTGCGGGCGCGTGAAAGGAAGAACTGCGTCGGGCGGAGAGACTGGAAGGCCGTTTCTGTATCTTGTGAAGGAGGATGAAGCGTATGTCGTCGACGGCAAGTCGGGGTCGGCGGCGTCAACGGCGTATCGAAATATCTGCAAATAGGGGATGCGTCGACCGCGCCACGGCGCGCGTTCAAATGATTTGATCGGAAAGAATTTCCACCGAGGCGCCAGGCTATCCCGCAATGGATGCGATCCTGATGTCGGGGCTGCGCGTGATGATGCATTCAGGATGAATGCCGCAACGGTAAATGCGCAATACGGATCGATGGAACTGTCGCAGAAATTCTTTTCATTCCGAGGAAATCATGGACGACATAACGGACTCCTCAAAACGGCTCAATGGAGCGCTTCACGTACCGGTTCTGGTGATCATCGAGCCGCACCTGTTGCCGCGCACATGTATTCTCAACGTCCTCAGACGGGAATTGGCCGACTTCGAGATCCTCGACATGGCAACGGTCCGAGGCCTGGACTGCATGTCAGCCCGCGACATTCGTCTGGTGCTGCTGAGTATCGCGGACAAGCCCATCGGCGATCCCTCGGTCGAGGACGATCTCGCCTTCGTGGCCGAGTACTGTCCCAATGCTGCCGTCGCAATCCTGTCAAACCATGACGACGAGCCGACCGCACAAGCCGCGATGCAGCGGGGTGTTCGCGGCTTTCTTCCCACCTCGCTACCAATCGAGGTCGTCATAGCCGGCCTGCGCCTTGTTCTTGTCGGCGGCGTCTACAGGCCGTTGCCGGTCGCCGAAATGAACAGGATGCCGGGTTTCGATCCGCCGGACGCGCGCGGGCTTGCGTCCGCATATCTGATGAACGAGGCAGCCAGGGCGGTCATCGACAGGAGCGATCTCACCCCTCGAGAGCAGCACGTTCTGGCGGAATTGGAGCTCGGCCTGCCCAACAAGCTGATCGCAGCCAAATTGAAGCTCTCGGAAAGCACCGTCAAAATGCACATTCAGCATATCATGAGGAAATGTGCCGCTCACAATCGCACGGAAGCGGTCCTCCGCTGGCGCGGCCGGTCGCTCGCGCAGAATCGCGATCACGACCCGGGTGCAGCCCCAATGCCGGAGACCTAGTCACCCTGAGGGGGATCAATCCTCTCTGAATGCACCGCGGAAGCTGTCGAGCAGGGGCCTGAGCGCGTAAAGTGCGACGGTACCGCGCCCCGTGGTGATGAACACTTGAACCGGCATACCGGGGACGATCTGGAAGTCGTTTGCGGCGATCTGCGCGTCGTCGATCCGGATCTTGGTCGCGTAGTATGGCTGGTCGGTACGCTTGTCGAGTAGCCGGTCTGCCGATACGTGCACAACGATGCCCTTCAGGCGCGGTACGCGACGCTGATTGTACGGCACGAGATGCACCTCGGCATTCAGGCCGGGATGAACCACATCAATGTCCTCCGGCCTCAGGCGGGCGGTCACGATGAGGCGGTCTTGCCGGGGCACCAGCTCCATGAGCGGAGCACCCGCCCCGATGACGCCGCCCGCTGTATGAATCCGCAAGTCGGTTATCACGCCGTCCTCGGGCGCCTTCACCTCCGTTCGCGATAGCTGATCCCTGGCCGCAAGCAACCGCTCGCGGAGCTGGAATATCTGGTTCTGTGCTTCACGAAGCGACTGTGCGATCTCGTTCTGCCTATCGCTCTCGAGCTTGAACAATGTGGCCTGCTGCTCGCTGATGACCTGCCCGGCGCGAGAAATCTGCGCGGTGATCTCGCCGCGACGACCCTCAACGTCGGCCAGTTCACGTTGCAGGTTCAGAAGCCGCGGCCGCCGTTCGAGTCCCTTGTTCACGAGCGTCGTGACCATATCCAGTTCTTCCCGGACGATGTCGACCCGCTGCCCGGTGGCGGTCTGCTGAGCCTTGAGACCTTCGATCTCCCTCTCGACTTGAAGCCTCCGCTCGCGAATGACCGCAAGCTGCGACTCATGAACCTGCCGGCGCGCCTGAAAAATGAACTGCTGCGCCGATACCGCGGCGGCGGCCACCCCATTTCGCTTGCTGTCCTGTTCCAGCGCGCTCGGGATTGCGATGCTCTCAAAGTTCTGCTGCTCGGCCTGAAGCCGTGCGGCACGAGCAATTGCATCCCACAACTGGCCTTGAAGGCTTTGCACCTCCGAACCGGGCCGGGTGTCGTCCAGCGCGATCAACGTCTGTCCGCTTCGCACGATATCGCCGTCCGAAACCAGGATCTTCCTGACGATCCCGCCTTCCAGGTGCTGAATCGTCTTGCGGCTCGATTCTGATTCCACGACGCCGGAAGCGATCGCGGCGCTCTCGAGAGGCGCGAGGCACGCCCATGTGCCAAGCCCCAGCATGAAGCAGAGCACCAGCAGGTTGCCCGCCAGGGTGATACCGCGAAGCCGTCTACGCGGAGAGATGGGTGTCGGGGTCGCACACCATGGATATTCGAGGGGCTCGAAATCGTCGATCGCGGTAACCACGACTCCGAGCCGTCCGGCGAGCGGGGGGCTTGCCGGCGTTCGCACGAGCCGGTCCCAGATCGTGGGTAGCCTCGATATCGTGGGAAGCTTCCAGATGGTGAGAGGATTCCGGATCATGGCGCAATCCGCGATGTAACCTGGGGTCGATTCAGGTGCCGCTCAAAGATTTCCTCGCTGTCGCCGAAAGCGACGACCGCCCCCTCTTCCATAATGGCAATCTTGTCTGTGGCTGCGAGGAGACCCATACGATGAGTGACGACGACCAGGATGACACCGGCGAGCTTCATGCGCTCGATAGCGTCCAGCAGCATTCGCTCGCCGCCGTAATCGAGACTGGCATTCGGTTCGTCGAGAACGATCAGGCGTGGACCGCCGAAAAAGGCCCGGGCAAGACCGAGGCGCTGCCGATATCCGCGCGAGAAGGATTTCTCACGGTGAAGCACCGTGTCGTACCCGTTCGGCAGGCGCATGATCGCCTCGTGAATTCCGACCAGCTTGGCCGCTTCCACGACCTTCCGCCGATCGGCATGATCGAGCCGTGCGATGATATCGCTTATCGTATCGCCGAGCAGGTCGATGTCCTGGGGGAGATAACCGAGACGGTGACCGCTTGGGCCCTCGCGAAGCAGCGAGACGTCGGTATTGTCGAGCAGGACACAGCCATGAGTTGGCGTCGACAGCCCGGCAATCACCCGGCCAAGCAGGGACTTGCCTGACCCGGACGCACCGATAATGCCAAGGCATTCTCCGCTCGCGAGCGTGAACGAGACACCGTTCAGCAAAAGGTGGTTGGTCCCCGATAGCCTCACGCTGACGTTGTCGACAATGAGACCGCTCGACGCTTGCCGCTGCGAAACCTCCGGATCCTGCTGTCCGGCGGCCGGGGACGCGGCGAGAACCGCGCCGAGCCGCTGACAGGCACTCACGGCCGTCCTGAGTGACTTCCAGCCTGCGATCGCACTTTCGACCGGCGCGAGCGCGCGGCTGAACATCAGTGTCGAAGCAAAAATGATCGCCGGGCTCTTTCCGTGATCGAGGACAAGCCACGCGGCAGCTCCCATTATCAACACCTGCGACAGCGCGCGGACCGGCTTGGTGACCAGCATCACGAACTCGCTTCGCCGGACTGCCACATCGTGCTCTCTGCGTGCCTCCTGCGCGTCATGGTAGATCGTGCGCGCAGCGCTATCGAGCATTCCCATGGCGCGAATCATGTGGATGTTGCCTGCGGCGGCCTGGAGGCGACCGTAGCTTCTGGACAGCGCGGCGCCGGATCTGAGCAGAACGTCCTCGGTAACCAGATCTCCGGCAACCGTGAGAGCGAAGAGGAAAGCCACACAGCAGGCGCCCACCACGCCAAGCAGGGGATGGATGAGAAAGAGGACCAGGAGGAACAGGGGCGCCCAGAGTGCGTCGAACAGCATCGGACATGCGCCGGAATCGATGAACTGGCGCAGCACGGTGAGATCCCGATATGCGTCCGACGCCCGCGTCCAATCGCTGCGAAACGCGGATTCGAGGCTGGCCGAAAGCACGCAAGGACGGAGCCGATCGTCGAGCCAGGCGCCAAGGCGACCCAGGACAGCGCGCCGCAAGGCATCGAACACGCCGCCGACCACGACCGTGATCGCGACAATGAGCGTGAGCAGGAGCAGCGTGTCGCCGCTCCTGCTCGACAACACCCTGTCGTAGATCTGAAGAAGGTAGATGGAGGGCGCAAACAAAAGCAGGTTGTAGCTGCAGCTATACGCGAATACGAGACCAAGCGGTCCCGCACAGGACCAAAGGGCCGCGTGCAGTGGCGTCGAGATCTGCGGCAGGACAGGCAACCGAATGGGCGGCATCAGCATGATCGTCACCGCCTGAAATCGAAGTCCGGCGCACTTGCCCGACGGCCAACGCGATCTGCCAAGAAAGGCATCGGCGGGGCATCGGCTTGAACTGCGGGACCGGCAGCAATGGCCGCCGGTCCCGCCACGGTCGGACGAGCCGATGGTCAGAATGTATCGAGGTGGAAGCTCACTTCTCCACCCAGCGCGGCGTTGCCGTCTCCGCCATTGCCGCCGATGCCAGCCAGGACATCCTGGTGCTGGTCCACCGCGAGCTTGTTGATCTGAGTGGCATCCGTATGGGCATATACCTTGGAGGTATCGTGGCCGCTGTAGGATTTCTGGCTTCCGTTCGACTCGGCGCTTCCGCCGTGGGCCTTCGCAAACACCGAGGCCGTCGCGTTTGCGCCGCCGGCGTCCCAATCTGCCGTCTGAGTGACGTGGTCGCCGGTGTTCACATGCACATCGGCGCCTTCTGCCTTGTTGGTTGGATCGAAGTTGAGGGTCGGCTTGCTGATGATAGCTCCCTTGAAGGTACCGTCGCCGCCATTTCCGACACTTTGACCACCGGTGTTGATCGATTTGAATTCGATCGAATCCGAGATGCTGATCGCCTTGGGCAACATTTGAGCCTCCGTCCTTGTGTTGGCTGTCGTGCGTCATCCATCCCGATCAGGCGGACGCACACGGGCGAGTCTGATCCGGCGATGCGCGCTGCCGATAGATGTCAAATCGGACACCATCCGGGTTGGTCGACCTACGTACGAAAGTATGACATTCGTCGCGCAACATCGGAGCTCGAAACATCGGGGAGGACGACTCTGCGCGAGATTTGCATGCGCAGGGAGTCCGCTACCTTGCGACCGGCCTGCGCGAGCGGTGCGATGTTCCGCTATGCCAACAGGTGAAGATCCGACAGAAGATGGGCGGAAAGATCGCCACCCAGCGCGAGATTGCCGTAGCCGCCGTCCCCACCAAGTCCGGCAATCTGGACCGCACTCTGGTCGATGTGCACGTTGTTGACCTGATCGGCCACGGCCGTCGAATGGGGCCCCGCGATTGCGATATTGATGGGTGCATAGATCGCGACGCTGACATCGATCAGGCTGCCGGCAAAATAGCCGTTGCCGCCGTTGCCTGCGCCGTTCGAGCCGGTCGCAATCGCGTCGGAGCCGCCCCACAAGCCGTGGGAAGGAAGGCTTGCATGGCCGCCCGTCGCGGCGTTGCCATTGCCGCCGTGCCCGCCCATGCCGGCGATCTGAATTACCGATTGATCCACGTCGGCGTCATTCGTCTGGACTGAATGAACGTTGGAGCCATAGCCCGCGACTGCGATGTTGATCGGGTCGTAAACTAAGATCGAGGAATGCACGAGACTCCCGTAGAACGCGCCGTCGCCGCCATTGCCGGCCTGACTCCCGCCCGTTTGAACGTCCCAGACGCTTCCTCCGTTGCTTGATCCCCAACTGGGGTCGAGCGTGATGATACTGCCGCCGAAGGCCACATTGCCATTTCCGCCACTTCCGCCGACGCCCGCGATCTGCGTAGCCGATTGATCGATGTCGACTGTGTTCGATTGACTTGCATAGGCCGTGCCGCCTGAACTCGCCACCGCAATATTGATCGGATGATAGATCACCACGGGAGCGTCCACCAACGCACCCGAGAAATAGCCGCTGCCGCCGTTTCCGGCGCCGTTGTCGCCGCTCCCGATCACGCCGGAGCCCAGGGAAGCACTGATGCTGCCTCCCGATGCAAGGTTGTCATTCCCACCATGTCCGCCGACGCCGGCCATCTGAAAGGCGGATTGATCGACACTCAAATCGTTGGACTGGTTGGCCACGGCGGCCGAGCCGTATCCCACACTCACCGAAATGTTGATCGGTTCATAGATCAACAGGGATGCGTGAATGATACCTCCGTAAAAGTAACCGTCTCCGCCGTTCCCGGCGGTGTTCGCCCCGCTCTCGATCGAAGCGATGCCCGTCGCGGAATGGGATGCGCCGGCAGCAGGCTTCGTTGCCGAAGCATCCAGGCTCGCCGCAGTGTGGTTGCCGACGTGGCCGCCGGTGCCGACCCCCGACGCGGTGGGATGGTCGGATTGGCCTGGGCCAGAGTCATGGGGCGGGGAATTCGGGGTCGCGGGATGTGCATCGAGCCCTGCAAACGGGCTGCTCGGTGCCGGACCCGACTCGTCGTCACCATCGTGCCCATCGTGGCGATGAGAGGCGTGATGCAGCCGGATCCCATCCGACATCCGCGAAAAATCCATCGTAGCCTTCCTCATCGCAATCGCTCCGCGCAATCGGGACGGGTTCTGCACTCCGGACAGAATGTCATCCTGGGAAGGTCGAAAGCCCAGCCGTCAGTTCGGATATAGCGCTTCGGATGGACGCCGTAACATCGGCTATATCCGTTCTGGCGCGGTTACAGCCTTGGTAGTGTTGCGCGGGCCCGCGTCGCCGGCGTGGTCCATCAGCTCGCCGCTCCCAGGCGGTTGATAACCTCGCTCCGCCATTGCAATCGGGAAGTCGCTATCGCGGACCGCGAAAATCACGCTACACTCGCCTCATGAGTGGGGCTGAACTTCACGCCGTCTTCGACGTTGCAGCATGGAGCGCGGCCGCGCTCGCCATGTGGTGGCTGTCGCACCGGCGCGGGCTGCAATTCCCCCGGCAATCCTTCGAGCTGTCCTACATCGCCGCGCTGGTGTTCGGCGCCGGGATCGGCGCCTACATCTTCGGCACGCTGAACCTGTGGTTCTCGGGCATGGCGGGCGTCGCCCGCTCGGTCGAGGGCGCGCTGGCCGGCGGCATCGTCGCGATCGAGCTCTACAAATGGCGGCACGGGATTTCGCTGCGCACCGGCGCGCGGTTCGCGCTGCCGCTTGCGATCGGCGTCGCGGTCGGCCGTCTCGGCTGCTATTTCGCGGGTCTCGAGGATTTCACCTATGGCACGCCGACCACGCTGCCTTGGGGCCATGATTTCGGCGACGGCGTGCTGCGCCACCCGGTGCAGCTCTACGAGAGCCTGGCGATGGCGGGGTTCGCGGCATTCTATGTCTGGGCCGTATTGAACCCAAATGCCGCCGTCATCACCAACGGATTCTACCTCGTGCTGTTCTACTACGGGCTGCAGCGCTTCCTGTGGGAGTTCATCAAGCCCTATGGCGCGCTGATCGGACCATTGTCGCTGTTTCACCTGCTGTCGCTGTTTGTCATGATTTATGCCGCCGTCATGCTGGCGACGGCGCCGAATGTGAGCTTGAAGCATGAACGCGCCGCTGCGTAAGGCACGCCCTTACATCTTCTGGGGCCAGACCCAGTCGCTTTGCGAAACCTGCCTGGCCCTGGTGCCGACCAAGATCCAGATATCAGGCAACGAGGTCTGGTACGAGAAGCGCTGCAAGCAGCATGGCGTGCAGTCGACGCTGGTCTCGACGGATGCGGCCTATTGGCGGCTGTGCAAGGATTTCATCAAGCCCGGCGACCGGCCGCTCGCGTTCCAGCGCCACACCGAATTCGGCTGCCCCTATGATTGCGGGCTGTGCCCCGACCACGAGCAGCACTCCTGCCTGGCGCTGATCGAGATTACCGAGCATTGCAATTTGACTTGCCCGGTGTGCTTTGCGGATTCCTCGCCGGCGCGCACCGGCTTCACGCCGCTGGCGAAGATCGAGAAGATGCTGGACGCGCTGGTCGCGAGCGAGGGCGAGCCCGACCTGGTGCAGATCTCCGGCGGCGAGCCGACGCTGCATCCGGATTTCTTCGCCATTCTGGATGCGGTGCGCGCCCGCTCGATCCGCCATGTCATGATCAATACCAACGGCCTCAGAATCGCGCGCGAGCCCGACTTCGTGGCGAAGCTCGCCGAGAACAAGCGCGGGCTGGAGGTCTATCTGCAGTTCGATTCGCTGCAGCGCGAGGCGCTGGTCAATCTGCGCGGCGCGGATTTGCGAAAAATCCGCCAACAGGCACTGGAGAATCTCGAGCGCGAGGGCGTCTCGACCACGCTGGTCGCGACCATCAAGCGCGGCGTCAATGACGGAGAGATCGGCGACATCGTCCGTCACGCACTGACCTGGAAATGCGTCCGCGGCGTCACGCTGCAGCCGGTGCAGGATGCCGGCCGCAACGAGCATTTCAACAAGGACACCGACCGCATCATGCTGTCGGAGATCCGCCGGCGCGTGATCGAGACCGGGGTGTTCGGCGCTGACGACATGATCCCGTTGCCCTGCAATCCCGAGAGCATCTCGATCGGCTACGGCCTGCGCAACGGCGACAAGGTGCTGCCGCTGACCTCGCTGATCCCGCAGGAGCAGCTCATCGCCGTGATGCCCAACACCATCAGCCCGGAGAAATATCCGGTGTTGCGGGAGAAGTTTGTCGACCTGTTCTCGCTGTCGTCGGGGCCGCTGAACACCTCGGAGCGGGTCTGCGAATTGCTGTGCTGCCTGCCGAGCTTCGAGGTGCCGGCGGGGCTGACCTACGAGAACGTGTTCCGCGTCACCATCGTGCAGTTTCTCGACCGCTTCAATTTCTGTGTCGGCAACGTCAAGCGAAGCTGCATCCACTTCGTCACCGAGAGCGGCGCGATCATCCCGTTCGACACCTACAATCTGTTCTACCGTGACGGAAAGATCGACGGCATCCGCGCCGCGCTGGCCGGCCAGACCTACCGTGAAGCCCGGCAAAGCGAGGAGGTGCCGCGATGAGCGAGACCAATCCACCGCCCATCCCGCCTGCACCACCGGAGCCACCCTACAAACACGCCCCGCCGCCACCATCGCCACGCAGCGGCTGCGCGACGGCGTTCATGGTGCTGTTCGGGCTGGTCCTGCTGCTGCCCGGGCTCTGCGCCCTGCTGTTCGGGTTCGGCGTCCTGAGCGAGTCGAAAACCGATCCCTCCATTCTCTTCCTGATCCTGCTCGGGCTCGCGGTCTGCTTTGCCGGCGTGATGCTGATCCGCGCCGCGATCACGGGAAGGCGCTGACGGACCATTCGACGACGCATGTCCGACACACCACCGCCATACAGGCCTCCGGAACCCGGGCAGCGCAACGGCTGCCTGACCGCCCTGATGCTGGCGGTGGGGATGATCCTGCTGATCCCGGGGGTCCTGTGCGCTATTCTCAACGCCAAGATGGGTGCCGGGGCCGGCGGCGACCCCATCACCATGTTCGTGATGTTGGTGGCGCTGGGCGGGCTTGGCCTGATCGTGTTCGCGATTACCCGGAAGTAAGACCTGAAAGCCCCTCAAAACCCGCTTTTGGAGCGAAAATCAGCCCTCCAAACAGCCAATAAATCATTGTTTTTTGGCGTTTTCTGACTATATTGCGCCGCAACGCGCAAGGTGCCCGGTCCTCTGACCGGGCTTCCTTTTTGGGGTGATGCGTCCCCGTCAAATTTCTTGGGTATGAGCGTGATCCGGGCCCGAATGGGCCACGCGAGCGAGCGGCCGGCCAAACTGGTCCGGCGAGATCGCGCATCTGACCATTGCACGACCAGAAGAAGAGCCATGAACCTTCGCAACGTCGCCATCATCGCCCACGTCGACCACGGCAAGACCACCCTCGTCGACCGCCTGCTGCAGCAATCCGGCACCTTCCGCGAGAACCAGAAGGTCACCGAGCGCGCCATGGACTCCAACGACCTGGAGCGCGAGCGCGGCATCACCATCCTGGCCAAGGCCGCCTCGGTGCAGTGGAAGGACATCCGCGTCAACATCGTCGACACCCCCGGCCACGCCGATTTCGGCGGCGAGGTCGAGCGTATCCTCAACATGGTGGACGGCGCGCTGGTGCTGGTCGACGCCGCCGAGGGCCCGCTGCCGCAGACCAAGTTCGTGGTGTCGAAGGCGCTCAAGATCGGGCTGAAGCCGATCGTCGTGATCAACAAGGTCGACCGTCCCGACGCGCGCCCGACCGAAGTCATCAACGAGGTGTTCGACCTGTTCGCGGCGCTCGACGCCAGCGAGGAACAGCTCGACTTCCCGATCTTGTACGGATCGGCCAAGCAGGGCTGGATGGCGGAAAGCCCGGAGGGTCCGAAGGACCTCGGCATGCAGCCGCTGTTCGACCTGATCGTGCGCCACGTCGAGCCGCCGAAGGTCGAGGAAGGTCCGTTCCGCATGATCGGCACCATCCTCGAGGCCAACCCCTATCTCGGCCGCATCATCACCGGCCGCATCTCCTCGGGCTCGATCAAGCCGAACCAGCAGGTCAAGGTGCTGTCCGCCGACGGCAAGCTGATCGAGAGCGGCCGCCTGACCAAGATCCTCGCCTTCCGCGGCCTTGAGCGCACCCCGCTCGAGGAGGCCGAGGCCGGCGACATCGTCGCGATCGCGGGCCTCACCAAGGGCACCGTTGCCGACACCTTCTGCGATCCCACCGTCGAGACGCCGCTGCCGGCGCAGCCGATCGATCCGCCGACGGTCTCGATGTCGTTCATCGTCAACAACTCGCCGCTCGCCGGCACCGAAGGCGACAAGGTGACCTCGCGCATGATCCGCGACCGCCTGATGCGCGAGGCCGAGGGCAATGTCGCGCTGCGCGTCGTCGAAGCCGCCGACAAGGATTCCATGGAAGTCTCCGGACGCGGCGAATTGCAGCTGGCGATCCTGATCGAGACCATGCGCCGCGAGGGCTTTGAGCTCTCGGTGTCGCGCCCGCGCGTTGTGCTGCAGAAGGACGAGGCGACCGGCGCCTGGCAGGAGCCGATCGAGGAAGTCGTCATCGACGTCGACGAAGAGCATTCCGGCGTCGTCGTGCAGAAGATGAGCGAGCGCAAGGCCGAGATGATCGAGATGCGCCCCTCCGGCGGCAACCGCCTGCGGCTGGTGTTCTACGCGCCGACCCGCGGCCTGATCGGCTACCAGGGCGAACTGCTCACCGACACCCGCGGCACCGCGATCATGAACCGCATCTTCCACGGCTATGCCGCCTACAAGGGCGAGATCCAGGGCCGCCGCAACGGCGTGTTGATCTCCAACGACCAGGGCGAAGCGGTGGCCTATGCGATGTTCAAGCTGGAGGACCGCGGCCCGATGATGATCGAGCCGGGCTGGAAGGTCTACAAGGGCATGATCGTCGGCGAGCACACCCGCGACAACGACCTCGAGATCAACGTGCTGAAGGGCAAGCAGCTCACCAACATCCGCACCACCTCGAAGGACGAGGCGGTGCGCCTGACACCGCCGATCCGGATGACGCTGGAAAAAGCGCTCGCCTATATCGAGGACGACGAGCTCGTCGAGGTGACGCCGAAGTCGATCCGGCTGCGCAAGAAGCACCTCGACCCGAACGACCGCAAGCGCGCCGAAAAGGCCAAGGAAGCGGTGGCGTAAGCTGTAGCTTAAGCGGTGGCATAAGCCTCACTGTATGCCCCGGTCTTTCCGGGGCATACAGCACGCCGCGGCCCGCCTTCGCCGGCGATGACAGTCATGCATGTGGCGGCTTCAGGCCCGGCGCCGAACGTGCTAGAGCCGGGCTATGAGTTCCCTTCCCTCGACGATCGATGTTGCCATCATCGGCGCCGGCGCCGCGGGCCTCGGTGCCGCGAATGCGCTGAAGGACTCCGGCCTCTCCACCATCGTGCTGGAGGCCCGCGACCGCCTCGGCGGCCGCGCGCATACGATCCAGGCCGCGCCTGACGTCGTGTTCGACGTCGGCTGCGGCTGGCTGCATTCGGCCGACCAGAACAGCTTTGTCGGCATCGCCCGGCAACTCAACTTCGAGCTCAACAAGGACCTGCCGCCGTGGCGCGAGCGCGCCTACGGCGAGGCGTTCCCGCAGGCCGCTCGCGACGACTTCACGCACGCACTCGACCAATTCTACGACCGCATCGAGCAGGCGGCGCAGCAGGGCAAGGACAGCCCGGCCAGCCTGTACCTCGAGCCCGGCAACCGCTGGAACCCGATGATCGATGCGATCTCGACCTATGTGAACGGCAGCGAGCTCGACCAGGTCTCGATCCTCGATGTCGACGCCTATGAAGACACCGACATCAATTGGCGGGTGCGGCGCGGCTATGGCACGCTGGTCGCGGCCTATGGCGCGCAGGTGCCGGTCGCGCTGAACTGCGAGGTCAGGCTGATCGATCACTCCGGCAAGCGCATCCGCATCGAGACCTCGCGCGGCGCGCTTGAGGCGGACAAGGTGATCGTCACCGTGCCGACCAACCTGATCGCCGATCAGGCGATCCGCTTTTCGCCTGCGCTGCCCGACAAGCTCGACGCCGCGCGCGGCCTGCCGCTCGGCCTCGCCGACAAGGTGACGCTGGCGCTCGCCGAGCCCGAGGCGCTGCCGAAGGAAGGCAATCTGCGCGGCGCCACCATGCGCACCGAGATGGGCACCTACCACATCCGCCCGTTCGGCCAGCCCTGCATCGAAGGTTTCTTCGGTGGCCGTTTTGCACGACAGCTTGAAGATGCCGGCGACGGCGCGATCGCCGCGCACAGCATCGACGAGATCGTCTCCTTCCTCGGCAATGATTTCCGCCGCAAGCTGAAGCCGCTCAGCGAATCCCGCTGGGCCCACGACCCGTTCGCCCGCGGCTCCTACTCGCACGCTCTGCCCGGCCACGCGGACAAGCGCGCCGTGCTGGCCGCGCCGGTCAATGGGCGGCTGTTCTTCGCCGGCGAAGCGACTTCGCCGGAGTTTTTCTCGACCGCGCACGGCGCGCGGGATTCGGGGGAGCGGGCGGCGAGGGAAGTGGTGGGTGCGGCTGGCTCGAAGACCTGACGAAGACTGGACGCAGATAGAGGATTAGTTCATTTTTCGGGCATGGCAGCAGGGGAGCGAAAAGATTGGACAGACGACGAGCTCGACCTCATCGTCGCCGACTACTTCTCGATGCTGAACGACGAAATGCGTCGTGCACCTTACGACAAGACCCAGCACCGACGGGTGTTGGTGGGTCAGATCGGCCGAAGCAACAGCTCCATCGAATTCAAACACCATAACATTTCGGCAGTCCTTCAGCTGCTCGAAATCCCTTGGATTAACGGATACAAGCCCAGGGCTCATTTTCAGAAATCAATTGTGGGCGCAGTCGAACGATACATTACCAATCATCCCGCCGCCCTTCATCCAGAGCTGCTGCTGGCGAACGAGATCGGCGAGCGACCACAGCTCTTCCTGGAGCCGCCGCCTGACCTCGCGAAAAAGGCGCCCCGTCCTAACGCGGCTCAACGCCTTATCCGAAAGTTCAATCCCGCCGAACGTGATTTTTTGAATCGCAAGTTAGGGCATGACGGCGAGCAAATTGTCTTTCATTTTGAACGACAGCGTCTCCGGGCGCTCGATCGAGCTGACCTTGCTAAAAAGGTGAGGTGGGTTTCGATGGAGGATGGCGATGGTGCCGGCTACGATGTCTTGTCGTTCGATGCTCAAGGCAAGGAGAGGTTTCTGGAGGTAAAGACCACTGTCGGTTCGCAAACCGCGCCTTTCTATATGACCCGCAACGAGCTTTCGTTCTCAAGGGAACGACCGAAAGAGTTTCGGATTTGCCGCTTGTATGACTTCTTGAAGGCCCCAAAAATGTTCGAGTTGGTGCCTCCGCTGGAGAAACTAGTTTCGCTCGAACCTCTGTCGTATGAGGCTTCGTTCAATAGCTGCGATTGAACGCATTTACTCCAGCACCCTCGCCCGCATATCCGCGTCGGGCACGAAGCACGTCTCGTATTTCCCGAAGATCTTGTACCGGTTGCGGGCGATGAGGCTGTAGACGGCATCGCGCAGCGGCTTCGGCACCGCGAACAGCGCGCGGGTCCAGCGCCAGCCGGGCAGATGGCTCAGCACCGTCAGCGCCGCATCGGATTTCATGTAGGCGATGCCGCCATGGACGACGGCGTTGGTGTCGGGGTCGTCAGGATCGATGCCGGAGGTCTTCGCCAGCCGCGTGCCGTAGCCGGACTGGATCGGCGTGAAGCGAAAGCGGCGTGCCGTGTCGCGGGCGATGACGAAGCGGACCCAGCGCGAGCAGAAGATGCAGACGCCGTCATAGAGGATCACGTCGTCGTCGGGCCAAGTGCTCATCGGTTATCCAGGATCAGCAGCGCGACCAGCATCAGCACGATCGCAGGTCCCGTCTTCACCAGCGCGCCGAGCGGCTCGATCCAGAGATCGGGCGTCAGGATCGCCGATCCCACCATGTAGCCGAGCGAGGCGATGATGCCTGCGATCAGGCCGAACGCCGCGGTGCGGCGGATCGCGATCAGCACCCCGATGCCCATGTCCATCAGGCTGGTCAGCACTGTCACCGGCCCGACCAAAGCGGGCGGGAAATGGTGCGCGCTCAGGATGCCGGCGGCGGCGTCATAGGAGATCACCAGCGCGATGAAGCCGGATGCGACCCAGAACAGCACGAGGCTTACGAAGATCAGCGCTTTGATCAGGAACAGCCGCGCGAACCATTTGTCCTGAATGGTCGCGGGGCGCCCGCCAATCGCTTGAGTAATCGTCTTCGGCACGATGCCGGTCGCCTGCATCCAGCCTGCGGGATCGCCGGTGACGCCGCGGCGCAGCTCGGCGATCGCGGTGGAGCGCAGCGGCGGCAGCCAGCCGAGCCGGCTCGCGAGATCGCCGAGGCGAGCGCCGAGATCGATCAGGAACGGCGGCGTCGCGATCCGGACATGCTTTGCCGTGCCGAACGACCGGCGGAACTGGGCGATGACGCCGCCGAGCGAAATCGGCTGCTCCTGCATCAGGTCCCATGTCACCGATCGCACCGCTTCATCGGCGACATCGCGCGCCGCAAGCCAGGCGATGGTGGCGGCGATATCCTCGACTGCGACCGGCTGGAACGGCGTCGCCGCCTCGTCGGCCGGCAGGTCGACCGGCAGCGCCGCCAGCGCGCGCAGCATGGCGCTGCCGCCATAGGCCGACGGCGCGATGACGAAGCCCGGACGCAGGATCGCATGGGGAATCCCGGACGCTGCGATCAGCCGCTCGGCCTCGCGCTTGGTGGCGCTGAAGGCGGTGCGGTCCGCATCGGCCGTACCGGGAATCGAGATGTGGACGAGACGGATGGCGCGGTGGCTGTCAGCGATCGCCTGCAACAGCCGCGCGACGAGGTCGCGATGCACCGCGCTTGTGTCGCTGCCCGGACCATCCTGCAGCACGCCGAGGCAGTTCACGACGACGTCGACCTCATGCGTGCGAAGCAGCTGCGTCAGCGCCGCGGCATCCATCGACATGATGGGCAGCTCAAGATCGGCCGCGCTCATTTTCTGCGCCGGCGTGAAGTGCCGCGCGACCCCGATCACGTGAAAGCCGCGCGCCCTCAGATCGTCGGTGATGGCGCGCCCGATCAGGCCTGACGCGCCGAACACGAGGATGTTGTGTGATGCGTCGTCACTCATGGAAGTCGGATCATGCGCTAAAATGGTTTCGCGATCATCAGCCAGAGGATGATCATCACGGAACCGAAACCGGGAATACCGAACAGGAACCAGCGGCGAAACAGCGCAAAATAACGCGGCGGCAGCGGAAGACCTTTTTCGACGGCCGCCTGCGCGAGGTCGCGCATCTCCATCTGCATGAAGACGACGGGAACCCAGAACAGGCCGGCCAGCGCGTAGAGCGCGAGCGAAACCGCGAGCCAGCGCTCGGCGATGCTGGTTGCCGACAACAGCATCAGCAGTCCGCCGCTCACCGGCTGCAGCAGCACGGCGCTCAGCGTGAAGATCATGTCCGCGATCACCACGGTCGCCGCCGTGCGCGCGATGAACGCCGCATCCTGCGTGCGATGTGCCATCAGCATGAAGAAGGCGATGCCGGTCCCGGTGCCGAGGATCACGATGGCGCCGAGCACGTGAAGATATTTGATCAGAAAGTAGAGCGTCATCGCAGTCCGCTCATGATCAGGCCAACGTCGGCGCGCACAGATGCCGCCGCTGCCATAGGCCGGTCGGGCGCGAAAATCCACCGCGGCGAGGGATCAACGCACCCGCGCTGCGGCCGGATTCGCTCGTAAAATTCCGGCCGCGAATCAGCTGCGGCCAGCCTTTTTCTGAACTGCGGCATTGTCATCCGGCGCCCGCGATCCGGGCTTTGCACAGCGCCCGATCCGCGATCGGTCGCTCGAGCCCGGCGAGTGTCCTCTTTCGGTACAAGTTTTCATCACACTGATGCAAAAAATCCACAGGTTAACCGATAATTAACGATGGACCTTGAAGGCGGCCCGCCGACTTGCTTTGATTAGAGGCATGAGCACAACGCTAATCGAGGTCCGGCCGGCCAAAGCTGCAGACGCAGCGGCGGTGGCGTCTACCCATGACGAAGCCTGGCGCTCGGCGTATCAGGGAATCATCCCCGGCGCCGAACTCGAAAAGCTGATCAATCGCCGCGGCCCGCAGTGGTGGGACAGCGCCATCCGCAAGGGCAGCCGCGTCAGCGTGCTGGTGTTCGGCGACCGGATCGCAGGCTACGCCAATTACGGTCGCAACCGCGCCCGCAGCCTGCATTTCGAAGGCGAGATCTACGAGCTCTATCTGCGGCCGGAATTCCAGGGGCTTGGCTTCGGCCGGCGCCTGTTCGCCTCCGCGCGCCGCGACCTGATGCAGAGCGGCCTCAAGAGCATGGTGATCTGGGCACTCTCCGACAACGAGCCGGCGACCGAGTTTTACCGTGCGCTGGGCGGCCGGATGGTGGCGCGTTCCTCGGAGCGGTTTGGCCCCAAGTCGCTCGACAAGGTCGCTTTCGCCTGGGCCAACTGAAAATCCTGCTTCTCTCGCAGCTGCAGCAAGGCTAAACCAGCCTCCAGCGCTGCACGCGTCGGCCAGCCCGGCTTCAAGGCCGGGCCGGGAGCCGTTTCGCGGCCCGGCGGCGCCAACCAAAAAATCACATCGTTCTCAACTTCCAGAGGCCACGCGGAGCAATCCATGCGTATCGACGCCATATCGATCGGAAAAAATCCGCCCCACGACGTCAACGTCATCATCGAGGTTGCCGTCGGCGGCGAGCCAATCAAGTACGAAATGGACAAGGAAGCCGGCACGCTCGTGGTGGACCGCTTCCTCTACACGCCGATGCGCTATCCCGGCAATTACGGCTTCATCCCGCACACGCTGTCCGGCGACGGCGATCCGTGCGACGTGCTGATCGTCAACACCCGCGCGATCGTGCCGGGCGCGGTGATGAGCGTCCGCGTGGTCGGCGTGCTCCTGATGGAGGACGAGGCCGGCGGCGACGAGAAGATCATCGCGGTGCCGTCATCGAAGCTGACCCAGCGCTACGACAAGGTGCAGAACTACAGCGACCTGCCCGACATCACGCTGCAGCAGATCCAGCACTTCTTCGAGCACTACAAGGACCTCGAGAAGGGCAAGTGGGTGAAGGTGCTGCGCTGGGGCGACGCCGACGAAGCCCGCAGGCTGATCCTCGAAGGCATCGAGCGCGCGAAGAAGAAATAGGCACGCTGCCTCGGCTCCCTCGCCCCGCTCTTGCGGGGAGAGGGTTGGGGTGAGGGGTTTCCCTCCACGAGTTGCGAACGTCGAGAGACTTGTACCCCCTCACCCGGATTGCATCTGACGATGCAATCCGACCTCTCCCCGCAAGCGGGCGAGGTAAGAGCTACACCGCCGGCGCCGGCAGGCCGGCAATCGCGCAGGCGGCGCGCAGCGTGTTGACCAGGAGGCACGCCACCGTCATCTGCCCGACACCGCCGGGCACCGGCGTGATTGCGCCGGCGACATTGAGGGCTTCCTGGAACGCGACATCGCCGACCAGTTTCGGCTTGCCGCCGGGCACCGGGATGCGGTTGATGCCGACATCGATCACGGTCGCGCCCGGCTTCAGCCAGTCGCCCCGCACCATCTCGGGCCGGCCGACTGCGGCATAGACCAGATCGGCCTGGGCGCAGAGCTTTGGCAGATCGCGCGAGCGCGAATGCGCGATCGTCACCGTCGCGTTCTCGTTCAGCAGCAATTGCACCAGCGGACGGCCGACCAGATTGGAGCGGCCGATCACGATCGCGTTCATGCCTTCGAGCGAGACGTGCACGCTCTTGGTCAGGATGATGCAGCCGAGCGGCGTGCAGGGCGACAGCGCGGCCAAGCCTCCGGCGAGCCGGCCGGCATTGTTGGGGTGCAGGCCATCGACGTCCTTGGCCGGATCGATCGCGTTGATGATGGTCTCGGTGTGCAGCGACTTCGGCAACGGCAGCTGCACCAGTATCCCATGCACCATGGGATCGCGGTTGAGCCGAGCGATCAGCGCCAGCAGATCGGCCTGCGACACATCCTCCGGCAGCTTGTGCTCGAACGAGGCCATGCCGGCGGCCTGGGTCTGGGTGTGCTTGCTGCGGACATAGACCTCGCTCGCGGGATCATGGCCGACCAGCACGACAGCGAGCCCCGGCGTGAGTTGGTGGTCGCGCTTGACGCGGGCGACCTCGTCGGCGACGCGGGTGCGAAGCTCGGCGGCGATGGCTTTTCCGTCGATGATGCGGGCAGTCATGTCAGTCCCTTGTCTGCTGGTTCGGCTTGGCCGCAGTCAGCTTCCTCAATGTATCGCCGAGCCCTTTCGGATCGCCGTCCACCGCGACCTGCTTGAGCCGCGAGGTGGCGCCGGACAACAGCTTCACCCTGGCTTTCGGCACGCCGAGCGCCTTGGCCAGCAGCTCAGTCACCGCACGGTTGGCCTCGCCGCCCTCGGCGATGGCGCGCACCCGCACCTTCACTACCGAACGGCCGTTGGCCAGCGTCTCGATCCCGTCGATGTCGTCGCGGCCGCCGCGCGGCGTCACACGCAACGCGATGCTGATGCCCTCGGTGGAATAGCGCCACGGATCCATCAAGGCCCCGTCGAGAAAGGGTCAGATCACGTTGGGATAGATGTAATAGGCGATCACCCGCTGGATGAACATGATGATCAGGATCACGATGATCGGCGAGATATCGAGTCCGCCCAGATTCGGCATCACGTTGCGGATCGGCCGCAGCACCGGCTCGGTGATCCGGTAGAGGAACTCGGCCACCGCAGAAACGAACTGGTTGCGCGTGTTGACCACATTGAAGGCGACCAGCCAGGACAGGATGGCGGAGGCGATCAGCAGCCAGACATAGAGGTCGAGGATGATGATGACGATGTCGAGAACAGCGCGCATGTGAGGGGGGCTCGCGGGTAAGACAACCGATTGAAGCGCAACGAGACCGGACTGAGCCGCCATCGCGCTTCTTGTTTGAGCAGGATCGTTTCGGAAAACCGCTATGCACTGGGCGCTCGGGCGGTCCGCCGGGTCGGGATCACGCCCTAGATATCGGTTCACCCCCCCGCAAACAAGGGAAGTTCCCGGTGGGACGGGCCGAAAACCGCGCTTTCACCGTTCTTGACTTGACCTTGGACGGGACTGTAAATGGCGCCCGACTGACGGCCGGGATACTCAGCAACACCCGGCCGCGATGGGGCCATAGCTCAGCTGGGAGAGCGCGTCGTTCGCAATGACGAGGTCGGCGGTTCGATCCCGCCTGGCTCCACCACGCTTCGCCCTTCGGGCTACGCGTGGCGCAGCCGCGCAGGAGCCTCGAGGGCGAAGCGTGGTGTCCGGCGAAGCCCAAAGGGCGAAGACGGACTTTTACTCACCCTCCCCCCTCACGTGCCCGTAAACCTTGGCGGCCGCTTCTCGACGAAGCTCGCGACGCCTTCCCTGAAATCATTGCCCTTCAGCGCGATCTGCATCTCGCGGTTGGCATCGATGGTGGCTTCGGCGAGCGTCTGGAACGGCACGTCATAGACCTGGCGCTTGATCACCGCGATCGCGCTCGGCGAGACGAAATCGGCGAGGTCGCGGGCGTAGGCATAGGTTTCCTCGCGCAGCTTCTCCGGCGAGGAAAGCCGGTTGACGAGACCGATGCGCAGCGCCTCCCCAGCCGACACCCGCCGCGCCGACATCAACAGATCGAGCGCGTTGGCATGGCCGACGATCCGCGGCAGCATCCAGCTGATGCCGTGTTCGGCGATCAGGCCGCGCCGCGCGAAGGCGGTGGTGAACACCGCGGTGTCGGCGGCGAAGCGCAAATCGCAATAGAGCGCGTGGACCAGGCCGATGCCGGCGGTGGCGCCGTTGAGCATCGCGATGACCGGCTTCCTGATCGCGGGGTAGTAGGCGTAGCGCGTCTGCCAGTCGGCGCGACGGTTCATGTCGAACGGGATGTTCTCGCCGCGCCTGACCTCGTTGGGATCGATCCCCTTCAGCGCGTCCATGTCGGCGCCGGCGCAGAAGCCGCGGCCCGCGCCGGTCAGCACGATGACGCGAACGTTGTCGTCGTTGGCCGCCGCCTCCATGGCGTGGCGCACGTCGCGCTCCATGATCGCGGTCCACGCATTCATGCGATCGGGGCGATTGAGCGTGATGGTCGCGATCCGGTCGCTGACCTCATAGAGAATGTGCTCGTAGCTCACGGCGATCTCCCTGTGCCTTGTTGTTATTGATACGCGCGGCGATGCGGCCTGCGCGCGGCGGCCGACAGTAACACATTCACGAGAATGAAAAGCCGACGCGAAATTCCGCGTGGCGGCTATTCCGCGGCCTGCAGCAGCTGCCGCTGGGGCACGCGCGAGATCCAGCCGTCGATGAAATGCTTCAGCCACGCGCGCTCGGCGGCATCGTGGACGGCACGCTCGGCGAAGTGCAGATGGCCCGGTTGTGCGCCCGGCGAATCCATCCGTGCGCAACCGCGCGTGGTCCAGCGATGCATCATCGCGTAGGTCACGTCGGGATGGAATTGCAGGCCGAAGGCGTTGCCGAACTGGAACGCCTGCACCGGGAAATCATCGCCCGCCGCGAGCAGGTCGGCGCCGGCGGGCAATTGAAATCCCTCGCCGTGCCAGTGATAGACCCGCGCCGGCCAGTTGGGGCAGAGCGCGCGGCCCGCCTCGGTCGGCCTGACCGGATAATAACCGACCTCGACACGGCCTTGCGGATGCGGCGCGACCTTGGCGCCGAGCTGCCGCGCCAGCATCTGCGCGCCGAGGCAGATGCCCAGGAACGGGCGCCGCTCGCGCAGCGGAACGGCGATCCAGTCGATCTCGCGCCGCACGTAGTCGTCGCCATCATTGGCGCTCATCGGACCGCCGAAGATCACGGCGCCGGCATGCGCGTCGAGCGTTTCGGGCAGCGCGTCGCCGAAGCGCGGGCGGCGGATGTCGAGACGGTAGCCCAGCGCGCGCAGGGCGTTGCCGATCCGGCCGGGAGTCGATGTCTCCTGATGCAGCACGATCAGCACCGTCCGCAACGAGACCTGAGCCGAAACCTGATCCAAGATCTGATCCCTGGGCGTGACCGCGGCCGGCCTTCGGCTGGCGAAGGGCACCACGACACGGCTCTGGTCAGTCCGGAACGACATTGCCTCTGCTTAAAGTTTCGGCACGTAAGGCGCGATCATAGCTAAGTGGTCGTTAACATCGTGTGAGTTTGCGCACACCCAGGCGAAGCAAATCGCGGGCCACAAACAGTCTTAGTGGCGACGAGTGGGGCTTTTCAGGGTCAGCTAGCGCTTGCGGAGCTGAAATCCGCCGACCGCCGTCAGGATGAAGGAGCGCGGAAACAGCCGGAGCAGGAACGGCACCAGCTTGATGAAGGCGCCAGGCAGCACCGCGCGCTTGTTGGCCATCAACCCACTATAGGCTTGGCGGGCCACCTCTTCCGGCGAAACGTTGAGGATGGCGGAATCGAATCCAGGGGCAAACCCGGCGCGATCCTGAAACTCCGACGGTACCGGGCCCGGGCAAACCACGGTGACACGCACGCCCTGTGGCGCCAGCTCACAGCGCAACGCCTCGGTAAACGACAGCACATAGGCCTTGCTGGCGTAGTACACGGCCATGCCGGGGCCCGGCAGGAATCCGGCGATCGAGCCGAGATTGAGGATGCCGCCGCGGTTGCGGATCAGCTGGTCGGCAAAGCGCAGCGTCAGATCGGTCAGCGCGCGGATGTTGACGTTGATGATGTTGAGCTGCTCGGCACGGTCGCGCTCGATGGCGCGGCCGAACAGGCCGAAGCCGGCATTATTGACGAGAAATTCGACCTCGACCCCGGCGTCGGTCAGGGCCTGCGCGATCCGGTCGCCCGCATCGGCGTGCTGGAGATCACAGGGGATCACAATCGGCGCTGCGCCGCCCTTGGCCCCGAGCTCGTCGGCGAGCGCATTCAGGCGGTCGGCGCGCCGCGCCACCAGCGCCACACGGTGACCATTCGATGCAAACACGCGCGCCAGTTCGGTGCCTATGCCCGCCGATGCCCCGGTTATCAGCGTCACACGCTCGGTCACGTTTCAAACTCTTACTGCAAATTCTAGTGAGGTCCCCAACAAGGCGACGAGAGCATAGGCATGCGGTGGGACGCAAGCCGTGTGTAAGCTTGTGGACAGCGGCGAGGCACTGGTTTTGTGATGAAACGCCAGATTTTCAGTCGGATCGCCCACAATCGCGGCGGACATTAAAATTTCGTCATCCCTGATACCGGTGACGATGCGTCGGCCGGCGCGGGCAGTCGCGTCAGATTGCGGCGTCCGCGGTGCCCCAGGGGCCCTTTGGCAGCGCCGCCTGCTTCTCGGCGACCCGATGCTTGAGATCGATGCGGTCGCGCGAGGAAATGCCGAGCAGATCGGCGGCGCGCCAGACCACATTGTCCTCGAACTCGCTGACCTGACCATCGGCATAGACCAGCTCCCACATCATCTCGACGATGCGCAGCCGTCCCTCCTCGTTCACCGAGCGCATGATGACGCTGGTAAAGTGATAGAGATCGACGGCCTCGCCCTCGACACGCATGGCAGAGGCGATCAACTTGTCGGCCGCGCCGCGGTCGAGCTGGAAACGGCTCTCGATCAGGCCGTGCAGCTTGCGCGTCTCGGCCGGCGTCGGCTCGCCGTCCAGCGAGACGACATGCACCAGCAGCGCGGTCGCCGCCAGGCGATAGTCGCCGTCATCGAAGGTGCGGTCAGCCTGGGCGTCGGGGGAAACGATATCGGCAATGAATTGGCGAAGTCCGTCGAGCATCGTTCTCTCTGTGGAATGAAGCCTGCCTGATTTGAGCGTGATCTTTCCGGCTACACGCATGTCCGGATCATGCTCCGTTGAAATCTATATGGCGTGGAAACAGAACCGGTGCAATCCGCGCAGGTTCCCGCTGCGACATTACGTTTCGGCAAGCATTACGTTTCAGCAATATGACTACGGTATCTCGTACACCACGAGCTTGTCGGCAATGCCACGCAGTGCCGCTTCCTTCTGGATCGGCTTGATCGCGGCGCGATTGAGGATGCCCGCAACCTCAGCCGATTCCATCACCGGCTGGGTCAAATGGATTTCCTGCGACGTCGACAGGCTCTGCACCCTGGCGGCGATATTCACCGTCTGGCCGAAATAATCCTGCCGCTCGTTGAGCGTCACCGCAAGGCACGGCCCCTCATGGATGCCGATCTTGACGACCAGATCCTCCTTGCCGCGCTCGGTGTTGAGCTGCTTCATCGCCGCCCGCATGCGCAGGCCCGCCGACAATGCATGCTCTGGCCGGATGAAGGTCGCCATCACGGCATCGCCGATCGTCTTCACGACGGCGCCGTGCTCGGAAGCGATGATCTCGAGCAGCGCGTGGAAATGCGCGCGCACCAGATCGAACGCGGCGAGATCTCCGACCCGTTCATAGAGCGCGGTCGAGCCTTTGAGGTCGGTGAACAGGAAGGTGAGCGCGGTGATCTTCAGCCGCTGGTCGACCGTGAGGTTGTCGGCCTTGAACACATCACGGAAGGTCTGGTTCGACAGCATCCGCTTCGCGGTGAGGATCGGCTTGCGCTTGCCGAGCAGCTCATGCAGCGCATCGGCCGCCACCCAAACAGCGGGCAGCACGCGGGTGTCGGTCTGGTTGTCCAGCGACAGCCGCAGCGGCCCCGGCCGCAGCACCGTGGTGCCGGTCGGCGCCTGCAGCTTGTTGAACACGATCGAGAACTGCTGGCGCTCGGTGGTCGGCTCGCCCTGCACGTCGAAGAAATGCGCCGAGTGCGTCACCGGCTCGAACACGATCAGGAACTGCTTCGGCAATTGCAGCGACAGCAGCGCCTTTTCGCCGGCGGGCAATTCCAGCGATTCCAGCGTCACCTCCTTGAGCAGGCGCTCCAGCGAATCTTCGTTGAGCTCGATGCCAGAGCTCCAGAACATCTGGCGGACATATTCCCAGATCGGCAGCGTGTTCGGATCATGCGCGCCGATGCGGCGTACGCGCGGGCTGACCGTGAAGGCGACCTCGACCAGATCGTCGACGGACGCCTCGTAACCAGCCGCGCACAGCGCGCAATTGTAGTCGTCATGACGCAACGACTTCAGCGTCGAATGCGCATCGAGCACGCCGCCGCAGCCCGGGCACAGCACATTCCAGCTCATGTCGAACAGGCCGAGCCGCGACGCATGCAGGAAACCGGAGATCACCTTCTCCTGGTCGAGCCCGGTGCGGCTCGAAAAATCCAGCAGATTGATGCGGTTGAGATCCCTATCATGGCCGTCCGCAATCAGCTGCTGCATGGCATCGACGACGGCCGGATCGGTCGTCTGCCTGAGGACTGCGAAATGGGCCTGCGTATCGCTCATGGTGAGCCCCTAGATGAGCATTGGGACACCGCCGCGCAAGGTCAACGCGGCTTGATCGTAAACACCGGAGAACGGTTCGGCTGTGTCGTCACCACGCCGATCGGCAGCACCGGATCCTTGTCCGCCAGCGCGACGCGGAACGCGCCGATGATCTTCGCAAGCGCGAGCGTCGCCTCGACCAGCGCAAAATGCGCACCGATGCAGACCCGCGCGCCGACCCCGAACGGCAGATAGGCAAACCGATCGGGCGGCGTTCCCGTCATGAAACGCGACGGCACGAACGCGTTCGGATCGCGCCACAGCTTCTCATGCCGGTGCAACAGCCACGGCGCGATCAGGATTACGTCACCCTTCCTGACCGGACGGCCCGCGATGGTATCGGGACCGCCCGCCGCACGCGCAATCAGGAACGCCGGCGGATAAAGCCGCATGGTTTCGTCGATCACCGCGCGGGTGAATTTCAGCCGCTCGATGTCGAGCGCGCCAGACGTCGCCGCGCTCGTGACTTCTGCCGCCAGCTGTTCCTGGGTTAGGGGATCAAGTGCCAACAGATAGAGCGCCCAGAACAGCGCGGTCGCAGTCGTCTCGTGGCCGGCCAGGATCATGGTGGCGACCTGGTCACCGAGTTGGGCATCGGTGAAGGCCTCGCCGGTTTCAGGATCACGCGCGGCGCCCATCAGGTCGAACAGGTCGCGGGCCGGCGCGTTGTCATCCTTGCCGGCCGCACGTCGCTCGGCCATCAGCATGCCGACGAACGCGGTCCAGCGCTTGCGGAAGCGGGCGCGGCGGAAATCCTGCGGCGTCGGCCAGTTCAACGGCAGCACCAGATCGAGCATGTGCGGCCGCGCCAGCGTGTCGCCATACTCCATCACGAAGTCGCGCAGCGCGGCGCCGTGGCGATCCATGCCGAACGAGAACATGGTGCGGCCGGCGATCTCCAGCGTCATCCGCTGCATCGCCTCGCGCAGATCGACCGGGCCGCCACTCGCCGACTTCAGCTTGGCGATGGTCTCGTCGACCGCCGCAATCATGTAAGGCACCAGCGTCGTCACGGCGCGCGGCGTGAACGCCGGCGCCAGCGTGCGGCGCTGATGTTTCCACGCACGCCCTTCGGCGATCAATAGCCCCTCACCCAGCATCGGACGCAGCACGCGAAGGCCGGCCGGCGTGCGGGTGTAGTTCTCGTAATTGTCGACCAGCACGTGGCGGATCGCATCCGGCGTGTTGAGGATGAAGCTCGAGTGGTTGAGGAAGCGGCCCTGGACGATGTCGTCCTCATAGGCGCGCTGGCCCCAGGTCTCGATCGGCGAGTTGCGCATCACCCGCATCCGCTGGAACGCGCCCATGTCGGCGGGCGCGCGCGGCGGGGCCGGCGGGACCAGGGGACGTCGCGTGACCGTGATATCGCAGACTTCGGCTATGCTCATGGTCCTCGCTTCCTGCCTCACGCGACGGCCGATCCGGCCATGCGATCCCGGCGCCAAGACGGCGCGCGGACCCTCCACCAGACCTAATAAGTCAGCTCGGCGACCGCAATCCGATTTTCCGATGCCGGCCAGGCCCGCATCATCATGCGTTCCCCGTTGAAGATCGCGGCGACCGGACGGCCGACATCGGCCGCGGCCAGCCGCAGCGTCGTCACCGAATCCGTCGGCACGCCGGATTTTACATCGGCCGGCTCCTTGCCGTCGAACAGCACGATATCGCGCGGCAGGCCGAAATAGCCGCGCGGCCGCGACATCAGCACGACCGCGCCTGCGCCGGCATCGGCCGGCCCCAGCGGCCGCGCCGCGCGCAGATGCACGATCTCGGACGAGCGCACAAACGGCGAGCGATAGATATGCGTCGTCGCCGCACCAGGCGCCGTCAGCACGAATTCGAGCGGCCACGACGGGTCGACCTGCGCCGGCCCCCAGCGACCGTCGGCGCCGGTCTGCGAGCTGTGCAGCGGGCCGCCGATGCGCTCGCCGGTCTCCGCCGCGACACGATAGATGTCAACCGTGGCCCCCGGCACCGGCCGGTTGGTCGGCACGCCGCCGGGCGTGCCCGTGACGAGGCCGCTCAGCTTCACCGCCGTCTCCGGCACGATCTCGATCCGCGACGGCTCGTGCCGTGCGATGAATTTGTAGATCTCGCGAAAGGCGCGCGGATGAAAGGCGGTCTCGCGATGATCGACCGCGCCGAGCACCAGATTGGTCGCGCCCTTCAGCGCCGGGCCTTCCGTCGTGACGTTGGTCGGCGTGCCCGGCTTGCCGACGAAGCGGCCGTCGGCTTGCGCATATTTGTCGAGGCCGTCGCTGCGCAGCGTCAAGAACAGGGTGCCAGCGGTCACTTCGCTGTCGCCATCGTTCAGCCCGCGCAGGAACGGACCGCGCCCGTTGAACTCGTTGCCGAGCCCGTCATCCCACGCATACACACCGTGATTGGGCGTGCCGCACAGCACTGCGTGGCTGATGTCGCCGCCGCCATTCTTGATGTAATTGCGGATCGCATTCCCGCCGCGCGAACTGCCGACCAGGGCGACCCGCGGCGCGCCGGTCTTCTGCTTCAGCTCCCTGATCGCCTCGGCGAGCTCGCGGCGCTGGTCCTCGGTCGAGGAGCGGCTCGCCTGCTCGATCTTGTCGTCACTGCGCGCCAGCGGATCGGTGAAGTTGATCGCCGCCATGCGCTCGCGCGGCACGCCGTTCGATTCCATCCGCCAGAACGTCGTCATCCAGAGCGCGGCATGATCGCCATTGCCATGCACGAACAGGATCGGCGGGGTGTCGCCGGCGAGCGCCGGCTGAGCAGACTGCGCCAAGGCCGGGGCGAGGCGGCCGGCCAGCAGGGACAGGGCGCCCGCCCCTTGCAAAACTCTCCGCCGCGACAGCGCCATTGGTCCCCCTCCCCGAGCCTTCCCCAAGCCTACTCCGAAGCCTTCCTGAGGTCTTTCAGAGCTTTAGCTGTGTCCTATCGCCGCCAAGGATGCCGTAATCGCTGGACAGGACACGCGTTTCGCGGGCATCAGTTGGTGCAGCCGGAATCGTCCAACACGCCATAGCAGGCCAACCGGAACAGGATATGACCGAACCGCGTGATCGCTCCGACAGTATCACTGCACCGTTGCGGCATTCAATCTTCAGGCGAATCTGGCTCGCGAGCCTGCTCTCCAATCTCGGCATCTTGATCCAGGGCGTCGGCGCGGCCTGGGCGATGACGCAGATGACCTCGGAGGCCGACAAGGTCGCGCTGGTGCAGACCGCCTTGATGTTGCCGGTGATGCTGATCTCGATGCCGGCCGGGGCCATCGCCGACATGCACGACCGCCGCATCGTCGCGCTGGTGTCGCTGGCGATTGCGCTGACCGGCGCCACCATCCTGACCGTGCTGGCCTGGCTCAATCTGGTGACGCCGAACATCCTGCTCGCGCTGTGCTTCGTCGTCGGCAGCGGCATGGCGCTGTTCGGCCCGGCCTGGCAATCCTCGGTCAGCGAGCAGGTGCCGCCGGAGACGCTGCCCGCCGCGGTCGCGCTTAACGGTATCAGCTACAACATCGCGCGCAGCTTTGGTCCGGCGATCGGCGGCATCGTGGTGGCGTCCGCGGGCGCCGTGGCCGCCTTCGCCGCCAATGCCGTACTGTATCTGCCGCTGCTCGTCGTACTGTTCCTGTGGAATCGCGTCAGCGAGCCGTCGCGGCTGCCGCGCGAGCGGCTGAACCGCGCCATCGTCTCCGGCGTGCGCTACATCACCAATTCGCCGTCGATCAAGATCGTGCTGACCCGCACCATGGTGACCGGCATCATCGGCGGATCGGTCTCGGCGCTGATGCCGCTGGTGGCGCGCGACCTCCTGCACGGCGGCGCGCAGACCTACGGCATCATGCTCGGCGCCTTCGGCATGGGCGCGGTGATCGGCGCGCTCAACATCAGCGAGATTCGCAGCCGGCTCAGCGGCGAAGCCGCCATACGGGTCTGTGCGTTGACGATGGGCGCGGCGATCGCCGCGGTTGCCGTGAGCAAGCAGCCGGTGATCACCGCCGCCGCGCTGGTGGTTGCCGGAGCGGTGTGGATGCTGGCGATCGCGCTGTTCAATATCGGCGTGCAGCTCTCCGCGCCGCGCTGGGTCGCGGGCCGTTCGCTGGCGGCCTTCCAGGCCGCGATCGCCGGCGGCATCGCGATCGGAAGCTGGTGCTGGGGCCGCATCACGGACGTGGGCGGCGTCGAGATGGCGCTGCTGATCTCCGCTGGTCTGATGCTGTTGTCGCCGCTGCTCGGCATCTGGCTCAGGATGCCGCCGATCGGCGCACGCAACGAGGACGCGACGGATGCGCTGGCCGATCCCGAGGTGCGGCTGCAACTGAGCGGGCGCAGCGGACCGCTGGTGGTCGAGATCGAATACCGGGTGGCGCAGGACAATGCCCGTGCCTTCCACAATGTGATGCAGGACGTGCAGCTCAGCCGCCAGCGCAACGGCGCCTATGGCTGGTCGATCGCCCGCGACATCGCCGATCCCGAATTGTGGACCGAGCGCTATCACTGCCCGACCTGGCTCGATTTCCTGCGCCAGCGCAACCGCGCCACGCAGATCGAGCGCGAACTGCATCAGAAGGCGGCCGACTTCCACATCGGCGCCGAGCCGATCCGCGTGCGCCGGATGCTGGAGCGTCCGTTCGGATCGGTGCGCTGGAAGGACGAGACCCCGGACCGCGCCGCCAAGGAGGTGATCCCGGTGGTCGCGACCGCGGCGGGGAGCAGTACGTAGGCCGTGTCGTCATTCCGGGGCATGCGAAGCATGAACCCGGAATCTCGAAATTCCGGGTTCACTTCGTGCCCCGGAATGACGACGGTTGGAATCACTGCCCGTGATCGGCGAGCGTCTGCTGGCAGGCCTTGCTGAGGCGGCTGCGATGCTCCTTCAGACACGCCAGCACGACCTGATCGCCCTCGCTGAGATGGGCGCGGCAGAACCGCGAGGCATCGCGCGAGCAGGCATCGCGCCCCTGTTGCTGTGCCGAGGCGGCCGACGTCAACAAAACAAGCGGCACGACGGCAAACAGAAATCGGGTCATCTCTCAAAGCCTCTCTAGCGTTTCCGCGCGAAGGGGTGCCGGTTCGCGTGAAGAAAACGCGTCAAATAGGGAATCCGGAGCCGCGTTCCGATTTCATCGCAGCGGAAACGGCTCCAGGGAATGCGACGCCGGTTCTATAGCGTTTCCATGCCGCGAAGAAGCTTGAAACCGACTGTGACGGTCATCACGCATGGGTAAGACCCGCTTTTTCTTGTCCTTCCGGCGCCTTGTTGGGATCGCGTTAAGACCTTGTTGGCATTAATCGCTCGTTACGGCTGTGGCGTATCCTTAAGTTCCGAGAGAGTGTGTAGCGATGCGTAGTGCGTTGGGCCTGATGCTGGCCAGTGTTGTAACGGCGATCGTGATCGCCGGCGTGTGGTTCTGGACCTCCTCGCCGCGTGCCGACGCGGCTCCTCCGCAAACCACGGCTGCGGCCAAGGCCGATCCGCTGCCTGCGGCGGCAAAACAGGCCGCCAAGGATGATGTCGAGACGACCGCCGCGCTGTCGAAGCGCGCCGATGCTACCCAGGCCGCGGCACCGGCCGCCACTCCTGCTCCGGCTCCGATGCCGGCCCCCGTCGCGGCCGCGCCCAAATGCGCCAACCCCGATGCGCTCGGCATCAGCCGCACCGTCGTGGTCGACACCAATGGCGGGCCGGGCTTCGGTTTCCTGCAGTACAAGCAGTATGACTTCCTGACCGACAAGGAGGTCGTGCTGACCTTCGACGACGGTCCGTGGCCGACCACGCCGGCCGTGCTCAAGGCGCTGGCCGATGAATGCACCAAGGCGGTGTTCTTCCCGATCGGCCTGCACACCACCTATCACCCGGACATCCTGCGCCAGGTCGCCGCCGCCGGCCACACCATCGGCGCCCATACCTGGTCGCATGCGCATCTCGCCAGCAAGAAGCTGACCGAGCAGCAGGCCAAGGACGAGATCGAGAAGGGTTTTAGCGCGGTGAAGCTGGCCCTGGGTGCCAACCCGGCACCGTTCTTCCGCTTCCCGGCGCTGGCGCACACCCCGGCGACGACGGCCTATCTCGGCACCCGCAACATCGCGATGTTCTCGGTCGACGTCGACTCCAACGACTTCAAGTCCAAGAGCGCGGACGAGGTGATCAACAATGTGATGACCAAGCTCGACAAGGAGCACAAGGGCATCATCCTAATGCACGACCTCCAGAAGCACACCGCGCAGGCGCTGCCGACGCTGCTCCGCAAGCTGAAGGCCGGCGGCTACAAGGTGGTCTGGATGAAGGCCAAGACCCAGTTCGAGACGCTGCCCGAATACGACGCGATGATGGCGAAGACCGAGAAGCCGATCGCAACGGGCCGGCCGATCGGCAACGTCGTGCAGACGGTCGCCGAGTAACGCAGCGAACGCACTCTCAACGCAAAGCGCCCCTGGATCGGATCCAGGGGCGCTTTCGCTTTCTGATCGCAACCACCTTGTGCTGGTCCGACACGGCCGGACGACGTTGAACGCCTGTGCGCCTTCGAGAGTGGCACCATCGCGCCCGGTGGCTGCCGCTGCCGCCAAAATATCGAAAACAACCCCATGCAAAGGAGCCGGCGGATGCCGTCTCCAGGCTGACCGTTTGAGGTCTGGTGCGCCGCACCGGGTGAAGATGAGAACTATCTCTACTCAATAGCCCTCTGGAGCCCTCCTTTTGCAAGACGGCGAAGGCTTGAGCCCCCGACGCAGCATCTACCGGCTTGTTTCCAGTCGTGGTTCGGATCCGGAGCATCGGGACGTTGACCGGTCGCTCGATTGTGCCGGCCAGGCGCATCCTCCCTCTCTCCCCGGCGCGGGCGTAGCGGGCGTTCGGATCGGTCGAGATGAATCGTCCCGTCTTACGCATGAAACCTCCAACCATCTCGGAAACGCGATGCGATCGGATAGAGTTCAGATCGAGCCAGCCGGCGCGACGGCGGGAAAATCCTGCTCGGGATCGAACACGTTGTTGAAAAAGTTCGTCAGGGAATACATGGCCACTAGCGCGACGATCTCCATGACGTTCGCATCCGTGTAGCCGGCGTCCCGGACGGCTTTCATATCGGCGTCACCGACCTTGCCGCGGGTCGTGATGACTTTGCGCGCAAACTGGAGAGCGGCGTCCCGCTTCGGATCACTGGCATGACCCTTCCGAGCGAGAATGATTTCATTAGCCGGCAGCTTGGCCATATGCTCGGCCGTAAAGCTGTGAACCGTCAGGCAGTAGTTGCACCCATTCACTTCGGAGACAGCGAGGCCGATGCTGTCACGCGTCTTCACGTCAAGCGCCTTGCTCAAAGAGCTGAGCAGGGTGGCCCATGCGTTGAACGCGATCGGGCTCAGCGCGAAGGTCGCCATCATATTCGGAGTGAACCCGATGTTCCTGGTGAACCCATCGAGAGTCGGTTTCGAATCTGCCGGCATCTGAGCCGGCGTTGGCAATGCAGTTCGAGCCATCGGCAATCTCCGTAAGTAGCTGATTTCACTAACGCTATACAAGGTGCAGCACATCGGTCACCGGGCGGCGCGGCTTCTGCGCCCAGTTTCCCGGACGCTCCGGCCCCACGGCCAACAGCAGGACCGGCACTTCGTCCCTGGCCAAGCCGAACTCGCGGTGCACCGGTTCGGCATCGAAACCGATCATCGGCGTCGAACCCAGGCCTGGCGAGCGGGCCGCATAGATGATCGCCGCCGCGCCGAAGGAGGCGGTTCGTACCGCTTCATCGCGTTGGCGCTGTGGGTACTCCATGTACAGATCGCGCGCGGGAATCTCCCATTCCGGCATCATCTTCGCCGGCATGACGCCCGATTCCACCAGCGGCGCCAGCCGCTCTGGTATGACGCTGGAATCGGCCAGCTTGCCGCAGACGATGAAGGTAACGGCTGCGTCGGTGATCGCGGGTTGATTCCAAGCGATCGGACTCAGCCGAGCTTTGGCTTCAGGCGTGCGCACGGCGATGAAGCGCCAGTTCTGCATGTGGAAGGATGTCGGTGCGGCGGTGCCGATTCGCACGAGCTCTCGGATTTGGTCGTCGCTCAGGGTGGCGGCAGGGTCGTAATACTTCGTGGAGCTGCGGCTCAGGATACATTCGATAACAGCGTTGGTCATGGTTGGTCCTATGAGTGACGTGATAGGTTGAGGCACGAGAGTGCTTTCGCTCTCTTTGAGAGCCGGCCGGCCGCATTCATCGATAGGCGCGCTCCGCTCACGGACGAGCGCGAATGATCGTCTTCCCGCTGATCCGCTCGGTCGGATTGAAGGCGGCAACGGCATCGTCGAGGGCAGCCACGCTGCCGATGTTTGTCCGCACACGTCCGTCACGCGCCCGCCGGACGATCTCATTCAGTTGGGCGCGATCGGGTTCGACCACGAAGTCTACCGTCCGGCCGTCAGCGGGCCGTGCCTCAGTCGGACCGGCGATGGTCACCAGCGTTCCTCCGGCTCGAATCACGCGCGCGGACCGCTTCGCGATGTCGCCGCCAAGGACATCGAACACCAGATCGACTCCGCCGACATCTTCCAGAGTGTCGTTGTCGAGGTCGACGAACTCCTGTGCGCCGAAGTCGAGGGCCGTCTGACGGCCGGCAGCGCGTCCGGTACCGATGACGTAAGCACCGGCCTCACGTGCGAGCTGGGTTGCCATCGAACCGACGACGCCGGCGGCACCGTGCACAAGGATGCTCTGCCCCGCCCGAAGCCGGCCATGATCGAACAGCCCCTACCACGCGGTAAGGCCTGGCATCACGAGGGCCGCGCCCACCGTGAAATCGACATCGCCCGGCAGCGGCGCGAGGTTGCGCGCCTCGATGGCCACATACTCCGCCAAGGTGCCGTCGCGATACCAGTCCGCGAGACCGAATACCCGCTGTCCCACCGACAGCCCCGCCGTGCCATAGCCGAGGGCGGTGACCACTCCAGCCAACTCGTGGCCGGGGATCGACGGTGTTCGGTCACGCTCGCGGCGATCGGTCCAAGTCGAGGGCCACGTCAGCTCATCCCGGGTGAATCCCGCCGCACGAATCTCAACGACGACGTCGTTTATCGCGGCCTGCGGCTCGGCCGCTCCACCAGCTTCATTTCGGCCGTTCCCGCCGCTTGGTCCGTCACAACGATTGCCTTCATCGTGCACCTGCCTGAGTGTGGCAGCTCATCATCTTCCGAACTCCTTTTCAGACGAGCGAAAACCGGAAGGCGAAACTCGATGGCTCGAATGACCTTGGATATTGAATCGATGCCATCGACGCGGCGCATTTCCTAAAGCCACGTTGCCACTGGTCCCGGCGCGATGAAACACGCGTCGGGCGTTCCTGGACGCGCGGACACGCATTCTGGACTCCGGAGCTGGCCAACGCCGAGGATCGGTGCGCCGAGTGTGCGCGAATCTGGCTAAAGCGCGATGAGATTGGGTTGAATCGTCATCGCGCTTTAGCTCTCTGTTCGAGCATGATTTTTTCGGAAAACCGCTTCACACTTTTCCGGATCATGCTCTAGGGAACGGAAAAGAGCCCGGTTGAGGCGCAGCGTCGGGCAAGCACGAGCCGACGCGGCTTGCTTTCGGCCTTTGCCGTTTCCAGTTTTTTCTTCGATCAGGCAGCGAGCTCAGCCAACGCCGATAGCCCGACGAACAGTTTCAATAGATGAGCGGATGTCGCTATCGGCACGCCCACTCAAAATCGCTCGCTTGCCGGGAGAGCTGCCTCGGAGGCGGTATTTGGCTCAAGCGCCCGTATCACTCCCACCGTGCTTCACGCGCAGCCGGTACTCGCTCGGATCAACGTTGTAGGCTTTGCGGAATGCTCGCACGAAACTTGACCGGCTTTCGTAGCCGGCGTTGTAGGCCACAACATCGACTGGGGCTGACGTCGTCGTGAGATCGAGCGCCGCCTGCCGCATCCTGAGATCCCGAAGGATGGCCATCGGCGAACGGCCAAAGATCTCCGAGAACTTCGCCATGAATGCCGACCGGCTCAGACCCGCGCTATGCGCAAGGCTCTGAACCGTATGAGCGGCCCCCGGACGCGCCACCATATCGGCGAATGCACGCGTGATCTGCCGATCCGCGAGAATCGAAAACCGATCAGTCCAGCTGCAGGAGGACTTCATCGACCGCCTCACCAGGGCGATGATGACCTGCTTTAGCAGGGACGCCGTCATGGCGCCCATACCGATTTCCTGCACGCAAAGCTCCTCGACCGCTTCGCGAAGCTTCAGGTCGATCTTGTCCGTCGGCTCGAATTTCTCGACCACGGGCTCGCGCAATTCGCGAAACAACCCGACGGATTGTCCGAAGGATGCGTTGAAGAAGCCGCAGATCTGGATGATCTCGGGCTGCTCGGTCGGTGTTGCGATACGCAACACGCTGTCGTGCTGCTTCCAGCAATCGCGGGATATGAGCTTCTTCGGGCCGCTGGTTCCGTCGACTTCGATTACGAACGGGGTACTCGGAGGCTTGATGATGAGGAGATGGGGTTCGAGCGACATCCAAGGCCCATCGCCGATCGAAATTCGTCCCCTGCCACTAATGGTGTAATGGACCGCCGGCGCATCGATCGTCCCCATCTCGGCGCGATGGCCTGATGGAATCAGCATTTCGGTGAGCGCGACGACATCGATCTCAAGTGCCCGCATGAGGTTGTTGAGATCGGCGGTGGCGAGCTTCGAGGCAGAGACGGCGATCCGCGAATCTGGCCGCTCGCCCTGTCCGCTTCCGGCCCGCGATTTGGCCGTGTTTTGCATAGCAACCTGCTTACAAGATCACCCCGGGAATCCGCTAGGCGAATCTGCCTGCACCCTTGAACTGGATTTTGTGGTCCGCCGAAAGGAACCTTGGCGTGGTCCAGTCGGATTGTTGGAACTTGGTCCTATGGGTGGGGTCGCATCACTGTAGGTTATGGCCTTGAGACATGGTCTCGGCGCAACGCCGTCGCCCGTGCACGCCAGCGTCTAGCACAAGCTTGCGTGCCGCAGCTCCGATGATGCCTTGGGAATAGACTCGTCGGTTTGGCCTTCTCCTTCACGACGCCCGAACTCCGGAGAAACTCAGTGAGTGCATTCGAACAAGGCCGCGTACGGCCCGCCGACAATGGCTTGGCGAATACGGCCGCCGAAAAGCTCCGTTCGATGATCCCGGCGGCTGGAGCGATGGCCTATCCGTTCCTGCTCGATGCATTTCATCTCGCGGTCTCTCCCGCTGCTGGTCCGATGTCGTTCGGGCGACTGGTCCTGGCGGCGCTTTGCCTGTTGGCCACGACCGCCGCGCCCTTGCTGGGTCTTGCCTGCGCGTACTGGATGACCAAGGCCGAGCCTTCGTCGTTCGAGCTGCGCGCCCGCCGTCTCGCCTATGCCAGCACCGCTACGCCGCCCTTGTTCGTGCTGACCGGCGTCGGTCTTGGCCTGCTGCACATCCCCGTCAGCGACGAGCTTGTCTGGGTCGCGGGCTGGTTGGCCGCGTGCCTCTATGTGCTGCTCGGCAGCGAGCAAGTGCGCCCGGCAGAATCAGCCGCGATTACCTCATCCATCGCCAAATGGCGCGTGACGCACGGCGTCGCCGCAGCGATCATCCTGCTCTACGTCGCGTTTCACCTCACCAACCATCTGCTGGGCCTCCTCGGACCTGAGGTTCATGCCGCCATGATGAAGATGGGGCGCTCAGTCTATCGATCGTCCGTCGTCGAACCCATCCTCGTCGGCCTGATGCTGTTCCAGGTCGCCATCGGGATGCGGCTCGCCTGGCGCTGGAGCGCGCAGCCGGCGGATGCCTACCGCGTGTTTCAGATCGGCTCCGGCATTTATCTCGCGGCATTCATCGTCACCCATCTGAACTCCGCATTGGTCTCGGCGCGCGCCGTGCACCACATCGACACCAATTGGGCCTGGGCGTCGAGTGCACCGACCGGCCTGATCCACGACGCCTGGAGCATTCGCCTGGTGCCGCACTACGCGCTCGGCGTCTTCTTCGTGCTCGCGCATCTCGCGTCGGGATTGCGCGGCATCCTGATCGCGCACGGCATGGCCGCGACGATCGCCAACCGGATTTGGGCAACCGGGCTCGCAGCCGGTGGGCTGGTCGCGATCGCGATCATGAGCGGATTGTGCGGCGCGCGGATCTAGGCGGCGCAAATCATCTGATAGGCCGCCAATTGAAGCGCGACGACGCGTTGCGCGGAATGACATTTCTCGAACCACTCACGCGCGGCATCGCCGCGGCGATTGTCGTCCAGCGGATCCGAAAGAACCTCAAGAATCCGGGCCGTGCACGTCTCGACGCTGTCGGCGGCCAGGCAAGGCGGCGCCGCTCCGAAGAACTCGGCCGATTGGGTTTCATCGAGATTCGTTATGACGCGGCGTCCGAGCGCCATTGCCTCAAAGGTGACTCCGCCGATCGCCGGGATCCTGAACTGATCGACGACGACGTCGCTCGAGCAGTAAAGCTGTCGTAGCTCCGCCTTGTTCAACGACGGTATCCACGAAACCATATCTTTAATTCCAAGTTCCTGAATCAGGTCCTTGCTTCGGTGAACATCAACGCCCCACTCGACCAGGATGATGCGAAAATCACGATCCGTTTGCGCAACCTGTGCGGCCGCCCTCAAGAAGAGATCATTGCCCTTCTGCATTGAGGCGGGTGCAGCGTGCCAGTGATGGCGCGCGGGGCTAAAGAATGTGGTGATTTTAGATTCCCGCTTCGGAAGCTTGAGTCTTGCTCGGAAGTTCGAAATCTTTTCATCGTCGAAGGCATGCGGAAGGTAAACGGTCCGCTCTCTCTTCAATTTTAGCCGCTGCACAGACGGCAGCACGTCCGAATTGGTCACGAACGAGAAAGCCGCATTCCTGTACGACGCCGAACAAAGAATGCCATTGTAGCTTTTCTCGAAAGGCACCTCTCGCAACGTGCCATGTTCGTAACACGTGTAATTCTTGAATCCGTTGATGAACGGAATGAACCCGTCGATCGAATATCCCTGAATTATGTCATATTGCTCCAATACGTCAGCGAATTCATTGGCAATGGTGGATGCGAAAGCTTCGACAGAGACGAGGGCTTCTGCCGGATAATCCGTAAACTGTTGCAACACGCCACCAAGCAGTGCCGCACGTTGCGAGGCGTTCCGATCCTCTCCCTTGCCGTATTTTTCGAAATAGCGAAACTCCGGGCGATCGACGATCTCCGAGCGGGTCACCACGGGAATGACTGATGCACCGACGTCGGCGGCCACGCTTTTGTCTGCGGCCGGCGTCACGGCGCCAGGAGTTGGGATCGTGACGACGTTGCTTTCGCTCGCAACCAGCGCCGCGCCGCCGGGATCCGGTATCGTGAAGGCATCAGCGGGAAACTCGTAGCCAAAGCACGGCAAGCCGCGGCTGCGTCTCTGACTTCGCCAAATTGCGACCGCTAGGCTCGACCAGGCGACAACTCCGGTTTCCGCTTCACGCCGCAAATGAACAAACACATATTTCGTCAGTAAGGAGCGATAGATCGATGTGAGGCGACTTGGGCCTTTGGGATTTGGTGACGACTTATCGCGAATCGTCCCATCCTCATCGCTTTCGCCTGCAGCTGGCGTCGCGGCGTCGGGATTTGAGATCGTCAAGACATCGGCAGGAAACTCGAAGCCGAAACGCGGCAAACCGCGGCTGCGCCTCTGACTTCGCCAAATGGCGATCGCCAAACTCGACCCGGCGACGACGCCGGTCTCCGCCTCACGCCGCAGATGAACAAATACGTATTTCGCCAGCAAGGATCGATAGATCAATGTGAGGCGGCTAGGTCCTTTGGGATTTGGTGACCGAGAACCGCGACACGTCACATACTTATGGCTTTGGCTTGCAGCCGGCGTCGCGGTGTCAGGATCCGGCATCGTGAAGACATCAGCGGGAAACTCGAATCCAAAGCGCGGCAAGCCGCGGCTGCGTCTCTGACCTCGCCAAATGGCGACCGCCAAACTCGGCCCGGCGACAACGCCAGTTTCTGCTTCACGCCGCAAATGAACAAATACGTACTTCGTCAGGAGGGAGCGATAAGTTGATACGAGGCGGCCTGATCCTTCGGGATTTGGATATTCGTCGGCGAGAGCTTGGCCTTGCTCAATCTGCGTATCTGGCGCGGCCACCTTCGATGAGGCCGGCGAAATGGCGGAGAGTGCAGACTCAGGCTCTATGGCCGCCTCTGGCAGGACGATGGCCGGCTGATGGAGAGGCTGCGGGCTTCTGGATGCCTGACTTGACTGGAAGTCCTGAAAATCGCGCGCGATCGAAATCGTGTCTGCCAGATGCTCCGGCATCGGTGGACGGACCCGGCTCTCTGCGGCAGCGATGCCATCAAGCATCTCCCAATATCGTGCCTGCAGCAGGGTCCAAAAGAATGCTGCGGCTCCGCTGTCGCCAGCGTTCTTCGCACGAAGATACGAGAGGCAATCGAGAACGGGGCCCTGCACAAACCAATCCGGCCGCAGCCAACCACCCAACTCGGTGGCCCACCAATCCGGGAACATGTTGTCGACGTTGCCGTCGAAGCTTGCGGCCTCCCATTCCGGGCAACCCATGACGTGATAGTAGTTATAGCAAATGACATCCGCTTCGATTCCGAAGCGCCGCTGAATCAAGGCATTATTGTAGGCGTTGTTCGCGATATTGCCGATATGCAAGACGCGCAGCGGGCGGTTATGGGCGCGTTGGAACTCCCTCAGGAAGGCAAGCTGTAGTTGAAATTCGCTATCGCGATCCTTCGGTCCCAACGTCATTCCCCAGCAATCGTATTCAGGCACGAAGTCTTCCGCGCAAAAACGCACAATCAACGAACACCGATTCCGCAATGGTCATTCTGCTCTATGTCGCGCCTCATCTCACCAATCAATTCGTCGGCTTGCGCGTTAGAGTGCGGCTCGTGTGGCGTTCGAGCCACTACCGGCTAAAACGTAACGTACGTTCCGGATCGGCGCGCGCATTGAGCTCGCCACGCTCATGATCACCCATCTGAATACCACGGCGTCTCGGCGCGGGTGCGCACCACATCAATACTACTGGGGTTGAGCGGGGTTTTCTTCGTGTTTTCACGTCTCCCGCCGGGGTTGTGCGGCGTCCTGACGCATCCCGAGGCCAAATTCCGCCAACCGGGTCCGGGCAACCGAGCTCGCAGCAGGCGGACTGGTCGCGACTGCGATCACGAGCGGATTGTGCGGCACGAGGCTGTCACCCATATTTTGGGTACGACCTGTTACCCATGTCTCCGGGCTGGACAATTTGAGCGATGGTGCCGCAAGAGGGACTCGAACCCCCGACCCCGTCATTACGAATGACGTGCTCTACCAACTGAGCTATTGCGGCGAACCGTTCGGCAACGGCCGGATCACGCGGCCACCTGATATCGGGCATGACCCCGATTGGCAAGGAAAACGCGGTTATCGAACCATACAGCGGTTATCTAACCGCGAATTAGCTTCCCAAACGTGACAGAAATCCGCGCCAACCGCCGACCTGGGCCTTGGGCGGGCCGATTTGTTCCGCAAATTCGTCCACCGGGCCGTCCTCGTCGACCCCGGGGTCGTCGGGAGCCCGGATGATCGGGATCACGGCCGGAATCGGCGCCGGTGCGGCTTTGGGCAGGTCGGTCCGGGACCGGAACAGGGGGGCCGGTGCCGGGGATGCCGATTCGGCGGCCGGAGGGGGAGCCGGTTCCGGCGCGGCGGGTTCGGGCGGGGCCGGGGCGGGCTCGGCCTCGATGGCCGCCGGGAGCGGGGCGTTATCCTGCGCCGTCGGCGCGGCCGGCTCCAAGGGCTTGACCTCGACCGGCTTGACCTCGACTGGCTTCACCTCGGCCGGCTCAACCGGCTTGGCCACTTCAGGCTGGCTGGCGACTTCCCTTGGCGGCTCGACCCGGCGCGGCGCCAGCATCGCCTCCTCGAAGGGCGACGACTCGATCGCATGGCCCTTGTCGGACGGCAGCGCCGCCACCGGGGTCTGCCACTGGAAGGCGTCGAGCCGGCCGGTGACCGGCGAGACCGGACGCCAGCGGTCCGACACATAGCCGTCGGCGGCCCAGACCGGATCGTGCAGCGCGCGCACGGCGCGCAGGGTCCAGGCACGCGCCCGGCCGCTGTCGCCATGCTCGGTGCGCTCGATCTCGGCCATCAACAGCGCGACGCGTTGCGTCGGCGCCGCGATAAACGGCTCCAGCGCCGCACGCGCCCTGGCGAACTCGGCGGCGTCGATCGCGGCGCGCGCGATCGCCAGCGCGCCCTCGATATGTCCAGGCGTTTTCGCCGCCAGCGTATCGACCCGCACCAGGCGCTGGCGCGCGGAATCGCCGAGCCGTACATGCGAATAGGCGTCGGCGAGATCGGGATGCGGCTGCGCCAGCCACGCGGTCTCGACGATGCGCATCGCGCGGCGCACCTGATGCGCCTCGCTCTCGAACTTCGCTGCGAGCACGGCGGCCGGGATCAGCGTCGGCGCCAGCTTGACCGCCTCCATCGCGCTCGAGCGCGACAGATCGCGATCGACGGTCTCGAACTCCAGCGCCCGCGCCGTCAGCAGCACGCCGCGCTGCCGCCGATAGGTCGCCTTGTCGATCAATCCGGCGCTCTGGTTGTTGTCGATGATCGACAGCGCGCCGGCCCAATCGCCCTTGGCGCAGCAGAAGCCGAGCACCGCATGCGAGGCCCATGACGATGACGGCGACATCTTCAGCGCTTCCTCGGCGATCATCACGGCCGCCACCGGATCGTCGGCGCGCTGCGCCTCGATGAACAGACCGCGCAAGCCAAGCAGCCGCGTGTCCTCGCGCTCGGCCATGGCGCGGAAGGCGCGCTGCGCGCCGTCGCGATCGCCGTCGAGCTGCGCCGATTGCGCGTGCAGCAGCAGCGCCAGCGGATCGTTTGCGGCGTGGCGCCGCGCCACTTCGGCATGCGCGCGCGCCGCCGAGGAGTCGCCATGCCCGATCGCAAGCAAGCCTTGCGTGATGGCGTGGCGGCCGCGGGCGTGACGCCGCTCGCGCCGGCCGCGACGGATGTGCGAGGGGATCTTCCAGAGCCCGCGCAGGATCACGCCGGCGATCATCGCGACGACGACGACGAGGCCGAGCAGATACATCGGCTGCTTGGACGTCAGCCGCAAGCCGCCCCAATTCAGCACGAGATCGCCGGGCTGATCGGCCATCCAGGCCGCACCTGCTGCAGCGAGCGCGATCAGCAGCAGGAACAGAATGATCCGGATCATCGAGAACCTATTGCAAAGACTTACTGGTTGACCGTGGCGAGCGCCGCCATGGCGTTGTCGGCAAATTTACGCGACGCGTCGAGCGCGGCGCGGCGCGCGTCCACCTTGGCGAGCCAGGCTTGCGCCGCCGTGCGATCCGCCGGCGGCAGCGATTTCAATTCACGCTCGGTCAATGCGAGGTCATTATGCAGGGCGGCCGATGTCACGCGCGCGACGATGCTGCCGCGATCGGTCCCCGTGCCGTCGGTCCGCTCGATGCGGATCAGCGTGGAGGCACCGGCCTTCAGACGATCGACCAGCCCGGCATTCGCCGCCGCAGCTTCCGCCGCCGGCGGCGCGAGCCGCGGCACGATTTCCACCAGCTCGCGGCACAGCGCGTTCGGGCTCGGCACGCCTGAGGTCGCAAACGTCTCGAGCGGCTTCAGCACCTCGGCGTCATCCGACAGCGCTTTCGCAGCCTCGAGCGCGGAGGCATAGGGATCGCCGTGACGCACCGCGACGTCGAGCAGCGATGCCGCAACGACGCGGCGCAGTGGCACGTCGTCGGCCTTCGCCTCGGCCTTGGTGTCCGCAATCTTGCTGTCCTGCCTGGCGATCGCGGCGCCCTGCGCCTTCACCGCGCCTTCGATCTTGTCGATGCGCGCCGTGATGCCGGAGATATCAGCCGCAGCCGCGCCATCGCGCGGCGCGGCTTTCGCGTCATTGACAGCCGCCGCAAGCTTGTCGGATTGCGCCCGCGTCGCGGCGAGCTCGGTGCGCAGTGCGGCGATCGATTTGTCGAGCGCCTCCAGCCGCGCCGTCGCCGCGGGATCGGCGGCCGCCGCGACCGGCCTGCCGGCTTTCGATTCCAGCGCACTCAGGCGCGTGCCGAGTTCGTCGATGGCGGCATTGGGTTGCGGCGCCGGGACCGGCTGCACGACGGGCCAGCCAAGCAGCCAGCCGACCCCGATCACCAGCGCCGCCGCGACGGCGCCGGATATCGGCGCCACCACCCAGGGCGACACCGGCCGCGCCGGTTCGGCGTCCGGCGCCGCGGAGGCGGTCTCGGGCTGCGGCTCCGCTTGCGGTGCGGCGTCGCCTTGGGGCTCGGCCTCAGGCGTCGCCGCGTCCGCAGACGCCTTGCCGGCATCCTGGTCAGCCTCCCTGGCGGCTTCCTCGGCCCCCTCCGCCTTCGACGGTTCGCTGGAGATTTCGGTCGCCTGAAGATCGATGGTCGGCGGCGCGCGCTTGGGCCGGGAATCCGGCGAAGATCCGGGGTCGTCTGGCCTTTCTTCAGCCATCGCGGGGGTCCTCAAAACTTACTGGCCGCACACTCTACCAGAATCGGCCCAGGTTCTTAGAGCACGATCCGAATAACCGAGCATTGCCTAACATCATGGTCAGACGAAAGAATTATTCCGGCCTCGGCCGCAGGGTGCGGCTGAGCGCCTCCAGCAGGGCATTTTCGTCCGGCCGCGCCGCCACCACCACCTTGGTCGCGCCGGCGTCATGGAGCACCGCGGCGACGGCCGCCGAGATGCAGCATTGCGGCAAGGCGAGCGCCGAAATCTCAATCCCGTCGGCACGTACCGTGTCCAGAAAGGCCTGCGCGCTGCGGCGGGAATAGTGCAGCACCGCGGTGATCCGGTTCGCCATGAAGGCGTCGCTGACCTCCCTCGGGAAGCCGGCCACCGGCGCCATCCGGTAGGTGGTGTGGGTGACGACGTTGAGCCCGCGCTCGCCCAGCTCGCCCGCGAGATCACGCGACAGGTCGGCGCCGGCGAGATAGAGCAGCGTCGCCGATGCGTCGAGTTCGCCGGCCTTGACCCGTGCCAGCACGAGATTGCGCAGCGAGACTGCATCGCCCTTCGCCACGATCAGCTTGTCGAAGCCTGCGGCGCGCGCCGCATCGGCGGTGTGTGCCCCGACCGCAAACAACGGCAGCCGCAACAAGCGGCTGGTCGCGAGGTCGACCGCGCGCAGCGCATTGGCGCTGGTCAGGATGACGGCATCATAATCCGCATCGTCGTCGCCACGGAACGGCACCGGCTCGAAGCGCAGCACCGGCGCCGACAGGGCGTCAAAGCCGCGTTGGCGCAGCGTCGCGAGCGTCGCGTCATTGTCCGGATGCGGTCGTGTGACAAGGATTGTCAGGGTTTCAGGCCTCCAGCCGTATAAATTGGACGTTGGCGACCGATTGCACTTTAAGACCTCGCAATGCTACCCCGGAGCGGACGTTTTGATGAGCATCATCTTGCCGGAAACCGGTTCCGGCCCGTCCGGATCATGCTCGTAGCACAAGGACCGAAATTGGGACACGAACCACCGATGCTGGTGCTGGGGATCGAGACCACCTGCGATGAAACCGCGGCCGCCGTGGTCGAGCGCCAGGCTGACGGGCAGGCGAAAATCCTCTCCAACGTGGTGCGCTCGCAGACCGACGAGCACGCCCGCTTCGGCGGCGTGGTGCCGGAGATCGCGGCGCGCGCCCATGTCGACCTGCTCGACGGCATCGTCGCCTCCGCCATGAAGGAGGCCGGCGTCGGCTACCGACAATTGTCGGCCGTCGCGGCAGCCGCGGGCCCCGGCCTGATCGGCGGCGTGATCGTCGGTCTCACCACCGCGAAGGCGATCGCGATGGTGCACGATACGCCGCTGATCGCGGTGAACCATCTCGAGGCGCACGCGCTGACGCCGCGGCTGACCTGCGCGCTGGCGTTTCCCTATTGCCTGTTCCTGGCCTCGGGCGGACACACCCAGATCGTCGCCGTGGTCGGCGTCGGTGAATATGTGCGGCTCGGCACCACGGTCGACGACGCGATGGGCGAGGCGTTCGACAAGGTGGCGAAGATGCTGTCGCTGCCCTATCCCGGCGGACCGGAGGTCGAGCGCGCGGCCGCCGGCGGCGACCCGACGCGGTTTGACTTTCCACGCCCGATGCTCGGCCGGCCCGATGCGAATTTCTCGCTCTCGGGACTGAAGACCGCGGTGCGCAGTGCAGCCAGCCGGCTGGAGCCGCTCGAGCCGCAGGACGTCAGCGATCTCTGCGCGAGCTTCCAGGCTGCGGTGCTGGAATCGACCGCGGACCGCCTGAACGTCGGCCTAAAGCTGTTTCAGGAGCGGTTCGGCACGCCGCGCGCGCTGGTCGCGGCCGGGGGCGTTGCGGCCAACCATGCGATCCGCAGCGCGCTGCAGGAGGTTGCAGCGAAGGCGCAGACCACGCTGATCATCCCGCCGCCGGCGCTCTGCACCGACAATGGCGCGATGATCGCCTGGGCCGGTGCCGAGCGGCTGGCGCTTGGCCTCACCGACACGATGGAGGCGCCGCCGCGCGCGCGCTGGCTGCTCGACGCCAACGCCAAGGCGCCGGCCGGCTACGCCAACAGCCGCGCCGGATATTGAACAATGTACGACGGAGTGCGCATCAGGCACCGTCGCACCTCGCCCCGCTTGCGGGGAGAGGTCGGATTGCGCAGCATTCCGGGTGAGGGGGTACAGGTCTCAACACTCGGCTCGCTCGCGGATAAAGCCCCTCACCCCAACCCTCTCCCCGCAAGAGCGGGGAGATGGAGCGAAGACAGGCCCGCCTGATGCCCGCGCATATGTCAGTCAGCGTGATCGGAGCCGGCGCCTGGGGCACGGCATTGGCCGATGTCGCGGCGCGCGCCGGGCGCAAGGTGACGCTGTTTGCGCGCAATGCCGAGCATGCCGCGCAGATCCAGGCGACGCGGGTCAATCCAAGGCTGGCTGGCGTCCAGCTTCATCCCGGTATCGCCGTGACGTCGGACATCGCCGCCGCAGCGCACGCCGACATCATCCTGGCCGTGACACCGGCGCAGCATTTGCGCGCCGCGGTTGGGCATCTTGCGTCGTATCTCAAACCCGACACGCCTGTCATCGCCTGCGCCAAGGGCATCGAGCACGGCACGCATAAATTCATGACCGAGGTGATCGCGGAAGCCGCGCCGCGCGCCGTGCCCGCGATCCTGTCGGGGCCGAGCTTCGCCGACGACGTCGCGCGCGGACTGCCGACCGCCGTCACGCTGGCCACCAGGGACGAAGCGCTCGCACGCGCGCTGGTACAGGCGCTCGGCTCGGCGACCTTCCGGCCCTATCACAGCACCGACGTGCGCGGCGTCGAGATCGGCGGCGCGGCCAAGAACGTGCTGGCGATCGCCGCCGGCATCGTGGTCGGCAAGAATCTCGGCGCCTCCGCGCTCGCCGCGCTGACCACGCGCGGCTTCAGCGAGCTCGCAAGATTGGGCCGCGCCTGCGGCGCCCGCACCGAAACCCTCTCGGGCCTGTCGGGATTGGGTGATCTCCTGCTCAGCTGCTCGACCGCGCAATCGCGCAATTTCGCACTCGGCCTCGCGCTCGGACGCGGCGAAGCCGCACCGGTCGGGAAGCTCGCCGAAGGCGCGTTCACCGCGCCGGTGCTGTGCGAGCTCGCCGCTGCGCAGAAGGTCGACATGCCGGTGTCAAACGCGGTCGCCGCGATCCTGGGCGACCGGCTGACCGTTGACGCCGCAATCGAAGGCCTGCTGACGCGGCCGTTCAAGGCGGAGTAACGCACGTCACGGTCGCGCGTGGCGGAGCTTCACGATACGTGCGCGCCGTACTAGCGTGGCGGCGAACCGTCGGATCCCGGTCCAACAAATCGAAAAGCGGATCCCAAGGGAAAACCCATGCGTCAACCGCATCGCGCCATCCTTTCGATCAGCCTCGCCGTCGCCCTCACCGCCTCATCCGCCATAGCCCACGCCCAAACGGCCGCCACCTACGACGACCTTGCCAAGAGCGAGGCCGCCGCCAATGCCGACAACGGCAAGCGGGTTGCGCCGCTCAAATCGATCGGCAATCCAACAGCCGACGTGTCTTCCGAGATGCAGGCAATGATCGGCGCGCCCTATCCGCCGCATTTCAACGCCGATCCCAAAACCCCGGCGCAATGGAAGGAGTTGATCGATCGCCGCGCCAAGCTTCTGATCGCGGGCATTCCGGCGCTGAAGGCGAAGCTCGGCGTCAAGGTCGAGGAGACCAAACTCGCCGGCGTGCACTGCTACATCGTGACCCCGAACAAGATCGCGCTCGAGAACAGGCGGCGCCTGCTGATCCACGTCCACGGCGGCGGCTATGTGTTCGGCCCCGGCGAAGCCGCGCTGCCGGAAGCCATCATGATGGCCGGCTTCGGCGGCTTCAAGGTCATCTCGATCGACTACCGGATGCCGCCGGACTTCCCTTATCCCGCGGCGTTGGACGATGCGATGGCGGTCTGGAAGGAAGTTCTGAAAGCGCACGAGCACCGCCGGCTTGCGATCTTCGGCACGTCGACCGGCGGGGCGATGACGCTTGCGATGGTGTTGCGGGCGAAGGATGAGAAGCTGCCGCTGCCCGCAGCCATCGCACCGGGCACGCCATGGTCCGATATCGACAAGATCGGCGACAGCTACGCGAGCAATGAATGGGTCGACAATGTGCTGGTGACCTGGGACGGCTGGCTCGGCCGCGCGGCCAAGCTTTATGCAAACGGCACCAGCCTGAAGAACCCCTACATTTCGCCGATCTATGGTGACTTCAAGGGCTTCCCGCCGACCATCCTGACATCGGGCACGCGCGATCTGTTCCTCAGCAACACGGTTCGCACGCATCGCAAATTGCGCCGCGCCGGCGTGATCGCCGATCTCAATGTCTATGAGGGTCAGTCGCACGCCCAATACCAGTTCAACGTCGACGCGCCCGAGACGAAGGAGGCGTTCACCGATATCGCCAAGTTCTTCGATCGATATTTGAAACAGTAGGTGCCGCGCTGCGCTTCTCCATTTGATGCGTTTTCTTCACGCGAACCGGCACCCACTTCGCTTGAAAACGCTCTGGATCGGATGCCCGCGCTTGTCGCGGGCATCCACGTCGCTGTAGATTGCGGCGCAATCGAATGGGGTGAGTTGCGATGAATTACTGGCTGGTGAAATCCGAACCGTCGGTCTGGTCCTGGGACCATCAGGTCGCCAAGGGCGCGAAGGGCGAGGCCTGGACCGGTGTGCGCAACTTCACGGCACGGCAGAATCTCGTCAACATGAAGAAGGGCGACAAGGCGTTCTTCTATCATTCCAACGAGGGCAAGGAGATCGTCGGCATCGCCGAGATCATCAAGGAATCCTATCCCGACCCGACCGACAAGACCGGCAAGTTCGTCTGCGTCGACATCAAGGCCGACAAGCCGCTGAAGACGCCGGTGACGATGGCCGCGATCAAGGCGGACAAGAAGCTCGCCGACATGGCTCTGGTCAAATATTCGCGGCTTTCGGTGCAGCCGGTGACCGCGGAGGAGTGGAAGTACGTCTGCAAGATGGGCGGGCTGTAAGCAAACTCTATCGTCGTCCCGGCGAAAGCCGGGACCCATAACCACAGCCTTGCATTGTTGAAGCACGCTGGAGCCCCAGCTCACTCGATCTCGTGCTTTGGTGGTTATGGGTCCCGGCTCGCGCTTCGCTTGGCCGGGACGACATAGAATTTGCGGCCCTTACGCCCCGGCCGCCATCACCACCTGCGCCAGCAATTGCTCGCGCTTGCTTTGGGTGCGGTAGCCTCCCATCGTCGCAGCAAAGCGTTCGAGGATGCCGTCCTCGAACGCGGTGACGATGGTATCGTGGACATAGCTCTTGCGGCAGATCGCCGGCGTGTTGGACAGCTGGTCGGCGGCGGCGCGGATCGCGTCCAGCACCTGGCGCTTGCGGCCGCGCTGGCTGGTGGCCGGCGTGATCCGCGACAGCGATTCCACGACGACCGCCGACGCCATCAGGGTGCGGAAATCCTTCAGCGAGATCTTGATGCCGGCGATCTCGCGCAGGAACGCGTTCACCGCCGTGGTCGAGGCGGCCCGCACCACGCCGGAGCGGTCGTAATACTGAAACATGCGCTTGCCCGGGACGCCGCGCAGGATGCCGATCGCACGCACCAGCTTGGCCGCATCGCATTCCTTGCGCACGGCCTTGCCGCCCTTGGCCTTGAAAGTCAGAACCAGGGAGTCGTCCTCCAGCGTGACGTTGGATTTCAAGAGCGTGGTGGCGCCGCGGGTGCCGTTGAGGCGCGCATAGGATTCGTTGCCGGGCCGGATCGCGGTACGCGCGATCAGCTCGATCACCGCCGACAGCGCGAACTCGCGCGTCGGCTCGTCGCCGGACAGGAACGCCGAGACCTTGCGTCGGATCTTCGGCAGCGCGGCCACCAGCTTGGCCAGGCGATGCGCCTTGCGCTGCTCGCGGACCTTCTCCCAGTCGGCGTGATAACGATATTGCAGCCGGCCCGCGGCATCGCGGCCGACCGCCTGCAGATGCGAACTCGGGTCGCTGGAATAGCGCACCTGGCGATAGGCCGGCGGAACCGCCATCGCGTGCAGCCGGCGGATCGTGCGCGCATCGCGGACGCGCGAGCCGTTGGCGCGGACGAATGAATAGGTCTTGCCGCGCTTGATGCGGCGGATGGTCAATTCGTTCTGGTCGCCTAGCCGCAGGCCCAGATCGCGCGCCAGTTCTTCAACCGTCGTTCTGATGGCAGCGGACGCGTCGAGCTTGAGCGTCGATGGCGATCGCAGCTTTGCGCGTGGCGTCTGCTTCGGCCACTGGCCCAGTGCCTTTGCCAAGGCGACAGCGGGATCGGCGGAAACGGGCCGCACAGCCGCGATATTCTGCTGATCCATCATTATTCTCGCAAGACGCCTTGTTCCGCTGTTCTCCCGGTAATGCCGTTGCTTCGGGCTTCGTTCCGGTGGGCCGTCTGGCCTCGGTTTGGCGATTTAGGGCGTCGGGGCCGACATTGCGAGTCGCGAATCAGTTATTGAAGGTGTCAAATTACCTTTCATGGGTGCCATTCGCCCGCTAACGTTGATTTTGGGCTGCCCGGGATCGGACAAAATGACGCGAGCGCGGTACCGGAAACCGGCGTTTGAACGCCGCTGTCGGACCACCGCGATCCCCAGATCAGGTCAGCGACCTTGCCCTTTCGCACGCCGCTCTCGCCGGGGCGCGGCTCGAGTTCGGCAGCCACGGGCCGGTCCAACCGCTAGCCGCAATCAAGGATTATGCGGTCACGAACGTGTTGACACAGCTCATCGCGGCGGCGTCCGACAATCCGTTCAATTATCCTGAAGCCGTCCATCAAATTCAGCGTCAGCACATCGTCATCGCACGCGGCACTGCTGCGGTGGCGGCGAACGTCGCAGAGAACGACACCACTACGACCAAGAGACCAGTGACCCCGAGCAGGCGATGGCGCATAGGTTTCTCTCGTCGATGCGTTGCGGTAAGCCGTCCTATCACAAGCGGAAGCCGGCGGACTATCCGGCGGCTTCAACGCGACGAAAGTGACAGTCCTTTTTCCTTGCCGGGCCGGAATGCGGCAACGCATAATCGCGGCAATGATCAAGACGGCTTGCCGTCGCGTCGTTCGCGATCGGCAATGAGTGGAGGAAAATGATGTCCGAGAAGATCTATGACGTGTCGGCCGACTGGGCCAAGCGCGCCTATATCGATGACGCCAAATATCGCGAGATGTACGCGCACTCGGTCAAGGACCCGAACGGCTTCTGGGCCGAGCACGGCAAGCGGATCGACTGGATCAAGCCTTTCACCAAGGTCGAGCACGTCTCCTTCGCACCGGGCAACATCTCGATCAAATGGTTCGAGGATGGCGTGCTGAACGTCGCCTGGAACTGCATCGACCGCCATCTCGACAAGCGCGGCGACCAGACCGCGATCATCTGGGAGGGCGACGATCCCTCCGAATCCAAGTACATCACCTACCGCCAGCTGCACGACGAAGTCTGCAAGATGGCCAACATCCTGCGCACGCGGAACGTCAAGAAGGGCGATCGCGTCACGATCTATCTGCCGATGATTCCGGAAGCGGCCTACGCCATGCTGGCCTGCGCGCGGATCGGCGCCATCCATTCGGTGGTGTTCGGCGGTTTCTCGCCGGACAGCCTCGCGCAACGCATCAAGGACTGCGACTCGAAGGTGGTGATTACCGCCGACGAGGGCCTGCGCGGCGGCAGGAAAGTGCCGCTGAAGGCCAATGTCGATGCCGCCATCGCCAAGACCGGCGGCGTCGATTGGGTCGTGGTGGTGAAGCGCACCGGCGGCAAGATCGACATGAACCCGACCCGCGACCTCTGGTATCACGAGGCCGCTGCCATGGTGACGACGGAATGCCCGGCCGAGCATATGCACGCCGAGGACCCGCTGTTCATCCTCTACACCTCGGGCTCGACCGGAACGCCGAAGGGCGTGCTGCACACCTCAGCCGGCTACCTCGTGTTTGCGTCGATGACGCATCAATACGTGTTCGATTATCACGACGGCGACATCTATTGGTGCACCGCCGACGTCGGTTGGGTCACCGGCCACAGCTACATTCTCTACGGGCCGCTCTGTAACGGCGCGACCACGCTGATGTTCGAGGGCGTGCCGAACTATCCGGACAATTCGCGCTTCTGGAACGTGGTCGACAAGCACAAGGTCAACATCTTCTACACCGCACCGACCGCGATCCGCGCGCTGATGCAGGGCGGCGATGAGCCGGTGAAGAAGACCTCGCGCAAATCACTGCGCCTGCTCGGATCGGTCGGCGAGCCGATCAATCCGGAAGCCTGGGAGTGGTACTACCGCGTGGTCGGCGACGACCGCTGCCCCATCGTCGACACCTGGTGGCAGACCGAGACCGGCGGCATCCTGATCACGCCGCTGCCCGGCGCGACCAAGCTGAAGCCCGGTTCGGCGACACGGCCGTTCTTCGGCGTGGTGCCGGAGATCGTCGATGCCGACGGCAAGACGCTCGACGGCGAGACCTCGGGCAATCTCTGCCTGACCAGGTCATGGCCAGGCCAGATGCGCACCGTTTATGGCGACCATGCGCGCTTCGAGCAGACCTATTTCTCGACCTACAAGAACAAGTATTTCACCGGCGACGGCTGCCGTCGCGATGCCGACGGCTATTACTGGATCACCGGCCGCGTCGACGACGTCATCAACGTATCCGGCCACCGCATGGGCACCGCCGAGGTCGAGAGCTCGCTGGTCGCGCATGAGGCGGTGTCGGAAGCCGCCGTCGTCGGCTACCCGCACGACATCAAGGGCCAGGGCATCTACGCCTATGTCACACTGATGAAGGGCACCGAGCCGACGGAAGCGCTGCGCAAGGAGCTGGTCGCCTGGGTCCGCAAGGACATCGGGCCGATCGCCTCGCCGGACCTGATCCAGTTCGCGCCCGGCCTGCCCAAGACCCGCTCCGGCAAGATCATGCGCCGCATCCTGCGCAAGATCGCCGAGGACGAGTCGTCGAGCCTCGGCGACACCTCGACCCTTGCCGATCCGGCCGTGGTCGACGACCTCGTGCAGAACCGTCAGAACAAGAAGGGCGCGCCGGCGTAAGGCCAGCAGCAGCAAGGATCAGAAGACCAAAGAAGGGCCGCGCGCGATCACCGCCGCGGCCCTTCCCGTTTCCTGCAACGGGCGCTTCACGGGATTGTCAGAGGCAAGGCGCGATTGAGGCGCGTTTGTGGCCAAGTGTTGTTTCCAGGTCATTTACTTTAATCCGAACTTTTCATTCTCTCCCGCCATCAGGACGTGTCTCGCGGCCGGTGTGAAACCACCCGGTTAACACACGCGGTTAATGTTGCGTGCGTGAGACCGGCAGGCCCGGTTTTTCAAGGGCTCTGCATCTTCGTTTTTGGCTTCCTCGCGGGAGCTGTTGGGAAGTGGAGAGGTTGATGTCGATGAAGTTTGCGGTGGCGCTGGCTGCCACGGCTGCTGTTACCCTTGGCGCGGTTGTTTTGACGTCGCAGGCGGCCGAAGCCCGGCCGGAAATGGTAGGAATGCACGGTGACACTTATTCGCCCGGCACCATCGTGGTGAAGACCAACGAACGGCGGCTCTACCTCATTCTCGATTCCGGCCATGCGATGCGTTACCCGGTCGGCGTCGGCAAGTCCGGCAAGCAATGGGCCGGCACCACAAAGATCGACGGCAAGTATCGCTACCCGGCCTGGTCGCCACCCGCCGAGGTGAAGCGCGACAGGCCGAGCATCCCGAACGTGATCGCCGGCGGCTCGCCGCATAACCCGATGGGCGTCGCTGCGATGACGCTGGCCGGCGGCGAATACGCGATCCACGGCACCAACGTGCCCGGCTCGGTCGGCGGCTTCGTCTCCTATGGCTGCATCCGCATGCTTAATACCGACATCACCGATCTCTATTCGCGCGTCGAGGTCGGCACGACCGTTGTCGTCACCCGCTGATCAGGCACAGCGTCTCGTCCAAAGAGAAGCCGCGCGGATGCGCGGCTTTTTGTTTGCCCGACCCGGTTTGACGCTGTCGCCTAAAGCATGATCCGGAAAAGTGCGAAGCGGTTTTCCGAAAAGATCATGCTCAAACAAAGAGCTAAGGCGCGATGACGATTCAACCTAATCTCATCGCGCTTTAGCGCGCAAAATATCCGCACCAACCGAACCGGTGTCCGCCATTGTAGGCGCGGGCATGGCCGGCGGCGAGCAGAGCGGCCGAAACATTGTCGGTCTTCCGGGTCGCGACGTCGGCGACGACACGTCCCTGGTATTTGTCGGGACCGACATTGTAGATCGCGACATCGCCCTGGCCCAGCAGGTCGCGCAGCGCCACCGTCGCTGTTTGCGCCATTTGCAGTTCGCGCGCACACGACGCCTTCAACTCCGGCGCATCGATGCCGCGCAGCCGGACTCGCGTGTACAGATCCGGGCCCGGCGAGAAATGCACCCGCGCCTCGAACGTGTCGCCGTCGATCGTCCTGATCACATCAACGTTGTGCCTGATGTCGGGCGCGCCGGTCCGCTGCCAGATGATGTCGGTGTCGCGAGACCTGCCGAGCGACCAGGTCGGCGGCAAATGCACCCATTGGCGGATCGGCAATGTGCTGCCCACGGCGATGCCGAGAACGAACACCCATGGCAGCGCCGCCGAGACGCGCCGGCCCCAAGTCGACCTTCGTGAAGGCGACCTGCGAAAGGGCGGACGTTCCGTCCCACGATAAGCATTTATTCTTTCGTATGGGGACATATTCCCAGACTGGCCTGAGTCGAGCCGTCAGACAAGACTCTCAGAAGTCCGAGGCGATGCCCTTGGTCTCCCAATCGCCGTAACGCGTCGGTTCCGGCCCCTTCGGACCCTGGAACTCCTTCGGCCGCGCCGCCACGTTCTGCGCGGCCGCCTCCTCGGCAGCCTTGCGCCGCGCCGCGGCCTCGGCGAGCGCGCGTTGCGCGGCCGGCGTCAGCGGCTTGCGCGGCGCCGCCTCCGGCGGCGATGACGATGGCGATTTATCAGACATGGCAAAACTTTCTGCCTGGGGATTCCGTATCTCTGTGCTGGCTCAGTGACGACATCACGATCACGAAATCCCGCAAGGCGATTCTTACATTTGGCATATTCGCATGCCAGAGGTGGTATGGAGTTGATGGGCATGAGCCGAATGTAACTCAGCACCTTCGAGATATCTCCGCTTCATGCCTCCTTCAAGATTTGCAGTACCTGCCGAAGTCCCCGGTCTCGCGGCACGCCGCATCGCGGCCGACATCCTCGATGGCGTGCTGCACAAGCACCGCACGCTCGACGACCAGCTCGACGGCGCCGGCGCGCATCCCGGCCTGAAATCGCTCGCCGATCGCGACCGCGCGCTGATGCGCCGGCTGGTGTCGACCATCTTGCGCAAGCTCGGCACGCTCGGCCATCTGCTGTCGCGCCTGCTCGATCGCGGCATCCCGACCGATGCGCCGCGCGCGCAGAGCGCGCTCCTGATCGGCGCGGCACAGATTCTCTGGATGGACGTGCCCGACCATGCCGCGGTCGATCTCTCGGTGCGGCTGGTGCAGTCCGACCGGCGCGCCGCGAAATATGCCGGGCTCGTCAACGCCGTGCTGCGCCGCTGTGCACGCGAAGGCCAGGGCCTGATCGATGAGATCAGCATGCAGACGCTGGACCTGCCGCCATGGATGCTGGCGCGCTGGAACGCGCATTACGGCGAAGCCACCGCGCGCGACATGGCGCTTGCGCTCGGCCACGAGCCGTCGCTCGACCTCACGGTGAAGTCGGACGCGGCGCAATGGGCGACCCGCCTGCACGGCGAGACGCTGCCGACGGGAACCGTGCGCACGCTGCTGCAGGGTTCCGTCACGATGCTGCCCGGCTTTGCCGAAGGCCAGTGGTGGGTGCAGGACGCCGCCGCCGCGCTGCCGGTGCGGCTGTTCGGCGACATCAGGGACAAGGCGGTCGCGGATCTCTGCGCCGCGCCCGGCGGCAAGACCGCCCAGCTCGCGCTGGCCGGCGCGCACGTCACCGCGGTCGATCGCTCGCCAGCGCGCGTGGCGCGGCTGCGCGACAATCTCACGCGTCTGGCCTTGCAGGCCGAGACCGTCGTTGCCGACGCCGCCGAATGGCCCGCCGAGGCCGCAAGCTTCGACGGTATCCTGGTCGATGCGCCCTGCAGCTCGACGGGAACCATCCGCCGCCATCCCGACGTCGCCTGGCTGCGGCAGGAAGGCGACATCGCCGCGCTGTCGGCGCTGCAGAAGCGGCTGTTGCAAAAAGCCGTCAATCTGCTGAAGCCCGGCGGCACGCTGGTCTACTGCACCTGCTCGCTGGAGCCGGAGGAAGGCGAGCACGCGATCACCGCGCTGCTGGCGAGCGAATCAGGCCTGCGCCGTGCGCCGGTCGAGAAGAGCGAGGTCGCCGGCCTCGACGACATCATCACCGCCGACGGCGATCTGCGCACTTTGCCGAGCCATTTGCCCAATGCCGACCCGCGGCTCGGCGGGCTGGATGGATTTTACGCGGCCCGGCTGGTTAAATCCTGATTTTAAACTTCAGTCCTCTAAGCTCGAAGTGATTCGTGCGGTATCAAGAGGGTGTCTGGGCAGGATTCTTGGCAGGTGTCTTGGCCGCGTTTCCGGATTAAATAAGGATTCGTTGAAAATTCCCTCCCCGCAAGGTTAGGCGTGTCGGTCGCTCAAAGCAGACGCATCTCGACGCTGATTGCTGGCCGCTTTGCCCGCAGCATGCTCGCACGCGCCAGCGGGAGCACGGTTGCGCTGTCGCGGCTCTGGCCCGGCCGCACCGACCGGCTGGTCATCGCCCCGCACGATCTGCGGACCGCCGACGCCACCCGCGCGGCCGAGATCTATGCCGGACGATTCGTCTTCGCCGGCAAGATCGTCACCTGCCACGGCCGCTCGATCTTCGATCTCGAACCGCCGTCGGAGGATTGGGAAGCCGCCCTGCTCGGCTTCGGCTGGCTGCGCCACCTGCGCGCCGCCGACACCGCGCTGACCCGCGCCAACGCCCGCTCGCTGGTCGACGACTGGATTTCCAACCAGGCCCGCAAGCGGCCGCTGGAGCGCCGCGCCGATGTGCGCGCGCGGCGGGTGATCTCGCTGCTGTCGCAGGCACCACTGGTGCTCGGCGACACCGACGGAAAATTCTACCGCAAATATCTGCGCGGGCTGGCGCGCGAGATCCGCTATCTGCGCCACGCGACGCTCGACAATGACGGCGTTCCGCGCCTGCAGGTCTTGATCGCGCTGTGCTACGCCTCGCTCTGTCTCGCCAACCAGGCGCGCAACATCAAATCGGCGACGCGCAGGCTGTCCGACGAATTGCAGCGCCAGATCCTGCCCGATGGCGGCCACATCTCGCGCAATCCCGGCGCGCTGGTCGAGCTGCTCAGCGATCTCTTGCCGCTGCGGCAAACTTTTGCCGCGCGCAACATCGCGCCGCCGCCGGCGCTGCTCAACGCCATCGACCGCATGATGCCGATGCTGCGCTTCTTCCGTCACGGCGACGGCAGCTTCGCGCTGTTCAACGGCATGAGCACCGCGCCGTCCGATCTCGTCGCGACGCTGCTCGCCTATGACGACACCCGCGGCGTGCCGATGGCGAGCATGCCGCACACCGGCTTTCAGCGGCTCGATGCCGGCAACACCGCCTTGATCATCGATACCGGCCCGCCGCCGCCGGCAAGCGTCAGCCAGGACGCGCATGCCGGCTGCCTGTCGTTCGAGCTCTCCTCCGGAGTGAGCCGCATCGTCGTCAATTGCGGCATGCCGAGCACCGGCCGCGACAATTGGCGGCCGTTCGCGCGCTCCACCGCGGCGCATTCGACGCTGACCTATCGCGATACGTCGTCATGCCAGTTCGTCGAGCTGTCGGCGATGAAGCGGCTGCTCCGCGGCGCGCCCATCACCAGCGGCCCGAGCAATGTCGAGAGCTACCGCGAAGCCGTTCCCGACGGCGATGTGCTGACAGCCTCGCATGACGGCTATCTGTCGCGCTTCGGCGTGATCCACCGCCGCGTGCTGATGGTCTCGCAGGACGGAACGCGGCTCGAGGGCGAAGATTCGCTGTCGTCGGCGCCGGGCGGCCGCATCAAGGGCAGCGAGGCCGATTTCGCGCTGCGCTTCCATTTGCATCCCTCGGTGAAGGCGAGCCGGCTGTCGGATGCCCGCGGCGTGATGCTGGTGCTGCCCAACCGCGACGTCTGGACCTTCGAGGCGATGGACGACAAGGTCGATCTCGAGGACAGCGTATTCCTGGCCGGCAATGACGGCCCGCGCCGGACCTCCCAGATCGTGATCCGGCAGGACGCGAGGCAGGCCGGCACCATCCGCTGGAGCTTCGTGCGCTCCTCGACCTCGGCCTCCGCCACCAACGCGCGCCGCAACGCCCGCCGCGAGCCGGAACTGCCGCTGTAAATTTGTGGCCAAACCGGCCCTTCACGGTTCCGAACCCTGCCAAACCATGCTACCCGGCTGCCTTAACAGCCAGGGATTTTCCGATATGACCGAGCAGCTTCGCCGCGTGACCCGCGCTCTGTTGTCCGTTTCCGACAAGACCGGACTGATCGATTTCGCCAAGGCGCTGGCCGACCATGGCGTCGAGCTGGTCTCGACTGGCGGCACCGCCAAGGCGATCGCGGCGGCCGGGCTGAAGGTCAAGGACGTCTCCGAGCTCACCGGTTTTCCGGAGATGATGGATGGCCGGGTCAAGACGCTGCATCCGAAGGTGCATGGCGGCCTGCTCGCGATCCGCGACAACAAGGAACATGCGGCAGCAATGGCCTCGCACGGCATCGCGCCGATCGATCTTCTGGTCGTCAACCTCTATCCGTTCGAGGCCACCGTCGACAAAGGCGCCGGCTTCGAGGAGTGCATCGAGAACATCGACATCGGCGGCCCGGCGATGATCCGCGCCGCGGCCAAGAACCATGACGACGTCGCCGTGGTGGTCGAGGCGAACGATTATCAGGCTGTGCTCGACGAGCTCGCCGCGCACAAGGGCGCGACCTCGCTTCAGTTGCGTCGGCGGCTCGCCGCCAAGGCCTATGCGCGCACGGCGGCCTATGACGCCGCGATCTCGAACTGGTTTGCCGTGCAGCTCGACACCAAGGCGCCTGATTTCCGCGCCTTCGGCGGCAAGCTGATCCAGTCGTTGCGCTATGGCGAGAACCCGCACCAGACCGCGGCGTTCTATGCCACGCCGGAGAAGCGGCCGGGCGTCGCGACGGCACGCCAGCTGCAAGGCAAGGAACTGTCCTACAACAACATCAACGACACCGACGCGGCCTATGAATGCGTCGGCGAGTTCGATCCGCAGCGCACCGCGGCCTGCGTGATCGTCAAGCACGCCAATCCGTGCGGCGTTGCCGAGGGCCCGGATCTCGCCACCGCCTATGCGCGCGCGCTGGCCTGCGACTCCACCTCGGCCTATGGCGGCATCATTGCGGTCAATCGCACGCTCGATGCGGACGCGGCGCGCGCCATCATCGGCATCTTCACCGAGGTGATCATCGCGCCCGATGCGACCGAGGAGGCGATCTCGATCATCGCCGGCCGGCGCAATCTGCGCCTGCTGCTCGCCGGCGGCCTGCCGAACGCGCGCGCGGTCGGCCTCACCGCCAAGACCGTCGCCGGCGGCCTGCTGGTGCAGAGCCGCGACAATGCCGTGGTCGAGGACATGAACCTGAAGGTCGCGACCAAGCGCGCACCGACCGACGCCGAGCTGCGCGATCTCAAATTCGCCTTCCGCGTCGCCAAGCACGTGAAGTCGAACACCATCATCTACGCCAAGGATCTCGCCACCGTCGGCATCGGCGCCGGCCAGATGAGCCGGGTCGATTCCGCGCGGATCGCCGCGCGCAAGGCGCTGGATGCGGCGGCCGAGTTGAAGCTCGCCGAGCCCCTGACCAAGGGTTCGGTGGTCGCCTCCGACGCCTTCTTCCCGTTCGCCGACGGCATGTTGGCCTGCATCGAGGCCGGCGCCACCGCGGTGATCCAGCCCGGCGGCTCGATGCGCGACGACGAGGTGATCAAGGCCGCCGACGAGCACGGCATCGCCATGGTATTCACCGGCGTGCGGCACTTCAGGCATTAAACTCTCAGCACGGTCGTCCCGGCGAAAGCCGGGACCCATAACCACCGGCTTTGGTTGGTGAGCAACAACCAGCCCCAGCGCGCCTTTGATAGATCACGCGGTATGGGTCCCGGCCTTCGCCGGGACGACGGCGATGAGTTATCCGCGCACCTTCGCCAATAGCGCCAGTCCTGCCACGAAGAACGCCACCAGCACCGCCATGCCGGCCTTCTGGCTCGCGGTCGCCGCGGTGATCGCGCCGATCAGGAGCGGGCCGATGAACGACGTCACCTTGCCGGTGAGCGCGAACAAGCCAAAATACTGCGCGATGCGGTCCTTCGGTGCGAGGCGGATCAGGAGCGAGCGCGAGGCGGCCTGCAGCGGCGCGCCGGTGGCGCCGATCAGGCAGCCCAGCACGATGTAGGCGCGCTCGGCGGCGCCCGCGAACAACGCATCGCCAGGCACCGGCGGCGCGACCGGTATGAACAGGATGGAATCCTTGTTCACGGTGAGGATCACGACGATCGCAAACAGCAGAATCAACAGGCTGGCCGTGATCACGCGCTTCGGTCCGAATGCATCATCGAGCTTGCCGCCGATCCAGCCGCCGAACGTGCCGGCCACTGCGAGGATGATGCCGAAGGTGCCGATCCGGATCGTGTCCCAGCCGAACGTGCCGGCGGCATAGATGCCGCCGAACGCAAACAGCGAGACCAGCCCGTCGGTGTAGATCATGTTCGCGAGCAGGAACCGCGCCAGCGACTTCTGCTTCGGCAGGCTCGACAACGATTCCCTGAGCTCGCGCAGGCCTTCGCGGAGCGCCGCGCGCATTGGGCGCTTCGCCGGATAGTCCGGCGTGAACAGGAACATCGGCGTCACGAAGATGATGAACCACAGCCCGGTCAGCGGCCCGGTGATGCGGTCGCCTTCATGCATGGCGGGATCGAGACCGAACAGCGGCGTGAAGCCGAACAACGTCTTGCCGGTCTCGGCATTGGCGGCGAGGAAGCCGAGCACCAGCACGAGACTGAGGATGCCGCCGACATAGCCGGTGGCCCAGCCGGTGCCCGAGAGCCGCCCGATCCGGTCGGGCGGCACCAGGGTCGGCATCATCGCATTGTTGAACACGGTCGCGAACTCGACGCCGACGCTTGCGATCGCATAGGCGAGCAGCAGCGCCGGGATGATGTCGGGATTGCCGGGCTTACCGATCCACATTGCGCTGGCGCCGATCACGAGCAGCGCACCGAAGCCCGCGATCCACGGCTTGCGCCGGCCGCTGGCATCGGCGATTGCACCTAACACCGGCGACAGCAGCGCGATCGCAAGTCCGGCGGCTGCGGTGGCAAAGCCCCACAGCGCCTGGCCGCTCGCGGCATCTGATGCAACGAAGCTCGCGAAATAAGGCGCGAACACGAAGGTCGTGATCAGCGTGAAATAAGGCTGCGCAGCCCAGTCGAAGAAGATCCAGCTGATGACGGCGGCGCGGCCAGGATAGACCTTGGTGGTGGCCTTCGCGTCACCGGCGCCCGTCTGCATTGTTGCCGTCATCGCGAAAGATATTCCCCAACTCGAACCACAGGCAGGCTTTTGCCGCTCCAATCCGCTCCCATATAGCATGGGCCGGTTGGACTGATACGGCGATGAACAGGGCAGGACATTTCGATGGCGCTGACGGCAACGATGTCGCGACGGCTGTTTGCCGCTCTCCTGGTGATTGGTATCGCGACGCCTGCCCTCGGCCAGGTCCAGCGCCGCTTCTATGAACCTTCAGCCGCAGACACGATTCGCAGCATTCGCGCCGAAAACGGCATGGTGGTGGCGCAGGAGAAGCTGGCTGCGCAAGTTGGCGCCGACATCCTGCGACAGGGCGGCAATGCGGTCGACGCCGCTGTCGCCACCGGCTTTGCGATGGCGGTGACCTATCCGCGCGCCGGCAATATCGGCGGCGGCGGTTTCATGGTGATCCATCTCGCCGCCCGCAATGAGGATGTCGCGATCGACTATCGCGAGACCGCACCGCAGGCCGCCAGCCGCGACATGTTCCTGAACGCCGACGGCAAGCCCGATCCCGACAAGTCGCGTAACTCCGCGCTCGCGATCGGCGTGCCCGGCACGGTCGCGGGCCTTTCGCTGGCGCTGGAGAAATACGGCTCCGGCAAGTTTACGCTGGCGCAGATCCTCAAGCCGGCGATCGATCTCGCGCGCGACGGCTTCATCGTCACCGACGACACATCGGACACGCTGAACGACATGTATCGCCGCATGTCGCGCTGGCCGAATTCGGCCAGGACGTTCTCGCACGCCGACGGCACGCCGCTGCGCGAGGGCGACCGCCTGATCCAGGGCGATCTCGCAGGCGTACTGACCGCGATAGCCGAACAAGGCCCGCGCGGCTTCTATCAAGGTGCCGTCGCCGAGAAGCTCGTCAGCGGCATCAAGAACGCCGGCGGCATCTTCACGCTCGAGGATCTGAAATCCTACCAGCCGGTGATCCGCACGCCGATCCGCGGCAGCTATCGCGGTTACGACATCGTCTCGATGCCGCAGCCGTCCTCCGGCGGCGTCGTGCTGCTGGAGATCCTCAACATCCTCGAAGGCTTTTCGATGTCCGACATGAAGCAGGGCTCGGCCGCCTCGCTGCATGTGATGATCGAGGCGATGAAGCGGGCTTATGCCGATCGCGCGCGCTATCTCGGCGATCCCGCCTTCGTCGACGCGCCGACGCAATTGCTGATCGACAAGGACTATGCCGCCAAACAGCGCGCGACCATCGATCCTGCCCGCGCCACGCCCTGGACCGATGTGCGCAACGCCAAGCAACCGCACGAGGGCGACAACACCACGCATTATTCGGTCGTCGATGCCGGCGGCAACGCCGTCAGCAACACCTACACGCTGAACTTTCCCTACGGCGTCGGCCTCGTCGCCGACGGCACCGGCGTGCTGCTCAACAACGAGCTCGACGATTTCACCGCTGCGCCCGGCGCCTCCAACGCTTTCGGCCTGGTCGGCTTCGAGGCCAATTTGCCGGGACCCGGCAAGCGACCGCTGTCGTCGATGTCGCCGACCATCGTGCTGAAGGACGGCAGGCCGGTGCTGGTGACGGGCTCGCCCGGCGGCAGCCGCATCATCTCCGCCGTGACGCAGATCATCGTCGACGTGATCGACTACAGGATGGACATCTCGGCCGCGGTCGCCGCGCCCCGCATGCACCATCAATGGCTGCCCGACGAGGTCCGGATCGAGCGCGGTTTTCCCGACGCGGTGCTGGGCGATCTGCGCGCCAAGGGCCACAGACTGGTCGAGCCGCTCGGCTACTCCTCCGCGAACTCGATCCTCGTCACGACCAACGGTCTGCTCGGCGCGCCGGATCCCCGCACGCGCGGCTCGGAGGCCGCGGGATACTAAAGGATGATCCGCGCCTAAGGCGTGCAAACGCGGCTTTGCCCAACCTGCAACATCGCGATAGATTGGCGGTCCGCGCACCTCCGGCCGCGGATCGCAAAGAGCCGGTGAAAGATTTCTCCGGGGAACGCGCATGAGCACAGCCGAATCCAAATCGATGGAAGTTGCAGAGATCGAGGACACCAGCCTCCTCGCCTTCTATCGCGACATGAACCTGCAGGAGCGGCGCACGTTCTGGGCCTGCGCGTCGGGCTGGACGCTCGACGGCATGGATTTCATGATCTATCCGCTGGTGATCGGCACCATCATCACGCTCTGGAAGGTCGACGCCGGCACCGCCGGGCTCGCGGGTACCGTGACGCTGCTGGCCTCGGCCGTGGGCGGCTGGCTCGGCGGCTATCTGTCCGACCGGATCGGACGCGTGAAGACGCTGCAGCTCACCATCATCTGGTTCTCGTTCTTCTCGCTGGTCTGCGCCGTGGTGCAGAATTTCGACCAGCTGCTGGTCGCCCGCGCGTTGCTCGGTCTCGGCTTCGGCGGTGAATGGGCCGCCGGCGCGGTGCTGATCGGCGAAGCGATCCGCCCGCAATACCGGGGACGCGCGGTCGGCTCGGTGCAGTCGGGCTGGGCGATCGGCTGGGGCCTCGCCGTGCTGGCGCAGGCGATCCTGTTCTCGGTGCTGCCGGCGGAGAACGCCTGGCGCTGGATGTTCGCGATCGGCGCGCTGCCGGCGCTGCTGGTGTTCTATCTGCGCCGCTACGTCACCGAGCCGGAAATCTCCGCCGCGACGATGGCGCAGGCGCAGGCCTCCGGCAGCGGCCCCGCCGCGTTGTGGGAGATCTTCCACGGACCGATCCTGAAGACCACGCTGCTGGCGTCGCTGGTCGGCACCGGCATGCAGGGCGGCTATTACGCCATCACCTTCTGGGTGCCGCGCTTCCTCACCACCGAGCGCAAGCTCTCTGTGGTCGGCTCGACCGGCTATCTCGCGACGCTGATCATCGGCTCCTTCATCGGCTATCTGGTCGGCGCCTGGCTCGCCGACCGGATCGGCCGGCGCAATCTGTTCCTGATCTTCTCGATCGGCGCCATCGCGGTGGTGCTGCTCTACACCCAGCTGCCGCTGTCCAACGAGGTGCTGTGGGTGCTGGGCTTCCCGCTCGGCTTCTTTGCCTCGGGCTATTTCTCCGGCATGGGTGCGTTCCTGACCGAACTGTATCCGACCCGGCTGCGCGGCTCCGGCCAGGGCTTCTGCTACAATTTCGGCCGCGGCATCGGCGCGCTGTTCCCGTTCCTGGTCGGCGCGCTGTCGACCACGACCACGCTCGCCAACGCGATCGCGATCTTCGCGGTGGCGGCCTACGGCGTGTTCTTCCTCGCCGCCTACGCGCTGCCGGAAACCCGCGGCCGCGTGCTGCATGCGGATGGGTAGGCGGAGAGATACCCTCACCCCAACCTCGAGAGCGAGCTTCGCTCGCCTCGGGCTCGCACAAGGGGAGAGGGAGCCTGACATGGAGCGTCCCTAACTGGAGGTCCCTGCCATGACGTCGCTCAAAGGCAAGACGCTGTTCATCTCGGGCGCGAGCCGCGGCATCGGGCTGGCGATCGCGCTGCGCGCCGCACGTGACGGCGCCAATGTCGCGATCGCGGCTAAGACCGCCGAGCCGCATCCGAAGCTGAAGGGCACGATCTACACCGCCGCCGACGAGGTCCGCGCCGCCGGCGGCAAGGCACTGCCGGTGCTCTGCGACATCAGGGACGAGGCCCAGGTGCTGGCGGCGATCGAGCAGACCGTCGCCGAGTTCGGCGGCATCGACGTCTGCGTCAACAATGCCAGCGCCATCAGCCTGACCAATTCGCAGGCGACCGACATGAAGCGGTTCGACTTGATGATGGGGATTAACACCCGCGGCACCTTCATGGTGTCGAAATACTGCATCCCGCATCTGAAGAAGGCGGAGAACCCGCACATCCTGATGCTGTCGCCGCCGCTCGACATGAAGACGAAATGGTTCGAGCACTCGACCGCCTACACGATGGCGAAGTTCGGCATGAGCATGTGCGTGCTCGGGCTCGCGGGCGAATTGAAATCGGCCGGCATTGCCGTCAACGCGCTGTGGCCGCGCACCACGATCGCGACCGCCGCGGTCGGCAACCTGCTCGGCGGCGATGCGATGATACGCGCGAGCCGCACGCCCGAGATCATGGGCGATGCGGCCTACGCGATCATCACCCGGCCGTCGCGCGAATTCACCGGGCATTTCTGCATCGACGACAAGGTGCTCTATGCCAATGGCGTGCGCGACTTCGAGCGCTACCGCGTCGATCCCTCGGTGCCGCTGATGTCGGACTTTTTTGTGCCCGACGACGACGTGCCGCCGCCCGGCGTCACCGTGCAGCCGCTGCCGTCACACTAGGCTACACCGCGAACGCATCCAGCGCCGCGCGCCAATGCTGCACGCGCTCCTTCAGCAGCGTGTCGCGCACATAGGCGAGCTCCTCGTCCTCGATCCGCTCCAGCGTTTCGAGTGAGAGATGATCCGCGCCGTGGGCCGTCCAGGCGCGCTGCAGCTCCGCGTTACGATGGCTGCCCATCCGCAGCGTGAACCAGATGCGGTTCTCGATCTTGTCGAGATCGAGCGCCTGCCCGACCCAGACCTCGCCGGTCGCGCGGCAGCGGATCGCGAACACGCCGGCGACAGCAGCGCGCTTCTTGTAGTCGGCGATGGCGAGCTTGCGGTCCTCGGTCTTCATGGCGGCTCCAGTGGTCTAGGCACGCCATTTATACCCGGGCATTATTGACAAGGCGATATTACCCGGATAAAAAAGACGGCATCGAAGCCCGAGCCGCTGTTATGACCGCGAAACTATCGGCCGACCTGGTACGGCCCGCCCTTCTCCAGCGCCCGCGCATAGGCCGGGCGGGCGTGGATGCGCTCGAGGAACGCGACACAGTTGGGATGGCCGTCCTCGAGCCCGCCGCGCGCCGCGGCAGCCTCGAGCGGAAAGCTCATCTGGATGTCGGCACCGGAAAATTCGTTGCCGGCGAACCATTCGCTCTTGCCGAGCTCGCCTTCCCAATAGGCCATGTGCTGCTTGAGCTGCGGATTGACCAGCGTGGACAGCGCCGTGTTGGACACCTTGCGCACCAAGGGCCGCAGCAGCGCCGGGGCGCGCTTCGGCATCAGCGTGAACAGGAGCTTCAGCAGCAGCGGCGTCATCGCCGAACCCTCGGCGTAGTGCAGCCAATAGGTATAGCGCAGCCGCTCCGGGGTATCGGCCTGCGGGATCAGGCGCCCGTTGCCGTAGGTCGCGATGATGTATTCGAGGATCGCGCCGGATTCCGCGATCGTGTGGCCGTTGTCGGTGACGACGGGCGACTTGCCGAGCGGATGGATCGCGCGCAGCTCCTTCGGCGCCCGCATATCGGGCTGCCGCTGGTAGCGCACGATCTCGTAGGGCACCCCCAATTCCTCGAGCAGCCACAGCACGCGCTGCGAGCGGGAATTGTTGAGGTGATGAACCGTCAGCATGGGCATCCTCTGAAAGATCAGCGCAATCGGGCGGCGTTTGGTGCCAGCGGGAAACCAGAAAGTCGAGATCCACGCGCCGCGATTGCCAAGAATTATCCGGGCAGTATGTCGCGCAATCTGAGAGGTCTACCATGAATCCTGCCTATGTCGCCTTCGAAGGCGAGCACCGCATCGGCGCCGGCGACCTCCCGGAGGTTGCGCGCGCCGCCAAGCAACACCTCGACCATAGCAAGGACGCCGCGATCCTGGTGTTCAACGGCCGCACCTCGGCGCTGGTCGATATCGATTTCCGCGGCTCGGTCGACGACGTGCTGGCGCGGCTGCCGCAGCCCGCGCCTGCGCGCGACGAGGAGCCGGCGGCGCCAACCGCGCCGCGCGGGCCCGGTCGACCGAAGCTCGGCGTCGTGGCGCGCGAGATCACGCTGCTGCCGCGACACTGGGACTGGCTCGCGCAGCAGAAGGGCGGCGCATCGGTCGCGATCCGCAAGCTGATCGACGAGGCGCGGCGCTCCAGCGGCGACAAGGACCGCACGCGCAGCGCGCAGGAAGCCACCTATCGCTTCATGACGACCATGGCCGGCAACCGGCCGAACTATGAAGATGCGATCCGCGCGCTGTTCGCCCACGACCGGCGCCGCTTTGCGACGCTGATCGCGGACTGGCCCGCCGATATCCGCGATCACGCGATCCGGCTCGCCCATAGCGATCAAGCGGACTAGCGCGTTTTGAATAATGTGGACGAGTAACCTCAAACGGGATGTCGTCCCTGCGAAGCAGGGACCCATAACCACCGAAGAGCATTGCAGCGCGTCGAACTGGCCGCGTGCCCATAGCAAAGGCCGCGGAGTATGGGTCCCTGCTTCGCAGGGACGACAGCGGTATTTGCTGGCTGATCTACTCACCGAGCTCCACAAGCTCGGTATCATTCCTGGAATTTGAACGTGTCCAAGCCTGCCTCCTTACGAAAAGCCTTCCTCGCCTTCCTCGCGCCGATGCTGCTCAGCAACGTGCTGCAGTCGCTGTTCGGCACCATCAACGGCGTCTATCTCGGCCAGATGATCGGCGTCGACGCGCTCGCGGCGGTCTCGGTGTTCTTTCCGGTGATGTTCTTCTTCATTTCCTTCGTGATCGGTCTCAGCGCCGGCGCCTCGGTCATGATCGGCCAGGCCTGGGGAGCCGGCAAGCCCGACCGGGTGAAGGCGGTCGCCGGCACCACCATGACCGTGACGCTGCTGCTCGCGCTGGCGATCGCGGTCCTCGGCGGCCTGTTCGCCCGCCCGCTCTTGATCGCGCTCGCGACGCCATCTGACGTCCTCGACGCCGCGGTGGCTTATGCGCGGATCATGATGATCACGATGCCCATCACCTTCGCTTTCCTGCTGCTGACCGCGATGATGCGCGGCGTCGGCGACACCGTGACGCCGCTGGTTGCGCTGACGGTCTCGACCGCCATCGGCCTGGTGGTGACGCCGGCGCTGATCCGCGGCTGGCTCGGCCTGCCGATGCTCGGCGTCGCCAGCGCTGCCATCGCCTCCGCGGTCTCGGGCGTGGTCACGCTGCTCTGGCTGCATGTCCATATGCTGCGGCACCGCCATGCACTGGCCTTCGACGCCGCGTTCCTGCGCGCGATGCGGCCGAACGGCGCGCTGCTGCGCATCGTGCTGCGGCTCGGCATTCCGACCGCGATCGGCATGGTGGTGGTCTCGCTTGCCGAGCTGGTGCTGCTCGGCCTCGTCAACGGCTTCGGCTCGGACGCCACCGCGGCCTATGGCGCGGTCAACCAGGTGATCGGCTATGTGCAGTTTCCGGCGATCTCGATCGCGATATCGGTGTCGATCTTCGGCGCTCAGGCGATCGGCCGCGGCGATTCCGCCCGGGTCGGCGCCATCGTCCGGACCGGGATCGAGTTGAACTTGGTATTGACCGGCGGGCTGGTCGTGCTCGGCTATCTCTTCGCGCGGCCGCTGATGGGATTCTTCATCGTCGACAGTGCCGTGCTCGGGCTGGCGCAGCAGCTCTTGTACATCGTGCTGTGGAGCATGGTGCTGTTCGGCATGGCGACGGTGTTTTCGGGCGCGATGCGCGCCGGCGGCACGGTGTGGATGCCGCTGTTGCTCTCGACCCTGGCGATCGCGGTGGTCGAGGTGCCGGTCGCGCTCCTGCTCAGCCGCGCCATCGGCGTCAGCGGCATCTGGATCGCCTATCCCGTCACCTTTGCAAACATGTTCGTGCTGCAGATGGCCTATTACGCCCTGGTATGGCGCAAGCAGACCATCAAGCGGCTGATTTGACATCGCGCGCCGCGGCTCACATGATGATTATCATATTCTACTGATGGCGCCTGCGACAGCAGGTCCATGCTAGACAAGCCCAAACGAGACGAGCCGAGGGAGAGACCGCCGTGAGCCAAAATCCGCAATTCCTGTTCGATTTCGGCAGCCCGAACGCTTTCCTCAGCCATGAAGCGATCCCGGCGATCGAAAAACGCACCGGCGTCAAGTTCGAATATGTCCCGATCCTGCTCGGCGGCATCTTCAAGGCCACCAACAACAAGTCGCCGGCCGAGACGCTGGCGGGCGTCAAGAACAAGCCGGAGTTTCAGAAGATCGAGACGGAACGCTTTCTCAAGCGCTTCAACGTCAAGCCCTACACCTGGAACCCGTTTTTCCCGGTCAATACGCTGAACCTGATGCGCGCCGCGGTCGCCGCCCAGTTTGAGGGCGTGTTCGAGAAGTATATCGAGGCCGCCTTCCATCACATGTGGGTCGAGCCGAAGAAGATGGACGATCCTGAGGTCGCCGGCACAGCCATCGCCTCCTCCGGCCTTGACGCCGCAAAACTGTTCGCCCGCGCGCAGGACGCGGATGTGAAGGCCAAGCTGATCGAATATACCTCATCCGCCGTCGAGCGCGGCGCGTTCGGCTCGCCGACCTTTTTCGTCGGCAACGAGATCTTCTTCGGCAAGGAGCAGCTGCGCGAAGTCGAGGAAATGGTATCGGGAAAGTGAGATGAGCGAATGCCCAATAGCGAGTAGCGAATAGTCGAGCAGTATCCTTATCTATTCGCTACTCCCTATTCGCTCGCCTCCTCGGGCAACAACAAAGAAGGACAAATTCCCATGCGCGTTCTCGTGGTCGGCGCCGGTGCGATCGGCGGATATTTCGGTGGCCGGATGCTTCAGGCCGGCCGCGACGTCACCTTCCTGGTGCGCCCGCGCCGCGCTTCCGAGCTCGCCTCCGCCGGGCTCGTGATCAAGAGCCCGAACGGCGACGTCACGCTGAACAACCCGCCGACCGTGCAGGCCGACAAGCTGTCGGACAAGTTCGACGTCGTGCTGTTGAGCTGCAAGGCGTTCGACCTCGAAGATGCGATCAAGTCGTTTGCGCCCGCCGTCGGCGACAAGACCGCGATCATCCCGCTGCTCAACGGCATGCTGCATCTCGATGCGCTCGACAAGAGGTTCGGCCCTCAGCATGTGCTCGGCGGTCTGTGCGCGATCGCGGCGACGCTGAACGAGAAACGCGAGGTGGTGCAGTTGCAGCCGATGCAGTCGCTCGGCTTCGGCGAGCGCACCGGCGGCCTGTCGGACCGGGTACGCGCGATCGCTGAAACCTTCTCGGCGATCAACGGCGCCAACGCCAGCGAGCATGTGATGCAGGACATGTGGGAGAAGTGGGTGTTCCTGGCCTCGCTCGCCGCCTCCACCAGCCTGATGCGGACCTCGGTCGGCAACATCCTGGCCGCGCCCGGCGGCAAGGATTTCCTGCTCGGCATCCTCGACGAATGCAGCGCGATCGCCGCCGACGCGGGCCATGGCCCGGGCGGCCCGTTCTTCCAGCGCACCCGCGGGCTCCTGACCACCGAGGGCTCGCCGATGACCGCATCGATGTTCCGCGACATCAAGGCGGGGCTGCCGGTCGAGGCCGATCACGTGATCGGCGACCTGATCGTGCGCGCCGACGCCGCCAAGATCCCGGTGCCGAAGCTGCGCACGGCCTACACGCATCTCAAGGCGTATGAGAAGCAGCGGGCCGGGTGATCTTGCAGCCCGGATGGAGCGGAGCGAAATCCGGGAGTCATCTCGCGGCAGATAGAGCGGCCCCCGGATTGCGCTTCGCTTCATCCGGGCTACGCATCCTTGCAGCTACAAATGCGCCAGATAATGCGCGAGTGCGGTGATCTCTTCGTCGCTCAGCGGATAGGCGACATCGGCCATCGCGGCCTGGGCCCCGCCGGAGCGCTGGCCCGATTTGTAATCGTGCAGCGCCTTGACGAGATATTCCTCGCGCTGCCCGGCGATGCGGGCCACCGCCTTGGTGCCGGCAAAGTTGTCGCCATGGCATGAGGCGCAGCGACGGCCGGCGGCGGCCTGCTTGCCCTTTTCGGACAAGTCCGGATTGTCGTCCTTGCCGCCCTTGAACGGCGTCAGCGACGCGAAATAAGCGCCGAGATTGCGGATGTCGTCGTTGTTGAGCTGCTCGACGATCGGCTGCATCTGCTCGTTCTTGCGCGCGCCGGCGCGGAAGAACACCAGCTGCCATTGAACGTACTGGTCGAGCTGGCCGGCGAGCGAGGGAATGTTCTCGGTCTGCGAGATGCCGTTGTCGCCGTGACAAGCGGCGCAGATTTCGGCCTTCGCCTTGCCGGCGGCGACATCGGCAGCGTTGGCGGACGACGCAACTGCGATAGCCGCCGCGAACAGGATTGCAAGGGACGCAACACGCATTGCCAGTTTTCTCCACGGGTCATTGCCGGGCCTGGCCCGGCAATCCATCTGGCTTGCAGAAGGGTTTTTGTTTGGATGGATGCCCGGGTCAAGTCCGGGCATGACGAGTCTGTTCCGTCGTTGGGCTTGCCGAACCACGTAAACGGGGCTGCGGGTGCCTGATCGGCCACCGCAGCCCCGCATTGTTTCAACCGCTACTTCTTGCTGTAGCTGATGCGATAGATCGCACCGGCCCAGTCATCGGCGACGAGGATCGAGCCATCCTTGTCGAGCAGGATGTCGGCGGGACGGCCGAGATAGCCCTGGTCTCCCTGGATCCAGCCGTCGGCGAAGATTTCCTGCTTGGCGTTCTTGCCGTCGGGGCTCGCGGTGATCTTCACGATGCGGCCGCCCTGGTACTTATGCCGGTTCCAGGAGCCGTGCTCGGCGATCAGGATGCTGTTCTTGTAATCGGCCGGGAATTGGCTGCCGGTATAGAACTTCATGCCGAGCGGAGCGACGTGCGCACCGAGATTGTACACCGGCGGGGTGAACTCCGAGCACTTGTGACCCATCGCGAACTTGGTGTCCGGCAGGTTGCCCTGGTGGCAATAGGGATAGCCGAAGTGCTCGCCGATCTTCGAGATCATGTTGAGCTTGTCGCTTGGCAGATCGTCGCTGATCCAATCGCGAGCATTCTCGGTGAACCAATACTTGCCGGTGCGCGGATCGACGTCGCCGCCGACCGAGTTGCGCACGCCGAGCGCCCAGATTTCCGCGTTGCCGGTCTTCGGATCGACGCGGCGGATCTGCGACACCGAGGTCGGCGGAATGCCGATGTTGAAGGGCGGTCCGAACGGAATGTAGAACCAGCCTTCCTTGTCGACGGCGATGTATTTCCAGCCATGCGCCGCGTAGGACGGCATGTCGTCATACACCACCTTGCCGCTGCCGAGATTGTCGAGATTGGCTTCGGCATTGTCGTACCTGATCAGCTTGTCGACCGCGATGACGTAGAGCGCGCCGTCGCGGAAGGCGAGGCCGGTCGGCATGTTGAGGCCCTTGAGGATGGTCTTGACCTCTTTCTTGCCGTTGTTGTCCTTGATCGCATAGACGTTGCCGAGCCCGAACGAGCCGACGAACAGCGTGCCCTTGTCGCCCCAGGCCATCTGCCGGGCCGCGAGTACGTTCGAGGCATAGACCTCGATCTTGAAGCCCGGCGGCAGCTTGATCTTCTTCATCATCGCCGCGAGTTCGGAATCGGACGCGCCGGTCGGCGGACCGGACGGCGGGGCAAGGCCCTTCTGCGCTTCGGTCTCGTCGCCGAGGAACCAGTCATCCGGCGGATGGGTCCAGAATTCCTTGGTGCCCGATTCGTACTTCTTCAGCGCACGATTCTTGTCTGTCTGTTGCTGCGCACTGGCGAAGGTCGTCCCCGCCAGCAGCGCGATCGCCGCGAACGCAAGTATTGATCGATTGAAAGCGGATTTCATCGCGTCACTCCCCTACGCAAGCCGTTGCAGCTTGCCTGTTATTGATTTTGAACGCCCTGAGAGATGATGGTGGCGGTCTGTGAGGTAGGTCAGACGGCAAAATGGTAGCACATCCATCGACGCTGAAAAGCGCATCCGCCGGTGTGCGCTGCGTCAAAACTAGTTGAGACGATATTTGAGACGAAATTTTCCTGAGCAGCCTGCCTGATAACAAGGCATTCTGCACCGCAGCGTGATATTCGAATGAAGCTAACGCTCGTGATCGTTTCTATCGCGACGACAGGCGCGCCAGACCGAGCGCCTGCGCCTTGGCCTTCGACAGCGGCCTGAACAACACGCTGCGCCGCTGCCCGCTCGTGATCGCCGCGATCTTGAAGCCGTCATCGGCGGCGATGATGTCGCCGGTCCGAAGCGTCATGTCGTCCTCGATCGCAATCGGCGACAGGCCGGTAGACGCGCCGGCGCTGCACGAGCATTGCGGCACCATCTCGCGCTGGAAGCGGAATGCATTGGCGAGCGTCTGGTAGGTCTCGCCCGCTTCGGTTCTGGCGCTGTCGATATCGGAGCCGGAGTACAGCTTCACCTCGGCGGCGGGACAGGCCGCCTCGCATGCCTTGACGTCTGCCGTCTCGCTCACGCGCGGCAGCGGAAAGAAGCGGCCGTCGCAGGTCCTGACGCAGAAGTTTTGCTGGCCGCCCCGGTGCGACCGCGTCGTGATGTAGACCCGCGCTCGCGGCCGTTCGGCCGGCTCGAGGTCAGGCGCCGGCCCAAAGCCAGGCATGGGAGAGAAGCTGGGCGCCGGGGCATACGCCGAGTCGCTCGGCAATTGCTGCGCTGATGCGCCCGAACATGTCCAGACGCCGACGAGCACGACCAGCGCAGCAACGTTTGCGCGAGCCAAGCGGCGATTCAATCCGGGAGCCGGCTTCCAACTGATCGACATCGTTCACGCGTTTGCCGCGCCGGCAAAACCGGCGGCAACCATTCCAACGCCAACACAACCACAGATTTCTATCAGTTTTGAGAATGCAACGTTTGTCGGTTAACAAAAGCCGGAAAGCGCCACGGCGGGCCGCGGCATCTTGACCTCGCAATCGCGGCCTGGAGATGCGGCCTCGGGCCGGACCGCAAAAAGCCCGCGCCAATGGCGGGCCTTCATCAGACTGTCAGCTCGGTCAGCGAGAAATTTTGGAGCGGGCGAAGGGGCTCGAACCCTCGACCCCGACCTTGGCAAGGTCGTGCTCTACCACTGAGCTACACCCGCATCCGAAATGGCGGCGATCGCTCGCCGGCAACGGCAGACCTATGCCAAAAGCCGTCTGTGAATGCAACACAAGAGCGCGGTCCGAACCTCACGAAATCGCACGGCTTCTCTAAAAATTGACCCCGAATCGGCCGAAATCGGCTGCGCCGCCGATTTCTTTTCAGATTTCCGCCGGAACCGGCCTCAGGGCCATCTCGTCCCGGAGCGATTCGAGCCAGATCTCGAACCACCCGGTCAGCGTCTGCGTCAGCCCGACGCGGCGGGGCGGGTCGCACTCGAACTCGGCCCACCATTCGATAAAGGCCCGGTTGCCGTCGATCACCGGGGTTACCTGCACCGTCGCGCTGAAATCCGTCACCGGCAAGGTCGGGGTGTCGACAAATTCGTAGGTCTGGAAGCGTTCGACGTCGGACTGCGCGAGCAGCCGCTGCCGGATCCGCCGCCCCTGTACAGCACATTGCGCACGGCCCCGACGGTATCGCCGGATTTGCCGTCCTCGATCTCGCTCGTCCCCGCGCCATGGACCCAGACCGGGTAATTGTTGAAATCGCGGATGATTTTCCAGACTTCGCCGGCCGGCTGCTCGAACACCGTGCTGTAATAGGCCTTTGCCACGGGCGCTCCCCTGCTGTCGTGAAGGATCGCCATCATCGGCCGTTCCGCGGCACCAACCCACCCGATCTCCGATGGAACGGGACGGACGGCCAAGCGATTGAATTTTGCTGGCTGACTGCCATTTACGGAGCATGATCCCGGAAACCGGTTCCCACTTTTCCGGGATCATGCTCTAGCTGACAGAACGGCTGAACGTGCCGTTCCGGGCGTGCTAGAACGCCCCCGGATTTCCGACCTCAGAAGCAGGCGAGGACAACGTGACGATAATGGAGCAGGGCGGCCCCACGCCCGAGGCAGCGCCCGATCTGATCAAGGAGACGACGACCCAGACCTTCGTCAAGGACGTCATCGAGGAATCGCGCCGTCAGCCGGTCATGATCGACTTCTGGGCGCCGTGGTGCGGCCCATGCCGCCAGCTCACGCCGATCCTGGAAAAGGCGGTTCGTAACGCCAAGGGCCGGGTCAAGCTGGTCAAGATGAACATCGACGAGCATCCGCAGATCCCCGGCCAGATGGGCATCCAGTCGATCCCGGCCGTGATCGCCTTCGTTAACGGCCAGCCCGCCGACGGCTTCATGGGCGCGGTGCCGGAGAGCCAGGTCAACGCCTTCATCGAGAAGATCACCAAGGGCGTGCCGGCCGCCGGCGAGCCTAATCTCGCCGAGATCCTGGCCGAGGCCGACGCCGTGCTTGCCGAGGGCGACGCCGCCCAGGCCGCGCAGATCTATGCCGAGGTGCTGGCGCACGACGCCACCAACATCGCGGCCCTCGCCGGCCTCGCCAAGTGCTACGTCACGTCGGGTGCGATGGAGCAGGCCAAGCAGACGCTGGCGATGGTTCCGGAATCCAAGCGCAACGACGCTGCGGTGAAGGCGGTGCAGGCGGCGATCGATCTCGCCGAACAGGCGGAAGCGGTCGGCCCGGTCGCGGAGCTGGAACAGAAAGTCGCCGCAAACCCGCTCGATCATCAGGCCCGATTCGATCTCGCCACCGCGCTCAACGCGATGGGCAAGCGCACGGAAGCGACCGAGCAATTGCTCGCCATCGTCAGGCGTGACCGCAAGTGGAACGACGACGGCGCGCGCAAGCAGCTGGTGCAGTTCTTCGAGGCGTGGGGCGGCACCGATGAGGCAACCGTCGAGGGGCGCAAGCGGTTGTCGACCATCCTGTTTTCGTAAAGCACGCCCGTCACAGCAGCGGGACCGCAGATGCCGATCAATGCCGAATATCGCGGGCCCGGCGAGCTCCCGGAGGTGATCCCGGTGTTCCCGCTGCCCGGCGCGTTACTGCTGCCGCGCGGCCAGATGCCGCTCAACATCTTCGAGCCGCGATATCTCGCGATGATCGACGACGCGCTGCGCGACGGCCATCGCCTGATCGGCATGATCCAGCCCGACGTGACGCATTCGCAGAAAGAGGCGAAGCCGGTCCTGTTCCGGATCGGCTGCGTCGGCCGCATCACCCAGCTCGCCGAATCCGGCGACGGCCGCTACATCCTCGAACTGACCGGCGTCGCGCGCTTCAAGGTGGTCGAGGAGCTGACCGTGCAGACGCCGTACCGGCAGTGCAAGGTCGACTTCTTCTCCTTCGCCGGCGACTTCACCGCGCGCAAGGGCGAGGAGGCCGTCGACCGCAAGGCGCTGCTCGAAGTGCTGGCCGATTTCCTGGAAGCCAACAATCTGAAGGTCGACTGGGAAGGCATCGAGTCCGCGCCCAACGAGGCGCTGGTCAATGCGCTGGCGATGATGTCGCCCTATGGTCCGGCCGAGAAGCAGGCGATGCTCGAGGCGCCGGACCTGAAGACCCGCGCCGAGATCCTGATCGCGGTCACCGAGATGGACCTCGCCAAGAAGCGCACCTCGGGCGACCCGCCGGTGCAGTAAGGCGCTTCGAGTGAAGCGGCTACCGGCTCGCGTGAAGAAAACGCGTCAAACCAAAAAGCTTCCCACCCATCAGCGATTGCGCAGCTGCTTGCGGCCGGTGAACATCGCACGCACCAGGTTCTGACGCTGCAGCAAGCCGACCACGACGACGCCGAGCACGTGCAGCCCGACCAGCACCATGACCGCATCCGAGGCATAGGCGTGGGTGTCCTCGACCCACCAGACTCCGAAGAAGGTCACGGTGACCTCCATCGCGCCCGTGATTGTCGAGATCGTAAGCAGGAACAGCAGCGCCACCAGCATCACGGTGCCCGCCGGATTGAGCCCGATATAGCGCCCGGTGATGCCGCGGCGGAGATTCCAGATGTAGCGCGGCGCCGCGCGCAGGCGAACGCCGAGCCTGCCGAAACGCGCGTAGCGCGTGCCGGCAAAGCCCCAGATCAGCCGGAATGCCAGCAGGGCGATCACCGAATACCCCGCCACCCGGTGCACTCGGTCATAGGTGCTGGGCGTCACCCAGGCGACCAGGACGAGGATGGCGAGCGCCCAGTGCCACAGCCGCAGCGGCAGGTCCCAGACCTGCACGCTGGTCGCGCCGCGGGCGCCCGGCGCCGCCTTCGTCATCGCGCCTGCTTCACTTCGCGATCGTGTGCTTCAGGCTGAGGTCTTCCGGGCTGTAGAACAGCTCGTAGAGCTTGCCTTCCTTGACGCCGTACACCTCGTAGCAGGAGCCCTCGATTTTCGACCGGCGCACCTCGTAGCCGAGCGCCTTGGCCTTGGCTTCGGCCTCGCTTGCCGGCTTCCACGACGCCTTGTCGAGCTTGGTGCAATTCTTGTAGCCGTCGGCGAACGCTGCCGATCCGGTCAGCCCAAGAACGCTCCCAAATACGCATGCTGCAAGCGCAGCGCTCAAAATCACTCTCACGCGCATATCCCCTCCGTTGACAATCATACCCACAACGCCTTCGCGCAGGGCACATGCGTGAAGAATGCTGAGGCGATTGCCAAGTCAAGGAAGCGCCGCGACGGCTGGCTTTAGAGGAATTCTAACGGTTGCCAAAACCGCTTTGCGCTCCACGCGCAGTTTGGTTTTGGCGGCGTGCTGCGGCCTTACGCCTCATGCGTATCGGGGCCGCCCGGCGCAGCCCATCGATCAGGATGCGGCACCCGCCATGGCGAAACGAACCGCAGGCCATTCGGCCGCTGCCGGGGTTCGCCCGCCGATCATCTGCGCGACTTTCTCGCTCTGGACCGGCGGGCTGAAGTGGAAGCCCTGCACTTCCACGCAGGCATCGGCGCGGAGGATGTCGAGCTGCTCCCTGGTTTCAACGCCTTCAGCCGTCGTGGTCTTGCCGAGGCTGACGGCAAAGCGCACGATCGCGCGCGCGATCCGGCGCGACTCGTCGGTCGCGCCCGAGAGCTCGGACACGAAGCTGCGGTCGATCTTGACCTTGTCGAACGGAAACTTCTGCAGAAAGCTCAACGACGAGTAGCCGGTGCCGAAGTCGTCGAGCGCGATCCGCACCCCCAGATCGTGCAGTTGGCTAAGCGCGGTAAACACCGCTTCGCTGTCCTGAATGATGGCCGTTTCGGTGACTTCGAGCTCGAGGCGCTCCGGCGAAATTCCGGCACTCGCCAGCGCGTGCACGATCACCGGGACCAACTCCGGACTCCTGAACTGCACGGGCGACAGGTTGATCGCGATCTTGAGGTCGTCGGGCCATTTGGCGGCCTCCGCGCACGCGGTGCGCAGCACCCATTCCCCCAGCGGCACGATCAGGCCGGTCTCTTCCGCCAGCGGAATGAACTGCGCCGGAGATACCATGCCGCGGTGCGGATGGTGCCAGCGGAGCAACGCCTCGAAGCCGCAGGTCTCCCCGCTCGCGACGTGGATGAACGGCTGATAGTGCAGCTCGAACTCGCCATTGGCGAGCGCACTGCGCATGTCGCGCTCGAGGCCGCGCCGGGCCTGCAGCAGCCGATCGAGCTCCGGCTCGAAGAAGCGGAACGAGCCGCGCCCGCCGCTCTTGGCCGAGTAAAGCGCGAGATCGGCGCTGCGCAGCACCTCGTCCGAATCGGTGCCGTCGCGCGGTGCGATCGCAATGCCGATGCTGGTCGTGGTGGTCACCCGATGATCACCGAGATCGATCGGCTCGCTGAGCGCCTTCCTGATCTTCTCGGCGAGCAGGCCCGCTTCCGTGACCGGATCGCCGACATAGTCGATCACCGCGAACTCGTCGCCGCCGAGCCGCGCGACCAGCGTCGTATCGCTGACGGATCTGCGCAAGCGCGCGGCCACCGACTTCAGCAGCGCGTCGCCCGCCGGATGCCCGAGCGTGTCGTTGACGTCCTTGAAGCGGTCGAGATCGAGCATCAACACCGCAAGGCTCGGTCCGCCGCACCGGGCACCGGACAGCGCGCGCTCCATCCATTCCTTGAGCAGCACGCGGTTCGGCAGATCGGTCAGCGCGTCGTGCTGCGCCATATAGGTGATCTTGGCCTCGGAGCGCCGCTGCTCGGTGACGTCGCGATGCGTCGCCACCCAGCCGCCGCCGGGCATCGGCTGCCGCGTCACGCAGATCAGCCGGCCGTCGGCGAGCTCGTCGACCCGGCTGCTGATCTCGCCGGCCGGGAGCGCGTTCAATGTCGCGAGCACCTGCGTGGCGGCGCTGTCGCTGGTCTCGCCCTTGAGAATGCCGTTGGCGATCCGATGCCTGATGATCTCGCGATGGGACGTGCCGGGCAGCAGCAATTCCGGCGGCAGCCGGTACATCTTGGCGTAGCGATCGTTGCAGACGACGAGGCGCTTCTCCGCATCGAACATGCAGAGGCCCTCACCCATGTGGTTGATCGCGGTATCCAGCCGGAACCTCTGCTCCTCCAGCTCCTTCTGCGACGCCTCGACCTGCTGTCGCGCCGACGAAAGCTGGCTGATGATCTCCTCGAAGCGGCGGGTGCGAAGCGCCAGCCGGCGATCCGCGAGCACGCCGACCAGGCTCATGCCGAGCACCGAGAGCGCCACGCCGGCGATCACGATAGCGAGGAAGGCCGGCGAGAGCGACAGGGCCGCCGGAGCCAGCAACGGATCCGGAACGATCTCGACCGCGCCCATCGCGGTGAAATGATGCGACACGATCGCAAGCGTCAGCAGCAGCGCCGCGGCGAGCGACATCCAACGATCCTGATGGCGCACCGCGATCGCCAGCGCGGCGTAACCGAACAGCATGCCGAGCACGACGGAGGCCGCCACGAGATCGAGCGACCAGACCACGTGACCCGGTACTTCCAGCGCCCACATCCCGAGATAGTGCATGCTGGCGATGCCGGCTCCGATCACGGCGCCGCCGACCGGCGCGCGCCAGCGGCTGGAGTCGCTGGCGGCAAGGCCGAGGCCGCCGGAGGTCAGCATCATCGCCGCGGCGAGCGACAGCCCGGTGAGGACGATACCGTAGCCGGTGGGGATTCCCGGCTCATAGGCCAGCATGGCGATGAAATGCGTTGCCCAGATGCCGTAGCCGATCGCGGCGCCCGCGATCGCAATCCAGATCAGCCGTGTCCTCGCCTGCGATGCAATTGCGCGATGAAAAATATTGACCGCCACAATACTGGCGACGAAGCAGACCAGCCCGGCGAGCAGAACGAGCCGCCAGTCATGCTCACCTGAAAGGCACGTAAGAACACGAAACATGCGTCGGTCCATGGTTATCCGTACGCACAGGCTAGGCTGATTGAATTGTCTTCTCGATAATATTCTGCAACTTTCAGTAGCATGGTTATCCGCGCGTAAGCCGATTCCGCACCGAAATTGATGGCTCCATAAATTTCACAGCGATGCGCGATCCGCGCGGCTCAGCCAGCCAGCGGAACGAGTACGGTTTCACCGGTTGCAACCAGCGAGATTTCACCCTGCGCGTTCTCCGCAAAAAGTTCCGCGCGCGCGAAGACCTGCCTGCGCCCGGCACGCAATGTGGTTCCTTTGGCGATGAAGCAGCGGCCCAGCGCGGGCTTCAGGCAGTTCATCGAGAAATGGGATGCGGTGACGGAACCCGCGATCGACGCCGCGGCAAAGCCGCAGGCGGTGTCGAGCAGCGCCGCGATCATCCCGGCGTGCAGGTGTCCCGCATATTGGGTGAGATCGTCGCGCCAGGGCATCCGTAGTTCCACCGTGCCGGTGCCGGCGGTGACGACCTCGAAGCCGGCAAGCCGGTTGAAGGCCGCCGACGCGTTGGTCGCAACGAGACGTTCGAGATCGAAGCCCGGGCCAGTCGTCATGTAAAACTCCATTGCGGGGGCCGCCGTTCGAGATTCGCCCTGACGGCCTCGATGTGATTGGGCGAGCCGAGCAGACGCGCCTGTTCGGCCGTTTCCGCCGCAAGTCCGGTCGCCGCATCGCGATCGGCTGCAAGATTGAGCAGCCGCTTGGCGGCGCGGATCGCATCCGGGCTGCGGTCCGCGATTGCGCGCGCCGTCTCCAGCGCGGCCTCGCGCGGCTGTTCGACGATCCGGGTGGCGAAGCCATGACCAAGCGCCTCGTCCGCGGAAAAGACGCGCGCGGTGTAGGTGAGTTCACGGACCACATCCTCGCGCGCAAGATGGCGCATCAGCTGCGTGCCGGCCATGTCGGGCACCAACCCCCATTTGGCTTCGATGATCGCAAGGCGCGTGCCGGGTGCGAGATATCTGATGTCGGCACCGAGCATCAGCTGAAAGCCGCCGCCGAAGGCTATGCCGTGGACGGCGGCGATGACCGGCGCCGGCAGCTCGCGCCAGAGCCACACCAGATGCTGCGCAAAGTTGGCAATGCCGTGGGTCCGACGGCCGAGATCAGCGAAGGGCAGGATGGATTCGCCCTCCGTCGTTGCGACCAGACGCTCCATGTCGAGGCCTGCGCAGAAGGCCTGCCCTTCGCCCGAGAGCACCACGGCGCGGAGCTTGCGGTTATCCGCGAGCTGCGCACCGATTTCGGCGATCGCGGCGAACATCGCCGGATCGAGCGCATTGAGCTTGTCCGGGCGGTTGAGCCTGACGTCCGCGACGCCATCGGCAAAGCTGAGGCTGATGCGATCAGTCGTCATGGTCGTCCTCGCTAATAGCCGGCGGCGGCGAGCGCCACGACGGCGCTCATCGCCATCCAGCCGAAGTGGCGGAAGCGGGTCGCCACCGCGTTGGCGAGTGCCGCGACGCCGAACACGACACCGAGCGTCGCCACGATCCAGTGCCGCGCGGCATCGGAGGCCATCAGGGGCGCGGCGATCAGCAGCACGCCGCCGCCGATCCAGGCGACGGTACCAGCCTGATAGACCAGGCGAAGCAAGAGCCGCAGCCGCGGCGGCTCGACGGTGGCGCGCGCGAATATCCTCGTCTCGCCGAGCACGCCATGGATGAGACTGACCAGGATGGCGACGGCGCCGGCGCCTTGCAGCAGAAGATCACGCATCGCGGCTTCCATACACTACTGTATGGTATATGACCTCGGCCGCTGGCGCCTGTCAATACACTTGTGTATGGTGGGCGGCGCAAGACGGGGAACCATGGCGGAACAGCTCTCGGTCAAGGACTGGCTCGATCAGGGCCTGAAGACGCTGGCGCGACGCGGCTTCACGGCGCTCAAGGCCGAGCCGCTGGCCAAGGCCATGGGCGTTTCGCGCGGCAGCTTCTACTGGCATTTCGCCGACATCGGCGCCTACCGCGCGGCGATCCTCACCCATTGGCGCGAGGTCGCGGCCGAGCAGGTGATCGCGGAGCTCGAGACCATTCCACAAGGCGGCGACGCGCTGGCGCTGTTGCTACGCCGTGCCTTCTCGGCGCGGCTGGCGCTGGAACGCGCGGTGCGCAGCTGGGCCACCGCGGACGCCGAAGCGCGCGCCGCCGTGCTCGAGGTCGACCAGCGCCGGATCGGCTATATCGAAAGCCTGCTGCGGCAGTCCGGATTCCCGGACGACGTGGCGCGCGGCCGCGCGCAGATCTTCTATTGGGCGTTTATCGGCTACGCGCTGTCCGAGCAGGCGCTGCCGAAGCCGCGTCAGCAGGCCGCGATCGACGAGCTGCTGCGGATGGCCAGGCGCTGACAGCTGACATTTGGATGTGCTACATCACGGCCAGTTCATTCTGACGCGTTTTCTTCACGCGAACCGGTGCCCACTTCGCTCGAAAACGCTCCAGTCGGAGACCGCAATGAATTCCACGACCGACCATCTCGAGAGCACCGCCGACCCAAAACTGCTCGAAATCCTGGTGTGCCCGATCACCAAGGGGCCGCTGGAATTCGACGCCGCGCGGCAGGAGCTGATCTCGCGCTCGGCCAAGCTCGCCTATCCGATCCGCGACGGCATTCCGATCATGCTGCCGGAAGAGGCGAGGAAGATCGATTGATGTAAGCGTAGCCCGGATGAAGCGCAGCGCAATCCGGGAAAGTCTCACCGCGGATAGTCTGCCCCGGATTTCGCTTCGCTTCATCCGGGCTACGAGGGCTAAAGCGCCTCGCCCTTCAGCAGCCGCGGCACCTCGCCTGACAGTCCCGCCGCCTGGCGGATGAACATCTCCTTCAACGGCGGCGCGCGATCGACGAGACCGAGGCCAATGTCGCGCACGGTGCGCAGCAGCGTCGATTCGTTGGAGAACAGGAAGTTCAGCGAGTTGGTGGCGACGCCCATCGCCATCGTGTCGAAGCGCCGCCAGCGCTGGTAGCGCTCGAGCACGTCGGCCTGGCCGAGGTCCATGCCGAGCCGCGCCGCATCGACCACGACCTCGGCAAGCGCAGCGACGTCCTTCAGGCCCATATTGAGCCCCTGCCCCGCGATCGGATGGATCACATGCGCGGCGTCGCCGATCAGCGCCAGCCGTTCGGCGATGAACGAGCGCGCGACGAAATAGCCGAGCGGGAAGGCGCGCGGCTTGTCGAGCGGCTTGATCTCGCCGAGATGCAGGCCGAAGCGCTGCTCGAGCTCGGCGTGGAATTGCTCTTCGTTCAAGGCGACGATGCGCGCGGCATCGTTGCGCGTCTCGGTCCACACCAGCGACGAGCGATTGCCGGTCAGCGGCAGGATCGCGAACGGCCCCGCGGGCAGGAAATGCTCCTCGGCGCGGCCCTGATGTTCACGCTCGTGCCCGACCGTGACCACGATGCCGGACTGGTCGTAGTCCCAGCCATGGGTCGCAATCCCGGCGCGCTCGCGCAGCTTCGAGCGGGCGCCGTCGGCGGCAACCAGCAGGCTCGCATCGATCACGGTGCCGCCGGCCAGCGTAACGCTGACGCCGTCGGGCCGCGACGCGAAGCTCGACACCGCGGCGGCGCGCAGTTCGACGCCCTCGGCTTCGGCACGGCTCGCGAGCGCATCGATCAAATAGCGGTTCTCGACCATATGGGCGAACGGCTCGCCGGGCGCGACATTGCCGGCGAAGGTCAGGAACACCGGGCGCGTCGCGTCCTCCAGCTTGGAGTCGGTCACGACCATATCCGTGATCGGCTGCGCCGTCGGCGCCACCTGGCCCCAGACGCCGAGGGTCTCGAACAGCCGCCGGCAGGCCGCCACGATCGCGGTCGCGCGCGGATCGCGGCTCGGGCGCTGGCTCAGCGCCGGATCGGCCACGATGACCGGGATGTCGGGCCCAAGCCCCTGGCGCAGCGCCACGGCCAGCGCCAACCCTGCAAATGCACCCCCGCAGATGACAATACTTCGCTGTGCCGGCATGCGATCCTTACTCGATTACGCCATCAAAGGAGACTTGCTACCTGATATTAGCTGGGCGAAACAGAGTTTAGAAACAAGGGCGGCTAACAGCCCCAATCGTCATTCCGGGGCCTATCCATGTCCAAGAGCCTGATCGACCTGCTGTCCATCCTCGATCTCGAGCAGCTCGAGGTGAATTTGTTCCGCGGCAACAGCCCGAAGACGAGCTGGCAGCGCGTGTTCGGCGGCCAGGTGATCGGCCAAGCGATGGTGGCGGCCTGCCGCACCGTCGAGGGCCGCCTGCCGCATTCGATCCATTGCTACTTCATCCTGCCCGGCGATCCGCAAATCCCGATCATCTACCAGGTCGAGCGGCTGCGCGACGGCAAGAGCTACACCACCCGCCGCGTCACCGCGATCCAGCACGGCAACGCGATCTTCTCCATCATGGTGTCGTTCCATGCCGAGGAGGAGAGCAACTTCAATCATCAGGAGAAGATGCCCGACGTGCCGCCGCCGGAGAAGCTGACCGCGGAGGAAGTGTCGAAGCAGCCGATGTTCAAGGAGATGCCGGAGTTCATCCGCCGCTATTACGAGAGCGACCGGCCGATCGAGCTGCGCCCGGTCGAGCTCGGCCGTTATTTCGGCCAGAAGATCGACGACGGCCGCATTCATGTCTGGATCCGCACCGCAGCCAAGCTGCCCGACGATCCCGCGCTGCATCTGTGCGCGCTCGCCTATGCGTCGGATTTCTCGCTGCTCGATGCCGTGATGGCGCGCTACGGCCGCACGCTGTTCGACAAGCGCATGATGCCGGCGAGCCTCGATCACGCGATGTGGTTTCACCGCCCGTTCCGCGCCGACGAATGGCTGCTCTACGCCCAGGATTCGCCGAGCGCGCAGTCCGGCCGCGGCCTGACACGCGGCCTGATCTTCAAGCCCGACGGCACGCTGGTAGCATCCGTCGCGCAAGAAGGTTCGGTGCGCGAGCGAAAGGCGTAGAGCTCACGCTCGAACAGAGCCGGTCGGCACGATGCGATCGCGCTTACTGGCCGGCGTAGGCGCCGCGCTCGGTCAGCGCGAATTGCGAGACGAACCAGTTGCCGTACCAGCGCAGCACCCACGGAATCGGGATCAGGAAGCCGCAGGCGATCGTGAACACGATGGTTCGCCACAGCACCTCGATGCCGGACGCATTGAAGCTGACCTCGCGGCGCGTGCCGTCGATGTTGCGGCAGATCCAGCGCATCCAGGCGGTCAGCACCCAGGCCCAGCCGATGATGGTGATGGCCGAGACCACCATCGCCACGTACCAGCCGACATAGGCGACCGGGCTGCCCCTGAACGAGATCGGCAGATCCTGGCCGCTCGAGCTGAGATGGCCGATGATCCAGCGCACGATCATCCAGCTCAGGAAGCCCTGCAACAGCAGCGAGAGCAGCGTCACGATGTTGCTGTTGGCCGCGCCGGCATAGGTCAGAAGGCCGAGCACGATGAAGACCCACCAGATGTCGAGCGGCTGCCCGGTGAAGGCGAAATGCGGCCGGCCCGGCACGCGGATATAGGGGATCGCAAAACGGTACAGGCCGGTCGCGGTCCACGGCGCCGGGATGACGAGAATCTGGCCGATGAACATCAGGAGGCTGCGGCCGAACAGGCCCCAGATCGGGAAGTCGGCGGACAGCGTGCCGCCGCTATAGCTTCCAGACGCCACCACCGGCGGCGGTCCGCCGGCCTGCGGAAATGCCGGCGGCGCGCCGGCGCTCGGGACGAGGCCCGGAATCTCCCCGGCCTTTTGCCAGCCGGCCATGCCCTCGGTCCACACCAGGGTGTCGGCCCCCACCATGCCCCGGGTGATCAGGTCGCGGAGCTGGGTTTCAGGCAAGGGGCCCTTTTGCTGGCCTTCGGATGCATAAAACCAGTTTCGGTTCGACATTTCTTGTTTCCTCAGGCGCGCGCGCAGGGACGCGCGATAGGCGAAACGAACCAGCAAGAGCGCTGGCCGGGGCGGGAAAGCCACATTGTGGCCGAGCGTTTCCATTCCGTACAGTGAGGGAGCGCACGCGCTGCGCATGTTTTCCGCTTCAACCTGCAAGTTTTTTATGCCATTTGCCCAGAAAGCTGCCAGATTTGGCGGACGCGAAGTGCCGCTCGGGGATGGCAAATTGCCGCTCCGGGAGGCAGCAGGTGCCGGCTCACGGGACGGCAAGTGCCGCTCCGGGACGGGCGCACACGGAAAACCTCAAGGGAATGAAGGCCTGAACCATGAAACTCGTCGTCGCGATCATCAAACCGTTCAAGCTCGATGAGGTACGCCAGGCGCTGACCGCGATCGGCGTCCACGGCATGACGGTGACCGAGGTGAAGGGCTATGGCCGCCAGAAGGGCCACACCGAGATCTATCGCGGCGCCGAATATGTCGTGAACTTCCTGCCCAAGCTTCGGATCGAGATCGCCGTCGATACCGAGCTCGCCGACAAGGCGGTCAGCGTCATCACCGAGCACGCCCGCACCGGCCAGATCGGCGACGGCAAGATCTTCGTGACGCCGATCGATCATGCGCTGCGCATCCGCACCGGCGAGACCGACAACGACGCGCTCTGAACCCTGGAGCATGATCCCTCGCGACAAACGCGGAAAGCGTTTGCGCGGAGATCATGCCCAAACAAAACGATCGAGATCATCGCCGGCAACGACGCCGGCGCACGCCACAACCGCACACCAAGAAACCACGACCGCCGGGGAATGATGATGGGGGCACGAGCTCTTCGTGCAGCGATATCAGCTGCGCCGATCACTGCTGCAATCCTGTTCGCGCAAGCCACGCCGGCCTTCGCGCAAGACTCGGCATCCAGCGCCGGCGTCAACGCCGCCGACACCGCCTGGATGATCGTCGCCACCGCGCTGGTGCTGATGATGACGATCCCCGGACTGGCGCTGTTCTACTCCGGCATGGTGCGCAAGAAGAACGTGCTGGCGACGATGGCGCAGAGCCTCACTGCCGTTGCGCTCGTCTCGATCCTCTGGGTCACCTTCGGCTATTCGCTGAGCTTCGTCGGCGACGGTCCCTGGCTCGGCTCGCTCGATCGCTGGTTCCTGGCCGGCATCACCATGGACAGCATCAATCCGGCGGCGAAGACCATCCCCGAAGCGCTGTTCATGCTGTACCAGATGACGTTCGCGATCATCACGGTGGCGCTGGTCGCAGGCTCGGTCGCCGACCGCATGCGGTTTTCCGCCTATGTACTGTTCTCGATCGGCTGGTTCATCTTCGCCTATGTGCCGCTGGCGCATTGGGTGTGGGGCGGCGGCTTCCTCGCTTCAGCGGGCGTGCTGGATTTCGCCGGCGGTCTCGTGGTGCATCTCTCCGCCGGCATCAGCGGCCTGGTCGCGGCCAAGGTGATGGGCAACCGGCACGGCTATGGCCATGACAATTTGTCGCCGTTCGACCTGTCGCTCGCGGTGGTCGGCACCGGCCTGCTCTGGGTCGGCTGGTTCGGCTTTAACGGCGGCTCGGCGCTCGCGGCCAATTCGCGCGCGGTGATGGCGATCACCGCCACCCATCTTGCGGCCTGCGCCGGTGCGCTGACCTGGGGCGCGATCGAATGGGCGACGCGCCGCAAGCCGTCGGTGCTCGGCATGATCTCGGGTGCGGTCGCGGGGCTCGGCACCATCACCCCGGCATCCGGCTTCGTCGCGCCGTGGCACGGCGTCGTCATCGGCATCATTGCCGGCCTGGTCTGCTTCTGGGCCTGCACCTGGCTGAAGCATCGCTTCAAGTATGACGACTCGCTCGACGTGTTCGGCGTGCACGGCATCGGCGGCCTGACCGGCACGCTGCTTGCCGGCGTGTTCGCGGCCTCGGCGATCGGCGGCACGTCCGGCCTGCTCGAGGGCAATCCGAGGCAGCTGCTGATCCAGCTCTACGGCGTCGCGGTCACCTTTGTCTGGTGCGGCGGCGTCACCTTCGTGCTGCTCAAGCTGGTCAGCGCCTTCGTCCCGCTGCGCGTCTCGATGCAGCAGGAGCTCGAAGGTCTCGACATCTCCCAGCACGGCGAGGCGCTGCAGTAAGCCGTCCGGCTCGCCCCGTTCCGAACGTCGAGCCAGTTCTGGCTTGCGCGACACATAAGTGTATGCTTATGTGTCGTCATGGTCGACACCGATATCTTCAAGGCTCTGGCCGATCCGACCCGCCGCAAGGTCTTTGAGAAGCTGGCCGGCGGCAGCCTGAACGCCAGCGCCTTGCGCGACGGACTAGAGATCAGCCAGCCGGCGATGTCGCAGCATCTGGCGGTGCTGCGCGCGGCAGGGCTGGTGCGCGAGCAGCGGCAGGGCCGCTTCGTGAATTATGAGGTCGACCCGGACGGCATCGCCAGCATCGGCACCTGGCTCGCCCGCTACCGCGCGTATTGGCCGAAGCGCATCGAAGCGCTCTCCGATCTGCTGAAGGACATGGATCAATGAGCGACGCAGTTGAGCCTGATCATGCCGACGCCGACCTGGTGCTCGAATACGAGCTCGATGCACCGCCTGAAAAAGTGTGGCGCGCGGTGACCATTCCGGCCCTGCGCGAACGCTGGCTCCCGGATTGCGATCTGGCGGACGCTGAACCTCTCTCATCGATCGCTGGCGAAGAGGTGCGCTTCCGGCTCCGCGAGTCCGAGCCGCCGTTTCGCGAGAGCCATGTCATCTTCCGGATCGAGCCGAACGAGGCCGGCGGCACCCGCTTTCGCATCATCCAGCAGGCCTGCGACATCAGGGGAAAGCAGCCGCAACCGGCCAACAGCAACAACCGCCTGATGCGCGCGGCCTGATCACAAACCTCGTCACCCCCTGAAACTTCATCACCTGCAGCAATGGAGGTCGCCGATGCGCGACATGATGCAACTCGTCCCTATGGTCGTCGAACAGTCGAGCCGCGGCGAACGTTCCTTCGACATCTATTCCAGGCTCCTGCGCGAGCGCATCATCTTCCTGAACGGCGAGGTCAATGATGCGATGTCCGGACTGGTCTGCGCCCAGCTGCTGTTCCTCGAAGCCGACAACCCCAACAAGCCGATCAACCTCTACATCAACTCCTATGGCGGCGTGATCACTAGCGGGCTTGCAATGTACGACACCATGCAGTTCATCAAGGCACCGGTGCACACGCTGTGCATGGGCACGGCGCGCTCGATGGGATCGTTCCTTTTGATGGCCGGCGAGCCCGGTCACCGCGCCGCGCTGCCGAATGCAAGCCTCCACGTGCATCAGCCGCTCGGCGGCTTCCAGGGTCAGGCGTCCGACATCCTGATCCATGCCACCGAGATGCAGGAGACCAAGCGGCGCATCATCCGGCTCTATGCGCAGCACTGCGGGCGCACCGAAGCCGACGTGGAACGGACCCTGGATCGCGATCACTTCATGTCCGCGCAGCAGGCGCTCGAATGGGGATTGATCGACAAGGTCTTCGCCGAACGCGACGCCGCCGAAAAACGTGATCCGGTGCCGCGCTGATCTTCGTCGCTGGAGCGGCCAAACCGTTCATGACAGCGCCATCGATTTAGGCTTCACCTCGGCATGCTGCACCGTGACCCGCACGGCATCGGGACGGCTCGATCCTCCGCGCCTGCCGCCGCCGCGGTGGTCGATCAGGCGCGCGACGACAGCGCGCCGCGCATGACGAGGCGTCAGCGAATGGTCGGCGTTCGGCAGCGTCAACCGCGTCACTCCAGGGATGCTTGTGAGCCGTTTGCCGTCCTGACCAAAATGCCGTGCGATCTCCTGCAGGCTGAGATCGCCGTCCGAGGTGACCATGAGGACGCGCACGCCGCGGCTGCAAAGCTCGCGCATCCAGCGCTCGACACGGTTACGACCAAGCAATGCGGACGGATGCATCGCCGACAGCGTCGACTTGACGGCTTCCAATCCGCGCCGCACCAGCCGCCTGGCGCTACCTGACACTGGCAGCTTCCAGGCGGACTTGGTCGTCATCGCAGACCCCTCCGCCGGACCGATCTGCTGCTGGCTTCCGCGATTCGCCTTGGAGGCTTCGTATGCTTTCCAGGCCGTAAGCTCCAGCGCGTAGGAACTGTTCCAGGCAAAGCAGAGCGGGTTGATCATGGTCAGGGCCCGGACGCGGCGGTCCGCGCGCGCCGTGTGAAGAGCCTGGAAGGCGCCCGAGCATGTGCCCACAAGCTCGACTTTGGCAAAGCCCGCCCGCTGCATCCAGTCAATCGCCGCGCCGACGTCGAAGCGGGTGCGGGAATCGTAGAGGAACAGACGATTGCTCCCGGGATCGTCGCTCAGGCCGAGGCCCGGCAGGTCAATGCGTAGCGACGCCACGCCGGCGGCGGCAAGCTCGCGCGCCGCCTCGACCGTGCCGCGCGCCCAACCGACATGCGGCACGCCGCCGGAGTTGAGGAAGATGACCGGATCGGCCGCAGCATCGCTGTCACGTGGCCGGGTCAGCACGCCACAGATCAATGGCGCCTGCCTGATCACAACCGGTTCCTCCGTGTAGTGCGATCCCTCCAATAGCTCGCGGCCGGTCAAGGATACGACGCCCTGAGCTACGCCGGCCACGGCCCGGTCGGACAACCAATCCGCCCAGCAATCGACAACGTCGGCCGGGATCCGGTTCGCGGTCGGGTCGCACATGAGCAGGTGATAGTCCTTGAACTCCGCGATTGTCGCGCCTTCGAAAGAAGTTTGACCGTCGCGGATGTCAGAGCCTGCCAACGGCTTTCCGTTCGCGATCAAAAGCATCGGCAGGGGCGGAAGGGCCGCGACGGCCCGCCGCCAATCCAGCCTCGACAGATCGGCGAGCGTCTCATGCGAAAGCCGGAAGCCGACGGCCTCGCGTCCCTCGGCGAACGTCGCGTCGCTTGCGGCGCTCTTCGCGAGCGACCCATCGATCACGCGCGACATCGCGGTGATTTCGCGCACATAGGTCTTGCCGGAACTCGGTGGCGCGAGCAGCGCGAGGCCTGCCACGTCGTCCCGCCCCGCCGCAGCGAGCGGGGCCAGCAGCGCGCCGAGACGGAAGCCGGCGAGGATGACATCCTCCACGCCGCAATCCCGCTTCAACCGGTCGATCGCCGCGCCGATGCTTGCGGTCCAGGCCATCACCCGGCCCGGCGCCGAATGGTCGCCGGCGGCGTTGCCGCAGCCGGGATAGTCAAACAGCAGGACAGGCAGGCCCGCCGCGGCCGCCTTGTCGGACAACAGCTTCAGGAATCGGCGACTGCACAGATCCTCATGACCATGCGCGCCGGCGATGACAACGCCCCGCCGCCCCTTCGCTCCGTTCAGCCAGCCGATGGTATCGGCAAAGACAACTGGTTTCATGTCATGCTCCCGGCGGACTCCTTTGTCCGCACGACTTCCAATTCTTCCGCTCTCGGCACCTCGTAGCTCGCGTCGCGATCGGCATTGAGCGCCGTCACCGCGCCGCCAGGGGTCGCCAGGGGCGGACCGTCAAGGCCGACCTCCCGCTCGATGCCCGGCATCAGGTGGAAATTGTTCTCCGTCGGAACGAACCGATCATCCTGGATGGAGACGTGGTAGGCCGCGCGTTTGCAGGCCAGCCGCAGCCGCCACGCGTCCTTCCGACGCACCAAACTCACAGTCAGGCCGACGTCGCGCCGCGCGGTCATGACATCCGGCAGCACATGGAAGGCCTCGGCAAAGACCTTGCCGTCATCGCCTTCCAGTTTTGCAACGGTGACTTCATGTCCGGGCGGCCCGAAGCGATAGGCGTAGGAGATATCGAAAAAGGCCCCGAGCACCGAGAAGGCCGAAAGCGACAGGCCGCCGTGCGCCGGCACGCTGACCGGTCGGCGCGCTGACACCACCGGCGTGACGCCGTCCCGCAGACAGGTCAGCGATAATGTCGCCCGAACGGTCTTCGCGGTATCGTTGACGGCATGGACGGTCAGCCCGTTGACGCCCTCGTCGCTCAGGATCAGCCGTAGCGGGGCAAATGCGCGCCTCAGCCCGTGCCAGACGGGCTTCGGCCGGCCGGTCGAATCGACCACGCCCCAACCCGCGCCCGGCCGCAAGTCCTTCCAGAAGAACAGCAGCGCTCCTGCCGTCGGCGAACAAGGTCTGCGCCATTCGTCGATGGTGCGCTCCACCACCTCGGTCGTCACCGCACGGGAGAGTTCGAGATAGCGTCTGGTATTTTCGATGCGCAGCCGGCGCGCGTCGACGGAAAAAAGCGTTTCCAGATAGTGCTCGCGCACATCCTCGAAGTCCCACGACGCGCCGACGTCGCGCGGCACACCCGCCTTCCAGCGCGGATCGTGCACCGGCGGCACCGGCAGATGCGCATCCAGCGTTGCCTGGTCAGGCACATTGGCAAAGGCAAGGCATTCGCTCGCGAAGCGCACTTCGGCCCGGCGCGCGTCATCCAGCGGGCGGCAATAGGCGCCGACCCCGTAATAATGCATCGGCCCGCCATCAGCCGTGAAAGGCAGGTTGCCGCCGGATGGCGATGACGTCACAAGCACCAGGTCGGGACGCTTCGCTTCGGCGATGGGGCGCACCACCTTGTCGAACCAGGGCGTCGGATCCATCGACATCGGCAAGCCCATCATCGCCGCTTGCTGCGCCACCTCGCTGCCGCCGCACAGAACGGCGAGTGACGGCGAATGCCTGAGCCGCCCGAGCAAATTCCCGACCTCGCGCGAGAGCGACGCCTGCCAGGCTCCGTCCTTCGCCGGATAGTCGAAATTGGCGAGCATCAGGTCCTGCCAGACCAGGATGCCCATCTCGTCGCAAAGCTCGTGAAATGCGTCGCCCTCGTAGACGAACGTGCCGCCGACCCTGAGCATGTTGACGCCCGCCCGTCGTGCAAGATCGAGGTCGCGCGCGATCTCTTCGCGTGAGGACGGCAGCCGCACCAGGTCGGACGGCGTCCACACCGAGCCGCGACAAAAGACGGATACGCCGTTGACGACCAGCCGAAAGCCGCGTCCGTCGGTGCCGCGATCGATCTCGATATGCCGGAAGCCGACGCGGCCGAGCGCTACTCGCATCGAGCCGAGCGTGACGACAACCTCGTGCAACGCCGGATCGCCATGGCTGCTCGGCCACCATGGCGCAACGTTCGCAATATCCAGTTTCGCCGTCAGCCGCGTCGCTGTCTCTGAGATCAGTGCGGCGACAGCGCCCGCACAGGCGACCGTGGCCGGCGCGTCATCAAACGGCTCGACCAGCGTGATCGCGATGGAAAGATGCCCTGTTGTGCCGGCGAGGTCGGCCTGCATTTGCACATCGCGCACGCCTTGCCGGTTGGTATCGCGGATCAGCTTGATCGGTCGCCATGGTCCGACGATGTCGAAGCCAGGGGACCAACCCGGCATATGGCCGATCAGCGTGGTCCGTACGAGCCTCAACCGCTGATCGTCGATCATGCGCGGCCGCCAGCGCGCACGCGGACCAGTCAGGGTTTCCAGATGGCGGTCGAGGCTGCGGAATGCGATGGCCAGTTGCTCGCCGCCGGCAAGCGTCAGGGCGACATCATGGCGCTCGAACATCGAGGTCGAGGACAGCACGAGGCGATCGTCGAGCCAGACCTCTGCAACCGTCGCCAAGCCGTCAAATACGAGACGGGCCGGGCCGGTGACATCGAGCCGGCGACGATACCAGACGTCCTGGTCGTGCAGCGGAGTGGGATGGTTGCGGTCCCAGCGGCCAAGCCGTTCCAGCGCAGCAGCGGCCGTGCCGGGGCACGCCGCCTCCAGCCATTCGGCGCTGCCGTCGATCGCCGCCGGAGACGCCCACGCGCCGGCCGGCGAGACGACCATGCACCAGCCGCTGTCCAGAGGCTCGGCCGTGTCGGTCGTCGACACCAAAGCGTCCATACACATGCATTCCCATGACCGGCAGGCCGGTCCTACGCTGCCTTGCTGGCGAGATCCGCCATGCGACCGTCCAGAGCGTTCATCACCGTTTGCCAGGCCTTGGCCATCGGCCCGATGGCGTCCGCGAGGCCATCGAACCGATGCCGGGCCATGGCGCGGGCGAGCTTGAATTGCATGACCTTGGCGCCCTCGGCGATTGCCGCGGCGGCTTCGATCGCCTCGGCCAGACCGGTCTCGCCGTGCCGTCCCAGCCATTCCAGATGACTGGAGAGGAGTTCGAAATTGGCGCCCACCTGCCGCAACGTGTTGAAGGCGTAGACGTGAAAATACTCCGGTGATCGGGCGGCCAGTGCCTCGGCATGGCCGCCGAACACGGCCGCATAGGCATCGAGCGGATTGCGCTTCGGCCTCCGCCGCAGATGCTGCGCGAGGATTTCCGTGGCCGCACTGACCGGCTCGCGCGAGGGGCGCGTGGCGTTGAACTTGACGAACTCGGCATAGGGAAACAGCGGCAGGCCGCCGGCCGGCGCGCCGTTGCGCTGCTCGAAAATGCCGTCATAGTCCTCGCCGTCCAGGGCGAAGTAGCCGTCGTTGTGGAAGTAGGCGATGTGGCGGCGCCCGGGAACGAGCACGTTGACGCCGATCGTCGTCTTGGAATGGCCACTGCGATAGGTGATGCCCTTCGTGTCGGGCAGGTAGAAAGCATCGACCTCGATCAGCGGCAGCCGCCCGCGCTCGATCTGATTGAGAACGTGCGCCTCCAGACGATCGAACACGGACAGTTCCTGGATATCCAGGCCGGCCAATCGCTGCAGGTCGGCCGTCGGGAACTTGAAGAACGTGAACTGGTCGCCTTCGAAATCCTGCGCCACGGTGAAGCCGAGCGCAGCGACCGGGTCATTCCCGTTCGCATGCATGACCTCGATCAGAAGATCGACATAGCAGTTGGTTTGCGGCCATCGCCGCTCCGCGTCGTGGAGCAGGTGCGGTTTGTAGTCGGCCGGATCGAGCCCGGCGATGGCACTCTGCATTTCAGTTGCCCCAAAGCGTGTCGCGCACGGAAGCCGGCCATGCCTCGACCTCAGGGCCGTGATGGCGGAACAGCGCGAGCGCCACGCGCTCCAGCCCGAAGCCGACGCAGGCCGAGTGGCACAGGCTGCCATCCGCGAATTTGAGGCCCCAGGTCTGGCCAAAATGGTCGCGATGATAATTGAAGGACAAGCAGGCCGTCGGTTTCTCGATACTGGTTACCGGGATCAGCAGCTCGAACTTGAGTCCCTCGTCGCGCTGGTTGTTGGCCATCATCTTGCCGCCGCGACCGAAGAACGGATCGTTGGCGAGATCAACCTCGCAGGGCAGGTCGAGGGATTCGATCATCGCCTTGCCGCGCTCCAGCCAGCTTTCGCGGAAGGCGCACACCTGCTCGGCCGTCCCGATGCGGACGAATTCGCGCATGCGGAACAGCTGCATGCGCGCGGGATCCTTGGAAGGCTCATGACGGAAGCAATAAGAGGAAAGCTCGAATAGCACACCGTCATCCGGCACCGGACCACGCGCGGCAACGGTCGGATAGAGCGGATAGCAGGCGGCTGGCGTCAGCACGACGTTCGTCGCCTGCTGCAGTTCGGTCCAGTCCTCCCCCGCAGCCATCATGCCGAGAAGCTGCGCATGCTCGCGCTCACCGCCCATGAAGGAATGCACGCAGCCTGCAAGCTGCGGGAAGCTTTTCATATAGCCACTGCCTTCAAGCGTGGCGCGGCTCATGCCCGGTGGGAAGTGGATGCGGGTTGCCTTGTCTGGCGCTCCGATGCTGGTCACGAGCCGCTCAAAGCGCTCGATCACGTCTTCGAAAACGCCGGAGCGGCCATAAAGCCCGTCTACTCCGGTCTTGAACAGGATGCTCTTGTCGAACAGGGTGTCGAGCAGGCTCTTGGCATCGAACGTCTTGGCGTCCATCTCAACCTCTCAGGCTGGTGTCAAAGCGGCTCATCAGCAGGAGCGTCGCGGTGTTGGAAAGAATACGGTCGTTCGAAATCATCAGCGGCGCTGAGCTCACATCGCGCAGGTGTCTGCCGACGCTGAACGGCGTGCCGTTCTTGTAGCCGACGATGCCGTTGACCAGCATGGCGAGCCGCACGATCGCCCCAGCCTTCTCGCTCGCAGCGACCTTCAACGCGTTGATCTCGGCGGTAAAGCCAATCGAGGAGAGCGCGTCGTCATTGCCCTTGGCCGCATCGAAGCGGTCAATCGCGGCCGTGAGATGACCCTTCATCTCCTGAAGCAGGGCGGCCGCCTCGGCGAGCCGAAGCGCGCCCGGCGGCAGATTTCCGTCCGCCTGCTTGCGCGCCGCTGCCTTGACGAATGCTTGCGCGCGATTGAAGGCGTCGGTGGCGATACCGAACCAGGTCGCCGCCCAGAAGATATGCGAGCTCGCCAGCATCGACTGTGCCGCGATCTCCGAGAACGGCTTGGGGAAGATCTGCGCCGCGTCGCCATGCGCGAGGAGATGGAAACCGTCCGAACAGGTGCCGCGCATTCCGAGCGTATCCCATACGGAGGTGCGCTCCAGCGTGCGGTTCAGGTCCGCGGGAATGACAACCATCACCTGATCGGAGCTTGCCGCGTCGGGAGCGCGCCGCGCCGTGGCAAGAATCGCGTCGGCGTGGCGGCCGTAGGAAATAACGGTTGCTTCCTTTGTCAGCGAGAAGCGGCCGTCTGCCACTTCGACCGCACAGATCGAATTGCGCAAATTGCCGCCGATGCCGGCTTCCGTGGTCGCCGAGGCCATCAGCAACTGCTCCGCCGCAATGCGGCGCATATAGGCCAGATGCCAGTCGCTGGCGCCGCCATGGCTGACGAAGCTCGACGTCTTGATCTGGTGCATGGCGTAGATCATGGCGCTCGAGCCGCACGCCTGGGCGAGCTGAACGATCAGCTCCGCGATCTCCATCGTGCCCAATTCCTCCCCGCCATGCTCGACGGGAATCGCGACGCCGAGCAGGCGCTCGCGCTTCAATGCTTCGATGGTATCGGCCGGGAAGCGGCCCTCACGGTCTACCGCATCGACCTGCTGCGCCGCGACCTTGGCGACCCGACGCATGCGCTCGGCCGGCGTGGCGGCAGAGGCCGGCACGGGCTCCATCTTTCTCACCACGCTCATGGTTTTACGCCGCCCGCTGTGTCAGCAGTGAAACGGCGTCCGCGACGTTGGCGAGCGACGAGAAGGTCCGTCGCGTGAGCATCGCCTCGGGAAATTCGATGTTGAACTCTTCCTCAAGCGCCAGCATCACCTGCACCGTGGCGAAGGATGTCAGCCCTGCGTCATAGAGATTCGTGTCGTCGGTGATTGTGTTGAAATCCAGCGAAATCATCGGCTGCTGCTCGAGCAGCGCGCGGATACGATCGATCATTGGTTGCCCCACCTGTCATTGAAGTTCTTATGCGGCGGCAATAGCGCAACGACGGCAACGGCGGCGTTAACGCCGGAACTACAATGCTACAGACAGCTAACGATCCGTAACGAGCGTCGGCAAAAGTCGGGCATTTGCCGTCTTGGCGGGCGCGCCTGATGCGAGCCCTTGTCCGCTTCGCGCAGGACGACGCGGCGAGGTGCCCGCAAATGTCTTCGCGCCGGTCCTGTTTCGGGTGGGAACCCAAACAAGCCGATGAAACCCAACATCAAATTCCCATCGCGCAACCGTCCGGCAGACGCGAATGGCGACATGATCGAGAGGGTGGTCGCGGATCGCGGGCCGGGCCCGGAAGCCCTCGCCGGATACCGCCTACTGCACCGCGGCTGAGCAGAATTGTGTCCGGAGTTAGCCCTGCCTGCGTTCTAGACAGGCCTGACCATATTTTAGGCGCGGCGGAATAGCGCAGGGGCAACCCCCTCCCGCAAAGCGGGAAAAGGTCCGGATTCATAATCCATTAGCGAACTCCGGCCGTTTGGCACGGCATTTGATTCTAAGGGGCCAGGCTGTGCCCGCGTAGTGGATGTCCTCCGCGTGGTGAACCTCAGTCGAAACTCCCGGTGTTGATTCGCACCGGGCCCAAGCGGGGATAGGACTCATGAAAATTGTTATGGCGATCATTAAGCCATTCAAGCTCGAAGAGGTCCGTGACGCCCTGACCGCCATTGGCGTTCACGGTCTCACGGTGACGGAAGTCAAAGGCTACGGCCGTCAGAAAGGCCACACGGAAATCTATCGCGGCGCCGAATATGCCGTGAGCTTCCTGCCGAAGATCAAGATCGAGGTCGCGGTCAATTCCGATCAGGTCGACAAGACCATCGACGCCATCACCTCCGCCGCCAAGACCGGCCAGATCGGCGACGGCAAGATCTTCGTCATCAGCCTCGAACACGCCGTGCGCATCCGCACCGGCGAGGCCGATGCCGCGGCCCTCTGATTTCGCGCTCAAACCTTAAGACCTCAGGAGTGAAATAACATGACGTTCAAGCGTCCCTATGGCGCGGGACTGGCGGCCCTTGCAGTCGGCCTGTTCGCCGCGACCGCCGCCTACGCCGAGCCGACCGTCAACAAGGGCGACAACGCCTGGATGCTGACCTCGACGGTGCTGGTGCTGCTGATGACCATCCCGGGCCTCGCGCTGTTCTATGGCGGCCTGGTCCGCTCCAAGAACATGCTCTCGGTGCTGGCGCAGGTGTTCTACACGGTCTGCCTCGTCACCGTGCTCTGGGCCCTCTACGGCTACAGCCTCGCTTTCACCGGCGGCTCCGACTTCATCGGCGGCTTCTCCAAGGCGTTCCTGATGGGCGTCACGCCGGACTCGAAGGCGGCGACCTTCTCGGTCGACGCCAACATCTCGGAGCTCATCTATATGTGCTTCCAGATGACGTTCGCGGCGATCACGCCGGCCCTCATCGTCGGCGCCTTCGCCGAACGCATGAAGTTCGCGGCGATCGCGCTGTTCATCCCGCTCTGGGTCACCCTGATCTACTTCCCGATCGCGCACATGGTCTGGTACTGGCCGGGCCCGGATGCGATCCAGGATGCCGCCAAGGCGCTCGCCGCTGCGGCTGACGGCGCGGCGAAGACCGCGGCGCAGGCCAAGCTCGACGAGATCAACGCCGATGCCGGCTGGATCTTCAAGAAGGGCGCGATCGACTTCGCGGGCGGCACCGTCGTGCACATCAACGCGGGCATCGCCGGCCTGGTCGGCGCGCTGCTGATCGGCAAGCGGACCGGCTACGGCAAGGAGCTGATGGCTCCGCACTCGCTGACCATGACCATGATCGGCGCCTCGCTGCTCTGGGTAGGCTGGTTCGGTTTCAACGCCGGTTCCAACCTCGAAGCCAATGGCGGCGCGGCGCTCGCCATGACCAACTCCTTCGTGGCGACCGCCGCGGCGGCGCTGTCGTGGATGTTTGCGGAATGGATCATCAAGGGCCATCCCTCGCTGCTCGGCGCGCTCTCGGGCGCGGTCGCGGGCCTCGTCGCGGTGACCCCGGCGGCCGGCTATGCCGGTCCGATGGGCGCCATCGTGCTCGGCCTCGTGGTCGGCGTGGTCTGCCTGTTCTTCTGCACGGTCGTGAAGAACGCGCTCGGCTATGACGACTCGCTCGACGTGTTCGGCGTCCACTGCGTCGGCGGCATCGTCGGCGCGCTCGGCACCGGCATCCTGGTCAACCCGGCGCTCGGTGGCGCTGGCATCATCGACTACACCGCGATCCCGCCGAAGGTCGCCGACTACGACTTCGCCGCGCAGATGATCTCGCAGGTTTGGGGCGTCTCCACCACGCTGGTGTGGTCGGGCATCGGTTCGGCGATCCTCTACAAGATCGTCGACGTGATCGTCGGCCTGCGCGCCAACGTCGAGACCGAGCGTGAAGGCCTCGACATCACCGAGCACACGGAGCGCGCCTACAATATGTAAAGTTAACGGCCCTTGAAGGCCGTTAATTTGGGTTCTCCCGGGGCACGACCTCCCAAAGCGGTCGTTCCCAGAACTACGGTCCGGACACATACCCGGCAATGTCCGGGCCGTTGAGGGGCTCCAGCGCAAGCTGGGGCCCCTTTCTTTTTTCCGCAGCTTGAGAAAATATTGTCGGAATTGCCTGCCATTGTGGAATGACAGGCTACAAACAACGAAAACGGGAGGACGTCATGAAGGTGCAAGGCAGGTGCTATTGCGGCAACGTGCGCTATGAGGCCGAGGGCGAGCCGATGATGGCGGCGCAGTGCCTGTGCCGGGAATGCCAGTACATCACGGGCGGCGCACCGAACATGTTCATGGCGATGCCGACCACCGGCTTCAAATACACCGCCAGCGAGCCCAAGCAGTTCACCCGCAAGGATCTCGACCGCGCCGTGACGCGCGAGTTCTGCCCGGAATGCGGCACGCATCTCGTGACCAAGGTGCCGGGCCTGCCCGCCACCATCCTGAAGGTCGGCACCTTCGACGACCCCTCGGTGTTCACCCCGCAGATGACGATCTACACCTGCGACAAGCAGACCTTCCACCACCTGCCCGAAGGCAAGCCGTCGTTCGAGAAGCTGCCGGCGCGGTAGACATCGAGGCCGAAGCACAGATCGAGCTGACGGGTCCCGCTTCTCCTTCCCCTGAAAGGGGGAAGGTCGGGATGGGGGTCAGCCGCGGGCGACGCTGCAAGCGGAGAGAGCAGATCCCCACCCGCTTTGCTCCCGCGAGCAAAGCGACCTCCCCTTTTCAAGGGGAGGTTAAGATAGTCGAGCGTCAGTCGATCAGGACCTCCTCATCCGGCAGTTCGCTCGGTACGCCGTCGCGCAAATAGCGTTCGAGGATGTCGGCAAGCGACAGCGGCGTGAGGCGCTCCTGTGCGCTGGATAGATCTGCGATCGGCCACCAGCGGAAGCAATCGAGCACGCGCGCCTCGGCCTCGTCGGCCATCACGGGCGCGAAGCGATCCGTGTGAACGATCCGGTATTCCTCTTTCTGGGAAATCCGCCGGCCGCCCCAGTTGAAGGTGTGGTGACGCCGCCAGACGGCGGGCCCGGGCTCGAAATCGAGCAGTCCCAGTTCCTCGGCCAGTTCCCGCCGCAGCGTCACTTCCGGCATCTCGTCGCCCTCGATGCCGCCACCGGGCGCGATCCAGAAACGGTCGCCGCCGTGGGGCGGGCGAATCCGCATCAGCAGGACTTCGCGCTCGCCGGTGATGATGAGCGCCCGGACGGCGCGGCGGTGGATCATGTCTCGGAGCAAGTTCGATGCGGTTTTCTGGCGTCAGCGCTGATATCACGCGACGGCCGATCGTGCCGCACCGCCGATGGTTAATCGCGTCTTAACCTCGCCCTATCTATGGTGACTTGATCGGTTTACGGTCGGCGCCCTTACCCTCCGACCGCAGTGAAAGTGCTGGCATTTCAATCATGGCAATGACCGCCTCATCCGGCTTGGCGCAGGGCGCCGGCGATGTCGCATCCGCCGGCCAGGCCGAGCGTTCCCCTTTCCTGCGTACCACCGAGCTGCTGGCGCCCTATCAGCCTGCCAAGCCCTTGATTACGCTGTCATTAGGCGAGCCGCAGCACCCGGTGCCCGATTTCGTCGGACCGGTGCTGGCAAGGCATACCGCCGAATTCGGCCGCTACCCGATCGCCAAGGGCATCGAACCGTTCCGCCGCGCCGTGGCGAGCTGGCTGGGAAGCCGGTTCCAATTGCCGCGGCCGGTCGATCCCGAGAGCGAGGTGATGGTGCTGAACGGCAGCCGCGAGGGGCTGTTCTTTGCCGCGATATCAGCCTCGCGCTACGTCGCGCCGCGCAAGGGCCGGCCGGCGATCCTGATGCCGAACCCGTTCTATCCGGCCTATGGCGCCGGCGCCCGCGCGGCCGGCTGCGAGCAGATCTACCTGCCGACGACGCTCGGCAACGGTTTCCTGCCCGACCTTGATTCGATCGACGAGGCGACGCTGGCGCGCACCGTCGCGTTCTTCATCGCCTCGCCCGCCAATCCGCAGGGCTCGGTCGCCTCGCGCGCCTATTTCACGCGGCTGAAGCAGCTCGCCGATCGCTTCGGCTTCATCATCCTGAGCGACGAGTGCTATTCGGAGATCTACACCCGCGAGGCACCGGGCAGCATTCTCGAATGCGCCGGTCCCGACTTCAGCAATGTGGTGGCGTTCCAGTCCCTGTCGAAGCGCTCGAACCTGCCGGGCATGCGCGTCGGCTTCGCCGCGGGCGATAGAAAGTTTCTGGCCGCATTCCACGAGCTGCGCAATGTCGCCGCACCGCAGGTGCCGGTGCCGCTGCAGCATGTCGCGGTCGCCGCCTATAGCGACGAGGCGCATGTCGAGGAGAACCGCAGGCTCTATCGCATCAAGTTCGATTTCGCCGACCAGATCCTCGGCAACCGCTACGGCTACAAGCGTCCCGCCGGCGGCTTCTGCGTCTGGCTCGACGTCTCCGAGCGCGGCGGCGACGAGGCCGCGGCGGTCCGGCTCTATCGCGACGCCGGCGTGCGCGTGATTCCCGGCAGCTATCTGGCGCGCCAGCAGAACGACGGTTCCAATCCGGGCGCGGGCTATATCCGCCTTGCGCTCGTCTCCGACAGTGAATCGACGGCCGAGGCGATGCATCGCCTGGTCGAAACCCTGGGTTAATCGCGAAGCGCGAAGATTGAGTATGCCAGCGATCGAACGTGTCATCCCCCTGGTCGGCCATCTGCCGCTCTCGCTCCGCGAGGCGCTGACGCGACGGCTGCGCGAACTCACCGGGCTCGGCCTGATCGCGCTGTCCGGCGCCATCACGGCGGCGCTGATGACCTGGTCGGTGCAGGATCCGTCGCTGAGCCACGCCACCTCGCGCGCGATCCGCAACGTGCTCGGCTATCCCGGCGCGATCGGCGCCGACCTCCTGATGCAGATTCTCGGCCTCGGCGCGATCATGCTGGTGCTGCCGGTCGCGGTGTGGGGCTGGCGGATGCTGACGCATCGCCCGTTCGATCGCGAGGCGCTGCGGCTCGGCTGCTGGATCCTGTGCACGGTGATCGCGGCGGGCTTCGCCAGCTGCTGGCCGCATAACACTGCGTGGCCGCTGCCGACCGGGCTCGGCGGCGTGGTCGGCGACGCGCTGCTGCGTGCGCCGGCCGTCGTGTTCGGCCCGCCCGGCTTCATCTATCGTGTCGTGCTCGGCCTGATCCTGTTCGTCGCGATGGCGGCAAGCTTCCTGTTCGCCTGCGGCTGGGGCGCCAAGGAGCAGGACGACGAGCTGACGCCGATCTCCGACGATGACGAGCCTTTCGTCGAGGACGAAGACAACGACCGCAGCTCGGTTTCGCTGGGCTGGCTGTTCCATGCGCTGATGAGCGCGAAAGCGCGGCTCGGCTGGCTGCTGACCACCGCCTACAAATCGCTGGTCTCGAGCGGAGCCCAGGGTCGCAGCGCTGCGTTCGAGCGCCAGGAGCCGAATATCGGCGGCGGCCGCTCGGCGCCCTCGATCGCGCCCGCGCATGAAGACCATGATGAGGACGAGGCGGAAGCTTTCGACGACGATGAGGAAGAGGAGGACGAGGAGGAAGAAGCTCCCGCCGCGCGCGCCCCGCGCAAGAAGGCCGAGCCGAAGCCGAAGAAGAAGAATTCCGACAAGTTCGAGCTGCCCTCGGTCTCCGTGCTCAGTGCGCCGAAGGCCAGCGACCGCCAGCCGCTGAGCAAGGCCGAGCTCGAAACCAATTCGCGCTCGCTCGAAGGCGTGCTGCAGGACTTCGGCGTGCGCGGCGAAATCGTCAAGGCCAATCCCGGCCCGGTGGTCACGCTGTATGAGCTCGAGCCGGCGCCCGGCATCAAATCGTCGCGCGTGATCGGGTTGTCCGACGACATCGCGCGCTCGATGAGCGCGCTGTCGGCCCGCGTCGCGGTCGTCGCCGGTCGTAACGCGATCGGCATCGAGCTGCCGAACGCGCATCGCGAGAAGGTCTATCTGCGCGAGCTTCTGGTCGCCAAGGAAAGCGTCGATTCGGTTGCGAAGCTGCCGCTGTGCCTCGGCAAGACGATCGGCGGCGACCCCGTCATCATCGACCTGGCGCGCACGCCGCACATGCTGATCGCCGGCACCACCGGCTCCGGCAAATCGGTCGCGATCAACACCATGATCCTGAGCCTGGTCTACCGGCTGCGGCCGGATCAGTGCCGCCTGATCATGGTCGATCCGAAGATGCTCGAACTCTCCGTCTATGACGGCATCCCGCATCTGTTGACGCCCGTCGTCACCGATCCGAAGAAGGCGGTGGTGGCGCTGAAATGGGCCGTGCGCGAGATGGAAGAGCGCTACAAGCGGATGGCCAAGCTCGGCGTGCGCAACATCGACGGCTACAATGCGCGCCTCGTCGAAGCCAAGGCCAAGGGCGAAGAGCTGACGCGCACCGTCCACACCGGCTTCGACAAGGAGAGCGGCAAGGCGATCTACGAGGAAGAGAAGCTAGACCTCGAGCCGCTGCCCTACATCGTCATCATCGTCGACGAGATGGCCGACCTGATGATGGTCGCCGGCAAGGATATCGAAGGCGCCGTGCAGCGCCTCGCACAGATGGCGCGCGCCGCCGGCCTGCATGTCATCCTCGCGACGCAGCGTCCGTCGGTCGACGTCATCACCGGCACGATCAAGGCGAACTTCCCGACCCGGATCGCCTTCCAGGTGACGTCGAAGATCGACAGCCGCACCATCCTTGGCGAGATGGGCGCCGAGCAGCTGCTCGGCCAGGGCGACATGCTCTACATGGCGGGCGGCGGCCGCATCAGCCGCGTGCACGGCCCGTTCGCCTCGGACGAGGAAGTCGAGAAGGTCGTGCGTCACCTCAAGACGCAAGGCGCACCGGAATATCTCGAAGCCGTCACCGCGGAAGAGCCGACCGACGAGGACGGCGCCGTGTTCGATGCCACCGGCATGGGTGGCGACGGCGGCGGCGATCTGTTCACGCAGGCGGTGGCGATCGTCAAGCGCGACCGCAAGGCGTCGACCTCCTACATTCAGCGCCGGCTGCAGATCGGCTATAACCGCGCGGCCTCGCTGATGGAGCGGATGGAACTTGAGGGCATCGTCGGTCCGGCGAATCACGCCGGAAAGCGCGAAATCCTGGTCGGGGAGGAAGAAGGCCAGTTCTGATCGGGGGCGATCATCACGTAAAAACCATATCTCCCTCGGAAGAGGCGGGATAAAATCCGGCGCAGCGGGACGAGCGTCGAACAGAGACCTGACATATCTGATGGCAAAACACCTCATTGACCGCGGCACGCGCACCGCGCTGGCTCTTCTCGTCACCGCCGCGATCGCCGGCTCGGCGACTGCGCAGAATGCGCCGCCCCCGAAGCCCGCGCCCAACGCCGGATCCAAGGCTGCGCCAAAGAAGGACGCCGGCGTGCAGACCAATGCGGACAAGGGCCCGACGACGACCGGCGCCACCCAGGCACCGCCGAATCCGGTGATTCCCGATCCGCGCCGCAACGTGCCCGCCAACATCTTCCAGACCTTCGACGCCAACCAGAAGGCGCAGGCGGCCAAGGTCTCGGCCTATCTCTCGTCGCTGCAAACGCTGGTCGGAAATTTCGTCCAGGTCGGCCCCGACGGCACCAAGACCAAGGGCGATTTCTACATCCAGAAGCCCGGCAAGCTGCGCTTCGAATATGACGATCCGAGCCCGATCGAGGTGATCGCCGACGGCTCCTCGGTCGCGGTGCGCGACCGCAGGCTCGCCACCCAGGACGTCTATCCGCTGTCGCAGACCCCGCTGCGCTATCTGCTGTCGGACCGCATCGACCTGATGAAGGACACCAACGTCATCAGCGTCACCGCCGACGACGTGTTCGTCAGCATCACGATCGAGGAAAAGCAGGCGCTGGTCGGCACCAGCCGCTTCCTGCTGATGATCGGCGCCAAGGACGGCAAGCTCAAGCAGTGGACCGTCACCGACCCGCAGGGCTACGACACGACCGTTGCGGTCTACAATCTCGACGCGACGCAGAAGCCCGATCCGGCACTGTTCAAGATCGACTTCACGACCTATCCCGGCACCTCGCCGGGGTAGGCGCGCTGCGTAGTTGCGTGGGATGGGTAGAGCGCAGCGAAACCCATCGCGATCACGGCGCGCCGCGTCAATGACGGGTTTCGCTTCGCTCTACCCATCCCACAAGCGCTTGCTTGTGGACAAAGCGCCAACCCGCACCGAGAACCATGCTAAGACGCGGTCCTCATGCGGTTCTCCGTCACCACCTGGAACATCAATTCGGTGCGCCTGCGCATCGACACCGTCGCCAAGTTCATCAAGAGCACGCGGCCGGACGTGCTGTGCCTGCAGGAGACCAAATGCATCGACGATGCGTTTCCGCTCAAGCGCTTCAAGCGGCTCGGCTATGAGCACGTCGCGCTGAACGGACAGAAGGGCTATCACGGCGTCGCCATCGTCTCGCGCCTGCCGTTCGAGACGACCGACATCAGGACGTTCTGCGACAAGATCGATTCACGACACATCTCGGTGTCCTTCGGCGAGAAGGCGCAGCTGTCAAAGCCGCTGGTGCTGCATAATTTCTACGTGCCGGCCGGCGGCGACATTCCCGATCCCGCGCTCAATCCGAAATTCGAGCACAAGCTGCAATTCCTCGACGAGATGAAGGCCTGCGAGCCGCTGCATCCGCGCGGCGACGACCGCCACATCCTGGTCGGCGACCTCAACGTCGCGCCGCATGAGAACGACGTGTGGTCGCATAAGCAGCTGCTCAAGGTGGTCTCGCACACGCCGGTCGAGACCGAGAAGCTGCTCGCCGCGCAGGCGCATGGCGAATGGTTCGACATCGCGCGCGAGCGGATCCCGATGTCGGAAAAGGTCTACACCTGGTGGAGCTACCGCGCGGCGGACTGGACCGTCGGCGATCGCGGCCGACGGCTCGATCACATCTGGGTCTCGCGCGCGCTGAAGGACCAGGTCAGCGATTTCAAGATCACCCGCGACGCCCGCAGCTGGGAGCGCCCGTCGGATCACGTGCCGGTGACGGCGGTGATGGAGGTTTAGGGTTGTCGTCCCTGCGAAAGCAGGGACCTGGCAAAGCCGTCGGCCCGTATGCCCAAGGATGGGCCGCAACGTATGGGTGCCGGATCGCGCTCGCGATGCTCGCTTGTCCGGGACGACGAGGTACTACGTACTCAGCTTCCCGCCCGCCATCAGGATATCGCTTGCCAGCTGGCTGGTGCGCAGCGCGAGCTCGTCGCGCAGCCGGCGGGCCGCGGCGGGATCGCTTTCCAGCACGCGCTGGAACAGGCTGCGTGCGACGCGGATCACCGAGCCGCGCTCCAGCGCGGTGGCGGTCGACGGCCGCTTCATCGCGACGATCAAGGCGAGCTCGCCGATCAGCGCGCCGGGGCCGGCGATGATCTCGGCGCCGCCTTCCTCGACCCGGAAGGTGCCGCGCTGCACGACATAGCCGGCGTCCGCAGCGTCGCCGGCCTTGAACAGCACGTCGCCTGCGTTGAAATCACGTTGCTCGGAGCCGATCGCCAGCATGCGCAAGGAACTCTCGCCCAACAGACGCATTGTCGGGACCCGCTCGAGCAGGGCTACGTCATCATCGATCGACATTCAGGTCCGGTAACCGCGGTGCGCCTCGATTTCACGAATCGTTGAGCGCAAAGCGTATCACGGCACCAGCTTGTAGCCACCGGCTTCCGTCACCAGGATTTCCGGGTTGGCGGCGTCCTTCTCGATCTTCTGGCGGAGGCGGTAGATGTGGGTTTCCAGCGTGTGGGTGGTGACACCGGAATTGTAGCCCCAGACTTCCTGGAGCAGGGTCTCGCGCGACACCGGCATCTGGCCGGCGCGGTAGAGGAAGCGGAGGATCGCGGTTTCCTTCTCGGTCAGCCGCACCTTCCTGGCATTGGCGCCGGTCAGCATCTTGGAGCCGGGCCGGAACGAGTAGGGGCCGACCGAGAACACCGCGTCCTCGCTGGCCTCGTGCTGGCGGAGCTGCGCCCGGATCCGGGCCAGCAGCACCGCGAACCGAAATGGCTTCGCCACATAGTCGTTGGCACCGGATTCGAGCCCCAGGATCGTATCGGAATCGGTGTCGTGGCCGGTCAGCATGATGATCGGAGCCTTGAAGCCGCCCTTGCGGAGCGAGCGAACCACTTCGCGGCCGTCGGTGTCGGGCAGGCCGACGTCCATCAGGACCAGATCGGGGGAATTGGCTTTGGCGGCAGTGGCGCCCTTGGCGCCGGTGTCGACTGCGGAGGCTTCGAATTCCTCGTGCAGCGACAGCTGCTCGACCAGCGTATCGCGCAGATCGGTATCGTCATCCACGATCAAGATCTTGCGGGCATTGGCCATAGGTACAATCCTTCGGGGGCGGGGCGGTCAGAAGCGGAGGACGCTTATGGCCGTAACATCGGCTAGATATGTGCTCAGGTAGGCGATTGTTACCGATTCACAAGGCAACGCAGTCTACCTCAAATCCGGCGGGGCAGGACGTGAATGTCCTGTAATGCCGGGAGATAGGATGTTCTGAACCTCCAAGGCAAGCTCAGTTTGGAACGATTCTTAAGGGAAGGTCAGCTATTTCAATCACTTATATGAAAGTTAAACGTGATCGCCCGCTCTCCATCATCGAGGTCCGAGCAGCCGCCGGCGACCCGCGCCTGGGCTGGCTGTCGGCCGACGGCTGGACCGTGCCGGTGGCGCTCGGACGCGGCGGAATCATCGCCAACAAGCGCGAGGGCGACGGCGGCACGCCGCGCGGCGTCTTCCATCCGCGCCAGCTCTGGTGGCGCGCCGACCGGCACCAGCGTCCGACGACTTTCCTGCCGACCCGGCCGATCCGCCGCGAGGACGCCTGGTGCGAGGACCCCGCCGACCGTCACTACAACCAGCCGATCCGGCTCGATCGCGCGCAGGGCGGCGACCGCCTGACTCGCGAGGACCATCTCTACGACTTCATTATCGAGATCGATCACAACGCCGCACCGCGCGTCGCCGGCCGCGGCAGCGCTGTGTTCCTGCATCTGGCGCGGCCGAATTTCTCGCCTACCGCGGGCTGCGTCTCGATGACGAAGGCCTCGATGCTGCGGCTGTTGCGGCGGATGTCGCCGCAGACCAGGATCATCATCGGCTAGAGCTGTCGAATGGCCGAACATCGCTTTTCCCACGCGACAGACGCGACGCGTTTGTGCTGAGATCCTGCACAACAGAGAATAATTCCCGCGGGGAACGAAACAGCATGCTCGACAACAACCGGATCGCCGCCGCCTCGAAGGTCCTGCACGATCACTGGCACGCCGGCACCAAGCTCACAGCGCTCGATGGCGCAATTCGGCCGCGCGATCGCGCCGAGGGCTATGCGGTGCAGGCCGAGCTGGAAAAGACGTCGCGCGAAAAACTGTTCGGCTGGAAGATCGCGGCGACCAGCGCGGCCGGCCAGAAGCACATCAATGTCACCGGACCGCTCGCCGGGCGCATCCTTGCCGAGACGGTGATACCGGATGGCGGCACCGCGTCGATGCAGGGTAACGAGATGCGCGTCGGCGAGCCGGAATACGCCTTCCGCATGGCGCGCGATCTCGCGCCGCGCACGACGCCTTACAGCGTGCAGGAGGTGTTGGAGGCCGTCGGGACGCTGCATCCGGCGATCGAGATTCCGGATTCGCGTTTCGCCGATTTCGTCGCCGCTGGCGAGGCGCAGCTGATCGCCGACAATGCCTGTGCGCATCTGTTCGTGCTCGGACCCGCAACGACAGCCGACTGGCGTGCGATCGACCTGGTCGAGGACCGCCCGGTCATCACGCTGCGCGGCGAGCGCTATATCGGCCATGGCAAGAACGTGCTCGGCGATCCCCGCGCAGCGCTCGCCTGGTGCGCCAACGAGCTGCGCGCGCTGGGGCTGACCTTACGGGCAGGCGAGGTCGTCACCACAGGCACCTGCCACCCACCGCTGCCGATTGCCGCCGGCGATGAATTCGCGGCCGATTTCGGCGCGATCGGAAATGTGTCGGTGAAGTTCGCGTAGGCTGCGCACCCGCCACATGCACCAATGTCGTCCTGGCGAAGGCCAGGACCCATACACCGCGGCCTCAGAAAAGGGCGCGCGGCGAGACATTCATCCTGCAAGCGACAACGGTGGTTATGGGTCCTGGCTTTGGCCAGGACGACAGTCAGTTATGCGGCACCGTCCGCGTGCCAAAGATCGCCGACCCGACCCGCACATGGGTGGCGCCCATCTGGATCGCCACCGCGAAATCCGCGCTCATGCCCATCGAGAGATTCGTCAAGCCGTTGCGCGCGGCGATCTTGGCGCAGAGCGCGAAGTGCGGCGCCGGCGCCTGGTCGACCGGCGGGATGCACATCAGTCCCGAGATCGACAGGCCGTAGGTGTCACGGCATGCCGCGATGAAGGTATCCGCATCCTGCGGCGCGACGCCGGCCTTCTGCGGCTCCTCACCGGTATTGATCTGGACGAACAGTTCCGGGTGCTTGCCTTGATTTTTGATTTCCTTGGCTAACGCTTCGCAAATGCTGGCGCGATCGACCGAATGGATCGCATCGAACAGCGCAACCGCCTCCTTGGCCTTGTTCGACTGCAACGGTCCGATCAGATGCAGCTGCAGTCCCGGATGAGCCTGGGTTAGCGCCGGCCACTTGCCCTTGGCCTCCTGCACGCGATTTTCGCCAAATACGCGCTGTCCGGCGCCGATAATCGGCAAAATTGCGTCGGCCGCGAACGTCTTCGACACCGCGATCAAGGTCACCGACGCACGATCGCGCCGCGCTTCCTTGCAGGCATGCGCGATCTCGCGTTCGACGGCGGCTAGGCCATGTGGTGAATCGGCCGGTAACGGCGTGGTCGGGCTTTGCGTCATGCTTGTGCCGTTCTCTGACAGGTGCGGGGGGTTGGCTCGAATTTTACCAAATTCGGGAAAGGCTTTTTGAAGCCCTGCATTCTACCTTGCGCACGGGCAAGGGAACAGAATGTCGGGCGTCACTTTCAACCGCAACCGGGTCAGGCTCAAGAAGGTTCTGGGAATTCGTGCCCGGCTGGCCTTGCTTGCGCTGATGCTGGTCGCGCCCCTGATGCTGGACCGCGTCCGCACGCTGGAGGATTCCCGCAGCAAGCAGATCGCGCAGGCCGCGGCCGGCTATGCCAGCCTCACCGCGCATGCCGCGGAAACCCAGCGCGAGGTGGTCTCCTCGGTCGAGACCATGCTGAAATCCGCAGCCTACATCCGCGCTTCCGGCGGCATCGCGCAGAGCTGCGAGGTGCTGCGCGCCAGCCTGCCGACGGTGCTGCCCTGGATCCGCAGCATCATGTTCGTCTCCAGGGACGGGCTGGTGCAGTGCTCGACCCTCAACGTCCAGGTCGGCCTCAATGTCGGCGACCGCGAATATTTCAAGAAGGCGCAGGACAACCGCGGCTTCGTGTTCAGCGACTATTTGCGCGGCAGGACCAATGGCCGCCCGATGATGATGGCCGCCTATCCGGTGGCCGCGATCAATCCGGAGCAGGATGCCGTCGTGGTCGCCGGCATCAATATCGACTGGCTGTCGCAGATCATGGCCAATCTCGGCGGCCAGCCCGGCATGTCGGCCGTGCTGGTCGACTCTACCGGCGTCGTGATCGCCGCACCCGCCGATCATGCGAGCCTGATCGGCCGCTCGCTCGACACCATCCCGCTGGTGGCGGCGATCGCCGAGAAGGCGCTGAGCTATGATGAGCCGTCCGGCTCGGTGTCGTTCACTGCGTCCGACGGCGCACAGCGCACGCTGAGCTTCGCGCGCATCGCCGGCACGCAGTCCCGGCTGATCGTGAGCATGGACGAGGCCAAGGTAACGGCGGCGATCAACCGCGAGATCCGCACCGCCTATCTGCAGCTCGGATTCGTCTGCCTGTTCGTCTTGTTGGGTGCGCTGGTCGGCGCCGAGCGGCTCGTCATCCATCCGATCGAGCTGATGACCGGCATGGCGCGACGGTTCGGCGAGGGCGACTGGTCGGCGCGGGTCGCCAAGCACAAGCTGCCGGCGGAATTCGTGCCGCTGGCGCGCGCCTTCAACGCGATGGCGGCGCAGCTCAGCCAGCGCGAGCGCGAGCTCGTCGCCTCCAACGATCGTCTCACCGTGATGGCCTCGATCGACGCGCTGTCCGGCCTCGCCAACCGCCGCGGCTTCCAGAGCCGGCTCGACTTCGAATGGATGCGGGCGCAGCAATATGAATGCGAGCTGTCGCTGATGATGATCGATGTCGATCACTTCAAGCTCTACAACGACACCTACGGCCATCCCGAAGGCGATGCCTGCCTGACCCGGATCGGCGAAGTGCTGTCCGGGATCGCCGCCGACACCATGGGCTTCGCCGGCCGCTATGGCGGCGAGGAATTCTGCCTCTTACTGCCGAACACCGACGCCGCGCATGCGCTCGCGATCGGCGAGACCGTGCGCACCGCCGTGCTCGGCCTCGCCGTGCCGCATGCATCCTCGAGCCATTGCGTCGTCACCGTCAGCGTTGGTGTCGCGACGACCAGGCCGAACGAGACCCAGCGCCCCGGCGACCTGATCGAAGCCGCGGATGCCGCCCTCTACGCCGCCAAACGCCGCGGCAGGAATGCCGTAATCGAGCACGGCTTCCTGCAGACGCTGGACGAAGCCGGGATGGCGCTGGCGAGCTGAGATCGTGCCTGGTCGAGCGGCGCGATGAGCGCGAAACCATGACCATCGGCGACGCCGCATATTCAGCGTCGTCCTGGCCGAAGGCCAGGACGACGAGGAGGCTGCGGACGGCGCCCCTGCGACGGCGGCAGGGCGGCTGCGCGAGGGGATGGGGCGTTTGGAGGCCCCAAGCCGTTGACCGCGCAGGCGCTTTTGTGGCCTAGTCCGCCGTCCCCGGACGGGACCCGAAAACCACCCAAAGCCACCCCAAATCCTTGCGATTTCATGACCGCCGAACGCTATAACGCCCGTGAATCCGAGCCCCGCTGGCAGCGCCTGTGGGACGAAAAGGCGATCTTCGCCTCCAAGAACGACGATCCGCGGCCGAAATACTATGTGCTCGAGATGTTCCCCTATCCGTCGGGGCGCATCCATATCGGCCATGTCCGCAACTACACGCTCGGCGACGTGCTGGCGCGCTTCATGCGCGCCAAGGGCTATAATGTGCTGCACCCGATGGGCTGGGACGCGTTCGGCCTGCCGGCGGAGAATGCCGCGATCGAACGCAAGGTGGCGCCGAAGGCCTGGACCTACGACAACATCGCCGCGATGAAAAAGCAGCTGCGGTCGATCGGGCTGTCGCTCGACTGGTCGCGCGAGTTCGCGACCTGCGACCCCAGCTACTACAAGCATCAGCAGAAGATGTTTTTGGACATGCTGCGCGCCGGCCTCGCCGAGCGCGAGAAGCGCAAGCTGAACTGGGATCCGGTCGACATGACCGTGCTCGCCAACGAGCAGGTGATCGACGGCCGCGGCTGGCGCTCGGGCGCCGTCGTCGAGCAGCGCGAAATGAGCCAGTGGGTCTTCAAGATCACGAAGTACTCGCAGGAGCTCCTGGAAGCGCTGGATGGTCTCGACCGCTGGCCCGACAAGGTGCGGCTGATGCAGCGCAACTGGATCGGCCGCTCCGAGGGCCTGTTGATCCGCTTCGCGCTGGATGCGGCGACCACGCCGGCCGGCGAGAGCGAGCTGAAGATCTTCACCACGCGGCCGGACACGCTGTTCGGCGCCAAGTTCATGGCGATCTCGGCGGATCATCCGCTGGCGCAGGCGGCCGCCGCGAAGAATCCGAAGCTCGCGGAGTTCATCGCCGACATCAAGAAGATCGGCACCGCGCAGTCGATCATCGACACCGCCGAGAAGCAGGGTTTCGACACCGGCATCAAGGCGGTGCATCCGTTCGATCCGAACTGGAAGCTGCCGGTCTATGTCGCGAACTTCGTGCTGATGGAATACGGCACCGGCGCGATCTTCGGATGCCCGGCGCACGACCAGCGCGACCTCGACTTCGTCAACAAGTACGATCTCGGCAACGTGCCGGTGGTCTGCCCCGAGGGCCAGGACCCCAAAACGTTCGTGATCACCGACGTTGCCTATGACGGCGACGGCCGCATGATCAATTCGCGCTTCCTCGACGGCATGACGATCGAAGCGGCCAAGGAAGAGGTTGCCAAGCGTCTGGAGACCGAGCTGCGCGCCTTGCCAGGGGAAGGAAGGTTGGCGCCGGTCGGCGAGCGGCAGGTGAATTTCCGGCTGCGCGACTGGGGCATTTCGCGCCAGCGCTATTGGGGCTGCCCGATCCCGGTGATCCACTGCCCGACCTGCGACGTGGTGCCGGTGCCCGACGACCAGTTGCCGGTGACGCTGCCGGAGGATGTAAGCTTCGACAAGCCGGGCAACGCGCTCGACCATCATCCGACCTGGAAGCACGTCACTTGTCCGAAGTGCGGCGGCAAGGCGGTGCGCGAAACCGACACGATGGACACCTTCGTGGACTCGTCGTGGTACTTCGCGCGCTTCACCGACCCGTGGAACGAGACCGCACCGACCACGCCCGCGGTCGCCAACCGGATGATGCCGGTCGACCAGTATATCGGCGGCGTCGAGCACGCGATCCTGCATCTGCTCTACAGCCGCTTCTTCACCCGCGCGATGAAGGCCACCGGCCACGTCGACATGAGCGAGCCGTTCGCCGGCATGTTCACCCAGGGCATGGTGGTGCACGAGACCTACCAGAAGGCCGACGGCAGCTGGGTCACGCCGGCCGAGGTGAAGATCGAGGTTGCCGGCAATGGCCGCCGCGCGGTGCTGATGGCGACCGGCGAAGACGTTGAGATCGGCCCGATCGAGAAGATGTCGAAGTCGAAGAAAAACACCGTCGACCCCGACGACATCATCGCGAGCTACGGCGCCGACGTCGCGCGCTGGTTCATGCTCTCGGACTCGCCGCCGGACCGCGACGTGATCTGGAGCGACGAACGCGTGCAGGGCGCCTCGCGGTTCGTGCAGCGGCTGTGGCGGCTGGTGAACGAATCGGCCGAGATCGCCAAGATCGCCGGCAACAAGGCCGCCCCAGCGGCCCGGCCGGAGACGTTCGGGCCCGAGGCGCTGGCGCTGCGCAAGGCCGCCCATGGCGCGCTCGACAAGGTGTCGTCCGGGATCGAGCGGCTGCATTTCAACGTGTGTCTCGCCCATATCCGCGAGTTCGCCAATGCGCTGTCCGAGGTGCTGGCGAAAGGCGACAAGCCGGCGCCGGACCTGGCCTGGGCCGTCAAGGAAGCGGCGACCATCCTGGTGCAGCTGTTTTCGCCTATGATGCCGCATCTGGCCGAGGAGTGCTGGGTGGTTCTCGGCCAGACCGGGCTGGTTTCCGAGGCCGATTGGCCGCAAATCGAGCGCGATTTACTGGTTGAAGACAGCGTGACCCTGGTCGTCCAGGTCAACGGTAAAAAACGAGGTGATGTTACCGTGCCACGGGCGGCCCAAAATGCGGATATAGAGGCTGCCGTTTTGGCGCTCGATGCGGTAAAAGCCGCCTTGGGCGGCAAACCCGTCCGCAAGGTGATCGTGGTGCCCATGAGGATCGTCAATGTTGTCGGCTAGGATCAGGATCGCCGCCCGGCTCGTGGCCGTGGCTGCCTTGGCCGCGCTGACGGCCGGATGCTTCCAGCCGATGTATGCCGAGCGCACCCTCGACGGCCAGTCGTCCGCCCTGCGCGAAAAGCTGATGGCCGTCGAAGTTCCGCCGGTCGACAAGCCGAACGCCTCGCGCGAGGCCCGGGTCGGCGTCGAGGTCCGCAACGCCCTCGCCTTCAAGCTCTACGGCACCGCCACCGGCGTGGCGCCGACGCACCGGCTGGTGCTGCGCTTCACCACCAGCCGCTCCTCGCTGATGATCGACCAGGCCACGGCGCTGCCGACCAGCGAGAACTACGGCATCGACGCCCAGTTCAACCTGGTCGAGATCGCGTCGAACAAGTCTGTCATGACCGGCACCACCTTCTCGCGCGTGTCCTATGACATGCCCGGCTCCTACCAGCGCTTCGCCCGCGCCCGCGCCTTCCGCGACGCCGAGGACCGCGCCGCGCAGGAGATCGCCGACAACATCCAGACCCGGCTCGCCTCCTTCTTCTCCACCGGAACTTGATGCGTTGGCGTCATTCCGGGGCGCGCCAGCGGCGCGAACCCGGAATCTCGATCCATCATCTCCAGATTCCGGGTTCGCCTCTGGCGAGGCGCCCCGGAATGACGGTTCAAGGCTAGATGGTCGCGCTTCGCGGAAAAGAGATCGACAGCTTCCTCGCCCGGCCTGACGCCGGCCGTCCGATCATCCTGCTGTACGGCCCGGACCTCGGGCTGGTGCGCGAGCGTGCCGACGCGCTGATGGCCTCCGCGGTCGACGATCCCAACGATCCGTTCTCGCTGGTGCGGCTCGATGGCGACGAGCTTGCGGCCGAGCCGTCGCGGCTGGTCGACGAGGCCATGACGGTGCCGCTGTTCGGCGGCCGCCGCGCCATCCGCGTCCGCGCCGGCTCGCGCAACTTCTCGAGTGGCGTCGAGACGCTGATCGAGACCACCGCGCTCAGGGATTGCCGCATCGTGATCGAGGCCGGCGAGCTCAGGCCGGAATCGCCGCTGCGCAAGATCTGCGAGCGCGCCAAGAATGCGGTGGCGATCGGCTGCTATCCCGACACCGAGCGCGACCTCACCAAGCTGATCGAGGACGAGCTGCGCGTATCGAACCTGCGGCTCGCACAAGATGCGCGCGCCGTGCTGATGTCGCTGCTCGGCGGCGACCGCATGGCCTCGCGTAATGAGCTGCGCAAGCTGGCGCTGTTCGCGCACGGCAAGGGTGAGATCACGCTCGAGGACGTCATGACCGTGGTGTCCGACGCCTCCGAGCTGAAGCTCGACCCGATCGTCGACGGCGCCTTCGCCGGCAATGCCGCGCTGGTCGAGAGCGAGTTCACGAAAGCAATGGTCGCCGGCACCTATCCCGGCGTGATCATCTCGGCCGCGCAGCGCCAGGCGGCATGGCTGCACAAATCGGCGCTGGCGATCGCGGACGGCACGCCGGCGTCAGCCGTGCTCGAAGGCGGATTTCCGCGGCTGCATTTCTCGCGCAAACCCGCAGTCGAGATCGCGCTGCGCAACTTCACGCCGCCGCGGCTGGTGAACGTGATCGACCAGCTCGCCACCGCAGCGCTCGACATGCGCAAGCAGGCCTCGCTCGCCGCCGTGATCGCGCAGCGCGCGCTGCTCTCGATCGCGGCGAATGCGAAGCGGCGGGGGTGAGACGCAATGTTCGTACGGCCGTCATTGCGAGGCGCGAAAGCGACGAAGCAATGACGTGGAGAGATGCTGGAAGTTCTAGCCGCCCTCCAGCCGCCGCACCACCTCGTCGAGCTGCTCGAGATTGCGGTAGCTGATCTGGACGGTGCCGCCGGGATCGCGATGGCTGACGGTGACGGCAAGGCCTAGCGCATCGCTGACGCGTTTCTCCAGCGCGAGCGTGTCGGCATCCTTGTCGACCTTGGCCGCGCTGCCGCTGCGCGCCTTCTGCGGCTTGCGCTCCGGCACGCCCTCCTCATGCGCCAGCGCCTCGGCCTGGCGGACGTTGAGGCCTTCGGCGACGATGCGCTTCGCTGCAGCGAGCGGATCCGGCACGCCGATCAGCGCGCGGGCGTGGCCGGCGGAGAGATCACCCTTCGAGATCAGCGCCTGCACCTCGGCGGGCAGCTTGGTCAGCCGCATCATGTTGGCGACATGGCTGCGGCTCTTGCCGACGATCTTGGCGATCTCTTCCTGACTGCGTTTGAACTCGTCGGCGAGCGCGTGATAGCCCTGCGCCTCTTCCATCGCATTGAGGTCTTCGCGCTGGACGTTCTCGATGATCATGATCTCGAGCGCGTCGGAATCAGAGACCTCGACCGGCACGATCGGCACTTCGTGCAGGCCGGCGAGTTGCGAGGCGCGCCAGCGGCGCTCGCCGGCGATGATCTCGTAGCGGTCCTGCGTGCCCTTGATCGCACGCACCACGATCGGCTGGATCACGCCGCGCTGCCTGATCGAATCGGCAAGCTCGCCGAGCTCGGTGTCGGCGAAGGTGCGCCGCGGGTTGCGCGGGTTGGCCTTGAGGAATTCGATCGGCACCTTGCGCTGGTTGCGCGGCCGCTCGACATGCGCGGCCGCCTCGCCGCCGACATCTCCGATCAGGCTTGCCAGCCCGCGCCCCAGTCGCGAACGCGCTTCATCGGCCATTGTTGCGAGCTCCCTTGGATTCACACGCAGTACTCCGGACTTGAATTTCAGAAGAAACGTAGGATGGGTAGAGCGAAGCGAAACCCATCGCGGCTCGCAATGAGAGTGATGGGTTTCGCTTCGCTCTACCCATCCTACGCAACATCAATGCGTGCGCAGCTCGCGCTCGCGCTGGATCACTTCGGTGGCGAGCTTGAGATACGCATCGCTGCCGGCGCATTTGAGGTCGTAGACCAGGACCGGCTTGCCGTAGGACGGCGCCTCGGAGATGCGCACGTTGCGCGGGATCATGGTGTCGTAGACCTTGTCGCCCATGAACTGGCGCACGTCGGCAACGACCTGGTTGGAGAGGTTGTTGCGCGAGTCGAACATGGTCAGCACGATGCCGTGGATCGACAGGTTCGGATTAAGCGTCGAGCGCACCTGCTCCACGGTCTGCAGCAATTGCGACAGACCTTCGAGCGCGAAGAACTCGCATTGCAGCGGCACCAGGATCGCGTCCGACGCCGCCATCGCATTCACCGTGAGCAAATTGAGCGAGGGCGGGCAGTCGATCAGCACATAGGTGTAGTCGGCTTCCGGCGAGACGTTGTTGTTCAATCCCGCGATCGCATCGCGCAGCCGGAACGCGCGGCCCGGCGTCGTGCCGAGCTCGAGCTCGAGGCCGGAAAGGTCCATGGTGGAGGCGGCAATATGCAGCCGCGGCACCGCGGTCGCGACCACGGCATCGCGCAGCGGCGCCTCGCCGATCAGGACGTCGTAGGTCGAGCAGCTGCGGTTGCGGCGATCGATGCCGAGGCCGGTCGAGGCGTTGCCCTGCGGATCGAGATCGACGATCAGGACACGCTCACCAATCGCAGCGAGTGCAGTCCCAAGATTGATCGCTGTGGTGGTCTTGCCGACGCCGCCCTTCTGGTTGGCGAGCGACAGGATGCGCGGATGGCCAGGCGGCTGGGACGCCTTATCCTCTTGATAAACCTCGTCCATCACAGTCATACCAAAATACCATTTGCTCTCGCGGAGTCCCCTAGCGCCGCTCGATTGACCCGAGTTCGACGATCCAGCCCTGTCCGCCGGTCCGGCTGGCGTGTAGCTTTGGCTCAATAATCCAATATTTAGTGGCCTCGGTCAATTCGGCCTCTACATCTTGACCCTTCAAAAACAGCGCCTTGGCGCCGTTTTTGACCCACGGCTCCGCAAAGCCGATGAGTTGATGTAACGGAGCCAGCGCCCGTGCGGTGACGCAATCGATGAGCCCCGGGATTCTATCCACAGTATCCCCGATATCAGCCAGATGCACCGTCCCCGGGGACGCCGTCACCCGTATCGCCTCGCGCAAGAATGCCGCCTTCTTGGCGATTCGCTCAACCAAATGAATCGACGCGCCCGGGGTCTCGGCCAGCGCGCAGGCCAGCACGACACCGGGGAAGCCGCCGCCGCTGCCGAGATCGACCCACGACTTCGCCGTCGGCACCAGACTCAGGAGCTGCAGCGAATCGGAGACGTGGCGGGTCCAGAGGGTCGGCAGCGTCGATGGCGCGACGAGATTGGTCTTGGCCTGCCACGCCAGGAGGAGGGCGACGTATCGGTCGAGCCGCGCCTCTGTTTCACGTGAAACGGGCGTCAGCGCGAGCGCCGCGGCCTTGTCTTTGGTGGAGACGCGGAGTTCGGCGGATTGCGAAATTGAAGCCATTCTCTGGAACGCCGATTGAGCTCGTCAATGCGAGCGAAGCGAAGCAATCCGTAGTGCCCACCTGAGGAAGCGATGGATTGCTTCGTCGCTTCCGCTCCTCGCAATGACGGGGCCGCCTGCCATTTCACGTAAAACGTTAGGCAGAGGCCTTCGCAGTCTTCTGTCGCGCCTCGCGCCGGAGATAGGCCGCCAGAATACCCAGCGCCGCCGGCGTCATGCCGTCGATCCGGCCCGCCTGCCCGACCGTCCGCGGCTGGGCCTTCTGCAGCTTGGCTCGCGCTTCGTTCGAAAGACCCGGGACATCGGCATAGTCGACGTCGGTCAAAACCAGACCCTCGTCACGCCGGAAGGCATCGACATCGGCGGTCTGGCGCTTCAGATAGACATCGTATTTGGCATCGATCTCGAGATGCACCGCGATCGCGGGGTCAATAGCCGACAACTCCGGCCAGATCGCTCGGACTGCGGGCCATTCGATCTCGGGGTAAGCCAGCAGCTCGAAGGCCGACCGGCGATGGCCGTCGCGATTAAGCGCGAGTCCGTGCTTGGCGGCCTCATTCGGTGTGATCGCAAGCGACTTCGCCAGCCGCTTGGCCGCCTCCAGCGCCGCCATCTTGGTCCGATGGCGCTCGGCACGCGCCGTTCCGACGCATCCGAGCGCAATGCCCTTGTCGGTCAGGCGCTGGTCGGCGTTATCGGCCCGCAACGTCAGCCGGTACTCGGCGCGCGAGGTGAACATGCGATACGGCTCGGTGATCCCGCGGGTCACGAGATCGTCGATCATCACGCCGAGATAGCCGTCGGCGCGGTCGAACACGATCGGATCGGCACCGCCGGCAGCGAGCGCGGCATTGAGCCCGGCGACAACGCCCTGCCCCGCGGCCTCCTCATAGCCCGTGGTGCCATTGATCTGGCCGGCTAGGAAAAGCCCGCGCAGACGCTTGGTCTGCAGGGTCGGATCGAGCTCGCGCGGGTCGACGTGGTCGTATTCGATCGCATAGCCCGGCCGGACCATCTTCACCCGCTCGAGGCCTGGAATGCTGGCGAGGATCGCAAGCTGGACCTCTTCCGGCAGCGAGGTCGAGATGCCGTTCGGATAGACCGTGGTGTCGTCGAGCCCTTCCGGCTCCAGGAAGACCTGATGGCCGTCGCGGTCGCCGAAACGGACGATCTTGTCCTCGATCGAGGGGCAATAGCGCGGTCCAGAGCTCTTGATCTGGCCGGAATACATCGGCGAGCGATGCACATTGGCCCGGATCACCTCATGGGTCGCCGGCGTGGTCCGGGTGATGCCGCACTGGATCTGCGGGGTCGTAATCCGGTCAGTCATGACCGAAAACGGCTCTGGAGGCTCGTCTCCGGGCTGCATTTCAACCGCCGACCAGTCGATCGTGGTGCCATCGAGGCGCGGCGGTGTCCCGGTCTTGAGCCGCCCGAGCACAAACCCTGCCCGCTCGAACGAGGCAGACAGACCCATGGCGGGCGCCTCGCCGGCCCGGCCCGCCGGCCAGTTCCTCTCGCCGAGATGAATCAGGCCACGCAGGAAGGTGCCGGTCGTAATGACAACCGCCCCCGCCGACAGCTGACGGCCATCGCCCAGGCAAATGCCGGTCACGCGACCATCGACGACGCCCAGTTCATCCGCCTCGCCTTCGATGACGCTGAGGTTCGCGGTCTCGGTGATCGCCGCCTGCATCGCCGCGGCGTAGAGCTTGCGGTCAGCCTGGGCCCGGGGGCCGCGGACCGCCGGACCCTTCCGGCGATTGAGCATGCGAAACTGAATGCCGCCGGCGTCGGCCACGCGGCCCATCAGACCGTCCAGCGCGTCGACTTCGCGGACCAGATGGCCCTTGCCGAGCCCGCCGATGGCGGGATTGCAGGACATCGCGCCGATGGTCGCGAAACGATGGGTCACCAGCGCGGTCTTTGCGCCCATCCGGGCAGAAGCGCTCGCGGCCTCGCAGCCGGCATGGCCGCCGCCGATGACGATGACGTCAAATGAGTCTGCCCTGGAAATCATGGCGGGACTTCTATCGTGGAGTCATGAAAGCCGGAAGAACGAAGTTGGGATTGCCGCTTTGAGACCGAAACCCGAGGCAAATATGGACTGCTTCGCGTCGCTCGCAATGATAGACGGAGCTGTTTCACGTGAAACAGTGCGCCTTCTGACCGGCAATTGTTTCACGTGAAACAGGGCGAGGGTTCCTTAACCGGATCGAAACCATGTTTCACGTGAAACAGACGGGCGCCCGCTACTTCCCGACGCAGAATTCGCGGAAGATGACATCGAGGATGTCTTCAACGTCCACCCGGCCGAGCAGACGACCGAGTGAGTAAGCAGCCCGGCGGAGTTCCTCCGCCGCCAGCTCTTCGCCCTGCCCGACCACGTCGATGCTGCGCTGAAGAGATTCGACGGCCTCCTGCAACAATCCGCGCTGCCGCGTCCGACTGATCAAGCCACCTTCGCTGGTTCCAAAGTAGTCCTGAGCGAACCCGACCAAGGCGGCGATGAGCTCTGACAACCCGTCGCCGCGAGCAGCCGAGATCCTGAATTCGGGGTAACTGCCGCGCTCACCCGCCGTGGTCCTGACCAGGTCGATCTTGTTCCGCACCAACCAGGTCGGCGTCGTGCCGCCATGTCCCGCCTTTGCATTGCCGCTGTCGGCCAGCCACAGCACCAGGTCCGCCTCCGCGGCGCGGGCGCGGGCGCGGCGGACGCCCTCCTGCTCGACCGGGTCGTCGGTCTCGCGAATCCCGGCGGTGTCGATGATCGTCACTGGATAGCCGTCGAGATCGAGCTGCACCTCGATCACATCGCGGGTCGTGCCGGCATGCGGCGAGACGATCGCGACCTCGCGCTTGGCGAGCTGATTGATCAGGGTCGATTTGCCTACATTCGGCGGACCGGCGATCGCGACCACGAGGCCGTCGCGCAGCCGCTCGCTTTGCCCCTGCCCTGCAAGGACTTGCTTGATCTCCTCATGCAGCGCCCGGATCTTATCGAGCGCCGGTGCGATCAGCTCGGCCGGCACATCGCCTTCGTCGGAGAAATCGATGCCGGCCTCGATCAGCGCCGACGCCGCGATGATTCGCTCGCGCCAGTCCCGCGCCCGGTCGCCGAGCAACCCTTTCAACTGGCGCAGCGCCTGACGCCGCTGCCGGTCAGTGTCGGCGTGGATCAGATCGTCCAAGCCCTCGGCCTCGGTCAGGTCGAGCTTACCGTTCTCGAAGGCCCGCCGCGTGAACTCGCCCGGCTCGGCCGGCCGCACGTTGTCGAATGCCGCGATCGCATCGAACATCGCCGACAACACCGCGCGTCCGCCATGGACATGAAGTTCGGCGACGTCCTCGCCGGTGGCACTGGCCGGGCCTGGAAACCACAGCACGACCGCGTCATCGATGGGTTGATGGTTCGAATCGCGGAGCAGCGCGCGGGTCGCCAGCCGCGGCACCGGCGTCTTGCCCGCCAGTCCTACAATGACCGACTCGGCCATTGGGCCAGACAGCCTGACGATGGCAATCGCACTCGGTGGACGCCCCGAGGATAACGCGAAGATGGTCTGGTCACGCGGATGCATCGCCTATTTCTTCCAGCAAATCGGGAAAGGCAATGCCGCTCCGATTGCGCGCCCTATACAGCAAAATGCTGCAATGCAGCATCGTCTGACTTCACCGCAGCAGCCGCGCAGCAATTTTGCTGCGGTGTCGTCAGCTAGATCACAAGGCTACGATATAAATATAAATAAATTCAGATAGTTAAATGAAAAGGCCAGTGCGGTGGGCCGCTCCTTTTATGCTGCACGTCGCTGCAGCAAATCCGCAGCATGAAAAAAGGCGCCCCGTTTTTGCGGAGCGCCCTTGTTCTTTTCGGCCGTGGCCTCAGGTGTTCATGGAATCGAAGAATTCCGAGTTGCTCTTCGTGTTGCGGAGCTTGTCGAGCAGGAAGTCGATGGCGTCCATGGTGCCCATCGGATTGAGGATGCGGCGCAGGACGTACATCTTCTTGAGCACCTGCGGATCGGTTATCAGCTCCTCCTTGCGGGTGCCGGAACGGGCAATATCGATCGCCGGGAAGGTCCGCTTGTCCGAAACCTTGCGGTCGAGGATCAGTTCGGAGTTACCGGTGCCCTTGAACTCTTCGAAGATGACTTCGTCCATACGGCTGCCGGTATCGACCAGCGCGGTCGCGATAATGGTCAGCGAACCGCCCTCCTCGATGTTGCGCGCGGCGCCGAAGAAGCGCTTCGGACGCTGCAGCGCATTGGCGTCGACACCGCCGGTCAGCACCTTGCCGGATGACGGCACGACGGTGTTGTAGGCGCGGCCGAGGCGCGTGATCGAATCGAGCAGGATCACGACGTCGCGGCCGTGCTCGACGAGGCGCTTGGCCTTCTCGATCACCATCTCGGCGACCTGGACGTGACGCACCGCCGGCTCGTCGAAGGTCGACGACACCACCTCGCCCTTCACCGAGCGCTGCATGTCCGTGACTTCTTCCGGACGCTCGTCGATCAGAAGCACGATCAGATAGCAGTCGGGATGATTGGCGGTGATGGAGTGCGCGATGTTCTGCATCAGCACCGTCTTGCCGGTGCGCGGTGGCGCCACGATCAGCGCGCGCTGGCCCTTGCCGATCGGCGCGACGATATCGATCACACGGGCGGAAAGGTCCTTCTTGGTGGAATCCTCAAGCTCCATGCGGAAACGCTGATTGGGAAACAGCGGCGTGAGGTTGTCGAAATTGACCTTGTGCTTCGACTTCTCCGGGTCTTCGAAATTGAGCGTGTTGACCTTCAGCAGCGCGAAATAGCGTTCGCCTTCCTTCGGGCTGCGGATATGGCCTTCGATCGTATCGCCGGTACGCAGGCCGAAACGGCGGATCTGCGACGGCGAAACGTAGATGTCGTCGGGGCCGGGCAGGTAGTTCGCGTCAGGCGAACGAAGGAAGCCAAAGCCGTCGGACAGCACCTCGACAACGCCCTCACCGATAATGTCGGTCTCGGCGATCGCGAGCTGCTTGAGAATTGCGAACATCAGCTCCTGCTTGCGCATGGTGCTGGCATTCTCGACCCCATTCTCTTCCGCGAACGAGACGAGCTCGGCCGGCGTTTTCGATTTGAGGTCCTGGAGTTTGATTTCCCGCATTGGGGTCGTCCTGTGAGGAAGTAAGTAGGGAAGGGGTGCGAGGTGGCTTTGGAAAAAGCGGACGCCAAAGGAAGGTCCGCAGGTCTCAGCCAGGAAAGTGCCGTTTGGGCTTTCAAACCTGATGCGGCGCCGGTCCGAAAAGAACCGGAACGCGACCACATCCGCCTGCGTAGGGTGGGATAAATCCTATATAGAAAATCGATTCGTCCTTCGCAAGAAGGACTGAAGCATGTGTCTTGAGCATCGTGATGTCTAGAACGGCTTCACCACCACCATGATCACGATCAGGATCATCAGAACCGTCGGCACCTCGTTGATAATACGATAGAATTTCTGGGTTCGCTGATTCCGGTCGGCGGCGAAATCCTTCACGCAGCGGGACAAAAAGCCGTGGATACCCGACATGGCGAGCACCAGCGCGAATTTGACGTGAAACCAGCCGGATAGGTACCAGTGTCCGGCCCAGACCAGGAAAAGCCCGGCCAGCCAGGTCACGATCATCGCGGGGTTGATGATCCCCTTCAAAAGCCGCCGCTCCATGACCTTGAAGGTCTCGGACTGCCTGGAGCCAACCTCGGCCTCGCAATGATAGACGAACAGCCGCGGCAGATAGAGCATGCCGGCCATCCAAGAAATCACGGCGACGATGTGCAGGGCCTTGACCCAGGCATAGATCGGCAGGGCGTTGATCCAGTCGAACATCGCAGTGATGCCTTTCGGGGAACAGTTCGGGAGGACTCAGCGTTGCGCGCAAGGCTTTGCCGGCGAGGGACGGATACATATCCGCACACACGGCTCTCCTAAACCTAATTAATTTTAGAATCTAAGGTTTGAGTCTTAATGGCAGTGAATTTGACTCATGCAAGGCGGTCCAGCGGTTGCTGCGCGCTTGTTCACATCCCTCAACATTCTGGTCGGCGGCGGCGGATATCCGGAATCTGTCGCAGGACTCAATTGGTTGCGCGCCTCTGTGGCCAGCTTATGAAGAGACAAATCCACATTGCTTCACTATCATCTCCGTCATGACGTCGACTTATCCTTTTGCGACGTGCTGTGAAGAATGGGGCGAGATATACAGGGGCCTGGCCCTGGACCCGGATTCTTCTCCTCGACCTCCACAGGGATTCACAGGATAGACAGGGGCTCTGGTGCCGACGACCTCCAACTACTTCCATTTGCATCTGGTGTCGGACTCGACCGGCGAGACGCTGATCACCGTGGCGCGCGCGGTCGCCGCGCAATACGCCAATGTGACCGCGGTCGAGCATGTCTATCCCCTGGTGCGCAGCCAGAAGCAGCTCGATCGTGTGCTCGACGAGATCGAGGAATCGCCCGGCATCGTCCTGTTCACGCTGCTGGAGAAGGATCTGGTCGGCCGGCTCGAGGGCAAATGCAAGGAGATCAACGTTCCGAGCCTGTCGATCATCGGGCCTGTGATGCAGTTGTTCGAGGCGTATCTGGGTGCCGCGACGACCGGGCGCGTCGGCGCGCAGCACGTGCTGAACGCGGAATATTTCCGCCGCATCGATGCGCTGAACTACACGATGATGCATGACGATGGTCAGCATGTCGAAGGCCTCGAGGAGGCCGATGTCGTGCTGGTCGGGGTATCCCGTACCTCGAAGACACCGACCTCGATCTATCTCGCCAACCGCGGCATCCGAACGGCGAATGTGCCGCTGGTGCCGGGCATCCCGCTGCCGCACCAGCTCGAGACCCTGAAGAAGCCGCTGGTGGTCAGCCTGCATGCGACGCCCGAGCGCCTGATCCAGGTCCGGCAGAACCGCCTGCTCACGATAGGTGACCGCGACAATGACACCTACATCGACAAGCAGTCGGTAGCCGACGAGGTCGCCTTTGCCCGGCGCCTCAGCGCGAAATTCAACTGGGCGCTGCTCGACGTCACACGGCGTTCGATCGAGGAGACCGCGGCCGCGGTGATGAAACTCTTCAACGACCGCCAGCGCGCGCGGCCGTCGGAATGATTCCCACGTCATGAGCATCTGGCGCGGCCCACAGAAGCTGATCCTCGCGTCGCAGAGCAGCGCGCGAAAGATGCTGCTTGAAAATGCCGGCCTCGATTTCGAGGCGCTGCCGGCCGACATCGACGAACGCGCGGTGCAGAAGAATTCCGGCCTTTCGGCGCCCGGCGAGATCGCATCGCTCCTGGCGCGCGAGAAGGCGTTGTTCGTGTCCAGGCAGCGGCCCGGTCAATATGTCGTCGGCGCCGACCAGACGCTGGCGCTGGGGCAGCGGATGTTCAGCAAGCCCGCCGGCCGCACGCAGGCTGCCGAGCAGCTCGGCCTGCTCGCCGGACGGACCCATGAGCTGCATTCCGCCGTCTCGGTCGTGCGCGATGGAAAGGTCCTGTTCAGCGATGTGAGCGTGGCCCGCATGACGATGCGGCGGCTCGCAGCCGGCGAGATCGAGAGCTATCTCGACCAGGCCGGCGAGGCGGTGACGACCAGCGTCGGAGCGTACCAGCTCGAGGGCCTCGGCGTGCATCTGTTCGAGCGGATCGAAGGTGACCATTTCACCATCCTCGGCCTGCCGCTATTGTCGCTGCTGGCGTTCCTGCGCGGCGAGAAGCTACTCGCGGTGTGAGGCGCGGAGGCGTGGCGACGGGAGAGATGCTGAACCGATGTTGATGCGATGCTGATTCTGGGACTGACCGGCTCGATCGGGATGGGAAAATCCACCACGGCCAAACTGTTCATGGAGGCCGGCGTGCCGGTGTATGACGCCGATGCGGCCGTGCATCAGCTCTACGAAGGCGAAGCCGCGCCGGCGATCGAGGCCGCCTTTCCCGGCACCACCACCGGCGGCAAGGTTGATCGCGCGAAACTGTCGGCGCGCGTGGTGCACGATCCTGCTGCGATGAAGCAGCTCGAGCAGATCGTGCATCCGATGCTCGGCGCGTCGCGCCAGAAATTCTTCGCTGATGCGGAAGCCGCAGGTAGCCCGATCGTCGTTGTCGACGTGCCGTTGCTGTTCGAAACCGGCGGCGAGAAGCGTGTCGATGCCGTCGTTGTCGTCACCACCTCGCCGGAACTGCAGCGCGAACGGGTGCTCGCCCGCGGCACGATGGATGCGGCCAAGCTCGACGCCATCATCGCCAAGCAGATGCCGGACGCGGAGAAGCGCAAACGCGCGGATTTCATAGTGGATACCTCGCACGGACTCGATCCGGTGCGGGCGCGTATCCGCGACATTCTGGCCGAGGTTGTTAAGATGCCGAAGCGGCGCGCCTGATTCGCCCGCCATTTCGGATTCTTTCACGTCATGCGCGAAATCGTTCTCGATACTGAAACCACTGGCCTCGATCCGCTGCGCGGCGATCGGCTGGTGGAGATCGGCTGCGTCGAGATTTTCAACCGCATGCCGACGGGGCAGACCTATCACGTCTACATCAATCCCGAGCGCGACATGCCGGCGGAAGCGTTCGCCGTGCACGGGCTGTCGACCGAGTTTCTGGCCTCCAAGCCGCTGTTCACTGAAGTGGTCGACGAGTTCCTGGCCTTCATCGGCGATACGCCGCTGGTGATCCACAACGCGTCGTTCGACATCAGCTTCATCAACGCCGAGCTCGACCGCATCAAGCGGAAGGCGATTCCGAAGGACCAGCTGGTCGATACGCTGCTGCTGGCACGGCGCAAGCATCCCGGCGTGTCGAACCGGCTCGACGATCTCTGTTCGCGTTATCAGATCGACAATTCCCGCCGTACCAAGCACGGCGCCTTGCTCGACGCCGAGCTGCTGGCCGAGGTCTATATCGACCTGATCGGCGCGCGGCAGTCGCAGCTGATCCTGGCGTCGGAAACGTCGGATGCGCGTGCGGGCGGCCATAGTGGTGATACGCCGCGGCGGCAGCGCGAGACCCCGCTACTCGCGCGGGTCAGTGACGCCGATCGGGAGGCCCACAGGGCCTTCATTGCCACGCTCGGCGACAAGCCGATCTGGAACGATTACCTGCCGCCGCCAGCGCCTGCGGCAGCACCGGCGGCTTGAGCCCCTATTGGACTCTATCCCCATCATCTTGATGGGGCGAGCCTCGAAAGATGCGCGGCCACCGTCGGGCCGTTGATCCTTCGAGACGGCCGCGTTGCGGCCACCTCAGGATAACGGGTTAGGCTTCGGTATTCTCTGACTCAAATCAGCTCGGCTTGACGCCGGGAGCAGCCTGGGCGGCCGCCTGCCGCTCCATGTTCTGGCGGTAGAGACCGAGGAAATCGACGGGGTCGAGCAACAAAGGCGGGAAGCCGCCGTCGCGGACCGAGGTCGCGACGATCTCGCGTGCGAACGGGAACAGCAGCCGCGGGCACTCGATCATGACCAGCGGGTGCAGGTTCTCCTTCGGCACATTCACGATCCGGAAGACGCCGGCATAGGCGAGGTCGAAGCTGAACATCACCTTGCCTGCGGTCTCGGCCTTGCCCTCGATCGAGAGGATCACCTCGTACTCGTTCTCCGACAGGTTGTTGGCGGAGACGTTGATCTGGATGTTGATCGCCGGCTGCTGTTGCTGCTGGCCGAGCGAGGCTGGCGCATTCGGGTTCTCGAACGACAGGTCCTTGGTGTACTGCGCCAGTACGTTGAGCTGGGGAGCGGGTTGTTCGACGGGGGCGCCGTTGCCATTGGTCATGAAAATGTCTCCTGGAGCAGCGCTCGATGGACAGAATGTCCGACGGCACGCGTTAAGGTGTTGAGAATGCCGATGCCGGGCGAGTGGCTATCATAGGCCCGGCTCGGTCCACAAGGACGACGAAAGGGCGGGCCGGCGGCAAGTTCTCCCGGCAAAGGGCAGCGCGCGCGAGCCTGCCCAATCTCTTAACAGCTTCCTAAATTATTGAAGATGCGCGATTTCCTGAAAAGGAACGGTTTCCCCCGGGGGTCAAAACGCGCTACACTTGCCCGTGCCAAAAAGCGCCATTGGCCGGGCATAGTTTCGTGCCTACATCTGCGGACTCTATCGGTGATGTAATCTCTGCTGTTCCCGACCGGGAACGCTTTGACGGCCGGCCCGTTGCCGGCAGAGACCAGAAAGCGAATTCGACGTGGATATCTACACCATCATCTTCCTGGCGCTGGCCGTGTTTATCTTCCTGCGCCTGCGCAGCGTTCTCGGACAGCGCACGGGAAGCGAGCGGCCGCCTTATGATCGCGCCGCGCCCAACGTCGTGCAGCGCGGTCAGGACAACAACGTCGTTCCGATCCCTGGATCGGTGATCGACCAGCCGGCCTCGGCGGCGCCCGCCGAGCCGGTCGAGCCCACGGAACGCTGGAAGGGCATCGCCGAGCCCGGCACGGCGCTGGCGCAGGGTCTCGACGCGGTGGCCGTCCAGGATTCGTCGTTCGATCCGCGGCATTTCCTCTCAGGTGCCCGCTCGGCCTATGAAATGATCGTGCTGGCCTTCGCCAATGGCGATCGCCGTGCGCTGCGCGACCTGCTGTCGACCGAGGTCTATGAAAGCTTCGAGGCCGCGATCAAGGATCGCGAGAAGCACGAGCAGAAGACCGAGACGCGGTTCGTCTCGATCGACAAGGCCGAGATCGTCAGCGCGGAGGCGCGCGACCGCTCGACCCAGCTCACCGTCCGCTTCGTGTCGCAGATGATCTCGGTCACGCGCGACAAGGCCGGCACCATCGTCGACGGCAGCCCGGACAAGGTCGCCGACATCACCGATATCTGGACATTCGCCCGCGACTCGACTTCCCGCGATCCGAATTGGAAGCTGGTTGGCACTGGAAGCGCTCACTAAGCATCTCAGCTACGGGCGGCTCGCGGTCGCGTGCTGCGTGCTCGCGGTGCTGTGCTCCACCGCAGCGATCGCTGCGCGCTACAGATCAAGCCGGCACCCTCCGCCGCGACACGAGCATAGCCACCCGATCCCCTATCCCAATCTGGAAATGCCGCTGCAAGTCAGCGGCAGCCAGTACGAGCCGCTCGCCTGGAGTAACGTCGCTGGCTGGAGCGCCGACGATCATCTCGCGGCCTACAAGGCGTTCCGCACCAGCTGCAAGCCGATCGCGGCCCAGCAGGGTGCGCCTGCCGATTCGAAAGCGCTCGGGAGCTCGCTGCGCGATCCCTGCCGGATCGCCAAGGGACTCGCGCTGAGCGACGGCGTTAAGGCGAAGGACTTCTTCGAGCAGAATTTCGTGCCACTGCGCATCTCGCGGCTCGGCGAGGACGCCGGCTTCGTCACCGGTTACTACGAGCCGGTGCTCGATGGATCGCGGACCCAGACCGACGTCTATAACGTGCCGGTCTATCGACGCCCGTCCAACCTGTTCGTGCGCGGCAAGACGCAGAATTCGGTCGGCCTGCCCAATGGCGGTGCGGTGTATCGCAAGATCGGCCGGCGCAAGCTCGTGCCCTATTACGACCGCGGCCAGATCGAGGACGGCGCGATCGCCGGCCGCGGGCTCGAGATCTGCTGGCTGAAGAGCCAGACCGATCTCCTGTTCGCGCAGATCCAGGGCTCGGCGCGGATCAAGCTCGAGGACGGCACCACGCTGCGCATCAATTACGATGCGCATAATGGTTATCCCTATACGCCGGTCGGACGCGTTCTGATCGACCGCGGCATCATCCCGAAGGATCAGATGTCGATGCAGAAGATCAGGGAGTGGATGGAGCAGAACCCTGACGGCGCCAAGGACCTGCGCCGGCAGAACCGCTCCTACGTCTTCTTCCGCGAGGTCCCGCTGTCCGACAAGGACGAGGCCGTCGGCGCACAGGGCGTGCCGTTGACGCCGGGCCGCTCGATCGCGGTCGACAAGGCGCTGCATGTCTACGGCACGCCGTTCTTCATCGCCGGCGAGCTGCCGATCGAATCCGAGCAGTCGAAGACGCCGTTCCACCGGTTGATGATCGCGCAGGACACGGGATCGGCGATCGTCGGGCCGGCGCGCGCCGATCTTTATTTCGGCGCCGGCGCGGAAGCCGGAAAGGTCTCGGGCCGGCTGCGGCACAACATGCAGTTCGTCATGCTGGTGCCGAGGGGTCTCGACCCCGTCGCGCGCGGCTACAAGCTGCCGGTTCCGGATGAGCGGCCCTCGGCCAAGATCGCAAAGCTGTTTCCGCAGACCGAGCCTCCGGAGGACAAGCCGGCGGCGAAGGCCGCGGATGTGCCGACCGCCGGCATCGCCAAAAGCGCGGCGAAAGAGTCAGGCAATAGCGCCGCCAGGAACCCGGCCGCGAAGGATGTCGCGCCCGCCGCGCCGGCAGCAACGACCCCTGTCGCGCAGGCCGCACCTGTGGCAGAACCGGTGCCGCTGCCGGTCGCCCGGCCCGATATTCCGCAACCGGAGAAGCGGCGCTTCCGGCGCTATCGCCATCACCGCGAGCAATGAAACGACCCGCGCCGATCCCCGATCTGTCCGCTCCGTCGCGGCGCAAGCGCGCGCTGAGCGAAGAGGAGCGTGCGCTCTGGGAGAGCGTGGCAAAGCAGGTCAAGCCACTGCGCAAGCGGCCGGTCGCCGCGAAGGCCCACGCCATCGCCTCCGATCCGGCCCCCCATCACGCGATTGCCAAACCCATCCCGGTCAGGCCGGCGACAGCGGCCAAGGCTGCGCCGGCGCAACGCCCGCAGGTGCCGCCGCTGGCGCCGATCGGCCGTCGCGAACGGGCAAAGCTCTCGCGCGGCCGGCAGGAGATCGATGCGCGGCTTGATCTGCACGGCATGACCCAGATGCGTGCGCATCGCGTGCTATTCACCTTCCTGCAGCGCGCGCACAGCGACGGGCTCACTTTCGTGCTCGTCATCACCGGCAAGGGCAAGGTCGGTGGTCTCGATTCCGAACGCGGCGTGCTGCGCCGCCAGGTTCCGGAATGGCTCAGCCTGCCGGAATTCCGCTCGCTGGTCGTCGGCTTCGAGGAAGCGCATATCGGCCATGGCGGCGAGGGCGCGCTTTATGTGCGTGTCCGGCGCGCGCGCTGAGCATGCTCAACGAAAATGTTAGAACGGCCTGACGATCCCGACGCGCGGGATCAGCGTCACGATCCAGCCTGATATCGTCGTCTTGCGGTCGTTCGACGAGATCGACGGCACGTCCTTCGACGCCGGCAGCATCCTTGTGGCGTGCAGCATCAGGAACATGCAGACCGCCCAGTTCGAGATCCAGCGCGAATAGTCGAACACGGTCACGAACATCACGAAATAGCCGGCGCTGATCATGACGAGCGCGCCGAGCACGATCCTCCGATGCAGTTCGCTCGCGAGCGCGCCGATCAGTCGCGCGAAATAGCGCCAAAGCGGCGTATGCAGCCAGATCAGCAGCGCAAACACCGGAACGCCCAGGATGTTCGAGGGCATGCGCGCCCAGGTGTCGGCGAACTCCTTCGACAGCGGCTGGTACCAGATGTAGCCGAACTGAAGCAGATCCGTGCGTGACGGATCGGCCATCCGGCTCTGCAGATGACGGATGAATTCGTCATAGGGCACGTCGACCGTGCCAGCGAATTGCGCGACCAGGAACAGGATGCCGACCCCTGTGAGCGCCGCGATGCCGAAGACGGGGTTCCGCGGCGTCACGCCCTGCACCAGATAGAAGCGCAGCACCACGATCGCCGTGATGGTCGGCACATACATCAGGACGAAGATGTGATGGACCAGGATCAGCAGGATGGAGAACAGCGCGGCAATCAGCACATACGCCATTGAGCGCGCCGGGATTAGCAGCAGCACCATCGTCAACGCACAGCCATAGATGTCGAAATGGCCGAGCGTGTGCATGAAGTTCTTCAGGAAGAACGGCGAGCCCGCCATGAAGACGAACAACGGCCAATGCGCGTCGTTGAAGCCGAATGTGCGGCGGAACAGTTTGATGAACAGTCCGAGCGTCACCAGCCAGATCGCGCCGGCCAGCGCGAACACCAGCCATACGGGCACCTTGTCGGTGAACAGCGACACGATCGCCCCGACCAGCGCGCGCTTGGTGAAGCCGTAATGATAGTCGACCAGCAGATGGATGTAGGGAACGAAGGGCGGCAGCGCGATCTTGTGCAGGAACACGCCGACCAGCACGGCCGCATTGATGGCCAGCATCAGGCGCCAGGGGTTTTGCCACACCCGCAGATTCATCGATCGCCCACTCTCGTCGTCCCGGGCAAGCGAAGCGCGACCCGGGACCCATAACCACCGAAGGTAGTTCTAGAAGGAATGTCGGCCCGAGTCTTTGTCACCGCAGACTGTCGGGGTTATGGGTCCCGGCTTTCGCCGGGACGACTATGGTGGCCGCCTACAAAATAAACCGGCTCAGGTCGGCGTTCTTGGCGAGGTCGCCGACATGCTTGGTGACGTAGTCGGCGTCGACCTGGATGGTCTCGCCGTGGCGATCGGGCGCGGTGAAGGAGATCTCGTCCAGCACCCGCTCCATCACGGTCTGCAGCCGCCTTGCGCCGATGTTCTCGACCGTGGAATTCACCGCCACGGCGACATCGGCCAGCGCGTCGATGGCGTTGTCGGTGATGTCGAGCGTGACGCCTTCGGTCTTCATCAGCGCGACATATTGCTTGATCAGCGACGCCTCCGGCTCGGTCAGGATCCGGCGCATGTCGTCGCGCGTCAGCGCCTGCAGCTCGACGCGGATCGGCAGGCGGCCCTGCAGCTCCGGCAAAAGGTCCGACGGCTTGGCGATATGGAACGCGCCCGAGGCGATGAACAGGATGTGGTCGGTCTTGACGGCGCCGTGCTTGGTCGAGACCGTGGTGCCCTCGATCAGCGGCAGCAGGTCACGCTGCACGCCCTCGCGGGAGACGTCGCCGCCGGCGCGGTTCTCGCGGACGCAGATCTTGTCGATCTCGTCGAGGAACACGATGCCGTTGTTCTCGACCGCGTTGATCGCCTCCTGCACCAGCTGATCGGTGTCAAGCAGCTTGTCGGATTCCTCGTTGACGAGGATTTCGTGCGAGCCCTCCACCGTCAGGCGGCGGGTCTTGCTGCGTCCGCCCATCTTGCCGAAGATGTCGCCGAGCGAGATCGCGCCCATCTGGGCGCCGGGCATGCCGGGGATTTCAAACATCGGCATGCCGCTGCCGCCCGACTGCGTCTCGATCTCGATTTCCTTGTCGTTGAGTTCGCCGGCGCGCAGCTTCTTGCGGAACGACTCGCGCGTCGCCGGGCTCGATCCCGGGCCGACCAGCGCGTCCAGCACGCGTTCCTCGGCGGCGAGCTGGGCGCGGGCCTGGACATCCTTGCGCTTGCGCTCGCGGGTCTGTGCGATTGCGACCTCGACGAGGTCGCGGACGATCTGCTCGACGTCGCGGCCGACATAGCCGACCTCGGTGAACTTGGTGGCCTCGACCTTGAGGAACGGCGCGCCGGCGAGCTTGGCCAGCCGCCGCGCGATCTCGGTCTTGCCGACGCCGGTCGGCCCGATCATCAGGATGTTCTTGGGCAGAACCTCCTCGCGCAGGGAACCGGCGAGCTGCAGCCGCCGCCAGCGGTTGCGCAGCGCGATCGAGACGGCGCGCTTGGCGTCGGTCTGGCCGACGATGAAGCGGTCGAGTTCAGAAACGATTTCACGGGGAGAGAAGTGAGTCATTGGCTCTAGCTAGGTTGGAATCGCGGTCTCGGCAAGCGGCAGTCCTCCGAGGCATGGTCCCCTAAAGAATCGGCGGCCCGGCCTGCCACTGCCTGATCGCCTCGAACGGGTGGATCAGCATGATGATGTTCAGTGTCAGATTGTCGCGAATGTGAAGCAGCAGCACGGTTTCGAACAACACGCCGAGCGCGACGGTCGCCGCGATCGGCAGCCTGCGCGCCAGCAGGAAACCGACAACCATCGCGAGCGTGTCCGACACCGAATTGACGATGGTGTCGCCGTAATAATCCAGCGAGATCGTGCCGGCGCGGTAGCGCTCGATGATCCAATTGGAGTTTTCGACGAGCTCCCAGCTGCCTTCGATCAGCATCGCGACAATCAGCCGCCCGGGCCAGGCGAGGCGCGGCAGCAGGAGGAAGGTCAGACCGTAGAACAGCAGGCCATGCAGCACATGCGACAGCGTGTACCAATCGGCGATGTGCTGCGAATTCTCCGAGCTCATAACCGAGCCGTGCCATAGCTTGACATAGCCGCAGGCACAGATCGGCAGACGACCCATCGCATAGAGCAGCGCCGCCTGCAGCACGAGCAGCGCTGCCGCGATCGCCAGCCAATGCCACGCTGAAACGCCGGTGATGGGCTTGTGCGCGATCGTCATGCGTCGCGCGCCATCAGCAGCGCCGGCCCGTCCGGCGTATCGACCATACCCATCTTCCGAAAACCCGCCTTCTCATAGGCGCGGATCGCGCGCGCATTGGCCGGATCGGGATCGGTGACGATGCGTGGCGCGCCCCGCGCTAGCCGGTCGTCGACAAAGGCGCGGATCAGCGCCGAGCCGTGGCCACCTGCCATCATGCTGGGCTCGCCGATGAAGAGGTCGATCCCGCGCGTGCCCTCCGGCTGGGCCCCGAAGCCGGAATTCCACGCCGTCAGGTCGTAGCACTGGATATAGCCGAGGTTGCCGCCATCGGCCGCGACGATGAACTGGTCCATGGCCGGCTCATCGAGGTCGCTGCTGACCAGCGCATATTGCTCGGCCGGATCGCCCCACCATTGGCGGACATGCGGCAACGCCAGCCACCGCTTGACCAGCGGCAGATCGGCCGGCGTCATCGGGCGGAAATGATAGGGGCCGGCCATGCTCAGCCGCCGATCGTCTCGATCGTCACATTCCGGTTGGTGTAGACGCAGATATCGGCGGCGATATCCAGCGCGCGGCGGACAATGGTCTCGGCGTCCTTGTCGGTGTCGACCAGCGCGCGGGCCGCGGCAAGGGCGTAATTGCCGCCGGAACCGATCGCCATGACCCCGGATTCGGGCTCCAAAACGTCGCCGGTTCCGGTCAGCACCAGGGAAACGTCCTTGTCGGCCACGATCATCATGGCCTCCAGCCGGCGCAGGTAGCGGTCGGTCCGCCAGTCCTTGGCGAGCTCGACGGCCGCCCGGGTCAGCTGCCCCGGATATTGCTCCAGCTTGCTTTCCAGCCGCTCGAACAGGGTGAAGGCGTCGGCGGTGGCGCCGGCAAAGCCGCCGATCACGTCGCCCTTGCCGATCCGGCGGACCTTCCTGGCATTGGCCTTGATCACGGTCTGGCCGATCGAGACCTGCCCGTCGCCGCCGATCACCACCTTGCCGCCCTTGCGGACCGTGCAGATCGTGGTGCCATGCCAGACCGGCAGCTCATTTGGGGATGCTTGCATAGGTTACCTCTCTTCCGGGCAGATTTAGGCGGTCGGGCAGGGGGTTACAATCGGGACGAAATCGGAGCGTTTTCAGGCGAGGTGGCACCGGTTCGCGTGAAGAAAACGCGGCAGAACCAGATCGACAACGAATTCCGGTCACCATGGCCGGAAGTTGGGGCGTTTCGAGGTCATCCCGCAGTAGCGAAGGTGACATCAGCCTGTTAAAAGACCGGCGTTTTCGGCACGGGAAAGCTCAATTTTCATGCGCACCGCAACCATCAAGCGCAAGACCAAGGAGACCGACATCGAGGTGACGGTCAACCTCGACGGAGCAGGCGTATCCACGGTTTCGACCGGGATTGGCTTCTTCGACCATATGCTCGACCTCCTGGCCCGGCATTCGCGCATCGACATCACGGTGAAGGCGGATGGCGATCTCCATGTCGATTACCACCACACCACCGAAGACGTCGGGATCGCGCTCGGGCAGGCCGTGAAGCAGGCGCTCGGCAACATGGCCGGCATCACCCGCTACGCCTCGATCCACATGCCGATGGACGAGACGCTGTCGCGCGTCGTGATCGACATTTCCGGCCGCCCGGTGCTGGTATTCAAGGCCGAATTCCCGCGCGACAAGATCGGCGAGTTCGACACCGAGTTGGTGCGCGAGTGGTTCAACGCCTTCGCGATGAACGCCGGCGTGACTCTGCACGTCGAGACCCTATATGGCGAGAACAGCCATCATATCGCCGAATCCTGTTTCAAGGGTCTGGCGAGGGCGCTGCGGACGGCAATTGCGATCGATCCGCGTGCCCAGGGCGAAGTGCCCTCGACCAAGGGTCAGCTCGGCGGCTGATCTCTGGAGCATGATCCGGAAGCGTGGATGCCGGTTTTCCGAAAGATCATGCTTTAAATAAGAGTCCATCCTCGGCGGAGCGTTCGATGCCGGTCTATACAGTGCATGCCCCCGTGGCCAACGGCGCCGATCTCGCGGCGACCGACAAGTTCGTCTTCGTGCGCGACGGCTTCCATTTCTGGGCCGCGGTTGCGGGCGTGATCTGGCTGGCCTGGCATCGGCTCTGGCTGGCGCTGATCGGCTGGTTCGTTCTTACTTTCGTGATCGATTACGCGCTGGCCAAGCTTGGCGTCGGCCGTAGCGCGATCTTCTTCGTCGACCTGGTGCTGATGGTGTTGCTCGGCCTCGAGGCTGCGACCCTGCAACGCTGGACGCTGTCGCGGCGCAGGTGGCGCCAGATCGACATCGTCGTGGGCGACGATGCGGAGGCAGCCGAGCGCCGTTTCTTCGCGCGCTGGACCGCGCGGCATCGCGGCGCTGTCAACGACCAGCGGTCCGTCGATCGCGGCGCGCCGCCCCCGACCCGCGACATTCCGGGTCAGTCATTTTCAAAAGCCCCGCCGATGCCGCAGGGCGGCATCATCGGATTGTTTCCAGAGCCAGGAGGATCGCGATGACCGTTGCAATCATCGATTACGGCTCCGGCAATCTGCATTCGGCCGCCAAGGCCTTTGAGCGCGCCGCACGCAGCATGGACGATCCGCAAGCCATCAAGGTGACGCGCGATCCCGACGCAGTATATCGCGCCGATCGCATCGTGCTGCCCGGTGTCGGCGCGTTCGCCGATTGCCGCCGCGGCGTCGACGCGGTCGACGGCATGCTGGAAGCGCTCACCGAGGCGGTGCGGGTCAAGGCGCGGCCGTTCTTCGGCATCTGCGTCGGCATGCAGCTGATGGCGACGCGCGGCAAGGAGCACGTGATCACCGAGGGCTTCAACTGGATCGGCGGCGATGTCGAGAAGATCGAGCCGCGCGACGAGAGTCTGAAGGTCCCGCATATGGGCTGGAACACGCTCGACATGGTGCGCGAGCATCCGGTGCTGGAGCGGCTGCCGCTCGGGCCGAAGGGACGTCACGCCTATTTCGTGCACTCCTATCACCTCAACGCCGCCAATGAGGCGGACGTGCTCGCGCGCGCCGACTATGGCGGGCCGGTGACCGCGATCGTCGGCAAGGACACCGCGATCGGCACCCAGTTTCACCCCGAGAAGAGCCAGCGCTTCGGCCTCGCTTTGATCGCCAATTTCTTGAAGTGGAAGCCGTGATTCTCTTTCCAGCGATTGATCTGAAGAACGGCCAGTGCGTGCGCCTGGAGCAGGGCGACATGGCGCGCGCCACCGTGTTCAATCTCGATCCGGCGGCGCAGGCGGCGAGCTTTGCCGCGCAGAGCTTCGAATATCTCCACGTCGTCGATCTCGACGGCGCCTTCGCCGGCAAGCCGATGAATGCGCATGCGGTGGAGGCGATGCTGAAGGCCGTCACCATGCCGGTGCAGCTCGGCGGTGGCATCCGCGACCTCAAGACCATCGAGGCCTGGCTCGACAAGGGCATCACGCGCGTCATCATCGGCACCGCCGCGGTGCGCGATCCCGAGCTCGTGAAGGGCGCGGCGAAGACATTCCCCGGCCGCGTCGCCGTGGGCCTCGATGCGCGCGACGGCAAGGTCGCGGTCGAAGGCTGGGCCGAGACCTCGCATGTGACCGCGCTCGAGATCGCACAGCGCTTCGAGGATGCCGGCGTCGCCGCGATCATCTTCACCGACATCGCCCGCGACGGCCTGCTCAAGGGTCTCAACCTCGATGCGACCATTGCGCTTGCCGATCGCATCTCGATTCCGGTGATCGCCTCCGGCGGCTTTGCCTCGATCGATGACGTCAAGGCGCTGCTGGAGCCGCGCGCCAAAAAGCTCGCCGGTGCGATCGTCGGCCGCGCACTCTATGACGGACGGCTCGATCCGGCCGCTGCCCTTCAGCTGATCCGCGGCGCGTAGGAGGAGATCATGTTCAAGGTTCGCGTGATCCCCTGCCTCGACGTCAAGGACGGGCGCGTGGTCAAGGGCGTCAACTTCGTCGATCTGCGCGACGCCGGCGACCCGGTCGAGGCCGCGATCGCCTATGACGCCGCCGGTGCCGACGAGCTCACCTTCCTCGACATCACTGCCACCCACGAAAACCGCGGCATCATGCTGGATGTGGTGCGGCGGACCGCGGAGGCCTGCTTCATGCCGCTGACCGTGGGCGGCGGTGTCCGCACCGTCGACGACATCAAGACCCTGCTGCGCTCCGGCGCCGACAAGGTCTCGATCAATTCGGCGGCCGTCAGCCGGCGCGAGTTCGTCAAGGAAGCGGCCGAGAAATACGGCGAGCAGTGCATCGTGGTCGCGATCGACGCCAAGCGGGTCAAGCGCGCCGGCGGCTCGGACCGCTGGGAGATCTTCACCCATGGTGGACGGAATGCCACCGGGATCGACGCCATCGAATACGCCCAGGAGGTCGTCTCGCTCGGCGCCGGCGAAATCCTGCTGACCTCGATGGATCGGGACGGTACCAGGCAGGGTTTTGACCTGCCGCTGACCCGGGCGATCGCGGACAGTGTCCCCGTACCGGTCGTCGCATCCGGTGGTGTCGGCAATCTCGACCACCTGGTCGACGGCGTCCGCGAGGGTCACGCCACCGGTGTGCTGGCCGCGTCGATCTTCCACTTCGGGGAATATACCATCCGTCAGGCCAAGGATCACATGGTGCGCGCCGGCCTGCCGATGCGGCTCGATCCCTAGCGTGAGCGTGGTCCGGAAAAGTGGAAACCGGTTTTCCGAAAAGACCACGCTCAAACGGAGTGGTTGAGGACTCCTTGTCACAAAAATGCTAAGTCCCCACCTAAGGGATGGCACCCGTGCGGTGCCGCTGTGCATGCTTGAGTTGAGTTGATGTCGCGTTTCACGGTCCACGATCTGGCCGCCACCATCGACGCCCGCGCTGCAACGGGCGGTGAGGCGTCCTACACCCGCAAGCTGCTCGACAAGGGCGCGGAGCATTGCGCCAAGAAATTGGGCGAGGAAGCGGTCGAGACCGTGATCGCCGCGGTCGAGAATGACCGCGATCACCTCATCGCGGAAAGTGCCGATCTCGTGTTTCACCTGCTGGTTCTGTTGAAATCCCGCGGCGTGAGGCTGGAGGATGTTGAGGCCGCGCTGGAGAAGCGCACCTCGATGTCGGGACTGGAAGAGAAGGCGTCGCGCAAGCGCGACTAGCGCAAATGATCGAGCGCATCGAGAGGGGCGGCCTCATGGACATCCGGGCACCAGATCAACAGTACAACCCCTACCGCATCTTCACGCGCCAGCAATGGTCGCATCTGCGTGACGATACGCCGATGACGCTGGAGCCGGGCGAGTTCGACCGCCTGCGTTCGATGCACGATCGCCTCGATTTGCAGGAGGTCGAGGACATCTACCTTCCGCTGTCGCGGCTGCTCTCGATCTATGTCGATGCGACGCAGCGGCTATATTACTCGCAGCGTCAGTTCCTCAACATCCGCGACCGCAAGATGCCCTACATCGTGGGCGTCGCCGGATCGGTCGCGGTCGGCAAGTCGACCACCGCCCGCGTGCTGCAGGCGCTGCTGGCGCGCTGGTCGCCGCGGCCGAAGGTCGATCTGATCACGACCGACGGTTTCCTGTTTCCGAATGCGGTGCTCGAGCGGCAGGGCATCATGCAGAAGAAGGGCTTCCCGGAAAGCTACGACCTGCCGACGCTGCTGTCGTTCCTCAGCGACATCAAGGCGGGACGGCGTCGCGTGCGTGCGCCGGTCTATTCGCATCTGACCTACGACATCGTGCCGAACAAATGGGTCGAGATCGACCAGCCGGACATCCTGATCGTCGAGGGCGTCAACGTGCTGCAGACCGGGCGGCTGCCGCGCGACGGCAAAGCGGTGCCGTTCGTTTCCGACTTCTTTGATTTCTCGGTCTATATCGACGCCGACGAGGCCGTGCTGCGGGAGTGGTACATCAAGCGCTTCCTGGCGCTGCGCGACACCGCGTTCACCGATCCGAGGTCCTACTTCCACCGCTATGCGCCGCTGTCGGACGAGGAAGCAACGGCGACCGCGATCGCGATCTGGGAGCGTACCAACCTCGCCAATCTCGAGGACAACATCCTGCCGACCCGCCCGCGCGCCACGCTGATCCTGAAGAAGGGCGCCGACCACGTGGTGCAGTCGGTCGCGCTGCGCCGGCTGTAAGGTTTGATCCGCCAAAGCTGACCACATCAACGGCGTCGTCCCGGCGTAGGCCGGGACCCATACTCCGCGGCCCCTGCAAAAGGCACGCGGCGAGACGGTCGTTCACCAATTGGCATTCGTGGTTATGGGTCCCGGCCTTCGCCGGGACGACGCGGGGTTAGGTGGCGCACTACGCCGCGATATGCCGCGCGGCGGCGAGGCCCGCAAGCGCTTCTTCCAGCTTTTCGCGGTCGAGCGGCTTGATCAGAAAACCGTCCATGCCGGCTTCGAAGCAGGCATAGCGGTCCTCCACCAGGGTATTTGCCGTCAGTGCCAGGATCGGAGTCCGGCGGACGGATTGCGCCGCTTCATGGGCGCGGATCTGCTTGGTGGTCTCGATGCCGTTGAGGCGCGGCATCTGGATGTCCATCAGCACGAGATCATAGGGCGTGCCGGCTGAGGTCGCCGACAGCCAGGATTCCATTGCCTGCTCGCCGTTGGTGGTGATGACCACGTTATGGCCGAGCCGGGTGAGCAGCGAGCGCATCAACAGCGCGTTGATCTCATTGTCCTCGGCGACCAGGATCGAGAGCCCCTTGTCCGGCAACGCGGATGCGGGCGCAGTGGGTGCGGACTCGGCGGCCGCCTCGATCGCGAGGCTCGGCGCCGCGATTTCCGGCGATGCGGTCAGGCGCGCGGCGAGCGACGACGCGCGCAATGGCTTCACCAGGTAGCCGGTGAACATGGCTGACTCGGAGGCCGAAAGGTCCTGCCGCGTCGCCGGCGTGAACATCACGATGCGATGGGTTGCATGGAGGCGGGCGGCGTCGGCAAATGCCTCCATCGCCGGGGTGCCGAGCGTGTGGTCGATCAGGGCCGCATGCCAGCTCCGCTCTGGCAGCAGCGCCTCGGCGACGTTGGCATCCGACACGATGCAGGTCTGCGCGCCCCAGCGCTGCAACCGCCGCGAGATCAGCGAGACCTCGATGCTGTGCGGCGCCACCAGCATGATCGACTGTCCCGTCAAGTCGGGCGCGGCGAAGCCGCTGGCCTCGCCGGTATCGGCGGCGACGAGCGGGATTGACACCTCGAAGGTCGAGCCGGCGCCCGGCGTGCTTGCGAGCGTGATGCGGCCGCCCATCCGCTTGATGATGCGGTCGCTGATCGAAAGGCCGAGCCCGGTGCCGCCATAGCTGCGCGCGATCCGGTCGTCGGCCTGCTCGAACTCCCGAAATATACGCTGCTGCGCTTCCGGTGCGATGCCGATGCCGGTGTCGCGGACCAGGAAGCTGATCTCGTTCGGCCAGATGCCGGGCTCGACGATCAGCGCCACGCCACCGGTCGCGGTGAACTTGATGGCGTTGCCGGCGAGATTGAGCAGCACCTGACGCAGCCGCGCGGCGTCGCCGGTCACCTGCATCGGCAGCCGTTCGTCGACATAGGCGGCGATCTCGATGCCCTTGGTCTGCGCGCGCGGCGCCAGCAGCTCGGTGATGTCCTCGATCAGGCCGGACAGCGCGAACGCGCGGTGTTCGAGATCGATCTTGCCGGCCTCGATCTTGGAATAATCGAGCAACTCCTCGATCAGCGCGAGCAGCGCGTCGCCCGACGTCTTGACCGCCTTGACGTAGGTCATCTGCTCCGGCGTCAGCTGCGTATCCATCAGCAATCCGCTCATGCCGATGATGCCGTTCAGCGGAGTGCGGATCTCGTGGCTCGCCATCGCAAGAAAGCGCGACTTGGCGCGGTTGGCGGCGTCGGCCTGATCGCGCGCTTCGGTGAGCGCGCGCTCGCTCTCGGTGCGGTCGGTGACGTCGCGGCCGACGCTCTGCATCTCCGCGGGCGCGCCGGCATCGTTGCGCACGAGGCCCTCACGCCAGGCGATCCAGCGTGGCCCGAGCGGTCCCTCGATCTTCTGGTCGTAGACCCGCGTGCCGTTGGATTCGAGCGCGGTGTCGCCTTGCTCGAGCACCTTCAGCGTGGCGGTGCTGCCGATCAATTCGCTGCGGGGCCTCTGCGCCAGCTCGCAATAGGCATCGTTGGCATAGGTGATGAGCCCGTCGAGGTCGCGCAGCACGATCAGATCGTCCTGCGCCTCGAACAGGGTAGAGGCGCGCTGCTCGGCCTCCTGCAGTTCCCAGTTGCGGTCGGCCATCGCTTCATTGTGCATGGCGATGGTGCGCAGCCGCTTGCGCATCAGCCGCAGGCGGATGCCGAGCGTCACGATCCAGAGGCAGGCGAGCGCGAACAGGAAGCTGACCCCAATCGCGAATGCATTGGGATCGTAGCCGCTCTGTTGCGAGAGCGCGCCCGAAATGAACCCGAAGGCGCTGCCGAACGCGACGGAGAAGATCGTGAACGAGCGGACGATCGTCGCGACCCAGGAATGGCGCCGGAGGAAGCGGCGAAGGCGCAACTTGATCCGGAAGAAACGCCCCATCAATGGTGACCCTGAGACAGCTTGATCTGGCGCTGACGATGCGTCGGCCAGCTTGCAAAGTGCTTGAAGTTGGTGGCCATTTCGCGCTGCCCTCAGAACAAGGTTAGCGGGGGGTTAATTCCGCCATGACCCGGTTCGGGACGCGCGTGTCAGGTGCGGGCGATGCGGCTTCAAGGCGGCGGTGTCCGCCCCGGGCGCTGACGATCAGGGCCGCGGCATCGCGCACAGAGAACGTCTTCGACTGCACGAAGACACGGTAGTCGGACGGACCGTCATCATGCGTCAGATAGATGACGGAGCCGGTTGCCGAGGCATCGCTGGAAATCCCGATCAGCTGCGCCGCCGCGCTGCTCTCGCAGGCGCCGGCCTCGGCATCGTCGATGTCGTCGATCACGGTGAAGTCGGCGGCGTCGGCGCTGTCGGCGATCTGGACCCGGACGGTGGCTTGGCCGGGGTCGTCAGTGAAGCTGACGTGAAGTTGCGCCAGCCAGGGGACCGATGCGATCTGCATCGTGGCGCCGCCCACCTCGATGCAGGGCCGGGGGCCCGGCAGGAATTCGACGCGGGCAAGGACCGCGGCCACGGCAAGGGGGACCACCGAGGTCAAAATCTTCAAACGCAACATGACACAACTCGCTCGACCCAAGCTTGCCGCCGATCGCGGTGCTTATGGTTTGCGGAGCGTAAACAAAACTCGTTACCGCCGCGTTGACGCGGGGCATTGCGGCACGAATCGGGACGGGGCTGCGCTTCGGATCACGCGGCGCGGCGCACATCGTCGGCCAATGCACGATAGGACAGCGCTTCGGCAAGGTGCAGCCGGCCGATCGTCTCGGCGCCGTCGAGATCGGCAAGCGTGCGCGCCACCCGCAGCACGCGGTGATAGCCGCGCGCGGTGAGGTGCATGGTGTCGGCGGCCTCGCGCAGCAGCTTCTGCCCATGCGCGTCGGGCTGCGCGATGGTCTCGAGCAGCGAGCTCGGCGCTTCCGCATTGGTGCGGACATGCGGCATGTCGGCAGCCGCATAGCGAGCGAGCTGGATGTCGCGCGCGGCCGCGACGCGGGCGGCAACCTCGGCCGATCCTTCCGCCGGCGGCGGCAGGATCAAATCCGCCGCAGTCACGGCGGGCACCTCGATCCGCAGGTCGATGCGATCCATCAGCGGGCCGGAGATCCGCATCTGGTAGTCGGCGGTGCAGCGGTCGACAGGTGCGCGCTTGCAGGAATAACCGGGCTCATAGGCGTGGCCGCAACGGCACGGGTTCATGGCCGCGACCAGCATGAAGCGCGCCGGATAGGTGACGCGGTGGTTGGCCCGGCTCACCGATACCTCGCCGTTCTCCAGCGGCTGGCGCAGCGAATCCAGCACGCGCGGATCGAACTCCGGCAATTCGTCGAGGAACAGCACGCCCTGATGCGCCAGCGAGATCTCGCCCGGCTTGGCGCGCATGCCGCCGCCGGTCAGCGCGGCCATGCTGGCGGAATGATGCGGGCTGCGGAACGGGCGTCGCGCGGTCAAGGCGCCGTCACGGATCTCGCCGGCAACTGAGGCGATCATCGAGACTTCGAGCAGCTCCGACGGCGACAGCGGCGGCAGGATCGAGGGCAGTCGCGCCGCCAGCATCGATTTGCCGGCGCCGGGCGAGCCGATCATCAACAGATGATGACCGCCGGCGGCGGCGATCTCGAGCGCGCGTTTCGCGCTCTCCTGGCCCTTGATGTCACGCAGGTCGAGCAGCGCTTCCTCGCGCTCATGCACCTTCGGCTGCGGGCGCGACAGCACCTGCGTGCCCTTGAAGTGGTTGGCGATCTGGATCAGCGAGTGTGCCGCGATGATCTGGATGTCCGGACTGGCCCAGGCGGCTTCCGAGCCGCAGGCGGCCGGGCAGATCAATCCCTCGTCGCGCGAATTGGCGCCGATTGCCGCGGGCAGCACGCCCGCCACCGGCGCGATCGAGCCGTCGAGCCCGAGCTCGCCGAGCACGGTGAAGCCGTTCAGCGCATCCGGCGGGATCGCGCCGATCGCCGCCATCAGGCCGAGCGCGATCGGCAGGTCGTAATGGCTGCCCTCCTTGGGCAGGTCGGCGGGCGCGAGGTTGACGGTGATGCGGCGGGCAGGAAGCGCGAGGCCGGAGGCGATCAAGGCCGAACGCACGCGTTCGCGGGCTTCCGACACCGCCTTGTCGGGCAGGCCGACGATCGCGAATGCCGGCAAGCCCGGCGCGACCTGAACCTGCACGTCGACCGCGCGGGCCTCGATCCCCTCGAATGCGACGGTGGAAACGCGCTGGACCATGCTGCCCCTATTCTTCCGCAATCGAAGGTAGCGGAACCGGGCGGCAAGTGCAAGAACATTACAAGAACGTTCGCGGCGCCGAGGGCTGGTCGCCCGGTGCCAATTCACCGCGCGGCGCATTCGCTTCCGGCCGGCGCGGAAGCGTCAGGCGTCGCTCGCGATGACGCGCGCCTCGCGCGATCGAACACAACTCGCGTCGTCGACAACTGCAGGAATCATTTTCAAGAATCATTCCAGCACGACGGGCATCGCGCGCTTATTGTCGCAGCGTGTCGTCGATTTGCTTGCTGTTTCAGTGATCGCACACTGATCGCGCGCGCAGTCTCGATCTATTCCAACTGCCGAGGTCTGTACTCGCGAGCCCCGCGCTGTAGAGCCGGATCACAAATCCATCCAGGCTGACATCAGGGGCGCCTTCGCGTGATCGATCGACTTGCTTCGCATTCCACCCGTCAACATCCAGCGCTGCGAACGATCGGTCTGTGTACCGCTGCCGTCCTTGCCGCAGGTGTCACGACCGAACGCGCCGACGCGCAATCGGAACTGCCGCCGGTGAGCGTGGACGCGCCTCAGCAGCGCTCGATCACTGCGAATGCAAAACCGGTTCGTCGTCCGGTGACCGCACGCGCGAGCCGCGCCAATCGTGTGGCTCGATCCCAGCAGGCGACGCCGCCAGCGGCGGCACGTTCCGGTGCCGGCGCCGGTGAGCGAGCCGGCGGTCCGGTGGTTGGGTTCGTTGCCACGCGTTCGGGCTCGGCGACCAAGACCGACACGCCGCTGATCGAAATCCCGCAATCGATCTCGGTCGTCACGACGGACCAGATCAGGAACCAGGGTGCGGAATCGGTGGGCGCGGCATTGCGCTACACCGCCGGTGTCAGCGGCGACGTGAATGGCGGATCGGACACCCGCTTCGGCGGCCTGCAGATCCGCGGCTTCGACATGACGATGCCGGGACTCTATCTCGACGGCCTGCGGCTGCCGAGCAGCAACTATGTGCACTTCCTCGGGCTCGATCCGTACGGAGCCGAGCGTCTCGAGGTCCTGAAGGGGCCATCGTCGGCGATGTTCGGCGGCAGTGGCACCGGCGGCATCCTCAACTATGTCAGCAAGCTGCCGACTGCACGCGAGTTCGGGGAAGTGTCGCTGTCGGGCGGCAGCTTCAACCGCTATCAGGGCGAGTTCGATATCGGCGGCCGCGCCAACAAGGAAGGAACGGTGCTGTGGCGCCTGACCGGCGTCGCGCGCGATGGTGAGACCCAGGTCGACTACACCAAGGACAATCGCGTCTTCATCGCGCCCGCCGTCACCGTGAAGCCGAACGAGGACACCACGATCACCTTCCTCGCGAACTACCAGAAGGAACGCACCGGCTGGGGCCTGCAATTCCTGCCGCCGTCCGGCACCGTCTGGGCCAATAACGGCCGCTACATTCCGAATACGCGCTTCGTCGGCGAGCCCGGCTTCAACCAGTTCGACACCGAACAATCCTCGGTCGGCTACATGCTGTCGCACGACATCAACGACGCGCTGACCTTCCGCCAGAACCTGCGCTATTCGTGGATGCACAACGAGCAGAAGAGCTTCTACGGCACCGGCTATGCATCGGCGGCCGACGAGGCCGCGGGCCTGCTGTCGCGCGGCGGCGCCGGCGGCAGCTCGACGATCGATTCCTTCGCGGTCGACAACCAGCTGCAGGGCAAGTTCGTCACCGGCATGCTGAGCCACACGACGCTGTTCGGCGTCGATTACCGCAACACGTCGTTCCGCGACATGGCCTCGAGCTATAGCACCGGCAAGCTCAACGTCTTCGCGCCGGTCTATACCAACAGCTGGACTAACAACGGACCGTATGACGACACCGGCATCAAGCAGTCGCAGGCCGGCCTCTATCTGCAGGACCAGATCCGGCTCGGCCGGCTGTCGTTCCTGCTTGGCGGGCGGCAGGATTTCGCCACCACGGACCTCGACAACAATCTCGCGAAAACGTCGACCTCGACCGATGCCTCGGCATTCACCGGCCGCGCCGCCGTGATGTACAATTTCGACAACGGCATCGCGCCCTATTTCAGCTACTCGGAATCATTCCTGCCGGTGCTGAGCGTCAATGCCGCCGGCGAGCTGCTGAAGCCGGAAAGCGGCGTCCAGTACGAAGTCGGCGTCAAGTACCAGCCGGTCGGCATCAATGCGCTGATCACGCTGGCCGCCTTCGACCTGACCCGATCCAACGTCGTCACCTACGCCCCGCCGTTCTATTTCGCGGAGCAGACCGGCGAGGTCAAATCGCGCGGCGTCGAGCTCGAAGGCACCGCGACGCTTGTCGAGGGCGTCAACATCCGCGGCGGCTATGCCTATGTCGACGCGGTCGTCACCAAGGATCCCGTCAATGTCGGCAAGGCGCCGACCACCGTGCCGCTCAATCGCTTCTCGCTGTGGGGCGATTACACCGTTCAGGGCGGCCCGCTCGCCGGCGTCCAGTTCGGGGGCGGCGTCCGCTATGTCGGATCGACGTTCGGTGACGACGCCAACACCTTCAAGGTGCCGGCATCCACGGTCGTCGATGCGCTCGTCGCCTATACCAGGGACAATTATCGCCTTTCGCTCAACGTCACCAACCTCGCCGATACGCGCTACGTGGCAGCCTGCTACGGCAACACCAGCTGCTTCTACGCGGAGGGCCGCAAGGCGATCGCGAAGCTGACCTATCGCTGGTGATCAGCCAAATGACATGCTGAAATGCACATGAGATCCATCTTCGGACGACTGCATCGCTGGGCGGGTCTTCTCACCGCGGCCTTCCTGTTCTTCTCGGGCGTCACCGGCGCGATCATCTCGTGGGACCACGAGATCGACGATGTGCTCAACAGGAAGCTGTTCGAGGTGACGAGCTCCGGACCCGCGATCCCGTCGGTCGAGCTCGTCCGGCTGATCGAGCAGCGCGATCATCGCGCCCGCGTCGTCCACATGTTCATGACGGCGGAGAAAGACGAGTCGCTGTGGTTCTTCGTGCTGCCGCGGATCGATCCGGCGACCGGCACACGTTACACGCTCGACTATAACCAGGTCTTTCTGGATCCGAACACCGGCGTCGAGCTCGGACGCCGCTATTGGGGCGCGGTCTGGCCGGTGACCCGCGAAAACTTCGTCTCGTTCCTCTACAAGCTGCACTACACGATGCACATCCCCGAATTCTGGGGCAGCGATCGCTGGGGCATGCGCTTCCTCGGCATCATCGCCGTGATCTGGACGATCGATTGTTTCGTCGGCTTCTACCTGACCCTGCCGTCGCGGCGGCGTGCAAAGGCGGAACGGGCGTCGGCGATATCAGGCCGGCGCGGCAAGGGTTTCTGGACCCGCTGGGCGCCGGCCTGGAAGATCAAGACCTCAGGCAGCGCCTATCGAATCAATTTCGACATTCATCGCGCCTTCAGCCTGTGGACCTGGGCCTTGCTGTTCGTGATCGCATTCACGGCATTCTCGCTGAACCTCTTTTTCGAGGTGTTCTCGCCGTTGATGAAGACCGTGTCCAACTACACGCCGACACCCTACGAGCAGCGACCATACCGTCATCTCGACGATCCGATCGAGCCAAGGATGACCTATGCGGAGATCGCCACGCGGGCCGCGGCCGACGGCAAGGCCCGCGGCTGGACCACACCGATCGGTTCGATCAATTATGGTCCGGCCCACGGCGTCTATGCGGTCGCATTCTTCGAGCCGGGCGACGAACATGGCGCCGCGGGCGTCGGGCCGGCGCAGCTTTACTACGACAGCGAGGACGGCCGTCCGCTCGGCGAACGGCTGCCATGGGTCGGCACCGCGGCCGACGTGTTCGTGCAGATGCAGTTTCCGTTGCATTCCGGCCGGATCGCCGGCTTGCCCGGGCGCATCCTGATCTCGCTGATGGGATTGGTGGTCGCGGCGCTGTCGGTGACCGGCGTCGTGATCTGGTGGCGCAAACGTCGTGCGCGGATTGGCGCGCGAGAGACGATGCGCACTCGCTCCGAGAGCCGCCTTGCGCCGGCGGAATAGGCCGGGCGCCCCGTGGGCTCCTTACACCGGGCGACAAATGCATTCGGGAGCGGCGGCGGCCGCTCCCGAGGCGGTCCATCTTCGCAATCAGCCCGTCACAGGTTCATCTGCATCGGCTCTGGATAGTAGTGGAAGCCTTCGCCGATCTTGGCGACGTGGCCGTAGCCCGGCCAGGCGAAGTGATAGGACATCACGGCCGTCTTGTTCGCGGCCAGCATCTCCAGCAGCTTGACCCGCGACGCAGCCGCCTGCTTCGGATCGGTGTCGTAGGAGAATTCCATCCGCGGACGCTCCAGCAGCAGCACCGCGTGATGCGAGAGGTCGCCGAGGAACGCGAAGGATTTGCCGCCCGAGCTCACCATGAAGATGGTGTGGCCCACGGTGTGGCCGGGCGCTGCGATTGCCGTCACGCCGGGCAGGAATTCCTGACCGTCCTTGAAGAACACGATGCGGTCGCGCACCGGCAGCAGGTTCTTGCGGGCATGCACGATGAAATCCTTCAACGGGCTGCCCATCTTGCCTTCGTCGGTCCAGAACTCGAGATCGCTCTGGGCGATGTAGTACTGCGCATTCGGAAACAGCGGCTTGTCGTCGGCGCCGACAATGCCGCCGATATGATCGATATGCGCGTGCGACAGCACGACGGCGTCGATGTCCTCCGGCTTGATGCCGGCTTCCTTCATGCTCTTCTGCTGCCGGCCGGTGGTCGGACCGAAGGCCTTCGAGGTGCCCATGCCGGTATCGAACAGGATCAGCTTGTCGCCGGTGTTGACGATCGGCGAATTCTGCTCGAGCACGACATTGTCGGGCGAGAGGAAGTTGTCGGAGAGCATCTTCTTCACCTCCTCCTTCGGCACACCGGTGAAGGTGCCGGAGGGGTCGCCGAGCGGAAGCGGTCCGTCGGATACGACGGTCACTTCGGCTTCGCCGAGCATAAAGCGGTGCCAGTAGGGTGTCTGCGTGCCGAGCTTCGGCGCGCGTGCCTGTGCGGTGCCCCCGAGCAGGGTGCTGGCGCCGAGACCGGCACCGAGCGCGAGCAAGGATCGTCGTGAGACATTGAGCGTCATAACGTCTTCCTCCACAATTTTTATGATGTTTTCGCGTTGTTGCCCGCGCGTTGACCCGCCGCTTGACCTGACGCAGGCAAGAGGATGCTGCCCTCGCCCGCGCAAGCTGGCAAGAAGAATAAGGAGAACGCATGCGTGGTCGAACGCTGGCTGGATTTCAGCCGGCCGTGCGGCGCACAAGGAAGGGTTATCTGGCGGCGCGCTTCTTCTCGATGGTATCCCAGATCATCGCCGCGACGTCGGGGCCATTGAGCCGCTGGATTGCGCGGATGCCGGTCGGCGAGGTGACGTTGATCTCGGTGAGGTTGCCGTCGATCACGTCGATGCCGACAAACAGCAGGCCGCGTTCGCGCAGCGCAGGTCCGAGCGTGGCGCAGATCTCGCGCTCGCGATCGGAGAGCTCGGTCGCCGCGGCTGCGCCGCCACGGACCATGTTGGAGCGCAGATCGTCCGCCGCCGGCACGCGGTTGACGGCGCCAGCGAACTCGCCGTCGACCAGGATGATGCGCTTGTCGCCATGCTTCACCTCGGGGAGGAAGCGCTGGATCACCCAGGGCTCCTTGAACGTGACGGAGAACATGTCGAACAGCGAGCCGAAGTTCATGTCCTGCGGCATCACGCGGAAGACGGCGGCGCCGCCATGGCCGTGCAACGGCTTCATGACGACGGCGCCATGCTGGTCGCGGAATGCGTTGATCTCGTCGAGATCGCGCGAGATCAGGGTCGGCGGCATCAGCTGCGGGAAATTCATCACGAACAGCTTTTCCGGCGCGTTGCGCACGCTGGCCGGGTCGTTGACGACCAAGGTCTTCGGATGGATGCGCTCGAGGAAATGGGTCGAGGTGATGTAGGCGAGGTCGAACGGCGGATCCTGACGCAGCAGCACGACGTCGAAGCCGTTGAGCGCCTCGCGCTTCGGCTCGCCCAGCGTGAAGTGATTGCCGACCTCGTCGCGCACGGTGAGAGGCTGCACCGGCGCCACCAGCTCCTCGCCGCGCAGCGATAGCTTGTCGGGCGTGTAGTAGGAAATGCCGTGGCCGCGCTTCTGCGCCTCGAGCAGCAGCGCAAAGGTCGAATCGCCGCGAATATTGATGCGCACGATGGGATCCATCTGGACGGCGATCTTCAATTTCATAGGCATGTTCCGCGAGGTCTGAGGATAACGTTAAGGGCTTGCATCGAATGCCGCTAACAGATGGCGCGGCAGGCTCTTCGGCGCAATCAGCACGGCGTCGAATCTGAGCTCAAATTCGGCATGTTCGGGATGCGCCATCAGCCAGGCCTGGGCGGCATTGATGATGCGCAGCTGCTGGCGCGGCGTCACCGCATAGGCGGCGTCGTCGAGGCTGGCACGGGCCTTGACCTCGACGAAGGCCAGCAAATTGCGCCGGCGCACCACCAGGTCGATCTCCCCAAAGGGGGTACGGAAGCGTCGTGCAAGGATGCGATAGCCCTTGGCGATCAGAAGGGCTGCGGCGCGGCTCTCCGCCGAGATGCCGGTCCGGAACGCCGCGACGCGCTCGGGCGAGGCGCTGTCAGTCTTCGCCATTGCCGTCCCCGATGGTCTTCGCAAGCTCGAGGGCACGGGCATAGACCTCGCGGCGCGGCCGGCCCGACAGTTCGACCGCATGGGCGACCGCATCCTTGACGCTGCCGCGGGCGAGCTGCGCCCGCAGCAGATCGTCGAGCGTATCCTGGTCCATCACCCCGGCATCATCGGCCGGAGGTCCGATGACCAGCACGAACTCGCCGCGTGTTTCCAGCGCGTCCGCGCTTGCTGCCAGCTCGGCGACCGGCGCGCGCGTGATCTCCTCGTGCAGCTTGGTCAGCTCGCGGCAGATCGCGGCATCGCGGCCGGCCATGATCGCGGCCAGATCGCGCAGCGTGTCCTGTACGCGATTGCCCGATTCGAACATCACGAGCGTCGAATCGATCCTCGCCAGCTCGTTGAGCCGGGCGCGACGCGCGTGCTCCTTCGCGGGTAAAAATCCCTCGAAGAAAAACCGGTCGGTCGGCAATGCCGCGACCGACAGCGCCGTCAGCACCGATGATGGTCCCGGCACCGCGATGACGGCATGCCCGGCGGCGCAGACGTCGCGCACCAGCTTGAAGCCGGGATCGGAGATCAGCGGCGTGCCCGCGTCCGAGACCAGCGCGATCGCGGCGCCCTGCGCCAGGCGCTCCAGGATCTTGGGGCGGGCCTGGGCCGCATTATGCTCGTGGTAGAGCGCGAGCTCGGCGGCGATCGCATAACGCTCGGTCAGCCGGCGGGTGATCCTTGTGTCCTCGCAGGCGATGACGTCGACACCGGCCAGCGTTTCCAGCGCGCGCAGGGTGATGTCGGCGAGATTTCCGATCGGGGTCGCGACCAGATGGAGCCCGGGTGCCGCCCTTGGCGCGGCCAATTGCTGGCCGCCGATCGAAAAGGTTTTGGCCGCAGCGCCTGTTGTGGCATCCGAACTGTGGAGGGAACTGGCTTTTGCGCGCATAATGCCAATCTAGAGGGATGGCAGCGCTTGCGCCACATCCGCAAACGGCGGTGACGGAACGCTGCCTGACGGGGAAATGGAGGCCGCGGCAAGGGCGCCGCGGGGCCATAATCCTTTTGTTTTAGTTAACTATTCGCCGAGAATATGCCTGAATCCACCCGCCTCATCAGAGCTGGATGGAGTCCTGGCTGATCACGGTCGGCCAAGAGAAGAGAGACGATGGAAGGCCCGCATCACCGCAAGTCCCCGCCGTCGGGCACCACCCGGCGGACCGCGCTCGGCCTCATCGTGGGCGCGCCGTTGCTGACGGCCTGTTCCGGCGTGCAGCAGAGCTTGAGCCAGTTTTCCACCCCGTTCGGCGGCAACCAGGAAGGCGGTCCCGCCGGACCGCAGCAGCAGCCGCAGGCGGTCGGCACCGGGCAGGTCAAGATCGGCCTGATCCTGCCGCTGTCGGCTTCCGGCAATGCCGGGCTTGCCGCCCAGTCGATGCGGAACGCGGCCGAAATGGCGCTGGCGGAATTTCAGAACCCGAACATCCAGCTCCTGATCAAGGACGATGGCGGCAGCCCGCAGGGCGCATCGCAGGGTGCCCAGCAGGCACTGTCCGAAGGCGCCGAGATCATTCTGGGACCGCTGTTCGCAGGCTCGGTGCCGGCCGTCGCGCAACTGACGCGGCCGCGCGGAACCTCGGTGATCGCATTCTCCACCGATTCGAGCGTGGCCGGGCGCGGCGTCTATCTGCTGAGCTTCCTGCCGGAGTCCGATATCAACCGCATCGTCGACTACTCGGCGGGGATCGGAAAGCGCTCGTTCGCCGCGATGGTGCCGGACAATGCCTATGGCAACGTGGTCGAGGCCGCGTTCAAGCAGGCGGTCGGCCGCAAGAACGGCCGCGTCGTCGCATTCGAGAAATATGGCGCCGATCGCGCGACGCCGGCGCGAACCGTGGCGCAGGCGCTCGGCCAGGCCGATGCGCTGCTGATCGCCGACGATGGTGATTCGGTCGTCGCGACCGCCGATGCCTTGACCGCAGCCGGCGCCAACCTGCGCAACATCCAGCTGCTCGGCACCGGGCTGTGGGACAATCCGCGGGTGTTCGCGACCCCCGTCTTGCAGGGCGGCCTCTACGCCGCGCCCGATCCATCCGGCTTCCGCAGCTTCGCCGGCCGTTACCGCAGCAAATATGGCGGCGAGCCGGTGCGCACCGCGACGCTTGCCTATGATGCGGTGGCGCTGATGGCGGCGCTCGCACGCACGCAAGGCGCGCAGCGCTTTGCACCGGAGACGTTGACCAATCCGTCCGGCTTTGCCGGTATCGACGGTTTGTTCCGCTTCCGCTCCGACGGCACCAATGAGCGCGGCCTTGCGGTCATGAAGGTGGCCTCAGGCGGCAGCACGCCGGTCGCAGGCTCGCCGAAGAGTTTTGGCGCCTAATTTTCGTCGGGCGGTCAAGCTGCCTTGTCGAGCGCCGGCACCCGCCAGCTCCTTTGCATGGGGTTGTTTTCGATATTTTGGCAGCGTGCACCTAAAGCATGATCCGGAAAAGTGCGAAGCGGTTTTCCGAAAAGATCATGCTCAAACAAAGAGCTAAGGCGCGATGACGATTCAACCTAATCTCATCGCGCTTTAGGCGGCGAGATCCGCAACGACCGCGTCGAGCACCGGGAATCCCGACTTGGTCACGCGGAGCCGTCCGTCGGCGTCGACGGCGATCGCGCCTTCCTCGCGCAGCATCGCGATCCGGTGCGGGTCGAGCTGGCGGCCGGAGAGCTTCGCATAGCGCTTGGGATCGATGCCCTCGGCGAGCCGCAGCCCCATCAGCAGAAACTCGTCGGCGCGCTCTTCGCTGTTGAGGCTGTCATCGCTGACGACGCCGTGACCGCGCTCCTCGACGTTCAACAGCCAAGCCTCGGGGCGCCGCTCGGTTGCGGTCGCGTGCCTGACGCCATCGATGTCGAGCCTTCCATGTGCGCCGGGGCCGATGCCGGCATATTCCTCACCGCGCCAGTAGACGAGGTTGTGCTTGCACTCCGCGCCGGCGCGGGCGTGATTGGAGATCTCGTAGGCCGGCAATCCCTCGCGCGCGCAGACCTCCTGCGTCACGTCGTAGAGCGCGCGCGCGGTCGCCTCATCCGGCGTCTGCAATTTACCGGCGGCATGCAGTCCGAAGAACGGCGTGCCTTCCTCGATCGTGAGCTGGTAGAGCGACAGATGCTCGGCCGCTTCCGAGATCGCCTGCTTCAGTTCATCGGCCCACATCCGCGGCGTCTGGTCGGGGCGGGCATAGATCAGATCGAACGAGTAACGGTCGAACGCAGCGCGCGCGATCGTGACCGCGTCGAGCGCCTCGCGGGCGGTGTGCAGGCGGCCCAGCGCCTTCAACGAGGCGTCATCGAGCGCCTGCACGCCGAGCGAGACGCGGTTGACGCCGGCTGCGCGATAGCCGCGAAAGCGTGTCGCCTCGACGCTGGTCGGATTGGCCTCGAGCGTGACCTCGACATCGCGCGCCACCGTCCAGTGCTTGGCGATGGCATCGAGCACGGCACCGACGGTCTGCGGCTGCATCAGCGACGGCGTGCCGCCGCCGAGGAAGATCGAGGACACCTGACGCCCCGGCACGCGCGCGGCGGTCGTCTCGATCTCGCGGGCGAACGCGCGCACGAAACGCGCCTCGTCGACGGGCGCATGCCGCACGTGGCTGTTGAAATCACAATACGGGCATTTCGACAGGCAGAACGGCCAGTGCACGTAGACGCCGAAGGCTTCTCGGTCAGCGTGGCTCAAGGCAGATCTCCGCGAGCTTCACGAAGGCGCGGGCGCGATGCGACAGGCCGAGCCCGAGCGGCGGCAGGCCGTGCTTCTCGATGCTGGTCATCTCGCCGAAGGTCCGCGTGTAGCCATCCGGCAGGAAGGCCGGATCGTAGCCAAAGCCGGCAGTGCCACGCGGCGGCCAGACCAGGGCTCCATCGACGCGCGCCTCGACCTCCTCGAGATGATCGTCGGGCCAGGCCACGCACAACGCCGACACGAAGTGCGCCTTGCGCCGGTCCGGTGCGGTGGCGCCGCGTTCCTGCAGCAGCCGCTCGATCCGCGTCATCGCCGCCATGAAGTCCTTGCCCTCGCCGGCCCAGCGCGCCGAGTAGATCCCGGGCGCGCCGTCGAGCGCGTCGACCACGAGGCCGGAATCGTCGGCGAAGGCGGGCAGTCCGGTCGCCTTCGCAGCCGCGATCGCCTTGATCGCCGCGTTGGCGCGAAAATTGTCGCCGGTCTCCTCGGGCTCGGCGAGATCGAGCTCGCCGGCCGACACCGCCTCCACGCCGTGCGGCGCCAGCAGTTCCCGCATCTCGGCAAGCTTGCCGGGATTATGGGTGGCGATGACGAGCCTTCCGGTGATTCGGCGGTGCATGGCCAATCTGACTACGCCACCGCGATCTTTTGCAAGTCGACCAGACGCGCGACACCTTTGCGCGCCAGCGCCATCAGCGCCAGGAATTCGCCTTCCGAGAATGGCGTCTTCTCGGCGGTGCCCTGCACCTCGATGATCCGGCCGTCACCGGTCATGACGAAATTGGCGTCGGTGTCGGCTTCGGAATCCTCGGCATAGTCGAGATCGAGCACCGGCGTGCCCTGGTAGATGCCGCAGGAGATCGCCGCCACATTGTCGCGCAACACATTGGCCTTCAGCATGTTGCGGGTCTTCATCCAGTTGATGCAGTCGGCCAGCGCCACCCAGGCACCGGTGATCGAGGCGGTCCGGGTGCCGCCGTCGGCCTGGATGACGTCGCAATCGACCGTGATCTGGCGTTCGCCGAGCGCCTCGAGATCGACCGCCGCGCGCAGCGAGCGGCCGATCAGCCGCTGGATCTCGACCGTCCGGCCGCCCTGCTTGCCGGCCGAGGCCTCGCGGCGGGTGCGTTCCAGGGTGGCACGCGGCAGCATGCCGTATTCGGCGGTGACCCAGCCGCGGCCCTGTCCCTTCAGCCACGGCGGCAACCGCTCTTCCAGCGTGGCGGTCACCAGCACATGGGTGTCGCCGAACTTCACCATGCAGGAACCCTCGGCATATTTGACGACGCCGCGTTCCAGCGACACGGGACGCAGTTCATCGGGTGCACGGCGGCTTGGCCGCATGAAATCCTCCAGAAATCCGAGAAAATTGGCTGGCCGTGCTTGTAGGAGCGGGAAGGGGCAGCGGCAAGGGTTTTCGGCCCCGGTATGGTCCGGTACGAGGGGGCCGAATGCATGCTTGTCATCGGCCTCCCGGATCGACAAATTATGCAGTAATTGTGAGGGACTGGAGTGTGACTCACCACGATCCGATTGGCCTGATCGCGCCGCATGCCGGGCTCGCCCAGCTCAATGAGCGTTCGCGCGACATTTTTCGTCAAATCGTCGAAAGCTACCTCGCGACCGGCGAGCCGGTCGGTTCGCGCAACATTTCACGCCTGATCGCATTACCGCTGTCGCCGGCCTCGGTCCGCAATGTGATGTCGGATCTCGAGCAGCTCGGCCTGATCTATGCGCCGCACACCTCCGCCGGCCGGTTGCCGACCGAACTCGGGCTGCGCTTCTTCGTCGACGCGCTGATGCAGGTCGGCGACCTCACCGAGGCCGAGCGTCAATCGATCCAGACCCAGCTTGCGGCCGTCGGACGCGCGCAATCCGTCGAGGCCGCGCTTGGCGAAGCCTTGACGCGCCTGTCGGGACTGACCCGCGCCGCGGCGGTGGTGCTGACGCAAAAGTCGAATGCGCGGCTGAAGCACATCGAGTTCGTGCGGCTCGAGCCGGAGAAGGCGCTGGTCGTGCTGGTCGGCGAAGACGGCCAGGTCGAAAACCGCGTGCTGGCGCTGCCGCCGGGGGTTCCATCCTCGGCCCTGACCGAAGCAACCAACTTCCTCAATGCGCGGATCCGCGGCCGGACGCTGGCTGAAGCGCGGCTTGAGCTCGAGACGGCATTGACGCAAAACCGCGCCGAGCTCGATCAGCTCACGCAAAAGGTGGTCGCGGCGGGCATCGCGAGCTGGTCCGGCGGCGAGAACGAGGACCGCCAGCTGATCGTGCGCGGTCACGCCAATCTGCTCGAGGACCTGCATGCGCTCGACGACCTCGAGCGCATCAAGTCGCTGTTCGACGATCTCGAAACCAAGCGCGGCGTGATCGATCTGCTCGGCCGCGCCGAACGCGGCGAGGGCGTGCGGATCTTCATCGGCTCGGAGAACAAGCTGTTCTCGCTGTCGGGTTCCTCGACCATCATCGCGCCGTACGGCGACGCCCAGGGGCGGATCGTGGGCGTCCTCGGCGTGATCGGACCGACGCGGCTGAACTATGCGCGGGTGATCCCGACCGTCGATTATGCCGCGCGCATCGTCAGCAAGATGCTGGGCGGCTGACCGGAGGGCGATTTCGCTTTCATTTGACGGGTTTTCTTCACCCAAGCCGGAGATCCCAGTTCCCGAGACCGGTATGTTGCGCTTGATTTTCGCCGCCCAAAGCACGATATCCCGGCAAGCAATCCCCAAGATTTGAACCGACGCGAGTTTTCGAGAAGGCAAGCCATGACCGATCCGAACCGGGCCAATGACAACACCGAGAATTCGGCGCCGACGGGTGAACCCGTGGTCTCGAAGCCCTACATCATGCCTGACGAGCCCGAGGCCGGATCGGCCGAGGCGCTGATCAAGGAACTCGCCGAGGCGAAGGACCGGACGCTGCGCACGCTGGCCGAGATGGAGAACCTCCGTCAGCGCACCCGCCGCGAGGTCAGCGACGCCAAGACCTACGGCATCACCGGCTTTGCCCGCGACGTGCTCGATATCGCCGACAACCTGCAGCGCGCGCTCGACGCTGTGCCGGCCGAGACGAAGGAGGCCGCCGATCCCGGCCTGAAGGCGCTGATCGAAGGCGTCGAGCTGACCGAACGTTCGCTGCTCAACGCGCTGGAGAAGAACGGCGTCAAGAAGTTCGACCCGATCGGCGAGAAGTTCGATCCGAACTTCCAGCAGGCGATGTTCGAGGTGCCTGATCCGTCGGTGCCGTCGGGCACCGTAGTGCAGGTCGTGCAGGCCGGTTACATGATCGGCGAGCGCATCCTGCGTCCGGCCCTGGTCGGCGTCTCCAAGGGCGGCGCCAAGGCCGCCCCGACCGCCGACATCACCGCCTGATCCGTCCGATCCCGGCTGCCCGTTTGTGAGCTCGCGGATTGCGCGGGCTCACGGTCGCGGCTTCTCGTGTGCCTTCGGACAATAGGTGCCGAAGCTCCAGAGATTGCCTTCCGGATCGCGACAGGCGAAGTCGCGGCTGCCATAGTCGGTGTCTCGCAGTTCCATCTCGATCTTGGCGCCGGCAGCCTTGACCTTCGCGTGCAGCGCGTCGGGATCGTCGATGGCGATATAGATCGAGTCGGTGCGGCGGTGGTCGAGGTCGCCGACCAGCCTGCCATATGCGTCGTCACGGCTCTGGCCCAGCATCAGCATCGAGGAACCGTAAGCGAGCTCGGCGTGATGGATCACGCCGCCATCGCGGTAGACGACGTGTTCGCTGAACCCAAGCACTGTCGTGAGCCAATTGGTCATCGCCTCGGCGTCCTTGCAGCGCAGGGTCGGGTAGATGCGGGGCGGTTCGATGTCGTGCGTCATGGTCGCTCACCTCCTTGGCTGACGGCGCCATCCTGCACGAGGCAACGCGGCGTTGGCTTGAAGGTTTGTTACCAGTCAGCCAGCCCATCGCCGGCGTGAACCAGCCGGCGGTCGGTCAGCGCCTGGCGGCGCGCCCAGGCGGTTGGCGGTTCGCCTGCGAACTCGACGAACTCGCGGGCGAGATGGGCCTGGTCGGCATAGCCGCTTTCCGCCGCGATCCCCGCCCAGCCAAGCGCTGCGCCGCTTTGTGCCAGCCGGCTCGCCCGGTGAAACCGCATCATGCGCGCCAGCGATTTGGGGGCGAGGCCGAGTTCGGACCGAAACCGGCCGGCCAGATGCTTGCGGCTCCAGCCGATCTCGTCGGCCAATGCCGTGATGCTGATAGTGCCGGCCGCCCGCGCCAGTTTTCGATAGACGAACGCGACTTCGGGAGACGGCATGTGGCCGGCGCGGCGCAGCACGAACGCCTCGATCAGGTCGAAGCGGCGCTGCCAGCACGTCACGGCGCCGAGTTGCTCGCGCAGACGACGGCCATCATGGCCGAGCACATCGTCGATATCGACCATGCGCCCGACCAGGTCGGTCACGGCGGCGCCGAAGAAGCCGTAGGCGCCGAGCGGAGTGAAATCGACCTGCACGCAGGCGGCGTGGCCGTCGGACTCGATGTAGACAGGCCCGGCATGCAGGCCGGCGGCGAAGCTGAGCTGACGATCGGCCGCGCCGGGCTCGCGCGAGAGCGCGATCAGGAACGGCGAGCCGAAACTGATGATCAGCGGGACGATCAGCGGCGCGGTCTGTCGTTGTGCGAACCGGCCGGTTGCGGTCTCGCGATAACCGGTGATCCGGACGATCAGGCCCGCCAGGCGCGGCGATGGCAGGCGCTGCGCGAGATCGAATGCAAGGGGTGACGCAGACTCGGCCATGCGGATCTCGCGAGGCAGCGTCCTACGCGATATCCGAGGACTGGATGCGCTTGACGCCGGCCTTGGCCATGTCGTCCCAGGCCTTGGCGAGCGATCCCTGCGTGTCGATGCCGCGGCAGGCATCTTCCACCACATAGGTCTCGAAGCCGGCCTTGCGCGCATCGAGCGCGGTCCATGCCACGCAGAAATCGGTGGCGAGCCCGGCCACGAAAACCCGCTCGACATTGCGCGCCTTCAGATAGGCGGCGAGCCCGGTGGTGGTCTTGCCGTCGGCCTCGGTGAAGGCGGAGTAGCTGTCGACGTCCTTGTGAAACCCCTTGCGGATGATCAGCTCGGCCTGCGGGATCGCGAGTTCCTTCGACAGCGAGGCGCCGTCGGTGCCCTGCACGCAGTGGTCGGGCCACAGCACCTGCTTGCCATAGGCAAGGTCGACGGTCTCGAACGGCTTCTTGCCGGAATGGGTCGAGGCAAAGGAGATGTGTCCGGGCGTGTGCCAGTCCTGCGTCATCACCACATTGGCAAAGCTCTTGGCGATCCGGTTGATCACCGGCACCACCTGCTCGCCGTCCTTCACCGCGAGGCTGCCGCCGGGCAGGAAGCAGTTCTGGACGTCGATCACGAGCAGCGCGGAGCCGTCGTCGGGCTTGATCGCAGCCGCCCAGAGATGTTTTGGAACCAGCGCGGCAAGCGCCAGCGTACCGAGCCCTGCAACGACCTGTCGTCGATCCAACATCGCCGCCCCTCCTCGCTCTGATAACCGTGCGAGGAGGCTAGTTCCGTTCGTGGAGCTGCGAAAGTCCGATTTTTCGGCGGGCCTGTCAGCCGCGCGGCTGGATGCCGTCGCGCACCGCGCGGAAGCGCGGGAAGGCCTTCTCCCAATCGGTGCGCGGGGAGCTGCCGATGATGCGCATCGATGTTTGCGCGCCGAACCGCAGCCACTGCACGATGGTCACCGGGGTATTGTCCTTGCCGCTGACGGCGTCGATGCGCGTCTCGAAGCCGGGCTGGCCGTCGATCCGGATCGGTTCGGACATGGTGATCCGCCCGTCGCGCACGCCGGGGATGGTGGTGGCGATCTGCTGGGCGAAGCGGCCGCGATCATCCGGTGTGGCCGGGGCCGAGCCGATGATGCCAAGCAGCATGAAGGGCTTGGTCTCAAGGCCCCTGTCGTCGCCGTCGGCCATCAGCAGCGCGGCGCCCGGCGCCAGCATGCGGACATTCTTGAAGCTGCCGAGCTCGGTGACCTTGAACGGCATCATGCCGAGCTGTTCGTCGACCGGCACCTCGTTGCGGATCTGGGCGGTGGCGAACATCTGCCGCACGGCGTCGTCGGTGTAGATCTTGCTGGCGTTCTCCGGCACCTGGACCGCGACATAGCCGGAGAAGGTCGGTCCCGGCAGGATCATGGAATAGCGCCGCACATTGGTGGTGCCGTCACGCGCGCTCTCCACGGTGTAATAGGCGAGGCCGGCCGGCGTCTCGAGGCTCTCCGGCTTGATGTTTCCGCTACCGGCCGGGTTGGCCTTGAAGGCGCTCACGACCTCGTTGTAGGCGTCCGCGGGCAGATCGGCGATCAAGACCTTCACGCCCTGGTCCTCGGTCTCGAAGCCGATGAACGACCTGGCGCGGTTGAGGCCCACCAGCGGCTTCATCCCGACATGCGCGCCCGGCGGAAACACCACGTCGGCGGCAAAGCCACGACAGGTGGCAGCAAGCAGCAAGGCAACCGCAACGAGAAGTCGAAAAGGCGTCATGGGGATCTACCGGTTTTGCTTGGTGGCCGCGCAACGGGGCCGGTGCAGGGCTGGATGGCCTCTTTCAGTCGGACCGCTTTTAGCGGTTTTGATGACCCTGCAACAGGCCGCCAAAGCCGCCCTCCGGGCCTGCAGGCCCGATTCCATGGGCTTTTCGTCCCGATTGGCTGGCACTTTCCAGTTTCCCGACGTTTCCGACGATCGGCCACCAGCGGCCAAACAGCGCGCCCTCGGCCTGTGCGCCGCTCTCGCATACGACGTTTGTGAGTGTTCACTCAACAGCGCGGACGTCGCGTGGCGGATGTTCGCGGTCGACGGCGGGCGGCATCATTGCCGATTTGTTAACTTGGATCGGGGTTGAACCGGCGCCGCAGCCGGGCTGACACAATCTTTCAAACGTCAGTCTTTTCAGGCCTCAACGTTGCGTCCAGTCCTTGCGGGCAGGACCCTCTCTCCTATATCAGGCTCACCGTCGCAATATCGCGAGTATGTGAACGTCTGGGGGTTCGGTACGGAGCGCCGTCAGGGCCCAACCAACCTGCCGTAGCAAAGAGGATATGAAAACCATGGGTAAGGTCATTGGGATCGACCTCGGCACCACGAATTCGTGCGTCGCCGTAATGGATGGCAAGAACGCCAAGGTGATCGAGAATGCCGAGGGCATGCGGACGACGCCGTCGATCGTTGCCTTCACTGACGATGGCGAGCGCCTCGTCGGCCAGCCGGCGAAGCGCCAGGCGGTGACCAATCCCGAGCGTACGTTCTTCGCGGTGAAGCGCCTCATTGGCCGCCGCTATGACGACCCGATGGTCGAGAAGGACAAGAAGCTCGTTCCCTACAAGATCGTCAAGGCATCGAACGGCGACGCCTGGGTCGAAGCCGATGGCAAGACCTATTCGCCCTCGCAGGTCTCGGCCTTCATTCTGCAGAAGATGAAGGAGACCGCTGAGGCGCATCTCGGCCAGAAGGTCGAGCAGGCCGTCATCACGGTTCCCGCCTATTTCAACGACGCGCAGCGTCAGGCCACCAAGGACGCCGGCAAGATCGCCGGCCTCGAAGTGCTGCGCATCATCAACGAGCCGACGGCTGCCGCGCTCGCCTACGGTCTCGACAAGTCGAAGTCCGGCACGATCGCCGTGTACGACCTCGGCGGCGGCACCTTCGACGTCTCGATCCTCGAGATCGGCGATGGCGTGTTCGAGGTGAAGTCGACCAACGGCGACACCTTCCTGGGCGGTGAAGATTTCGACATGCGCCTGGTCGGCTATCTCGCCGACGAATTCCAGAAGGAGCAGGGCATCAACCTGCGCAACGACAAGCTCGCCCTGCAGCGCCTGAAGGAAGCTGCGGAGAAGGCCAAGATCGAGTTGTCGTCGACCACGCAGACCGAAATCAACCTGCCGTTCATCACGGCTGACCAGACCGGTCCGAAGCATCTGACGATGAAGCTGACCCGCGCCAAGTTCGAGGCGCTGGTGGCCGATCTCGTCGAGAAGACCATCGAGCCGTGCCGCAAGGCGCTGAAGGATGCCGGCCTGACCGCCGGCGAGATCGGCGAAGTGGTGCTGGTCGGCGGCATGACCCGCATGCCGAAGATTCAGGAAGTCGTGAAGCAGTTCTTCGGCAAGGAGCCGCATAAGGGCGTCAATCCCGACGAGGTCGTCGCAATCGGCGCTGCGATCCAGGCCGGCGTGCTGCAGGGCGATGTCAAGGACGTGCTGCTGCTCGACGTGACCCCGCTGTCGCTGGGCATCGAGACGCTGGGCGGCGTGTTCACCCGCATCATCGACCGCAACACCACGATCCCGACCAAGAAGAGCCAGGTGTTCTCGACCGCCGAAGACAATCAGGGCGCCGTCACCATCCGGGTCTTCCAGGGCGAGCGTGAAATGGCGGCCGACAACAAGATGCTCGGCCAGTTCGACCTGATGGGCATTCCGCCGGCTCCGCGCGGCATGCCGCAGATCGAGGTGACCTTCGACATCGACGCCAACGGCATCGTCAACGTCTCGGCCAAGGACAAGGCGACCGGCAAGGAACAGCAGATCCGGATCCAGGCATCCGGCGGTCTGTCCGAGGCCGACATCGACAAGATGGTCAAGGACGCCGAGGTCAACGCGGCCGAGGACAAGAAGCGCCGCGAGGCTGTCGACGCCAAGAACCATGCCGACGGTCTGGTTCACTCGACCGAGAAGGCTCTGGCCGAACACGGTTCGAAGATCGCCGACACCGAGCGCCGCGCGATCGAAGACGCCGTCAGCGACCTCAAGGAAGCGCTGAAGGGCGACGACGCCGAGGCGATCAAGGCCAAGACCAACACGCTGGCGCAGGCTTCGATGAAGCTCGGCGAGGCCATGTACAAGCAGCAGGCCGAGGCCGATGCGGCCAAGGACGCTGCTAAGGATGACGTTGTCGACGCGGAGTTCACCGAGGTCGACGACGACAAGAACAACAAGAAGTCTGCTTAGGCGCGGGCTTGCGATCATGGCCCTCACACCAAAGAGCACGCGCCGCGTCTCGGAGGAGTGGGGGTCATTTTTCTTTAAGGCGATCACTGCATCTTCCAGACAGGCGCAATCCTTGGCGATGGCGACGAACTTCGGACGGAATTGAAGGATGTCCACCAAGCGCTGCTATTACGAGACCCTCGAGGTTGAGCGGAACGCGGACGAGACCAAGCTGAAATCGGCTTTCCGCAAGCTCGCGATGAAATGGCATCCGGACAAGAATCCGGGCGACGCCACCAGCGAAGTCCGGTTCAAGGAAATCAACGAAGCCTATGAGGTGCTGAAGGACGGCGACAAGCGCGCCGCCTATGACCGCTTCGGCCATGCCGCTTTCGAGCAGGGCATGGGCGGCGGCGGTCCCGGCTTCGGCGCCGGCTTCGCCTCATCCTTCTCCGACATTTTCGAGGACCTGTTCGGCATGGCCGGGCAGCGCCGCAGCGGCGGCCGCGAGCGCGGCGCCGATCTGCGCTACAACATGGAGATCACGCTCGAGGAGGCCTTCCAGGGCAAGACCGCGCAGATCGAGATTCCGGTCTCGGTCACCTGCGAATCCTGCTCGGGCACCGGCGCCAAGGCCGGCACCAAGCCGAAGACCTGCTCGCATTGCGGCGGCGCCGGCCGTGTCCGGCAGGCCCAGGGCTTCTTTACGCTGGAGCGGACCTGTCCCGGCTGTCAGGGTCGCGGCCAGATGATCGAGGATGCCTGCACCTCCTGCGCCGGTTCCGGCCGGGTGACGCGCGAGCGCACGCTGTCAGTCAACATTCCCCCGGGGGTCGAGGACGGCACCCGCATTCGTCTCGCCGGTGAAGGCGAGGCCGGTGTCCGCGGCGGACCGCCCGGCGACCTCTACATCTTCCTGTCGCTGACCACGCACCAGTTCTTCCAGCGCGACGGCGCCGACCTGCACTGCCGCGTGCCGATCTCGATGGTGACCGCAGCGCTCGGCGGTGAATTCGAGGTGCCGACCATCGACAAGGGCAAGACCAAGGTCAAGGTGCCGGCCGGCACCCAATCCAGCCGGCGATTCCGCATCGCATCAAAGGGTATGCCGGTGCTCCGCTCGCGTCAGACCGGCGACATGTATGTCCAGGTCGTGGTCGAAACGCCGCAGAATCTGACCAAGAAACAGCAAGAACTGCTGATGGAGTTCGAAAAGCTGTCGTCCGGCGCAACCCAGCCGGAGGCAGCGGGTTTCTTCTCTAAGGTCAAGGACTTCTTTGGCAATCGCTCCGTCTAGCCGCAGTCGTTATGCTTGACCGTAACGACTTCGACCTATACGTCTTTGTGACTGTTTTCTGACAACCGCTCGATTGTGCGGTCCCCGCCTGGTAGCGACATGCCTTTGCAATCGTCCGTGCGTGCGTCGAAGAAGCCCCTCCGTCTCGACGACGAGGTTCGATTTCTCCGTTCATGGATGGAGAAGCCGCTGCATATGGGCGCGGTGATGCCGTCCGGACGGCTGCTCGCCCGCACCATGGCGCAATATGTCGATCCCGACGCCGAGGGGCCGGTCGTCGAACTTGGACCCGGCACCGGGGCGATTACCAACGCGCTGATCGAGCACGGCGTGGATCAAAAGCGTCTCGTCCTGGTCGAATACAATCCCGGCTTCTGCGCCTTGCTGCGCGAACGCTATCCGCACGCCAGGGTCGTCCAGGGGGACGCCTATAGGCTGCGCGATACGCTGTGGGAGGTGCTGAAATCTCCCGCCTCGGCCGTGGTCTCCGGTCTGCCGCTCGTCACCAAGCCGATGCTGACCCGCCTGAGGCTGGTCCGTGACGCCTTCCTGGCGCTCGCACCCGGCGCGCCGTTCATTCAGTTCACCTATTCGGTGGTGCCTCCGATTCCGAAGTCGCTGCCGGGCGTGTCCACAGAGGCCTCCGAGCGGATCTGGATGAACCTTCCGCCCGCGCGGGTCTGGGTGTATCGCAAGGGCTGACCACCCGGCGCCGTCGCGCCGGGCGTGCGCCTTACCTGCGATTTCAAAATGTCCGCGCTGAAAATCCTCGTGATCCCCGGATCGCTTCGGTCAGGCTCGCTCAATGCGAAGCTGGCGGCCGTGCTGGCGCACGAACTGGTGCAATCCGGCGCCGACGTCACCCGCATCTCGCTCGGCGACTTTCCGCTGCCGATCTATGACGGCGACCTGCAGGCGAAATCCGGCGTGCCGCAGCATGCCGTGAATCTGAAGCGGATGATCGGAGCCCATCATGGCGTGCTGATCGTGACGCCGGAATACAATTCCTCGGTGCCGGCGCTGGTGAAGAACACGATCGACTGGGTGAGCCGCGTGCAGGATCCGCATGAGGTGCGAGGTCAGGTGTTCCACGGCCGCGCGTTCGCGATTTCAGCCGCATCCGGCAACCGGCTCGGCGGCACGCGCGCGCTGGCTGCGCTGCGCCTGATCCTGACGGCGTGCCACGCCACCGTGATCCCGAACCAGCTCGCGCTGTCATTCGCCGAGCAGGCCTACGACGATATGGATCATCTGAAGCACCAGGCCGACATCGACGCGATGCAGGCGCTGGTGCGGCAGCTGATCGACCAATCCCAACGCATGATGTGAGGTGACATGCAGCCAGCCAGGATCGCTCCAAGAGACCGGTTGATCGTGGCGCTCGATCTGCCGTCCGTCGCCAGCGCCGAGGCGATGATCGACCGGCTCGGCGATGCCGTCACCTTTTACAAGATCGGCTATCAGCTCGGTTATGCCGGCGGCCTCATCCTGGCGAAGCAGCTTGCAGGCAGCGGCAAGAAGGTCTTCCTCGATCTGAAGCTGCACGACATCGGCAACACCGTCGCGCGCGGGGTCGAAAGCGTCGCCGGGCTCGGCGCGACCTTTCTCACCGTGCATGCCTACCCGCAGACCATGAAGGCGGCGGTCGAGGCACGCGCCGGGTCCGGCCTGAAGATCCTCGCGGTGACGGTGCTGACCTCCTACGACGACACCGACCTGCATGCGGCCGGCTATCGCCTCAACGTCTCCGATCTCGTCGAAGCGCGCGCCAGGCAGGCGCAGGCGCTTGGTGTTGACGGCCTCGTCAGCTCGCCCGAGGAGGCCGCCGCCTTGCGCAAGATCGTCGGCGATCAGATGAACCTGGTGACGCCGGGCATCCGCCCCGCAGGCTCGGCGAGCGGCGACCAGAAGCGCATCATGACGCCGGCTCGCGCCATCGCCGCCGGCGCCGACTATCTCGTGGTCGGACGCCCGGTGATGGAAGCCGCCGATCCGAAGGCTTCAGCCGAAGCCATTCACGCCGAAATCGCCCAGGCGCTCGCCTGAACAACAAGAGGGAGAACAGAGATGGCGAAGGGATACTGGATTGGACGCGTCGACGTTCACAATGACGAGGGCTACAAGCCATACGCGGTGGCCAACCTTGCGATCTTCAAGAAGTTCGGCGGCCGTTACGTGGTGCGCGGCGGCCAGCTCAACTGCGTCGAGGGAGAGAGCCGCTCCCGCAATGTCGTGATCGAATTCCCCGACTACGCAACCGCGATGGCCTGCTACAACTCCCCGGAATACCAGGCCAACATCAAGGTGCGGCAGCCGCATTCGATCGCCGACCTCATCATCATCGAGGGCTATGACGGCCCGCAGCCCTGATCGCGGGTAGCCGGTTCGGTTGCCGGAACAGCCTTGGCTCGCTATATCGCGTGGAGAGGTGAGCCATGGCTGACATGCGTTTGATCGTTGCGGGAGCCGGCGGCCGGATGGGCCGCACGCTGACGCGGGTGATTTCCGAGACCCCGGGGGCGGTGCTGGTCGGTGCGCTGGAAGCGCCGGGCTCGGAACTGCTCGGCAAGGACGCCGGCGTGCTCGCCGGCCTTCCCGCCAATGACGTCAAGCTGTCGGCCGATCTGTGGTCGATGTCGGCCGGCGCCGACGGCATCCTGGATTTCACCGTGCCGGCCGCGACCATCGCCAATGTCGCAATCGCGGCCGAGCGCGGCCTCGTTCACGTCATCGGCACCACCGGGATGTCGCCGTCCGACGATGCGGTGATCCGCAGCGTGACCAACCGCGCCATCGTGGTGAAATCCGGCAATATGAGCCTCGGTGTCAATCTGCTCGCCGCGCTCGTCAAGCGCGTCGCCCAATCGCTCGACCAGAGCTTTGACATCGAAATTCTCGAGATGCACCACAAGTCCAAGATCGATGCGCCGTCGGGCACCGCCCTGATGCTCGGCGAAGCCGCGGCCGCGGGACGTGGAATCGCGCTTGATCAGCATTCGGCGCGCGGCCGCGATGGCCTCACCGGCGCGCGGCGCGCGGGCGATATCGGCTTTGCCTCGTTGCGCGGCGGCACTGCGGCCGGCGATCACAGCGTGATCTTTGCCGGCCCCTCCGAGCGCATCACGCTCTCGCACCATGCAGAGGACCGCGCGCTGTTCGCGCAGGGCGCGCTGAAGGCGGCGCTGTGGGCGCATGGCAAGAAGCCCGGCATGTATTCGATGGCCGACGTTCTCGGGTTGAGCGACTGACGCCGCTCGACGGAATGAAATCCAGCTAAGCGAAAACGGAATCTGAAATGAGTGATCGTCTCCTTGTGCTCGTTCGTCACGGTCAGAGCGACTGGAATCTGAAGAACCTCTTCACCGGGTGGAAGGACCCTGATCTCACCGAGCAGGGCGTCAACGAAGCCAACGAGGCCGGCCGCAAGCTGAAGGCGCAGGGTCTGTCGTTCGATGTCGCGTTCACCTCCGACCTCACCCGTGCGCAGCACACGCTGAAGCTGATGCTGGAGCAGATCGGCCAGACCGGTTTGCCGACCACGAAGAATCTCGCGCTCAACGAGCGCGATTACGGCGATCTCTCCGGCCTCAACAAGGACGACGCCCGCAAAAAGTGGGGCGAGGACCAGGTTCTGATCTGGCGCCGTTCCTACGACGTGCCGCCGCCCGGCGGCGAAAGCCTGAAGGACACGCTGGCGCGCACGCTGCCCTATTACGTGCAGGAGATCCTGCCCGGCGTGCTGCGCGGCCAGCGCACGCTGATCGCCGCCCACGGCAATTCGCTGCGCGCGCTGATCATGGTGCTGGAAAAGCTGACGCCCGAGCAGATCCTCAAGCGCGAGCTCGCGACCGGCGCGCCGGTGGTCTATCGGCTCAATGCCGATTCCACCGTTGCGTCCAAGGTCGATCTCGCGGGGTAGGCCCGCAGGATGGGTAGAGCGAAGCGAAACCCATCCTGCAATTGAGCTAGTGCAATCCGACCTGGCCGGCTTCCCAGCCCAGCATCGCCTGCTTGCGGGTGATGCCCCAGTGATAGCCGGTCAGCGCGCCGCTCTTGCCGAGTGCGCGATGGCAGGGCACCACGAACGACACCGGATTGCGGCCGACCGCGGCGCCGACCGCGCGCGAAGCTTTCGGGCTGTTGATCTTGCAGGCGATGTCGGAATAGCTGACCGCGCGGCCCATCGGGACCTTGAGCAGCGTCTCCCACACCCGCACCTCGAAGTCGGTGCCGATCAACACGACGCGCAGCGGCTGGTCCGCCCGCCACAACCGTGTATCGAACACGCGCTGTGCCAGTGCGGTGGTGCCGTCGGTGTCCTCGACATAGGTCGCGTTCGGCCAGCGCCGCTTCATGTCGGCGAATGCGGTCTGCTCGTCACCGTGATCGGCGAAGGCAAGCCCCGCAAGCCCGCGATCCGTTGCGATCACGATCGCGGTGCCGAACGGCGAGGGATGGAAGCCGTAGCGCAGCGTCATGCCGCCGGCGCCGGTCTTCCATTCGCCCGGCGACATCGCCTCATGCGTGACGAACAGGTCGTGCAGCCGTCCCGGCCCTGACAGGCCGGAGTCGAGTGCCGCATCGAGCACGCTGGCGGAATCGCGCAGCAGGTTCTTGGCGTGGTCCAGGGTCAGCGCCTGCATGAAGGCCTTCGGCGTCAGCCCGGCCCAGCGTCGGAACAGATGGTGCAATTCATCCGGCGTGACGGCGGCGGCATCGGCCATCGCTTCGATGGTCGGCTGCGTGCGCCAATGCTCCGAGATGAACGCGATGGCGCGCCGAACCGAGTCATAGTCGCGCAGCGCGGCGCTCTGGAGGCCCGGCTTGGCCAGGCGCTGGTCGTGTATGGCGAGTGTCATCATGGTGTCTGATTTAGGAGCCATGGCGCGTCCAAACCACCCGATTTCTGACAAGCATGATCCGGAAAAGTGGAGACCGGTTTTCCGAAAAGATCATGCTCAAATAAGACCTAGTGGATGGGGTTGTAAGTCGGGCCGCGTTTCGCGGCGTTGAGCGCCGCCGTCAAGGCCTTGGAGAAGCTGGCCTTTTCGTCCGGACCCAGGAAGCTGCCGACGCTGACCCGGCGGCCCCGGGAGACCAGATAAAGCCGCTCGATGCCGAACTCCTCATGCGAGATCTGTTCGAACCGTACCCAGAGCGGATTGAGCACCCATTCCGCCACATGCCCGCGATGGCTGATCCTGCGCACCCGCAGTTCCGACGCCGTGACGGTGATCTCCTCGCTCGCCTTGGCGGTGCGGAAATTGACCTTGAACGCCCAATAGATCACCAGCGCGTCGAGGCCGAAGAAGCCGAAGATCGGCCAGGCGCCGAGCCACCAGAACACCGCGCCGGCAATGAAGCTGACCACGGTGACGAACGACATCAGCACGATAAAGCCGGTGCGATTCAGCGAGCGGTGCGGCGTCAGCAATGCCGAGAACAGTTTGGGCTCGGCCTCAGCGGCATCAGCCGCGAGGTCATTGGCCCTGAGGTCTTCGCCCGGATCAAAGTCGTTGCCTGCGGTCATGACGTATCAGTATATCCGGTTCATGGCCAAAATCATCCGCTCTCAACGCGCCAGCACATCAAGCGTTCGGTCTGCACCGAAGAAGAAGCCTGCGAAAGCGGCAAGGCTGCTGCCCAAACGCGGGGCAAAGAAGGCGGCCAAGAAGGCCGCCAAGCGAACCGTAAAGCCGAAGCCATGGACATCGGAGGAGGTCTACGAGGCTTTCGACCGGTTCCGCAAAGCCAATCCCGAGCCCAAGGGCGAACTCGAGCACCTCAACCCCTACACGCTGCTGGTTGCGGTGGTGCTGTCGGCGCAGGCGACCGATGCCGGCGTCAACAAGGCGACGCGAGCGCTGTTCGCGGTCGCCGACACGCCGGAGAAGATGCTTGAGCTCGGCGAAGACAGGGTGCGCGACTACATCAAGACCATCGGGCTCTATCGCAACAAGGCGAAGAACGTCATCGCGCTGTCGCAGAAGCTGATCGCCGAGTTCGGCGGCGAGGTGCCGCGCACGCGTGCCGAGATCGAATCGCTGCCCGGCGCCGGCCGCAAGACCGCGAATGTCGTGCTCAACATGGCATTCGGCGAGCACACGATGGCGGTCGACACCCATGTGTTTCGCGTCGGCAACCGCACCGGCCTCGCGCCCGGCAAGACGCCGCTCGAGGTCGAGTTGGGATTGGAAAAGGTGATCCCGACCGAGTTCATGCTGCACGCCCATCACTGGCTGATCCTGCATGGCCGCTACACCTGCCTCGCCCGCGGTCCACGTTGCGACGTATGTCTGATCAATGATCTCTGCCGGTGGCCGGAAAAGACCGTCTGAGGCATGATCGTCGTCATGTGCTATCAGAGCATTTTCGAGCGAAGTGGATGCCGGTTCGCGCGATAGGTTTGTCGGTTGTTCCGGTGCGTGATTGAGGGAGTGCGGTGTGGCAGAGCAGGTTGAAGATGGTCCGTCACCCGCCAGCCAGACCGCGCCTGCTGCGGCGCCCGCCAAGCCGCAATCTTCAGCAAGCGGCTTCTGGAGCCGCTTCGCGATTCCGCTTTTTGCCGTGCTCGTCGCGCTGGTGTTCGTCGCGGTGGCGACCAGTCGCTGGGATGCCTGGGTCGGCAGCGCCACGATCCAGACCACCAATGATGCCTATGTGCGCGCCGAATTGACCCAGCTCTCCAGCCGCGTGTCCGGCGAGGTGCTCACCGTCGCCGTCTCCGATTTCCAGCGCGTCAGGGCCGGCGATCTCCTGGTGCAGATCGATCCCGCCGATTACCAGGCGCAGGTCGCGCAGGCCGAGGCCGGCGTGGTCGGTGCCCAGGCCGTGCTGGATAACCTCAACAACCAGGTCGAGCTGCAATATGCGACCATCGCGCAGGCCGAAGCTGCGCGGCTGTCCGCGGAGGCGCAGCAGACCCTGGCACGTCAGGAGGAAGAGCGTCAGCAGTCGCTGTCGCAAACCGACGCCGGCACGCGGCAGCGGCTCGAGCAGGCGACCGCATCTTATGCCAAGGCGGAGGCCGACGTACGCGCCAGCCGCGCTGTGATCGCGGCGCAGCGCCATCAGCTCGAGGTTCTGCAAGGAACCAAGAAGCAGCGTGCCGCCGACCTTGACGCCGCGAAGGCGCTGCTGGCATCGGCCAAGCTCAAGCTTGGCTACACCAAGATCGTCGCGCCGTTCGACGGCGTCACCGGCGAGCGCCAGGTGCAGCCGGGCGACTACGTCAACATCGGCGCCAATCTGATCAACGTCGTGCCGCTGCCGAACGTCTATGTGATCGCCAACTACAAGGAGACCCAGCTGACCAACGTCAAGCCGGGCCAGCCGGTCGAGGTCACCGTGGATACGTTCGCGGGCCAGAAGCTGCGCGGCGTCGTCGAGCGCATCGCACCGGCGAGCGGATCGCAATTCGCGCTGCTGCCGCCCGATAACGCCACCGGCAATTTCACCAAGGTGGTGCAGCGCATCCCGGTGCGGATCCAGTTCGACAAGGGCCAGCCCTTGCTCGAGCGCCTGCTGCCGGGCATGTCGGTGGTCACGCGGATCGATACCGGCGAGGCGGCCGCCAATGGCGGAAAGTGACGACCGCGACCGTGGTCCGGTCTCGCGCGGCGACGTCGCGCGCTATCCGCTGTTCGCGGTCGTCGCCGTGCTGCTCGGTGCGTTTCTGGCGAATTTCGACAGCCGCCTGACCTCGGTCGGCCTGCCCGATCTGCGCGGCGCGTTCTCGCTCAGCTTCGACGAGGGCGCATGGCTCTCGACGGCCGCCATCGGCTCGCAGATCTTCGTCGCGCCTGCGGTGGCCTGGCTCGCCACCGTGTTCGGCCTGCGCCGTGTGCTCGGCATTCCGAGCCTGGTCTATGCGGTGGTCTCGCTGACTATCCCGTTCGTGCGCGACTACACGACGCTGATCGCGCTCAGCATCGCCCACGGCATGCTGCTCGGCACTTTCGTGCCGGCGACGCTGATGATCATCCTGCGCAACCTGCCGATCCGATGGTGGCTGCCGGCGATCGCGATGTATTCGATCCGCGTCGGCTTCGCGCTCGACTCGTCGAGCTCGCTGGTCGGTTTCTATGTCGAGCATCTCGGCTGGCAGTGGCTGTATTGGCAGGGCGTGGTGATCGCGCCGCTGATGGGCCTGATGGTGTATCTTGGCACGCCGAACGAGCCGGTTAATCGCGACCTGCTGCACCATGCCGATTGGGGCGGCATGCTGCTGCTCGGCGCCGGGGTGTCGATGGTCTATGCCGGGCTCGATCAGGGCAACCGGCTGGACTGGCTGTCGTCGGGCACGGTGATGGCGCTCTTGATCGGCGGCGCGCTGTTGATCGTCGCCTTCATGATCAACGAAATGGTCGCGCGCCGGCCCTGGGCACATTTCAACGTGCTGTTCTCGCGCAATATAGGCCTCTCGCTGGTCGTCATCCTGCTGTACACGCTGACCAGCCTGTCGAATTCGTCGCTGGTGCCGAACTTCCTCGGCACCGTCGGCGCGCTGCGGCCGGAGCAGTCGGGCGTGCTGCTGTTCACCTACGGCGCGCTGCCGATGTTCGTGCTGGTGCCGATCTCGATTCTGCTGCTGCGCCACCTCGATCCGCGCATCGTCGTGGTGCTCGGCTTCTCGGCGTTCGCGGCGGCCAATCTCTGGGGCACGCAGCTCAGCCATGTCTGGGCGCGCGAGGATTTTGTCGGCATCGTCCTGCTCGCGTCGATCGGGCAGGCGTTCACGCTGCTGCCGATCATCATCATGGCACTGTCGAATTCCGATCCGTCGCGGGCGACGGCGTTCGCGGCCTATATCCAGATCATGCGCCTCGGCGGCGCCGAGATCGGCGTCGCGCTGATGGGGACCTGGCTGCGGGTTCGCGAGCAGATCCATTCCAACTATCTCGGACAGCACGTGCAGAACGGCGATATCGACGTCGTGAACCTGCTCCAGCGGCTGGCAGGTGAATTTTCCGGCCATGGCATCGGGACAGCTACGGGGCGCGCCGTCGGCACGCTGGCGGCGCTGGTGCAGCGCGAGGCCAACACGCTCGCCTATATCGACGGCTTCTGGCTGTGCTTTTGGCTTGCGATCCTGGCGCTGGTCCTGGTCGCCTTCATCACGCGCGCGCCGCAGGGCCCGTTGTCGCCGGCGCCGCTCGGCTTGGTGAAGAGCGTGATGCGCAGGCTGGGCGCCACCGCTTCCTGATTTGCGAAGAGGCGGCGCGGATATTGGCGCCGGGTCAATTTATAGTGAATACCGCGCTCGCGCTATGTCGCAGGCGTGTTGAAATATTTTGCTCATCGCGCGGTTCCAAGAGCGGGGGAAATGGAGCCACGATGATCGAGATAAAGCAGACGGCCGCGCTTGTTTCCCTGGCGACGGCGGTTCCACCGCATCTATTCCATCAGGGACAGGTCCTGCAGGCCGCGCGCAATCTCCTCGCCGACCGCTATGCCGAGTTCGAGACGCTCTCCAGCCTGTTCGCCAACACCGGCATTCAGCATCGCTACGGCGTCAAGCCGATCGAATGGTATCTCGAACGGCGCGGCTGGCCGGAGCGAACGCTGGCGTTCCTCGAGGGCGCGGAGACGCTGTACGTCGACGTGGCGCGCAAGGCGATTGCGCGCGCCGACCTGACCGGCAGTGACATCGATATCGTGGTCACGGTGTGCTCGACGGGTATAGCCACGCCGACGCTGGAGGCGCGCGTCGCCGGCAAGCTCGGACTGCGGACGGATGTGTCGCGCGTGCCGGTGTTCGGCCTCGGCTGCGCGGGCGGTGTGTCCGGCCTGTCGATCGCGGCGCGACTGGCCGAAGCGCGGCCGGGAGCGAACGTGCTGCTGGTTGCGCTCGAGCTCTGCACGCTCGCGGTCCGGCACGACGAGCTCACCAAGGCAAATATCGTTGCGGCCAGCCTGTTCGGCGATGGCGCGGCCGCGATCGTGCTGCGCGCCGGCGACGGTGGTGCGACGCGCATCGAGGCGACGGGCGAAAAGCTGTGGCCGGATACGCTCGACATCATGGGCTGGACGGTCGATCCGGAAGGATTCGGCGTGGTCTTTCAGCGAACCATTCCGGATTTCGTCCGCGACCATGTTGGGCCGGCTGTTGCCGAAATCCTCGCGCGGATGCAGCTGACGGCCGATGACATCGACCGCTTCCTCTGCCATCCCGGCGGCGCCAAGGTCATCGCCGCGCTGGAGCGGGCACTCGCGCTCGATCAGGGCACGCTCGATCACGAACGCGACGTCATCGCGGCTTGCGGCAACATGTCGGGCCCGACGGTTCTCTTTGTTCTCGAACGAGCCTGCGCCAAGGGATTGCCGCCGCGCTCGCTGCTCACGGCGCTCGGGCCGGGCTTCACGCTCAGTTGCGTTGCGCTCAGGCACGCGGCATGAGCTTCGCGTCGGTCATCCTCGCTCTGGTCACGCTGCAGCGTCTCGGCGAGCTCGTGCTGTCACGTCGCAACACCGAGCGGCTTCTCGCGCGAGGCGCGGTCGAGGTCGGCGCCAATCACTACCCGCTCATTGTCCTGGTTCACGCCGGCTGGCTGACCGCGCTGTGGATCTGGGGCCGCGACCAGGACGTCAACCTGGCCGCGCTGGCGGGTTTTCTGCTGCTGCAAGGCCTGCGGATATGGATCCTCGTCGCGCTCGGGCCGCGATGGACCACGCGAATCGTCGTGCTGCCGGGCGCGCCGCCGGTCGCATCCGGGCCGTACCGATATCTCCCGCATCCAAACTACGCCGTCGTGGTCGGTGAAATCGCGCTTCTGCCCCTCACGCTCCACCTGCCGCGATTGGCGCTGATGTTCACCCTCCTCAATCTCGCGGTGCTTGCGGTCCGGATTCGGATCGAGAACCGCGCGCTATCCGTTTCCGATTGGCCACGTACAAGCACGCCATGAGCAAGGCGGATCACCGAACCGACAGCCCATCGGCTGCGACCTGGGCCGGCTTCCTCCTGATGTGCTTCGGCATGTTCATGGCGATTCTCGACATCCAGGTCGTCGCAACCTCGTTGCCGACGATCCAGCGCGCGCTTGCGATCTCGCCGGCGGCGATGAGCTGGATCCAGACCGCCTATCTGATCGCGGAGGTGATCGCGATCCCACTGACCGGCCTGTTCACGCATGCGCTGTCGTTGCGATGGCTGTTCGCGCTTGCCGTGAGCCTGTTCACCGTCGCGTCGGTCGGCTGCGCCCTCAGCGGCGGCTTTGCCGCGCTGCTGGCATTTCGTGTGCTGCAGGGATTTTCCGGCGGCGTCCTGATCCCCGCAGTGTTCTCCGCCGTGTTCACGCTGTTCCCGGCGCGGCTTCATCCGGTGGCCACCACGATCGGCGGCGTCGTCGCGGTGCTCGCGCCGACCGTTGGACCCGTCGTCGGCGGCTGGATCACGCAGACCTGGTCGTGGCCATGGCTATTCCTGATCAATCTGGTTCCGGGAACGGTGGCAGCCTCGGTAACGCCGTCGCTGCTTCCGAAGGAAGGCGTGCAGCTTCGTGCGTTCTCCAGACTGGATAAATGGTCGCTTGTCCTGCTCGCGGCGACGCTCGCAAGCTTCATGATCGGTCTGAAGGAAGCGCCGCAACGCGGTTGGGCGTCGATGCCTTGCCTCGGCCTGCTGATTGCAAGCATTGCGGGGTTGACGCTGCTGATCCGGCGCACGCTTCGCGCGGCCAATCCGATCGCGCAATTGACGCTTTTCAGGCGGCGTCCGTTCGCGATCGGTTGCGCACTGAGCTTTTGCCTCGGCATTGGTCTGTATGGATCGACCTATCTGATGCCGGTATTCCTCGGTTTCGTCCGCCGCCACGACGCCTTCGAGATCGGCACGATCATGCTGGTCACGGGGGCTGCGCAGCTCGTCGCCGCGCCGCTTGCGGCGATCCTGGAAAGCCGCGTCGGCGCGCGGCAATTGACCGGCGCGGGCTTCGCCTTGTTCGCGCTCGGCCTCGGCTGGAGCGCCTTTCAACCGCGCACGGCGGATTTTGGCGAGATGTTCTGGCCGCAGGTCGTGCGCGGCGTCGCGATCATGTTTTGCCTGCTGCCGCCGACGCGCATTGCGCTGGGCGCCCTGCCGGAGGCGGAAATCGCCGACGCCAGCGGACTGTTCAATTTGATGCGCAATCTGGGCGGCGCGATCGGGATCACCCTGATCGATACCATCCTCTATGGGCGAAGCCCGATCTATGGCGAGGATTTCCGCGTGCGGCTGCTGGCGGGGGATGTCACCGCGGCGCAGGCGATCGGGCTCGATCCGAAGTTGCTGATCGATCGCCCGCTGGGTCTGCCGGACGACGCCACGGTGGCGTTCATCCGGCCGTTGGTCGAACGGGCGTCGCTCGCACTCACCGTCAACGAGGCATGGGCGATGCTCGCCTGCGTGGCGATCGTCGGACTGCTGCTCGTGCCATTCGCAAGCGATCGGGTACCGGCATCGCTGCCCGTGCTTCCGGATACCACCTAGACCGAGGACACGTTGGTTCGCCGCGCCGGTTCGAACTCGCGCCGCGGGCCCGACAGCCGCTTGTACATGTGCACCATGAAGGCCATGCCGAACAGCGGCGTCGCCAGATTGACGATCGGGATCGAGACGAAGGCCGCGATGAAAAGGCCCGCCGTAAAGACTGTCGCCGCGTTCTCCTTGCGCATCGCCTTGGCGTCATCAGGCGAGCGGAACCGCATCGCCGCAAGCTCGAAATATTCGCGGCCGAGCAGCCAGGCGGTTGCGATGAAGAAAATGATGAAGCCCGCGCCCGCGAACAGCACGAACGGCAGCGCGACCAGATAGACCAGGATCGTCAGCAGCGCGGTCTTGACGCCCTCGATCATCGCGAGCGTGACCGGCAGCGCCACGCCGGGATGGTCAGCCGGATAATGCTCGCGCTCGACATGGTCGGCGACGTCGTCGACAAACAGGCTTGCCACCAGCGAGGTGATCGCGGGCATCAGGAAGATGCCGCCGAGCACGACGCCAAGGCCCGCCGAGATCGAGACGATCCAGGACAGCACGTGCAGCGTGGAATGGAAGTTGGGGCCGAGCATGCCTTCGGCCCAGACCTCGCCAGTGTCGGCAAACCAGCTCAGCAGCCGCTGCAATCCGATCGCCAGCACGGTGATCAGCACCAGCGCAAGCCCGATCGAGCGCCACAGGATCGAGCGCATCGGCGGCGACAAGATTTGCGAAAGCGCCTTGACGGCGGCGGCTAACATGACTGGGCTACCTCTGCACAAATGACCCGCGAGAGGTAGACACCCAATATGGCTTCGGCAAGTGCCGTTTGTGCCGCGGTGTCAGCGTTTTCGAGCGAAATGCTCTAGGCGTCGAGCGGCTTGCCACGGACGTTCGGCCCCCAGACACCGATAGCAATGATCACGATGACCATCGCCGCGGTGATCAGGCCGAACACGCCGCCGACGCCGGCCTCCTTCAGCATGAACGCCACGATGAAGCCGGAGAAGGTCGCGCTGAGCCGGCTCATGGAATAGACGAGGCCCGCGGCGCGCGCCCGGATCGCGGTCGGGAACACCTCGGTCTGGTAGGCGTGATAGGCGTAGGACAGCGTCATGTTGGCCCCCGTCACCAGCACGCCGCTGGCGATCAGCAGCACCGGCTCGGTGAGCTGCGAGAAGGCGAGGCCGAACACCGAGATCGCGGCGGCTGCGCCGCAGATGATCCATTTGCGCTCGAAGCGGTCGGCGAAGGTCGCGGCCAAGAGCGGCGCGAGCGGATAGGCGAAGGCGATGATGAAGGAATATTGCAGGCTCTTGGTGACGTTGATGCCCTTCTGCACCAGGAGCGCCGGAACCCAGTTGGAGAAGCCGTAGACGCCGAATGCCTGGCAGAGATTGAAGATCATGAACAGCACGACGAGCGAGACGTAGGGTGGCCTGAACAGGTCGGCATAGCCGGTCTCGGCCGGCGCACGTGCCGGTATCATCGCGGCCGTGGCGGTCGGGCGCGGCGCCGCCGTCGGCGATGCGGCCTCGAGCGTCCGCATGATCGTCTCGGCCTCGGCAGCGCGGCCATGGCGGGCCAGCCAGAGCGGGCTTTCCGGAACGTAGAGTCGCAATACCCAGATGATCATGCTGGCGGCGGCGCCGATCAGCACCACCCAGCGCCAGCCGTCGATGCCGTGCGGCGAGAGCGGCACCAGCCACCACGCAAGTGCGGCGACGATCGGCACTGCCGACAGCATCACCGCCTGGTTGATCGCAAACGCCCGGCCGCGCATCCAGCTCGGCACCAGCTCGGTGATATAGGCGTCGATGGTGATGACCTCGATGCCGATCCCGATCCCGGCGATGAAGCGCCACAGCAGCAGGCCGCCGGGTGTGGTCTGGCACGCCATGATCACCGATGCGGCGCTGTAGAACAGCAGCGACCAAGTGAAGATCGCCTTGCGCCCGAAGCGATCGGCGAGGAAGCCGAGGCAGAACGTGCCGATGAACAGGCCGGCGAAGGTCGCCGCGACGAAGGCGCCGATCCCGGAGAAGCCGAAGAACGCCTGCGTCGTCGTGGTCATCAATCCGCTGCGGGCAAGGCCCGGCGCGATATAGCCGGTAAAGAACAGGTCGTAGATTTCGAAGCACCCGCCGAGCGAGAGCAGGATCACCAGCCGCCAGACGTAGCCGGATGTGGGCAGCGCCTCGAGCCGTCGCGAAATCTCGTCGGGTCCGCTTGTCGTGGTGGCGAGATCGGCGACCGAGCCGAGTTCGACGGCGCTCATGATGATCCTCCCCGAATGGTGCAACGGCCGCCCTTCTTGCGAAGGCGTACCGGTCGCGCATGTTTGGCAGCCGGAAGCCAGAAATCCAGACGAACATATCGAAGGAATCGTTCGATATTTTCGATGGCGCAGTTTCTGACGCGCCTGCTTCACGCGAACGGTGCCTACTTCGCTTGAAAGCGCCTTAGATCAGAAGCGTCGCCTCCCAGGCGCCGCGGCCCACCTGGTCTGCGATCAGGGCGCGGATCAGGCGGCACATCTCCTCCATGACGTAAGTCATCGGGCGATTGCGCAAGCGGCAAAGATAGAGGGTACGGGTCAGTTTTGGTTCGATGACTTCGCGCGCGACCAGCAGTCGGGCCTTCAACGACTCGCTGACGAAATGGGTCGTCGCAATCGTGCAGCCCAAACCCGCGGTCAGCGCGCCGATCATGCCGCTGGTCGAGTTGAGATGCATGATCGCGTTGGCCTCGAGACGCTTCAGCAGCACGGGGTCATCCAGCAGCGCGCGCGCCGATAGTCCGTATCGCAACAGGATCAGGGGCAGCCGCGTCACTTCTTCAAAGGGAATTGGCGTTTTCTTGCCGATCAGCTTCTCGGTGCCGACGCAGAACATCTGTTCCTCCAGCACCGGCTCGGCGATCAGGTCTTTGTCCGAAGGCGGATTGTAGACCAGCGCGAGGTCGACCTCGGAGCTCAGCAGATGCAGCAGCGTCGCGCCGGAGAGACTCTCGGTCAGCGACAGCTTCAGGTTCGGATATTTCGTCAGCACGGTCCGCATCAGCGGCACGCCGATCGCCTTCATCCCGGAATTGGCCATGCCGATCGAGATGTCGCCGGCGATGACGCTGGCGCCTTCCTTGATTTCGCGCTCGGCCGCCGCCATCGCGCGCAGGATGATGCGGGCATGCTCATAGAGCCGCTCGCCCGCCGCGGTCGGTTCCATGCCGCGCGGCTTGCGCTCGAACAGCGGCGTGGCGAATTCAGCTTCCAGATTGGCGATGTGGTGGCTGAGCGCGGATTGCGCGACGTTGGCCTGGTCCGCAGCCCGCGACAGGTTGCGCTGCTCGTAAACCGCGATGAAATAGCGAAGCTGGCGCGAATCCATGAGGGTTCAGCGTTCTAGAACCACGAATACACTATTCGACAGATTATATTTTTCAGATAGCGTGCGGAAGCCTAACCTGCGCGGATCACAATGCGTTTTCGAGCGAAGTGGCTACCGGTTCGCGTGAAGAAACGCGTCAGAACAAGAGCGCAACGAACACGGAGAAACCGATGACCGGGAACGGACTGCCGCTGGAAGGCGTGAGGGTCGTCGAGATGACCCACATGGTGATGGGGCCGGCCTGCGGCATGATCCTGGCGCAACTCGGCGCCGAGGTGATCAAGGTCGAACCGCCCGCCGGCGACAAGACCCGTTCGCTCGGCGGCATGGGGGTCTCGTTCTTCCCGCTGTTCAACCGCGGCAAGCGCAGCGTCGTGCTCGACTTCGCCAAGCCCGAGGACCGCGACACCATGCACCGGCTGCTTGCCAGCGCCGACGTGTTCCTGGAGAATTTTCGCGACGGTCAGCTCGACAAGCAGGGGCTTGGCGCCGAGGAGCTTCGCCAAAAATATCCGCAGCTGATCATCGCCGGCCACAAGGGCTTTCTGTCCGGTCCCTACGATCATCGCCCGGCGCTCGATGAGGTCGTGCAGATGATGTCGGGACTCGCGGCGATGACCGGCACGCGCGAAAAGCCGCAGCGCGTCGGGTCCTCCGCCAACGACATCATGGGCGGCATGTTCGGGGTGATCTCGATCCTCGCCGCGCTCTATCAGAAGCGCGGCGGCAAGGCTGATGGCGCCGACATCCGCATCGGCCTGTTCGAGAACTGCCTGTTCCTGGTCGCCCAGCACATGGTCGAGTACGAGATGACCGGCCGCAAGCCGCGCTCGATGCCTGAACGCGAGCACGCCTGGCCGATCTACGACATCTTCGATGCCGCGGGCGGCGATCGCATCTTCATCGGCGTCGTCACCGAAGGTCATTGGCAGAGCTTCTGCCGCGAGTTCGGCCTCACAGAATTCGCCGACGATCCGACGCTGCGCTCGACCACGGACCGCATCATGGCGCGCGACCGGATCATTCCGCGCGTCGCCGAGGTGATCAAGGGCTGGAACGTGGCGGACCTTTCGGCGCGGCTCGATGCGCTCAATATCTGTTTCTCGCCGATCAACCGGCCGGAGGATCTGCTGCAGGATCCGCATGTGCTGCGTCCCGGCGGGCTGGTCAACAATTTGAACGCCGACGGCAAGCCGTTCCGTGTCCCCGCGCTGCCGCTCGAATGGAACGGCCGCAATATCGGCGAAGGCCTGAAGGTGCCGGTGCTTGGCGCCGATACCGAAGCGGTGCGCGCCGAGCTCGCACAACAGAAGATTTCATCAACCGGAAACGCTGCGTGAGGCTGACATGACCCGCGTCCACGATATCTATCCGAGCGACAAGGTGAGCCTGCGCGAAGTCGGCCTGCGCGACGGGCTGCAGCTAGTGAAGAAGTTCCCGTCGACCGCGGCGAAACAGCGCTGGGTGCGTGATGAATACGCCGCCGGCGTCCGGCATTTCGAGGTCGGCTCGTTCCTGCCGGCCAAGACCTTCCCGCAATTCGTCGATGTCCGTGACGTGGTCGCCACCATCGCCGCGCTGCCCGGCGCGCACGGTGTCGCGCTGGCGCTGAACGAGCGCGGCGTCAACGAGGCGTTGGCCACCGACGTCGCCGAGATCGCCTCCGTGGTATCGGCGACCGAGGAGCACAGCCAGGCCAATGCCAACCGCTCGCGCGAATCGGCGATCGAGAACATCAGGCGGCTCTGCGAGCTGCGCGACGCCAGCGCGCACAAGCCGCTGGTCAATGCCGCGATCTCGATGGCACTGGGCTGCTCGATCGTCGGAGCCGTCGATCCGAACGAGGTGCTGCGCCTTACCGAGAAGCTGTACGAGGTCGGCGTCGACATGGTCGCGATTGCCGACACGGTGGGTTATGCCGGGCCGAAGCAGGTCGGCGAGCTGACGCGGGGCGCGGTGAAGATCGCCGGATCGAAGCCGGTCTGCGTCCACCTGCACGACACCCGCGGCATGGGCATCGCGAATGCTTCCGCCGCGCTCGACGAGGGCGCCCGCGTGCTCGACGGCTCGCTCGGCGGCCTCGGCGGCTGCCCGTTCGCGCCGGGCGCCACCGGCAATGTCGTGTTCGAGGACCTCGTCTTCCTCTGCGAGAGCAAGGGGTTTCCAACCGGCATCGATCTCGATCGCCTGGTCGAGGTGCGCGCGATCCTGAAATCCGAGATGCCGAACGAGGCGCTCTATGGCGGCCTCGCCCGCGCCGGCCTGCCGCGTGGCACCAAGGCGAAGGCGGCGTAGCGTATTCGTTTGGTAGCCCGGATGGAGCGAAGCGCAATCCGGGACACTTCGTTCGCGGCACCAGGGCCCCGGATTGCGCTGCGCTTCATCCGGGCTACGAAACCTCAATCGTGCCCATGCCCCCGCTTGCGCGGCTTCTTGTCCGGCGCGGTCGGGATCATCACGACGCGGCCGTAACGCACGCCGCGTTCGGCGATGACGTGATCGGCGAGGTGGCGGACCTCGCTGCTGGCACCCTTCAGCGCCGTCACCTCCATGCAGCTGTCGTCGTCGAGATGGACGTGCAGCGTCGCCAGCGACAGGTCGTGATGGCCGTGGAAATTCTGCACCAGCCGCTTCGACAGGTCGCGCGCGGCGTGATCGTAGACATAGACCAGCGCCGCGACGCATTGCCCTGACGGCGCGTTTTCCGCGCTCTGCTGCAAGCCGGCGCGTGCGAGATCACGGATGATCTCGGAGCGGTTCTGATAGCCGCGCGCCTCGGCGGCGGCGTCGATCTCCGCGAGCAGATCATCCTCGATGGTGATGGTGATGCGTTGCATGGCTTATCCGTGTTGCAGGGCCAGAGTATGATATTCTTATTGTAACGTCATACCGTGCTTGCTAGCGTCGCTTTGCCGGGGTTGGTTGGACTGGTGCGGTCGTCGCGTGACTGTAGCAGGTATCATGCGGGGGCATGGGCGTTGCGTCGTACTGTCTGGCGGATATTTCCCGCCGCTGCATCCATTGCAGCATTCGCACCGGTCGCCGAAGCGCAGACCGTCGCCGCCACCACCGAGCAGTTGCCGCCGGTCATGGTGACGTCGCCCGACCAGGCCTCGCCCAAACACGCCAAGCCGTCGCAACGTCCGCGCCGTGCCGCCACCGGCCGCAAGCCGGTAGCACCGCAACCGCGCCAATCCACCGCTGCGACCAGCGGCATTACCGGCGGCTCGGCTACCGTACCCGCGTCCAATCTGCAGCCGACCGCGGCCAGCGCGCTGCAGATCAGCGGCGCCGAGGTGAACGCGCGGCCGATCTCGCGCGTCGGCGAAGTTCTTGAAGCGGTGCCGGGCCTGATCGTCACCCAGCATTCCGGCGAGGGCAAAGCCAACCAGTATTTTCTGCGCGGCTTCAATCTCGATCACGGCACCGACCTCGCCATCACCGTCGACGGCATGCCCGTCAACATGCCGACCCATGGTCACGGCCAGGGCTATGCCGACATCAACTTCCTGATCCCGGAGCTGATCCAGTCGATGGATGTCCGCAAGGGCCCGTACTATGCGGACAAGGGCGATTTCGCCTCCGCCGGTGCCGTCGACATCAACTATCTCGACAGGCTTTCGAAGAACATCGTGGAACTGACCGCCGGCAGCTTCGGCTATCAGCGCGCGCTGGCCGCGGGCTCGACGCGCGTCGGCGACGGAACGCTGCTCGCTGCCTTCGAGGCCAACAAATACAACGGCCCGTGGGACGTGCCCGACGATATCCGCAAGCTCAACGGCGTGCTGCGCTACAGTCAGGGTACCGCGACCGACGGCTTCTCGCTGACCGCGATGGCCTATTCCAACGGCTGGAACTCGACCGACCAGGTCGCGCAGCGTGCGATCGACCAGGGCCTGATCGGCCGTTATGGCACGCTCAATCCGACCGATGGCGGCACCGCCAGCCGCTTCAGCCTGTCGAGCAATTGGGCGCAGTCGAGCGACTACGGGCAGACCAAGCTCAACGCCTATGTCATCCGCTCGTCGTTGCAGCTCTACAACGATTTCACCTATTTCCTCGATGACCCCGTCAATGGCGACCAGTTCAGCCAGACCGACAGGCGTACCGTCTACGGCCTTGATGCCAGCCACGCCGTCGATGTCCGCGTCGTCGGCATCGATACCCAGACGCGGGTCGGCGTGCAGACCCGCTACGACGACATCAATGTCGGCCTGTTCAAGACCGTGCAGCGCGAGATCCTGTCCACGGTGCGCAATGATCAGGTCCAGGAAGGCAGTGTCGCGCTGTGGGCCGACAGCACCGCGCGCTGGACCGACTGGCTGCGCACCACGGTCGGCATCCGCGAGGATTATTTCGCCGGCCATGTGCTGAGCGACACGCCGCAGAATTCCGGCAACGCGCAGGCGGCGCTGACGAGCCCGAAGGCCGGCATCGTGCTTGGCCCATGGTACAAGACCGAGTTCTACGGCAATGCCGGCTTCGGCCTGCATTCCAACGACATCAGGGGTGCGACCATCACCGTCGATCCCAATGACAAGGTGACGCCGCTCGATCGCGTGCCGCTGCTGGTGCGCTCGAAGGGCGCCGAGCTCGGCATCCGCACCAGGGCGATCGACGGTCTCACCTCGTCGCTCGCCGTGTTCGTGCTCGACTTCGATTCCGAACTGCTGTTCGTCGGCGATGCCGGCACCACGGAGCCGAGCCGGCCGAGCCGGCGGGTCGGCGTCGAGTGGACCAACCAGTACAAGCTCTTGCCGTGGATGAGCCTCGATTTCGATCTCGCCTATACCCGCGCCCGCTTCACGGATGTCGATCCGGCCGGCGATTTCATTCCGGGTGCGCCGGCGTGGGTTGCCAGTGGCGGCGTCACCTTCGGCCGCGACACCGGCTGGTTCGGCAGCCTGCGCGCCCGCTATTTCGGCCCGCGCCCGCTGATCGAGGACGACAGCGTGCGCTCGCTATCGTCATTCATCGTCAACGCCCGCGCCGGCTATAAATTCGACAACGGGATGCGGCTGCAGCTCGACGTCCTCAATCTCTTCAACGCGCAAACCAACCAGATCGAATACTACTATCTCTCGCGGCTGCCGGGCGAACCGGTCGATGGCGTCGCCGACCGCCATGTGCATCCTGCCGAGCCGCTTGCCGTTCGGCTGACGCTTGCGGCAACATTCTGATCGTCACACCGGCGCGTGACCTTCGGCGGTCATTTCCGCAGCCGGAAGCGGCGCCTCTTCGTCAGTCGCTTCAGGAACAAGCGGCGGCGACTTACGTTCTGGAAACACACCGAACTCGCCCGCCACCTCCTGGAGCGGCTTCTGCTTGTCGGCCCAGTGCAGGGCCGTGTAGTCGAAACCGTGCACGATGGTGGGTTTGACGACTTCGAAATAGGGCGAGATGTCGAAGTCGCGCGGCATGTAGAGCGAGGAATCGCGGATATGCAGGATCTCGCGTCGCGCCTTGCGGCTGGCGGCGCGCGTGATCTTGGGCAGGATCGGATAGCGCACGGCGTCGAAGGCCTGCGCGATCAGCGCCGAGCAGATGATCTTGGTCGGATCGCCGGAGCCGAACGCGATCATGCGGCGGCGCCAGCGCTGCGGGATTGGCAGCGGAAACAGATAGCGCGCGAGATCGACGATGTTCTTGGTGTCGTAGCCGAAGCCGATGCGGTTGATGGCGTAGCGGCACACCGTGGTGCGGTCCTCGAACGACAGGCCGACCGGACGGCAGAGGCGGGTGTGATAGGCGAGATATTTCGACAGCGGCGCGGAGGTCACGCCCTCGCCGATATTGGCCTCGATCAGCACATGCTGTTCGCCGTCCGGCTCGAACGCGCCGTCGATCGGTCCGACAAACAGCGCCGCGTGCGACCAGGTCGACTGCGTGAGGTATTTGATGATGCCCGAAATCCGGTTGTTGCCTTCGACCAGCAGCACGTCGCCGGGCTGCATGATGCTCCGCAGATGGTCCGGGTCGCTCGGCGTGAACGGCTCGTAACCGGGGACTTCCTTCTGCAGGTACCCCGCGATCCATTTACCGACGGTATCGAGCATTAGGCCCATGGATTCCCCCCCCAGCGGTTCTGTGACCGCTTGTGTTTCACTTAATCATGGTCGCAAGCTGTTGCAATTTAGTTCATGCCATCGGCGGATCAATCATGATTGATTTACCATGATGGTTGCTGCGGTCGGTGAGATGCGGCACAGTTCGCGAAGCGTTCCCGTTCTCCGCAAGTCCCCGGAAACCATGCCAGAAGCTATGTCATGACAGTGACCCGCCGCGATTTCCTGTCGGCGTCCGCGGCTTTCGCGCTGGCGCCCGCGCTGGGCGGCCGGGTGCTTGCGGCGCCGCCGCCGCGCGAGGCCGATATCGTCGTGATCGGTGCAGGGGCCGCAGGTATCGCTGCGGCGCGCCGGATCGTTGCCGCCAACCGCAAGGTGATCGTGGTGGAGGCGGCGGGCCAGGTCGGCGGTCGCTGCCAGACCGACGCGTCGACATTCGGCGTGCCGTTCGACCGCGGCGCGCGCTGGATGCACAATCCCGAAACCAATCCGATGATCCGGCTGGCCCGCTCCGCGGGTCTCGACATCGTCACGGCGCCTGCGGGGCAAAAGATTCGCATCGGCCGGCGCTACGCCCGTCCCGGCGAGACTGAGGAGTTTTTGGCGGCGCTGGTGCGCGCCAATCGCGCCATCGACGACGCTGCGCGCAAGGCCGATATCGCCTGCGCCGCGGCGATGCCGAAGGACCTCGGCGATTGGGCCGGCACCGCGGAATTCCTGCTCGGGCCCAATTTCTGCGGCAAGGATCTGAAGGATCTTTCCGCCGTCGACAAGGTGCGTGCGCAGGATCGCAACACCGCGATCGCCTGCCGGCAGGGGCTCGGCGCGCTGATCGCAAAGCTCGGCGAGGGACTGCCGCTGGCGCTGTCGACGCCGGCGCAGCGTATCCTGTGGAGCAATCGCGACGTCATGGTCGAGACGCCCTCCGGCAAGATCACCGCGCGCGCCGCCATCGTCACCGTGTCGAGCAACGTGCTTGCGAGCGGCAACATCAAGTTCGCGCCGGAGCTTCCGAAGCGCGCGCTCGATGCCGCCGCCAAGCTCAGCCTCGGCAGCTACGATCGCATCGCGCTGCAGATTCCCGGCAATCCGCTCGGGCTGTCGCGCGATGACGTCATCATCGAGCAGAGCAATTCGACCAAGACGGCGCTGCTCTACGGCAATATCGCGGGCTCCTCGCTGTGCACGATCGACGTCGCGGGCTCGTTCGGCCGCGACCTGTCGGCGCAGGGCGAGCAGGCGATGTCGGCTTTCGCGGCGGAATGGCTGACCAAGCTCTATGGCAGCGAGGTCGGCGCCGCCGTGAAGAAGACCAGCGCGACGCGCTGGAATGCACAGCCCTTCATTATGGGCGCGATGTCGGCCGCTGCACCCGGCGCACAATTCTCGCGCCGGATCCTGGCCGAGCCGATCGGCGCGATGTATCTCGCGGGCGAGGCCACCCACGAAACGCTGTGGGGCACGATCGACGGCGCCTGGGACAGCGGCGAGCGCGCCGCCGACGCCGCGCTGCGCAGGATCGGCGGGGCGAAGGAAGCGACACCGGCGCCCGCAGCGCCCGCCGCAAAACACAAGCGCCGCACGTCGCCTCGCTCCGGGGCGATGAATTGATGATCGTGAGAGGAGACGGTTGAGCGTGGTCGGCCTACCGTGGTGTGTGCGGTGATTTGGTGGCGAGTGCTGCCGCACAACAGGTGTCGTCCCTGCGAAAGCAGGGACCCATACGCCGCAGCAAATGTTGTGATCGGGACTCGTCGTTCCACCATTGTTCAGCAATAACTATTCGTGGTTATGGGTCCCTGCGTTCGCAGGGACGACACCGAAGATGTTGCGCAGCAGGTGATCATGAAACCGCATTCTCGCGACATGATTTGTCCGATCACACCGGCAGCTTCAGCTCCATCAGATCCTTGGCCACCACGATGCGGCCGGAATAGTTCTTCTTCACGTCCCTCGTCCAGTCATCGTCAGTGACCTGCCGATCGTCGCCGGGGACGAAGTGGCTCAGCACCAGCGTCTTCACGCCGGCGGCGGCTGCGATGCGGCCGACATCTTCGGTCGAGGTGTGGCTGTCGAGCAGATGCTTCTTCAGCGTGGCGCCGTTCTTGGTCGTGGCGACCAGGCGATCGACCGCGGGGACGTAGAGACATTCGTGCACCAGCACGTCGACGCCCTTGGCAAACTCGGCGAGCTTCGGGTTGTAGGCGGTGTCACTGGAGAACACGATGGTGCCGTCCGGGGTCTCGAACTTGTAGGCGAAGTTATCCGTGATCGGCGGATGCGGCGTGCGGAACGCGGTGACGGTGACATCCGATGTCTTCAGCACCACGCCGTCGTCGCTGATGTCTTTCGCGATCAGCAGCTTGCGCGGGTCCGGGCGGCCTTCGTCCTCGATCCGGGTCTCGACGTCGAACTTGTTCAGCTCCCAATATTCTTTGGTCATCGCCTCGATGCCCTTGGGGCCGAACGAATGAATCGGCGTCGAGAGGCCGGCCGCCCAGGCGTTGTAGAACAGATTGCCGTATTCCAGATTGTGATCGGAATGATGATGGCTGATGAAGATGTACTTGACCTGCGGGATCGGCACGCCCGCGCGTACAAGCTGGCGGCTGACGCCCATGCCGCAATCGATCACGAATGGGGTATCGTTGACGACGACGAGATTGGCGGGGTTCGAAGCGCCGTTGCCGACGCGTGGCCCGCCTTTGGTGCCGAGGAACACGATGCGGGTCCGCGCCTTGTCGGTTTGCGCGCGCACGTGAGGCGCCGCGAGCGCGGCGGCGCTGCCGAGCGCCAGTTTCAATGCGTTGCGGCGATCGATCATCGGTGTCTCCCTGGTCTCTTTTGGGTGCTGCGACCCTAGCCGCCGCGCAGGATGCCATCAAGCGCCGGCAGGCCGACGATGACGGCAGCCGCGATCAGCGCGTAGCAGATCGCGCGAAACACCTTTTCGCTCGCCTTGCCGAACAGCGCGGCGCCGAACCAGACGCCGATGCCGTAGATCGGGCCGACGATCAGCGAGAACTTGACCGATTCGATCGTGATCAAGCCGGTGAACCAGTAGCTGAACAGCGAGAAGAAGTCCGAGGCACCGAAGAACAGCACGATATTGGCGCGCGAGATCACCGACGAGATCGGGCGGCCCAGCCAGTAGGCGACGATCGGCGGGCCGCCGGTCTGCGCGAGGCCGCTGCAGAAGCCGGAGAGGCCGCCGACTCCGACGGAGAGGGCGACGTGCTCCTTGCCGTGATAGCGCCAGCCCGACAGCAGCAGTGCGAGCAGCGCCGCAACGAAGCAGGAGATGATCCAGCGCGTCGTGACAGGCTCGAGCACGGTCAGGAAATAGGTGCCGATGGGAACGCCGACCAGCGCGCCAGCGACCATGACCGCGGTCGCCTTGCGGTCGGCATGGGTCCATGCGTTCGGCAGCAGCGGCGTGGCGGCGATGAAGTCGATGACGAGCAGCAGCGCCGCCACCAGCCGCGGCGCCGCGACGCTGCTCGCGAGCGGCATGAAGATCAGCGCCGAGCCGAAGCCCGAGAAGCCGCGCGCCGTGCCCGACACGAAGGCGATCGCACAGATCGCGAGCGCGATGCTGGTCGAGATGTCGGACGGGATCAGGCTGAGGGAGGTCATGGGAGAGTCACGGCGGGCGACCTCTGGCTTACCTCGCCCCGCTTGCGGGGAGAGGTCGAAATTCAAGCGGAGCTTGAATTTCGGGTGAGGGGGAGTCTCCGCGAACTCCATGTTCACCGTGTCTGCGGGACGAGCCGCTCACCCCAACCCTCTAAGAGCGAGCTACGCTCGTCTCGACCCCGCAAGAACGGGGGAGAGGGAGGGGAGCATCACCCGCGCAGCGTGCCGCCGGTCTTCTTGGTCACCTCGGCGACGACCTTGGCGGCGACCGCGTCGATCTCCTGATCGGTCATGGTCTTCTCGCGCGGCTGGATCGTCACCGCGATCGCGATCGACTTCTTGTCGGGGTCGATGCCCTTGCCTTCGTAGACGTCGAACACGGTCACATCGGTGATCAGCTTCTTGTCGACATTCTGCGCTGCGCGGACGATGTCGCCCGCCTTGACGCTGCGATCGACGATGAAGGCGAAGTCGCGCGACACCGGCTGGAATGCCGAGAGTTCCAGCACCGGCTTGGCACGCGTCGCCCTCTGCTTGCCTTGCGGAATGCGCTCGAGGATCACCTCGAACACGATCATCGGGCCGTCGGCGCGGAGCGCCTCGGCCGCACGCGGATGCAGCTCGCCGAAAGTGCCGAGCACATTCTGCGGGCCGATCTGGATGGTGCCGGAGCGCCCCGGATGCAGCCACGCCGGACCGCCGGGGACGACCTGCAGCGCCTGCATCGGCGCGCCGGCAGCCGCCAGCACGGCGAAGGCGTCGGCCTTGGCATCCATCGCATCCGCCACGGCCGAGCCGGCCCAGTGCCGCCCGATCCCCTTCGACGAAGCGAAGCCATGGCGCACGCCGGAGGCGGCGACCAATTGGTCCTCCGGGCGGTCGCCGCGGAACACCTGGCCGACCTCGAACAGCGCCACGTCAGGATAGCCGCGGTTGATGTTGGCCTGAACCGCCGCGACGAGGCCGGGCAGCAGGCTCGGCCGCATGTCGGAGAGATCGGCCGCGATCGGGTTGGCGAGCACCAGCTCGCTCTGGCCGCCGCCGAACAGTTTTGCCGCGTCATTGGTGATGAACGACCAGGTCACGGCTTCCACCATGCCGCGCACGCCGAGCGCGCGCTTGGCGCGGCGGGTGCGCAGCTGCATCGGCGTCAGCACCGGCTTGCGCGGCTCCTCGCCGCGCTCGAACGGCGTCATCGGCACCTTGTCGACGCCGACAATGCGCACGATCTCCTCGACGATGTCGGCCTTGCCGTGCACGTCGGTGCGCCAGGACGGGATCGCGATCTTCACCACGGGCCCGTTGCCGGCAAGCATGAAGCCGAGCCGGGTGAGGATCAGCTTCACCTCGACCAGCGGCACCTCGATGCCGGCGAGGCGCTTCACTTCGCTGAGCGGGAAGTCGATGACGCGATCCTCGCCGAACTGCTTGCCCACCACGACGTTGTCGGACGGCGTGCCGCCGCACAGCTCCAGCACCAGCTTGGTCGCGAGCTCGAGCCCGGGCACCATGAAGGCCGGATCGACGCCGCGCTCGAAGCGATAGCGCGCGTCCGAATTGATGCCGAGCTTGCGGCCGGTCTGCGCGATGTTGATCTCGTTCCAGAGCGCCGATTCTATCAGCACGTCGGTCGTGTTGTCGTCGCAGCCCGAGGCCTCGCCGCCCATGATGCCGGCGAGCGATTCGACGCCGTGCTCATCGGCAATCACGCAGATGTTGCTGTCGAGCGTGTAGGTGCGGCCGTCGAGCGCGAGCAGCGTCTCGCCGTCCTTGGCGCGGCGGACGGTGAGGTTGCCCTGCACCTTCCTGGCGTCGAACACGTGCAGCGGGCGGGCGCGGTCGTAGGTCATGAAGTTGGTGATGTCGACCAGCGCGTTGATCGGGCGCAGCCCGATCGAGGTCAGCCGCTTCTGCAGCCATTCCGGCGACGGGCCGTTCTTCACGCCGCGCACCAGGCGCAGCGCGAAGCCCGGACACAGCGTGGCGTCTTCCACCTTCACCTCGACCGGACAGCGGAATTCGCCCTTGACCGGCTTGATGCCGGGATCCCTGAACTTGCCCATGTCGGCGGCGGAGAGATCGCGCGCGATGCCGTGCACGCCGGTGCAGTCCTGCCGGTTCGGCGTCAAGTTGATCTCGATGGTGGGATCGCCGAGCCCGGCCCAGTCGGCATAGCCCTTGCCGAGCGGCGCGTCCGCCGGCAGCTCCATGATGCCGTCATGGTCTTCCGAGATATGCAATTCCGCCGCCGAGCACAGCATGCCGCGGCTCTCGACGCCTCTGATAGTGCCGACGCCGAGCGTGATGTTCTTGCCGGGGATGTAGGTGCCGGGCGGCGAGAACACGCTGATCAGCCCGGCACGCGCATTCGGCGCGCCGCACACCACCTGCACCGGCGCGCCGCCGTCGCCGGTGTCGACCATGCACACGCGCAGCCGGTCCGCATTCGGATGCTGCTCGGCCGAGATCACACGCGCGATGGTGAACGGCGCCAGCGCCTTCGCCTTGTCCTCGATGTTCTCGACCTCGAGCCCGATCATGGTGAGCTTGTTAGCGAGCTTGTCGAGCGGCTCGTCGGTCTCGAGATGTTCCTTCAGCCAGGAGAGGGTGAACTTCACGGCTGCATGCCTCGGTTCTTGTTGGTGTTGACTAGGTTATCTTGATCGCTCGCTCCGCAACGTCGCGTAGACGTTACGTGCTCAGCCCGCCCGCGATCGACGGGATGTCGAGCGGCTTGAAGCCGTAGTGGCTGAGCCAGCGCACGTCGCTGTCGAACAATTGGCGCAGGTCGGCGATGCCGTATTTCAGCATCGCGATGCGGTCGATGCCCATGCCCCAGGCAAAACCCTGGTAAACGTCGGGATCGAGGCCGCAGGCACGCAGCACGTTGGGGTGCACCATGCCGCAGCCGAGAATCTCCAGCCAGTCCTCGCCCTCGCCGAAGCGGATCTCGCCCTTGTCGCGGCGGCACTGGATGTCGACCTCGAGCGACGGCTCGGTGAACGGGAAGAACGACGGCCGGAACCGCATGTTGATGTGGTCGACCTCGAAGAACGCCTTGCAGAACTCGTGCAGGATCCATTTGAGGTGGCCGAGATGCGAGCCCTTGTCGATCACCAGGCCCTCGACCTGATGGAATTGCGGCGTGTGCGTCGCGTCGGAATCGATGCGATAGGTGCGGCCCGGGCAGATCACGCGGATCGGCGGCTGCTGGGTCAGCATGGTGCGCACCTGCACCGGCGAGGTGTGGGTCCGCAGCAGCATGCGCGAGCCGTCCTCCTTCGGGTTGAAGAAGAAGGTGTCGTGCATCTCGCGCGCCGGATGGCCTTCGGGGAAGTTCAGCTTGGTGAAGTTGTAGTCGTCGGTCTCGATGTCGGGACCTTCGGCGACCGCAAAGCCCATGTCGGCGAAGATCGTGGTGAGCTCGTCCCAGACCTGGCTCAGCGGATGGATGCGGCCGGTCTCCGCCGGCGCCTCGCGCAGCGGTAGCGTGACGTCGATGGTCTCGGCGGCGAGGCGCGCATCGAGCGCGGCCGCTTTCAGCACGTCGCGCCTGGCCGCGAGCGCCTGCGTCACAGCATCCTTGGTGAGGTTGATCTTGGCGCCCTCGGTCTTGCGCTCCTCCGGCGACATCTTGCCGAGGGTGGCGAGCAAGGCCGAGATCGAGCCCTTCTTGCCGAGCGCCGAGACGCGGACCGCCTCAAGGGCGGCCTCGTCAGCGGCTGAGGCGATCTGGTCGAGGATGGATTGTTCGAGCGTTGCGAGGTCGGACACGGTCAATTCCTGCGCTTGAGCGGAGCATGATCCGGTGGGAAGAACCGCTACCCGAACCGGTACCATGCGCCAAAATTCGGCTGGGTTGTCGCCGCCCGAAGGCGGTAACGTCAAGCAAAAAGCCGGTCATTTCGGGCCGATGGCCGGCAGCATTGAACCCCGCGCGGAGGCCGGGCTACCCAAGGGGAGTTCAAGGAGGCCCACGCGATGTTGCTGCGATCTTGCCTGGCCATGCCGGCGCTGCTGTTGATGCTCACCACGGCGCATGCCGCGACCGAGGAATGTCCCGCCAAATCGACCCAGATGGACGACATCATCGCGGAGCTTCAGAAGGCGCCGAGCTGCAACCGCGCGATGAAGATCTTCGAGGCGTGCGAATACGGCGCCAGCGGAGACGTCCAGTTCGGCGCCGTGGTCGAGAAGAGGTGCGAGGGGGACTTCCTGTCCAGCCTCGGAGCGTCGCAGAAGAAGGCCTATGCCGGCCAGCTCAAGCGCTGCGACCACAAATACGACAACGAAAGCGGCACCATGTACCGCTCGTTCACGGCGTTCTGCCGGGCGATCGTCGCCCAGCGCTATTCGCAGAAGGCGCTGAAGGCGGGCCCCAAATCGCGTTAGGGCCGCCCGCTAGGATCAGGCGGCCAGCGCGGCCTTGGCCTTTTCAGCGATCGCCTGGAACGCAACCGGCTCGTGGATCGCGAGATCCGACAGCACCTTGCGGTCGACGACGACGCCCGACTTGGAGAGGCCGTTGATAAACACGCTGTAGGTCATGCCGAACGGACGGACCGCGGCGTTGATGCGCTGGATCCAGAGCGCGCGGAAGGTGCGCTTCTTGCGCTTGCGGTCGCGGAAGGCATACTGGCCGGCCTTTTCGACGGCCTGCTTGGCGACGCGGATGGTGTTCTTGCGACGGCCGTAATAGCCCTTGGCGGCCTTGTAGACTTTCTTGTGCTTGGCGTGAGCGGTCACACCGCGTTTGACGCGAGACATGACGGAAATCCTTGATCTGGAAGAGGTGACGGGGCGCCGCGCAGTCGCGGCGAGGGTTCAAGCGATCGGTGCGATCAGGCGTTCGGCAAGAAGTACTTCTTGACGTTGTCGCCGTCGGTCTTGAACAGCACGCGGGTGCCGCGAAGCTGACGGATCTGCTTCTTCGTCCGCTTGATCATGCCGTGGCGCTTGCCGCGCTGGGCGTGCATGACTTTGCCAGTGGCGGTCACCTTGAAGCGCTTTTTAGCGCCCGACTTGGTCTTCAACTTGGGCATTTGGCTCTCCTGTCGCACAGCACGAAAATCGCCCCGAGAGGCGTCCGGCCGGCTAAAATGCTCGTTAGAGCGTTGAAAGTGCTAGGGTTTTTTCCGAATTGAAAGAACCTGCACGAACCGTCGCCACGGCAGCCCTTGATCAGCCGGGCGGCGAAGGCCCGGCTTATGACAGAGGATCGGCGGTTTTGCAACGTTTCAGGCGGGGAATCCGGGCGGATCGGTCTTCCCCTTCCCCCTGAAAGGGGAAGGCCGGGATGGGGGTCGGCCGTCGGCGCCGCTGCTCGTGGAGAGAGTGGATCCCCACCCGCTTTGCTCTGGCGAGCAAATCGATCTCCCCTTTTCAGGGGAGGTTGGCACCACCGGGCCATGAGCGGTGCCCAAAATACGAAACAGCCCGCCAGATCGCCTGACGGGCCATTTCATTTCAACAAAGCGACAAATTCGAACTAGTGTCCCGAATCCGAAGTTCGCATCGTTTGCCGCACCTTCGGAGCGAACTTCGGATTCGATAAGGACACTAGCAAACTTATGATTCTAGTGTGCTTTATGAATGCGAAGTTCGTGAAAGTAGCTGCCGCGAAATCGCACGAACTTCGCATTCAGCACACTAGCGCGGCGCCAGCACCATTACGACCTGGCGGCCCTCGAACTTCGCGTCCTGCTCGACCTTGGCGAATTCGGCGACGTCGGCCTTCACCTTGTCCAACAGCTTGGTGCCGATCTCCTGGTGCGCCATCTCACGACCGCGGTAGCGCAAGGTGATCTTGACCTTGTCGCCTTCCTCGAAGAAGCGCTGCATCGCGCGCATCTTCACGTCATAGTCGTGATCGTCGATCATCGGGCGGAGCTTGATCTCCTTGATCTCGACGACCTTCTGCTTCTTGCGAGCTTCGGCAGCCTTCTTCTGCGCGGAATACTTGTACTTCCCGTAGTCCATGATCTTGCAGACGGGAGGGCTGGTATTCGGCGAAATCTCGACGAGATCCATGCCGGCTTCCATGGCCATCTTGATGGCCACCATGGTTTCGACGGTGCCCTGATTGACACCATCCGCATCGATCAGCTGGATCTGCGCGTTGCGAATCTCGTCATTGGTGCGCGGCCCTTCTTTGGCGACTGTGGGCGGGGCTCTATTGGGACGGCGAATGGGTAACTCTCCAAAGTTGTGAAAGGGAAGGCGGATATTTTGAAGCAAGATGCTGCAACGGGCAAGCGAACTCGCTTCTTTAAGCGGCAAAACCGCCAATTGCGAGGCATTTTGGCCACGCCCGCCACATATAGCGGGCGCGTCTGGTCCGCAAGACGGGACTGGCAGCCGTTGACCGGTGCCGCGCGACAATTGAAAAGCAGATGTCTGACACCCGAGTGACCGAACCATGAGCCAAACCGCCGCATCGGAACAGGAACCGGCCTTCATCGAGGTCGGCGAGGGCAGTCAGGCGCGCCGGATCGCGGTGCGCGCCCGTGCCGGCAGCAGCCCCGGACTGATATGGCTCGGCGGTTTCAAGTCCGACATGTCCGGCACCAAGGCGCTCGCGCTCGATGCATGGGCGGCCGAGCATGGTCGCGGCTGCGTCAGGTTCGACTATTCCGGCCATGGCGAATCCGGCGGCGAGTTCGCCGACGGCACCATCGGCCGCTGGCTCGAGGAGAGCGTGGCGGTGTTCTCGCAGTTCTGCAGCGGGCCGCAGGTCGTGATCGGGTCCTCGATGGGCGGCTGGATGGCGCTGCTGCTTGCGCGTGAGATCATGCGGCGCGGGAACGGGAAGGCACAGCTCGCCGGCCTCGTGCTGATCGCGCCGGCACCCGACTTCACCGAGGAATTGATGTGGAAGGCCTTCTCGCCGGAGGTCCGCGCCGAGATCGAGACCAGGGGCATGTGGCTGCGTCCGTCTGAATATGGCGACGGCACGCCCTATCCGATCACCCGCAACCTGATCGAGGAGGGCCGCAATCATTTGCTGCTCGGAAGCAAGATCGACGTCGGCTGCCCGGTGCGCATCCTGCAGGGCGCGCAGGATCCCGACGTGCCGTGGAAGCACGCCTTCGCGCTGGTGCACCGCCTGCCGGCCGAGGACGTCGTGCTGACCATGATCCAGGACGGCGACCATCGCCTCTCGCGTCCGCAGGACATCGCCCGGATCATCGCCGCGGTGGCGGAGATCGGCTAAGCTCTCCGTAGAGGGGGAAGCGCCAATGGACACCACGACAATGCTGCGCGCGTTTTGCGACGCGGTCGAGCAGCGCAACGGCAAGGCCTTTGCGAGCCTTTTCACCGACGACGGCGTCTATCACGACGTGTTTTACGGTGCCTTCAAGGGCCACGGCAAAATCGCCGAGATGATCGACGACTGGTTCTATCGGACCGCGACCGATTTCCGCTGGGTGATGCATGATCCCGTCAGCGATGGCGCGACGCTCTACGCGCGCTACACGTTCAGCTACCGCTCGACCTTGCCGGAAGCCAAGGGGGCGCGTGCGATGTTCGAGGGCGTCGCGATCATGCGGCTGCGCGACGGCAAGATCACGGAGTACCGCGAGGTCGCCAACACCGCGCCGGCCTTCGTCGATTTGAACTTCGCGCCGGAGCGCATCGCCAAGATCGTCGGCAAGCAGGGCGCGGAGCTTAAGGCGCGGCCGGAGATGCAGCGGCATCTGGCTTAGTCTAGGCCTCAATCGCCCCGTCGTCATTCCGGGGCGCGCGAAGCGCGAACCCGGAATCCATTTCTCCGTTGGTCTTTGCGGCCCGATGGATTCCGGGTTCGATGCTGCGCATCGCCCCGGAATGACAGTCATGGCGGCGGCGGATTGGTCATCGGCCTGCGCTGGGCGAGCGCCGCCACCGTGGAGGTGCCGATCGGACCCTTTTCGTCATAGAGCCAGCATTCGCCGATCGCGATGCCGTCCGTGGCGTGGTGGTTGACGACCTCGAAGCCGATCCAGTTGGTCACCGGCAAGCGATGCAGATAGATCGTGACGTCGCTGTTGATGTAGCCGAGGCCCTGATCGCCGGCGTTGGCGAAGGGGCTGGCGAAATCCGCGCCGGTCGCGACATGGACGAACGGCGTCATCTTCACGCCCGCGACGAGCTCGCGCACCTCGCTCATCCAGAGCCGTCGCTCGCCGAGCGAGCCCATATGGCCGACGATCGGCCGCGTCTCCCATTTGCCGTTCATGCCGAGCCTCGGATCGGTCGGCTTCGGAATCTCCGCCGGTGCCGGCACCTGCCAGTTCGGCGGCGACCACACATTGCCGGGGGCGTTTTCCGTCCGGCGCAACAATTGGCAGGAGGCGCGCGCCATGCTCGTGCCGCCGGAGAAAAACTCGGCCTCGATCATCTTGATCCGCATGCCGTCGCGCACGAGCTTCGTCGTCACCTCGATCGGCGTCGTGATGTTGGGCAGCCGGAACATGTCGACCGTCAACCGCGCGGGGACGAAATCGTCGGAGCCGTGGCGCTCCTCGATGACGAAGGCGAGCAGGCCGATCACGACGCGGCCGTGCAGGGATTCCGGACTCCACGGTCCGTCCGCAACGGATGTCGGCATGAAGCCGTCGCCGTGCCTGGTGAAGAAGGGCTGGTTTGTCATGGCGTGCGACCATGACGGGAATGGCGCGATGAAATCAAGAGGCCGCCGCGGCGCGCCACTCCTGCTGCACCGTGACGTCGGGCTCGCCGCCGGCGCGCGATGCCAGCGCCGCGAACGCATCGCGGGCGATCAGTTGCGACAGCGCCCACACCGCGGCGCCGCGCACCAGCGGGCTCGCATCGTCGAGCAAACGCCGCGCTTCGCCGGCAAGGCTTGCATCGCCGGAGTTGCCGATCGCGATCAGCACATTGCGGATGAAGCGGTCGCGGCCGATGCGCTTGACCGGCGATTTCGTGAACAGCGCGCGAAAAGCGGCATCGTCGAGCCGTGCCAGATCGGCGAGCGCGGGCGCCCGCAACGCATCGCGCGCGGCGAGCTTCTGCTCGCGCCCCGCTTGCGCGAACTTGTTCCACGGACACACCGCGAGGCAATCGTCGCAGCCATAGATGCGGTTGCCGATGCTCTTGCGGAATTCGTGCGGGATCGGGCCCTTGTTCTCGATCGTCAGATACGAGATGCAGCGCCGCGCATCGAGCTTGTAGGGCGCGGGGAACGCCGCGGTCGGGCAGATGTCCTGGCAGGCGCGGCAGCTGCCGCAATGATCGGCCTCGCCAACATCGCGCGGCAGTTCGGTGGCGGAATAGATCGCGCCGAGAAACAGCCACGAGCCGAATTCGCGCGACACGAGGTTGGTGTGCTTGCCCTGCCAGCCGATGCCGGCTGCCTGCGCGAGCGGCTTCTCCATGACAGCGGCGGTGTCGACGAACACCTTCACCTCATCGCCGGTGATCGCGGCGAGCCAGCGCGCCAGAACCTTCAGCCGCTTCTTGATCACGTCGTGATAGTCGTCGCCCTGCGCATAGACCGAGATCGCGCCACGCGACCGGCGCGCAAGGATGTCGAGCGGGTCGTCGTCGGGCCCGTAATTGACGCCGAGCATGATGATCGAGCGCACGCCGCCCCACAGCACGCGCGGATCGGCGCGCCGCTCCGGATTGGCGGCGAGCCAGTCCATGTCGCCATGGCCGCCGGAGCCGAGGAATTCGAGGAAATATTTTCCGGCCTCGCTGGTCGCATCAGGCGTGGTGAAGCCGATGGCATCGAAGCCGAGCGCATGCGCCTCGCGCTGCAGCGCTGCCTTGAGATCGGAAGGGGAGAGCCTGACCGGCGGGTTCAGAAGTCGAGGTCCACATAGGTGCGCGAGGCCGGCACCCCCGCCAGCCATTCGCTGAGCAGCGGGCGGAACGACGGGCGGGACTTCACCCGCGCGTACCACGACTTTGCCGCGTCGTCCTCGCTCCATGGCACGTCGCCCAGATAGTCGATCGCCGAGAGATGCGCTGCGGCGGCGAGGTCCGCGTAGGTCAGGCGGTCACCGGCGAGATAGTTCCGCGTCTTCGCCAGCCAGCCGATATAGCTCAGATGATAGCGCACATTGACCTTGGCGGCGCGCATGATGTCAGGCGCCGGCGGGCCGCCGCCATTGTCCTCGCTCATGAAGCGCTTGTAGATCCGCTCGGTCACCAGCGGGTTGGAGGCTTCCTCGAAGAATTTCTCGTTGAACCACGCCATCAGCCGGCGCACCTCGACGCGCTCGGCCGTCGACGTCGGCAACAGCCGCCGGTCGCCGGCATCGAGGCCGTGCGCCTCGTCGACATATTCGGCGATCACAGGCGCACCCGGAATCGGCGGAAAGCCTTCGGCGATCAGCACCGGCGTGGTGGCCGCCGGATTGAGCGCCAGGAACGCCTCGCGCCGTTCCCACACCCGTTCCTCCACAAGGCGCAAATCGAGCCCATACTCGCCGAGCACGAGCCGAATGAAGCGCGAATGCGGACAGAACGGATGGTGATACAGCGTATACATGAAGCCCTTGGTAGTTTCGCGGCGCTTAAGAAATCATCAACCTGTGCGGCCTGGACCAGTGCTTTGGCCAGACCAGTTCCGGTCGTCTCTATGTCGCGTCAGCACGCAAACCGGTAGCCATCCCCGCAGATGGTGCGGGTCACAAAAACGCTATAGCTCAGCAAATCGGTCGGGTAACCCATTGTTTGACGATTTTTTGCGATTGCGGCCAATGTACGAATAAGCGAGAAGAATCCCGTTTTCCACACAGGGCAGGCCACAACATGATGACGGATATGCTGCGGGCGGTGATTCTCGGCATCGTCGAGGGCGTCACGGAGTTCCTGCCGGTCTCCTCGACAGGCCACCTGCTGCTTGCGGAGCGCTTCTTCAATCTGGGCGAAGGCAATTTCTGGAAGAGCTTTGCGATCCTGATTCAGCTCGGCGCGATCCTCGCGATCCTCGCGCTCTATTTCGTCAAATTGTGGCGCGTGGCGCTTGGCATGTTCACCAATGCCGACGACCGCCGCTTCGTGATCGGCGTGCTGGTGGCGTTCCTGCCCGCGGTCGTGATCGGCCTGATCGCCGGCAAATACATCAAGGAGTTCCTGTTCAATCCGTGGGTGGTCTGCTTCACGCTGATCGTCGGCGGCGCCGTGCTGCTGTGGGTCGATCAGCTCGATCTCAAAGTGTACGAGGACGATGCGACCCGCTTCCCGCTGCTGATGTATTTCTGGATCGGCGTCGCGCAGTGCCTGGCGATGATCCCCGGCGTGTCGCGCTCGGGGGCCAGCATCGTGGCGGCGATGCTGCTCGGCGCCGACAAGCGCTCGGCGGCGGAGTTCTCGTTCTTCCTCGCGATCCCGACCATGGTCGGCGCGTTCGCCTATGATTTCTACAAGAACCGGGCCGACTTCACCTCCGACAATCTCAGCGTGATCGCGGTCGGCTTCGTGGTGTCGTTCATCACGGCGATGATCGTGGTGCGGGCCTTCCTCAACTTCGTCACCCGCCGCGGCTTCACCTTCTTCGCCTGGTGGCGCGTGATCGTCGGCACGCTCGGCCTGATCGCGCTGGCGATGGGAAGGTAAGGCACTCTGTCGTGCCTGCGAAAGCAGGGACCCATAACCACGGCTATTGCGGTCGCGAATAGCCGTGGCCCCAGCGTTCCACACCTCGGACATCGGTGGCTATGGGTCCCGGCCTTCGCCGGGACGACAAGTGGAGAAGCTGCCTACGCGCTCTTCTTCTGGAACTGACCCGTCGCGCGGAAGCGCCAGAGATATTGCGGGGCGATCGCTTCCATCGAATCCGGCGAGATGCCGAGGCCTGCGAAGGTCAGGCCGGCGGCCTTGGCGGCGTCGGACACCACATTGTCCGAACGCAGCATCGCGACCTGGTCCGGCGTCAGCGTGAACGGCCCCGGCGCGAACTGCAGAAAGTACGACTGGAACTTGGCAAGGCCGAACGGCAGCGGCGCCAGCATGCGATCGCGCTGGGTGATCTTGAGGATGATCTGCATCACCTCGCGCATGGTCAGCACTTCCGGCCCGCCGAGCTCGTAAGCTGCGCCCTGCTCCGCCTTGCCGTCCACGGCATGGGCCACGGCGTTCGCGACGTCGCCGACATAGGCCGGCTGCACCGTGTTGACCCCGCCGCCGACCAGCGGCAGCACCGGCGAGATCCGCGCCAGCGCCGCAAAGCGGTTGGTGAACTGATCCTCGGGCCCGAACAGCAGCGACGGCCGCATGATGGTGGCCGACGGCAAGGCCGCCAGCACCGCCGCCTCGCCCTCCGCCTTGGCGCGGAAATAGCTGGAGGGCGAATCCGCGTCGGCCCCGATCGCCGAGACATGGACCATCCGCCCGCCGGCGGCGGCCGCCGCCTTGGCGATGGTCTCGGCGCCCTTCACCTGCACGGCATCGAAGCTCTGCCCGCCGCCCTCGGCCAGGATGCCGACCAGGTTGATGGCGATATGCGAATCACGCATCGCCGCCTCGACCGAGGCCGGGTAGCGCACATTGGCCTGGACGGCATGGATCTGCCCGACACGGCCGAGCGGCTGCAGATGGCCGGCCAGCTCGGGCCGCCGCACCGCGACTCGGATGCGATAATCGCGCTTGCAGAGCGCCCGGACCACGTTCCGCCCCAGAAAACCCGATCCGCCGAAGACCGTGACCAGCGTGTCCAGGTTCGATGCCATGGGGTGATTCCTGTGGGATTCGAGAGCGATTGACGTAGGTTAACCGTCTGGCGATACGCCATCGGCCTTATCCTGTACAGGGTATTTGAATTTCCAATCGCGAATTTGACAAGCGCGCAACCGATCCTTACTAAGCCGCTCCACATGCCCAGGTGGCGGAATTGGTAGACGCGCTGGCTTCAGGTGCCAGTGGCTTAACGGCCGTGAAGGTTCGAGTCCTTTCCTGGGCACCACCCCTCTTTCAAGCGATTGAAATCGCTCGCATTCGTAGGGTCGGTGCGGCGTAGCCGTAATCGGCCGAGGCGGACGCAGTCTCGTTAGACGATCCGCCGTCCCGCACGCCGCGCGATCGGCTTCTGCACAAAGTACATCGCGATCATCGAAATCATCGAGCTCGCCACGACGACATAGCCGATCCGGTCGAAATGCAGCAGCGAGCCGTCCGGATTCTCGGCGACGATCGCGGCTGCCGCCACCGAGCCCAGCCCGCCCGACAGCTGCTGCACCGACGCGGAGATCGCGCTGAATGATCCGCGCTGGCTGGCGTCGGGAATCGCTGACATCAGCGCCTGGGACGGGATCATGCGCGAGAAGATGCCGATGAACATCAGCACATTGACCACGATCGCGGTCAGCAGCGAGACGTGGCCGAGGTTGGTGTAGATCAGCACCATGATCACGGTCACCACACAGCCGAACGCGAAGGTCGGATATTTGCCGAACGCATCGCTGGCGCGGCCGACCAGCGGCCCGATGATGATGCTGAACAGGCCCGAGACGAGATAGATCGTCGGCAGGTGAACGATGTCGATGCCGAGATTATGCACGGTGAAGGCGCTGCCGAACGGCATCAGCATGAAGCCGCCGGTCGCGAGCAGCGTGGTCACCAGGAAGGCCAGCGTGTAGCGCGGCTGCCCCACGGTTGCGATCAGATGGCGGAACGGATTGCTGTCGTGCTGCAGTTTGAGATGGGCGTCGACCGGATGCATCGCGATTGCAATCGCCGCGATCGCGACAATCGACAGGCCGACGATAGCCACGAAGCAGATGTGCCAGTTGAAGTGATTGGCCAGGAACAGGCCGGCCGGGACGCCGAGCACCTGGCTCGCCGCGAATGCCGTCTGCAGGACCCCCATGGCGCGGCCGCGCTGTTGCAGCGGGAACAGGTCGGTGACGATGGCAAGCACGACGGAGCCGATCACCCCGCCGAAAACGCCCGTGACGATGCGGCCGAGCAGCAGCACGTGGAAATTCTGCGCCAGCGCGCAGAGCACGGTGCCGAGCATGAAGCCGACATAGAAGAACAGCAGCAGCCGCTTGCGGTCGAAGCGATCGGCAAAGCCGGCGGCGAGGACGCCGGAAATGCCGGCTGCGAACGCGTAGGCCGAGACCGCGACGCCGAATTGCCCGGCCGTGATGTTCAGCGACGGCATCAGGATGGCGCCGAGCGGCGACATGATGATGAAGTCGAGGATCAGCGTGAATTGCGTGAAGGCAAGCAGCGCGATCAGGAACGATTGGTAGCGCGAAAAGCCGCGCTCCTGCTGGTCGTCGATTGGCGCGGCGATGGTCTGGTCGGACATAAGGCTCGTTTCATTGCAAGGCGGGTTCGGGCCGGCAACAGATAGGGTGGGCGCGGGACGATTTCACGGGGCGCGGGGGCAACAGTTCCATCGAAATCGAAAGTGCGCGGGCGATGGCTGGTCGTGCGAACCACGTCGAGGTTGGCGGGGAAAGGGACCGGCCGGATGCCCGACGCGCGAAGGCAATTGTTTCCGGTTGTATCGAATGAGGGCTGCAACGGGTGAATGCTGTACTCCACAACCCTGGAAGCGTACACACGTCAAGGATGTGAATCATGTTGATGCATCTCATGGTTCCGTCTGTGGCAGTCGTGCAACACCGTCGCTGCAAATCGTTTCAAGCTTGAACGGAGCGGATCAGCGTAGCTGAGAGCGGGGCGGGGGTAGCAGGTGGCGCGAGGCCGTGGGCTCGGATTCGCGCCGGCGTTGGAAGATGGACATGGTTTCATCGCGGCTCGCGGCGATCCTGTCGTGCACGGCTTTAAGTGGCGGTTGCCTGTTGTCCGCTTCGCCGGCGTTGGCCGCCTGCGACAGCCTCGCGCCAGCAAGCGGGCAGACGGTAACCTGCTCGATCGCAGCGCCGAATCCCTCGCCGGCTGGCGTGCAGGCCGCTGCCGGCAGCTCGAACGTCACCGTGAACGTGCTGCAGGGCGCCGGCATCGCGCCGGGCGGCGGAGCGACCGCGATCGGTCTGGTCTCCAGCAGCACCGCCACCAACAACGGCACGCTGACCGTCAGCGGCGGCGGGACCGGCATCTTCGGCAGCGGCGACGGCAATGTCTTCACCAACGGCGCGTCGGGTGTGATCGCGACCTCGGGCGCGGGCAGCAATGCGATCGCCGCCAGTAGCAACGGCAACACGCTGATCAACAACGGCGCGATCACGACTCAGAACGGCACCTCGCGCGGCCTTGCCATCACCGGGCTCACGCAGCACAACAACAACACGCTGGTCAATACCGGGACGATCACCACCCAGGGCCCGCAGTCGCACGGCCTTTTTGTGCAAACCGGCGACAGCAACACCTTCACCAATAGCGGTACCATCACCACGGCCGGCGCAGGCGCGCGTGCGATCTTCTCCGCCGGCCAGTTCGCGAGCATCACCAATACCGGCACGCTGCTGACGACCGGCGGCGATGCGGGCGGCACCGCCAACAACACCGTGTTCATGCAAGGCAATGCGGGCGTGCTGCGCAACAGCGGCACGATCGAGGCGCGCGGCGTCAATGCCGACGGCGTGTTCTCCAACACCGCGGGTTCGTCATTCACCGCCCGCATCGAGAATCTCGCCGGCGGCAAGATCATCAGCCAGGCCGGGCCCGCGATCCGCACGCTCAACGGCGCCACCACCATCGTCAATGCCGGCCTGATCGCCGGCAACAGCGGCACGGCGCTCGCGGGCGGCGGCGGCGCCGTGACGATGATCCTGCAAACCGGCTCGCAGATCGTCGGCCTTGCCGATGGCGGCGGCGGCAACAATCAGGTGCGGCTGCAAGGCAGCGGCACGGCCAACAATGCGTTCGCGCGATTCCAGACGCTGACGATGGAGGGCAGTGACTGGACCTGGGCCGGCACCGGCACCTTCGCCAACACCTTCGTCAACAGCGGCTCGCTGACGCTGCAGACGTCGCTGACCGGCAATGTGTCGATTGCGGCCGGCACCAGCCTGCTGGCGGGCAACGGCGCCAATCCGTCGATCACGCCGTTTCCGGGCGGCCCGCCGATCACCGTCACCAATGCCGGCGTCATCAACCTGACCAATGGCGGCGCCACCGCGGCGAACAGCCTGACCATTGCCGGCAACTACGTCGGCAATGGCGGCGGGCTCTATCTGCGCACCGTGCTCGGCGGCGATGGTTCGCCATCGGATCGCCTCGTCATCTCCGGTGGCAATGCGTCGGGCTCGACCGCGGTGACCGTCACCAATGCCGGTGGCGCGGGCGCATTGACCACCGCCGACGGCATCATGGTGGTGCAGGCCGTCAACGGCGGCACCACGGCTGCGGGCGCATTCGGCCTTTCCAACGCGGTCGTGGCGGGCGCGCACGAATACCTGCTGTTCCGCGGCGGCGTCTCCGCCGGCAGCGCCGACAACTGGTATCTGCGCTCGACATTGTTGCCCGGCACGGCGTCGCCCGCGCCCCCGGCTGCGCCCGCACCGGCGCCGCCGTCATCGCCTGGCGTGGTGCCGCCGCCCGCGGGGCTGCCTGCAGAGGACCTGTCGTCGCTGACGCCGCCGCCGGCAGGCGCCGCGCCGGTCCAGCTCTACCGTGAGGAAGTCGCGGTCTATTCGGCGCTGCCGCAGGTGGCGCAAAAGCTCGGGCTGGCAACGCTCGGCACCTTCCACCAGCGCCAGGGCGATCAGGCGTTGCTGACCAGCAGCGGCGAACAGCCGGCGGCGTGGGCGCGTGCCTATGGCTCGCACAGCTCGCAGAGCTGGGCCGGCACGGTCAGTCCCGCCTTCGACGGCACCATGGCCGGCGTGCAGGTCGGCGTCGATATTCTGCGCTTCCAGTCCGCGCCCGAACATCATGATCGCGCCGGCTTCTTCTATGCCTATGGCTGGGCCAGCGGCACCATCAACGGCTTCGCGCTCGGCAGGAACGACGTCCGCACCGGCACGCTCTCGATCGACAGTCAGAATATCGGCGGCTACTGGACCCATATCGGCCCCTCGGGCTGGTATGTCGACGCCGTGCTGATGGGCAGCTTCTACGGCGCAAGTCCGCAGTCGGATCGCCAGGTCGGCGCGCGCTTGTCGGGCACCGGCGTCGCGGCATCGCTGGAAGCCGGCGTGCCGATCCCGTTGAACCGCTTCCTCGCGATCGAGCCGCAGGCGCAACTGATCTGGCAACGCCAGTCGTTCGACAGCTTCAACGATATCTTCTCCAGCGTCGCGCCCGGCAGCGCCGATACGCTGACCGGCCGGCTGGGCGTGCGCGTCCCTGCGACCTTCATCGCCGGCACCTCCGAACTGCGTCCCTACCTCGAGGCCAATCTCTGGCACACGGCCGCGAACGATCGCAGCATCGCCTTCGCTGCGACCGATTTGATCGGTGTGCAGAGCCGCGGCACCGCGGTCGAGATCGGGGCCGGCTTCGCCGCGCAGCTCAATCACGCGGTCAGCGCCTATGCGAGCATGGGCTACACAACCTCGGTGGACAGCACCCATCGCGAGGACGTCACCGGCCGGCTTGGCCTTCGCGTCAGCTGGCAATAATGGCGCAGGTGTGGGGCGGTGGGCCACCCAAGCCATTGTCTCCGCAGCACAATAGCGCTACACCCTGAGCTATCCGTGCCAGCGGAACAAGCGGCGGCGTTCGGCCCGTTTCGGGCCTGATGCCGGCACGCAACCCGAAGCTTGGGGCACGCTCGCCTGTCGGGGAATTGGACGATAGCCTGTCCCGAGAGCGATTCGACGAGGTTTTTGACAGCATGACCATCCGCCTGCATCGCGGCGACCTGCCCGATCTGTCCCGCTACACCGACTCCGTTGCGATCGACACCGAGACCATGGGATTGCATCCGCACCGCGACCGGCTCTGCGTGGTGCAGATGTCGAACGGCGACGGCACCGCCGACGTGATCCAGATTCCGAAGGGCCACACCGATTCGCCGAACCTGAAGGCGCTGCTCGCCAATCCCAAGATCACCAAGATCTTCCATTTCGCACGGTTCGACGTCGCGGTGCTCTACAACACGTTCGGCGTGATGCCGACGCCGGTCTATTGCACCAAGATCGCCTCGCGCCTGTCGCGCACCTACACCGATCGCCACGGCCTGAAGGATCTGGTGCGCGAGGTGCTGAACGTCGAATTGTCGAAGCAGCAGCAGTCGAGCGACTGGGGCGCGCAAAGCCTCAGCGAGGCTCAGCTCACCTACGCGGCCTCCGACGTGCTGCACCTGCATGCGCTGCGCGACAAGCTGAATGTCATGCTCGCGCGCGAGGGACGGACCGATCTCGCCCAGGCCTGCTTCGACTTCCTTCCCGCCCGCGCCAGGCTCGATCTCGACGGTTGGGAGGCCGAGGACATTTTCGCCCATTCATGATGAGCGCCGAATTCGTCGCGGCCGGGGCAGTTCCGCCCCGTTTCGGCCAAACTGTTCACGCGTGGTCCGGTGCAGGGGCGCGAGGTGAGGTCCGGGCTGCATATTTGGGCGGCTCCGGCTAGAATAGGGGCAGTTTCGCGCCTCTGGAGCTCAGGTGAATTCGGTTCAGAATCCAGCCTATGTCACGGGCCTCGAGGCGCGCTTTGCTGCCGCCGCGCGGCACAGCCGCATGGTGCGGGTCCTGCGCGTAGCGGTTCCCGCGATGGTCGGGCTGGCGATGGCAGTGATCATCTACATCGCGCTGTTCAATCCGTTCCACGACCTGATTCCCAAGCTGCCGCTCGAGATGGATAACCTCGTCGTGTCCGGCACCAAGATCACGATGGAGGCGCCGCATATCGCAGGCTTCTCCAACGACGGACGACCCTATGAAATGTGGGCCAAGGCCGCAATCCAGGACGTCACCGATCCTGACCATGTCGAGCTGAAGACGATCCGCGCCAAGGTGGCGCAGCAGGATCAGTCGACGGTGACGATGGATGCGCGCACCGGCTTCTTCGACAACAAGAAGCAGCTGCTCGACTTGCGCCAGGACATCTTCCTGCAGTCGTCCACCGGCTATGAGGCCAGGCTGACGCAGGCCTTCGTCGACATCAACAAGGGCAACGTGTCGTCGGACGAGCATGTTGACGTCAAGCTGCTCGACGGCACGCTGACCGCCGACAGGCTCCGGATCTACAACAGCGGCGAGCTGGTGCGGTTCGAAGGCAATGTCGTGATGAATCTCGACAAGCTCGGCGACAACAATGCTGCCCCGCCGGCCGAGCCCGCTCCGCCGCCGCCGAAGCCGCGCAAATCCGCCAACACGAAATGATTTTGATGATGAGACGTTTTCCGCACGGCATGGCAATTGCGGCGTTCCTGCTCGCGCTTTTCGCCGCGAGCGCTGCGTTCGCGCAGGGCTCGATGAGCGGCGTGCCCAACGCCATGCAGGGCTTCTCGCAGAACCGCGACCAGCCGATCCAGATCGAGGCTGCTTCGCTGGAAATGCGCGACAAGAAAAAGGAGGCGACCTTCGCCGGCAATGTGAAGGTCGTGCAGGGCGACACCACCATGACGTCGAAGACGCTGGTCGTGTTCTATGAGGATAAATCGACCCAGGCGCCGGCGCCTGCCCCGGCCGGCACCAAGGGGGCAGCCGCCAAGGGCGCCGCGCCGATGCAGACGGCAACCCCGGGCCCCGGCGGCGCCTCCTCGATCAAGCGGCTGGAGGCGAAGGGTAACGTCGTCGTGACCCAGAAGGATCAGGTCGTCACCGGCGAGACCGCGATCTTCGACACCAAGACCAATTTGATCACGATGCTTGGCGGCGGCGGCAGCCAGGTGGTGCTGACCCAGTGCCAGAATGTGCTGCGCGGCGACCGCCTTTTGGTCGACATGACCACCGGCGTCTCGCGCGTCGAAGCCGACAATGGCAAGGTGCAGGGCCTGTTCATCCAGTCGCCGGGCGGACAGAGCGGCAAGTGCGGCACGCCGGCCGCCCCCGGCTCAGCCCCGGCCCCATCGCCGCTGCAGCTGCTTCCGGGCGGCAAGTCCAAGTAAGCCTCACGTAAGGTCAAGCAGAATCAATCAGTTAGATAATATTCTGCGGCCGCGTGGTTGAAGCCGGCGGGGCGAGACTGTATCTACTGCAGCGGCCCGGCCGAACAATGCGCCTCGAGGGGAATTATGTCGGCCGGGACAGGGGCATCCATTCATTCAAGGCGCGGGTGATCGCGCTTTGCCGTGTTGTTCGAGCATGATCTCCGCGCAAACGCGTCCGCTTTTGTCGCGCGGGAAGGCCGGTATTCAGATTTCCGGCTCATGCTTGCGGCTTCGCACGCGAATCGATCGATGCGCAGGCGAGGTCGCGGGATCACCGTGAAAGGCTGAAGCGAAGCGGGGATGGTGGATTTTCTCGGCATGTTCCGGCGGCGCTCTGCGAAACGCAGTACCGGATTTGCGCGCTCGCATGACGACATCACGGCGCTCGGGGATCAGTTCGGCGAGATGCTGACGTCTCCGGTGCGTGATGCGCCGCCGATGGCGCGCGCCGCGTCGGCTCCCGGCGTCGAGCTGCAGCGATCCCAACCGGCAGTAGCGCCCGCGCCGGCGCGTGCGAGGCCGGCCAGGAACAGCGCGCCTGCCGCGCCGCAGCTGATCAAGCGGCCGGGTTATCTGGCTGTGCATAGCGTGGAAAAGAGCTTCGGCAGCCGCCAGGTCGTGCGCGGCGTCAGCATCTATGTGCGCCGTGGCGAAGCGGTAGGCCTGCTCGGGCCCAACGGCGCCGGCAAGACCACCGTGTTCTACATGATCACCGGGCTGATCAAGGCCGATCGCGGCGCGATCGAGCTCGATGGCCACGACGTCACCAAGCTGCCGATGTATCAGCGCGCGCGCCTTGGCATCGGCTATCTGCCGCAGGAAGCCTCGATCTTCCGCGGCCTGTCGGTCGAGCAGAACATCCGCGCGGTGCTCGAGGTGGTCGAGCCCTCGAAGAAGAAGCGCGAGCACGAGCTGGATTCGCTGCTCGACGAGTTCAACATCACGCGGCTGCGCAAGAGCCCGTCGATCGCGTTGTCCGGCGGCGAGCGCCGCCGCGTCGAGATTGCGCGCGCGCTGGCGACGCGCCCCAATTACATGCTGCTCGACGAGCCGTTCGCCGGCATCGACCCGATCGCGGTCGGCGACATCCAGGACCTCGTCCGCCATCTCACCAACCGCGGCATCGGCGTGCTCATCACCGACCACAATGTCCGCGAGACGCTCGGCCTGACCGACCGCGCCTATATCGTCTATGCCGGTGAAATCTTGACTGAGGGAAGCCCGGAGGAGATCGTTAATGATCCCGATGTACGTCGGCTTTACCTTGGCGAGGAATTCCGCCTGTAGCGCATGATCCGCCAAAGTGTGAAGCGCTTTGGCGATAAGATCATGGGCTAATTAAAGAATTTGACGCACGATCGGACGCAAAACCGGGGCGTCCACTTTTGCTGATCGCGCTTATCGCTATTTTCCAATCCGTCAAGCCGTGTACAAGGGCTTCGGACTAATATAAGCAAGAATCGAGCCAACTTTCAGGATCGTTCTTGCCTCCATGGCGCTGACCCAAAGACTAGAGTTCCGCCAGTCGCAGTCGCTGGTGATGACGCCGCAGCTGATGCAGGCGATCAAGCTGCTGCAACTGTCGAACCTGGACCTGTCGGCCTTTGTCGAGGAAGAGCTGGAGCGCAATCCGCTGCTGGAGAGGGCCGCCGACGGACCGGAGCCGCCGGTGGCGGGCGAGCCGGCCATGGAGCGGCCGGACTACGGCGATTCCGACGGTTCCGGCAGCTATGGGGACGATGGCGACGCCTCCGACATGGCCGCAGGCCCGGGCGGCGAGGCCGGCTTCGAGCCCGGCTTCGAGCCCGGCCAGGAGGAATGGCTGAACCGCGACCTCGGCAGCCGCGCCGAGATCGAGCAGACGCTCGATACCCGCCTCGACAACGTGTTTTCCGAGGAGCCGGCGGAAGCGGCGGCGCGCGCCGCGCAGGATGCACCGCCATCGGTCTACACCGAATGGGGCGGCGGCGCCTCCAGCGACGACGAGTACAATCTCGAAGCTTTCGTGGCCGCCGAGCTGACGCTTGCCGACCACCTCGCCGAACAACTCGCGGTGGCGTTCTCGGCGCCGGCGCAGCGCATGATCGGGCAGTATCTGATCGACCTGGTCGACGACGCCGGCTACCTGCCGGCCGATCTCGGCCAGGCCGCCGAGCGGCTCGGTGCGTCGCAGCAAGCGGTCGACGAGGTCGTCGCCGTGCTGCAGAAATTCGATCCGCCGGGCGTGTGCGCGCGAAACCTGAGCGAATGCCTGGCGATCCAGCTGCGCGAGCTCGACCGCTACGATCCCGCGATGCAGGCGCTGGTCGAGCATCTCGACCTGCTCGCCAAGCGTGACATTGCAGGCCTGCGAAAGCTCTGCGGCGTCGACGACGAAGACATCACCGACATGATCGCCGAGATCCGCCGGCTCGACCCGAAGCCCGGACTGAAGTTCGGCGCCGCGCGGACGCAAACCATGGTGCCCGACGTCTATGTACGTCCGGGTCCCGACGGCGGCTGGCATGTCGAGCTCAACAGCGACACTCTGCCGCGCGTGCTGGTCAACCAGACCTATTACGCTGAGCTGTCGAAGACGATCCGCAAGGACGGTGACAAGTCGTACTTCACCGATTGCCTGCAGAATGCGACCTGGCTGGTCCGCGCGCTCGATCAGCGCGCCCGCACCATCCTGAAGGTCGCGACCGAAATCGTCCGCCAGCAGGATGGCTTCTTCACTTATGGCGTCGCGCATTTGCGGCCGCTCAATCTGAAGGCGGTCGCGGACGCGATCCAGATGCATGAATCGACGGTGTCGCGCGTCACCGCCAACAAATATATGGCGACCAATCGCGGCAGTTTTGAATTGAAGTATTTTTTCACCGCCTCGATCGCGTCGGCCGACGGCGGCGAGGCGCATTCGGCCGAAGCGGTGCGTCATCACATCAAGCAATTGATCGACGGCGAGGCCCCGTCGGCGATCCTGTCCGACGACACGATCGTGGAACGTTTGCGCGCCTCGGGCATTGATATCGCCCGCCGTACTGTCGCGAAGTATCGCGAGGCGATGCGGATACCATCCTCGGTGCAGCGCCGCCGTGACAAACAGAGCATGCTCGGTAATGCCCTTTCGGCTCCTGCCTCCTCGTCCGACCGGTCGCGCGATACAGCCTCCGTTTAGGTTACTTCTTGAGCGTGACCCCGTTCGGGTACGGACCGGGCCATGCGCTCGTTGCGTTCGCGCCAAATCGGGATAGTCTCAATCTTTCCAGGCCGAGCGTCGTCCAGAAAGGGAGGTAACCGGAAGCCCAGCAAGCATCATGCTCCTGCAAGAGTGATCGAGGCATCCAGCAATTGAGGCATCAAATGACCCTTCGAATCTCGGGAAAGAGCATCAGCATCGGCGAGGCGCTTCGCGCGCGCGTCAGCGAGCGCACCGACGAGGTCCTGCGAAAGTATTTTGATGGCAACTATTCGGGTCACATCACGCTGAGCAAGGATGGCTTCGGCTTCCGAACCGATTGCGCGCTGCATCTGGATTCCGGCATCACGCTGGAAGCCGAATCCAATGCCACCGACGCCTATGCCAGCGCGGACGCCGCGCTTTTGATGATCGAGAAGCGCCTGCGCCGCTACAAGAGCAGGCTCAAGGATCGCTCCGCCCGCAAGACCTATGCCGCGACTGCCGCGCTTGCCGAACTGAACGGCGTCGGGCTCGACGCGCCGAGCTACGTCATCGAGGCGCCCGAGAACGAGGACGAGGTCACCGAATACAGTCCGGTGATCATTGCCGAGGCAACCACCGCGCTGAAGCGGCTGTCGGTCAGCGAAGCCGTGATGGAGCTCGATTTGACCGGCGCCTCCTGCCTGGTGTTCCAGCATGGCGGCAGCGGCCGGTTGAACATCATTTACCGCCGTACGGACGGCAATGTCGGCTGGGTCGATCCGCCGGCGGTGAGCCCCTGAGGATAGTTGGCAGATGGCATTGACGTCCGAAGCCGGCCCTGCTTATGGTCCGCCGCCTCCAGGAACAAGGGGGGCGGAACAGGGTTCGCAGGTGTTGGCACCGCCGATACGTTGGAGTAGAAGCCCTGCCAACCGGACCCGGGCTAAGCCCGCATCCCACCTCATCTTCTTGACGCCGCCGCTGTAAAGCCTATTTCGCAACCTGACGGTCATTCACCTCGGAACGTCCCAATGCCGATTACCGATTTGGTCGCACCCGAGGCGATTCTCCCTGCTTTGAAAGTCATCAGCAAGAAGCAGGCGCTGCAGGAACTCGCCGCGCGTGCCTCCGCTCTGACCGGGCAGAATGAGCGCGCCATCTTCGAGGTGCTGCTGCAGCGCGAGAAGCTCGGCACCACGGCGGTCGGCTATGGCGTCGCCATTCCGCACGGCAAGCTGCCCAAGCTGGAGAAGCTGTTCGGCTTCTTCGCCCGCCTCGAGCGCCCGATCGATTTCGAGGCGATGGACGGCCAGCCGGTCGATCTGATCTTCCTGCTGCTCGCACCGGAAGGCGCCGGCGCCGACCACCTCAAGGCGCTGGCGCGGATCGCCCGCCTGCTGCGCGACCAGGACGTCGCCAAGAAGCTGCGCGCCTCGCGCGACGCCCAGGCGATCTACTCGGTGCTCGCGCTGCCGCCGGCGAGCGCGGCGTAAACGTTCGCATTCGCGGATTCGTTCGCCCAACTTGTTATCAAGACATAGACTGCGCGCCACGCGGTGGCGCACGTCAATGCGCGATCGTTTCAATCTCCGTAGCCCGGATGGAGCGAAGCGCAATCCGGGGAAATCTTGCAACTGGCGAGAATCCCGGATTTGCTGCGCTCCATCCGGGCTACGAAGCTTCATCGGGGCTACGAAGCTGCGTACTTCGCAATTCCCTCAGCAGATCGTCGGCAGCAGACGGCGGACTTCGTCGAGCAGATCGGGGATAGCCTTCTCGTCATTGGCGAGATGCCGGAGCAGCGCGCTCTGGAACAGGCCGTCGAACAGCGCGTACAGCGCAGCCGGTGACGATGCCGGCCGCTTGTTGCCGAGCTCGGCGTAGCGCGTGGCGATGCGCCAGATCATCGCTTCCAGGCTCTTGTCGATCTCGAGCACGTCCTTGCGGAACGCGGGCTCGAACATCGCCTGCGAGCGCAGATCGTACCAGAGCCGATGCATGCGCGCTTCGTTCTCGAGCGTGGCCGCGAGCTTGGCGAGGAAGCCTTCGGTCAATTCGTCGCGGCTGCGTGCTGTCGTCACCACCTCGTCATAGCGCGTCACGCATTTCGCCTTGTAGTGGCGGACGCAGCAGCAGATCAGGTCGAGCTTGTCGCTGAAGTAGTAGTGAAACACGCCGTGCGTGAATGCGGAGTTCTGCGCGATCTCGCGCAGGCTGGTGCGCGCGAAGCCGAGCTCGCCAAGCGTCTCCAGCGCGGCCTCCGCGAGCTCGACGCGCCGCGCGTTGAACTTCTCGTCGCGCAGCGCCTCGGCCGCTACGGCCACGCGTTGGGCCGCTCCTGTCGCTTGCCGCGCCATTCCGTGCCTTTCCTCTGCTTCTTCCCTCTAGCAACTATACCGCGACGACCGCGGCGCGCTCCATCTCTTCACAATCATCCTCTTTGACACTTGTCAAATTCAGACTTGACAAGTGTCAAGTTCCTGGACGAGGGTTGGCGAAATAATTTGGACAACCGTCAAGACGGCTGACCAATCGACGAACCAGGAGGAAATGCACCGCCGGGGCGCGCCAACGCCGCGCCCTGCCGACGTCGGCCGCGATCACCATTGCGCTCCAAATGCGCAGGCCCCGGCCCGCGCTGCCTCTGTCAGCACCACCATCAATCGGCAAGCAAAGGGAGGACTACGTCATGAGTGGGAAGAGCCTTGAAGGCAGGAAAGCCCTGGTCACCGGCGGCGCCCGGGGTATTGGCGCGGCGATCGCGCAGGCATTGGCGCGGTCCGGCGCCGCCGTCATGATCGGAGATATCCTCGATGACGCCGGCAAGGCCAGTGCTGCCGAGATCGCCAAGTCGGGGGTGAAGACCGGCTTCGCCAGGCTCGACGTCACCGACGATGCGCAATGGGAGCGCGCCGCCGCCGCGACGGTCGAAACCCTCGGCGGCTTCGACATCCTGATCAACAATGCCGGCATCGAGATCACCTCGCTGGTCGCCGACATCAAGGCCGAGGACGCGCGCCGCATGTGCGACGTCAACATCGTCGGCACCGTGCTCGGCATGAAGCACGCCTTCCGCGCGATGCGGCCGGGCGGCGCCGCGGGCAAGGGCGGCGCGGTCGTCAACATCGCTTCGGTCGCGGCGACGATCGCCTTCCCGAGCATCGCGGTCTATTCCGGCACCAAATCCGCGGTCGACCGCATGACGCGGGTCGGCGCGATGGAGGCCGGCAAGCTCGGCTATGGCGTGCGCGTCAACTGCATCTATCCCGGCCTGATCCCGACCGACATGGGCCTGCAGCTTGCCAATGACATCGTGAAGATCGGTCTCGCGCCCGACGTCAACGCCGCCGTCGGTTCGGTGGTGGAGCAGACGCCGCTCGGCAAGCTCGCGGAGGTGTCCGACATCGCCGACGCTGCCGTGTTCCTGTGCTCGAACGATGCGCGCTTCATCACCGGCATCGGCCTGCCGGTCGATGGCGGCATGGGCATGTAGCAACAAAGCCGACAACAAGCATTTCGGAGGATCGCAATGAGCGAGAAGAAGCCCGTCATCGTCTATGGCGCTTCCGGCTATACCGGCCGGCTGGTCTGCGAATATCTGCGCGAGTACAACATCCCCTTCATCGCCGCCGGCCGCAGCGCCGAGAAGCTCAACGCCGCGATGAAGTCGAACGTGGCCGGCATCGAGACCGCCGACTATGAGGTCGTGTCGGTGCCGCACACCGTGGCCGCACTGACCGAATTGTTCAAGGGCGCCTCGGTGGTGCTCAACACCGTGGGCCCCTTCGCCAAGTTCGGAGGCGAGGTGGTACAGGCCTGCCTGGCTGCCAAGTGCCACTATACGGATACGACCGGCGAGCAGGACTGGCTGATCACGCTCGAACATGAGTTTGGCACGAGGTTCGCCAATGCCGGCCTGCTGCTGGCGCCGGGCATCGCGCAGATGTACACCACCGGCGAGATCGCCGCGCAGCTGTGCCTGGAAACGCCCGGCCTCGACACGCTCGACATCGCCGTGTTCTGGGGCGGCAGCCCGACCATCGCCTCGACGCAGACCATCCTGGTCAACGCCGCGATGGCCAAGGCCTACTACCTGGAGCAGAACAAGTACGTCGAGCATCAGCCCGATGCCGGCCTCTACAACCTCGCCATCCCCGGCCAGCACGAGCTGGCGCTGGCGCTGCCGTGGGGCGGCACCTCGCACCCGGTGTGGTTCAAGCAGGATCCGCGCGTGGCCAACGTCAAGGTGCTGGGCGGCGTGTTCAATCGGGCGCTGATGCTGGGCGTGCCGCAGATCGTCGCCGCCGCGCTGGAGGCGACCAAGGACATGAAGCCCGACGAGCGCTACGCCGCGCTGGCGCAGACCGCTGCCGGCGTGATGAACACCATGCCGCCGCGCGAGAATCCGCGCGTCAACAAGTCGCTGGATTCGGTGTATGCCTCCGGCCCGCTGGGGCGCGCGCACTGCGTCATCTACGGCAACAGCAACTACAAGCAGACCGGCATGCTGCAGGCCTATGCTGCCGTGCACCTGCTGCAGCAGCCGCCCAAGCGCGTAGGCTTCGCCTCCGGCTGTCAGGCATTCGGCCATCGCGAGCTGCTCGGGCAATTGCGCAGCTTCGGCCTGGTCGGCAAGCCGGTCCTGACCGTGCATGATTGAGCTTGAGCCCCGATCGGATCGGGGCTCAACACTCCGTTCCCTGAAGCGTTTTCGTTTTGCTCGAAAACGCACCTTCGCGGGTGACGCACTAGCGCGTCACCCGCCTCTTACGCGAGACCTGCCATGCGCTTCATCGATTATCTCGACAAGGGTGCCTCGCTCGGCGCCGACGCGCCATGCCTCACCATGGACGGGCGCGACCTCAGCTACGGCGAGGTGCAGCGGCTGAGCTACCGGATCGCGCGCGGGCTCGACCGGTCGGGCATCGCTCCCGGCGAGAAGGTCGCGATCCTGTCCGGCAACGATCCGCTCGCTTTCGCCTGCGTGTTCGGCATCTCGCGCGCGGCTGCCGTGTGGTGTCCGATCAATCCGCGCAACGAGGCCGCCGAGAACAAGTTCATTCTCGACCAGTTCGATTGCAGCCTGCTGCTGTTTCATTCGACCTTCGCGCCGATGGCCGAAGCGGTCCGGCAGGACCTGCCCAAGCTGCGCGCGCTGGTCTGTCTCGACGCCGAGCTGCCGTTCGCGCCGTCATTCGACCGCTGGCTCGGCGGGCTCGCCGACGATGTCTATCAGCGCGCCACGATCGACGATCTCGCGATGATCCCGGGCACCGGCGGCACCACCGGCAAGCCGAAGGGCGTGATGCTGTCGGGACGCAACATCGAGGCGATGACCGCGCTGACCCTGATGGGCTATCCGTTCAAGGGCCGTCCGATTTATCTCGCGCTGGCGCCGCTGACGCATGCCGCCGGCGTGCTCTGTTTCCCCATCATGACGCTGGGCGGCCGCGTCGTGATCATGCACCACCCTGACATCGGCGAGTTCCTGGCGCTGATCGAGCGCTACCGCGTCACCCACACCTTCCTGCCGCCGACCGTGATCTACATGCTGCTCGATCATCCCGGGCTCGACGCGGCCGATCGCAGCTCTCTGCAATGTTTCTGGTACGGCGCGGCACCGATCTCGGCGACGCGGCTCGCCGAAGCCCTGAAGCGGATCGGGCCGATGGCGCAGCTGTTCGGCCAGACCGAGGCGCCGATGATGATCTCGATCATGCCGCCCGCCGATCACTACAATCCGGACGGCACCATCGCGATGGAGCGACTCTCGTCGGCTGGGCGGATAGGCCCGCTGGTGCAGGCCGGCATCATGGATGGCGACGGCAAGCTGTTGCCGGCGGGATCGCGCGGCGAGATCGTCGTGCGCGGATCGCTTGTCATGGAAGGCTACTACAAGAACCCCGAGGCCACGCGCGAGGCTTCGGCGCATGGCTGGCACCACACCGGCGATATCGGCTACATCGACGGCGACGGCTACCTGTACATCGTCGATCGCGCCAAGGACATGATCATCACCGGCGGCTTCAACGTGTACTCGATCGAGGTCGAGAACGCGTTGCGTGCCCATGAGGCGGTGCAGGATTGCGCCGTCATCGGATTGCCCGACGACAAATGGGGCGAGCGGATCGTCGCCGTGGTGCAACCGCGCGCCGGCCACACCGTCGATGCGTCCGCGCTGGCCGCCTTCGTCAAGCAGCAGATCGGCAGCATCAAGACGCCGAAGCAGATCGAGGTCTGGGACGATCTCCCGCGTTCCAAGGTCGGCAAGGTGCTGAAGCCGGACATCCGCGCGCGGCTGGTGCAACGCTAAAGCATGATCCGGAAAAGTGCGAAGCGGTTTTCCGAAAAGATCATGCTCAAACAAAGAGCTAAGGCGCGATGACGATTCAACCTAATCTCATCGCGCTTTAGCCGTGCGATCCGGTGTCTACCTCTTGCCGTACTCGGTGAAGACGTAGTCGCGATTCTGTACCACCGTGTGGCACGCATAGCCGCACTTCGCGTCATTTTCCTGGGGCGGATTGTCCGCCGTGGTGGCGGGCCTGAATACATCCGACGCCGCGTCATACTCGAACGCGCCGTATCCCCATCCGCCGCTGTCCGCGAACCTCTTGCTGTCCTTGACCATGAAGTCGACGTCGTGCTGCGCGCCCGGCACCGTCGGCTGACCGGGATACGCCTCCTGCTTCTTCGGGATCCAATGGATCTTCGCCATCTTGGCGCCGTCCGGGAACGGCTTGCCATTGCCGGGTATGCCTTCCCGGAAGGCGCCGATCATCGCCGGATTGCCCAGGATCGCGGCGATGACGCCTTCGTTCTCGCTGATCGCGATCACGGGCCAGTCCTCGTATCCCCTGAACTCGGAGAACGCGAGACCATTGGGCACTTGCAGGCTGTATTTGTCCTGCGCGGAAATCGCGACGCCGGTCGCGAGGACGGAAATCGACACTGAAGCAACGAGATTGATCAGCGAGCTCTTCTGCATGGTCGCATCTCCTTCAATCGATTTGGCGGCGAATAATTCTTGCTGGAAATTCCCCTGTCGCAGTGCTTCTCGCGGGAACTTATCACAGCACGGAAATGCACAGAGCGAAATCGAGCCGCGGCCATGGTCCGCTGCCCAAGGCTGCGCAATGAATTGCTCAAGTTGAGCGAGCTTTCGCTTGGCGGTCGAAGACACGAGCACTTATTGACAACCAGCCGATGACGCCGGAAGACGGACGCGCGCAACATTGCGTGTGCGAACCAGGGATGACTGATGTCCCGCGATTTTCGCCTTGATCGCGTTCCCGTCGACGTTCTCGCTTACGAGCTCTCCGAGGAGAGGGCGAGTGCGCTCGGCCGCATGGGTCGCGCGCTGGAACAGGCGCTCGCCAAGCTGCGCGAGTTCGATACTGCCCATCCGCGCACGGAAGCACCGCCGTCAACACGACAGGCACGGCGCCTCCTGGTGCGGGAGGCCGGCCATGCGCTCTGGATGTTCGTGGTGCAGCGGGAGGCCTGCGGGCTGCGCAACAACCGCATGCTGATGCGCGACTACAACGTCCCCGGCGAGGTGCAACTCAGCATGGGCCCGATGCTCGCCACATCGACCACATCGCCATAAAAAATGCGCGGGCGCCTCGGTGTCGAGGCCTGCCCGCGCATTGAATTCGCGGATGCTAATTCAACCCTGCGTCAGTGGACGCTGACGGCCTGCAGCTCGTTGCTCCATGCGTTCGCGACGGCGGCTTCGCGGCTGTCGGTCAGCATGATCGGCGTGCCGTCGGCGGCGTGCAGTGCGAACAGTTTGAGGCCCGGCGCGATCTTCGGCGCCTGCGGAAAGAGATCCGGCACGTCCTCGGAGCGGACCTGCTTCACATAGGCGATATGACCTTCGCCCAGATGGGCCAGCGCTTCCGGTGTGACGCTCTCGGATTCGATGGTGGTGGTACTCAGTTCACTCATGGTCTCGACTCCTCAGTCAGATAAGCGGTCGAGTCCGCTCGTTGTTTCTATTATTCGTGCTCATTGATAGCGATTGTCTTAATGACCCGTTCAGGTTCCGGCCTGGCCAGATCAATCGACAACAACCCGTTCTTCAGATCCGCGCCCAGCACCTGCATCCCCTCCGCCAGCACGAAGGTGCGCTGGAAGTGGCGCGCGGCGATGCCGCGATGGATGTATTGCCGAGCCTTGTCGTCCTGCTGGCGGCCGCGGATGACGAGCTGATTTTCCTCAATAGTTACATCGAGTTGGTCGCGGGTGAAGCCCGCCACCGCCAGCGTGATGCGCAGCCGTTCAGGCTGCCCGTTGGTACGGTCGCACCGCTCGATGTTGTACGGAGGATAGCCGTCGGCGCCCTTCACGACGCGGTCGAGCGCACGCTCGATCTCGTCGAATCCCAAAAGGAACGGACTGGACAACGATGGAACACGAGACATTACAAAGTCCTCTCGAAGCGACTTTGAGGGGCCCTTGCGGCGCCCCATGCAACCGGCGGGCCGTCCGGCCTCCGGTCAGTGAGGGATATGGGGGCGATCTGGATAGCGTTCAAGCAGCCCCGAAACCAGCCTAAACGCCCGCAACATGGGGGTAAATTCTTCCCGATCGGTTACTCCCCGACGCGCTTGCGGCCGTCGGCGGTAAAAAGATGCAGCTTGTCACGGGGGGCGACGGCCCGGATCCGCTCGCCGATGGCTGGACCCGAGACGCCGGGAACCCGGACGATCACCTCGCCCGGCGGCAGCTCGCCCGGATTGGCGGCAACGCCCTGCTCCTCGCGCTGGCGGCTGCCATAGACGAAGGTCTCGGCGCCGACATGCTCGATCGCCTCGACCGTGAGGCCAAGCGCGACGCCGCCGGATGCGGTCTCGCTCGAGATCACGAAATCCTCCGGCCGGATCCCGACAATGCCGGCGCCGTCGGCGCCCGTGATCTGGGACTTCAGCTCGTCGGCGCGCAGCGGCATCAGGTTCATCGGCGGGGCGCCGATGAAGGAGGCGACGAAGGTGGTCGCCGGCTTCTGGTAGATCTCCAGGGGATTACCGATCTGCTCGACCTGCCCGCCGTTCATGACGACGAGGATGTCGGCGAGCGTCATCGCCTCGAGCTGGTCGTGGGTGACGTAGATCGATGTGGTGTTGAGCCGGCGCTGCAGCTTGCGGATCTCGACCCGCATCGCGATGCGCAGCTTGGCGTCGAGGTTCGACAGCGGCTCGTCGAACAGGAACACTTTCGGCTGGCGCACGATGGCGCGGCCCATCGCGACGCGCTGGCGCTGGCCGCCGGAAAGCTGGCGCGGCTTGCGCTCCAGCATCGGCGACAGCTCAAGGACACGCGCGGCTTCCTCGACGCGGGTCTTGATCTCGGCCTCGGCCATGCCGCGGTTGCGCAGGCCGTAGGCCATGTTGTTGTAGACGCTCATATGCGGATAGAGCGCGTAGTTCTGGAACACCATCGCGATGTCGCGATCGGCGGGCTCGACCTGGTTGACGACGCGGCCGCCGATGTCGATCTCGCCGCCGGTGATGGTCTCGAGCCCCGCGACCATGCGCAGCAGCGTGGACTTGCCGCAGCCGGAAGGGCCGACCAGCACGCAGAACTGGCCGTCGCCGACGTCGACATCGACGCCCTTGATGGCCTCGAAGCCGCCGGGATAGGTCTTGCGGACGCTGCGCAGCGTGACGTTAGCCATTACTTTTCCGTCTCCACCAATCCGCGCACGAACAGTTTCTGCATCACGACGACGACGAACACCGGCGGCAGCATCGCGAGCAACGCGGTCGCCATCACGATCGGCCATTCGGTCAGCGCATCGGTCGTGGTGATCATCTTGCGGATGCCGACCTGGATGGTCTGCATGTCGTCGCGCGTGGTGATCAACAGCGGCCAGAGGTACTGATTCCAGCCGAGGATGAAGAGGATCACGAACAGCGCCGCCATGTTGGTGCGCGACAGCGGCAGCAGCGTATCCCAGAAGAAGCGGAACGGGCCTGCGCCGTCGATGCGCGAAGCCTCCAGCAATTCATCCGGCACGGTCATGAAGAACTGGCGGAACAGCAGCGTCGCGGTCGCCGACGCAATCAGCGGCAGCGACAGGCCGGCATAGCTGTCGAGCAGATGCAGATCGGCGACAATCTTGTAGGTCGGATAGATGCGCACCTCGACCGGCAGCATCAAGGTGATGAAGATGATCCAGAAGATCGCCATCCGGAACGGAAACCGGAAATACACGATCGCGTAGGCCGAGATGATCGAGATCGCGATTTTGCCGACCGCGATCAAGAGCGCCATGATCAGCGAGTTCAGCATCATGTGGAGCACCGGCTCGCGGGTCGAGCCGCTCGTGCCGACAAACAGCGTCTGGTAGTAGGTCTGGAGGAAATGGCCGCCGGGCAGCAGCGACATCTGGCCGTTGGCGATGACGGCGTTGTCCTGGGTCGAGGCGACGAGCGCGAGATAGACCGGGAAGGCCACGATCGCGATCCCGATCCACAGGATGACGTGAGCCAGATAGCGCTGAAAGCCCTCCTCCTCGACCATCAGTAGGTCACCTTGCGCTCGACGAACCGGAACTGGATCGCCGTCAGCATGACGACGATGACCATCAGGATGACCGACTGCGCCGCCGACGAGCCGAGATTGCCGCCGAGCAGGCCGTCCGTATAGACCTTGTAGACCAGCGTCTCGGTCGCCTTGCCGGGACCGCCGCGGGTCATGGTGTCGATGATGCCGAAGGTGTCGAAGAAGGCGTAGACGATGTTGATGACCAAGAGGAAGAAGATGGTCGGCGACAACAGCGGGACGATCACGGTCCAGAACCGCCGCATCGGACGGGCGCCGTCGATCGCGGCGGCCTCGATCACGCTCTTCGGGATGCTCTGCAGCCCGGCGAGGAAGAACAGGAAATTGTAGGAGATCTGCTTCCAGGCCGCGGCGAGGATGATCAGGGCCGCCGCCTGGTCGCCGTCGAGCAGCGGATTCCAGTCGATGCCCATGGCGCGCAGATAGCGCGATAGCACGCCGAGCGAGGGGTGCAGCATGAACACCCAGAGCACGCCGACCACCGGCGGGGCCACCGCATAGGGCCAGATCAGCAGCGTGCGATACAGCGTCGAGCCGCGCAGCGGCTTGTCAGCCATGACCGCGAGCAGCAGCGCGAAGGACAGCGAGGAGACCGCGATCGCGAACGAGAACACGAAGGTCCGGACGATCGCCGCGAAATAGGCCGGCTCCTTGAACAGATCGAGATAGTTCTCGAACCAGACGAAGCTGGTGGAGAGACCGAAGGCGTCCTGCAGCAGGAAGGATTGGATCACCGCCTGCACGGCCGGCCAGTAGAAAAAGATCAGGACGATCGCGAGCTGCGGGGCAACCAGCGCGTAAGGCAGCAGCTTTGATTGGAAAATCGCTTGCTTTTGCATGGGCTCGGAAGAAGGGCAGGCCGCGGATGCGGCCTGCCGGTTGATGGCCCTAAAGCGCGATGAGATGAGGTCGGATCGTCATCGCGCCTTAGCTTGTCGTCTGGGCATGATCTTTTCGGAAAACCGCTTCGCGCTTGTCCGGATCAAGCCCGAAGGCATCATGTCAGCGGACGGCGGTCTTTTCAAACTGCCGCAGCATCTGGTTGCCGCGCTCGACGGCGGCGTCCAGCGCCTGCTTGGCGGTCTTCTTGCCGGCCAGCGCCTGCTCGATCTCCTCCGACCACATGTCGCGCAGCTGCACCATGTTGCCGAGGCGCAGGCCGCGGGAATTCGCGGTCGGCTCCTTGTTGGTGAGCTCGAGCAGCGGGGTCTCGAGATAGGGTTGGTCCTTGTAGAAGCCTTCTTCCTTGGCCTTGGCATAGGCGGCCTTGGTGATCGGCAGATAGCCCGAGGCCTTGTGGATCCAGACCTGGCGGTCGGTGTCCGAGAGGAAGGTCAGGAACTTGGCCACGCCCTTGTATTCCTCGGCCGACTTGCCGCCCATTACCCAGAGCGAGGCGCCGCCGATGATCGAATTCTGCGGCGCGCCCTTGGCGTCGGGATAATACGGCATCGGCGCTGCGGTGAAGTTGAACTTGGCCTGCGCCTTGACGTTGCCGAAGAAGGCCGACGAGGTCAGGTAGATCGGGCATTCGCCCGAGGTGAAGCGGCCTTCGCCGGTGTTGGTGCGGCCGGCATAGTCGTAGGTCTTGTCCTTCTGCAGCTCGACGAGGTTCTCGAGATGCTTGACCTGCAGCGGGCCGTTGAATTCGAGCACGGTGTCGAAGCCGTCGAGGCCGTTGGCCTTGCTGGCGAGCGGCACATTGTGCCAGGCCGAGAGCTGTTCGAGATTGACCCAGGTGACCCACGAGCCGGAGAAGCCGCAGGTGTTATAGCCGGCTGCCTTCAGCTTCTTGGCGTCGTCGAACACCTGCGGCCAGGTCTTCGGAATCTCCGCGATGTTGGCCTTCTTCAGCGCATCGAGATTGATCCACATCACTGTCGACGACGAGTTGAAGGGGAACGACAGCATCTCGCCCTTGGAGGTCGAGTAGTAGCCGGTGATCGCGGGCAGATAGACGCCCGGATCGAACTTCTCGCCGGCGTCGGCCATCAGCTTGTAGACCGGTTTGACGGCGCCGGTGGCGGCCATCATCGTCGCGGTGCCGACCTCGAACACCTGCATGATATGCGGCGCGTTGCCGGCGCGGAACGCGGCGATGCCGGCGTTCATGGTGTCGGCGTAGCCGCCCTTGTAGGTCGGGATCACCTTGTAGTCGGATTGCGAGGCGTTGAAGTCGTTGGCCAGCTTGACGATGACGTCGTTGTTGGCGCCGGTCATCGCGTGCCACCACTGGATCTCGGTCACCGCGAACGCGGGCGACGCGAATGCAAGCGCGGCAGCGGCTGCCGCGGCAGCGCCTAGTCGTCGAAAGAACATCAAAACCCCTCCCAATTGGAACGTCGTCTTTCGTTGCGCGCGTTATCAGCGCCGGATGACGTTCAAATGACCGTATAAACGAAAGTCATGGTAGGGGGGAAGCCGAAGCGAAGGGAAGCGGTAAAAAAGGCGAAGACCGCAGCCGCATCCGTGCGGTGCAACGCCGGCCGCGACGTTGCACCGCAGTGTTGATGCGTCGGCCGGTTCGATACGGGCCGACGCTCCGGCTTTGTTCTGACGCGAACCGGTGCCCATCCCGCATCACGTGCGGGACAGGCTCGAAAACGCCTTTAGCGCTTACGCTGAGGACCGCAGACCACGCCCTTTTCAACCAGGCCGTTGATGTCGTCCTTCGAGTAGCCGAACTCGCCGAGCACTTCCGCGGCGTGCTGGCTGAACTTCGGCGGTGTGCGGCGCAGGTTCGGCTTGGTGCGTTCGAGGCGGATCGGCGAGGCGACGCCCTTGTACCAATCCTTCTCGATGACGTCGCCGCGGTGGATGGTGTGCGGGTTGGTCAGCGCCTGGTCGATCTTCTGCACCGGGCCTGCCGGCAGGCCGGCGGCGAGCAGCCGGTTGCACAGCGGCTCAGCCTCGTGCTGGCTGAATACCGCGGCCAGCTCGACGCGGAGCGCATCTCGGTTGGCGATGCGGTCCTTGTTGCGGGCAAAGCGCGGATCGGTGCCGAGCTCGGGCTTGCCGATCTCCTTGGCGAGTTTGCGGAAGGTTCCGTCATTACCGACGCCGATGAAGATGTTGTCGGTCTTGGTCGGGAAGATCGCGTAAGGAACGAGGTTGGGATGTTCGTTGCCGGTGAGCGACGGCGGCTTGCCGTGCATGAAGTAGTTCGCGGTGTGCGGATGCATGATCGCGAGCCCGGTCTCGTACAGCGTCGTCTCGATGAACTGGCCGAGCCCCGAGCGCTGCCGCTCCGACAGCGCCATCAGGATGCCGATCGTGGCGTAGAGCCCGGTGGTGATGTCGACCAGCGGCACGCCGATCCGCATCGGACCGCTTTCCGGCGAACCGGTCGCGGCGATCATGCCGGTCATCGCCTGGATGATCGCGTCATAGCCGGGATTGCCGCCGCGCGGGCCGTCGGCGCCGAAGCCGGAGATCCGGCAATGCACGAGGCGCGGAAATTTCGCGCGCAGCACGTCGTTGCCGATGCCCCATTTGTCGAGCGTGCCCGGCTTGAAATTCTCGATCAGCACGTCGGCGGTCTCGAGCATCTTCATCAGCACCGCACGCCCGCCCTCGGAAGCGAGGTCGAGGCCGATCGAGCGCTTGTTGCGGTTGATGCCGACGAAATAGGCCGCATCCTCGTCATGGAAGGGAGGACCCCAGTCGCGCACCTCGTCGCCGGCGGGCGGCTCGACCTTGATCACGTCGGCGCCGTGGTCGGCGAGAATCTGGGTGCAATACGGACCGCCGAGCACGCGCGTCAGATCGATCACGCGCAGGCCGGTCATCGCGCCCGTAGCCGCTGGGGTATTCATGGAAACAACCTTCGCTCAGTTGGGATCAGATAACGAGGGTCCCAGAGCTAACGGTCTTCAGCCGGGGCAGCAATGCTTCCGTCGGCGCAGGCCCATGCAGCAGGCGGCGCATGCGTTCGCCACGCGAACCAGCCGCTGAAAGGGCAATGGTCCGCCACGCGTCGCGGCGGACCATTGCGTGATGTGGAATTAGACGACGCTCAGCTTGACGTCGACATTGCCGCGGGTCGCGTTGGAATAGGGGCACACCTGGTGGGCCTTCTCGACCAGCGCTTCGGCATCGTTGCGCGCAAGGCCGGGCAGCGACACCGCGAGCTCGACGGCGAGGCCGAAGCCGCCTTCCGAGCGCGGGCCGATGCCGACCGTCGAGGTCACCGAGGCGTCGGCGGGAACCTTGGGGCCGCCCTGCGAGGCCACGAATTTCATCGCGCCGATGAAGCAGGCGGCATAGCCGGCCGCGAACAACTGCTCCGGATTGTTGCCGGCGCCGCCGCCGCCACCGAGTTCCTTCGGGGTCGTGAGCTTGACGTCGAGCGCGCCGTCGAGCGTTGCCGCATGGCCGTCGCGGCCGCCGGTTGCCTTGGCGCTGGTCTTGTAGAGCACGTTCACAGACATCGTGGTCTCCCTTGGTGGGTTGGGCTTGAATTCAACGACGCGTGTATTGCACGCAAATATATTGCGCACAATATAAAATATGCGGCCTCACATTTAATTGTTCGCAATTGAATCCGCGGTCCCGAGAGCCCAGAATGACCCGGAAACGAGATGGATTCGATGGGAATCATGGCCAGGAAACCGACGGCGGCGGATCAGGCGCTGCGGCTCGATAACCAGATCTGCTTTGCGGTCTATTCGACGGCGCACGCCTTCAACCGCGTCTACAAGCCGCTTCTCGACCGGCTCGGGCTGACCTATCCGCAGTATCTCGTGATGCTGGCGCTGTGGGAGCGCGACGACGTGCCGGTGAAGGACCTCGGCGAGCGCCTGTTCCTGGATTCCGGCACGCTGACGCCGCTCTTGAAGCGGCTGGAGGCGGCGGAGTTGATCAGGCGGACCCGCAGCACCGAAGACGAGCGGGTGGTGCTGATCGCGCTGACGCCGCAGGGCCACGCGCTGCGCGAAAAGGCCAAGGCCGTGCCGCAGTCGATTCTCGCAGCCTCGGACTGCACCGTCGGCGAACTAATGGCGATGAAGGACGAGATCGTCGCGCTGCGCGACCGGCTGAATGCGGTGCTGGGGGAGTAGGGGGAGTCTTCGCCCTACGGGCTACGCCGCGGCAGCCTTCGCGCTCACTTCGCTACGATGGATTTTCCGGGCTTGCCGAGCCGTAGCTCGCGAGGCGAGCGAAGGTTGGTGGAGCCAGGCGGGATCGAACCGCCGACCTCTTGCATGCCATGCAAGCGCTCTCCCAGCTGAGCTATGGCCCCTTATCCAGTTGGGATGACCCTGGGGGATCGATCCCGGCCCGCGCAGCCTAAACGACTCGCGCGGCAGCACCGTTGATCATAGATCGGCGCCGATCTCAAGTCTCTTCGTCGCCGCCGACGTCACCAATGATGTCGGTGACGTCCTCATCGCCCTCTTCCTCGTCGGCGATGAAGGTCGAATCGTCGTCGTCATCGTCGTCGATTGTCTCATCGACCTCGATATCGTCCTCGGATTCGGGAACCTGGGCCTTGACCTTCCCGGTGTTCTCCTCGGCATCGGCCTCCTCGAGCGAGACCATCTCTTCGGCCTCGGCGGGCTCCGGCATGTCGGCTGCGGTCGCAGGCGAACTGACGGTGGCGCCACGGCCCCGCGGCGGGGCGACCGGCGCGATCGGCACGACTTCGCCGGTATAGGGCGAGATCACCGGATTCTTGTTGAGGTCGTAGAACTTCTTGCCCGTGGTCGGGCAAATGCGCTTGGTTCCGAGCTCGGACTTGGCCACGTGGTAATCCCAGAATTTTCCTGAAAAACGGAGCTTCACTTGGCTAGTTGAGGGGCCGCTGTCAATAGCGGTTTGCGCGCATTTGACGGGCGCGTGACGCGGTGTTGCCTATGTGATACCTGCCGCGGCGCGAGAGGACACAATCTTGGCCCATTCTGACACCCCGACCCCGCTGGAATCGCGCGCGTGCGGCCCCCTGGCCGGCACGGTCCGCGTTCCCGGCGACAAATCGATTTCCCACCGTGCCCTGATCCTGGGGGCGCTTTCGGTCGGCGAGACCCGCATTTCCGGCCTCCTGGAGGGCGAGGACGTCCTCAATACCGCCAAATCCATGCGCGCGCTGGGCGCCAAAGTAGAGCGGACGGCGCCGTTCGCCTGGACGGTCTCCGGCGTCGGGGTCGGCGGCTTCGCACAGCCCGCCACGCCGCTCGATTTCGGCAACTCCGGCACCGGCTGCCGGCTGGTGATGGGCGCGGTGGCCGGCTGCCCGATCGCCGCCATTTTCGACGGCGATGCCTCGCTGCGCTCGCGGCCGATGCGCCGCATCCTCGACCCGCTGGAGCTGATGGGCGCCCGAACCAGCAACATAAGGGAGGGCGGCCGGCTGCCGCTCACCCTGCACGGCGCCCGCTATCCGGTGCCGATCGTCTACAAGACGCCGGTCGCCTCGGCCCAGATCAAGTCCGCGGTGCTGCTGGCGGGGCTCTCCGCCCCCGGTATCACCACGGTGATCGAGCAGGAGGCGAGCCGCGACCACACCGAGCTGATGCTGAAGCATTTCGGCGCCGAGATCTCCTCCGACAAGGAAGGCAGCCACGGCCGCCGGATCTCGCTGCACGGCGAGCCCGAGCTGCACGGCGCCAACGTCGTAGTGCCCGCCGATCCGTCCTCCGCGTCATTCCCGATCGTGGCCGCGCTGATCGTCGCAGGTTCCGATGTCGTGTTCTCCGACGTGATGACCAATCCGCTGCGCACCGGCCTGTTCACCACGCTGCGCGAGATGGGCGCCTCGATCGAGGAGAGCGAGGTGCGCGGTGATGCCGGCGAGCCGATGGCGCAACTGCGGGTGCGTGCCTCGAAGCTGAAGGGCGTCGAGGTGCCGCCGGAGCGCGCGCCGTCGATGATCGACGAATATCTGGTGCTGGCGGTCGCGGCCGCCTTCGCCGAGGGCACCACGATCATGCGCGGCCTGCAGGAGCTGCGCGTCAAGGAATCCGATCGCCTTGAAGCAACCGCCGACATGCTGCGGGTCAACGGCGTCAAGGTCGAGGTGTCCGGCGACGATCTGATCGTCGAGGGCCACGGCCATGTTCCAGGCGGTGGCCTCGTTGCCACGCATATGGATCACCGCATCGCGATGTCGGCGCTGGTGATGGGCTGCGCCTCCGATCGGCCGGTGAAGATCGACGATACCGCCTTCATCGCCACCAGTTTTCCGGATTTCATCCCGATGATGCGCGCGCTCGGAGCTGATTTCGCATGATCATCGCCATCGACGGACCCGCCGCCTCGGGCAAGGGCACGCTCGGCAAGCGACTCGCCCACCACTACGGCTATCGTCATCTCGACACCGGCGTGATCTACCGCGCGGTGGCCTATGCGATGATGCAGGCCGGCGCCGAGCTCAGCAACGAGGTGCTGGCCGTGGCCGCGGCGCTCGAGCTCGACCCCGAAAAGTTCGGCAATCCGATCCTGAAGACCCAGAAGGTCGGCGATGCCGCCTCCGTGGTGTCGGCGATTCCGCAGGTTCGCGAGGTCCTGGTGAATTTTCAGCGCCAGTTCGCCGCCGATCCGCCCGGTGCAGTGCTGGACGGACGCGACATCGGCACCGTGATCTGCCCGGATGCCGACGTGAAGATCTTCGTGGTCGCCGACCCCCGCGTGCGGGCGCGGCGGCGCACGCTGGAGGCGCGCGCCCGCGGCGAGGACGCCGACGAAGAGGCGGTGCTCGCCGACATCCTCAAGCGCGACGAGCGGGACAAGAACCGGGCGATCGCGCCCCTGCGGCCGGCTCCGGACGCCCACACGCTGGACAATTCGAACCTCGACATCGAGGCCGGCGTGCGTGCCGCCATCGCCATCGTCGAGGCCGCGCGCGCCAGGCGCTAGAATCGCGGGCCGTCGCGGCGCTTTCGGCCCGAAAACCCAGCAAAATGGGGCATTTCCTGCTTGCCGAAAGTCGCATGCAGGGCTATATCAGCGCCGTTCGGAGCAGCATCGACGATGTCGAGGCCGTGTCTGAGCGGGCCGGCGATGGGTTTGAGTCAACCTCAAACGAAACCAACGCCGCATCTGGAGGAACGCCCGCTCCCAGGTCTTGCAGTCGATATTTTCGTTTCAGGTTCCGGATCAATCATACGTACCGAACGTGCAGTCTTGCTGCCGGCCCGCTGTTGCACCTCCTGCAATGAGCGGTCGTCAGGGTTTGCGGAACCCCGACACTTCACGCACGGTGCGCCCATCAACCCGAACGGCCGGCAAGATCCCGCATCTGGAGAACAAATGGTTTCGAATTCTGCGTCTTCCTATACTCCCACCCGCGACGACTTCGCGGCGATGCTTGATGAGTCCTTTGCCGGCGGCAATTTGCAGGAAAGCTCGGTCATCAAGGGCAAGGTGGTTGCAATTGAGAAGGACATGGCCGTCATCGACGTCGGCCTGAAGACCGAAGGTCGCGTTGCGCTGCGCGAATTCGCCGGCCCCGGCCGTGAAAGCGATCTCAAGGTCGGTGACGAAGTCGAGGTGTTCCTCGACCGTATCGAGAATGCGCTCGGCGAGGCTGTGCTGTCGCGCGACAAGGCGCGCCGCGAGGAAAGCTGGGGCAAGCTCGAGAAGGCCTTCCAGAACAACGAAAAGGTCAACGGCGTCATCTTCAACCAGGTCAAGGGCGGCTTCACGGTCGACCTCGACGGTGCGGTGGCCTTCCTGCCGCGCTCGCAGGTCGACATTCGTCCGATCCGCGACGTTGCGCCGCTGATGAACAATTCGCAGCCGTTCCAGATCCTCAAGATGGACCGCCGCCGCGGCAACATCGTGGTGTCGCGCCGCACGGTACTCGAAGAGACCCGCGCCGAGCAGCGCCAGGAGCTGGTGCAGAACCTCGAAGAGGGTCAGGTGATCGACGGCGTGGTCAAGAACATCACCGATTACGGTGCGTTCGTTGATCTCGGCGGTATCGACGGCCTGCTGCACGTGACCGATATCGCCTGGCGCCGCGTCAATCACCCGACCGAGGTGCTGACCATCGGCCAGACCGTGAAGGTCAAGATCATCAAGATCAACCACGAGACGCACCGCATCTCGCTCGGCATGAAGCAACTGCTGGATGATCCGTGGCAGGGCATCGAGGGCAAGTACCCGCTGGGTGCCCGCTTCACCGGCCGCGTCACCAACATCACCGACTACGGCGCGTTCGTCGAGCTCGAGCCGGGCATCGAAGGTCTGATCCACGTCTCCGAGATGTCGTGGACCAAGAAGAACATGCACCCCGGCAAGATCGTTTCGACCTCGCAGGAAGTCGAAGTGCAGGTGCTGGAAGTGGATTCGGTCAAGCGCCGTATCTCGCTCGGCCTCAAGCAGACCATGCGCAATCCCTGGGAAGTCTTCGTCGAGAAGTTCCCGGTCGGTTCGGTGGTCGAGGGCGAGGTCAAGAACAAGACCGAGTTCGGTCTGTTCCTGGGTCTCGAGGGCGATGTCGACGGCATGGTCCACCTCTCCGACCTCGACTGGAAGCTTCCGGGCGAGCAGGTCATCGACAACTTCAAGAAGGGCGACATGGTCAAGGCCGTGGTGCTCGATGTCGATGTCGAGAAGGAGCGGATCTCGCTCGGCGTCAAGCAGCTCGAAGGCGACCCCTTCGCCGAGCCGGGCGACGTCAAGAAGGGCGCGGTCGTGACCTGCGAAGTGCTCGAAGTGAAGGAGAGCGGCATCGAGGTCCGGATTTCGGGCACCGAGTTCACCACCTTCATCAAGCGGTCCGAGCTGGCCCGCGATCGCAACGACCAGCGCGCCGAGCGCTTCGCCGTCGGCGAGAAGGTCGATGCCCGCGTCATCCAGTTCGACAAGAAGGCCCGCAAGGTGCAGGTCTCGATCAAGGCGCTGGAAGTCGCCGAAGAGAAGGAGGCCATCGCGCAGTACGGCTCCTCCGATTCGGGTGCGACGCTTGGCGACATCCTCGGCACCGCGCTGAAGAACCGCGGCACCGACAAGTAAGCGTTCGCGTGATTTGAGCGAACAATCGGGGCCCCGGCGCAAGCCGGGGCCCCTTTTGTGTATCTTGCCGCGTAGCCCGGATGGAGCGAAGCGATCCGGGACTTTCAATCCGCGCTGCTGAAGCCTCCCGGACTACGCTTCGCTTCATCCGGGCTACCGATTTCTCTTCCCCTTCCCCCTGAAAGGGGGAAGGTCGGGATGGGGGTCAGCCACAGGCGATGCTGCTCATGGAGAGAGCTGATCCCATCCCCACCCGCTTTGCTCTGGCGAGCAAAGCGACCTCCCTTTTCAAGGGGAGGTTAAGGCGCGACCGGGATGAAGGGCACGTGCACGCGGGCTACGAGTGTCTCCGAATACCGGGCCTTGTTTTCTTCATATTGCGTCGCAATTGATGTATTTGGCTAAGCTGATAGTGACGCTGCGACTGCAAAACGCGCGGATTGCGCGCTGACCATTTCTGGAGAGATCCGATGTCGCTGGATTCAGACGTGATCGTCGATCGTCGCCGCATCAGGCGCAAACTGACGTTCTGGCGCGTCGCCGCCGCGGTCATTGCGATCGCGGCCATTGTCGGCGTGGGCGTGATCGCCGCCGGCGGGCGCGGCGGCTTCTCGACATCGAACACGATCGCGCGGGTCAATATCGACGGACTGATCCGTAGCGACCAGGATCGCGTCGAGGCGCTGGAGCGGCTCGGCAAGTCGAGCTATGCGGCTGTTGTCGTGCACATCAATTCGCCTGGCGGCACCACTGCGGGCTCCGAGCAGCTTTACGACTCGCTGATGCAGCTGAAGGCGAAGAAGCCGCTTGTCGTCGTGGTCGAGGGATTGGCCGCCTCGGGCGGCTACATCACGGCGATCGCCTCCGATCATATCGTCGCCCAGCAGACCTCGCTGGTCGGCTCGATCGGCGTTCTCTTCCAGTATCCGAACGTTTCGGAATTGCTCAAGACTGTCGGCGTGAAAATGGAGGAGATCAAATCTTCCCCGCTGAAGGCCGCGCCCAACGGCTTCGAACCCACCAGCCCGGAGGCCCGCGCCGCGATCGACGGTCTCGTCAAGGACTCCTATGCATGGTTCCGTGGATTGGTGAAGCAACGGCGCGGCATGGACGATGACCTGCTGGAGAAGGTCGCGGACGGTCGCGTCTTCACCGGCCGGCAGGCGGTCGATCTCAAGCTGGTCGATCAGCTGGGGGACGAGAAGACCGCGATCGCCTGGCTGGTTGCCGAGAAGAAGGTCAAAAGCGACCTGCCGGTGCGCAATTACAAGCTTAATCCGCGGTTCGGCGACCTGACCTTCCTGCGTACGGCGGCGTCCGTGACGCTCGATGCGTTCGGTCTTGGCGCGATCGCGCGGCGGATCGAGCAGGGCGGCGTGGCCGAGGCAGTCGACCGGTTCGGGCTGGACGGCATGCTGGCGCTGTGGAGCCCGGCCGGAACCAACTGATCGGCTTCCAAAGGCGTGCTCACCAGGCTATTCGCGCTTTGCGGGAATCACCGCATGCCCCAATTGGGCTATTTGTCACGTGATTTCACGGCGCCCTAAATCGATTTAGCGTCTTGACAGTGCACGGCATTTTCACGGAAATGGGTTTCCGCAAGAGCCCGGATCCCACTTTCGATGATCAAATCCGAACTTGTTCAGCGCATCGCCGAGCACAACCCGCACCTCTATCAGCGGGATGTCGAGAACATTGTGAATGCGATTCTCGATGAAATCGTCGCGGCGCTGGCACGTGGCGACCGTGTCGAGCTGCGCGGTTTTGGCGCATTCTCGGTGAAGCACCGCCCGGCGCGCGCCGGCCGCAATCCACGCACCGGCGAGCATGTGCCGGTCGACCAGAAGAGCGTGCCGTTCTTCAAGACCGGCAAGGAAATGCGCGAGCGTCTCAACCGCGACGTGACCGAGGCGGGCGCCGCCAAGGTCGATGCGCCCAAGGCTGATGCTTAAGGCCGACGCCTAAGGCGCGACGCCAGGCGTTGCCGTGCTGCGGGCGATATGCCCGCACTTTCTCCATCGCTGCGAGAGATGGTCATGCGAAAGTTCTTCACGGCAGTGGTCGTCATTCCGCTCGGACTGATCTTCATCATTTTTGCAGTCGCCAACCGTCACTGGGTGACGGTGTCGTTCGATCCCTTCAATTCGGTGACCCCGACGGTTGCAGTCACACTGCCGCTGTTCGTCGTCATTATCGCCTCCGCGATCCTGGGCGTGATCGCGGGCGGCATCGGAACCTGGTTCAAGCAAGGGCGCTGGCGCCGCGCGGCCCGGCAGCACGAGGCTGACGCCCGCCACGTCCGCGCCGAGCTCGCCGAGCTCAGGGCCGCCGCCTCCCGGGACGACGCGCAGCGCCGTCCGGCCCCGGCCCTATCAGGTTTTTACGGGGCCGCCGGGCGAGACAAGCTGGGCGCGACGTTGTAGAACCCGGCCCGTCGGACCGGGGACCGCCCCCTGTTCCGGCCGCCCGAAAACCCGTTTTGAGACCCGTTTCGAGACCATGCCCCTGCTCGTCAAAATCTGCGGCCTGTCCACGCGCGAGACGCTCGACGTCGCGCTTGAGGGCGGCGCCGACATGGTGGGGTTCGTATTCTTTCCGCCGTCGCCACGTCACATCGGCCTCGAGACCGCGCGCGAGCTCGGCAGCCGCGCCAAGGGCCGCGCCGTCAAGGTCGCCCTGACCGTCGATGCCGACGATGCGACCCTGGAAAACATCGTCGAGACGCTGCGGCCGGATATCCTGCAATTGCACGGCAAGGAGACCACGGCGCGGCTGCGCGACATCAAGGCGAAGTTCGGCCTGCCGCTGATGAAGGCGCTGCCGGTCGAGACATCGGCCGACCTTGCGCCGCTGCCGGGTTATGCCGGCGTCGCCGATCGCATCCTGTTCGATGCCCGCGCGCCGAAGGATGCCACGCGGCCGGGTGGCCTCGGCGCGCCCTTCGATTGGCACGTGCTGGAAAATCTCGATCTTGCGCTGCCCTACATGGTCTCCGGCGGGCTCAACGCCGACAACGTCACTGAAGCTGTCCGCGTCACGGGCGCCGGCGGCGTCGATGTCTCGTCGGGCGTCGAGCGCACGCCCGGCGTCAAGGATCCCGAATTGATCCGCGCCTTCATCCGCGCCGCGCGCGCAACCCAGCCTTCTTCACCTCTCCCCGTGAACGGGGAGAGGTCGGCCGCGCAACGCGCGGGCGGGTGAGGGGGCTTGCAACGATGATCGAGCGAGCGGAGAAACCCCTCACCCCAGCCCTCTCCCCGCAAGAGCGGGGCGGGGGAGCGGAAACAGCGCCGCAAGCCGGCAAGAAGAACTGATGGTTCGATGAATCCAAACCTGCCCAATTCCTTCCGCAGTGGTCCCGACGAGCGCGGGCATTTCGGTATTTTCGGCGGACGCTTCGTCGCGGAAACGCTGATGCCGCTGATCCTCGATCTCGAAAAAGCCTATGCCGACGCCAAGGCCGATCCGGCGTTCCAGGCCGAAATGAACGTCTATCTGAAGGACTATGTCGGCCGGCCCTCGCCGCTCTATTTCGCCGAACGGCTCACCGAGCATCTCGGCGGCGCCAAGATCTATCTGAAGCGCGAGGAGCTCAACCACACCGGTTCGCACAAGGTCAACAATGTGCTCGGCCAGATCATGGTCGCGCGCCGCATGGGCAAGAAACGCATCATCGCCGAGACCGGCGCCGGCCAGCATGGCGTGGCGACGGCAACGCTGTGCGCGCGGTTCGGGCTCGAATGCGTGGTCTATATGGGCGCGGTCGACGTCGAGCGGCAGCAGCCGAACGTGATCCGCATGGAGATGCTGGGCGCCAAGGTCGTTCCGGTGCAGTCGGGCGCGCGCACGCTGAAGGACGCGATGAACGACGCGCTGCGCGACTGGGTCACCAACGTGCACAACACCTTCTATTGCATCGGCACGGTGGCGGGTCCGCACCCCTATCCGATGATGGTGCGTGATTTCCAGTCGATCATCGGCCACGAGACGCGCAAGCAGATGCAGGAGGCCGAGGGCCGCCTGCCGGATTCGCTGATCGCCTGCATCGGCGGCGGCTCCAATGCGATGGGTCTGTTCCATCCGTTCCTCGACGATCCCTTGATCGAGATCTTCGGCGTCGAGGCTGCCGGTCACGGACTGACGCAGCTGCATGCCGCTTCGCTGGCCGGCGGGCGTCCCGGCGTGCTGCATGGCAACCGCACCTATCTCTTGATGGACGCCGACGGCCAGATCGAGGAAGCGCATTCGATCTCGGCGGGCCTCGATTATCCCGGCATCGGCCCGGAGCACGCCTGGCTGCACGAGACCGGCCGCGTGAAGTACCTCTCGGCGACCGACGAGGAGGCGCTGGCCGCATTCCAGCTGCTGTCGCGGCTCGAGGGCATCATCCCCGCGCTGGAATCGGCGCACGCCATCGCGAAACTGTCCGAGCTCGCACCGCAGCGGCCCAGGGATCACCTGATGGTGGTCAACCTCTCGGGCCGCGGCGACAAGGACGTGCCGCAGGTCGGCGACATCTTGAAGGGCAGGAAGAAGTGACCACCCGTATCGACGCACGTTTCGCCGAGCTGAAGCAGCAGGGCCGCTCCGCCTTCGTCACCTTCGTGATGGCCGGCGATCCCGACGCCAAGACCTCGCTCGACATCCTCAAGGCGCTGCCGAAGGCCGGCGCCGACGTCATCGAGATCGGCATGCCCTTCACCGACCCGATGGCCGATGGCCCGTCGATCCAGGCCGCCGGGCTGCGCGCGCTCAAGGGCGGCATGACGCTGCGCAAGACGCTGGCGATGGTCCGCGACTTCCGCAAGGAGGATAACGCCACGCCGATCGTGCTGATGGGCTACTACAATCCGATCTACATCTACGGCGTCGACAGCTTCCTGGCCGATGCCAAGGCCGCCGGCGTCGACGGCCTGATCATCGTCGATCTGCCGCCGGAGGAAGATACCGAGCTCTGCATCCCCGCGATGAAGGCCGGGCTGAACTTCATCCGGCTGGCGACGCCGACCACCGACGACAAGCGGCTGCCGGCGGTGCTCGCCAACACCTCGGGCTTTGTCTATTACGTCTCGATCACCGGCATCACCGGCGCCGCGACGGCCGATTCGAAGGTGGTCGCGGAAGCCGTGGCCCGCATCAAGCGGCACACCAAGCTGCCGGTCTGCGTCGGCTTCGGCATCCGCACCCCGGAGACGGCGCGCGCGATCGCCGAGAACGCCAACGGCGCGGTGGTCGGCACCGCGATCGTCGATGTGGTGCGTGCCAATCTCGATGCCGAGGGCCGCGCGACGCCGAAGACCGTGAGCGCGGTGGCGGACCTGGTGTCGGCGCTGGCGCAGGGGGTCCGGGGCGCCAAACAGGCCGCTGAATAAGCCACATTTTGCGGCAACAAGGCCGCCGATGGCGGCTTGCCGGGCTCGCCCGGCCCGCCATATATCCAGCTGGTGCGGAACCGATCCGCATTTCGGAGCGAACCATGAATTGGCTCACCAACGTCGTCCGGCCGAAGATCCGCAACATCCTGCGGCGTGAGACGCCGGAAAACCTCTGGATCAAGTGCCCGGATTCCGGGCAGCTCGTGTTCTACAAGGACGTCGAGGCCAACCAGTTCGTGATCCCCGGCTCGAACTACCACATGCGCATGGGCGCGGTGGCTCGGCTGAAATCGATCTTCGACAACGAGACCTGGTTCGACGTCGCGTTGCCCGAGGTGACGGCGGATCCGCTGAAATTCCGCGACGAGCGCAAATATGTCGACCGCATCAAGGACGCCCGCACCAAGACCGGGCTGAACGACGCGATCAAGGTCGGCTACGGCAAGCTCGAGGGCGCCGGCGTCGTGGTCGCGGTGCAGGATTTCGATTTCATGGGCGGCTCGCTCGGCATGGCCGCGGGTGAAGCCATGGTGCGCGGGCTCGAGCTCGCGGTCGAGAAGAAGTCGCCCTTCATCGTGTTCGCCGCATCCGGCGGCGCGCGGATGCAGGAAGGCATCTTGTCGCTGATGCAGATGCCGCGCACCACCGTCGGCGTGCAGATGCTGCGCGAGGCGCGCCAGCCCTACATCGTGGTGCTGACCAATCCGACCACCGGCGGCGTCACCGCGTCCTATGCGATGCTCGGCGACATCCAGATCGCCGAGCCCGGTGCGCTGATCGGCTTTGCCGGCGCGCGCGTGATCGAGCAGACCATCCGCGAAAAGCTGCCGGACGGCTTTCAGCGCGCCGAATATCTGCGCGAGCACGGCATGGTCGACATGGTCGTGCACCGCCACGAGATGAAGGCGACGCTGGCGCGGCTGTGCCGCCTGCTGACCAAGGCGCCGGCGCTCGAATCCGCATCAAAGCCCACGGCACCGGTCATCGAGCCGGCCCAGATCGTCACGGCGCCGGAGACGGTGCCGGCTGCGCCGCACGCGTGACCGCAAGCGCCGCCTCACCGCAAGCCTCGTTCGAGGCGTTGATCGCGCGGATATCGGCGCTGCATCCCAAGCGCATCGATCTCAGCCTCGATCGCATGCGCGGCCTGGTGGAGCGGCTCGATCATCCCGAGCGCAAGCTGCCGCCGGTGATCCATGTCGCCGGCACCAACGGCAAGGGCTCGACCATCGCCTATCTGCGCGCAATCCTCGAGGCATCGGGCCTGCGCGTGCACGTCTTCACCTCGCCCTATCTGGTGCGGATCAACGAATGCTACCGGCTGGGCGCTGTCGGCGGCGGCAAGCTCGTCGGTGACGACGAGCTGCGCGCGACGTTCGAGCACTGCGAGCGCATCAACGCCGGCAATCCCATCACCATCTTCGAGATGGAAACGGCGGTGGCGTTCTGCCTGTTCGCCAAGCATCCTGCCGACGTCGCATTGCTCGAGGTCGGGCTCGGCGGCCGGCTCGATTCGACCAATGTGGTCGAAGCGCCGCTCGCCTCGGTGATCGCGCCGGTGAGCATGGATCACATGGAATTCCTCGGCGACAATCTGACGGCAATCGCCGGCGAGAAGGCCGCAATCATCAAGCGCAAGGTGCCGGTGATCTCGGCCGAGCAGGCGCCGGATGCGATGGCCGTGATCGAGGCGCAGGCGAACCGCATGCGCGCGCCGCTGCACGCTGCCGGCCAGCAATGGCATGTCGGCGTCGAGCGGGGCCGGCTGGTCTATCAGGACGAGCGCGGCCTGCTGGATCTCGCCGCGCCAAAACTGTTCGGCCGGCACCAGTTCGACAATGCTGGCCTTGCGATTGCGACGCTGCGCGCGATCGACGCATTCAAGCTCAACATCGCGGCCTTTGAAGCCGGCATCGTCAATGCGGAATGGCCGGCGCGAATGCAGCGGCTGGTTTCCGGCGCGCTGGTCGGCCAGGGGCCGCAGGGCTCCGAGGTTTGGCTCGACGGCGGGCACAATGCCGAGGGCGGCCGCGTCGCGGCCGCGGCGCTCGGCGATCTCGAGGAGCGCGTGTCGCGGCCGCTGGTCGTGATCGCAGGCATGATGGCCAACAAGGATGCCAACGCATTCCTCGCCAATTTCGCCGGACTGACCCGCCACATCATCGCGGTCCCGGTGCCCGGCCGCGACAACGGCATGGCGCCGGACAGACTAGCCGATGCCGCGCGGGCGCTCGGCATGCGGGTCGAGATCGCTGATGGCGTCGCCGCCGCCTTGCGGCGGCTCGCCGCGCTGGCCTACGAGGTGCCGCCGCGCATCCTGATCACGGGCTCGCTGTATCTTGCCGGTCCCGTGCTTGCGGCCAACGGCACGCCTCCTGCATAACGTCTGTGTTGTAGCCCGGATGCAGCGAAGCGAAATCCGGGAAGCTCGACCGCGGACACAGGGCCCCGGATTACGCTTCGCTCCATCCGGGCTCGGTTTGCGTGAACCTGCGCTCAGGAAACGTTGCGCCTAAGGATGAAACACCATGCGTTTTGCTGCGATCGCCGACGTCCACGGCAACCATCTCGCGCTCGAAGCCGTGCTGTCGGACATCCGCGCGCAGGGCATTGCCGACATCGTCGACCTCGGCGACATGGTGAGCGGGCCGCTCGACGCCCGGCCCACCATCGATACGCTGATGGCGCTCGATGCGGTCCATCTGCTCGGCAATCATGATCGCTACCTGATCGACCGCCCGCATGAGAAAATGGGTTCCTGGGAGCGGCTGACCTATACCCAGCTCGAGCCGCGGCATCTCGACTGGCTGCGCACGCTGCCGGCGAATTCGATCTATCGCGACGAGGTTTTCCTCTGTCATGCAACGCCCCAGGATGACGAGACCTACTGGCTCGAGACGGTGTTGCCGGGCGGCGAAGTCTGCATGTCCTCGCTGGAAGCGATCGAGGCGAGAGCGGCGGGCGTGCCGCAATCGCTGATCCTCTGTGCACACACGCACACTGCGCGCGCCGTGCGGCTTCGCGACGGCCGGCTGATCGTCAATCCCGGCAGCGTCGGCTCGCCCGGCTATCGCGCCGGCAAGCCGCATCCGCATGTCGTGGAGGCCGGTTCGCCCGATGCGCGCTATGCGATCCTCGAGCGGGTCGATGGTGGCTGGGACGTAACCTTCCGCCACATCCCCTACGACCACGCGGCAATGGCGGCGCTGGCGCGCCAGCACGGCCAGGCCGAACTCGCCTCGGCGCTGGCGACGGGATGGATACGGTAACCGCGCCCCAAGGGTCGATTCGTCATAGCGGGCTTGACCCGCGTATCCATCAATCTTCGGAAGGGCATTTTCGAATGCAGATGGATGGCCGGGACAAGCCCGGCCATGACGACCGAGATTCAGGCTTCCTCGGCATGATCGAGACGAAGCTCTGCTAATGGATGTGCGCCTCATCCGAGACGCCGACATGCTCGCGATAGACCATCTCCCAGCCCTTCCAGCCGGTGAACAGCAGGATCAGGACCACGATGAACGATAGCGCGAGACCGGTCGGCACGATGGCGGAGGTGCCGTGCTCGAAGCGCGAATACCAGTTGTACAGCTCGATCAGCACCGCGATGACATTGCCGCCGGCATGCTGCCACGCATCGGAAAGGTTGCGGACCTGATCGTCTCCGAGGAGATCGATCGCGCCGGCGACGGCGGCGAGTGCGGCCATGATCAGGCCGATACCAAGCAGCCAGAGTGAGGCGCTGGCCCAGAAGTCAGTGCCCGTCTTCCAGAATGCGAGATCGGCAACGAAGGTCAAAACAAAGCATACGACCGGAAACGGAATAAGCATCGGATGGATAGGATGTCCCGCGACCTGCGCGGTTGATCTGGGGTTCGACATGGATCCCTCCTGAGGGCCATTTGAACCCTCAACATGGACCGCCTGTCCGGGTTCCTATTTCGCTGCAGCGCACCAGCAGTGCCGTCACCCCCGCAACAGCTTCATCGGATCGGCCGCCTTCTGCTTCAGTTGCTCGAACGAGCATTGCTTCGGCGCCTTGTCTGGACGCCAGCGCAGGATCGAGGTGCCGTGGCGGAAACGATCGCCACTGAAATGGTCGTAGCAGACCTCGATCACGAGCTTCGGCTTCAGCGGACACCATTGTGCCGAGCGCTCGGTCGACCATCGGCTCGGACCGCCCGGCGCATTCCCGGTGAAGCCGGGCTTGGCGATCAACGGCTCGAGGCGGTCGGTGAGCGCCGGCTTGTCCTGTTGCCTGATCGCCGAGGTGAAGCCGACATGATGCAACAAGCCGTCGTCGTCATAGAGGCCGAGCAGCAGCGAGCCGACCACGTTGCGGCCGCCGGTCCTGTTGGTGGCGTAGCGAAAGCCGCCGACCACACAGTCGGCGCTCCCAAACCTCTTGATCTTCTGCATGCCGTCGCGATTGCCGGCTTGATAGGGCAGGTCCAGGCGCTTGGCGATCACGCCGTCGAAGCCGCCGCCGGATCGCGCCAGCCATTTCCTCGCAAGCGCGTAGCTTGTCGTCGCCGGGGACAGCCGAAAGCTGGAATTGGACTTCAGTTGCGACTTGGCGAACGCCTCGAGCTGCGGTCGTCGTTCGCTCAAGGGCTGACCGGAAAGCTTCGTCCTGGCTGGCGCGGCCAAGAGATCGAACGCCAGAAACAAGGCCGGCGTTTCCTGTGCGAGCCGCGTCACCCGGCTGGCGGCAGGATGGATGCGCTGCAGGAGATCGTCAAAGGAGAACGTTCGGCCGTGCGGCACCACGATCTCGCCGTCGAGCACGAACGATCTGGCTTTCACGTTCAGCGCCGCGGCGACCAGCTCCGGGAAATAGCGGGCGAGGTCTTCGCCGGATTTCGAGCGCAGGTCGACTTTGTGGCCCTCGCGTTTCAGCAGGCAGCGGAAGCCGTCCCATTTGGGTTCGTACTGCCACTCCTTGCCGCGCGGGATGGCATCGACCGAGCGCGCTTCCATCGCGACGAGCGGCGTGGACCTGGAAGCGGGCTTTTGACGCGGGGAGGGCAAGTGCGGGGACCTTCAAACGCAACACACACGGTCCCAACGCAAACGGCCGGCGAATCCGCCGGCCGTGCACGAATTTATTAATCAGAAGGAGCGGGATCAGACCGCGGCGGTGATCCACTGCTGCAGCTTGGCCTTCGGAGCGGCTCCGACCTGGCGGGACGCCATCTCGCCGCCCTTGAAGATCATCAGGGTCGGGATCGACATCACGCCATACTTCGACGCGGTCTTCGGGCTCTCGTCGACGTTGAGCTTGACGATCTTGACCTTGTCGCCCATCGCGCCGGAAATCTCATCGAGAGCGGGCGCAATCATGCGGCAGGGGCCGCACCACTCGGCCCAGAAGTCGACGACCACCGGCCCGGTCGCCTTGAGCACCTCGGCTTCGAAATCGGCGTCAGAAACCTTGCCAACGGCCATGTGAGTACCTCGTTCGGTTGGGACAAAAGGGCGCGGTTGAGAATCGCGCCCGGGAGCATGGGGCAAACGTATGAATGCCCCCTTGCCGGGTCAAGCTTGCTCACGCCGACATGAACTTATGCCAGGGCGGCGTCCAGTGCGGAGGCGGAAATCTCCATGATTTCAGTGGTTTCGGTCCAGAGCAGGGCGGCCCGCACGGGGCGCTGGGGATAAAGCCTGGCGAGCACCGCACCGTACAGCGCGAGCTGCCGGACATAGCCCCGCGGCGCCTCGGCTGCGGTCTTGGGCGGGGCATGGTTGGTCTTGAAATCGACGATCAGGACGTCGGTCGGCGTCACCACCAGGCGGTCGATCTGGCCCGAGACCAGCGCCTTCGGCTGGCCCGGCCGCTCCAGCCGCCCGACGATCGAGACTTCCGCGCGGCTGCCGGGCGCGAACACAGCGGCAAAGCGCGGATCGGCGATCAGGCCGAGCACCTGATCCGCGAGCGCGGCCTGCTCCTGTTCGTTCCAGCCATCGGCATTGCGCGCGAGGTAGCCGAGCGCCGCGCTGCGCCGCCGCTCAAGGACGACGTCGGGCAGCGACTGCAGCAGCCGGTGCACCAGCGTGCCGCGTTGCAGGGCGCGAGCACGCAACTGCACCGATTCGCCGGTCCGGATCGGATGGCTGTCGTCATCGGCCGGATCGGACGGACGCAGCATGCTCGCTGCTGATTCCGGTGCGGCCGCAGCACGCAGCCAGGAAGGCAATGCGATCGGCACCGCGGCCGCTGAGGCCGTCGCGCCGGTGAGATCGGTGACGTCATCCGGCCGCGAATAGCGCATCACCTTGCCGCCTGGCGTCTCCAGCTCCTCGAGCTTGAGCCCGGAATTGGCGAGCCCCCTGGTGATCAGATCGTACCAGGACGATTTGCGCACCGTGTTCATGTTGCCCGGCATGCAGCCGCCGACGATCAGCCGGTCGGCGGCGCGGGTCATGGCGACATAGAGCAGGCGGCGATACTCGTCCTCGGTGTCGCCGAGCATCGCCTTGCGTGCCTCGGCGACGCCGGGCGGATCCTCGGCCTTCTTGCCGGCCCACACCACGACGCCGGGCGCGTTCAGCGCGGCGTTGCCCTGCGGCAGATGGATCAGCCGCAGCCGCTGCGTGTCCGACGGCGAGGTCGTGGTGTCGACCAGGAACACCACCGACGCCTCGAGGCCCTTGGCGCCGTGCACGGTCATGACGCGAACCTCGTCGCGCGAAATCTCCATGTCGCGCTTCACCTCGGTGTCGGCGGCGCGCAGCCAGGCGACAAAGCCCTGCAGCGAGGCCGGCGCCTTGCGCTCATAGCTCAGCGCAAGCTCGAGGAATTCGTCGAGCGCGTCGTTGGCCTCATGGCCGAGCCGGCGCAGGATGCGCGCCCGCCCGCCGTCGCCGCCGAGCAGCCAGGCGTAGAACGCGAACGGCGTCTCCTGGGTGAAGCGGCGCTCGCATTGTTCGAGACGCCGCAGCGCGGCCGCGAAGCGCTCATTGGTCGGCGCCTGCGCGGCCAGTGCCTCGCGCAGCGGGCCGCGACGCTGATACGCCAGCTTGAACAAATCGTCGTCGTCGAGGCCGAACAGCGGGCTCTTCAGCGCCACCGCCAGCGCCAGATCGTCCTGCGGCAGCAGCAGCGCGTCGGCGAGGTTCATCAGATCGATGATCGCGATGTGCTCGGTCAGCTTCAGCCGGTCGGCGCCGGCGACCGGGATGCCGGCGTGCTTCAGCGCCTGGATCACCGCGTCGAACGCGTTGCCGCGCCGCCGCACCAGGATCAGCATGTCGCCGTAGCTGAGCGGCCGCCGCCCGCCGGCGCTGCCGGTCATGGTGCCGCTGGAGACGAGGCGCTTGATCTCGGCCTGGATGCGCCTTGCCAGCTTCACCTCGGGGCTGGTCACCGAGACGCCGTCGAACGGCGCGCGCCAGCCCTCGATGTCCTGGCGATCGTCGGCAACCGCGAGATCCCACAACTCGATCTGGCTGGGGCCCGCATCGGCCATCGCGTTGTGGATCGGGTAGCCGTTCTCGACCGCATGAATGCTGCGGAAGATCTCCTGCTCGCGGAACACATGGTCGACCGAGTGCAGGATCACCGGCCCCGAGCGGAACGAATAGGTGAACGACACCGGGTCGAATTTCAGCCCGGCTTCCTCGAACCGCCGCTTCAGCTCGCGCCGGCGCAGGTCGAACTCGCGAGGCGCCGCGCCCTGGAACGAGAAGATCGACTGCTTCTCGTCGCCGACCGCAAATACCGTGCGCACCAGGCCGTCGCGCGCGCCGGCGCCGGAGGTGAATTCCGAGATGATGTGCGCGACGATGTCCCATTGCCGGGGGCTGGTGTCCTGCGCCTCGTCGATCAGCACGTGATCGACGCCGCGGTCGAGCTTGTAATGCACCCAGCCCGACGAGACGCGGTCGAGCATCGCCAGCGTCTTGTCGATCAGATCGTCATAGTCGAGCAGGCCGCGTTCCAGCTTCTCGCGCCGGTAATGCGCGGCGGCCGCGGTCGCGATGTGGATCAGCGCCTCGGTGCGGTCGCGCGCGATCACGGCGCGGCGGCGTTCGATCAAGGGACCGAGCCGATCGATCTCCGCCTCGACCCGATGGCCCGCGATCGAATTCTTCTTGATGAAACTGTTGGTGACGACGGACGCGCGCGGCGCGCGCTCGTCGGTGAGGAAGACGCCGAGATATTCGTCGACCTGGGCTGCACCGGTGAAGGTCAGCGCGCTCCGCAGCCGTTCGGCCTGCTTCTGATCCGCCTTGCTGCTGGTGTCGAGGAGCGTCGCCATCTCCTTCCAGCTCGCGCGCGGCAGGTTCGGCCCGTCGACGATCTCGCGCTCGACATTCTCGATGCGATCGTCGGCGGAGACGCCGAGCGCCGCCGACATCTGCGCGGCGGCGGCCGCGGCGTCGCCGGCGGCATCGGTCCAGGCCATGAAATGGTCGCGGCTGAGGCAGGCCTCGCGGACCACCTCCTTGAAGGTGACGTCGGCGGCATTTGCCATCGCCGTCCGCAGCGCGCGGCCGATGGGACTGTCGGGAATCCGCGACGCTTCGAGGAACACCGCGAGGTTGGCGCGCTCCATCATCTCGTTCTGGTCGCGGTCGTCGAGCACGGCGAAGCGTGCCGGCACGTTGGCCTCGAATGGAAACTGCTGCAGCAGGCGGGTGCACAGCGCGTGGATGGTCTGCACCTTCAAGCCGCCGGGCGTCTCCAGCGCGCAGGCAAACAGTTTGCGCGCCTCGCGCCGCAGCGTGGCGGAAGGATGGGCAATGCCGGCCTCGCGGATCGCGGCATCGAGCCCGGCGTCGTCGAGCGTCACCCAATGGCCGAGCGTCGTGAACACGCGCTCGGCCATGTTTGCCGCCGCGGCCTTGGTGAAGGTGATGCAGAGGATCTTTTCCGGCGGCACGCCCGACAGCAGCAGGCGGATCACGCGCTGCACCAGCACATGGGTCTTGCCCGAGCCGGCATTGGCCGACACGAAGGTCGACGCCTTCGGATCGGACGCGCGCGCCTGCGCGTCGCGCACGGCGGGCGGGATCGGACGTGGCGCCTTCACCATTCCTCGATCCCCAGGCCGCCGGCGGCGGACCATTCCTTGATGCGCGCGAGGTCGTCATAAGCGCCGTAGCGGTTGGCCCACATCGAGAGGTTCAGCGAGGTGTAGGCCTGCTGCTCGTCGTCGAAGGCGCGGATCAGGGCCTCCAGCTTGCGCCGTGCGCTGTCGGCGGCCTCATCGGGCGGCTGCGGCGTGTCGTTGGTCTTGATCTTCAGCTCCAGCGAACGCTGCTCGCCCGGCGGGTTGTTGCCGCTCAGCCTGACATAGACGAGGTCGCCGACCGAGGAGTCGGCCGGGATGTCGGCGAAGCCGCCCTCGCGCAGGATCGCCGCTTCCAGCGTCAGCTGCGGCGACAGGCCCATGCGCACCTGCTTACCGGTCGGCGGCTGGCCGGTCTTGTAGTCGAGGATCGCAAAGCTGCCGTCATCGCGCCGCTCGATGCGGTCGGCGCGCGCCGAGAGGATGAAGGTCCTGGCATCGTCGAGCGGGATACCGATCTCGCCGCGGATCTCGGCCTTGATGGCCTCGATCTGGCCGCGCCGGGCCTGCTCCCATTCGGCAAACCATCCTGCGATGCGCTGGAAGCGCGGCCACCACAGCGCCCGCGCCTCGGGCCGCTCCATCAGCGGCGCAAAATATTTGGAGCCGATCTCGCGCAGCGTGCGCAGGGTGTCGGCGGGCAGCGCGTCGGCATAGACCTGCGTGAACTCGCCGAGCGCCTCGTGAATCGCCGAGCCGCGATCGGCCGCCGACAGCGGCATGTCGACGGGGTCGAGCGGATCGAGCTTGAGGATATAGCGCGCATAGATCGTGTAGGGATCGCGCAGCCAGTCCTCGATCGCGGTGACCGACATTTTCAGCGGCCGTGCCTCGCGCGGCGGCCGCGGCTCCGGCTGCGGGATCGGCTCGACCTTGTCGGGCCGGTCGAGCTCGGCGGCATATTGCACGTAAGTTTCGCCGGCCGATGTCGCGGCCCTCCAGCGCGCCTCGCCCGCAACGGCTTCGAGCCGATGCAGGAAGCGCGAGGCGACCGCCGGTGCGCCGCCGACTTTTGCGGCGTGGGTGAGGATCACCTCGTCATGGCCGAGCAGCTGAGCAAAGTCGTGCGCGGAAAGGCCGATGCGGCGCTCGGGAAGGTCGAGCCCGAGCTCGTACCGCATCGGCCGGCTCAGCCACGGATCGACCCGCGGCGCCGGCGGCCAGACGCCCTCGACCAGACCACCGAGGATGACGCGATCGGATTCGGTGAGACGGGCTTCGAGCTGGCCGAAGATGTTGAGCTGCGCGCGCGCCGCTTCCGGCCGCCGCACCATGCGGTCGGCGAACGCGGTCTGGAACACCTCGGGATAGTCGGCGAGCGGCGTCATCAGCCCGCTCGGCTGCTGCTTGGCGAGCAGCTCGTCGAACGCGGACGCCAGCGACGCACCGGCGCGCTCCTCGAACGCGACAGCAACGCCATTCTGATCGCCGGACAGCGCAATCAGGGCCTCGCGGTGGCGCGCGGCGAGCTCGGCGAAATCATAGGGTTTTGACGACGCCATGCCTTCGAGCGGCGCCAGCGCCGCCTGCAACTTGGCGATCAGGTCCTGCGCCCGGTTGAGTTCGTTGTCGCGCAGCCGGGCGCGCGGCTCCATCGCGTGCAGCGACGAGGTCTCGCCGCCGTGCAGCTTGATCAGTTCGGCGCGGAAGCGCGCGAAGTCGCGGGCGAGGCCGGCGGTCCCGGCTTGCGGCCGCGTGCCGCGCAGCAGCGCGATCTCCAGCACCTCGATCGCGCGCCGCAGGGCGCCATGCGAACCGCCGAGCCGGAACAGCGGATGCTTGAGCAGCGCGAGCAATGTCGGCGGCTCCAGCCCCTTGGCCGCAGCCTCCGCGGTCAGGCGGGCGAACACGCCGGCCGGCGTTTCGATCAGCGCATCGCCGCCGGAATCGTCGAACTCGAGCTTCCAGCGCGTCAGCGACGCCATCACGCGGCGCGCCAATGCGCGGTCCGGCGTCACCAGCGCGGCCGATTTGCCGAGATGCCGCGCCTCGCGCATCGCCACCGCGATCGCCAGCGCCTCCATTTCCGGATTGGGCGCCTCGACCACGGTGAGGTTGGTCATCCCGGCGGAAATCCGCGCCACGATCTCCGGTCGTTCCAGCCGGTCGTGCCACTGCGCCGTCGCGGTCGAGGGACGCATCGTCTCCGACACCAGCACCTCGCGGCCGAGCGGCGCCGGGTCGGCAAGGCTCTCGACATCGCGACGCTTGATGCCGAAGCGGTCGAGCAAGGCGTGCATCGCGAATTGCGGATGGTTCGACGAGGGCGGCGTTACGAACCTGCCGTCGTCGCCGCGCTCGCCGCCGATCGTGTCCCAGCTGCCCTCGTCGAGATCGGTGTCGAGCCCGGGCAGCACCACCGCACCGTTCGGCAGCTTCGCCACCACGTGCAGGAATTTCGCCGTCGCCGGCATCGAACCGGTCGAACCGGCGGCGATCACCGGGCCCGCGTGGTGCGCGGTCAGCCGCGCCGCTTCCGCCTCGATCAGGAGATCGCGCCGCGCCGCGGGTTCGATCCGGCCGATCTCCTTGAGGTAGCTGGGCCAGGCGTCGCGCGCGATACGCAGGAAGTCGAGCGAGTGCTGCCAATATTTGTCGAGCTGGTCCGGCACCAGGCGGTCGAGCGCGCGCCAGTCGACGCCGCGCGTCACCATGTCGTCCATCAGCCGCGCCAGATCGCCGGCGAGTTGCAGCGTTGAGGCCGGCCCGCCGACCACCAGCGGCGCCGACACCGGCGTCTTCGCCCAGGCCGCGACAAGATGCGCCAGGGTCAGCCGGCGCTCGAGCTCGCCGAGCCTTGGCGGAATCTCCAGCGGCGCGGCGCCGCCGACGTCCTCGCTTTGGTCGGCGAAGGCGAGCTCGTCCTCATCGATGTCGCCAAGCGCGACGATGCGCGGCAGCACGGCGGCGTCCGACTCGAGCACATCGAGGAAGATTTCCCGCGCCAGCCGCCCGGCGCGGCGGGTCGGCAGATACAGCGTGGCGTTGGCGAGCCTTGCCGGATCGTTCTGCGCCTCGAATCCCGCGACCAGCCGGCCATCGACCAGCGCCGAGATGACGGTCCGCAGGAACGGCGCAGAAACGGGAACACTGAAGACGCGCATGGGCTGCCTGATTCGAATCCGGCGCCAATATAGGGATCGGCGGCCGTCGTTAGCCACCCCTGTCGGAGAACCGTCACCGCTCAATATCGCAATCGGCCGGCGCAGCGATCCGCGGCATCCAGGAACCAGCGCAACGCCGGATCCTGGGCAGCGCGGCTCGTATGGATCAGGTCGATCGCGAAGGCGGGGATGTCGATCGGCGGCGCGACGACGGCAATGTCGGCCAGATGCGTGAAGCGCCGGGCGACGCGCTCGGACATCGTGGCGATCAGATCGGTGCCGGCCACGGCGAACGGGACGGCCACCACATGCGCAAGCGTCATCGCCACTCGTCGTTTCAGTCCATGGCGCGCCAGCAACGCGTCGATCACGCTCGGCAGGCCGTCGCCGCCGGCCGCCGAGAACAGCGCGTGCGGCAGGGTCGCGTAATCTTCCAGACTCAGGCGCTCCGATCGGTTCGTGCGCGCGGTATCGCGGACGCAGACAAAGCGTTCCTCGAATAGCCGGTGCCGGACGCAGCGCGGTGACTCCGGCAGGTGCCCGCCGATCAGCGCATCGAGTTCTCCGCGCTCCAGCTTCGCCAGCGCCACCGTCGCGTCGGTGAGCGGGCGCACGGCAAGGTCAATGCCGGGCGCTTCGACGCGCAGCAGCCGGGTCAGTTCCGGCACCACAACGAGATCGCCGTAGTCGGTCGCGGCGATGGTGATGCGCCGTCGCGCGATGGCCGGATCGAAGCCCTGATCGGGCACCAACGCGCTCCGGATTTGCCGCAGCGCTTCGCCGATCGGCCCGGCCAGCGCCAGCGCCTTTTCGGTCGGCTGCATGCCCGCGCCGGCACGCAGGAACAGTTCGTCGGCAAACAGCGCACGCAGCCTCCGCAACGCGCTGCTCATGGACGGCTGGGCGAGCCCGATGCGCTCGGCCGCCCGGGTGACGTGGCGCTCCTCCATCAGCGCCTCGAAGGCGACCAGCAGGTTGAGATCGATGGCGGATAAATTCATTGTGGCAATAGTGCATATAACAATAATCGATTTCAACAATGATTTGCTCCGGCCTATGCTCGTTGGCCGGACATGACGACGGGACCCAGGAATTTGGCGAGATTTGCGAGGCTGGTGCCGCGCGGGCCGACACTGCTGATCACCGGCGTGCTGGCGGGATTGGCTTTCCCGGCCTTGGCGGATGGCGTGCGCCCGCTGATGGCGGCGGCGATCTTTGTTCTGGTGCTCGGCACCTTCCTCCAGGTCGACGGGACGGCGTTCCGACGCGCGTTGCGGCGGCCGCTGGTCTGGCTGCTGTTGCCGGCGCTCGCCATGCTGGCGAGCCCGCTTGCAGTCGGCCTTGCCGCGCGCGGCGCCGGCTTTCGACCCGAGCTGATCGTCGCATTGGTGCTGTCGGTGTGTGCGCCGCCGTCGAGCGGCACGGCAGCCGTCGCGCGCATGCTCGGCTTCGACGCGACCATTCCGCTTGCCGTGACGCTGCTGTCGATGGCGCTGGCGCCGGTTACCGTGCCGCTGATCGCCGCGGGATTTGCCGGTCTCGCGCTCGATCCGCTGGCGCTTGCGACGCGGCTTGCGCTGCTGGTCGGCGCCGCCGGCGGTCTGGCGTTGCTGCTGCGCCGTCAGGCCGCTGCACAATTGGTGCAGCATGCGCGCATCATCGACGCGCTCGTGCTCGCCTCGCTGCTGCTGTTCGCGATCGCCACCATGGCCGGGGTGCGCACCCAGATCGAAGCGCAACCGGCCGCCGCGTTCACCTGCGTCGGCCTTGCCTTCGCCTGCAATCTTGCCCTGCAATTATGTGGCGCGCTGCTCACGCCGGGCAATCTGGCTGCACGGCTGACCAGCGGCCTCATTCTCGGCAACCGCAATGTCGGACTGGTCTGGTCGGCGATGGGCGCTGCGGTGTCGCCGATGACGGCCTTGTTCTTCGCCGCGACGCAGTTTCCGATCTATATGACGCCGCGGCTGATCGAGATGCTTGTTCGCCGCGAGCGCAAGGAGAATGCCTCACCATGAGCGCGACGATCCTGACCGAAGACCTCGCCGTCCGCTTCGCGCGCATCGCGCTCGGCCATGTCACGCGCGAATATCCGAACAAGCCGGATCACGTGCTGGCGGGGCCGGAGGATGCGCGCACGCCGCGCGAGCTGCATCCGGTGTTCTTCGGCAGTACGACTGGCACTCCTGCGTCCACAGCTACTGGATGCTTGCCCGGCTGCTGCGCCGCTATCCCTCATCCGAGGCGGCGGACGATATCCGCGCGCTGTTCGACGCGCAGTTCGTTGCGGAGAAGATCGCGGCCGAATGCAGCTATCTCGCCGCCCCGACCGCGCGCGGCTTCAAGCGGCCTTACGGCTGGGGCTGGCTATTGAAGCTTGCGGCAGAGCTCGCGCTGCTCGAGAATACCAACTGGCGCGAGCGGATGGCTCCGCTTGCCGAGATTTTCGCACAGCGCTTCCGCGATTTCCTGCCGCTCGCCACCTATCCGGTGCGGGTCGGCACCCATTTCAACACCGCGTTCGGGCTGCGCATGGCAGCCGACTACGCCGCAGTGACACAGGACGATGCGTTCGGTGCGCTGTTGCGCGACACAGCGCTGCGCTGGTACGGCGCCGATCAGGACTGCCCCGCCTGGGGTGAGCCGAGCGGCGACGACTTCCAGTCGTCCGCGCTGATCGAAGCGGAGTGCATGCGCCGGCTGCTGGCGCCGGGCGACTTCCTGCCCTGGTTCGACCGCTTCCTGCCGCGGCTCGAACTGCGCGAACCAGCAACCCTGTTCCGGCCCGCCACGGTCACCGATCGCACGGATGGCAAGCTGACGCATCTCGACGGGCTCAATCTCAGCCGCGCATGGTGCTGGCGTTCGCTGGCCGGCACGTTGCCGGCGGCCGATGCCCGTCGTCCGATCCTGCAGGATGCCGCGCGCCGTCATCTCAACGCCGGCCTGCCGCATATCGCCGGCGACTATATGGGCGAACACTGGCTTGCAAGCTTCGCGGTGCTTGCGATCGACGCCGAGGGCTGACGACGACGGGTGCCGCCTACGCGACGCTTTCCAGGTAGGCTTCTTCCGCAGCCTGGATCGCGTCTGGAGTTCCGACATGCATCCAGACGCCGTCGAGGCGCAGGCCGAACAGCCGCTCCTGCTCGTTGGCGCGATCGAACATCTTGGTCAGCGAGAACTCACCGGCCGGCGCGTCGGCGAACAGCGCAGGCGACATGATCGCGGCGCCGGCATAGACGAACGGCACCACCTGGTGCTCGCGCCGCTTGCGCAACGCTCCATCCGGCAACATCGAATAGTCTCCGCGCCCGCCATAGCCGATGCTCGTAGCGGTCGGCGCCATCAGCAGCAGGATATCCATCCGCGCGGGATCGAAGGTTTCCGCGAGCCGCGCCAGATTGGAGCGCACGCCGTCGATCCACATCGTGTCCGCGTTCAGATGATAGAACGGCGCATCGCCGAGCAGCGGCAGTGCCTTCACCACCGCGCCACCAGTGCCGAGCACCTGGTCGCGCTCGTCGGAGATGATCACGCGCGGACGGCTGCGGGTCTTGACGTGCTCGATGATCTGGTCGGGCAAATAGTGCACGTTCACGACGGCTTCGCTGACGCCGGCGCCGGCGAGCTTGTCGAGCACATGGTCGAGCAGCGGCTGGCCGGCGACGCTGACCAGCGGCTTCGGCATCGTGTTGGTCAGGGGGCGCATGCGCACGCCGAGGCCCGCAGCGAGCACCATGGCTTTATGGGGAGTGACGGGCATCTTCCGGATATTCTCGGTCATCATCTCTCATGCGCCGATCATATCACGGCGATTCGGCAAGCACATCAATCAGACGCCATAGTCACGAGACATGACGGCCGTAAGACGGCAATGACGACCCTGGCCTAGACGTCGGCAGCTTGCGTGCCGCGTCTGGCGGTTTTCTTCTTCTTGTCGCCTTGTTTGAGAAAGTTGACGCCGATCTGGTCGCCATTGACCCATGCCAGCTCGCAGCGGCGATAGGCCAATCCTGTGGACGACAGCAGCAGAAAAAACTCCTTCAGGTTCAGGCCCTCGACCGAGCCGTCGACGGAGAGCTTGGCGCCCGTCTCCGACACGTCTTCCATGGTGCAGTCGCGCCGCCAGGTGCCGTCGATGCCCATCATGTGCGCCGCTATGCCGCGCTCAAACGTGACACGATCGCCCTTGCGTCGTTCCGTCCCCATCGTGTGGTCCCGCTCCAGATCCGGCCGCGCCATGGATCAGGTGCGGGCTCGGCAACCTTAGGGGACCTGAGGCTAATAACCCGTAAACTACGGTACTGGAGGAGGGACGTTGGCTGTGTACCAGATGCGGAAGCTGGTCAGCGCCGGATGCGCCAGCGACCGCTCGAGATAGGTCCAGATCCGCGGCTGGTGCTTGAGATATTGCGGCTTGCCGTCGCGGCGGTTGAGCCGCGCAAAGGTGCCGAGCAGGCGGGTGTTGCGCTGCGCCGACATGATCGCATAGAGCTCGGCGAAGCCGGCCGGATCGAAGCCTTCATCGGTCGCGCGCCGCGCCTTGATGTAGCGGGTCAATAGCGACAACTCGAGCTGCTCGGGCACATCGATCCGGGCATCCTGCAGCAGCGACACCACGTCATAGGCTGCGGGGCCGAGCAGCGCGTCCTGGAAATCGATGACGCCGACGCGCAGGATGCCGGTGCGTTCGGCAAGCCAGATGATGTTCGGCGAATGGAAGTCGCGGATCACCCAGGTCCGCGGCGCGGCTGCGGGCTTCTCCAGCAGGCCGCGCCACATCCCGCGAAATTCGGCGCGAAGCTCCTCGCTCGGCTGCACGCCGCGGTCGGGCAGGTACCATTCAAGCATCAGCCCGATCTCGATCAGCCAGGCGTCGATGTCGAACACCGGTATGTCGTAGCTCTCGTCTGACGTCAGCGGCAATTGCTCCGGCAGCACCTCGCGGTGCAGTGCCGCCAGCATGTCGACGGCGGCCTCGTAACGCTCGGCGATCGGCTGCGGTGGATCGCCATCGATGACGCTTTCGGCGCCGAAATCCTCGGTGATGAGGAAGCCGGATCCGAGATCGATGTGACGGATCGCGGGCGCGGAGAAACCATGCTTGCGCAGGCCGTTTCCGATCGCGACGAACGGCCTGACGTCTTCGGCGAGATGCACCGCTGCGCTATAGGACTGGCCGCTGTAGATCGCCGGGCCGTCGGGACGGCGCGGCGAGTTCATCAGGATGACGGTGCCGTCGTCGTTGCGCAGCCGCGCATAGGAGCGTGTCGAGGCATCGCCCGGCATGCGTTCGCGCCGGGCATTGAGAAAGCCCGCGCGATCGAGGAACTGGCGCAGCTCGTTGAGTCGCGCGACCTTCGCCGCGCCCTTGCCATGGCCGGTGATCTCGGCCGCGCGTGCCGCCGATCCGAGCGCCGGGCGATGGCTGAACGCGATATCGATGCGGTTGGCGGGCATCGCGTCGGGCGCGCGCTCCGGCCACTCGATCAGTGCCACGATGTCGTCGGGCAGCGGCGACAGCCCGATCTCCTCGAGCTCGCTGGCGTCGTTGATGCGGTAGAGGTCGGCATGGACGAGCGGAAACGACGGCAGCTCGTAGCTCTGCGCCAGCGTGAAGGTCGGGCTCGGCACCTCCAGCGCGTCGTCGGCGGCGAGGTAACGGATCAACGCGCGCGCGGCCGTGGTCTTGCCGGCGCCGAGGTCGCCGGACAGCGTGATGACGTCGCCGGCGCCGATCAGCAGCGCGAGGTCGGCCATCAGCTCTGCTGTCGCGGTCTCGTTCGCGAGTGCCACCGAGAATGTCGAGGTCGCCGTCATTCAGCAGCGTTGCGATGTGCGGTCTGGTCGATCGGGAAGTCGCAGGTCACGGTCGTGCCGCGGCCTACGGTCGAATCGACCCGCACCCGTCCGCCATGCAGTTCGACGAAGGAGCGGACCAGCGACAGGCCGAGCCCCGCGCCGCGATGCCGCGAGCCGTGGGAATGGCTCTCGAACCAGTTGAACACCTTGTCGCGCATCTCGGCCGGAATGCCGGGGCCGGCATCGGTCACCGCAAACACCACGCTGTGCTCGGTGCGGTGCGCGCTGATCGTGACGGTGGCATCGTGCGGCGAGAAGCCGACCGCGTTGGCGAGCAGATTATACAGCACCTGCACCACGCGTCGCTCGTCGCCGACGAAGGCGCCGATGTCGGGCTCGATATCGACCTTCAGCGTGATGCGGTCGGTCGCGAGACGATCCTGGATGCCTTCGGCGGCGGCCTCGATCGCCTGGCCGATATTGACCGGGCCGAGCTCGAGCTTCATCGCGCCGGCGTCGATGGTGGCGAGATCGAGAATGTTGTTGGTCAGCGCCAGCAGCGCGTTGGTCGATTTGGTGACGTAGTCGAGATATTCGGCCTGCTTCGGCGTCAGCGGTCCGGTCGAGGGATCGCTGAGGAAATGCGCGAAGCCGATGATGGTGGTGAGCGGGGCGCGCAGCTCGTAGGAGACGTGGTGGACGAAATCCACCTTCATCTGGTCGGCGGCTTCCAGCGCCTCGTTGCGCTCGCGCAGCGCCCGCTCGACATTTTCGGTGTCGGTGATGTCCTGGAAGGCGAGCAGGGTCTTGCCGTCGGGCAGCGGGATGGTCATGCAATTCAGCACGCTGCCGTCCTTGCGCTCGAGCTTGAGCGCGACCTGGGCGCGGTTCTCGATCGCGGTAATCGATTCGCGCAGCGTGCGCCAGGTCAGGGCGTCGTCGAACAGCGGCCGGCACAGCGCTTCCACTGCCTCGATATGCGGCTCGCCCTGCAGCGCGTCGGCCGGCAGCTTCCACATCTTGGCGAACGGCGGGTTGAACAGTTCGGCGCGTCCGTTGCTGCCGAACACCGCGACCGCTTCGCCGAGATTGTCGAGGGTCTCGCGCTGCACCCGGGTCAGGCGGTCGTAGCGGCGCGCGAGGTCGAGGCTCTCGGTGACGTTGTCGAACAGATAGGTTACGCCGCCCTCGAGGTTCGGCGTGGTGACGACGCTGATGGCGCGGCCGTCGGGCAGGAACCAGGTATAGGTCTCGGATTCGACCGCGCGATAGGCCTCGTGCAGCTTGGCCTTCCAGGCGCGGAAATCGGGCTGCTCGGGCAGCTTGCGGTTGGCGCGGAGCCGGTCCAGCACGCTGGAATCGTCGGGGTTGCCGTCGAGGAAGGCCTGGTCGAGGCCCCACAGCCGCCGATAGGACTCGTTGTAGAAGGTGAGCCGCCGGTCGGTATCGAACACCGCGACCCCCGAGGACAATTGGTCGAGGGTGCGCCGGTGCGCTTCGATCATCCGCGCGATCGCCGCGCGCAGCGCCGCAGCTTCGCTGGCGTCGATCGCAATGCCGGCGCTCCCGCCGGAGAGCTTGAGCGCCTGCACGTCGTAGATCCGCCGCTCGCCGCTGACCACGATCGGCAGTCGTGCGGCATAACTGGCATTGTCGTTCAGCGCGCGGGTCAATTCGGTGCGTTGGTCGCTTTCGAGCAGTTCGAGATTGCGCTGCAGCGCGTCCGACACGCTCTTGCCTTCGGTGGCGCGGACATAGGCCGCGTTGGCATAGCGCAGGTTGCCCTCGAGGCTCTTGGCCCAGATCGGCCATGGCGCGGCGGCGGCGAAATCGCGCAGCAGCTCGGTTTCCTCCTGCAGCGTCTTGAAGCGCAGGTTGGACTCGGCGAGCTCGCGGCGCAGCCCGCCGAGCTCGCGGATCCGCACGATGGCCTGGCCGCCGATCGCGCGGCCCATCGCCTCGATGGCGCGGCCGGCCGAGGTCGAGAGGTTGAGCAGGAATGCCTCGCCCTTCTCGCGCAGCGCATCGACCGCGTGATCCATCTGCAGCGCCGGCTCGGGCGGCAGCCAGGTTCCGAAGGCGAGGACGCGTTGCGGCGAGCCTTCCTGCGACATCACCAGCGAGATGTCGCCCGAGATCTGCGGCCGGTTGTCGCCCGCGGCCCAGGAGATCAGGACCTGCGGCTCGACGAACAGCAGCGCGCGCAGCCGGTCCGATTGCGCCTGCAGGTCCGAGATCTCGGACTGCAACTGCTCCTCGTTCCTCGTCGCGCGCACGCGGGTGCGCATCAAGAGGATCGCGGCGACGGCCGAGAAGCCGACCAGCGCAAGCGACGTCGCGAGGACCGCGACCTCCTGGTGATTGAAGCCGAAATGATCTGACATCGCCTGGGCGACCGGGCTCTCGGCGGCAAACGAGGCGCGAGCCGGCAGCAATGCGGTGATGGCGAGCCCAATCATGCCGTCGCGCGCCAGTGAGGTGCATGACAGCAGGGTTCGACGCATTGCCGCGACTACGCCCGACATATGTTGCCCCAGAACGCACAAACCCCAGGCATGATCCGGAAAAGAGGAGACCGGTGTTCCCTCACGGCAAACGTACAACGTTTGTCCGCCGATCATGCCCAAGCAGGACCAGTCAGCCCGACGAAGACCCCCCGTCGTGCTCGAATCAAAACAGAATAGTCCCAACGGGACTCGGCGAGTAAGAGTCCAGACCGTGAACGCAGAATCCCCTGTGAAAAAATGCGGCCGGGTGGGGCGGATTTTACGCGAATTGACCCCGTAATCGTGCGGGGAGCGCACGAAGCGTGATCTCCCGAGGCTCGTCCGCACACTTCGCGCGCTAGCGTCCGGTCGAGCCGAAGCCGCCGCCGCCGCGCCCGGTCGCCGTTAGCACGCCGACCGGAGCCAGCTCGGCCCGCGTGACCGGCGCGATCACCATCTGCGCGATGCGCTCGCCGCGCCGGATCGAAAACACCTCGTGGCCGTGATTGATCAGCAGCACGTTGATCTCGCCGCGATAGTCGGCGTCGATCGTGCCGGGCGAGTTCAGCACCGTGACGCCGTATTTGGCGGCAAGGCCGGAGCGCGGCCGCACCTGCGCCTCGTAGCCCGGCGGCAGCGCGATCGTCAGTCCGGTCGGAACCATCTCGTAGCGGCCCGGCAGCAGCAGCAGCGGCGCCGACCGCGGCACCGCCGCCAGCAGGTCGAGGCCGGCCGCGTCGGCGGTCTGATAGATCGGCAGCAGGAGATCTGCGCCGTGCGGCAATTGGTGGACTTCGACCTTGATGATGGCGCTCACGGTGCGGTTCCTACGGCTCTTGCGATGCGCGACACCAGCGCGGTCGCGACTTCCTCCTTGGTCATGACAGGCCAGGAGTCGACGGTGACGTCCTTGCCCTCGCGCGAGAGCAGGTGAACGGTGTTGCGGTCGCCGCCCATCACGCCGGTCGCCGGCGAGACGTCGTTGGCGACGATCCAGTCGCAGCCCTTGCGCGCGAACTTCGCCTTGGCGTTCTCGATCAGATGCTCGGTCTCGGCGGCGAAGCCGATCACCAGCGGCGGCCGCTGCTCCTTCAGCTTGGAAATTGTCGCGAGGATGTCGGGGTTCTCGACCAGCTGCAGCGGCGGCATGCCGGCCGCGGTCTTCTTCAGCTTCTGGCTGCCTTCGGTTGCGACCCGCCAGTCCGCGACCGCGGCGGCAAAGATCGCGACGTCGACCGGCAGCGCGGCCTCGACCCGGTGCAGCATGTCGCGTGCGGACTCCACGCGCATCACCGAGATGCCCTGGGGGTCGTCGAGCTCGACCGGTCCGGTCACCAGCACGACTTCGGCGCCGGCGGCGCGCGCGGCGGCGGCAATGGCAAAGCCCTGCTTGCCGGACGAGCGGTTGGCGATGTAGCGGACCGGATCGATCGCCTCATGGGTCGGGCCCGCGGTGATCAGCACCCGCTTGCCGGCCAGCGGACGCGGCTGCGGCGGGCGCAGCATGCGGTCGGCGGCGGCGGCGATCTCGGTCGGCTCGGCCATCCGCCCGACGCCGGCCTCGCCGGCTTCCGCCATCTCTCCGGCGTTGGGGCCTACGGTATGGACGCCGTCGCGGCGGAGCTGCAGCACGTTGCGGCGGGTGGCCGGATTGTTCCACATCAGTGGGTTCATCGCCGGCGCCAGCAGGATCGGCCGGTTGGCCGCCAGCAAGGTGGCGGTGGCGAGGTCGTCGGCATGGCCCTGCGCCATCTTGGCCATCAGGTCGGCGGTCGCGGGCGCCACCACGATCAGGTCGCAGTCCCGCGCCAGGCGGATATGGCCGGCGTCGAACTCGCTCTCGGCGTCGAACAGGTCGGTGTAGACGCGCTCATGCGACAGCGCACTGGCGGCGAGCGGGGTGACGAACTGCTGGGCCGCCTTGGTCAGCACGCAGCGGACCTGGATGCGCCGTTCCTTGAGCCGCCGGATCAAATCCAGTGCCTTGTAGGCCGCAATCCCTCCGCCGATGATCAGGGTGACGCGCGGCTCTCCTGTCGCGCTGGCGGCCCGTGGAACAGGGGCGACAGCCGTCGCGGAACCCGCCCCAAGCGTCTCTGCGGGCCCCGTACCGCCGTCCGCGAGGTCCCGGAGGATCACCCGGACCTCCTCCTCGACCGAGCGGCCGTTCCTGGCGGAGCGCAGCCGCAGATAGGCCTTCAGCGTGTCGTCGAGTTTGCGGATGGTCAGGCTGGCCATGGCGTGCCCTCAGGCATCATGCTCAATCAAGTGTGATAGCGATGCTATCACATGGTGCATGCATTGCAATCAGTGCGCCCGGATGGCGAAAAAGATCGCGATGGAGGCGATCGCAATGACCCAGAGGCCGACGGTCTGCACCCGCGCCTTGCGGGCCTCGGCGCGGGCCATTTCGTCGATCGAGTCCGACGACAGCATGTGGCCCTCCCGTGTCATGGTCTCCAGCTGCTCGAGCACGGTCACGGCGCGGTTGGCGATCGACGGCAGGTTGGCGAGGACGCGGCCGAGCTCGCCCGCGCCCGATAGCGCGCCCTGGATGCGGCCGGCCGGGCCGAGATTCTGCGTGATCCATTCGCGCACCACGGGGTCGGCGATCTTCCAGATGTCGAGCTTCGGATCGAAGCCGCGCGCCACGCCCTCGACCACCACCATGGTCTTCTGCAGCAGGATCAGCTCGGGGCGCGTCTGCATGTCGAACAGGCCGGTGACCTCGAGCAGAAGCGTGAGCAGCTTCGCCATCGAGATTTCCTCAGCGGTGCGGTTGTGGATCGGCTCGCCGATCGCGCGGATCGCTTGCGCAAAATTCTCCACCGAATGGTGGCCCGGCACGTAGCCGGCCTCGAAATGCACCTCGGCGACGCGGCGATAGTCGCGGGTGATGAAGCCGAGCAGGATCTCGGCCAGGAAGCGCCGTTCCTTCAGCCCGAGCCGTCCCATGATGCCGAAATCCACGGCGACGAGCCGGCCGGCCTCGTCGAGGAACAAATTGCCGGGATGCATGTCGGCATGGAAGAAGCCGTCGCGCAGCGCGTGGCGCAGGAAGCTCTGGATCACTTTGCGGCCGAGATCGGGCAAATCGACCTTGGCCTGCGCCAGCCGGACGTGATCGTTCAGCGCGATGCCGTCGATCCACTCCATCGTCAGCACGCTGTGCGCGGTGCGATCCCAATCCACCGCGGGGACACGGAAGTCCGGATCGTCGCGGGTGTTCTCGGCCATTTCGGACAGCGCGGCCGCCTCGAGCCGCAGGTCCATCTCCATCGCGACCGAGCGCGACATCGTGTTGATGACCTCGATCAGCCTCAAGCGCCGCGCCTCGGCGGAATGCGCTTCGGCCTTGTGCGCGACAAAGAAGAAGTCGCTGAGGTCGCGGCGGAAGCGCGCGGCGACACTGGGCCGGAGCACCTTGACCGCAACCTGCTGCCGGACGCCGTCGCGCTCGATTTCGCCGCGATGCACCTGCGCGATCGAGGCTGCGGCAACCGCAGGGCCCAGATGCACAAAGGCCTGCGCCAGCGGCCGTTCCAGCGACTGCGTGATGACGGTTTCGGCCGCCTCCTGCGCGAACGGCGGCAGCCGGTCTTGCAGGCTTTCGAGATCGCGCGCCATCGCCACGCCGACCACGTCGGGGCGGGTGGCGAGGAATTGCCCGAGCTTGAGATAGGCGGGTCCGAGCCGCGTCAGTGCGCGCGACAACCGCGGACCTGACTTGGCCGAGCGGCGCTCGATCAGCCGCGCCAGCTTCAGCGCGAGCTGCCCGGGCGGCGGCACCAGCGCGGGATCGACGACGCCGAACACGCCCTCGCGCGCAAACACGAAACCGGCGCGGGCGAGGCGCGTGATGTGGGTCAGTGCAGAGATCACAAACGCCAGCCCGAATGCAGCGCCACGATGCCGCCGGAGAGGCTCTGCCACTTCACGCGGGCAAAGCCGGCGGCGCCGATCATCTCGGCGAACGCGTTCGGCCGCGGGAATTTGCGGATCGACTCGACGAGATATTGATAGGACTCGGCGTCACCGGTGACGGCGCGGCCGAGCGGCGGGATCACCTTGAAGGAAAACAGATCGTAGATCTTGTCGAGGCCGGGCACGTCGACGGTGGAGAATTCCAGGCACAGGAAGCGGCTGCCCGGCTTGAGCACGCGATAGGCCTCGCGCAGCGCGAGGTCGATCTGCGGCACGTTGCGGATGCCGAACGCGATGGTGTAGGCGTCGAACGCGCGGTCGGCAAAACCCAGCGTTTCGGCATTGCCCTCGACGAACGACACGCGGTCATCGAGGTGCTGCTTCGCGGCACGCTCGCGGCCGACGGCGAGCATATCGGCATTGATGTCGCAGACCGTGGCATGAAAGCCCGCGCCCGCGGTCTTGGCGGCCCGGAACGCGATGTCGCCGGTGCCGCCGGCGACGTCGAGCAGCGCGAACGGCCGGTCGCCCTTCGGCGGATCGAGCGTCGTGATCATGACGTCCTTCCAGGCCCGGTGCAGGCCCGCCGACATCAGATCGTTCATCAGGTCGTAGCGGGATGCCACGCTGTGAAACACGTCGTTCACCAGCGTCTGCTTCTCGCCCAGGGGCACGTCCCTGAAGCCGAAATGGGTGGTTTGATCCGGCCGATCCATCAACTCATACTCTTACCTTTTGGTCGCGTTTTCTTCACGCGAACCGGTGCCCATCCCGTATCAAGTACGGGACAGGCTTCGCTCGAAAACGCTCCAGCCAGACCATAGCGCGGCGGCCGCAATGGCGCTATCACGTCACTTCCAAAAGGTGAATGCCTGCTATGCCGGAATTACCCGAAGTCGAGACCGTCCGCCGCGGCCTGCAGCCGGCCATGGAGGGGTCCAAGATCCTCAAGGCCGAGGCCCGCCGCAAGGATTTGCGGTTTCCGTTTCAAAAAGACTTTATCGCCCGGCTCGAGGGCCGGACCATCACCGGGCTCGGCCGCCGTGCCAAATATCTGATGGCCGACCTGAACTCCGGCGACGTGCTGCTGATGCATCTGGGCATGTCGGGCTCGTTCCGCGTGCTGAAGCAGGACGGCGCGGCGACGCCGGGGCAATTCCACCATCCGCGCAGCGAGGACCGCGCGCATGATCACGTCGTGTTCCACATGTCGTCGGGCGCGGCCGTCGTCTTCAACGATCCGCGGCGCTTCGGCTACATGAAGATCATCGCGCGCAACGCGATCGAGGATGAACCGCTGCTGAAAGGGCTCGGTCCCGAGCCGCTCGGCAACGAGTTCGACGCCGCGATGCTGGCGCGCTCCTGCCACAACAAGAAGACCAGCCTGAAGGCCGCGCTGCTCGATCAGCGCGTGGTGGCGGGACTTGGCAACATCTATGTCTGCGAGGCGCTGTTTCGTTCGCATCTGTCGCCGCGGCGATTGGCCGCGACGCTTGCGACCAAGTCCGGACAACGCAAGGGCGTTGCCGGGGGCGAGCCGACCGACCATGCCAAGCGGCTGGTCGACGCGATCCATTCGGTGCTCAACCAGGCGATCAAGGCCGGCGGCTCCTCGATCAGCGACCATCGATTGACCAATGGCGATCTCGGTTATTTCCAGCATTCGTTCCAGGTCTATGACCGCGAGGGCGAGACGTGCCGTACGTCCGGCTGCGAGGGCATTGTCAGGCGCTTCACCCAGAACGGCCGTTCGACGTTCTGGTGCCCGAAGTGCCAGAAGTAGCAATGTTCGAGACCCCGCGCATCGAGACGCCGCGCCTGATCTTGCGGCCGCTTGCGCTGTCGGATGCCGCGGCGATCCAGCGTCACTTCAACAATTGGAATGTGATCAAGACTCTCGCCACGGTGGTGCCGTGGCCGTATCCCGGCGACGGCGCGGAAAGCTTTATCAGGCGGGAGCTCGACAAGATCGCGGCCGGCGAGGAAAGCTATCAATGGGTGCTGGTGTTGCGTGCTGGCGACGGCGAGGCGATCGGCAACATCAATTTCCGGCCGCGCGCCGACGGCCGCAAGGGCAATCGCGGGTTCTGGCTCGCCGAGCCGTATTGGAATCAGGGCCTGATGACGGAGGCGATCGCGGCGGTGAACGATTTCGCCTTCCTGACGCTTGGCCTCGATCACTTCCATGTCTGCAACGCGCCGTCCAACGTCGGCTCGCGCCGGGTCAAGCAGAAGACTGGAGCCGAATTCGTCGGCTTCGTCGAGCTTGCGCACCATAACGGCGAATCCAGAGCGGAGAAATGGAAGGTGACGCGCGAGACCTGGTTGCGCGATCGCGCGAAGCCGTGACCTTATTTGCGAATACCGCCGCGAGGAAAATCGCGGCGCCTTGACCGTGCACGCGCGGCCGGAGAACATGGCTCCGATCGCTCCATCAAGAACGAGAACACAATGGCGATGAACGGCATGTCAATGAATGATGCCTGGCGCGACCGCGCCGCGACAAGTTTTCAATGCGAGAAGCAACCGGCCACCAGCAGCCGCGGCATGGTGGTGAGCAATCATCCGTTGGCATCGAGCGCGGGCGCCGAGATGCTGGCTGCCGGCGGCAATGCGATCGATGCGGCAATCGCCACCTTGTTCACGCTGACCGTGGTCGAGCCGATGATGGTCGGCATCATCGGCGGCGGCATGGCGCATATTCGCCTCGCCGACGGCAGCCATCGCTTCATCGATGGCCAAAGCACGGTGCCGCAGGCGGTGCGGCCGGATACCTATACCTCGAAGCCCGGTTCGGCGCACGACGTGTTCGACACCGTCGGCGACGAGAATTTGAACGGGCCGAAAGCGGTCGCGGTGCCGGGCTCGCTGAAGGCCTGGTGCGAGACGCTGCGCCGCTTCGGCACCATGAGCCTCGCCGACGTGATGCAGCCCGCGATCAAGCACGCCGCGCGCGGCTATGCGGCGACGCCCTATTTGCATGAATGCATCACCGATGGCGCCGAGGAGATGCTGAAGGACAAGCCGATTTCGGCGATCTATCTGCCTGATGGCGCGCCGCTGAAGCCCGGCGAGCGCGTGGTGCAGGCGGAATATGCCGAGACGCTGAAATACATCGCCGATCATGGCGACAACGCGCTCTACCAGGGGCCGCTCGGCGACATCCTGGTCGACTACATGAAGAAGAACGGCGGCTTCATCGCGCAGGAGGATCTTGCGACCTACAAGACCGTCGAGCGGCAGCCGATCCGCTGCGACTACCGCGGTTGGGAAATCCTCGGGCCTCCGCCCCCGGCGGCATCGGGCGTGCACATCACGCAGATGCTCAACATCCTCGAAGGCTATGACATCGCGCGGCTCGGCTTCGGCACGACCGAGACGATCCACTATCTCGCCGAGGTGCTGAAGATCGCCTTCGCCGACCGCGCGGCCGCGAGCGGCGATCCCGCCTATATCAACGTGCCGGTGGAGCGGCTGACCTCGAAGGCCTATGCCGAGGAGCGACGCCGCGCGATCGATCCCGCCGCTGCAAAAGCCTGGGGCGCCGGCGTCACCCAACTCGAAAGCGCTCACACCACGCACATGACCGCGGCGGATGCGATGGGCAATGTGGTCGCGACCACCCAGACCATCAACAATCTGTTCGGCGCCAAGATCCTGATCCCCGGCCTCGGCACCGTGCCGAACAACTACATGAACCTGTTCGATCCGCGGCCGGGGCATGCGCTGTCGCTGGCCGCCGGCAAGCGCGTCACCACCTCGATGTCGCCGATGATGGCGCTGCGCGACGGCAAGCTCGCTTACGCGCTCGGCCTGCCCGGCGGCAAGCGCATCTTCCCGAGCGCGATGCAGGCGCTGATCAATCTGATCGACCACGGCATGAGCCTGCAGGAGGCGGTCGAGGCGCCGCGGGTCTGGACCGAGGGCAATGCGCTGGAGGTCGAGCAGGCGGTGCCGGAGGCCGTCCGCGCCGCGCTGTCAGCCAAGGGCCACAGAGTGCAGGTCGTGCCGACGGTGGCCGGCGGCATGAACGCGATCCAGTTTCACGCCGACGGCACGATGTCGGGCGCAGCCTGCTGGCGCGCCGACGGCACTCCGGTCGGCATTGCCGGCGGCCTCGCCCGCGCCGGGGTGCGGTTTGCGTTGAGGTGACGCCGACTACGCTGTTTGACAGGTTGAACCGAGAACCATCCTCAACGTCGTCCTGGCGAAAGCCAGGACCCATTACCCCAAATCTCATTGTTGTGCGACGCCGGGGCCGCGATCCGGTTTCATCGCTGAATGCGGTGGTTATGGGTCCTGGCTTTCGCCAGGACGACGTATGGGAAGAGCCGTGGCTGAATCACAGGAGTCTCTGGAATGCCTGATCGTCCGCCGTAGCCTGTCATCGGGCGCGCGTTCGCGCGACCCGGTGGCGGACGATGACACCGCGTGTTTGAAATCTTGAATCGAGAGCCATCCCCATCGTCGTCCCGGCGAAAGCCGGCAACTGTTATGTCGGCTTGGTCTGCAGGTAGGGCTTTCTGTCGCGCATCATGGCGTTGAGGACCGTTAGGAGCTTCCTGGCAACGGCAATGAGAGCGAGCTTGGCTGGTTTGCCGGCCTGTCGCAGCCGCGCGTAGAAGGCCTTGAATGGATCGGCCCGACGAACCGCGTTCAGAGCCGCCATATAGAGGGCGTCACGAACGCGCTTTCGGCCGCCGGCGATCTTGCGTTTTCCACGGAAGGCGCCGCTGTCGACGTTGAAGGGGGCAAGGCCCGCGAGCGCGGCGATCTGCTTCGCTCCAACATGTCCAAGTTCCGGCATCTTCGCGATCAGCTGCATGCAAGCCACGGGACCCACGCCCGGCAGTGAGCGCATCAACCGCGCATCGTCCGCGATCTCCGGCTCGGCCTTGGTCAATGCGTTGATATCGGCCTCGATCTCGGCGATCTCGCCGTCGAGAACCTCAACGAGCCGACTGATCCGTTCGGCCATGGCGCAGTCGTCGGCCTCGCTGCGCCGGTTCTTCTCCTGCGCGCGCATGAGAACCAGTTGGTCCCGCCGTTTTGCAAGCCCTGCCAAAGCGTTGCGGGCGGGATTGGCGGCCCGCTCGGTTGCCGGCTGCATGACCCGGCCAAAGGCCGCCAGCATCCGTGCATCGATCGGATCGGTTTTGGCAAGTTGGCCGCTGGCCCGCGCAAAATCGCGAGCTCGAGCCGGATTGATCCGAGCGAAGCGGACACCGGCCTGGCTTAGGGCCTCGCGAAGCGCGAGATCATAGGCGCCCGTGGCCTCGAAGACGACCAGCGCATCGCATCGCCAACGCGCCACCTGCTGTGTGATGGCCTGTGCCGCGTTGGCGATGCGCCTGGACACGCCGTCAGCTTCATCAAAGATATCGAGATGCTTCTTGGAGACGTCGATTCCGACATAACGAGGGGGTATGATCACGGTGCCTGTCCCTGTGATGCGAGGTCTGTTGGCGCAGCCTCGTGCAACTGTTCAGGTTGGTAATGGAACGGGCGGGAGGCCGAGCCGGCTCACGGCGTCAAGCGCCAAGGACCCAACGGCTTCCCGCCCAACCCATCCTGACAGACTTCCAAGACACAGGGACCCATAACCACAGCCCGTCATTGTTGCGCGCTGCTGAAACGACGAGTCTCGCCTACAACGCCTGCTGCGGCGTATGGGTCCCGGCCTGCGCCGGGACGACGAAATGGACAGAACCCGGGCTGCGCTGCCGGATCACCCGCATGCGGGCGATGGCTTGAATTATTTCCTGACGCAGATCACGCGGACCACGGCGGCCAAGGCGTCCGCCGAGTCGCCCGACGCGGTGACGCCGTGCGCCTTCAGGAAGCTGCGCACCGTGTCGGCCGGCACCAGCGCGGCCTGCGCCGGCGGCGCCGCGTTTGCGGGGCCCGCAACGATGACGGGCTTCAGCACCGCGATGCCGGCAAACCTGCCGCCGCCGTCGAGCGCCGCCGCGCCGGAGAACCCGAGCGCCGGCGCCGGTGACAGCGCCTGATCGCCGCCGCCGGTCTGCGCGACCGAAGCCTTCACGCTGCTCGCGGCCGCGCCGCCGCCCTGGCTCTGCGGATCGGCGATCCCGGTGATGTCGAACGCGGTCTGCGTCGCCTGGCCTGCGATATTGAGCGGCTTCAGCCCGCGCGCGCCGTAGATGCGCAGCAGCGCGAGATCGTGATCCTTGTCGTCGGCGATCCGATCGGCATTGCCGTAGCCCGGGATCGTCAGCGCGATGCAATCGTCGGTCGCCACGCGATCGGTCACGATGGCACCGTCGTCGCTGACCACCACGCCGGTGGCATATTCGACGGTCTTGCGCGGCGGCGGACCGGCCTGCACGGCGGACGGAAATGCGTTGAAGGCGCTCGACATCGCGATCACCACCGGCTCGATGGTGGTTTGCATCGCCTGGTCATAGAGGATGGTGAGGATGCGGACCTCGTCTCCCTTCAGGGTGCCGCGCAGATAGAACTTCTTCAGGCCCTGCATGCCCGACAGCACGAAGAAATCCGGCTTCACCACGGTGTAGTCGATGGTGCGCCCGGCCGGCTCCTTCTTTTCCTGCTCGGCAAGCTTTGCGGTGGTCGGACTGGCTTCCTTGCGCCGGGTCAGCAGCACCTGGACGGTGCCGGTCGGCGAGGTCCATTTGGCCCCGGCGGCATCGCTGGTGAGCTGCGGCACCAGCTTGGTGGGAATGCCGAGCCGCGCCCCGGTGGCCGGCTCGGTGACGATCCGCCAGCCGACACCTTCCTGCTTCCGCCGCGCAGTGTCGGCGAGCACGCCGCGCTCCTGCGGGTTCAGCACGCCGGTCGGCTTGCCGCCGCGCTTCTTCTGGAATTCCTTGATCGCATTGACCATGCGCTCGCTGACGTCGCCGGCAATGGCGCCGTTATATTCGCCGACCCAGGCGAGGTCGGATTGCAGCGCCAGCCGCTCGGCCTGCGTCATCGCGCCAGCGGTATCCTCCGGCTTCTGCAAAGCGGGGCGTATCGGCACCGTCGTCACGGTCTTCGGCTTCGCCCCCGCCGTCGAGGGCGGGGTCATCTGGGCCTCTGCCATGCCCATCCCTGTGACCGTAATGGAGGCGGCCATCAATGTTGCCGAAAGCACCGATCTCATGACAAATCCGGGGGGAATGACTGACACCATTGACGTCCAGGCAATTAAGCACATCTGCTTGGTCGGCAACAACCGCGCTCCGGTTCAGGGAGTGCGTCAACCCTCATCCTGAGGAGCGGCGAGAGCCGCGTCTCGAAGGATGAGGCCAGAGAACCCGGCCTCATGGTTCGAGACGCGCTTCGCGCTCCTCACATGAGGGGATCGATATGTGGGAACTGATCGAACAATGCTGACTGCCGACGAACTTGAACGCTATGCCCGCCACATCGTGCTGCGCGAGGTGGGCGGCCCCGGCCAGAATGCGCTGAAGCAAGCGTCGGTGCTGGTGATCGGCGCTGGCGGCCTCGGCGCGCCTGTGTTGATGTATCTGGCTGCCGCCGGCGTCGGCCGGCTCGGCGTGATCGATGACGATATCGTCTCGCTCTCCAATTTGCAGCGCCAGATCATCCATGCGACGTCCGATATCGGCAAGCGCAAGGTCGACAGCGCGGCGGCGCAGATCCATGCGCTCAATCCGCATGTGACGTTCGAGGCGCATCCGATGCGACTCACCGCCGACAATGCGATGGCGCTGATCGCGAACTACGATCTTGTGCTCGACGGCTCCGACAATTTCGAGACCCGCTATCTCGTCGCCGATGCCTGCTTCCTCGCGAAGCGGCCGCTGATCACGGCGGCGCTGGGCCAGTTCGACGGTTCGCTGACCACGATCCGCGCGCACGAGAAGAATGCGGACGGCGAATTCAATCCGACCTATCGCTGCCTGTTTCCGGAGGCGCCGCCGCCGGGCACGGTGCCGGCTTGCGCCGAGGCCGGCGTGATGGGTGCGCTCGCCGGCGTGCTGGGGTCGATGATGGCGCTGGAGGCGATCCGCGAGATCGTCGGATTCGGCGAGGGCCTGGTCGGTCGCCTCCTGATGGTGGATGCGCGCGCGATGCGGTTCGAAACCCTGCGCTACGCGCGCGATCCGCAGAACCCGCTCAATGGCGATGGGCCCGCCATCACTGACCTCAGCGTCCATCGCACCTGATTGCTGTCGTTAGAGCCTTTCCCGTTCCGAGAGAATCGGAACGGGACTCCAGACTCTTGTTGTGACGCGTTTTCTTCACGCGAACCGGTATCCACTTCGCTCGAAAACGCTCAAAAGCGCGATGAGATTAGGTTGAATCGTCATCGCGCCTTAGCTCTTTGTTTGAGCATGATCTTTTCGGAAAACCGCTTCGCACTTTTCCCGATCATGCTTTAGGTGCTGGCCCGCTTCTCGCTGTCGAGATGCGCCATCTGCTCGGCCGCATAGCGCGTGCCGGCCGCGATATCCGGCGGGAAGGCTTTAGCCAGCGCTGCGAGATGAGCCTGCGTCAGCGTCAGCTTGGTCGCGCCGAGCGCTTCGGTGAGACGGTTGCGGGTGCGGGCGCCGACCAGCGGCACGATCTCCTTGCCCTGCGCCGCGACCCAGGCGATTGCGACCTGCGCCGGCGTTGCTCCGATCTCGGCGGCAATGGCGCGCAACTGCTCCACCAGCGCGAGATTGGCATCGAGGTTCGCGCCCTGGAAGCGCGGCGTCATCAGCCGGTAGTCCCTGCCGATCTTGCCGGACTCCTTCGACCAGTGGCCGCTGATCAGCCCGCGCGCCAGCACGCCGTAGGCTGTGATGCCGATGCCAAGCTCGCGGCAGGTCGTCAGGATATCGCGCTCGATGCCACGCTCGATCAGCGAGTATTCGATCTGGAGATCGACGATCGGATGCACGGCATGAGCACGGCGGATGGTGTCGGAGCCGACCTCGGACAGGCCGATATGTCTGATGTAGCCGGACTTCACCAGATCGGCGAGGCCGCCGATCGTCTCCTCGATCGGAACGTTGGGATCGAGACGTGCCGGCCGGTAGATGTCGATGTAGTCGGTGCCGAGACGTTGCAGCGAATAGGCGAGAAAATTCTTCGTCGCGGCCGGCCGGGTGTCCATTCCGGCGAATTCGCCCGCGGGGCCACGGAGCGCGCCGAACTTGACGCTGATCTGCAGCCGGTCGCGCGCGACGTCCTTCAGGGCTTCCTGCACCAGCATCTCGTTGTGACCCATGGCGTAGAAGTCGCCGGTATCCAGCAGCGTGATGCCGGCATCAAGCGCCGCATGCACCGTGGCGATGCTCTCGCCGCGATCGGCCGGGCCATAGACCTCGGACATGCCCATGCAGCCGAGGCCGAGGGCCGAGACGGTGGGCCCGGTTGAGCCGAGTTTGCGTGTGTCCATGTGGATGTTCCTCGAACGTTTGCGGCGGAAAATCCGTCGCCAAATGTCGAGGTGATATGGGCCGGCCGGCTTTCACCGATAAGCTGGACAATCGCGAATGGCTTGTTCACTATATCGAACAATGCAGGACTTCGACCTTCGCGACCTCGACGCCTTCGTGGCGGTGGCGCGCACGCGCAACTTCCGGCGTGCGGCGCTCGAGCAGCGCGTCTCGGTCTCCAGCCTCAGCCAGCGCCTGCGCGACATGGAGGAGCGGCTCGGCGTCCGCCTGATGAACCGCACCACCCGCAGCGTCGCGCTGACCGAGGCCGGCGAACTGCTGCTGGCCCGCGTCGCGCCGGCCATGGTCAACGTCGCCGATGCGATCACCGAGGTGCGCGGCCTGCGCGCCGAGCCGTCGGGGCGGTTGCGCATCAACGCGCCGCCGCCTGCGGTCGATCTCGTGCTGGCGCCGATGATCGCGCCGTTCCTCGCCAGATATCCGCGGGTCGAACTCGACGTCGTCGCGGAGAGTGCGTTCGTGGACATCGTCGCGCAGGGCTTTGACGCCGGCGTGCGTTACGGCGAGCACCTGGCACAGGACATGGTCGCGGTCCCGCTTGGCGCGCCGCAACGTTACGCGATCGTGGCGTCCAGTGAGTATGTCGCAAAGCACGGCCGGCCGATGCATCCGAAGGATCTGCTGGCGCACCCCTGCATCCGCAGCCGCTTCAGCAACGGCGTGATGTTCGATTGGGAGTTCGAGAAGAACGGCCGCGTGGTGAAGATTTCGCCGCCGGCCAGGCTGACCGCGACCCATCTCGGTCTCGCGCTGCGCGCGGTCCATGACGGCGTCGGCTACTGGGCGACGTTCGAGGGGTATGTCCGCTACGGCGTGAAATCCGGCGCGCTGGTCAGCGTGCTCGACGACTGGTGCCCGCCGTTCGACGGACCGTTCCTCTATTATCCGAGCCGCCGTCAGCCGCCGCCCGCGCTGGCCGCCTTCGTGTCGTTCGTCGCCGACTGGCGCAAGCAGGCGCGGCGGAAGAGATAGGGCAGGCTGTCACCACATCGTCGTCCCGGCGAAAGCCGGGACCCATAACCACAGCTCTCACAAATGCGAAAGGCTGGAGCCCCAGCTCGGTCCAACCACGAACACCGGTGGTTATGGGTCCCTGCTTTCGCAGGGACAACACCGAATGTTGGTCTCAGAGTGTGCTCGGCAGTCCCGTAGCCCGGCAACTTTGCATGGGGTTGTTTTCGATATTTTGGCAGCTCGCCCCAACGACGGCGGGCTAAGGCTATCCACGTTCCGTAGCCCCGTAGCCCGGATGGAGCGAAGCGCAATCCGGGGCGGTCTGTCCGCGGATACAGGCCCCGGATTTCGCTGCGCTCCATCCGGGCTACAAATCTCTCTTCCCCTTCCCCCTGAAAGGGGAAGGTCGGGATGGGGGTCCAGCCACACGCACCGTCGCTCGTGGAGAGAGATGATCCCCACCCGCTTTGCTCTCGCGAGCAAAGCGACCTCCCCTTTTCAAGGGGAGGTTGGAACTGCGTGGCTTGTATCGAGCGCGGCGTAATCCCGGTTACGAAATCACAGCATGCTCGGCAGCACGCGATCCGGCGGCTTGTGAGCGTCGAGGAAGGTTCGGATGTTGATGATCACCTTCTCGCCCATCTCGACGCGGCCTTCGATGGTGGCCGAGCCCATATGCGGCAGCAGCGTCACCTTCCCGGCCTTGGCGAGCCGCACCAGCTTCGGGTTCACCGCAGGCTCGTGCTCATAGACGTCGAGGGCTGCGCCGCCGATATCGCCGGCCTCGATCAGCTTGATCAGCGTGTCCTCGTCGATCACCTCGCCGCGCGCGGTGTTGACGACATAGGCCTCTTTCCGGATCAGTTTGAGCCGCCGCGCCGAGAGCAGGTGATAGGTGGCCGGCGTGTGCGGACAATTCACCGAGATGATGTCCATCCGCGCCAGCATCTGATCGAGGCTTTCCCAATAGGTCGCCCCGAGCTCTTCGGCGATCATGGGCGCCACCGGGCGGCGGTTGTGATAGTGGATCTGCAGGCCGAAGGCCCGGGCACGGCGCGCCACGGCCTGGCCGATGCGGCCCATGCCGACGATGCCGAGCCGTTTGCCGCCGATGCGGTGGCCGAGCATCCAGGTCGGCGACCAGCCCGCCCAGTGCTGCCTGCCTTCGGTCAGGATCGAGGCGCCCTCGATCAGGCGCCGCGGCACCGCCAGGATCAGCGCCATGGTCATGTCGGCGGTGTCCTCGGTCAGCACCTTCGGCGTGTTGGTCACCGTGATGCCGCGGGCATGCGCCGCGGCGACGTCGATATTGTCGACGCCGTTGCCGAAATTGGCGATCATCTTCAGCTTGCAGTCGGGCTGATTGATCACGTCCTCGCGGATCATGTCGGTCACGGTCGGCACCAGCACGTCGGCGGTTCGCGCCGCCTCGGCGATCTGCTCCGGCGTCATCGGCGTGTCGTCGAGGTTCAATCTGGCGTCGAACAGCTCGCGCATCCGGGTCTCGATCGAGTCCGGCAGCTTGCGGGTGACGACGACGAGAGGCTTTTTCTTCACCGACATGTCCTGCTTTCATGAGGCGCGCGGCGTGCCAAAAAGCAAACCGTTGAGGCCTCATTAACCCGGTTGTTCGACACTGCTGATAGCCGCGCTGTCCCGGCGTTTCCTTCGCGCTTCCTAGGGTTCCCCGATACTTGCCCCGGCTTTTCGCCAAGGCGAAACGACGAGCAAATTCGGGTGTTCTGGCTCTCAGGCGTTCCGTCCTCTCTAGCAGAAGGCCGGGCCAAGACAAGAACCCCTCGGACTTGCAGTGCGGGAGCGAACGGGCAGAGGCGCTGGGGCCTTCGGGCGCGGTTTGGGTTGCAGCTCGCCGAATGCGGGTTGGGCATCTCGGCAGGAGACAAGTTGATGGTCTGGCGTTTCGGTTCATTGGTGGCTCTGGTCGGAAGCATGCTGAGTGCGTCGGTCATGCCCGGACATTCCGCCAAGGATTTGAGCCCCACCACCAGCGGCCTGCCGATCCCGCGCTATGTCAGCCTGAAGTCGGATCACGTGAACGTCCGGGCCGGCCCGACCAAGGACAATGACGTCGCCTGGGTCTACACGCGGTCGGGGCTGCCGGTCGAAATCACCGCCGAGTTCGAGAACTGGCGCCGGGTGCGCGATTCCGAGGGCGCCGAAGGCTGGGTCTATCACTCCCTGCTGTCCGGCCGCCGCACCGCGGTCGTCACGATGAAGAACAAGGACGATCTGGCCTCGCTGTACGATCGCCCGGACGCCACCAGCGCGATCGCGGCCCGCTTGCAGGCCGGCGTCGTCGCGCAGGTGAAGAAATGCGCCAATAACTGGTGCCGGGTCACCGGCAGCGGGTTCGACGGCTGGATCGAGCAGCAGCGCCTCTGGGGCGTCTACGCCGACGAGAAGGTGGACTGACGCGCAGCGTCATTCCGGGATGGTGCGCGAGCACCAGACCGCAGGTGCGCAATTGCGCACCGGGGAATCTCGAGATTCCGGGTTCGATGGTGACGCATCGCCCCGGAATGACGTAAGTGCAAAACGACAATGGCCGGGACGAGCCCGGCCATCACAACTCAAATCGACGGTAAGACGGTTCAGCGCTTCTTGCGCAGCCGCACGACCATGTCGACGCGGGAAATCTCGTAGCCTTCCGGCACGTCGGGCATCTTCGAGAGCACGAGGTTCGGGTCGGGAATGTCGACCAGCTCGTGATTGTGCTCGAGATAGAAGTGGTGGTGTGTCGACACGTTGGTGTCGAAATAGGTTTTCGTGCCGTCGACGCTGACCTGGCGCAGCAGCCCGGCATCGGTCAGCTGGTTCAGGGTGTTGTACACAGTCGCCAGCGACACCGGAACCTTGGCCAGCGTGGCTTCCTCGTACAGCATTTCAGCGGTCAGGTGGCGGGCACCCTTGCCGAACAGCAGCCAGCCCAGCGCCATGCGCTGGCGGGTCGGCCGCAGACCGGCAGACTGCAACATTTCGTTGACGTCATGCCACGGACAGCCGGTCAGGGCAGGGTGGTGCCCAGCGCCCCGGGCAGCCGGGTGCACGGCATCATCATTCACAGCCGGTACTTCCTCGTTCATATCCACTCTATGCACCCAACTCAGGCAATATTCCTCATAAATATAAAAAGGATGCCTATCAGATGCAAGTTTTTCGCAACTAGAACGAATCCAAGCTGCGGTAGAAACCTAAGGAGAAGCGGTCATTTATCCTCCGAATGCCGCTTTGCCGCCCAGTTGGCGCTATGTTAGAGAGCGCGCGGACCACATATGCGCTTTCGGCAGAGATAACAGGCCGTAGCGTACCCAGGTAGCGCCAAGATGCGGGACGGGTTACTCCGGTTCCCGTGGGTAGATCAAGGTCCGACCAAGCAAAGCGCTCATCGGGACATCAGAGGTGGAAAGAGGATGCTGGATCGGCGCGGCGGATACGAATACGAGGATTTGCTGGCTTGCGGGCGGGGCGAGCTTTTCGGTCCCGGCAACGCCCAGTTGCCGTTGCCGCCGATGCTCATGTTCGATCGCATCAGCGAGATTTCGGAGAATGGCGGCGAGTTCGGCAAGGGACTGGTGCGCGCCGAGCTCGAGGTGAAACCGGATCTCTGGTTCTTCGGCTGCCATTTCAAGAACGATCCGGTGATGCCGGGTTGCCTCGGCCTCGATGCCATGTGGCAAATGGTCGGCTTTTACCTTGGCTGGATCGGTGGCGAAGGTCGTGGCCGCGCGCTCGGCCTCGGCGAGCTGAAGTTCTCCGGACAGGTGCTGCCGCACGCGCGCAAGGTTGTGTACAACATCGATATCAAGCGCGTGATGCGGTCAAAGCTCGTGCTTGGAATTGCCGACGGGTGGCTTTCCATGGACGACGAGATTATCTATCGCGCCAAGGACTTGAAGGTCGGGTTGTTCAAGCAGGGCACGGCGCCATCTTGAGCAGGATCATCATGCGGCAACATAAAGGCAGGGCGAGGCGAACATGAGGCGGGTTGTCATCACGGGGATGGGTATTGTCTCGTCCATCGGTAACAACACCCAGGAAGTGCTTGCGAGCCTCTACGAGGCGAAGTCGGGCATTTCGCGCGCGGAGAAGGCCGCCGAACTCGGCTTCCGTTCGCAGGTGCACGGTGCGCCGACACTCAATCCTGCCGAGGTGATCGATCGCCGCGCGATGCGGTTCCTTGCCGAAGGTGCGGCGTGGAATCACGTTGCGATGGAACAGGCAATCCGCGACTCGGGCCTCGAAGAGAGCGAAGTCTCCAACATCCGCACCGGCATCATCATGGGATCCGGTGGACCGTCGACGCGCACGCTGGTGGAGGCCGCCGACATCGCGCGCGCCAAGGGCCCGAAGCGCGTCGGTCCGTTCGCGGTGCCGAAGGGCATGTCCTCGACCGCGTCGGCGACGCTCGCGACCTGGTTCAAGATCAAGGGCGTGAACTATTCGATCTCGTCCGCCTGCGCGACGTCGAACCATTGCATCGGCAACGCCTATGAGACGATCCAGATCGGCAAGCAGGATGTCATCTTCGCCGGCGGCTGCGAGGAACTCGACTGGACGCTGTCGGTGCTGTTCGACGCCATGGGCGCGATGTCCTCGAAATACAACGACACGCCCGCCACCGCCTCGCGTCCCTACGACCTCAACCGCGACGGCTTCGTCATCGCGGGCGGCGCGGGTGTCGTGGTGCTGGAAGAGCTCGAGCATGCCAAGGCGCGCGGCGCCAGGATCTATGGCGAGGTCGTTGGCTACGGCGCAACCTCCGACGGCTACGACATGGTGGCGCCGTCGGGCGAGGGCGCCGAGCGCTGCATGCGCATGGCGATGTCGACGGTGAACACGCCGGTCGATTACATCAATCCGCACGCCACTTCGACGCCCGCCGGCGATCCGCCGGAGATCGAGGCGATCCGCAAGGTGTTCGGCACCGGCGACAAGTGCCCGCCGATCTCGGCGACCAAGGCGCTGACCGGCCACTCGCTCGGCGCCACCGGCGTGCAGGAAGCGATCTATTCGCTGCTGATGCTGAACAACGGCTTCATCTGCGAGAGCGCGCATATCACCGAACTCGATCCGGTGTTTGCCGACATGCCGATCGTGCGCAAGCGCATCGACAACGCCAAGCTCAACACCGTGCTGTCGAACTCGTTCGGCTTCGGCGGCACCAACGCGACGCTGGTGTTCAGGCGGCTTGACGCGTGATTTCGCCTCTCCTCGCTTGCTGAGGGAGGTCCGCAGGCAGCGAATGGGAACATTGCAACGATCCGGAATGGGGTGGGAATGATTATTGAACCGCGCGTGCGAGGCTTCATCTGCACGACGGCACATCCCGTCGGCTGCGCCACGAATGTCCGCGAACAGATCGCCTATGTTCTGAAGCAGGGCCCGGCCGCCGACTGCCCGAAGCGCGTTGCCGTGCTGGGCTGCTCGACGGGGTATGGCCTCGCGAGCCGCATCGTCGCGACCTTCGCCGGCGGCGCCGATACGATCGGCGTGTCGCTGGAGCGCGAGCCGTCGGAAAAGAGAAGCGCCAGCGCCGGCTGGTACAACAACCGCGCCTTCGAGATCGAGGCCCAGAAGATCGGGCGCTCGCCGCTCACGCTCGAAGGCGACGCCTTCTCCGACGAGTTGAAGGCGACCTTCATCGAGCGCGTACGCGAGAAATTCGGACAGCTCGACCTGCTGGTCTACAGCATGGCCGCTCCGGTCCGGACCGATCCCGACACCGGCAAGACCTATCGTTCGGTGATCAAGCCGCTGGGCGCCCCGGTCGAGATCAAGACGCTCGACACCGAGACCGGCGAGGTGTTTCAGACCACGCTCGAACCGGCGAGCGAGGAGCAAACCGCAGCCACCGTCGCTGTGATGGGCGGCGACGACTGGAAACGCTGGATCGACCGGTTGGCGGATGCCGGCGTGCTGGCGCCGGGCTTCCGGACGCTCAACTACACCTATATCGGCAGCGAACTGACCTGGCCGATCTACTGGAACGGCACGCTCGGTCGCGCCAAGGTCGATCTCGACAGCAAGGCGGAAGCGATCCGCGACCGGCTCGGCGCCGACGCGGCTCGCGTCGTCGCGCTGAAGGCCGTGGTCACCCAGGCGAGCTCGGCGATTCCGGTGGTGCCGCTCTATGGCACGGTGCTGTTCAAGGTGATGAAGCAGCTCGGTCTCCACGAAGGCTGCATCGAGCAGATCGATCGCCTGTTCCGGACGAAGCTCGGTAAGGGCGTCGCGCTCGATGACGCGCAGCGCGTCCGGGTCGACGACTGGGAGCTGTCGCCCGAGGTGCAGACGGAAGTGTCGCGGCGCTGGCCGCTGCTCACCACCGAGACGCTCGGCGAACTGGCCGATCTCGGCGAGTACAAGAGCCAGTTCCTCCGCCTGTTCGGCTTCGGCATCGACGGCGTTGACTACACGCAGGACGTCGATCCCCGCGTCGTGCCGGGTTAGGCCGTTCGGGAATCACGCGAGAGGTCACAGACCTGTCTTCTCCTTCCCTCTGAAAGGGGGAAGGTCGGGATGGGGGGCAGCCGCGGACGATGCTGTCTGCGGAGAGAGCGGATCCCCACCCGCTTTGCTCTGGCGAGCAAAGCGACCTCCCCTTTTCAAGGGGAGGTTAAGACGTGTTCCGGATTTCGCGGAGCCTGTCATCGGGCGCGCGTTCGCGCGACCCGTTGGCTTCTCCGGGCTATGCGCTTCCTCCCGCCGCGATCTTCTCTGCGCGCTGGAACGCGGGCCGGGCCACGCAGCGGCCGATATAGGCCTCGAACGACGGCCGCGACGGCACCATCTTGAACACGCGCACCGCAAAGTTCAGTCCCGCGCCGATCGCGATGTCGGCAGCGGAGAATTGATCGCCGAGGATCCATGGCCCCTTCTGCAGCTCGGCGTCGAGCACGTCGAACACCTGCGCGGCGCTGCCCCACGCGGCGGTGCTGGTCGGCACCTCGAGCTTGGTGAAGAGCTGGATCAGCGCCGGCTCGATGCAACTCGGCGAAAAAAACAGCCACTGCAGATAGCGCGCCCGCTTCGGGTCCGTCGCTGCCGGCGCGAGTTTGGTCTCGGGATAGCGGTCGGCGATATAGGCGCAGATCGCGGCGGCCTCGGCGAGTTGCGCGTCGCCGTCGGTCAACGCCGGCACCTTGCCCATCGGGTTGATCTTGAGAAAATCTGCCGATTTCTGCGCGCCGGTGCTGATGTCGGTCAGCACCCGTTCGTATGGCAGACCGGATTCCTCCAGCAGCCAAATGGCTGAGAACGAGCGCGAGCGCGGCGACCAGTACAGCTTGATCATGGCCTAGCCTCCGATGTGCGGTTTGTTTTCTTCCACCGATAGTGCTTCATCATGAAGCCGGTGACCGGATTGGGCGCTTCCTTCTCGAACACAAAGCCTTCGCGCTCGTACCAGCGCCAGGCCTTCTCGTTCTCGCGGACGCATTTCAGCCAGATCTCGTCGGGCATCTGCCGGCGCGTGAAGGCAAGCAGCTCGCGTCCCAGGCTCCGGCCCTGATAGGCGGGGACCACCATCAGCTGATCGAGCAGCAAGGTCGGCAGGTGCAGCGCCAGCATGGCGGCGATGGCGCCGCGATCGTCGGCGACGAACAGGCTCCAGCCACCAGCGATCTCGCGCGGCAAGCGGATACGCAGATCGTTCAACAGGCTGTCGCTGGCTTGCGAGAGCCCGGTCGAAGCCCAGCTGTCCATCCAGGCGCGCGCGATCGCGTCATGTTCGTCGGGACGAGCGGGGCGGATGTTCGGCGCCGTCATTGTTCCCTATCGCGTGCGACGCCGGCGGCGTGACGCTGTGGATGCATAAAGGTGAAAGCCCGCGATCGCCTCGCGGGGCTTTCAACTCTAGCGCAGTTGTTTGCGACCGGCGAGGCCGGCGGCTCACACGCCGAGCGTGCCGGCCTTTGCTGCCGCATAGCGCTCGGCCACGGCCTTCCATTTCACCGTATTCCACCATGCTTTGAGATAATCCGGCCGGCGGTTCTGGTAGGTCAGGTAATAGGCGTGCTCCCAGACGTCGTTGCCGAGCAACGCGCGCTTGCCGTCCATGATCGGATTGTCCTGGTTCGGCCGGGTCTCGATCGCGAGCTTGCCGTCCTTGGTCACAGTGACGAACACCCAGCCGGAGCCGAACACGCGCCCGCCGGCAGCGTTGAAATCGGTCTGGAATTTTTCCATGCCGCCGAGGTCGCGATCGATCGCGGCGAGCACCTCGCCGTCCGCCTTGCCGCCGTTCGGTCCCATGATCTGCCAGAACATCGTGTGGTTGGCATGGCCGCCCATGTTGTTGCGCACGCCGGTGCGGATCGCCTCCGGCACGCTGCCGAGATTGGCGAGCACCTCGACGACCGGCTTCTCGGCGATCTGCGGATTGTCCTTGGCGAAATTGTTGAGGTTGGTGACATAGGCCTGGTGATGCCGGTCGTGATGGATTTCCATCGTCTTGGCGTCGATATGCGGCTCCAGCGCATTGGTGGGATAGGTCAGCGGATCGATCTTGAAAGGTCCGGCTGGAGCCTGCGCCGTGGCTTGCGCGAACGCTGCGCGCGATGCGGCGGCGGCCGCGGCGATGCCGCCTGCTGCGATGATCAAATGGCGTCGGGACATCGAGGACATCGTGGTTCTCCGTGCTGGGAAAGCTTCCTGATGTTAGGCCCGAGTTGTGAACGGGTTCCAGCGAATCCGGTCACAATGCCGGGTCAAAACCGCGCATGCCGATCAGCGGAGATTGATTTGCGTCCGATCTCGGCAAACCAAAAAGGGCGGCCACAGGGCCGCCCTTTTCGTAACAGTCGATTTGGTAACAATCGATTTGCCCTGGCTTACTCGCCGGCAGCTTCGCGCGGCGCCGCAGCCGGCGCTTCGGTCTTCTGCTTGGCCTCGAGATCCTCGCCGGTCTCCTGGTCGACCGCCTTCATCGACAGGCGGGTCTTGCCGCGATCGTCGAAGCCGAGCAGCTTGACCTTGACCTTGTCGCCTTCCTTGACGACGTCGGAGGTCTTCTGCACGCGGTTGGTCGCGAGCTGGCTGATGTGGACGAGGCCGTCCTTGGCGCCGAAGAAGTTCACGAACGCGCCGAACTCCATCACCTTGACGACGGTGCCCTCGTAGATCTGGCCGACCTCCGGATCGGAGGCGATCGACTTGATCCACTTGATCGCAGCCTTCATCGCCTCGCCATCGTTGGAGGCGACCTTCACGGTGCCGTCGTCCTCGATGTTGACCTTGGCGCCGGTCTTCTCGACGATCTCGCGGATCACCTTGCCGCCGGTGCCGATCACTTCGCGGATCTTGTCGGTGGCGATCTTGAAGGTCTCGATGCGCGGTGCGTATTCGCCGAGCTCGGCGCGCGCCGCGGTCAGCGCCTTGGCCATCTCGCCGAGGATGTGGATGCGCCCTTCCTTGGCCTGGCCAAGCGCAACCTTCATGATCTCCTCGGTGATGCCCTCGATCTTGATGTCCATCTGGAGCGAGGTGATGCCGTGGTCGGTGCCGGCGACCTTGAAGTCCATGTCGCCGAGATGATCCTCGTCACCGAGGATGTCCGACAGCACCGCGAAGCGCTGACCTTCGAGGATCAGGCCCATGGCGATACCGGCGGTCGGCCGCTTCAGCGGCACGCCGGCGTCCATCAGCGACAGCGACGCGCCGCACACCGAGGCCATCGAGGACGAGCCGTTCGACTCGGTGATCTCGGAGACCACGCGGATCGTGTACGGGAACTCGTGATGCGGCGGCAGCACCGGGTGGATCGCGCGCCAGGCGAGCTTGCCGTGGCCGATTTCGCGGCGCTTGGTGCCGCCGAGGCGACCGGTTTCACCGACCGAGTAGGGCGGGAAGTTGTAGTGCAGCAGGAACGTTTCCTTGTACGTCCCCGACAGTGCATCGATGTACTGCTCGTCTTCGCCGGTGCCGAGCGTGGTCACGACCATCGCCTGGGTCTCACCGCGGGTGAACAGCGCCGAGCCGTGGGCGCGCGGCAGCACGCCGGCTTCGGCGATGATGTTGCGCACGGTCTTGGCGTCACGGCCGTCGATGCGCTTGCCGGTGTCAAGGATGTTCCAGCGAACGATCTTGGCTTCCAGTTCCTTGAACACGCCGGCGACGCGGAGCTTGTCGTATTTCGGCTCCTGGCCTTCCGGGAAGAAGTGCGCCAGCACCTTCTCCTTGACGGCGCCGACCGCGGCATAGCGTTCCTGCTTGACCGGGATCGCATAGGCCTTGCGGAGCTCCTGTTCGGCGATGCCGAGCATCTCCTTCTCGATCTCCGAGTTGTCGATCGTGGTGACTTCGCGCGGCTCCTTGGCGGCCTTCTCGGCGAGCTCGATGATCGCGTTGATGACCGGCTGGAAGTGGCGGTGGCCGAACATGACCGCGCCGAGCATCACGTCCTCGTTGAGCTCCTTGGCTTCCGATTCGACCATCAGCACGGCGTCGGCGGTGCCGGCGACGACGAGGTCGAGCTGGGTCTCGGTCATCTCGTCGAGCGTCGGGTTGAGCACGTATTCGTCATTGGCGAAGCCGACGCGCGCGGCGCCGATCGGGCCCTTGAACGGTGCGCCCGACAGCGTCAGGGCGGCGGAGGCGGCGACCAGCGACACGATGTCCGGATCGTTCTCCATGTCGTGCGAGAGCACGGTGACGATCACCTGGGTCTCGTTGCGCCAGCCGTCGACGAACAGCGGACGGATCGGGCGGTCGATCAGGCGGGAGACCAGCGTCTCCTTCTCGGTCGGACGGCCTTCGCGCTTGAAATAGCCGCCGGGAATGCGGCCTGCGGCGTAGGTCTTCTCCTGGTAGTCGACCGTGAGCGGCAGGAAGTCGACGCCCTCGCGCGGCGCCTTCGCCGCAACGACGGTGGCAAGCACCACGGTCTCGCCGTATGTGGCCATCACGGCGCCGTCGGCCTGGCGGGCGATCTTGCCGGTTTCAAGTTTGAGGGGACGTCCACCCCAGTCGATTTCGACGGAATGCGAATTGAACATTTCGGTTTTCTTTCATGGTTTCACGAAAGCACGGCGCCCTGAAACACAAAGACCATGCCAAGACGGCGAGACACTGATGCGCTGTTGCGATCAGCATCCGGCGATCCTGCCATGGTCCCTGGATTTCGGATGGCGTCCATCCTTTCGGTCATCTGGGCATCTTGCCCGGTCCAGCGGCCGGATTGCTGCTGGACGCTAGTGTGCATGGCGCGACTGCCATGCTGCGCATGATCATCTTTCGACAATTCGAAAGCCCGAGTTCACGGACGACCATGCGAAAACGCGCGCGAACCCTCGCGCGCGTGCTTCTCAAATCAACGACGGATGTTGTGCTTTTCGAGCAGCGCCTTGTAGCGCGCCTCGTCCTTGCGCTTGATGTAGTCAAGCAGGGAGCGACGCGTCGACACGAGCTTCAGGAGGCCTCGGCGTGAATGGTTGTCCTTCACATGGCTCTTGAAGTGCTCGGTGAGGTTATTGATGCGTTCCGACAGGATCGCGACCTGAACCTCGGGCGAGCCGGTGTCGCCGGCCTTGTTGGCATTCGTCTTGATGACTTCCGCTTTGCGTTCTGCGGTAATCGACATCGTCAGTTACTTTCATTGTTGCGAGCCGGACCGGCAGTCAGTCCGTTCAGGTTGAACACGCGCTTGGGGATGAGTTCGCCATTGCCAATTTCGGCAAGCGCGAGAAGTCGGCCTGCCACCGTGACATAGACTGTGCCGCTGGTATTGGGCGCATCCCGTCCGCGCAACAAAACGGCCTGGCCCCTGTGGAGCCTTGCCGCATCAGCCCGTGTGACGGCCAGTGCCGGGATGTCGTCCAGCGCGGTCTCAACGGGCAAAAGCGCGTCGGCGAGGCTGCCCTCGCCAGACGCGGCTCTATTGCATAAAGCCTCCAACTGTTCCAGCGGAATCATGTCCCGCTCGGTAAACGGACCGACAAGGGTCCGCCGCAGGGCGCAGATATGGCCAAAACAGCCCAGAATCCGGCCCATATCGCGGGCCAGCGCCCGGACATAGGTTCCCTTGCCGCACTCGGCCTCGAACACGGACTGGCCGTTATCGCCATGTTCCACAAGGGTTAATTCGTGAATTTCGACCGGGCGGGGCTTCAGTTCCACGGTCTCGCCGTCGCGCGCCAGATCATAGGCGCGCTCGCCCTGCACCTTGATCGCCGAATATTGCGGCGGGATCTGCTCGATCACCCCGGTAAAGCGCGGCAACAGTTCCCGGATCGAATCGGCGGTCGGCCGGCTTTCGCTGGTCCTGACCGGCCGTCCCTCGGTGTCGTCGGTGTCGCGCTCCTCGCCCCAGCACACCGTGAAGCGGTAGCGCTTGCGGCCGTCCATCACGAACGGCACCGTCTTGGTGGCCTCGCCCAGCGCGATCGGCAAGCCGCCGGAAGCGAGCGGATCGAGGGTGCCGGCATGGCCGGCGCGCTTGGCCTGGAACAGGCGCTTGAGCACGGCGACCGCCTGCGTCGAGGTCATGCCGATCGGCTTGTCGAGCACCACCCAGCCATGGACGTCGCGCTTGTCGCGGCGCGGCTGCTGGTTCTGCCTGCCCTGCTTCTGGCGCGGGTCGTTGTTGGTGCGGCGCGCTTCGTCGGCGCGCTGCCCGGCAAAAGCATCCCGCTCAGCGTCGCGCGCGTCGGCATCCTTCGCGTCCACAGCGCTGTTGGTCGTCATCACAGTCATCACTCGTCGTCCGAATCGGGTGCAAGGTCTCGCTGCACCGCAGGTGTCCGCAGTAGTTTCTCGATGCGCTCCGCCTCGTCGAACCGCTCATCGACGCGGAAGCGAATGTCGGGTGCAAATTTCAGGTTGACGCGATGCGCGATCTCGCCGCGAAGGAACTTCTTGTTGCGCTCGAGCGCGGCGATCACCGTGTCGGTGTCGCGGCCGCCGAGCGGCATCACGTAGATCGTCGCGAGCTTCAGGTCCGGCGACATACGCACCTCGGGAACGGTGATGATGTGGCCTTCCAAATCGGGATCGTGGACCTCACCCTGCGACAAAATCTCGGCAACTGCATGGCGAACCGTTTCACCGACGCGCAGCTGACGTTGTGAGCCGCCGGGGCTGGAACTCTTCTTTTGACGGGGCATGACCTTCTTCCAAAACCGTCGCGCCCGCAGGCCTTGGCCGCGGGCATCAATGTCCTAGCTTTGCTTCAATCAGACAATGCGCTGGTGGCCGGACTAAAGTCCGGCCACGCCGTCGCATTTTCAGTTAAATGGACCCAACGCTTAGTAAGATCTGCGCTTCGTAAGATTTGGACTTACAGAGAGCGCTGGATCGTCTCGATGCGGTAACATTCGATCACGTCGCCGACACGCATGTCGCCGTAGTTCTCGAATGCCATGCCACACTCCTGGCCGGAGACCACTTCCTTCACTTCATCCTTGAAGCGCTTCAGCGTCGACAGCTTGCCTTCGTGCACCACGACGTTGTCGCGGATCAGGCGAACATTGGCGCCGCGTTCCACGGTACCGTCGGTGACGCGGCAACCCGCGACCTTGCCGACCTTGGAAATGTTGAACACTTCCAGGATCTGCGCGTTGCCCAGCATGGTTTCGCGCAGCGTGGGGGCGAGCAGGCCGGACATCGCCTTTTTGATATCGTCCACGAGGTCGTAGATGATGTTGTAGTAGCGGATCTCGATGCCGTTGCGCTTGGCCGCGGCCGCCGCTTCCTTGTTGGCTCGGACCGAGAAGCCGATGATCGCGGCGTTGAAGCCTTCCGCCAGCGTGACGTCGGACTCCGAGATGCCGCCGACGCCGGCATGCAGGATGCGGGCGGCGACTTCGTCGGTGCCGAGCTTCTCGAGCGAGCCCAGGATCGCTTCCAGCGAGCCCTGCACGTCGGCCTTGACGATCAGCGGGAACTCCTTGCGGCCCGCGGTCTTGAGCTGCGACATCATCTGCTCGAGCGAGCCGCGCATGCCGGAGATCGAGGCCGCCGCGTTCTCGCGCTTCTGGTGCGCGCGATAGCTCGTGACCTGGCGGGCGCGGGCTTCGTTCTCGACGACGGCGAGACGGTCGCCGGCTTCCGGCGGGCCGTTGAAGCCGAGCACCTCGACCGGCACGGACGGACCGGCCTCTTCGAGATTCTCGCCCTGGTCGGAAATCAAGGCGCGGACGCGGCCCATCTCGGCGCCGGCCACGATGATGTCGCCGACACGCAGCGTGCCGCGCTGCACCAGCACGGTCGCGACCGGACCGCGGCCGCGATCGAGCTTGGCTTCGATCACGGTGCCTTCCGCCGGACGCTCCGAATTGGTCTTCAGATCGAGGATTTCGGCCTGCAGCGCGATCATCTCGAGCAGTTTGTCGAGATTGGTCTTGTTCTTGGCCGAGACTTCGACGTCGACGACGTCGCCGCCGAGCGATTCGACCTGCACCTCGTACTGCAGCAGTTCGGTGCGCACGCGCTCGGGCCGTGCATCGGGCTTGTCGATCTTGTTGATCGCCACGATCATCGGCACCTTGGCCGCCTTGGCGTGGTTGATCGCTTCGATCGTCTGCGGCATCACGCCGTCATCGGCCGCGACCACCAGCACGACGATGTCGGTGACCTTGGCGCCGCGGGCGCGCATCGCGGTGAATGCGGCGTGGCCGGGCGTGTCGATGAAGGTGATCTTGGTGCCGCTCTCGGGCGACAGCACCTGATAGGCGCCGATATGCTGGGTAATGCCGCCGGCTTCGCCAGACACCACGTTGGCGTGGCGCAGCGCGTCGAGCAGCGAGGTCTTGCCGTGGTCGACGTGACCCATGACGGTGACGACAGGCGAGCGCGGCTCGGTGTCGGTGGAATTGTCGACGACGTCGAACAGGCCCTCTTCCACGTCGGATGCCGCGACACGCTTGACGCTGTGGCCAAGCTCTTCGGCGATCAGCTGCGCGGTGTCGGCATCGATCACGTCGGTAATCTTGTGCATCGCGCCCTGCTTCATCAGCATGCGGATGACGTCGACCGCGCGCTCCGACATGCGGTTCGCGAGTTCCTGGATCGTGATCGCTTCCGGGATGGTGACTTCGCGGATCAGCTTTTCCTTGGGTTCGTTCGACGCATGACCCTTCAGGCGCTGGGTGCGGCGGCGGAACGAGGCGATCGAACGCTCGCGTACGTCGTCGGCGTTGAGCGCAGTGGTCAGAGTGAGGCGGCCGCGCTCTTTCTGCGGACCGGGCTTGTGGGTGGTCTTCGGAGCCGCGGCGGGGCGCACGGCGCCGCCGGGGCGGCGCACCAGGCGCGGACCTTCATCTTCGTCGGGCCCGGCTGCAACCGCCGCCGGTCTCGGCGCAGAGGCCGGTGTGCGCGCGGTTGTCGTGGTCGTTGGGCGTGCTGCGGGCGCACGGGCGGCCGGAGCAGACGCAGGTGCGGCTCCGGCAGGCTTGGCGGGAGCAGCGACAGGCGCCGCACCGGGCTTGGCCTCGCCTTCGCCAAAGCGGCGCTTGGCCTCGACTTCGGCTTTGCGCTTGGCCTCTTCCTCGTGGCGATGGCGTTCCTCTTCCGCCTTGCGGCGGGCCTCGGCGGCCTCGCGCTCGGCCTTCTCGGCAGCCTCGCGGACGGCGCGGCGCTTGGCCTCCTCTTCGGCCTGGCGGCGTTCCTCGATATCGCGCTGACGGGCGTCGGCCAGCGCGCTGGCGCGCGCGGAACGCTCGTCCTCGGTCAGGGTCGGCAGCACCACGCCGGAGCGGGTGTTACGCTGCTGCTGGCCGGGAGGCGGGCCTGACGGGCGGCCGAGCGGCGGCCTGGCGGCCGGCGCCGCCGGCTTTGCAACCACGGGTTCCGGCGCATGCGCCTCGCCGGGGCCATCGCCACCGACGCGGCGCTTGCCGCGTTTCTCGACCACGACCTGCTTGGTCCGGCCGTGGCTGAAGCTCTGGCGCACGGTGCCCGTCTCGACGCGCGGCTTCAGCGACAACGTCTTGCTCGGGACACTCAAAGTCTTGTCGCCAGGGGTCTTGGTATCAACCATTCAGCAGTCCTAATCTCGTTTCGCTGTGCGTTTGCCGCACAAATCCTTCAACGTGTCGTCGTTTGCTGAGCATGACCGGTCGGAAAGACGGCGTCCGCCTTCCCGGATCACGCTCTGGAATTTCTGGCCGCTTCGGCGGTCTTGTCGTCGTCGGCCATCCGGTATCGGACCAGCATCTGGCAGCGCGACAGGAACGTCTTGCTCGCCGGGCCCGCGAGCAGCGCAGCATGTATCACATTTGACCGCCCAAGTGCCAAATCCAATTCTTCCGACGTCAAAACATTGACGACGGGGATTACCGGCGATTCACCACGTTTTTCGCCCCTTTGCCTCACGATCGCGTCCAATTTGCGGATTCCGTCCGCCGCGCCGTCGGAAGCGTGGATCAGGGCTGCAGTTTCGTTCCGGTTGAGTGCGTCCTCGACCTTGCCGAAGCCCGAAACGACCTGACCGGCCTTGGCGGCCATCGCCAGGGCCTCGGTGACGCTGCGCACCAGGAGGGTGTCGGTGTCGGTGGGGAGGGTCGGCGCGACGCGGACGTCGCGCTTGAATCCCTTGCTAAATTGGTGACGGCGGACCGCTTCCGCAACGCTGCGCCGCGATGCGGAAACCCATAATCCGCGGCCGGGCAGCTTGCGCTTGAGATCCGGGATCACCTCGCCCGTGGGCGCGACGACGAACCGGATCAGCTCGTCGATCGGACGCACCTCGCGGCTGACCGCGCACATCCGCGTGGTCGCGGACTTCTGCGTCCGCGGCCCATCGTCGAGATCGGGGTCAGCCTGAGCCAGCATCCGTGGGGCATCTCCTTACGAGGCCGTCGTTTCTGCTTCGGCGGCCTCGGCCTCCTCAGCAGGCTTGGCGAGGTCGGCCTCGGTGATCCAGCCGGCCTTCAGACGGGCCTGCATGATCAAGGCCTCGGCCTCGTCGCGCGAGATCTCGATGCCGTCGAGGAACCCGGCATGCTTGGTCGGCTCGCTGCCTTCCTTGCGCTCGGTCCAGCCGACCAGATCGTCGGTGGCGCAGCCGGCGAGATCCTCGACCGTCTTCACATCGTTCTCGCCGAGCTTCACCAGCATCTTGCCGGTGATGCCGGGCACGTCCTTCATGGCGTCCTCGACGCCGAGTTCCTTGCGCTTGGCTTCCAGTTCCGCCTCGAGCTGTTCCAGATATTCGCGGGCGCGGGTCTGCAGCTCGGTGGCGGTCTCCTCGTCGAAACCCTCAATGCCGGCGAGTTCCTTGACGTCCACCAGCGCGAGTTCCTCGACCGAGGTGAAGCCCTCGGAGGCGAGCAGCTGGCCGACCACCTCGTCGACATTGAGCGCTTCCATGAACACGCGGGTCGAGTTCTCGAAGTCGGCCTGGCGGCGCTCCGACTCTTCCTGCTCGGTCAGGATGTCGATGTCCCAGCCGGTCAGCTGCGAGGCGAGCCGGACGTTCTGGCCGCGGCGGCCGATCGCCAGCGACAGCTGGTTATTGGTGTCGGGAACCACGACCTCGATGCGCTCGCGGTCCTCGTCGATCACGACCTTGGCGACTTCAGCCGGCGCCAGCGCGTTGACGACGAAGGTCGCGATGTCGGGTGACCACGGGATGATGTCGATCTTCTCGCCCTGCAGCTCGTTCACCACGGCCTGCACGCGCGAGCCGCGCATGCCGACGCAGGCGCCGACCGGGTCGACTGAGGAATCGCGCGAGATCACGCCGATCTTGGCGCGCGAGCCCGGATCGCGGGCGACCGCCTTGATCTCGACGATGCCGTCGTAGATCTCCGGCACTTCCTGCGCGAACAGCTTCGCCATGAACTGCGGATGGGTGCGCGACAGGAAGATCTGCGGACCGCGGGTCTCGCGGCGGACGTCGAAGATATAGGCGCGGACGCGGTCGCCGTTGCGGAACACTTCGCGCGGCAGCATCTCGTCGCGGCGCACGATCGCTTCGCCACGGCCGAGGTCGACGATCACGCTGCCATATTCGACGCGCTTGACGATGCCGTTGACGATGTCGCCGATGCGATCCTTGAATTCCTGGTACTGCCGGTCGCGCTCGGCCTCGCGCACCTTCTGCACGATCACCTGCTTGGCCGACTGCGCGGCGATGCGGCCATATTCCAGCGGCGGCAGCGTGTCGGCGATGGTGTCGCCGACCTGGGCGCCTGGATTGGCGCGCTGCGCATCGTGCAGCGAAATCTGGTTCGACGAGTTTTCGACGACGTCGACCACCAGCATGTGGCGGGTCAGCCGCAGCTCGCCCTTCTTGGCATCGATCTCGGCATGGACGTCGGTCTCGCTGCCGTAGCGGGCACGCGCGGCCTTGGCGATGGCGTCTTCCATCGCCGCGATCACGATGGAGCGGTCGATCGACTTTTCGCGCGCAACTGCGTCTGCGATCTGCAGCAGTTCGAGTTTGTTGGCGCTGACTGCCATGGCTTAGTCTCCTTCGGATGGATCGATCTCGCCACGGCGCGCGCGCTCGGCCGCCAGGCGGTGCTTTTTGGTGTTGGTCGGAGCCGGCTTCTTGCCGGGCTTGTGAGCAGGCTTGGGTTTCGGCTTCTGGCTCTTCGCCGGATCGCTCTTCTTGGCGTGGGCCGGCTGCGGCGGCGCGAGGCCGAGCTCGCGGCGCAGCTCGCGCTCGGCGGCCTTGCCGCGCCGCATCGATTCCTCGATCAATTCGTCGGTCAGCACCAGCCGCGCGTCCGAGATGTCCTCCATCACCAGGAGAACCTCGACGTCCTCGTCGGGACGCGGATCGTCGCGCCTGATGCGCACCGCATCGCCCTCGACGCCGGCGAGCAGGCCGCGGAACCGCTTGCGGCCCTGATGCGCTACCGCCATCTCGATCTTCACGAGATGCCCGGTGTAGCGCTCAAAGTCGGAGCGGCGCACCAGTGGGCGGTCGATGCCGGGCGAAGAGATTTCCAGCCGGTAGGCGCGCTCGATCGGGTCGGCGACATCGAGCACCGGCGACAGCGCGCGCGAGATAGCCTCGCAATCCTCGAGCTGCATCGAGCCGTCGGGCCGCTCCGCCATGATCTGCACGGTGCAGCCGGCGTCGCCCGAGACCTTGATGCGCACCAGGCGATAGCCCATGCCCTGCAGCACCGGGACCGCGACCGCGGCGACACGCGCCGCGACCCCGGGCTCAACGACGAGACGCGGCTCGGCGAGCAGTTCGGTGTCCACGGACGTGGCGGTCGGTTCGGTCATATCCAGTGTCAAAGGCTGTCTAAGGTCTAAAGGCTGCGGAGGTCTGTTGTGTTGTTCAGGTGGCCTTAAGGGGCCGCTAACGCTACCCAAACTGGACCCGGCCTCGTTGGGTCCCGTCAGGTAATAAAAAAGAGCGGGTCCCGGGGGGCCCACTCTCCTACGCGATCGTATGAGATACCATAAGTTGCGCTGGATATAGCTCTTTTGCCCGGCTCCGGCAAGGCCCCCGGGTCCGGCGGGAGGCGATTTTACGGCTCCCAGGATGCCGGATTGATCTAACCCTCCGTTTACGAACGGGACCATAGATTGCCGAAAATCGGCAGAAGTCGCCGGTCGGACAAGGCTCATGACGACAGCCCCTGCGCTGATCCCGGAACTCGACGACATCGTTCGCCGCGGCGACCCCAAGCGCCGCGCCGAGGCCGCGCGGCGGCTCGGCGAGCTGTTTCTTCAGGGCGCCGCGAGCTTCCGTCCCGACCATATCGACCTGTTCGACGGGGTGCTGACCAGCCTGGTCCCGCATGCCGAGCTTGCTGCGCGGGTCGATCTCGCCGAACGGCTCGCGCTGCTCGCCAACGCGCCGCGGCATCTGGTCGGGCAACTCGCCCGCGAGGACGAGGTCGCGATCGCGGGGCCGCTGCTGCGCCGATCGCCGGTGATTGACGAAAAGGTGCTGGTCGAGATCGCCAATGCCAAGGGCCAGGGCCATCTGCTCGCGATGGCCGAGCGATCGAAGCTCTCGACTGCGCTGACCGACGTCCTCGTCCGACGCGGCGATCGCGACGTCATCCGATGCGCGGCCGGCAATGCGGGCGCGGCGTTCTCGGACGCCTCCTTCACGACCTTGGTACAACGAGCCGGCCAGGACGGCGTGCTGACGCTGCGGATCGGCCGCCGCGATGATCTTCCGCCCGAGCATCTGAAGGGCCTGCTCGCCGGCTCGATCGACGTGATCCGCCGCCGTCTGCATGCCGTCGCCAAGCCGGAACGCCAGGCCGAGATCAAGCTGGCGATGAAGGAGATCGAGGGCGTGATCGTTCAGGTCGAGGGCCGCGATTTCACAGCCGCGCAGCGCGCCATCCTGGCGCTGCATCGCGCCGGCGAATTGAACGAGGCCGCGGTGGCCGGCTTCGCAAAGGCCTTCAAGTATGAGGAATGCGTGGCGGCGCTCGCCGCGATGGCCGGCGTGAAGATCGTCACGCTCGATCGCCTGATCTCCGGCGACCGTTACGATCCGATCCTGATTGCGAGCAAGACGATCGGCTTCGAATGGCCGACCGTGCGCGCCCTGATCCTGATGCGGCTCGGGCCGAACCGCGTGCCGTCTCCTGCCGATATCGAAGGTGCGCGGGTGAATTTCGTGCGCCTGATGCCCTCGACGGCGCAGCGCGTCGTGGAGTTCTGGAAGTCGCGCTAGTCCGCCGGGGACTCTTCATTCCGTCATCCTGCGGAGCGCGCATTTGTGCGCGTCTCGAAGGATGCACGGCCACGCTGTTGCAGCCGGGCCGTCGGGCTTCGAGACGGCCGCTTTGCGGCCTCCTCAGCATGACGGATCATAGTGCACACTTCCCAAACCCAAAATCGTTCCGCTATGCTTTCCGCAAGGCGCGACACAGCGCCAACGGGGAGATTGCCATGCTGACGGACGCCGACATCCAAACGCACGCCGCGCGGATCCGCGACGACGGATACACCGTGATCGAGCGCGCCGCCTCGCCCGATCTGGTCGAGGGGTTGAAGGCGGCGGTGCTGAGAATCGAGCGCGAGCACAGTCTCGCACCTGCCCGAACATCGTTCGAAGGCTTCAAGACGCTGCGCATCAACAACCTCCTGACCTATGACGATCTGTTCTGGGAGGTGCCGCTGCATGACAACGTGCTGCCGGTGGTCGAACGCGTGCTGGACAGGGAATGCCTGCTCTCGTCGTTCTGCTCGCTGGTGCTCGGGCCCGGCCAGGAGGCGCAGCCGATTCACGAAGACACCCAATTGATCCCGTTGCCGCGGCCGCACATCCCGATCACGATCAATGCGATCTGGGCGCTGTCCGATTTCCGCGACGACAATGGCGCGACGCGGATCATTCCGCGCAGCCACAAATTCGATTCGTCGCCCGAATACGGCAAGGAGTACGACGCGGTCACCGCGACCATGCCGGCCGGCAGCGTGATGCTGTTCGACAGCGCCCTGTGGCATGGCGGCGGCGCAAATAGCAGCGACGCCAGGCGCTTTGCCTTCTCCTGCGCCTATTGCTGGGGCTGGATGCGGCAGCAGGAGAACCTGCAACTCGGCATTCCGCGCGAGACCGCGGCCCGCTTTCCGCGCCGTTTGCAGGAATTGTGCGGCTACAGCGTCTACAAGGGCCAGTTCGGCCACATCGACAATCACGATCCGATCGAGCTGCTCGGCCGCGAGCGCGGCAAGCGGATGGTGTGGGAGGCGACCGACGTCAGGAAGGCGCGGCTGGCGGAAGTGAAGGGATAGCTATCCGTCATTCCGGGGCGTCGCGATAGCGACGAACCCGGAATCTCGAGGTTCCGGGTTCGATGCTGCGCATCGCCCGGAATGACGGCGTTAGGGCAACCGCTTGAATCGCAAATACGCCGCCTTGCGCCCCTCGCGCTCGGCCTTGGCGCCGTAGCGCGTCATCGTGTAGTTCGGCCACGGCTGTTGCCAGTCGATCGCGCGCTCGGCAAGCCAGGCGAAGTCTGGCGAGCGCATCAGATGCGCCAGCGTCCAGGCGCAATAATCATCGATATCGCTGACGAAGCGGAATTCGCCGCCCGGCGGCAGCAATCGTGTCATCGCAGTGACCGTTGCATCCTGCACGAAGCGCCGCTTCCAGTGCCGCCGCTTCGGCCACGGATCGGGATGGATCAGGTCGATGCGCGCAACTGAGCGCGTCGGCGCCCAGGCCAGCAGTTCGGCCGCGTCGCCGGCGAACAGGCGGATGTTGCCGATATTTTGCGCCTCGATCTGGGTCAGGATCTTCGCCATGCCGTTGACATAGGGCTCGCAGCCGATGAAGCCCGTGCTCGGAAAGGCCTGTGCCTCCGCGATCAGATGCTCGCCGCCGCCGAAGCCGATTTCGAGCCTGACATTCTCGATGCCGTCATCGAACAACTCGGTCAGCGCCTCGGGCGCGGGCGCCGAGATGTCGACGGCCAGATGCGGCAGCAGAGTGTCGATCAGGTCGGCCTGATGCGGGCGCAGCTTATGGCCCTTGCGCCGTCCGAAGAACGAGCCGCGCGCATGCGCCATCGTGCCGTCGTCGGGGGAATCGCGATCGCCGCGGTCGCCTGGAGCCGGTGTCATCGCAGCGTTTGATAGAGACGGTGGAGCAGCCGCGCGCGCGGCTCGATCGACGAGATGTAGAGCTGCTCGTAATGGGTATGCGCACCCTTGCCGTCGACGCCGAGGCCGTCGAGGGTCGCGGTGTGCGGCGCGGTGAAATTGCCGTCGGAGCCGCCGCCGGTGAACACATCCGCCAGCTCGAAGCCGAGCTCGGCGGCCAGCCCCTTGGCGTGCTCGTAGAGTGCGGCGCCGGCATTGCTTTTCTCATAGGGCGGACGGTTCAATTCGCCCGATATCTTCACGCTGACGCCCTCGGTGCGTGAGGTGATCCCGAGGATCTTCGGAACCAGCTCGTCGGCGTCGGCCATGGTCGGCACGCGCATGTCGACTTCCGCATAGGCCTCTTCGGCGATCACGTTCGGCTTGGTGCCGCCGCGGACGACACCGACATTGACGGTGACGCCGCGCTTGAGATCGTTCATGGCCTCCAGCGCCTGGATCACATTGCCGAGCTCCCGGATCGCGCTGCGGCCGTCCTCGGGGCGCGTGCCGGCATGGGCCGGCGCGCCCTTGATGGTGACGTCGAAACGCGCAACGCCCTTGCGTCCGGTGACGATCTTGCCGCCGTCGCGCGCCGGCTCCGTCACCAGCACGTATTTGGCCTTGCGGCCCTCGGCCTCGATCAGCGCCCGCGAGGTCGGGCTGCCGATCTCCTCGTCCGACACGTAGAGCTGGGTGATGCCGAGCGGCGGGCGCGCGCCGTCGGCGCAGACCTGCCGGAATGCATGATAGGCGAGGTAGGCGCCGCCCTTCATGTCGTAGATGCCGGGGCCGAACGCGCTGTCGCCGTCGACCTTGAATGGTAACCGTTCGATGAATCCCATCGGATGGACTGTGTCGAGATGGCTCAGCACCAGGATGCCCGGCGCCTCCTCGCCCCAGGACGAGCGCGTCACCAGGTGATCGCCGCAGCCGTCGCGTCCTGCAATGCGCTCCACCGTGGCCGGCAGGTCGCGATAGCCCGAGGCGACGAGATCAGCCAGCTTGTTGACCTGATCGGGCCGCTCCGTCGGAGATTCGATCTCGACCCAGCGGCGGATGCCGTCGAGAATCACGGCGGTTTCGAACGGATTGCTGGACATGCTGTTGTCGTCGCCTGTGAATTCGCTTTGTCATTGCGCGCACGCGCCGAAGCACGATCCGGAATCATGCTCGAAGGAGGCGCTCAAGCGCGATGATGCTCAAGCTGAGCTCATCGCGTTGGCGCGCGCCGGAATGGCATATTCCAGATTTGACGATCTCTCAAACGGATATGGCTGAATCAGGCCTGCTCGGCTGCCTCGCGCGCCGCAATCTGCTCGACCAGTTCGACGATGCTGCGGCGGAGCTTGGCGTCCGCGATCCGCGTGAAGGCGCGGGTCAGGGCCAGGCCCTCGGCGGTTGCCAGAAAATCGGAGACGTAGGTCGGCGAGGCGCCCTCGCTGAAGCCGTCGGCGGTCTTGACCCCGCTCGGGCCGCCATCGAACAGGAAAGAGACCGGCACCTGCAGGATTTCGGAGATCTGCTGCAGCCGGCTGGCGCCGACGCGGTTGGTGCCCTTCTCGTATTTCTGCACCTGCTGGAACGTCAGGCCTAGCGCCTCGCCCAGTTTCTCCTGGCTCATGCCGAGCATGATGCGTCGCATACGGACGCGGCTGCCGACATATTTGTCAACAGGATTGGGCGCTTTGGTGGACATCTCCAACTCTCCTAAGGGATTGCGCGCCCGTGGATGAGGCAAGTTGGAAGTGGAGTATGCCTCAGGCGCCGGTGCCGTCAAATCCTGCAAGGAGGATCGGGACGAAATGCGGACAATTTGCGCAAAGGGGCTGACTTGGCTTGTGATTTCGCGTGGACCCGTACAATGCGAAGTGCACGGTCGATCTGTCAACTGGTGGAATCATACTGAGGTAAATTTCGACGTTTTTTCGGGTTCGCGACAACCGGCGATATGCAGCCGTCAGGGTTTTCGCCTCACAAACCGCCGCCGCAACACGAACGCCAAGGCTGTGATCACAATCACAGCGGCGGGGATGTTCCCGACACGCGCATAGATCGTCGGCGCGATGGCCGCCGGCAGGCCGGCATCGAGCACGCCTTCGATGCCGAGCCCGAGTTGTGCGACGATCCGGCCAACCGGGTCGATGACGGCCGAGACGCCCGTATTTGCGGCGCGGACCATCGGCAGGCCTTCCTCGATGGTGCGCAGCCGGGCCTGTTGCAGGTGCTGGTAAGGGCCGGTCGAGATTCCGAACCATCCGTCATTGGTGACATTGACGATCCAGCCGGGACGGTCGTCGCGGCTCACGATATTGCCGGGAAAGATCGCCTCGTAGCAGATCACGGGCAGGGCGCGCGGTGCGTTCGGAATATCGAGCGGCCGTCGGATCGTGCCGGGAATGTAGCCGCCCTGCACCTTGGTGAGCTGCACGAAGCCGAGCTTCTCCATCAAGTCCTGGAACGGCAGATATTCTCCGAACGGGACAAGATGCAGCTTGTCATAGACCGCGAGCACGCTGCCGTCGTGGTCGATGACGTAGATGGAATTATAGGCGCGCGTCACGCGGACGCCGGGCGGCAGATCGGGCGCGCGCACCGAACCGGTGATCAGCACGGTTCCCTTCGGCAGCAAGTCGGCGATCTGCGCCATCGCGTCGGCTTCCTTGGTCAGGAAGAACGGAAACGCGGATTCCGGCCAGATCAGGATGGTGGCATCCTTCACGCCCGTGGCGTGCGGCCCTGAGGCGCGATCCGACAGGGTGAGATATTTCTGCATCACCGCCGCCTTGGCGGAGTAGTTGAACTTGGCGTCCTGCTGCAAATCGGGCTGCATGATGCGCAGCTTGACGCCGTCGACCATCCTGGTCGGTTGCTGCGCGAGGCGGATCACGCCGAACGCCAGCATTGCCGCCAGCACCAGCACCGCGGCCACCGGCGCGCGCCACGGCTTGCGGCCGCGCGAGCCGCCGTCGATCAACACGGCCGGGCTTGCGAAGATCGCGACGGCCAGGAACGTCATGCCCCACAGCCCGATCAGCGACGCGGTCTGGGCCAGCGCCAGCGGCTCGGTCAGTGCGTAGCCGAACGCATTCCACGGAAAGCCGCTGAGGAGATGGCCGCGCAGCCATTCCGAAACCGTCAGGCTGACCGCGAGCGCCAGCACGCGCGAGGCGTCGCGCGGCCAGATCAGCCGCGCCAGCGCGAAGCCGAACGCGGTGAACAAAGCGAGATAGGCGGGCAGGCCGAGCACCGCGAACGGTGTCAGCCAGGCGAAGGTGTCCGCATCGACGAAGAAGGCGTAGCCGATCCAGTACAGCCCCGGCACGAAATAGCCGAGGCCGAACCAGAAGCCGGACAGCGCCGCGGCGGGCACGCCGCGCCAGCGGCCGGCCGCGCTGCCGTCGATCAGCCAGACCGCGATGGAAAAGGTGAGAAACAGAACCGGCCAGACGTTGAACGGCGCCATCGCCAGCGCAGACAGCGCGCCGGCCGTGAGCGCGAGGACGGCGCGTTTCCATCCCCAGGTCAGGATGATTGCAAGGCCGATCGATCGGAGCTTGTCGGACAGCCTCACTGCGGACCGGCTCCCTCGCCGGGCGGCGGCATGTTGTCATTCGCCTGCGGGTTTCCGGAGTCCGGCGCCTGCTCGCGGCGCCGCTCGCGCTCCTTGCGCGGCGTCGGCCGTTCCTTGCGCGCGGTGATGCGCACGCGCTTGACCCGCCGCGGATCGGCGTCGAGCACCTCGACCTCGTAATTGCCGGGCCCCGAAATCACCTCGCCGCGTACCGGCAGGCGTCCGACGAACGATACGAGGTAACCGCCGAGCGTCTCGACCTCCTCGCCGGCGTCGCCGATCACGAAATCCTCGCCGATCACCGAGCGGACATCGTCGAGGCTGGCGCGCGCATCGGCGATGAAGGAGTTGTCCGGCTGGCGCACGATGGACGGCGGCTCGTCGGAATCGTGCTCGTCGTCGATCTCGCCGACGATCTGCTCGACGATATCCTCGATCGACACCAGCCCGTCGGTGCCGCCATATTCGTCGACCACCAGCGCGAGATGGATCCGCGAGGCCTGCATCTGCGCCAGCAGGTCGATCGCGCGCATCGATGGCGGGATATAGAGCAGCTTGCGGATGATATTGGCTTCCGACAGCGGCAGCGCGAGATCGACGCTGCGCAGATCGAGCCCGGCCGGAAACGGCTTCTTGCGCTTCGTCTTGGTCGCGTCGGTGACGCGGGCTCTCGCGGTCATGAAGGCGAGCAGGTCGCGGATGTGCACCATGCCCTCGGGGTCGTCGAGGGTCTCGTTGTAGACGACGAGCCGCGAATGCGCCGCGCTCTCGAACAGGCTCATCAATTCGCCGAGCGGAATGTCGCGCTTGACCGCGACGATGTCGGCGCGGTGCACCATGACGTCGGCGATCCGCCGCTCGTTCAGCGACAGGATGTTGCGCAGCATGGTGCGCTCGATCGCCGAGAAGCCGACGTCGTCGGGCGTCGAGGCGTCGAGCACGACCTGCAAATCGTCGCGCACCGAGCCGGCCTTCCAGCCGAACAGCGTGCGGATCGCGCGCACCAGCCAGCCCTCGGCCGCCGGGCGCTGCACCTCGCCCTCGTGCACCACGGCGGGCAGGTTGCTCACGTTGCGCGGGTTGTCGTGGGTCGGTTCGGAATCCGGCATGTCAGGCGATCCGATCCGCATAGGGGTCGGGAATGCCGAGGGAAGAGAGGATCTCGCGCTCGAGCGCCTCCATGTCCTCGGCATCGTCGTCGTTCTCGTGGTCGTAACCGATCAGGTGCAGGAAGCCATGCACCGCGAGATGGCTCAAATGATGGTCGAACGGTTTCTGCTCTTCATCGGCTTCCCGCCGCGTCGTCTCATAGGCGATCGCGATATCGCCGAGCATGCGCGGGGCATCGTCGGATCCGCCGGCGCCTTCCGGCTGCAGCGCCGGAAACGACAGCACGTTGGTCGGCTTGTCGATGCTGCGCCAGTTGGCGTTGAGGGTGCGGATGCCGGCATCGTCGGTCAGCATCACCGCAAGCTCGGCGTCGGCGACATCGGCATCGGCGATTTCGGCGGCAGCCTCGATGGCGCGGTGGATCACCGCGTCGGCATTGGGCTCGGCCTGCCAGCATTCGGCGGTGACGAGAACCTCGGTTGCAGGAAAAGCAGACACGTTGGTTTCAAAATCTGCGTTATGGCCGGATCCTGCGTCGTGCGGGCTCGCGGCCGAAGCTATTGGTCTCAAGATCTGGCGTTTGCCGGCTTTTGCGGCAATCCCTCATAGGCGGCCACGATGCGCGCCACCAATTCATGGCGGATGACGTCCTCGGCCTTGAAATGCACCTGCGCGATGCCCTCGACGCCGTCGAGCAGCTTCACGGCTTCCGTGAGCCCCGAGGTCTGGCCGTGCGGCAGGTCGACCTGCGACGGATCGCCGGTGACGATCATCCGGCTGTTCTCGCCGAGACGCGTCAGGAACATCTTCATCTGCATCGTCGTGGTGTTCTGCGCCTCGTCGAGGATGATGGCGGCATTGGTCAGGGTGCGGCCGCGCATGAAGGCGAGCGGGGCGATCTCGATCTCGTTGCCCTGCAGCGCGCGCTCGACGACGCGGGCATCCATCAGATCGTACAGCGCGTCATAGATCGGGCGCAGATACGGATCGACCTTCTCCTTGAGGTCGCCGGGCAGGAAGCCGAGCCGCTCGCCGGCTTCCACCGCGGGGCGCGTCAGGATGATGCGATCGACCTCCTTGCGCTCGAACAGCTGCGCGGCATGGGCGACCGCGAGCCAGGTCTTCCCGGTGCCGGCCGGGCCGATGCCGAACACCAACTCATGCCGCTTCAGCGCGCGGATGTAGGAATCCTGCGCCGCGGTGCGGGCGCGCACCGGACGCTTGCGCAGATTGATGGTCTCGAAGGTCGGCTTGGCGGTCTTGTTGTCGAATTCGAACAGCGAGCCCTGCGCGATCACGGCGCGGATCGCACCTTCGACCTCGCCCTGATCGAGGTCGTGTCCTTCGACGGCCTGCGCGTAGAGCGTCTCCAGCACGCGCCGCGCCGCGTCGCAGCCGTCTCGGGAGCCTGCGATGGTGAGATGATTGCCGCGGGAATCGACCACGACGCCGAGCCGCCGCTCGATCAGCGCCAGATTCTGTCCGTAGGGGCCGACCAGCGCGGATGCCGCGCGGTTGTCGTCGAAATCGATGACGACCTGAGTTTCAGGGGGCCGGGTCTCAGGTGGCATTTGCATGTCGCGGTCAGGTTTGCGGCTGGGAGCGAGCGAAGACGAATCCGATGCGCTTTTGGGCAAGGATTTCAGGCTCCAATGGTCTGCGAAATGAGGCCGGGCGCGGGTCGCGTCGCGAGCTCGCCGATCAGGCTGTAGCGCTCGAGGCTGTCGATCCTCACCGGGAGGACCTGGCCGACGATGTCAGGCGATGCCATCACATGGGCGGGCTGCAGATAGGCGGTGCGGCCGACGATCTGGCCCGGATTGCGCGCGGCGCGCTCGAACAGCACATCGACCGTTGTGCCAATCGCAGCCCGGTTGAAGGCCGATTGCTGGCTGTCGATCAATTCCTGAAGCCGCCCCAAGCGCTCGTCCATCTCGGCTGCTGACACTGTCTCCCGCATCTCCGCCGCCGGCGTGCCCGGCCGTGGCGAATATTTGAATGAATACGCCGCAGCGTATCCGATTTGCGTGACAAGCGCGAGGGTGGCGGAAAATTCTTCCGCGGTCTCTCCGGGGAAGCCCACGATAAAATCTGATGAAAAAGCAATGTCTTGCCGCGCGGCGCGGAACCGGTCGATGACGCGCCGGTAGTCATCGGCGGTATGTTTGCGGTTCATGGCGGCAAGGATCCGGTCCGCCCCCGATTGCACCGGCAGGTGCACGAACGGCATCAGTTCGGGCAAATCGCGATGTGCCGCGATCAGGGTGTCGTCGACGTCGCGCGGATGGCTGGTCGAATAGCGCAGCCGTGTGACGCCGGAAATTGTGGCCAGCCGCTGCAACAATTTGCCGAGCGGCCAGACGCGGCCGTCGGGACCTTCGCCGTGATAGGCGTTGACGTTCTGTCCGATCAGCGTGAATTCGCGCACGCCATTGTCGGCGAGCTGTTTCACATCGTCGATGATCCTGGCGACCGGACGCGAGACTTCCGCGCCGCGCGTATAGGGCACCACGCAGAAGGTGCAGAACTTGTCGCAACCTTCCTGCACCGTGACGAAGGCGGAGATGCCGCGGGCGCGGATCGCATCCGGCTTCGGCTGCGGCAGGAAGCCGAACTTGTCCTCGACCGGGAATTCGGTTTCCAGCGCGCGGCCGTTTGCCTTGGCGCGCTTCAAGAGCTCAGGCAGATGATGATAGCTCTGCGGCCCGACCACGATGTCGACGGTCGGCGCGCGATGGATGATCTCGGCGCCTTCGGCCTGCGCGACGCAGCCGGCGACCGCGATCTTCATCTCGCGCCCCGCCCGCGCGGCCTCGTCCTTGGCGACGCGCAGCCGCCCGAGCTCGGAATAGACTTTCTCCGACGCCTTCTCGCGGATGTGGCAGGTGTTGAGGATCACGAGGTCGGCGTCTTCGGCGCTCGCGGTCTCGACAAAGCCCTCGCCGGCCAGCGTGTCCGCCATGCGTTGCGCATCGTAGACATTCATCTGGCAGCCATAGGACTTGATGTGCAGCTTGCGCGGCGTCGTCATGGAACCCTGAGAGCGAAAAATGGAAACGGCGCCATCGGGGGCGCCGGGGCTGAAATATAGCTTAAACCGGGGAAAATCCAGCGGTCCGGGGCTGGTCCTGTCACCTCCCCTTGAAAAGGGGGGCTCGCTTTGCTCGCCAGAGCAAAGCGGGTGGGGATCAGCTCCCTCCGCACGCAGCGGCGCCCGCGGCTGGAACCCCCATCCCGACCTTCCCCTTTCAGGGGGAAGGGGAAGATTGCTCACGCAACCGCGGTTTTGGCCCCCAGCCGGGCGATCAAATCGGGCAATTTCCGCATATCGGCGAAGGTGACGGCCGCGCCGGCCTGGCGCAGCATGTCCTCGTGTTCCGCCGTGCAATGGCTGCCGCCGTAAAATCCGAGCACGGTCATCCCGGCGGCGCGGGCGCCGGTGACGCCGGCCACGCTGTCCTCGATCACGACGCAGCGCGCCGGGCTGGCGCCCATCTGCGCCGCCGCGAACAGGAAGAGATCGGGCGCCGGCTTGCCGCGCTTGACCTGGGTGGCGGAGAAAATATGCGGTGCGAGCTGGTCGTAGAGCCCGGCGCAGGTCAGGCCGTGATGGATCTTTTCCGGCGTGCCGCTCGACGCCACGCATTTCGGTAAGCCGAGCGCAGCGATCGCCTCGCCGACATGCGCGATCGCACTGAGATCGTCGGCATAGAAGCTCAGCGTCGCGTGCTTGACCTCGGCTTCGAAGGTTTCGGGCAGCGCGCGGCCGATCTCGCTCTCGACGATCCGCCGCGCCTCGCGGTCGGACACGCCGAGGAAGCGCTTCAGCACGCCGTCAGGTGTAATCGGAAAGCCGTGCCGCGTCAGCGTCTCCGCATGCGCGCGACAGGAGATCACCTCGCTGTCGACCAGCACGCCGTCGCAATCGAAGATGACGAGGTCGAAACTCACCCGGCTTACGACTTGCTGTCTTCGTCGAGCGGGACGCAATACAGCTCGAGACGGTGATCGACCAGCTTGTAGCCGAGCTTGCGCGCGATCTCGGCCTGCAGTTTCTCGATTTCCTCGGAGGTGAACTCGATCACCTTGCCGTCGCGCAGATTGATCAGGTGGTCGTGATGGCTCTCGGGCATCTGCTCGTAGCGCGCACGGCCCTCGCGGAAGTCGTGGCGCTCGATGATGCCGGCATCCTCGAACAGCTTGACGGTGCGATAGACGGTCGAGATCGAGATCTTGTCGTCGACCGCCACGCAGCGGCGGTAGAGCTCCTCGACGTCAGGGTGATCCATGGCCTCCGCCAGCACGCGTGCGATCACACGGCGCTGTTCGGTCATGCGCATGCCGGTCGCGGCGCAGCGCGCCTCGATGCCGGTATTCTTCTGCGCAGGCGTGATTTTCACCGTCGTCATGGGTCCTTGGCAGGTCCTTGGCCAGTCCTTGGGCCTTGGATGGCAGAGCAGGGCGATGTTCTGCCATCGCGCCGATGTTACGACAAGTCGCGCCGCATCAGAAGCGCGTTCAAATGTTCCCCGCCGGGCTGCTTGTAGTAGCGTTCGCGGCGGCCGATCACGCCGAATCCGGCCTTTTCATAGAGCCGTCGCGCCGGCTGATTGTTCTCTTCCACCTCGAGGAAGATGGTGCGGATGCCGCGGCCGGCAAGATGGCCGAGATGAGTCAGCAGCAGGTCGCGCGACAGCCCGCGGCCGCGCTGATTGGAATCGATCGCAATCGACAGGATTTCGGCCTCGTCCGCCGCCATCCGCGAGACGGCAAAGCCGATCACCTTGCGTCCCTGCCGCAGCCGGTGCACCAGCGTGTTGCGCTCGGTCAGCATCGCCTCGAATTCGCCCTCGCCCCAGCCGCGATGAAACGACGCGCCGTGCAATTGCGCGAGTCGCGCCGCATCGCGCAGCGATGCGGGCTCGACCGCGGGCGGACCGCCGCCCCACCATCGTGACAGCCAGCCGATCATGTCGATCGCGGCGTGCTGATCTCGAGCCGGTCCCTCGGCGGCTTGGCGTCGGGCGCACGCAGATAGAACGGCCGCGGCGGCGCGGTTTCAGGATCCACGGCCGCGCCGATCCAGGCGACCCAGGTAATATCGGGCGCGGGCTGCCGGTTGACCTTGACCGGCGTTGCCGCGTCGGCGGGCCAGCGCTCGGCGAGGATATTGGCAGCGTTGCCGACCAGATGCAGCGCGCCGTGTTGGGAGGCCTCGAGCGCTTCCGCGATCGGCGCCACCTTCGGCTTGATGATCGGGCTGCCGTCGCCGCCCACCAGCTGGAAATAGACGTGATCATGCCGCGCATCGATCGCCGACAGGATCGCAGCCGCGCCATTCTCGGCGACGACAGGCGCGGCGTAGGCGGCGAGCGTCGACAGTCCGACCACCGGCTTTTCCGAGGCCAGCGCCAGGCCGCGCGCCGCCGAGAGGCCGACGCGCAGGCCGGTGAAACTGCCGGGGCCGGTGGTGACGGCGATGCGGTCGAGCCCGGCAAAGCCGATGCCGCTCTCTTTCATCACCCGAGCGATCAGCGGCATCAGCGCTTCGGCATGGCCGCGCTGCATCGCCTGCGATTCAATGGCGATTGTATTGCCGGAGGTGGTGTCGAGCACCGCCGCGGAGCAGGCGTCGAGCGCCGTATCGATGGCGAGAATCATCATGGGAGGGCGAATGGCAAATGGGGAATGGCGAATAGAGGTCCAGAGGAGAATGCTATTCGCGATCCGCCACGCGCCATTCGCCGCTCCATCACATCGGCCGGACTTCCTGCACGTCGGGCACGAAGTGCCGGAGCAGGTTCTGTATGCCGTGTTGCAGGGTTGCGGTCGATGACGGGCAGCCGGCGCAGGAGCCCTTCATGTTGAGATAGACGATGCCGTCCTTGAAGCCGCGGAAGGTGATGTCGCCGCCGTCATTGGCAACCGCGGGACGCACGCGGGTCTCGATCAGGTCCTTGATCTGCTCGACAGTCTCGGCGTCGGCCTCGTCGAAGAACTCGTCTTCCTCATCGCGAGCATCGTCGCTGGCCGCGGTGCCGTCGGCGAGCAGCGGCGCGCCGGACATGTAGTGCTCCATGATGGCGCCGAGGATCGCGGGCTTGAGGTGCTGCCAGTCGCCGTCCGCCTTGGTCACGGTGATGAAGTCGCCGCCGTAGAACACGCCGGTGACGCCGGATACGGCGAACAGCCGTTCGGCGAGCGGCGAGCGCGCGGCGGACTCGGGCGAGGAAAATTCCATCGTCCCGCTGTCGAGCACCATGCGGCCCGGAATGAATTTCAGCGTGGCGGGATTGGGCGTGGCTTCGGTCTGAATGAACATCTGCTGTCTCCGGCGTCGCCGGTTCAAGGCCGGCGCGTTGGGTTCCATTATAGCGTTTTCGAGCGAAGTGACACCGGTTCGCGAAGAAAACGCGTCAAATCAAGGAGTCAGATGGCAACTAAAAAGCCCGCGATCAAGCCGCAAAACCGCGGTTCCAGGCTCACACCCATGCCCGGAAGCGGGTCCGGGGCCGGTAACGCGCTAGGACAGGGCGTCGATCTCGGCGTCGGTCAGGCCGCCCGGCACGATGGTCACCGGGATCGGGAATGCCCCCATGGTCTTGGCCATGGTGGTGATGATCGGCCCGGGCCCCTCGGCGCCCGGATTGGCGGCCAGCACCAGCGCCGCGATATCGACGTCCTTGTCGATCACGTCGAGGATCTGTTCGATCGGGTCGCCCTCGCGAATCACCCGCTCCGGGGTGATCGCGGCGATGCCGTTGGCGCGGCCGGCGGCGCGGTCGAGCGCCTCATTGGCGGCCTCCTCGGCCTCCGCGCGCATGATGTCGGCGACCCCGAGCCATTGCTGGTTCTGGTCCTCGGTCTCGATCACCCGCAGCATCACGACGCCGCCGCCGACCCGGATCGCCCATCGGCTGGCGTAATAGACCGCGCGGTCCCATTCCGCAGTGTCGTCAACGATGACGAGGCATTTCGGCTTGTGACCTGATTCGTAGCTTCGTCGCTGGGTGGTCATGCATGTCCCGGTGCTGAACCAAACCAACCCATGGTGCCATACTCCCTCGCCGTTTGGGAGAGGGAGCGCGCAGTTCCTGCCTTTAGCGTCAGCGCGGGCGGATGAAGCCGACGATGTCCTTGGTGATGCGCATGGTCTCGTCGGCGATGCCGCGGGCGCGGTTGGCGCCGTCGGCGAGGACCGCGTCGACATGGCCGGGATCGGCGACCAGCCTCTTCATCTCGGAGGCGATCGGCGCCAGTTTCGCGACGCAAACCTCGACCAGCGCGTTCTTGAAGCTGGAGAACTGCCCGCCGCCGAACTGTGTCAGCACCTCCTGCTTGGAGATGCCGGCCAGCGCCGCGTAGATGCCGACCAGGTTGTCGGCCTCGGGGCGGGTTTCGAGACCCTTCTCCTCCGACGGCAGCGGCTCCGGATCGGTCTTCGCCTTGCGGATCTTCTGCGCGATGGTGTCGGCGTCGTCGGTGAGGTTGATGCGCGAATTGTCCGACGCATCCGACTTCGACATCTTCTTGGTGCCGTCGCGCAGGCTCATCACCCGCGTCGCGGGCCCCGTGATCAGCGGCTCGGGCTGCGGGAAGAACAGGCCGTCGGCAAAGCCATGACCGCGGATCGAATCGCCGAAATCGTTGTTGAATTTCTGCGCGATGTCGCGGGACAGCTCCAGATGCTGCTTCTGGTCCTCGCCGACCGGCACATGGGTCGCGCGGTAGAGCAGGATGTCGGCGGCCATCAGCACCGGATAGTCGTAGAGGCCGACCGAGGCGTTCTCGCGGTCCTTGCCGGCCTTCTCCTTGAACTGCGTCATGCGGTTCAGCCAGCCGATCCGCGCGACGCAGTTGAAGATCCAGGTCAGCTCGGCATGGCCGGCAATCTGGCTCTGGTTGAACACGATGTGCTTCTTGGCATCGATGCCCGCGGCGATGAAGGCCGCGGTGACCTCGCGGGTGTTGCGGGCGAGCTCGGCCGGGCCGCCCCAGACTTCGACGCCCTGCGTGATCGCATGCATGTCGACGACGCAATAGATGCAGTTGTGGGTCTGCTGCATCTTCACGAAGTTGACGATGGCGCCGAGGTAGTTGCCGAGGTGCAGATTGCCCGTCGGCTGGACGCCTGAGAAAACCCGTTCAACGAACGCCATGGTCTCGATTCCCGGAAATGGCTAGTTTTGCCGCGTCGTTTGCCACTTAAGCTCCGCGCGCGCAAGTCAGGCGGGGCGCCTTTGCCTGACGGCGTTAACCGCCTCGCGCCAGCCGGTGACGCCGAAAAGCTGCAAGAACAGCCCGTAACCGGCGATACCTGCCGCGATCAACGCGAGCAGGGAGGCTGCTTGCACGAAACCGTGGCTGCCGGCTGACGGCAGCCCGCCCTCCGCAAGCCAGAGCAGGGCGCCCATCGCGAGCGCCGCGGCCAGGATGCGCGGCAGCCGGCGGCGCGCTGCGGCGTCGATCGAAAAGCCGAAGGTTGCGGCACCCTTGCGGATCAGCGCAAGTGCGTTGCTCCAGGAGCCGAGCGCAATGCCTGCGGCGATTCCGCTCGCGCCGAAGATCTGGCCGAGCAGGAAGGACGCCGCGATCGCCACCACGACCGCCTTCAGCGTCGCGAGCAGCGGCGTCAGCGTGTCCTCGCGCGCAAAGAATGCCGGCGACAGCGCCTTCACCAGCACATGCGCCGGCAAGGCCAGCGTCAGCCAGATCAAGGCTTGCGCGGTTGCCGCGCTATCCTGGGCGGTGAACGCGCCGTGCTCGAACAGCATCCGCACGATCGGCTCGCTCAGCACCATCAGGCCGAGCGTCGCCGGCAGGGCCAGCCCGACCGCAAGCTCGAGGGCACGCGATTCCGCATGCGCGATCGCGCTGGATTCGCCGCCGCGCACGGCGCGCGTCATCTCCGGGATCAGCACTGTGCCCATGGCGACGCCGACGATGCCGAGCGGCAGCTCGAGCAGGCGGTTGGCGAAATAGAGCCAGGACACCGCCGACGGTGAGGTCGATGCGATCACCGCGCCTGCCACCATCAGCCATTGCGGCGCGCTGCTCGCGACCATGCCGGGGATCGCGCGGCCGAGAAAGCCGCGCATGTCAGGATCGAAGGACACGCGGAGCGGCGAAGCGAGTTTCGCGCCGCGTAGCGCCAGCATCGACAGTTGCAGGAAGCCGGCAATGCCGATCGTCGCCGCCATCACCAGCGCGGCCTGCGCCGGCTCCTGCTGCCGCACCAGCAGCACGGCCATCACCGATATTAGCGCGATGTTGAACAACAGCGGCGAGAACGCGGTCAGCGCGAAGCGCCCTTGCGCGCTGAGCAGTGCCATCATCACCGTGACCGGGCCGGCGAAGGCGAGATAGGGCAGCATCAGCCGCGCGTCGTCGACGGCGAATTGCAGCGTGTCGCGGTCGACGAACCCCGGCGCGATCGCCGCGATCACCAGCGGCATCAGCACGCCGATGACGAGCGCGGCCGCGATCACCGCGGCACTGACGGTGCCGAGCACGCGGCCGGCAAAGGCGGTTGCCGCGTCCATGCCGCCGGCATCGCGCGCCTTCAGCCAGGCCGGCACCAGGGCGGCATTCAGCCCGCCCTCGGACAACAGCCGTCGCACAACATTCACAAGCTGGAATGCCGCCAGGAATGCATCCGCCACCGGTCCCGCGCCGAGCAGCGCCGCGATCGCGGAATCGCGCACGAAACCGAGCAGTCGCGAGGCCAGCGTTCCCGAGGAGACCGTGAGGAAGGAGCGGAACATGGGGTCTGTATAGCAGTAGCAGGTATTGCTTCCAGTGGTGCCGTCTTAAACCCGTCATCCCCGCGCAAAGGCTCCGCCTTTGTCGCTGGAGGTGCGAGCGAAGCGAGCCTCGAAGGATGAATCGGCCTGAGCCGGGCCTTTCATCCTTCGAGACGCGCTACGCGCTCAGGATGACGGGTTGGCAGAGCGCAATGCTGACAGGGTTTCGCCCAAATAGCTTCCCTTGCTGCCCCGAGGCGTAACGTGATAGGTCGCGGCTCTTGTTGGGTGGCGTTAACACAGGGCAGGTCTATGGCTGACGCAAAATACGACGTTCTTGGGATCGGCAACGCGATCTTCGACGTGCTGGTGCAGACCGACGAGGCATTCCTTGCCCGTCACGGCATGACCAAGGGCTCGATGCAGCTGATCGATGAGGCGCGCGCCACCGCGATCTACGGCGACATGGGGGTGGCGACCGAAATGTCGGGCGGTTCGGCCGCCAACACCATCGTCGGCGTCGGCAGTCTCGGCGCCCGCGCCGCCTATGTCGGCAAGGTCAAGGACGACCAGATCGGCAAGCTCTACGTCCACGACATCCGCGCCGCCGGCGTGACCTTCGACACCGCGCCGGCCAGGACCGGCCCGGCCACCGGCTGCTCCTACATCCTGGTGACGCCGGACGGCGAGCGCACCATGAACACCTATCTCGGCGCCGCGCAGGACCTGACGCCCGACGACATCGATCCAAACCAGATCGCTGCCGCCAGCATCATCTATCTCGAGGGCTACCTCTGGGATCCGAAGAACGCCAAGGACGCTTTCGTGAAGGCGGCGACCATCGCGCACGGCGCGGGCCGCCAGGTCGCGCTGACGCTGTCGGATTCGTTCTGCGTCGATCGCTACCGCGACGAATTCCTCGATCTGATGCGCAAGGGCGTGGTGGATCTGGTATTCGCCAACGAGTCCGAGCTGCACTCGCTGTACCAGACCTCGGATTTCGACACCGCGCTGAAGCAGTTCGGCAAGGATACCAAACTCGGCGTCGTCACCCGCAGCGAGAAGGGGTGCGTCGTGATCTCCGGCGACAGTGTCGTCGCGCCGCCCGCCTCGCCCATCGACAGGCTGGTCGACACCACCGGCGCCGGCGATCTGTTCGCCGCCGGCTTCCTCGTCGGTCTCGTGCGCAAGGTCGGCCATGAGAATGCCGGCCGGCTCGGCGCGCTCGCCGCGGCCGAAGTGATCCAGCACATCGGCGCCCGGCCGCTGGTGTCGCTGCAGGATCTGGCGAAGCAGCAGGGGCTGCTGGTTTAGGCGGGGCTTTTCTCCTTCGCCTCGCCCCGCTTGCGGGGAGAGGCCGGATCGCATCGTAGATGCGTTCCGGGTGAGAGGGAGTCTCCGCGTATTCACTGCTTTCGAATTTGCGGAGGCGGTCTCTCACCCCGACCCTCTCCCCGCAAAGAGCGGGGCGAGGGAGAAGAGAGATCACGCCGTCTTCGCCGCCTTCAATCCCAGCCGCTGCTCCACCGCATCGCGCATCACGAACTTCTGGATTTTCCCTGTCACCGTCATCGGGAATTCATCGACGAACTCGACATAGCGCGGGATCTTGTTGTGGGCGATCTGGCCTTGGCAGAAGGCGCGGACCTCGTCGGCGGTGAGCGTTTCGCCCTGCCTGATTCTGACCCAGGCGCACAGCTCTTCGCCATAGCGCTCGTCGGCGACGCCGAAGATCTGCACGTCCTGGATCTTCGGATGGCGGTAGAGGAACTCCTCGATCTCGCGCGGATACAGGTTCTCGCCGCCGCGGATCACCATGTCCTTGATGCGGCCGACGATGTTGCAATAGCCTTCGTCGTCGATCACGGCGAGATCGCCGGTGTGCATCCAGCCATTGGCGTCGAGCACATCGCCGGTCTTTTCCTTCTCGTCCCAATAGCCGAGCATGATGCTGTAGCCGCGGGTGCAGAGCTCGCCGCGTTCGCCGCGCGGCACCACCTTGCCGCCGAGATCGACCACCTTGACCTCGACATGCGGATGGATGCGGCCGACGGTCGAGACGCGGCGCTCCAGTGGATCGTCGGTCGCGCTCTGAAAACTCACCGGGCTGGTCTCGGTCATGCCGTAGGCGATCGTCACCTCGCGCATGTTCATCTCGGTGTTGACGCGCTTCATCACCTCGATCGGGCAGGGCGCGCCGGCCATGATGCCGGTGCGCAGCGAGGACAAGTCGAAGCGCGCGAAGTCGGGATGGTCGAGCTCGGCGATGAACATGGTTGGCACGCCGTACAGCGTCGTGCATCTCTCCTGCGCGACCGTCGTCAGCGTCGCCAGCGGATCAAAGCCTTCGCCGGGATAGACCATGGTGGTGCCGAGCGTGACGGAAGCGAGGTTGCCCATCACCATGCCGAAGCAGTGATAGAGCGGCACCGGAATGCAGATGCGGTCCTGTTCGGTCAGGCGCATGGCGCGGCCGGTGAAGTAGCCGTTGTTGAGAATGTTGTGATGGGTCAGCGTCACGCCCTTCGGCGAGCCGGTGGTGCCGCTGGTGAACTGGATGTTGACGGGATCGTCGAACTGCAGGCTCTCGCCGAGCGCCGCAAGCTGCTCGCGATGGCGCTCGCCGCCCATCTGCGATACCGCATCGAATGGAATGGTGCCCGGCGCCGCCGGTCCGCCGATCTGGATCACGGCGCGCAGTTTCGGCAGCCGCGCCGACCGCAAGTGACCGGGCTCCGAGCTTGCGAGCTCGGGCAGCAGCGTATTCAGCATCTCCATATATGCCGAGGTCTTGAATGCGGTCGCCGTCACGATCGCGGCGCAGCCGACCTTGCCGAGCGCGAATTCCAGCTCGCTCAGCCGATAGGCCGGATTGATGGTGACGAGGATCAGTCCGGCTTTCGCGGCGGCGAATTGCGTCAGCGTCCATTCCGGGCGGTTCAGCGACCAGATCCCGATCCGCTCGCCGCGCTGCAACCCGAGCGCGATGAAGCCCGCCGCCAAGGCATCGACGTGACAGGCGAATTCGTTCCAGGTCCAGCGCACATTGTGGCTGGGCGAGACCAGCGCCTCGCGCTCGCCCCAGCGTGCGCGAGCACGGTTGAGGCTGCGGCCGATGGTTTCACCGAGCAACGGCGTATCGGAAATGCCGCAGACATAGCTGTCTGCCTTGCTGTCTCCCTTGGGTGTGGGTGCCAAGCTCGTCCTCCTCGTGGTCGTGTTCGTGTCGCCGCGCTTTTTTGCGCGATCTTAGTCGTTTGGCGCAGATGGGACAGGCCCGACCAATGGCGGGTATGGTTTTCGATTGTAGCGGCGACGGGTTCCGCTTCACCTCGCCCCGCGTGCGGGGAGAGGTCGGATCGCATCGAAGATGCGATCCGGGTGAGGGGAGTCTCTGCGAGTCCAATTGCGACCGTCTGCGCGGGAGTAGCCCCTCACCCCAACCCTCTCCCCGTAAGAACGGGGAGAGGGAGAGGAGTCCCATAACGGCTGGTACGACTTATCTCATCGAGCCTTACGCCGCCCTTTGCCCGCTGCCGGCGTCCAGCCCGGCATAGATGCCCTTCTCGAAGCCTGCGAAGGCCTCCAGGCTGTGCTTGTCGGCGAACGGCAACAGCTGGGTCAGGATCACGCCGCAGACGTCGCGCGACGGATCGATCCAGTAATAGGTGTTGGCAAGGCCCGCCCAGGCGAGGCTGCCGGCGCTGCGGCCTTCCGGCGTCTTGGCGGTGTTGATCAGGAAGCTCAGTCCCCATTTCTTGACGATGTCGGGATAGAGATCGACATCGTTGGTGTACATCGGCAAGGCCGTCGTCATCTTGCCGACGGTGAGCTCGCCGATGTGATTCTGCCCCATCGTCGCGACCGTCTCGGCCTTCAGCACCTGATTGCCGTTGCCTTTGCCCTTGTTGAGGATCATCTGGCAGAACTTGATGTAGTCGGCCGCGGTCGAATACAGGCCGCCGCCACCCATGTGGAATTCGGGGTTCTGCTCGAGCTCGAACGGGATCGCCGCCAGCGTGCCGTCCTCGCCGCGGGCATGCATGCCGACCAGCCGCTTGCGCATGTCGTCGGAGATCTTGAAGGCGGTGTCGCTCATGCCGAGCGGTGCGAACATGTTGTCGCGCAGATAGGCATCGAGTTTCTTGCCGGATGCGGCTTCCACCGCCTTGCCGACGAAGTCGATATTGGTGCCGTATTCCCAGCGCGTGCCGGGATCGGTCATGATCGGCGTCTTCAGCGCGGCATTCAGGCAGGTGATGATGCCGGGCGTGCCGGTCTTTTCGAGATACTTCCCGAGGTTGGCGTCCCACATGTCGTAGGCGAAGCCGGCGGTGTGGGTCATGAGCTGGCGCAGCGTAATCGGCTTTTTCGCCGGCCGCAGCTGCGGTTCGCCCTTGGCGTCGAAGCCGTCGAGCACCTGCGCCGCGGCGAGATCGGGCAACAGCTTGCCGATCGGCTCATCGAGCGAGAGCTTGCCCTGCTCGACGAGCTGCATCGCGCCCGCCGAGGTCACCGCCTTGGTCATCGAGGCGATCCAGAACACGCTGTCCGCCGTCATGGGATCGCTCTTGGAGAGGTCGCGCTTGCCGAACGCGCCTTCGTAAATCACGTCCTTGCCGGTGGCCGCGATGGCGACCACGCCGGGAATTTCCTTTGCCTCGCTCTTCTGGCGCAATACCTGATCGATCTGAGCCTTGCTCTGCATTGGGGGCTTCCTCCGGTGGGGTTTATTGTTTTGAAGTGGGCGGATCATCCTCCCGCTTTTCCGCTCCCGCAAGGCGGGCGCGATGCGACCACGTCGCGATGTCGTGAAGGCCGGCTGCTAGGAACGGCCTTGGTCGGGAGGCGTTCACCACGCGCGCAGATTTTGCAGGGGACGCCGCGCAAGTCCCGGTGACCTTCGCGGGCGGCCACGGTAACGTGATCAAGGAATGATTTTCGCACCTGATTATTTGCATTAACGCATTCAGATCGCTGCACAAACGGTGCGGCGGATTGGACCGGATTTGACGAAAAGATTCGTCATTTCCCGCCTTGCGGGGGCGCAGCAATGATTTCGACATGGAGTGAATGGAAGCGCTATCCGCGGCCGGGCCGCGGCGAGAATATCGAAGCGCCGATCAGCCCAGGTCTCTACGAAGTTCGCTACGCAGGTACCGGCGCACTGCACTCGTTCGAGGCCGTCGAGAATGTCGCGCGGGCGCTGGCGCTGCTGCAGACCGGCGCCAAATCCTGGTTCGGCCGCCGCGATGCGCAGGCGCAGGCCGACCTCGAATACCGGACCTGCGCGACCTCGACCAAGGCGGACGCCAAGGCCGCGGCCGAGCGCATGATCGGCCGTCGGGAAACCTATATGTCTGGCGGGGCGGTCTGAGCGCCGCTGCACGACGGCGCGTAAAAAAAGATCGCGCGCGAGCCCTCAATATTGCTTGAGGCAGGGTCGCGCCCGGCGCCGGTGCATCGCAGCGGCTTTCCGCTTATATAGGCGCGAACACCCCCAAGAAATTCCAGAAATGACAGGAGTAACGCCATGACCCCGCCCGTTGCCGCACGCGCCACCCAATCCGCAGCATCCTCCCTGCAAAGCCGCCTGAAGGACCCCTCGCTGCTGCGCGACCGCTGCTACATCGACGGCGCCTGGGTCGGCACCCCCGAATTCGCCGTCAACAATCCGGCGACCGGCGTCGAGCTGATCAAGATCCCGCAGCTGAGCGCCGATGACGCGACCAGGGCCGTCGAGGCCGCCGAGCGCGCGTTTCCGACCTGGGCCAAGCTGACCGCGAAACAGCGCTCCAACATCTTGCGCAAATGGTTCGATCTGATCATCGCCAACCGCGAGGACCTTGCGCTGATCCTGACCTCCGAGCAGGGCAAGCCGCTGGCGGAAGCGCTCGGCGAGGTCGATATCGGCGCCGCCTATGTCGAATTCTTCGCGGAAGAGGCGCGGCGTGTTTACGGCGAGACGATCCCGACCCAGCGTCCGGACGCGCGTCTGCTCGCGATCCGGCAGCCGATCGGTGTCTGCGGCGCCATCACGCCATGGAATTTCCCGAACTCGATGATCACCCGCAAGGTCTCGCCGGCGCTGGCGGCCGGTTGCACCGTGGTGCTGAAGCCCGCCAACGAGACGCCGCTGTCCGCGCTCGCGCTCGTTGCGCTGGCCGAGAAAGCCGGCGTGCCGAAGGGCGTGTTCAACATCATCACCGGTGATGCGCCGCCGATCGGCAAGGTGCTGTGCGAGCATCCGGCGGTGCGCTTCGTCGGCTTCACCGGCTCGACCGAGGTCGGCAAGATCCTGTACCGGCAGGCGTCGGTCGGCGTGAAGAAGCTTGGCCTCGAGCTCGGCGGCAATGCGCCGTTCGTGGTGTTCGACGACGCCGATATCGATGCCGCCGTCGAAGGCGCCATCGTCTCGAAGTATCGCAACATGGGCCAGACCTGCGTCTGCGCCAACCGTCTCTATGCCCAGGACAAGATCTACGACGCGTTCGTCTCGAAGCTGTCGAAGAAGGTCGCCGAGATGAAGATCGGCGACGGCACGGAGCAGGGCGTGACGCAGGGGCCGTTGATCAACATGGAAGCGATCGAGAAGGTCGAACGGCACATTGCCGATGCGGTGAAGGGCGGCGCCAAGATCGTGACCGGCGGCAAGCGCTCGTCGCTCGGCCGCAGCTTCTTCGAGCCCACGGTGCTGTCGGATGTGCGGCCGGACGCGCTGGTGTCGCACGAGGAAACCTTCGGTCCGCTTGCGCCGGTGATCCGCTTCAAGGACGAGGCCGACGTGATCGCGATGTGCAATGCCTCGCCGTTCGGCCTCGCCTCCTACTTCTATTCGCGCGACATCGGCCGCGTCTGGCGCGTCGCCGAGGCGCTGGAGTCGGGCATGGTCGGCGTCAACTCCGGCCTGATCACGACCGAAGTGGCGCCGTTCGGCGGCGTCAAGGAATCGGGCCTCGGCCGCGAAGGCTCGCGCCATGGCATGGATGAATATGTCGAGATCAAATACGTGATGATGGCCGGCGTCTGATCGCCGTCATTGTCGTCGCGCTTCAGCCCGGCTCCGATTGAATCGGAGCCGGGCTTTCGCTTGATCACACGCCCTTGTCGTTCGGGTTGGCGACGGCATCCTTCAGCGGCGCCGTCATCGGAAAATTCAGGTTCACGTTCTTCGGCGGGATCGGCCGCGTGAACCATTTTGCGTAGAGCTCCTGAAATTCGCCGTTCTTCATCATAGCGACCAGCGTCTTGTCGACCAGCGCCTTGAACTCCGGGTCGCCCTTGCGGATGATCAGCCCGTAGGGTTCGGTGCGCAGGCTGTCGTCGATGATGCGCCAGTCCGCCGGGTTGCGGCTGCCCGCGATCAGGCTCGCCAGCAGAATGTCGTCCATCACGAAGGCTTCGCTGCGCCCGGTGGTCAGCGCGAGGAATGATGCGGCGTGGTCCGCCGTCAGGATGTTTCTGGTCTGAAAGTTCTTCTCCTGGGCCCGTGCGCTCAACAGTCCGATCGAGGTCGAGCCCGAGGTCAGCGAGACCGGCCGGCCGCCGAGATCCTCAAAGGTCTTGATCGGCGCGTCCTTATGCACCACCGCGCGGATGCTCGACACGAAGATCGTGTTGCTGAAGGCGACGACCTTCTGCCGCTCCAGCGTATTGGTGGCGGGACCGCAGACGATGTCGATGGTGCCGTTCTCGATCAGTGGGATCTGGGTGGAGAGCTGGATCGGCTGCAGCCTAATCTGCAGCGCCGGTAGCTTGAGCTCGGCCTTCACCGCATCGACGATCCGCGCGCAGAGGTCCATCGCGAAGCCGACCGGCTGCTGGTTGTCGTCGAGATAGGAGAACGGGACCGAGACGTCGCGGTGGCCGAGCCGGATTTCGCCGGCATCGCGGATCTTGGCCAGGGTGCCGCCGGACGATTGGGCCTGTGCCGGGGCGGACACCGTCGCCGCAAGAAAAGCCAGGCAGATCAACCGCTTGGTGGTTTGACGCATCAGGTGCTCGCGAGCGCTGGCAATGTTGGATACGATGAGGCGAGATTTTATACATAGCATTGCATAAATTAGAAACCGATTTTATACAATATGGACCATGGCGGATATCCTGATGCCCGCCGCACAGAGAGAGAAGCCGGATGGAACCCGCAACCGTCATCAGCCATCGAGGGGCCGGACCCCACGGTTCAGCACCGGACGCCGTGCGCGAGGCATTGCGGGCCGCGATCAGCTCGGGCGAGCTCGCGCCCGGATTGCAGCTGCGTCAGGACGAGCTTGCCGCGCGGTTCGGGACCAGCCGCATCCCGGTGCGCGAGGCGTTGCGCCAGCTCGAGGCCGAGGGTTTTGTGACCTTCCTGCCGAACCGCGGCGCGGTGGTCTCGGATCTGTCGATCGACGAGGTGATCGAGCTGCTCGAGATCCGGATCGCGCTCGAATGCCACGCGCTGCGCCTGGCGATCCCGGCCATGGGCGAGATCGATCTCGAGGAGGCGACGAAAATCCTCCGCGCCTATGATGCCGAGCCCGATCCGGCGCAATGGGGCGCCTTCAACTGGAAATTCCACGCCACGCTCTACGCGCCGTGCAATCGCCCGCGCCTGCTCAGCATGATCGAGGCGAATTACGGCCATGTCGGCCGCTTCACCCGGGCGCTGGTGTCGCAGGCGACCGGCAAGGAGCGGCCGCAGCGCGAGCACTACCGGCTGCTCGAATTCTGCCGCGACGGCGAGGTCAAGAAGGCGGTCCGGCTGCTGCGCGACCATATCGAGGAGACGCAGAAGACGCTGCGCTCGGCGCAGCGCCAGGCGCTGCGCGATGCAGGCGAAGGGCGCCCTGCCTGATCGTCGCTCAGACAATGTGAATGATCGCGGGCCGCGCTGCGCGGCCGCAGGAGAGTGCGCGTGAAGACCAATGATGTCGAAATCCTGGTGATCGGTGCGGGCATCGTCGGCATCGCCACGGCCTATTACCTCGCCATACAGCACAAGCGTTCGCGCCTGCTGATCGTCGACGAAGGCCAGCCGATGGCATTGACCTCGGCGCAGTCGGGCGAGAACTACCGCAACTGGTGGCCGCATCCGACGATGGCCGATTTCACCAATCATTCCACCGACCTGATGGAGGAGATCGCGCGCCGCAGCGACAACCGCATCCACATGACGCGGCGCGGCTATCTTCTGGTCACCCGCGAGGAGAAGCCCGAGGAACTGTTGCAGCAGCTGCATGCCGGTTACGGCGCGAAGGCCGAACAGTTGATCCGCATGCATGAGGGCGACGGCCGAGGCTATCTGCCGCCGCATTCGGCGGACTGGCAGGGCGCGCCTGACGGGGTCGACGTCCTGCTCGGCCGCGACCTGATCCAGGCCCATTACCCGAGCTTCGACAAGGAGGTCGCGACGGCGCTGCATATCCGCCGCGCCGGCGATATCAGCGGCCAGCAGCTCGGCCAGTACATGCTGGAGACCGTGCGTCCGCTCGGCGCGCAATTCCAGCGGGCCAAGGTGCTCGGCATCGCGAAGACTGGTCGCTTCACCGTCGATGTACTCGCCGATGGCGCGAGGCAGACCATCAAGGCCGACATCATCGTCAACGCCGCGGGCCCGTTCGCGGCGCATGTCGCGGCGATGCATGGCGAAGAGCTGCCGATCGTCAACGTGCTGCAGCAGAAAATCGCGTTCGCCGACCGCAACCGCGCGGTCGATCGCAAAATGCCGTTCGCGATCGATCTCGACGGCCAGACGCTGGCCTGGTCCGATGACGAGCGCGAGGCGCTGTCAGCGGCGCCGGAATTTTCGCGTCTGCTGGCGCCGATGCCGGGCAGCATCCATTGCCGGCCCGACGGCGGCGATCACGGCGAGTGGATCAAGCTCGGCTGGGCGTTCAACGCGGAACAGACCACCGAGCCGGATCGCGAGCCGGAGCTGAATCCCTATTTCCCCGAAGTCGTGCTGCGCGCGGCGAGCCGGCTGCAGCCAAAGCTCGCGCACTATCTCGGCGCGCTGCCGCGCGACCGCATGCATTACGGCGGCTACTATCCGATGACGAGAGAGAATTGGCCGCTGATCGGGGCTGCGAAGACACCGGGCGTGTTCCTCGCCACCGCGCTCTCCGGCTACGGCACGATGGGCGCCTGCGCCACCGGCGATCTCTGCGCCCGCGCTGTGGTCGGCGCGCCGGCTCCCGCATTCGCCCGCAGCCTTTCGCGGGCGCGCTATGACGACAAGGCGCTGATGGCCGAGCTCGCGGCGAGCGAAAGCCGCGGGTTGCTGTAGCTCGACCTCACTCTCGTAGCCCGGATGGAGCGAAGCGCAATCCGAGGCCGATGCTGCCGCGCGGCTAAACCCCGGATTGCGCTGCGCTCCATCCGGGCTACGTCTTGTCTACCGCCGCAGCACCGCAATCGTGCGATTGGCAAACGTCAGCCGCTCCGCCATCACCGACACGAAATAGGTCAGCAGCTTGTAGCTGAGCTCGGGTTCCTCGTCGCGGATCGCGGTGAACTGGTGGGTGTTCAGCACATAGAGCACGCTCGCCATCTCGGCCTGGATGGTTGCGCTGCGCGGGGCCTGCGAGACGAGGCCCATCTCGCCGATCGTGGTGTAGCGGCCGAGGCTGCGCACCCGGGTGGAGCGGCCGTCCTCGGCGGGCACCATGATGCCGACCCGGCCGTCGAGGATGAAGTGCATGGAATCGGCGGCGTCGCCGGCATGCACGATGACCTCGCCGGCGTCGACCTCGATGCGCTGGCAGCGCCGGATCAGTGCGTCGGCGTCGTTCTCGCTGTCGAGCATCCCCGCGAACCAGCCGCGCAGGTCAGCTTCCTCCTGCGCGAGCTCCTGGTGCTGCGCGATGATCTGGTTCTCGCACCATTCAAGCGCGCGATCGAGCTCGTCGATCACGGTGACACCCTCGGTGATGAAATCGCCGGAGCGCAGCACCTGCTCGGCCTTGGCCGACAGATGCACCAGGACCAGCTCGACGCCGACCTCGTGCGCGCTGCGCTTGATCTGCGCAAAGCTGTAGGCCGCCGATGAATCGACGCCGGTAACGAGCTTGAAGTCGAACAGCAGATAGCGGCACTCCGGGTGCTCGCGCAGCAGCGCCTTGACGTGCTGGTACAGGCGGTTGGCGGAGCCGAAGAACAGATAGCTTTGCAGGGTCAGCCCCTGGATCTTGCCGCCATGCGCCGACAACACCTCGCGGTCGTCGCGCGAGCGATCCAGCGAGCTGCGATATTCCGAGCCGTCGAAACCGTATTTGATCGCCTCGACCCGCGCCGCGCTGAGCGCAAAGGTGGCGCAGCCGATGATGACGCCGATCAGGATGCCGGGCACGAAGCCCCAGGTCACGATGATGGCGATGATCGCGAGCAGCGACACATATTCGGTCTTCGACAGCCGCTTGCGCGATTCGATCATCCATTTGTGCAGCTGGTCGGCGCCGAGATAGAGCAGAAGGCCGCCGAGCACGAATTTCGGCATGTAGCCGAGCAGCTGCGGAGCCACCGCCAGCATCAGCAGCGAGATCGCGGCGACTGTCAGCCCCGACAGCCGGCCGCGCCCGCCGCTTGAGAAATTAAGGATCGAGCGGCTGACCGAGATGCAGCCGGCATAGCCGGCCAGAGCGCCGGTCACGATGTTGGCGAGGCCGGTGATGTTGAGCTCGCGCTCGAGATTGGCCTCACGATGCACCGCGACCTCGATGCCGGTGGTGTTGAACAGCGTGCTCGCCGCCGTGACGAACACGACGGCGATCATGTTGCCGAGCAGGTCCGGCACCGCCGACCACGGATATTGCGCAAGCTCGGCCATGTGCCACGGCAGCATGAAGGTCGATGCCGGCGGCGGCTCGAAGGTCCAGCCGGTCAGATGCGCTTCCTCGGGCGTGATGCCGATGATCCAGAATACGAGGTGCGCCACGATCACGCCGCCGATCAGGATGATCGGCAGACCGAACGGGGTGCGCGAGCGATGCCAGGTCAGATACAGCACCAGCGCCATCGCGCAGGCGGCACTGAGCTCGGAGATCGTGATGATGTTGGTGAAGTAGAAGAGGGTGCTGAGCTGCACGGGGTAGCCGGTGATCACCCTGATCGCGCCCAGCACGATCAACAGGCCGGTTGCCCCGAGGAATCCGCCGACGACAGGGTAAGGCACGTAGCGGATGGCACGGCCGAACCGTGTCAGCCCGAGACAGCACAGCACGATGCCGGTGACGATGGTCGAGAGCCCGAGCGTGATCAGCACCGGCGCGAGCAGCGGCGCCGTCGGATTGGCGGCAGCGATGCGCTCGACCAGCGAGGCCATCAGGATGCCCGTCACCGCCGCGGTGGAGGTGTCGGGGCCGGCGACCGCGAAGGGCAGCGAGCTGCCGAGCGCGATGAAGGTCGCGAGCACTGCCGAGGAAATGAATGTCGCCGCCACGCCGTATGACAGATAGGGCGACAATGGCCCGGCGAAGATCAAGAGCGCGTAGGACAGGCCGAACGTGATGCCGAGCACACTGGCAGCACCGCCGCCGAGCACGTCGTGCATCGCCCGCCGCGCTTGCGAGCCGAAATAAAGCGATCGACCAATCACGTTAAAAAATGTCCTGAACTTTCGCCGCCAGTCGTAGACGAGCCCGGCGCAGGACGACAACAGGATTTTTGTGACAACCAATTCTCAGCGCGCGCATTTTGCTTCTCGCGCAAAGCCCAACGAAACCCAGGGCCGCGGAATTGGCGTCAACCTCTCCTTGAAGAGGGGAGGTCGCTTTGCTCGTCAGAGCAAAGCGGGTGGGGATCTGCTTTCCCGCATCAAGCGTCGCCTGCGGCTGCCCCCCATCCCGAACTTCCCCCTTTCAGGGGGAAGGAGAGGGTAGGCGAGACGTGATCTTCAGCCGTGGCCGCCCTCATTGCCGAAGGCGCCGTGACGGCCGACGCCGGAGGCAAAGCGCGCCGCGCCCGACAGCGTTTCGCCCGAGGCGATCACCTCGAGCCCGCCGCGCATCTCGCTTCTGATCGCCTCTTCCTCGTCGAGGTCCCACTGCCGCAGCGCCGACAGCCGGTCGGCGCGCAGGCAGTTCTGCGGGAATTTCGCGATGTCCTTGGCGAGCGCGATGGCGTGGGCGCGGGTCTCGCCCTTCGGCACCAATCGGTTCGCGAGCCCCATGCGGTGGGCTTCAGCGCCGCCGACCGGGCGTCCGGTGAGGATCAGGTCGATCGCCTGCGAATGGCCGATCAGTCGCGGCAGGCGGATGGTGCCGAGATCGATCAGTGGCACGCCGAAGCGGCGGCAGAACACGCCGAAGGTTGCGTCCTCGGCCACAACACGCATGTCGGCCCACAGCGCGAGCTCCATGCCGCCGGCGACCGCAAAGCCTTCGATCGCGGCGATCACCGGCTTCGACAACCGCAGCCGGCTCGGTCCCATCGGCGCGATCGTGTCGTGGCCGCCGACCTCGCGCTTCTTCTCGGGATCGCCCGCCGCCACCGCCTTCAGATCGGCGCCAGCGCAGAAATAGCCGCCGGTGCCGGTGAACACCGCGACGGATGCGCTCGCGTCCGCATCGAAGGTGAGAAACGCGTCATACAGCTTGCGCGCGGTGGCGCCATCGACGGCGTTGCGGTTGTGCGGACGGTTGATGGAGATGATGGTGACGGGACCATCGCGTTCGACGAGCACGGTATCGGACATGGGGCGCTCCCTGGGCTGTTCTTGTTTGTGCCCGGAGAGTGACATCAGAGGCGACTACGGTGCAATCCCGCGACGAAAGGCGCAACTCCGCGGGGTGGGCAAAGCGAAGCGCGCCCACCATCACGAGCACGGCCACAATGGCGGGCACGACGCTGCGCGCCTTCGCGGGGTTGGCGGTGATATTTCGTAGCAACCATTAAGACGCGGATGGGGTAGAGCGTAGCGAAACCCATCACCATCGTGCCACGGATAGAGATCGTGGGGTTCGCTTCGCTCTACCCACGCTACGGACGACCGATCAGACTTTCAGCTCGCTTCCCGTCACGCGGCGATACGCTTCCAGATACCGCTTGCTCGTTGCATCCACCACGCTCGCCGGCAGCGGCGGGGCGGGCGCGTCGCCGTTCCAGCGGCCGGCGCGACGCTCGACGTCGAGATAGTCGCGCAGTGGCTGCTTGTCGAAGCTCGGCTGCGGCTGGCCGGGCTTGTAGGCATCGACCGCCCAGAAGCGCGACGAATCCGGCGTCATCACCTCGTCGATCAGGATGATGCGGCCGTCCTTGTCGCGGCCGAACTCGAACTTGGTGTCGGCGATGATGATGCCGCGGGCGCGGCTGGTCTGCTCGCCATAGCCGTAGACGTCGCGCGCCATCTTCTCCAGCGTCGCGGCGACGTCGGCACCGACGATCTCGCGCACCCGCGCGACCGTGATGTTCTCGTCATGGCCAGCCTCGGCCTTGGTCGCCGGGCTGAAGATTGCGGGCTCGAGCTTCTGGCTCTCGACCAGGCCGGCCGGCAGCTTCTCGCCGGCAAGCGTGCCATCGGCCGCGTATTCCTTCCACGCCGAGCCGGAGACGTAGCCGCGGATCACGCATTCGATCGGGAACACGGTGGTGCGCTTGCACAGCATCGCGCGCCCGAGGATGTCGGCGCGATGGTTCTTCAGTTCAGGCACGGCGCGAATGATCTCGTCGGCATCGGCGCTGATCATGTGATGCGGCACGGTGCCCTCGAGCTGCCGGAACCACCAGGCGCTGATCTGAGTCAGCACCGCGCCCTTCATCGGAATGGTTTCCGCCATCACCACGTCGAATGCCGAGATGCGGTCGGTGGTCAGCAGCAACACGCGATCGTCGCCGACGGCGTAGATATCGCGCACCTTGCCGCGGCCGATCCGGGGCAGGGGCAAATCGCTGGATAGCATCGCGGTCATGGCGTGATCTTTCTAGGTAGCCTTCAAAGACGAGCGCCCGCACGAGGCGTGCGGGCGCCGCAGACTAGAGCATGATCCGGAAAAGTGTGCAGCGGTTTTCCGAAAAGATCATGCTCAAATCAAAGAGCCACAGGAATTAGCTCACTCCGGCAGCGGAATGAACTCGTGTTCGTGCGGAACCTGCGCGAAACGGCCGGTTTTCCAGTCCTGTTTGGCCTGCTCGATCCGCTCCTTGGAGGAGGAGACGAAATTCCACCAGATGTGGCGCGGCCCCTCCAGGGCGTCGCCGCCGAGGAACATCATGCGGGTCGGCCGCAGCGTCTTCACGGTGATGCGGTCGCCGGGCCGGAAGATCAGGAGCCGCGGCCCTTCGTGGCGGTCGCCCGCGATCTCGACCTCGCCGTCGACGAGATAGATCGCGCGCTCCTCGTGATCGGGATCGAGCGGCACCAAGGTGCCAGGCTTCGCGGTCACCTCGGTGTAGAACCAGGGCGAGACCATGCTGACCGGCGAGGTGATGCCGAAAGCCGAGCCCGCGATGATGCGCGCGGTGAAGTCGCGCTCGGAGATCATCGGCAGGTCGCCTGCGCCATAATGCTGGAACGACGGCGCGATCTCCTCCTTGCCCGCCGGCAGCGCGATCCAGCTTTGCAGGCCCAGCATCTTCTGGCCGTCGCGGCGTTGCACGTCGGGAGTGCGCTCGGAATGCGCGATGCCGCGGCCCGCGGTCATCAGGTTCATCGCGCCGGGCTGGATCTCCTGGATGTTGCCCTCGCTGTCGCGGTGCATGATGCTGCCGTCGAACAGATACGTGACGGTGGCGAGCCCGATATGCGGATGCGGCCGCACGTCCATGCCCTTGCCGGCGAGATACTGCACCGGTCCGAAATGGTCGAAGAAGATGAAGGGCCCGACCATCTGCCGCTTGCCGTGCGGCAGCGCGCGGCGCACGGCAAAGCCGTCGCCGAGATCGCGGGTGCGCGGCACGATGATCAGATCCAGCGCGTCGCAGGTCTTGGGATCGCCGAGTTCGGGATCGGTCGAGGGCTGCCAGCTCATGTCGGACTCCTTACGGTGGTGTAACAATCATACTCCAATCGTCGTCCCGGCCAAGCGAAGCGCGAGCCGGGACCCATAACCACAGGGCGCGGTGATGGAGCAGGCTGTGGCCACGGCTTCGTCAAGCAACGAAGCCCTGTGGTTATGGGTCCCTGCTTTCGCAGGGACGACGACATACTTCTGACGCGTGCGCGCGCGTGATAACAGCATAATCTTGGAAACCGGAGACAGTCATGGTTTCTCTGATCAAGCCAGGCGCAAGACTGCTGCAGGTCGACGGTCCCGTGATCGAGACCGCGCGGCTCATCCTGCGGCCGTGGCGCGCATCGGATATCGCTGAGAACACGCGAATGCTGTCCGATCCCGAGACCGCGCGCTTCATCACGCCGGATCACCAGCCGGTCACCTCGGAGCTGAAGGGCTGGCGCAACGCCGCCGTCATATCCGGCCATTGGGCGCTGCACGGCTTCGGCATGTTCGCGGTGGAGGAGAAATCCTCCAGCCGCTATATCGGCCGCGTCGGCCCGTACTGTCCGCCGGAATGGCCCGGCTTCGAGGTCGGCTGGGGCATCGCCAAAGAGCATCGCGGCAAGGGCTATGCGGTGGAAGCGGCGCGGGCTGCGATCGACTTTGTGTTCGCGAACTTCACGGTCGACCGCATCATCCATTGCATCGATCCGGTCAACGCAGCTTCCCAGGCCGTGGCGCGGCGGCTCGGTGCCGTGAACGAGGGGCCGGGCAAGCTCGAGGGCGACGTCGTCGATATCTGGGTGACGTCGCGTCAACGTTGGCAGCGCCAGCCATCTTGAAAAACCACCTCCGACCGACGATTGTTCGGCGATGACATCGGCTGCTTCACACTGGGCCGCACTTGAACTCTGCCTGCGCAGCGCCAGCGTGGCGCTGCTGCTGGTGCTTGCCGCCTTGCTGCTCACCGATTTTCGCAAGGCGCTTTCCGGGCGCCTTGCGGCCGCCTTCGCGCTCGGTTCGGCCGCACATGCGGTGACCGCGTCGATCGGTGCCGGGCCGCCGGTCTCGGACTGGCATGCGCCACTGATCGCGCTCTCGACCGGCGATATCGTGGTGTTCTGGCTGTTCACGCGCGCGCTGTTCGATGACACGTTCCAGCTGCGCTGGTGGCACGGCCTGATCTGGGCCGCGGTCGTGGCCTACAGCTTCGTCAATTGCATGTGGATTGCACCCGCCGGTCACGCGCGGATCGCGATCATCATGGTCAATTCGCTCACGCTCGTCTTCATCGCGCTTGCGGTGGCGCAAACCATCGGATCGTGGTCGGCGGATCTGGTCGAGCGTCGCCGACGTGTCCGCGTCTTCATCGTCGCCGCGTCTGCGCTGTACGGCGGATTGAACGCGCTGCTTCAGATTGCCTATGCCGGCAGCCGCGTGACAGTGGAATGGGCCAACCTGGTGAACGCGGCCGTGCTCACCGCCATCGTGGCCGCAATCACCTGGGCGATGATGCGCGTCGATGGTGCAGACCTGTTCACGGTGCCGGCGGAGGCGGACGTGCTGACAAAACCAGCCGCGGCCGAGGAGGCGGCCGACCGCAAGCTGGTCGATGCCCTGATGCGGTTGATGGCGGACGAGCGGATCTACCGCCACGACAACGTCACGATCGGCACGCTGGCGACCCGGCTGAAGATTCCCGAATATCGTCTCCGGCGGCTGATCAACCAGCGGCTCGGCTACCGCAACTTCAATGTCTTCCTGAACAACCACCGGATCGAGGAGGCCAAGGCCGCGCTCGCCGATCCCTCCCAGGCCGAAGTCCCGGTCATCACCATCGCCATGGACGCCGGCTTCCAGTCGCTCGGCCCCTTCAACCGCGCCTTCAAGGCGACGACCGGCGTGACCCCGACGGAGTACCGGAAGCTGAAGGCAAGCGCGGTGTGAACCTCCCTCTCCCGCTTGCGGGGGAGGGCCGGGGTTGGGGTGCTTCCGCAACGTACGCCCTTTCATTTTGGGGAGAGAGCCCCCACCCGGATCGCATCGTTCGATGCGATCCGACCTCCCCCCGCAAGCGGGAGAGGCGAAGCGAGCCCGCTGCCAAAGTCATTGTAATCACGTCACAATTCCAGAATCGACCAGTCGCCTCCAATCCTCGGCTAGCCCGACTTCCAAATCCGGCAAGCGTTCTTCCGTCCCCCGCGGCCTGATCCGGCCACGCACCTATCGCGCCATGCCGGAGGATCCCGTGACCCGTCGAAAGCTCTTTCTCATTCTCGCCGCCAGCACCGCCTTCGGTGCGCTGGCACTGTCCGCCGCCCGCGCCCGCGATGTGCCTGAGGTCGCGACCGGCTTTGTGGCCAACGTCATCTGCTCGGAGACCTTCGTCAGCGGGCTCGACCCCAGGCAAAACCTGACCGAGACCACCGATGCGATGCCGGGGGCCGGCCTGATCACCTGGGCGATGGACATCGAGGTCGACCTCGACCGCAGGGACGTCACCGTGACGCTGTTCGGGCTCGGCCGCAGCCATGCGGTCTATCGCGAGGGCATGGGCTGCACGCTCGACCATGGCGAGACGCTGGGCGATACCGCGCTTCCGCCGGAGAAGCCACAGGCCGCGCTGCTGCCCGAGATCGCGGGTCCGGAGCTCGTCCCGCCGCAGACCCCGCAGCTTGCGGCCGCGCTCGACCGCACCTTTGCCGAGCCCGCGGAGGCGCCATTCCGCCACACCTGCGCTGTCGTCGTGATGAAGGACGGTCGCATCGTCGCCGAGCGTTACGCCGACGGCATCGGCATCGACACGCCGCTGCTCGGCTTCTCCATGAGCAAGTCGGCGATCTCGGCCCTGATCGGAATCCTGGTCCGCGAAGGCAGGCTGACGCGCGACCAGCCGGTCCCGATCGCGGCCTGGCGGAATTCCGACGATCCGCGCCACGCGATTACGGTCGACGAGCTGCTGCGCCACACCGCGGGCCTCGCGCTCGGCAGCTCGCTGCAGGCGTCGCTGGCATCCGTGCTCGAGCCGGTCAACCGCATGAAGTACATGGAATCGGATATGGCCGCCTTCGCCGAGAGCGCTCCGCTGGAGAGCGCGCCCGGCCGGGTCTGGAACTATCACGACGGCAACTACCTGATCCTCTCGCACCTGGTCCGCAACGCCGCCGGCGGGCATGCGGCTGATGTGATGCGCTTTGCGCGTGAGGAGCTGTTCGGACCGCTCGGCATGCGCAATGTCGTGATGCAGTTCGACGCTGCGGGCACGCCGGAAGGATCGGGCGCGATGATGGCGAGCGCGCGCGACTGGGCGCGCTTGGGTCAGCTCTATCTCAACGACGGCGTGGCCGGCGGCAAGCGCATCCTGCCCGAGGGCTGGGTGAAGTATTCGGCATCGCCGACGCCGAATGCCTGGGTCGGCTATGGCGCCGGCTTCTGGACCAATCTCGGCGACAGCTTTGGCGCCCACTACCGTGTCGAGCACGGCTGGCCGCGCGACGCCTTCTTCGCCAAGGGTACGATCGGGCAATACGTGATTATCGTGCCGTCGCAGCGGCTCGTCATTGTGCGCCTCGGCCGCTCGCCGAACATCCCGCCCGAGGCCGACGGCGTGTTCGATCTGGTCCGTGACGTCGTCACCGTGACGTCTGCAAGCCCGCGGCTCGCGGGCGGCAATTGACCGGCACGTCACACAACACCCGCGCGATCGTGAATTGAATCTCGGCCTTCGGAATTTTCTGATGCGGTGGCGCATCTCGTGAGGAGGTGCGCCATAGTTTCATAAAGCACGCATCAGCCGGAGACCATCATGCCGAAAGCCTACTGGATCGTGCACGTCACGGTTCACGATGAAGCCCGCTATCCCGAATATCTCGCCGCCGCGATGCCGGTATTCGCCAGATACGGCGCCAACTTCATCGTGCGCAATGGCCCCTATGAGGTGATGGAAGGCGCAACGCGCCAGCGCAACTTTGTCATCGAATTCAGGGACCGCGCCACCGCGATGGAATGTTACACCTGCCCTGAATATCAGGCGGCGAAGGCGATCCGACAGAAATATTCAGAGGGGGATTTCGTGATCATCGATGGAGTGGAGTAGGACGCGCCGTCATTCCAGGGCGCGACACCGCATCCTCATCGTCGTCCCGGCGCAGGCCGGGACCCATAACCACCATTGCTGCTGGTTGCGCGATGGTGGAACGACGAGTCCCGTTCACAACAGAAGCCGCGGAGTATGGGTCCCTGCTTTCGCAGGGACGACAGCCGTAAACGCGGGCTCGCGACGTGAGCCGCCTCGACCGCCTGCTTACTGCCGCCCCAGCTGCGTCGCCTTCTCCACGCGATCGAAGCGCTCCAGCGTCAGGATGGCGTCGGCGAGTTGGTCGGCGCGCTTGTCGAGCACCGGGCGGGCCAGCGTCAGGAACTTCTGCTGCATCGCCTTTGCGTCGGGGAACGAGGTCGGCTCGCCGGAGGGATCGGCATAGAGGCGCTCATGGGTGCCGTCATCTGTGGTGATCGAGACGCGGGCGCCGAACGGGTGGGTGCGGCCGACCTCGAGGCGGTCGTCCTGCACCACGTCGAACTTGTCGGCGAGCGCGTCGATGGCCGCATCGCCCAGCCGGTCGTAATCGTCCCAGCCGAAATGGCCCTGGTCGAGCGCGATCGCGCCGGTGAAGAACATCGAGAACTGGCCGCCGACCACCGAGGTCGGGTGGCGCTTGGTGGCGGCGTCGCCGGTCAGCGTGATGCCGTTGCGGTGCAGGCCGATCTCGACCTTCCTGATCTGGTCCGGCGTCAGATTGTGCTCGCGCCGCATCGCGATCAGCGCGTCGATCGCGGCGTGGGTGTAGCGGCAGCTCGGATACGGCTTCACGCCGATCTTCAGCGTCTCATAGGTGCTGCCGAGCCCGGCCACCGCCTTGTCCGGATGCGCATCGTCGCTGTAGCCGACCAAAAGGCCGTGCTTGCCCTCGACCGCCTCGCTCGAGCCGATGAAGTCGTTGCGCGCGAGCGTCGCGGCGATCACGCCGTTCATCGCGGCGGCGCCGACCTGGTAGCGCTTGTTCCAGGCGCCGTTGACCAGGAATTGCAGCGAGCCCGCGGCCTGGCTGCCGGAGACGCCGAAAGCGGAGACGATCTGCTCCTTCGACAAGCCGAACAGCTTGGCTGCCGCCGCGGCCGCGCCATAGGTGCCGGCGGTCGCGGTCGGGTGGAAGCCGCGGGCGTAATGCGAGGTCGGGTCGAGCGCGTTGCCGAGCCGGCAGCACACCTCATAGCCGGCGACGATCGCGGTCAGCACGTCGCGGCCGGATGCGCCGACCATCTCGCCGACCGCGAACGCGGCGGGCACCACGGGTGCGCTCGGATGCAGCGATGAATCGGCGTGGGTGTCGTCGAAATCGAGCGAATGGCCGAGCGCGCCGTTGAGCAGCGCGGCGACTGCCGGGGTCCAGGTCTTGGTATCGCCGAACACGGTGGCCTCGCCCTTGCCGTCGAGCGCCAGCGCCTCCAGCATCTTCATCAGCGACGGCGTCGATTCCGCGTCGCGCCGGGCGCGGATGGTGCTGCCGAGGAAATCCAGCGTCAAAACCTTGGCGCGCTCCAGCACCTCCGGCGGAATGTCGGAATATTTCAGATCGGCGACATAGGCGGCGAGCGTTGCGGTTTCGTGGGCCATCGTGTTTCCTCAATTTTGCGGCGCAGGGTAGGCGGGCAGGTCAGGCCTTTCAAGCCACCTTGCCGCCGCGGGCTGCTGCCATGCTCCAAGTCCTGACGTCCAGGTCGGTTTAGCTTCAAGTCATGTAACACGGGCCTTTCCTTTGATTGCGGATCACGGTGCATGAGGACCTTCGCAAAACGCATGTTCGACCAGCTCTGGACCCGCAAGACGCAGCTGGCGCTGGCGGTCCGGATCGCGTCCGCCGGCGTGGCGGCCTATACCATCGCGCTGGCGCTCAACCTGATGCTGCCGCTCTGGGCGGTGCTGACCTCGCTGATCGTGACCCAGATGAGCGTCGGCCGCTCGCTGAAGGCCAGCCGCGATTACATGCTCGGCACCATCGGCGGCGCCGTCTATGGCGGTGCGATCGCGGTTCTGATCCCGCATTCCGGCGAGGGCAGCCTGCTGGCGCTGCTGGTGCTGGCGATTGTGCCGCTGGCCTTCATCGCCGCGCTCAATCCGAGCCTGAACTCTGCGACGGTGACGGCGGTGATCGTGCTGCTGCTGCCGACGATGCATCACTCCAACCCGCTGGATTCCGCGATCGATCGCGTCCTCGAGGTGACGGTCGGCGCGCTCACCGGGCTTCTGATCTCGTTCCTGGTGCTGCCGTCGCGCGCGGTCAGCCAGATCAGGGTCAATGGATCGAAGCTGCTGGAGCTGCTGTCGGCGGCGTTCGCCGAATTGCTCGCCGGCCTGACCCGCGGCCTCGACAACGACGCGCTGCACCGGATCCAGGACGGCATCGGCACCGCGGTGACCAATCTGCATGCGACCGGTCTCGAGGCCGAGCGCGAGCGCTCGATGCATCTGTCATCGGGGCCGGACACCGGCCCGTTGCTGCGGACCATCCAGCGGCTGCGGCACGACGTCGTGATGATCGGGCGGGCCTGCGTGGTGCCGCTGCCGGCCGACATCCAGGCGAGGCTGGCGCGGCCATTGGCCGACGTCAGCAAGGCGATCGTGACTTACATGGTGGCGGTCGCGACCGCATTGCGCGCCGGCAGCGGCCCGGCCGACATGGCGCCGGTCGATGCGGCGCTGCACGCCTATGGCGAGGAGGTCGCCGCGGTCCGCCGGGATGGCCTGATCCGCGGCCTGCCGGTCGATGCCGCCGAGCGCTTCTACGCGCTCGGCTTCTCGCTCGATCAGATGCGGCAGAATCTCAACGACCTCAAGCGCTGCCACGGCAATTGGTGCACCAACGCCGACGCCTCCGAGAAGATCGTCGCCGACACGCCGGAGAAGAGCGCGGCTTGAGACGAGAGCGTTTACGAGCGAAGCGGGCGCCAGTTCGCGTGAAGAAAACGCGTCTGGAGTCCCGTCATTCAGCCTACGGCCTTGCGCAGCATCGCGGGCACGATCAGGCGGTGGAACGGCATGATCACTGCGAGATAGGCGCGTCCGAACCAGTTGTGGGTGAGCACCAGCGTGGTCGCGGTGATGCTGCGCACAGCTCCCGCGGAGGCGACGTCGACGACGAGCCGGAAGTCGAGATGCTTGTCGTTGAACCCCGCGATCAGCCGCTCCGGCGTCTCGCTGACCACCGGAAAGATCCCGATCATGTCGCGTGCCGCGCCGTCGGCCGCGCCCGAGGTTTTCAGGCCAAGCGGCGCGACGATGAAATTGCGCATGGCAAGCAGCCATTCGATCCAGCGCGGCTGCCGCGCCACCATCGCTTCGGCGGCGTGCCGCGCATCGAGGTCGGGGCGCGCAGTCGCGACGCGGAACGCGTCGATGAACTGCGCACCGGCGAGCAGCGCGGCGGAATCCACGTTCGGCGTGACCTCGTCGACCCTCATTTGCCCAGTCTGCGTGCCAGCAAGCGGAAACGCAAGACAAGGAGGGTCGCATAGACCGCCGTCCCGAGCGATAGCCCGATCCAGACACCGGCGGCGTCGAGCTTGGCCCAGAAGGCGAGCGCTGAGGCCGACGCGAAGCCGATCAGCCAATAGCTGATGACGGCGAACAGCAGCGGCACCTGGGTGTCGTTCATGCCGCGCAGCGCGCCCGCGGTGGTGGTCTGGATGCCGTCGGCGATGAAGAAGGTCGCGCCGATCAACAGCAGCGCCGCGGTGAGCTGCGCGGTGGTGTCGGAGGCCTCGCCGAGGAACAGCGCCGCGATCTCGAAGCGGGCCAGGATCACCGCGAGCGTCATGATGCTCATGAAGATCCCAGAGAGTGCGATCGCGACAAAACCAGCGCGCTGCACCGCGTCGGTATCGCGGCGGCCGACGGCCTGACCGACCCGCACGGTAGCGGCCATGCTGACGCCGAACGGCACCATGAACAGGATCGCCGCGATCTGCAGCGCGATCTGGTGCGCGGCCAGCGCCGTGGTGCTGATCAGCCCCATCAGCAGACCGGCCGCACCGAACAGGCCGTACTCCAGCAGGAAGGCGATCGAGATCGGCGCGCCGACGGCGACCAGCTTGCCCATCAGCGGCCAGTCGATGCGCCAGAGCCGGCTGAAGACATGGTACTTGCGGAACGGACGGCGGCGCGCCGCGAACCACACGCCGGCAAGGAAGGTGCCGAGATTGACGATCGTGGTCGCAAGTCCGGCGCCGAACATGCCGAGTTCGGGCATGCCCCATTTGCCGTACAGCAACAGGTAGACCATCAGCGCATTGGCCGGGATCGCCGCGAGCGTGATCCACAGCACCGGCTCCGGCCGGTTCACCGCGCTCATGAAGCCGCGGAGTGCGATGAACCACAGCGCCGGCAGGATGCCCCAGGCGAGACCGAACAGATATTGCTGCGCTAGATGCGCGGTGGCCTGGGTCTGGCCGAGCGCGATGAGGATGCGCTCGCCCTGGAACGGCAGCGCCATCAGCGGCAGCACCATGAAAAAGCCGGCCCACAGGCCGACGCGGAGCGCGCGCCGCATCACGCGTGGGTTGCGCGCGCCGAACGCCTGCGCGGCCAGGGGGGAGACCGCCGACATCATGCCCATGCCGATGGTGAAGCTGACGAAATACACGGTGTGCGCCAGCGCCGCTGCGGCGACGTTTTCGCTGCCGAGCCGGCCGATGAAGGCGAGATCGGTCGTCATCATCGCGATCTGCCCGAGCTGGGTCAGCGCGAGCGGCACCGCGAGCTTCAGCGTTTCCGCGAGCTCGGCCGTGAGCAGGTTGCGAGGGACGACAACGGCCGCGTTCGGCGCGGCCGGGTCGATCTTGTCGATGCAGGTCATGACGGCACGCTTAGCACGGCAAACCGGCCGGAAGGATGGCCAAGTTGCGCAAACGCGACGATCTCACGCAGAGGTCGTCGCGCCCCAGATTGTCGATTGAGACCGGAGGACCGCTTTACACTTTTCCGGATCGTGCCCGGATCACGATCGCGCGGGAATCCGCTTGATCTTGGCGCCGAGGGCGTTGAGCCGCTCATCGATCCGCTCATAGCCGCGCTCGATCTGGTCGGCGTTGTTGATGGTGGAGGTGCCCTCGGCACATACCGCGGCCAGCAGCATCGCCATACCGGCCCGGATGTCGGGTGAGTTCATCGGCGCGCCGCGCAGCCGGCTGGGGCCGGCGACGATCGCGCGGTGCGGGTCGCACAGCACGATGCGGCCGCCCATCGCGATCAGGTTGTCGACGAAGAACATCCGGGATTCGAACATCTTCTCGTGCATCAGGATGACGCCGTCGCACTGCGTGGCGGTGACGATCGCGATCGACATCAGGTCGGCCGGGAAGGCCGGCCAGGGCTGGTCCTCGAGCTTCGGCACATGGCCGCCGAAATCGTCCTGGATCTTCATGGTCTGGCCGGACGGTACGACGAGGTCGTCGCCCTCGACGCCGCAGACGATGCCGAGCCGCTCAAAGCCCATCCGGATCGAGCGCAGATGCTCGACGCCGGCGCGCGCGATGCGCAGCGGCGAGCGGGTCACCGCGGCAAGCCCGATCAGCGATCCGACCTCGATATGGTCGGGCTGGATCGCGAAAGTCGTGCTGCCGAGCGTTGCCGGCCCGTGCACGATGATGGTGTTGGTGCCGACGCCTTCGATCTTGGCGCCGAGCGCGATCAGGAAATTGGCGAGGTCCTGCACATGCGGCTCGGAGGCCGCGTTGCGCAGATAGGTGGTGCCGCGGGCGGCGACGGCTGCGACCAGCGCGTTCTCGGTCGCGGTGACGCTGGGCTCGTCGAGGAACACGTCGGCGCCCTTCAGGCGCGAGGCGCGGAATTCGAGCCGATGCGTCGCGGTGACCGTGGCGCCGAGTTGCTCGAAGGCCAGGAAGTGTGTGTCGAGCCGGCGGCGGCCGATCACGTCGCCGCCGGGCGGCGGCAGCGCGACCTCGCCGCAGCGGGCGAGCAGCGGACCTGCGAGCAGGATCGAGGCGCGGATGCGCGCGCACAGCGCCGGATCGAGATCGGCGGCGCGGATCTCCTTGGCATGAATCTGCAGCGTGTTGCGTTCGGTCCATTCGGCGGTGGCGCCGACCGAGCGGCACAATTCGACCAGCGTTTCGGTGTCGCGGATACGTGGCACGTTGGTCAGCGTGACCGGGTGCTCGGTGAGCAGTGCCGCGGCGATGATCGGCAGCGCGGAGTTCTTGTTGCCCGACGGCTCGATGGTGCCCGAAAGGCGGCGGCCGCCTTCGACGATGTATTGGATCGGCGCCACGCGGAATGTCCCCTAACGCATCATTCAGACTTGGCCATTGGAAATTCCACAACGGAATCAATGGCCGTCCGGCACCGTAACACAACTCCCGGCGCACCTTCCACACGAAAGGTAGCGCCGCCACCGCGCCGAAAAGCGCCCGCCCGCCTCGCCGTGCGCAGAACCCTAGATGTCGATGGTGGCGCTGAGCGAATTGTCCTGGATGAACTCGCGGCGCGGCTCGACCACGTCGCCCATCAGCTTGGTGAAGATATCGTCGGCCTCGTCGACCTCCTTGACCTTCACTTGGAGCAGCGAGCGCGCGTCCTTGTCCAGCGTGGTCTCCCAGAGCTGCTCCGGATTCATCTCGCCGAGACCTTTGTAGCGCTGCAGCGAAATGCCCTTGCGAGCGGCATCAGTCACGGCTTCGAACAGGTCGACCGGACCGTGGATGATCTGCTCGGTATCCTTGCGCCGCAGTTTGCCCGCCCGCACATAGATCTCCTGCAGCTTGGTCGCGTATTCATCGAGCTTGCGAGCATCGGCCGAGCCGAGGAAAGCGTCGTCGATCACCGCCACTTCCTTGACGCCGCGCACGGTGCGCTCGAACTGGAAGCCATGGCCTTCCGTGAAGGTGCCGATCCAGCCGCGCTCGACCTCTTCGGCCACGGCGTCCAGCCGCTTGGCGATGTATTCCGCCGCCGAGTTGGCGGTGGCGATCTCGGCGGTGATCCTCGGGCTCAGCACGCCCGCGATCGCGGCCTGCTCGATGACCGCGCGATTGTAGCGGCTGTGCAGGTTGCGCAGTACCGAGCGGATGACCCGGGCGTCTTCGACCAGCGACAGCAGATCACGGCCCGAGCGGTCGTCGCCGGAGGCCGGCTTGAAGACGCATTCGTCGAGTCCGGTCGAGATCAGATAGTCCTCGAGGGCGCGCTCGTCCTTCAGGTATTGCTCGGACTTGCCGCGCGAGACCTTATAGAGCGGCGGCTGGGCGATATAGAGGTAGCCGCCGTCGATGATCGAGCGCATCTGACGATAGAAGAAGGTCAGCAGCAGCGTGCGGATATGGGCGCCGTCGACGTCGGCGTCGGTCATCACGATGATCTTGTGATAGCGCAGCTTGTCGACCGAGAAATCGTCGCTGATACCGGTGCCGAGCGCGGTGATCAGCGTGCCGATCTGCTCGGAGGACAGCATCTTGTCGGGACGGACGCGCTCGACGTTCAGGATCTTGCCGCGCAGCGGCAGCACCGCCTGGAATTCGCGGTTGCGGCCCTGCTTGGCGCTGCCGCCTGCCGAGTCGCCCTCGACGATGAACAGTTCGGATTTAGCCGGGTCCTTCTCCTGGCAGTCGGCGAGCTTGCCGGGCAGCGAGGAGACGCTGAGCGGATTCTTGCGGGTCAGCTCGCGCGCCTTGCGCGCAGCCTCGCGGGCCGCGGCGGCCTGGATGACCTTGCCGACGATTTCCTTGGCTTCCTTCGGATTCTCCTCGAACCAGGCGGCGAGCGCCTCGTTCAGGACGTTCTCGACCACCGGCCGAACCTCCGAGGACACCAGCTTGTCCTTGGTCTGCGACGAGAATTTCGGATCGGGCACCTTCACCGACAGCACCGCGGTGAGGCCTTCACGGCAATCGTCGCCGGTCAGCGCGACCTTTTCCTTCTTCGCATTGGCCTCGGCATAGCCGTTGACCTGGCGCGTCAGCGCGCCGCGGAAGCCGGCCAGATGGGTGCCGCCGTCGCGCTGCGGGATGTTGTTGGTGAAGCACAGCACGTTCTCGTGGTAACTGTCGTTCCACCACAGCGCCGCCTCGACGCCGATGCCGTTGGCTTCCGAACGCACCATGATCGGTGCCGGCACGATCGCCTTCTTGTTGCGGTCGAGATATTTGACGAATTCCTCGACACCGCCGGAATAGTGCATCTCCTCGCGCTTCTCGACCGCGTGACGCATGTCCGAGAGCACGATGTTGACGCCGGAATTGAGGAAGGCGAGCTCGCGCAGCCGGTGCTCCAGCGTCGCGAAATCATATTCGATGTTCTTGAAGGTCTCGGCCGAGGCAAGGAAGGTGACCTCGGTGCCGCGCTTGCCCGGGGCATCGCCGACCACCTTGAGCGGCGCCACGGCATCGCCGTGCGCGAATTCGATGTAGTGTTCCTTGTCGTCGCGCCAGATCCGCAGCGCAAGCTTGCTCGAGAGCGCGTTGACGACGGAGACGCCGACGCCGTGCAGACCGCCGGAAACCTTGTAGGAGTTCTGGTCGAATTTTCCGCCGGCGTGCAGCTGGGTCATGATGACTTCGGCTGCCGAGACGCCCTCTTCCTTGTGGATGCCGACCGGAATGCCGCGTCCGTCGTCGTACACGGTGACGGAATTGTCGGCGTTGAGGGTGACCAGGACGCGGCTGGCATGGCCCGCCAGCGCCTCGTCGATCGCGTTGTCGACGACCTCGTAGACCATGTGGTGCAGGCCGGAACCGTCGTCGGTGTCGCCGATATACATGCCGGGGCGCTTGCGGACGGCGTCGAGGCCCTTCAGCACCCGGATCGATTCCGCACCATATTCGGCCGGAACGGGATGCTCAGATTCGGCAGGGGTCTGCCGGGCAGGTTCAGTCATGTGAGGCCTTCGAGGATATCCGAATCAGCTGCGCAATATGAGGCGCTGATTCCGCTATTTGTGCCATGAAAGAGGGGTTGCGCCTAGCGCAAAGTCTCCATCTACAAACTATTGAATAAATAGGATTTTTTAGGCCTGTTTCAAGGCTTTCAAAGGCCGATTTCGGCGGTCTCGAAAAGCCCGATTCGAAGGCGGATTCGAGGCCCTCGCGGAGCAGATTCCGCACCCTCAGCCGCGCCGTGCGGCTCGGCCGGATTCGACGTCGAAAATCTCCCCCCGAGGGCCGATGTCGAGGAACGCCGCGGGATCGGCGCCGGTCATCCAGACCTGGGCGCCGAGCTTGGCGAGCTCGTCGAACAGCGCCTTGCGGCGGTTCGGATCGAGATGGGCGACGACCTCGTCGAGCAGCAGCAGCGGCACGATGCCGGTCATCTCCGCGACCATCGTAGCGTGCGCCAGCACCAGCCCGATCAAAAGCGCCTTCTGCTCGCCGGTCGAGGCGTCACGCGCCGGCATGTTCTTCGGCGCGTAGACCACTTGCAGATCGGTCAGATGCGGGCCGTCGAGCGTGCGCCCGGCGGCGGCATCGCGCGGCCGGCTGGCGCGCAGGATCTCGCGGTAGCGGTCCTCCACCGCCGTTGCAGGCTCCTGCAGCAGTGCGTTCTCCATCCAGCCGTCGAGCATGATCTCGGCGGAGGGGAAGGCCGAGGCCGTGCCGCGCTCGCGCAGCATCACGGCGAGCTTGGCGGCGGTCTGGCCCCGTGATGCGGCGACCGCGACCGCGAGCTCGGCGGTCTCGCGCTCGATCGCGTCACACCAATGGTCGTCATAGTTGCGCACCTCGAGCAGCCGGTTGCGCGAGCGCAGCGAGCGCTCCAGTGCCGAGACGCGGCTGGAATGCTCGGAATCGATCGCCAGCACCAGGCGATCGAAGAAGCGCCGCCGTTCCGACGCGGCGCCCATGAACAGGCCGTCCATCGCCGGCGTCAGCCACACGATGCGCAGATGATCGCCGAACGCGGTCGCGGACCCCACCGGTTCGCGGTCGATGCGGCAGCGCCTCGTGCTGCCGGCGTCGCCGGTCGGCGGATCGATACCGGTGCCGAGCGTCGCAAGGCCGAGCGCGCCCTCGACTTCGGCCGAGACCGCCCAGGAGCCGTCGCCCTGGTTGTCGGCGATGTCCTCCAGCGTCGCGCGGCGCAGGCCGCGGCCCGGCGACAGAAACGAGACCGCTTCGATGCAATTGGTCTTGCCGGCACCGTTCGGCCCGACCAGCGCCACCATGTCGCCGGCGACCTGCAGCGTCGCCGTCCGGTAATTGCGGAAATGCGTCAGCGACAGGCGGTGAATGCGGGACGGGGTCATGTTACCTTGTCATTGCCGGGCTTGACCCGGCAATCCATCGTCCGCGTCAGCGGACAATTTCATCACATAAGTCTCGCCAGTCGGGATTGCCGGCAACGATCAGATCGATCTTCCACACACGCAGTGCTTGATATTCTTCTCGCGCTGAAGTGCGACGGCAATCGTCTCGTGTGCCTCAAAATAGACGAGCGTCTTGATGCCGTACTTCTTGGTAAAGCCCTCGGCCAGACCTTCGCGATGCTCGTAGACGCGCCGCACCAGATTATTGGTTACACCGAGTTAAAGAGGTTCCACCGGGCTTGCTCGCGAGAATGTACACCCAATAGGTCATCTCTTGCTCGATGGATGGCCGGGTCAAGCCCGGCCATGACGAGAAGGAGGAATCACACCCGCATCGGCATCAGCACGTAGAGTGCGCCCTTGCTGTCGCGGTCCTGCACCAGGGTCGGTGAGCCGGGATCGGCGAGCTTCAGCACCGCGACCTCGCCCTCAATCTGGGCGGCGATGTCGAGCAGATAGCGCGAGTTGAAGCCGATATCCAGCGCGTCGGAGGCGTACTCGACCTCGAGTTCCTCGGTGGCGCTGCCGGAATCCGGGTTGGTGACCGAGAGCACCAGCTTGCCCGCGGACAGCGCGAGCTTCACCGCGCGGCCGCGTTCGCTGGAAATGGTCGAGACGCGGTCGACGGCGGCTTCGAAATCCTTCTTGTCGACGACCAGCTCCTTGTCGTTGTTCTGCGGAATGACGCGGCCATAGTCCGGGAAGGTGCCGTCGATCAGCTTCGAGGTCAGCACCACATTGCCGAGCGTGAAACGGATCTTGCCGTCCGACAGCTCAATCGAGATCTCGGCGTCGTCGCCCTCGATCAGCCGTTGTACTTCGCCAACGGTCTTGCGCGGGACGATCACGCCGGGCATGCCGGTTGCGCCCTTGGGCAGCGCGAGGTCGATCTGCGCCAGCCGGTGGCCGTCGGTCGCAACCCCGCGCAGGGTCGCCGCCTTGGCGTTGCCTGCCGCGTGCAGATAGATGCCGTTGAGGTAGTAGCGGGTCTCTTCGGTCGAGATCGCGAACTGTGTGCGGTCGATCAGGCGCTTGATGTCGGAGGCCGGCAGCGAGAACGAATGCGTCATGTCGCCGGCGGCAAGGCCCGGGAAGTCGCTCTCGGGCAGGGTCTGCAGCGTGAAGCGCGAGCGGCCGGCACGCACAGCCAGCACCGAGCGGTCGCCGTCGGCTTCCAGCACGATCTGCGAGCCGTCGGGCAGCTTGCGGACGATGTCGTAGAACATGTGCGCGGGCACCGTGGTCGAGCCGGCGGTTCCGGTCTCGGCGGCCAAGGTCTCCGTCACCTCGAGGTCGAGGTCGGTCGCCTTCAGCGACAATTTCGCGCCCTCGGCGCGGATCAACACGTTGCCGAGGATCGGGATGGTGTTGCGGCGCTCGACCACGCGGTGAACGTGACCCAGCGATTTCAGGAGTTGCGCGCGCTCGACGGTGACCTTCATTGCAATACCCGCCAGATCCCTCAGATGGAAAAGCCGGGCGGCCGTTCAGGGCAGCACCGCGGCATTGGAAACCCGAAAAGCCGGATCAATACCGGATTTGATCAAACCCACGGGGGGACCGCAAGGTGGCGCGTATGGGCGGCCGGTGCAAGGGATACGGGCGTGAAACGAGCCCCGTTCCCCACGTTTTGGGTCGGAAAAAAGTTTAGCCCTCCCCTTTGGCAAAGGGGAGGGCGATGGAACGAGCCGGCCGGATGAAGCGGCCCTATTCCTGCAGCTGGCGCTTCAGCGATTCGACTTCCTCCGACAGCGCCGTGTCCTTGGCGACCAGTGCCTCAATCTTGCGCACGGCGTGCAACACCGTGGTGTGGTCGCGGCCGCCGAAGCGCCGGCCGATCTCCGGCAGCGAGCGCAAGGTCAGTGTCTTCGCCAGATACATCGCGACCTGGCGCGGGCGCACCACATTGGCGGTGCGGCGGGACGACAGCAAGTCGGAGCGGCTGACATTGTACTGCCGGGCGACCACGCGCTGGATGTCCTCGATCTTGATCCGCTTCGGCTCCTGCGGGCGGATCAGGTCGCGCACCTCGCGCTCGGCCATCTCCAGCGTCACCGGCTGGTTGTTGAGCTTGGAGTGCGCCAGCAGGCGATTGATCGCGCCTTCAAGGTCGCGGCCGTTATGGGTGATGGTGCGCGCCAGATAGTCGAGCACTTCCTCCGGTACATCGAAGCTCGCATGGTGGGCGCGGGCGGCGGCGACGCGCGACTTCAGGATGCCGAGCCGCAGTTCCTCGCCGAGCGAGCCCATCTCGACCACGAGGCCACCGGCGAGCCGCGAGCGCACGCGGTCGTCGAGGCTTTCCAGATCCGACGGCGGACGGTCGGCAGCGATCACGACCTGGCGGCCGGCATCGATCAGCGCGTTCAGCGTGTGGCAGAACTCGGCCTGCGTTGACTTGCCCTGCAGGAACTGCAGATCGTCGATGACCAGCACGTCGATGCCGCGCAGCGCCTCCTTGAAGGCCAGCGCCGTCTGCGTCTTCAGCGCCGCGACGAAGCCGTACATGAATTTCTCGGCGGTGAGATACAGCACCTTGCGCTCGCTGCCGGAATTGCCGGCCCAGGTCACCGCCTGCAGCAGATGCGTCTTGCCGAGGCCGACGCCGGCATGAATGTAGAGCGGGTTGAACATCACGGGATCGCCGCGGCGACCTTCCGCGACCTGGCGGGCCGCCGCATGGGCCAGCGTGTTGGACCTGCCGACGACGAAGCTGGCGAAGGTCAGGCGCGGATCGAGCGGCGAGCCGCCGAGCGCGTCGTGGCTCGCGGACACCGGCGCGGTCGCAACCGAGCGCAGTTCAGGCACGAGCCGGCCGTCGGTGCGCTCGATGCGGCGCACTTCGACGGGCGCAACCGTTTCCTTCACCGGAGCCGTCGCGCGGATCGCCGAGCGCACGGTGAGGTCGATGCGATGCACTTCGGGCATCTCGGCCTGCCAGCAGGAAAGCACGCGTTCGGCATAGTGCGCCTGGATCCAGCTCTTGAGGAACCGGGTCGGAACCGACAGGTGCACGCTCTCGTCGTGCACGCTCTCCAGATCCATCCGAGCGAACCAGCTCGTGTAGACGTCCTCGCCAACGCTCGTCCGCAAACGTCCCTTCACCCGCGACCAGCGATCCTGTTCCGTGTTCGTCAT